>NZ_LT854640.1:0-1347500 GCF_900184255.1 Haloimpatiens massiliensis | reverse complement strand
GTTCCAATGTGGCCGATCACCCTCTCAGGTCGGCTACGCATCGTCGCCTTGGTAAGCCTTTACCTTACCAACTAGCTAATGCGCCGCGGGCCCATCTCAAAGCGGATTACTCCTTTGATTACAAAACCATGCGATTTCGTAATTTTATGCGGTATTAATCTCCCTTTCGGGAGGCTATTCCCCTCTTTGAGGCAGGTTGCCCACGTGTTACTCACCCGTCCGCCGCTAATCCATTCCCCGAAGGGAACTTCATCGCTCGACTTGCATGTGTTAGGCACGCCGCCAGCGTTCGTCCTGAGCCAGGATCAAACTCTCAATTTAAAAGTTTAATCTCAAACTCAAATTCACTGACTTTATGATTTATCATCATCATCTCTGTTTAATTTTCAAAGACCAGTTTGTGTCCTTCAACGAATAATATTCTATCATCTTAAATATCTTTTGTCAACAAAATTAAAATATTTTTTTATATTTATTTTATGATTAACCCACAATAAGGTACAATGTGGTGGAATTATAAAATTTCTCCTCCATGACTTGCATAAAAGCTCGGAACAATAAATTTAATTTAAGAAATTCTAATCTTTTAGCCATATAAAATTATCTAACGCTCACATTCAGCGTCCTGCCTCAGGTTCGCTAGCCTGGCGTCCTTGCCAGGCTTACGATAATTTTATCTGTCTAAAAGAAGAATTTCTAAAATTAAATTTAAACAGTTCCTTCGCTTCTTATGCAAGTCATTCCAGAGAAATTTCATAATTCAAGTAATATAATGCTTTTTGTGGGTTAATCATTTTATAGCATATTTATTACTTACAATTATCTTCTCTAAACAATTATTTTTATCTATAATATTGATTTAATTATTCAACTTTTGCAGTTATAAAATAAAAATTTAAAATGAAGAATAAAGCTCTTTTATAAACTAACTATAATTTGAAATTTGCAGGTAAGTAGTAAGCAATAGTTAAGAGTTAAGAGCTAAGAAGTAAGAAGTAAGAGTTAAAGATAAAACTCAGAGAGTTTTTTATAATTAATTTGCAAGTAATAGGTACTAAGTAATAGTTGTGCTGAAAATTCAGCCTTGCTGAATTTTTTCAAGAGCTCTTACTTTTTTACCTACTAGTTCTTACCTTTTCACTCTTACTTTTTACTTCTTACTTTTTTACCTCTTAGCTCTTACTTTTTACTTCTTACTTTTTACCTTTTCACTCTTACTTTTTACTTCTTACTTTTTACCTCTTAGCTCTTACTTTTTCACTCTTACCTACTCTACAAATTCCTATTTTACATTCTAAATTTTAAATCAAAAACCCTTATTAATCTAATGTAGAGCTTGAACTTTATGTGCGAAAGTTGAGTTAATTATTATTTAAAATAGAATTCCAATGGGATGATTCAAATACTTTTTATTTCTTTGAGCCATCCCATTATAATTATAATTGTAATTTTTTCTTTATTTTATCAAGTAAGTTTAAAACAATATAATCCTAAACTGTAATAACATGTGCAAATGATAATCCTAATAATAAAATACCAATTATTATTCTATAGATTGCAAAAACTTTCATAGGTTTTTTCTGTAGATATCCCATAAACTTGTCCACTACAATTAATGCTACTATAAAAGATACTAAGAATCCTGCAGCTAAAGCCACTATTTCTGAAATACTTAATACAGCTTTATATTTTAATAAACTTATTCCTGACATACCTATCATAGTAGGTATTGCTAAGAAAAAAGAGAATTCTGCTGCTGCCACTGTAGAAAGTCCACTAATCCAAGCTCCTATTATAGTAGAAGCAGACCTAGACATTCCTGGCCAAAGTGCTAAACACTGAAAACAACCAATTTTAAGTGCTTGTACTAGTGTCACATCATCCATGTCCCTAGTATAGTAATTCTTTCTATGCTTATTCTCAGCATATACCATCCATATTCCGCCTAATACCAATGCCGCTGCTACAGTTGGAATACTAAATAGATGTTCCTCTATTTTTTTATGAAAAAGAATTCCTAATACTCCTGATGGAATACAAGCAACTACAATATTTAACCAAAGCTTAAATCCCCATTTTCCTGGTGCAAGATTCTTAAGTGATTTCCATATTTTATTCCAATATAAAACCACTATAGCTAATATAGCCCCTAACTGAATGACTTCAGCAAACATTTTAGAAAAGTCGTTATTAAAATTTATAAAATTTTGTACTATTATCATATGTCCAGTAGATGATACAGGTAAAAACTCTGTTATCCCCTCAACTATTCCTGTTATAATAGCTTTTAATATAAGTACTAAGTCCATATTATTTACCTCCAATATTTGAAAAGCTCTTGTTGTAACACTTTAATAATTATACAATACATAGCTAAAACAATTCAACCAATTATAAACAGAATTCTAACCTTTAGGTGAAGTTTTAACTCCATCTAAAAGTTAGAATTCGCTATCTAGTGATGTAACAGTGTTTATATACCTCTTTAAAAACTACATTGTATTTTTTACCTATTACTTTTGTAAATTATAATTTATAATTACTTCCCTCTGAACCTTCTCTTTATTCATTGAAAGCTTTATTGTATTTTTTCCTTCTAATAGGGTTATTTCAAAATATTTATTTACTTCTTTCCACTTGCCAGCATTTACACTTATATAATATTTGTCCACCATTACACTATCTCTAAATACCCCTCCATATAATTGTATTTTCTCATTATCTTTATCTTTATCTTTATCTTTATCTTTATCCTTTTTACTGTTTTGTTCTGAAAATATTAATGTAGGAACAGCATCTTTTTTCACTACTTTTTCAGGTTGATATTTTATTTTAGGAGAAATATTAAATAAAACTTGCTTATTAGTAAAAATAGTAGGTTCTATTATAGAATCTTTTATATAAATCTCTGGTAAATCTCCTTTATTTATATAGGTTATAAACGAATTACTTTTTCTAATTCCATATATACTATTATCTATAGGAATAGTATATGAATATAAGTATTTTTTTAAATTTTTCATATACTTTTTAGAATCACTTCCACCTAATATTTCTATATTATCATCCCTCTTACTTATAACTTCCATTACACTTATAGGCTCTCCCTTGTTAGTTATATAGTGTAAATTAGCGGGATCTAACATTATCCATTTATTATATTTATCACTCCACACTTCACATACAAAATGATTATACTTTTTCTTATATTTATTAGCTTCTTTAACTCTTAATTCTCCCTTTCTTACATTCAATCCAGCTGCTGTTGCTAATTCTGTATATATTGAACAATAATCCTCGTCATTTATAGTTACTGCATTTTCCTTAGCTTTTTTTATTGTTTCAATAGCAAATTCTTCACTACTCATGCTATTAGGATTGTACTTCACCCTTTCACTTAGCCACTTCATGATAACTAAAGCTTTTTTCAAATCATCATTTTCATTTTTAATTAACTCTTTAAGTTTAAAAGTGTCCTCTATTTTTTTAATATTCATGTCTTCTTTATCTTGATAATAAAATTTAATATTTGCCTCAGAGTATAAATTGTCCCACTTCTCCACATTAACTTTATTCTCATTAGACTTTACAAATCCATATTTATTAAAAGCTACTGCTACTATGGCCACTAATAATCCCATAAGTAAAAGTTTAAAAAACTTATTCTTCATTTGTCGCCCCTCCTTTTTATATATAAAAATAAACACCGAAAATATATCTATACTATATTTTCGGTGTAAAGGTCTAATTACTTTAAAATTTCTATACTATCGGAGCAGCTTTTTTTATTTCATCTGGTACATTTTTAAATTTTTTAAAGTTATTTTGGAATTTTTCTGCTAGTTCCTTAGCTTTTTTATCATATGCATCTTTATTTTCCCAAGTATTTTTAGGATTTAATAGCTCCGTTGGAACATTTGGACATTCCTTTGGCATAAGAACTTTTAGCACTGGATGTTCTTCATATTCTACATTTTTTAATTGTCCTTGAATAGCAGCTTTGACCATAGCTCTAGTATATTTTAAATTCATTCTTGGTCCTACTCCATATCCTCCAGCTATCCATCCTGTGTTAACTAAATATACATCAGTATTATATTTTTCAATCTTTTCTCCTAAAAGTTCTGCATATACTGATGGGTTCATAAGCATAAATGGCTCTCCAAAACAAGCTGAGAAAGTAGCCTTTGGCTCAGTTATTCCTCTTTCAGTACCAGCAACCTTGCTTGTATAACCTGACATAAAATGATACATAGCAGCTTCTTTAGATAATTTTGATATAGGAGGTATAACTCCAAAAGCATCAGCTGTTAAAAATATAACCGTATTAGGTTGTCCACCGATACCATCTAATTTTACATTTTTTATATAATCAACAGGATATGCTCCTCTTGTATTTTCTGTAAGAGATCCATTGTCATAATCTGGATTACCTTCTTCATCTAAGATAACATTTTCTAAAACAGAACCAAATTTTAATGCCTCATATATTTCCCATTCTTTTTCCTTATCTAATCTTATAGTTTTAGCGTAGCATCCACCTTCAAAGTTGAATGTTCCTTTATCACACCATCCATGCTCATCATCACCAATTAATAATCTTTCTGGATCTGCTGATAAAGTGGTTTTTCCTGTACCAGATAATCCGAAGAATATAGAAGTGTCACCAGCTTCTCCTATGTTAGCTGAACAGTGCATTGGGAATACTCCCTTGTCTGGCATTAAGAAATTCATTACAGAGAACACTGATTTCTTTATTTCTCCACTATACTTTGTTCCACCGATCAATACTATTTTTTTATCAAAATTCACTAAAATAAATGCCTCTGAATTTATCTTATCTTCTTCAGCATTAGCTTTAAATTCTGGTACAGCTATAATTGTAAACTCTGGTTTATGATTTTGAAGCTCGTCCTTATTTAGTCTTCTAAATAATTGATTTGAAAATATAGCTTGAGACGCTAATTCGTTTACAACTCTTATAGGAAGGCTGTATTCCTTCATAGCACCTACATATCCATCAAAAACAAATAAATCTTTGTCTTTTAAATATTCCATAACTTTATTATATAAGTTGTTAAAAACCTCTTCCGTAGTTGGTAAGTTAACTTCTCCCCAATTAATTCTATTCTCTGTACTTTTTTGTTTAACTATGAATCTGTCTTTAGGGGATCTTCCAGTATATTTTCCTGTCTCCACAACTAAAGAACCCTTACTTGATAGTCTTCCTTCTCCTCTTTCTAATGCTTTCTCCACTAGCTGAGGTACTGATAAATTTCTAAATATATTTTTTGTTGTTTGTATTTTTAATTCTTTTAACTCATCTACGAAACTCATTTCATAGCCTCCTTATTAAATGCATCTTCAATTCAATAATTCTATTCCTAAACATTTACACTCCTTTTACTTTACCATCATGCAAGAAAAAGTGCAATATTCAAAATACCCTTTTAATCATAAAAAAACCCTTTATATTATTAGAATATACTTTTTTCTTTATTTATGATATATTTTCTGCTTTTATGCTATACTTTTTATATAAAAATATATTTTTATAAATCTATTATATATACTAATTATATTTTCATCCATTTATGAAATAAAATGTAATGCAAAATAATTATATTGTTATTTTTTTTGCAATATCTCTTTCAATTTCATGAAAAAACACATAATCATATTGTTATGTAGTAACTTTTATGCTAGTATAGTATTCGCTATAAACATATTTTATGATATTTATTTTCTGTGTTTTTAAACTTAAGGCACATGAAAATATTAGATTGATAGGAGATGATTTGCTATGAAGAAAATAATTAAAGATTATATTCTTTTAACTGCTGGTTGTATTTTATTTGCAATAGCTATATCAGCCATATTAATTCCTAGTAAAATAGGTGCTGGAGGAGTAACCGGTATTGCTACTTCCTTAAACCAGTTATTTGGTCTTAAAGTTGGTATGGCATCTTTATTAATAAATGTACCTTTATTTTTATTTGGTTTTAAATTATTAGGGAGAAAATTTGCTATAAGAAGTGGATTTATAGTTTTCCTTTCCTCTATACTTATAGATTTTTTAAATTTGCATTACAAATTTAAACCCTTTGATGATGTATTACTAGGCTCCGTATTTTGCGGAATACTAATAGGTGTAGCTATAGCTCTTATATTTATGGCTGGGGGCTCTACTGGAGGACTAGACATATCTGCTAAAATAATAAGCGCAAAATTTCCAAGCCTACAATTATCTACTATATTATTAGTGGAAGATATATTAGTTTATTTGCTAGTTGCCTATGTATTTGGACTAAATTCAGTACTATATGCATTTATATTAAGTTTTACTAGAACTAAAACTATGGATATTATTCAAGAAGGTATATCCTCAACTAAGCAATGTATAATAATCTGCGACAATGCTGAAAATTTAGTAAAAGAAATTCAAATAAAACTTTTAAGAGGTGTTACTGTACTAGAAGCTAAAGGAAGTTACTCTAACACAGATAAGAAATTTATTTATGTAGTAATACAAAAGAATGAATTATCACAACTCAAGGAAATTGTACGTTCCGTAGACCCTGCTGCATTTACTACTGTTTCACCAGTGACAGATATTCTTGGAAAATATAGAAATCAAAATGAAATATAAAAAGAGATTATGAGACTCTAGAAATTAATTTCTAGAGCCACACAATCTCTTTTATTTTTTCATTGTTAAGGAAATCCTTTTTCTCTTTTCATCCACATCTAAAATTTTAACTTCTACTATATCCCCAACCTTTACTACATCCAGTGGATGTTTCACAAATTTATCCGACATTTGGCTTATGTGAACCAATCCATCCTGATGCACTCCTATATCTACAAAAGCTCCAAAATCAGAAACATTTCTTACAGTTCCAGTTAAAACCATACCAGGCTTTAACTGATTCATCTCTATTACACCTGACTTTAAAATTGGCTTTGGCATTTCCTCTCTCGGATCCCTTCCCGGCTTTTTAAGCTCATTTATTATGTCTTTTAAAGTTGGAATACCTATTTGCAATTCTTCAGCTAAACTTCTCATACTTTTATTCTCTAATTTTTCATCAACTTCTTTTAATCCACCTTTTTTTAATTCCAATAAATTTAGTTCTAATATTTCCAGTAAACTTTTGGCAGCCTTATAAGACTCCGGATGCACTGCTGTGTTGTCAAGAGGTTCATCACTTTCCATAACTCTTAAAAAACCTGCACATTGTTCAAACACCTTAGGTCCAAGTCTTTTTACCTTTAAAAGTTCTTTTCTGCTACTAAATTTTCCATTTTCTTCTCTGTACTTTACTATATTTTCTGCTACAGATGCACTTATGCCAGAAATATATGATAGCAAGGATGGTGTGGCTATATTTAAATCTACCCCAACATTATTAACACAATCTTCTACTACTCCCTTTAAAGATTCATCTAATTTTTTAGGAGCTACATCATGCTGATATTGGCCTATTCCTATGGATTTAGGATCTATTTTTACTAATTCTGATAAGGGATCTTGAAGTCTTCTTCCTATAGATATAGCTCCTCTTAAAGATACATCTACATCTGGATACTCTTTAGCTGCAAGCTTAGATGCAGAATATACAGAAGCTCCTGCTTCTGAAACTATAACATAGTATAATTCCTTTTCCTTCTCCTCTTTAACTTCTTTGATAAGCTGTACTATAACTTCTTCTGATTCCCTACTAGCAGTTCCATTTCCTAAAGATATTACATCTACGTTATATTTGTAAACTAAATCTTTAAGTTTCTTAATTGAACCCTCTATATCATTTGCAGGTGCTGTAGGATATATTGTAGCTAAATCTAACATTTTACCTGTATCATCTAATATTGCAATTTTACATCCTGTTCTAAATCCAGGGTCATATCCTAAAACTCCCTTTCCTTTTATAGGTGGCTGCATTAAAAGAGATTTCAAATTAGCTTTAAATATATTTATAGCTGATATCTCTCCCTTTTCCTTTAGTTCACTTCTTATTTCCCTTTCAATGGAAGGATATATGAGTCTTTTTAGAGAATCCCTTATACTATCTTCAATATATGCGTCTGTAATACCATTTCCTTTTAAGCACTTATCCTTTAAGTAATCCACTATTTTTTCTTCATCACACTGTATTTTCACTGACAATACTTTTTCACTTTCTCCTCTATTTATAGCTAATATTCTGTGAGGAGGTATTTTAGAAACATCTTCTTTATAATCATAGTACATTTCAAAAGGAGTACTCTCTTCACTTTCTCCTTTAGTAATTATAAAACCATGCTTATTTACAAAATTCCTTATCCATTTTCTATAATCTGCTTCATCAGATATTATTTCACTTATTATATCCATGGCACCCTTTAGCGCTTCCTCTTCACTTTTCACACCTTTCTCTTCATTTACAAATTTTCTTGCATATTCTAATATATCTCCTGAAAATTCTCCATTTAAAATAGTTTCTGCAAGGGGTTTCAATCCTTTTTCCTGGGCAATAATAGCTCTTGTTCTTTTCTTAGGCTTATATGGTCTATATAAATCTTCTACTTCAGTTAATGTATCACATTTGAAAATAGATTCCTTTATTTGATCCGTTAATTTTCCTTGTTCCTCTATGCTTTTTATTATTGTTTCTTTTCTTTCCTCCAAGTTTTTTAAATAAACTAGCCTCTCATTAAATTCTCTAAGCACTTGATCATCTAATCCACCAGTTCTTTCTTTTCTATATCTAGCTATAAATGGCACTGTATTGCCTTCATCTAACATACCAATTATATTCTCAATTATATTGAGATTTATATTAAATTCTTTTGCTAATTTATTATTTATATTCTTCATATTTACCTCCAGTTATTTATTTAAATGTACTTAAGCTACTATATAAGTTTAAATTAATTTAATGCTTTTTACAACATAGCAATAGAAAAAACTAACACTTTAGCCATAGTTATATCATATTTTAAAAATTATATACATATTCATATACAAACATTAATATAGAGAGGTTACTATGAAAAAGTCAAAGAATTTTTTTATTATATTCTTACTATCTGTATTCACTATTTCCTTCTTATTTAGTTTTAAAACTTATATATGTCTCAATAAATTTAATACTGATAAAGTAATCAAACATATAAATTACTTATCTTCTGACCGATTACAAGGAAGGCTTCCTGGTACATTAGAAAACCGCATAGCAGAACAATATATAAAGTCACAATTTAAAAATTACAAACTCCAACCCTTAGATAAAAATTACTTGCAATCATTTAAGATTAAATATCCTTCGAAAATCTCCAATAAAGCTCCTTATTTAAATGTAATTGATAAAAATAATAATGTAGTTAAAGAATTCAAATATGGAGTAGACTATAAGGAAGATATGCTTAATTTCAAAGAAAATAATATAATTTTTACAAGAGATAATTGTAATTTTAGTGGTGACGGTATAAGAGCAACTGTTAAAGACTCCTCAGTTGTTTTTTATTGCACTTCAAATGGCTTAGATTTCAGAAGCTCTTTCATGATAGATGCCCCTGCTAGTATGTATGTAATGATAACAAAAGATACCTTATCCCAAATTTACAACTACATTAAAAATGGATATACTTTAAACTGCTACATTCCCTATACTATTAAAGATACCTATGTAAATAATGTCACTGCCAAAATAGAAGGCAAGGACAAAAGTCTACCACCCTTGGTATTATCTGCACATTATGACCATGTAGGTGCAGATTTATCTGGCAATGTATATAATGGCGCCCTAGACAATGCTTCCGGAGTAGCTTTTATTCTGGAAATGAGTAAAGTTATACAATCCTTGGGCAAACCTAATAGAGATATAATTTTTATTGCATTTAATGGTGAAGAATTCGGATTTGTAGGTTCTACCGCCTTTGTAGAAAAATATTCTTCGAAACTTAAAGGAAGTAAAGTATTCAATTTTGATATGATAGGCGGAAATACTTCTGTTCCCCTCTGCATAATGGGAAGTAAAAAAGATTCCTACGACAACGAATTTTTAAATTCTATTTCTACTACCTGTTCTAATGAAAAAATTAATTTTAATAGAATGTTTGAAGATGCTAGCGACCACAAGCCTTTTAGAGATCATAATATTGATGCAATAACTTTTTGTGATAATGACACATCAAAAATTCATACTCCAAAAGACAATGTTGAATTTATAAAAGAAGATTCTATTATAAGATGTTTTAATGTAGCTTCTAAAGAAGTTTTTAAATATTCGTTCAAAAATAATCCCTTTATAATTTACTACAAAGTATTTATGATAGTATCTTTTACTGGAATAATTGTTGTAACTTGCTATTATATATATGGAAGAAAAAAAACATCCTCTAACTATAAACAAAGCATAAAATAATTATTATATTAAAATCCTCCTTAGGCACATTCAAATAAAAATAGAGTAAATCCATGCAGATTTACTCTATTTTTGTGATAAATATCCTATTATAAATTCATCAATTTCTCCATCCATTACAGCAGTTATATTTCCTGTTTCCACACCTGTTCTATGATCTTTTACTAGATTATATGGATGAAACACATAAGACCTTATTTGACTTCCCCATCCATTATCCTTTAACTCACCTGTTAAATCCTCTATCCTTTCTTTATGTTCTCTTTCCTTAAGTGCAACTAATTTAGCCTTTAATATCTTCATAGCTGTTTCTTTATTAGTGTGTTGGCTTCTTTCGTTTTGACATTGAACTACTATACCCGTAGGCAAATGAGTTATTCTTATGGCACTTTCAGTTTTATTAACATGCTGCCCACCAGCTCCCCCTGAGCGATAGGTATCTATTCTTAAATCGTCACTTCTAATTTCTATATCCTGACTTTCACTTAGTTCCGGAAGTACTTCTACAGAGGCAAAAGAAGTTTGTCTTTTACCATTAGCATTATAAGGAGATATCCTAACCAACCTATGTATTCCCTTTTCTGCATTTAAATATCCATAGGCAAATTCTCCAATAACTTTAACTGTAACTCCCTTTATACCAGCTTCATCTGCTGGTATAAAATCTAATACTTCTACTTTAAATCCCCTTGCTTCACACCACCTTTTATACATCCTATATAGCATTTCTGTCCAATCTTGAGCATCATTTCCACCAACTCCTACATGTAAAGTTAAAATAGCATTATTCCTATCGTATTCTCCAGATAAAAGAGTTTGTATTTTCATATTATCTATATTACTTTTTAACTCTTTAATTTCAGACTTTATTTCTCCACAAGTAGAATTATCCTCTTCTTCTAAAGATAATTGTATTAATGTATCTATATCTTCTATTTTAGTTGTTATCGCATTATACCATTCTATTTTATCTTTTATTCCTTTGCACTTTTGAGTTATATCCTGTGCTTGTTCCATGTTATTCCAAAAATTTGACTGCTGCATTTTATTTTCATATTCTGATAATTGATTTTTAAGTTCTGCTAAGTCAAAGGGAAACACTCACTTCATCTATTATCTTTCTCATCTCTTTCACTTCTTCTATAAACTCCTGGTATTGTATTAACATATTTCCAACCTCTTTCTTTGCATAAATTTATCTAAAACATCTATTTTTCATAGTTAACATAATATTATAATACGTGGTTACGTGATTCAATCAATTAAAATTGAGTTAGAAATGAAATCATCTCTAACTCAATTTTATTTAGACTACGCCTCTTCCACAACAATTTTTATATTTTTTACCAGAACCACAAGGACAAGGATCGTTTCTTCCTATTTTTTCTTGTTTTCTCACTGGTTCCCTTTTTCCTGAAGACTCTTGATTTGTTGAAGTTATCTTCGCTACTCTCTCTCTTTCAGGTACATTTTCTAATCTTACATGATATAAATATTTTACAGTATCCACTTTAATACTTTCTATCATTTCATCAAACATATCACTACCTTCCATTTGATATGCCTGAGATGGATCTTGCTGTTTATATGCTCTAAGTCCTATTCCTTGTTTTAAATGTTCCATATTATCTATATGGTCCATCCACTTAGTATCTACAACTCTTAAAAGTAAAACTCTCTCTACCTCTCTCATAGCTTCTAAACTAAATTCTTCTTCTTTTTGTTTGTACATTGTATCAGCTAAATCTAATAATTTTTCCTTTATTTCTTCATTGCTAAGATTTTTTAAATCCTCTACTTTTATAAAGCCTATTGGAAGATATAGATCTTCTAAATATTTTATTAGCTCAGATAGTTCTTTTTCAAATCCATCTTCAACACCAGATATATGTGAATCCACGGCACTATATATAACATCTTTTATCATTGCCTGAATTTGCTGTTTTAAATCTTCACCTTCTAGAACCTCTGCTCTTTGTTTATATATAACTTCTCTTTGCTTATTCATAACATCATCATATTGAAGTACATTTTTTCTCACGTCAAAGTTATTTCCTTCAACCTTCTTTTGAGCACTTTCTATAGCATTAGTTACCATTTTACTTTCTATAGCATCTTCATCCTCTAATCCGAACTTATCCATTACAGTTCTAAATCTATCAGAAGCAAATATTCTCATAAGATCATCTTCGAAAGATACATAAAATATAGATTCACCTGGGTCTCCTTGACGTCCTGAACGTCCTCTTAACTGGTTATCTATACGCCTAGATTCATGTCTTTCAGTTCCTATTACTTTTAATCCACCAATAGATGGTACATCTTCACCTAATTTGATATCCGTACCACGTCCAGCCATATTAGTAGCAATTGTAACCATGCCATTTTCTCCTGCATGAGATATTATTTCTGCTTCTTTTTCATGGTACTTAGCATTTAATACCTGATGTGGTACACCCTTTTTCTTTAACATGCTAGATAAAACCTCAGATTTTTCTATGCTAACTGTACCTACAAGCATTGGTTGACCTTTCTTATGGGTTTCTACAATTTCATCTACTATAGCCGTATATTTAGCTTTTACTGATTTATATACTTTATCTGGTCTATCATTTCTTATAACTGGCTCATGGGTAGGAATCACTACTACATCTAATCCATATATTTCCCTAAATTCATTTTCTTCAGTAGCTGCAGTACCAGTCATACCAGATAATTTATTATACATTCTAAAATAATTCTGAAATGTTATAGTTGCAAGTGTTTTTGATTCCTTTTGAATCTTAACTTTCTCTTTAGCTTCTATAGCTTGATGAAGTCCATCACTGTATCTTCTACCTTCCATAAGTCTTCCTGTAAATTCATCAACTATTATAACTTCTCCATCTTTAACCATATAATCTTTATCTTTTTTCATCATATAGTTAGCTTTTAAAGCTTGTATTACGTGGTGTTGAATTTCCATGTTACTAGGATCTGCATAGTTTTCTAATTTAAAGAAAGCCTCAGCTTTTTCAACTCCAGCCTGTGTTAATATAACCGCATTAGCTTTTTCATCTATTGTAAAATCTCCAGTTTCTTCTCCCTCTTCACTCTTTTCACCTTTTGTCAAAGTAGCTACAAAAAATTGAGCTATTTTATAAAGATCTGTAGATTTGTCACCTTCCCCTGAAATTATAAGAGGGGTTCTAGCTTCATCTATAAGTATAGAGTCCACTTCATCAACTATACAGAAGTTTAACTCTCTTTGTACTCTTTCTTCTTTATATACCACCATGTTATCTCTTAAGTAGTCAAACCCCAGTTCGTTATTAGTACCATAAGTTATATCTGAATTATATGCCGCTCTTCTCTCTTCATTGTCTAAATCATGGACAATTACTCCTACAGATAAACCTAGAAACTCATGTATTTTACCCATAGTCTCAGCGTCTCTTTTAGCAAGATAATCATTTACTGTAACTATATGTACTCCTTTACCACTTAATGCATTTAAATATGAAGGTAAAGTTGCAACTAAAGTTTTTCCTTCACCAGTTTTCATTTCAGATATTCTACCTTGATGAAGTATAACACCGCCCATTAACTGCTCTCTAAAGTGTTTAAGTCCTAGCGTTCTTACAGATGCCTCTCTAACGACAGCAAAGGCTTCTGGTAAAATATCCTCTAAAGTTTCACCTTTTTCTAATCTTTTTTTAAATTCCTCAGTTTTTGCTTTAAGCTCCTCATCGCTTAACTTTTGCATTTTTTCATCATAACTTTCAATTCTATCTACTAAAGGTTTTATTTTCTTTAATTGTCTTTCACTATAAGTCCCAAATACTTTATCTAATAGTCCCATTTTAAACCTCACCATTCTTCAAATTTTATATTTATTATTCTAATATCTATAAATTATATCATCTACTTAAAATATATTCAACTTTACAAATAGATTTTTAACCATTTTATTACATAAAATTTATTTATTTAAAATCGATTTATATTTCCTGCAAAATAAAAAAATGCGGTAGACTCTACCGCATTTTTACTTCATATTAGAATTCAGGTTCAATCAATCCATAATTACCATCATTTCTCTTATAAACCACATTTACATCTGAAGTTTCTGCATCTTGATATACAAAGAAACTGTGTCCTAAAAGCTCCATCTGTAAAATAGCTTCTTCCGCTGACATTGGTTTTATTGCAAATTTCTTTGTTTTTACCACCTTAGGGTCTTTATGTTCATCTTCTTTCCATTCATAATCTGGTATGGAACTAAATCTTACAGAATCTAAACACCCTTTTCTTCTGGCCAATTTCGTTTTTTGTTTTCTTATTTGTCTTTCTATTTTATCTACTACTAAGTCTATAGCTGCATACATATCTGTGTTAGTTTCTTCACCTCTTAATATAATTCCATTAAAAGGTATGGTAATTTCTATAATTTGATTATTTTTTTGTACACTTAAAGTTACATTAGCTGGTACGTTAGGTTCAAAATATCTATCTAATCTAGACATTTTTTTCTCCACAATATTTTTTAATGCATCAGTCATTTCTATATTTTTTCCAGTAAATCTTACTATCATGAAACCAGCCCCTCTCTTAATTAGCTAAAAATTAATAATAAATTTTGTTTGTATTATTATCTTAACTCTTATGGTTCAATAACTCAAACCATATTTTCAGAATCAATTAAATATTCTACTTTCTTTATGTGCACTAGGTTATTCATGCTTATTATTGCTAAGTATTTCACATCCATCTAATAGATGCATAACCATTAGTTTTATGTTAAAATAAAATTGTTGGGCTAAAAAAGCTAAAAAAAATAGAGATAAATAAATTTATCTCTATTTTACTGAATTAGCTGACCTGGTCTTTGACCCCACACTCGCCTGCTGGAGCTTTTGCTACTAGGCATTATCCCCTCACTACTAACCCTCTCGCTTTAAAGCGGCAGGACTTACTTCTAAGCCGCACCATGCTCATTAAACTTTGTTTAACTTACGTGGATCGTTTTGCCTGCGACTGGCATCGACTTTCAACCACAAACCTAACCCAACAATAATATTATATCTTACTTTTTGCTGCAGTCAATACAATAATTTCATCTGAATTATTTTTTAACAATTCAGAAACACAATAATATGCTGTGGCTCCTGTAGTTATAACGTCATCCACTAACAATATTTTTTTATTTTTTATATTCTTACCCTTTATAAATTTGAAGCTATCTTTTAAATTTACCCATCTTTCTTTTCCATTAAGCCCTATTTGATCTCTAGTTTCTTTAGATTTCTTCAAGCAATCTATAACCTTTTTATCAAACTTCTCTCCTATATATTTAGCTAAATATCTGCTCTGATTATATCCTCTCTTTTTTTCGTTTTCTTTGTTTAAAGGTACATAGGTAATCATATCAAAATGTATTTCTTTATCCTTTATAATTTTAATCATATAATCTGCTAATATATTTCCACATCTAAAATCACTTTTGTACTTTAATCCTAATACTATTTTCTTAACAGCAGGGGAATAATATAAAGCGCTGTAAATTCTAGTTTCCTTATTATAAATTTTAAATTTTATACTTTCTTCACAATCTTTAATTTTATCTCTACAATTAATACATAAATATAAATCCTGAAATAATTTTTTACCACAAACTACACATTCTTCTTCACTATAATATACTATATCTAAAAAATACATAATGAGTTTTTTTAAATACTTAATAATCCCATTTCCCATGCTTCTTTATTAAAATTCCGAGTTATATTTTTAGCCTTTGCCATAGCATTAGTTTCTTTTTTTGCTAAAAATATAACCTCTCCTTTCTCAAATTGTTCCATAAAGCTTGATCTACCTGCTAAATAAACAAGCTTTTTATAATCAAATTTATCATCATCTGCAAAATAAACCATTATGTTTATATTATTAAAATTCAAATATTTTTCTCCTAGGTAATTTGTAACTAATATTGCCCTCTTCTTTTTTGAGAAATTTGTTAAGACCTTTACATCACTACTATCCTCTATAAAAAAATCAATATTAGCATTTAATTTATTTTTAAGCTTTAACAAGTAGTTATACAAATTATTTACTTTATCCTTATCTGGTACATATATTATTATTTTCTTATCTATATTTATTGACCAATTTAAATATTCATATACCACATAAGGTATATCTTTATTAATATTTAATCTTGTAAACAATACAGTAGGTTCTGTTACAGGCTTGCCATTATTGCGAAGTGGCATATTTATTTCCTTAGAACCTTTCATTAAGGTTTCTATAGCAAAAAATACTATTTTTCCATTAGATGAACAATACTTATTACATATATTTTTAATAAATCTATAATCAGTAGTACATATACCACTAATATTGTCATATATAATCAAATCAAATTCTCCATGGATTTGGCTAATTGATGACAAATCCCAAATAACTAAACTGGAATCATATTTTGAATACTCACTTCTAATAAATGTATAATCTCTAAAATTAGTATTGCTTTTTATGTTATCAACAATTTCTAAACATCCTTTGTTAGTGGATATATATAAAATTCTTCCTGGCTTTTTAGCCACATATTGAATAATATCTAAAAAGAATTCACATGAATTATACGGTGGAGAAATTATATTTAAGTATTTATCTTTTCCATTATACCAATTGATGATATCTCTTTTTATTTTATCTATTTCGTATGTAAACTTAACCATATTCATTATAACCAATATACTCACCCCCAACATGGCAATAAGTTAACTATCCTATAACGAAACTTTACTTTTTTTGTAATTTTATCATTTTAAACTTACAAATAGTAAAATGTACTATAATCATTCCTCTATTAAATTACTTATCCTCCATGCTAATGAAGAATATCTCTCAAAGCTCCTATCATTATTTATCATAAAATGAAGAGCTTTTACTTTTCCAACAAGTACCACTAACTTTTTGGCCCTAGTTATGCCTGTATAAAGTAAATTTTTATTCATAAGAAGCGTTGGCCCCATAAACATAGGCATTATAACTACTGGGAATTCACTGCCCTGACTTTTATGTATAGTCATAGCATAGGCTAATGTAATTTCATCTAAATATACAGAATCATAAAGCACTCTCCGTTCATCATCAAATACAACAGTAACAGTATTATCTTCACTACTTATATCCTCTATAAACCCTACATCTCCATTAAATACTCCTATTCCTTCCTCTTCACTGTTTATCTTACTCCACTTTAAGGAGTAATTATTTTTAATTTGCATTACTTTATCCCCTACTCTAAAAACCATATTTCTAAATTCTTTTTGATTTTTATATTTTGCAGGTGGATTCAAAACCTCTTGAAGTTTAGAATTTAAATTTTCCACCCCAAGAATTCCCCTTCTACTAGGAGATAATATTTGTATATGCTCCATTTTGTTCCAATGGCTATTAAATTTAGGTAATCTTTCATATATAAGTTCTACTATAGTATTCATTATCTTATTAGTGTCTTCTTCTTTTATGAAGTAAAAATCCTTATCTCTTTTATTTAAAATTGGCATCTGCCCCTCATTTATTTTATGAGCATTTACTACAATCATACTTTCTTTTCCCTGTCTAAATATTTCCTTTAACCTAACTACTTTAACACACTTACTATCTATTATATCCCTCAGTACATTTCCCGGTCCTACTGAAGGCAATTGATCCACATCTCCTACTATAATGACTTTTGTACCTAACCCCACTGCCTTTAATAAACTATTCATTAACACTATATCAATCATAGATGCCTCGTCTACTATTACTACATCGCATTCTAGCTGGCTATCCTCATCCTTTGAAAAAAATGCCTCTTCAGAATCTCCATATCCTAGTTCTAATAATCTATGTATCGTTTTAGCCTCATGTCCAGTGGCTTCTTCCATTCTTTTAGCTGCCCTTCCAGTAGGAGCAGCCATAAATACTGTCATCCCTTGACTTTGAAATATTTCAGTTATGCAATTTATTATAGTAGTTTTTCCTGTACCTGGACCACCAGTAATTACTTCAATCCCAGAAGTTAAAGCCCCTTCTATAGCTTCATTTTGTGACGGGGAGAACTTAATATCATTTTCCTTTTCAAATTTTTTAATTTCTCCTTGCACATCAACTTTCATATCTTCGTGATTTACAAGGGATAAAGTTAATATCTTCTTAGTAACACTTAATTCTGAATAATAAAAAGGAATATTAAATACGCATAGACACCCTTGTATATCTTCAATTTTAATTTTCCCTTCTAGTGCAGAATCATATATATTTTTCTCTATTATATCCTTCTCTACTTGAAGTATTTTTTTTACTTCCGCAATTAAATTTTTCCTCGGCATATAGGTGTTTCCCATAGCACAAAATTCATTTATTACATAGTTTATACCACTTTGTATTCTAAAAGGAGATTCTTTATCTATTCCAATACTTCTAGCAATTTTATCCGCCGTTTTAAATCCTATGCCAGTTATATCTTCTGTTAGAACATATGGATTGTTTTTAACTACATTTATAGAATCTTTTCCGTATCTTTTATATATCTTAACGCATTGATTAGCCGTAACTCCATAGGTTTGTAAAAACACCATTACATTCCTTACTTCCTTATGTTTACTATATGATTCCTTAATTAAATTAATTTTTTTATCACCTATACCCTCAATTTCTTTCAATCTCTCAATTTTATTATCCAATACATTTAAAGTTTCTTCTCCAAATCTACCTACTATCTTTTTAGCAGTAACTGAACCTATGCCTGAAATTATACCTGATGCTAAATATTTTTCTATTCCTTCAAGAGAATTTGGTATTATTTCTTCACAACTTTGAACTTTAAATTGTTGACCAAATTTAGGATGCTTAACCCATTCCCCCTTCATATATAAAGTCTGTCCCTCTGTTATGTATGGTATACATCCCACTATAGTTATATCTTCTTTTTCATTTTCTATTTTAGCTACCACATAGCCATTCTCTTCATTTTTAAATACTATATCTTCAACTATTCCCTTTATTTCTAACATAAAGCCTCTCCTAATAAATTTTATTAATACTCTATAGAACATTATATCATATATTATTTTATCCTAATTTCAACTTTTCAAAAACATATTTAAATCTTTAATTTTTATTAATTATCTATAACTGGTCTTTTACTATCTAATAAATTTTTTTATCTATTTTTTATGAATAATAAGAAAAACACTGGACTCATCTACCTCGTGAATTTTATATTCATATCCCGATAAACGTCCAATAATATCTAAATCTTTTGGAGTATATGTAATTGCTCTAAAACCGTCCTTACAAATTATAACCCCATCCTTTGTTTTATCTAAATCAATCTCACCCAACAACCCCTTCTCAGCCTGCTCTTTAAACCACATTAACCTATATTCCCAAAATTTTTCACTATAAGTACTAAAATAAACTTTTCCTCCGCTCTCAACCATTCCTAAAACCCTCTCAATCCAATCTGACGATTTAATCTTCATTGCAGACAAACCGTTTTGCAGACAAAGTATTACATCGAACTTTTCTTGGAATATAAGATTATTTACGTCCATAGTTATAAATTTAGTATTAGGAATATCCTTTAAATATTCCTTACCTAACGAAACACTCTCATCAGAAATATCAATACCCACAATTGATTTACAATTTCCTGCTAATTCCTTTACAATACGGCCATAACCTGCACCTAATTCCAAAATACTTTCACTGCCTATCAAACTATCTCTAACAAAAGAAATTTCAGCATCTAGATACTGTTTTACTCTAGGAATTTTAGTTTCATACACCTTAAACAAATTTTGTGAATTTAGTTTTTGTGCATAATAATTGTTCCCTATCATAATAATCCCCCTTATTTTTTAAAAATATATTTGGAAACCCCTAAGCCTACATTTATCCCAATCCCCAAAGGTGTCAATTTTAACTCCCCCAGAATTTTAAACAACTAAGAGTGTTATCTTTTTTATACAAAATTATTGGAATTAACTTTTGACTCTTCAGTAGATTAAAGAACATTTTAAATTAAAAGTTACATATACTAATTATGAATATTATATAACAAAAGCAATAGGGCCGATTTTAAATCAGCCCTATACACAAACTTAATTAAATTACACTACATATGTTTCTTTATTTCTTCTACCTCACTTAATTTTTCCCAAGGTAAATCTAAGTCAATTCTTCCAAAATGTCCATAAGCTGCCACTTGTTTATATATAGGCTTTCTTAAACCTAAGTCTCTTATTATAACAGCTGGTCTTAGATCAAACACTTTGTTTATTATATCTATTATTTTATCATCCGACATTTTTCCTGTACCAAAAGTATCTACTACAATTGATACTGGTCTAGCAACTCCTATAGCATAAGCTAATTGAATTTCTATTTTATCTGCTACACCAGCAGCTACTAAATTTTTAGCTACCCATCTAGCAGCATAAGCAGCTGATCTATCAACCTTTGTTGGATCTTTTCCAGAAAAAGCTCCACCACCGTGTCTGCCTGCTCCACCATAAGTATCTACTATTATTTTTCTTCCTGTTAGACCTGAATCTCCTTGTGGTCCACCTACAACAAATCTTCCTGTTGGATTTATGTAGTACTTAGTGTTTTCATCTAAAAGTTCAGCTGGAACTATTGGTCTTATTACATGTTCCCTCAAATCTCTTTCTATTTCTGCACGTGTTACTTTTGGACTATGTTGAGTAGAAATAACTATAGTATCTATTCTAACTGGTTTTCCATTTTCATATTCTACAGTAACTTGAGTTTTTCCATCTGGTCTTAAATATTTTAAAGTACCGTTCTTTCTAACTTCTGAAAGTCTTCTAGAAAGTTTGTGAGCCATTGATATAGGAAGGGGCATGTATTCTTCTGTTTCATTTGTTGCAAAGCCAAACATCATACCTTGGTCTCCTGCTCCAATACCATCATCCTTTTGCATTTGTCCCTCTTTAGATTCTAAAGCCTCATTAACTCCCATAGCAATATCTCCTGATTGCTCATCTATAGAAGTTAAAACAGAACAAGTCTCTGCATCAAAACCATATTTTGCTCTAGTATATCCTATTTCTCTTATAGTTTCTCTAACTACCTTAGGAATATCAACATAACAATTAGTTGAAATTTCCCCCATAACTAAAACCATTCCAGTAGTAGTAGCAGTTTCACAAGCAACCCTTGCATAAGGGTCTCTTTCTAATATAGCATCTAGTATTGAATCAGAAATCTGATCACAAATTTTATCTGGATGTCCTTCTGTTACTGATTCTGAAGTAAACAAAGTTCTCATAATAATTTATACTCCTTTCAAAATTGCAATTAGGTACATGAAAATAAATAACAAGTCAAAGATGCTGGTATATTTTGTGTCAGATAAGAAAACAGGTTCCGCCTTTGGTAGAGCTATCGGCGGGTTATGATGACGCAGTATGACTCAAAATAGACTAGCATACTGACTTGTTATTTATTTGAATGTGCCTTATGTAAAATAAAAAAACCTCTTCGATAAGAAGAGGCAATATTCACCATCTCTTATCTTGCAGTATTAAATATATTAAACTGCAGGAATTGGCACCATTGCAAAATAAATTGCCGGTTGCCGGGCTTCATAGGGCCTATTCCCTCCACCTCTCTGGATAAGATTAAAAATCATATATAATTTTCGATAATTTGATGATATCACAACAAAAATTTACTGTCAATATATTATAATAAGTTTACATTTTTTTAATATATAGTTAAATATTTATACATGTATAACATAAAAATAAGACGCATAATGCGTCTCATTTTGGTGGAGGAAGATGGATTCGAACCATCGAAGCGAATCGCAACAGATTTACAGTCTGCCCCCTTTGGCCACTCGGGAACTCCTCCATATTTGGAGCTGGCAATAGGAATCGAACCTACAACCTGCTGATTACAAGTCAGCTGCTCTGCCAATTGAGCCATGCCAGCATTTTATGGTGGGCACAACAGGGCTCGAACCTGTGACCCTCTGCTTGTAAGGCAGATGCTCTCCCAGCTGAGCTATGCGCCCATAAAATGTATCTTAAATGTGGTGGAGGAAGATGGATTCGAACCATCGAAGCGAATCGCAACAGATTTACAGTCTGCCCCCTTTAGCCACTCGGGAATTCCTCCACATTTGGAGCTGGCAATAGGAATCGAACCTACAACCTGCTGATTACAAGTCAGCTGCTCTGCCAATTGAGCCATGCCAGCATCTTAAGTTTTTATCTCCAGTGCTTTGTTCCTGCGCCGTTGACATGTTTTATTATATACGGTGACTCTTAACATTTCAATCTTAATATTGGTTCATTATATAAAATAAGAACCCTCTTACTCTATAATACTCTATAATTCTCATAATTAATCATGAAGTTATTTTTTCTATATAATTCATTAATGTGCCTCTCTGAGTAAAAATAATTGTATTGTACAACTATATATAATAAAATATATCCTAGTGGATTTTTATTTTCATAAGGAGGATATCTTTAGTTACTAAAAGTATATACAAATGTACTTAGAAATAGTAAAATGTACTTACAGNATAAATTTAGCCAATGCTAAAGAATATAAGATAGCTTAATTAAACAAGCACTTATATGTGTACCCAAGGCTATTTGGGGAATTAACGACTGTGGAGTGCTATACAAACTGTAGTAGCTTAGGCAAGGCAGAGTACGTTGAAGCAGTAAGAATCTCAATATGGATACATTTGACCATGTTTTGAGTAGCAGGGCGTAACTTGGAGAACGTAAAAGGAATGATAGTAGGAATTAATGGACCAGTTATAAAAGGCAAGGGCATGAAAAATTTTAAAATGAGAGAAATGGTTACTGTTGGACAAAAGAAGTTAATAGGAGAAATAATAATATTAGAAGATGATATAGCCACAATTCAAGTTTATGAAGAAACCTCAGGACTTAAGGTTGGAGAAGAAATATTCTCTACAGGAAGACCTTTATCTTTAAAATTAGGACCAGGAATAATAGGAAATATATTTGATGGTATAGAGAGACCTTTAGAGAAAATAAATGAAATAAATTATGGTTTTATAGAAGAAGGTATAGGCCTTATATCTCTAGATGAACATAAACTTTGGGATGTGAAGATAACTGCTATGGAAGGGGATATTTTAAAGCCAGGGGATGTATATGCTCTGGTAAAAGAAACGAATTCTATAGAACATAGACTAATGGTTCCATGGGATATAAGTGGAAAAGTAATATATAAGAAACAAGATGGCGAATACAATATAAATGAAGTGGTGGTAAAACTTCAAAATGGAGACAGAATAGAAAAGCTTCCTTTATATCAAATGTGGCCAGTACGAACTCCAAGACCAATTAAAAGTAGAAAGGCAATAGAAAAGCCTTTGATTACGGGGCAAAGAATATTAGATACATTTTTCCCCTTAGCTAAGGGAGGAACAGTAGCTATACCAGGGGGATTTGGTACAGGCAAAACTATGACTCAGCATCAATTAGCTAAATGGTGTGATGCAGATATTATAGTGTATATAGGATGTGGTGAAAGAGGAAATGAAATGACAGAGGTTTTAGAGGACTTTCCCAAACTCATTGATCCTAGAACTGGTATGAGCATTATGAATAGAACTGTACTTATAGCCAATACTTCAAATATGCCTGTGGCAGCTAGAGAAGCAAGTATATATACAGGCATTACTTTTGCAGAATATTTTAGGGATATGGGGTATCATGTAGCCATAATGGCGGATTCTACATCTAGGTGGGCAGAAGCACTTAGAGAAATATCTGGAAGACTCGAAGAGATGCCGGCGGAGGAGGGATATCCTGCATATCTCCCTTCAAGATTGGCAGAGTTCTATGAAAGAGCAGGTTACACGGAAAATTTAAATGGCAGTGAAGGTTCTATAACTGTAATTGGAGCCGTATCGCCAGCAGGAGGAGATTTTTCAGAACCAGTTACTCTAAATACGAAGAGGTTTGTAAGTGTGTTTTTAGGGCTCGACAGAAATTTAGCCTATGCAAGACATTATCCAGCCATCAATTGGTTATCTAGTTACAGTGGGTATTTAGATTCGCTTAAGGATTGGTATGATGAAAATATAGCTAAAGACATGATGGAAATTAGAAATAAGGCTATGAAAATACTTTTTGAAGAGAGCAAACTTCAAGAAATTGTTAAACTAGTCGGTGAAGATGTGTTGCCAGATGATCAAAGACTAGTTATAGAAATAGCTAAGGTATTAAAGATTGCATTTCTTCAACAAAATGCATACCACAAGGATGACACTTATGTTCCTCTTAAGAAGCAATATAAAATGTTAAAGGTTATAGATAGTTTGTATCAATACGGATGTAAGGCAGTAAAAATGGGAATACCTATATCTATAATAAACAACAAAGAGATTTATGATAGTGTGAATAAGATGAAATATAATGTGTCTAATGAAGATTTAAGTCTTATAAATAATTTAGAAGCAAGTATAAAAAAATATTATAATGAATTATTTAAGCAGTATAGTGCGTAGAGGAGGTGGAAATTTGAAAAAGCAATATCTATTATTGGACAAGATTCAAGGACCTATAATAGTATTATCAGATGTAGACAATGCAGCTTATGATGAAATTGTAGATATAACTGTTGATGGAAAAGAAAATAAAAAGGGTAAAGTTGTACAAATTGATGAAGATAAGGTGACAATACAGGTATTTGAGGGTACTTCAGGCATTTCCACAAATAATTCATCTGTTAGTTTTACAGGAAATTCTCTGCAGGTCAGCTTATCTAAAGAAATTTTAGGAAGAGAGTTCAATGGTATAGGAGAACCTATAGATGGCGGTGGCAGAATTTATAGTAGGAAAAGGTATAATATAAATGGAAGAGCTATAAACCCTGTAGCTAGAAAATACCCAAGAAACTTTATTCAAACTGGTATATCGTCTATAGATTGTCTTACCACCTTAATAAGGGGACAGAAAATACCTATATTTTCAGGAAATGGTATGCCCCATAATCAATTGGCAGCTCAAATTGTAAGACAAGCTAAGATTAGTGAAGAAGAAAATTCAAATTTTGCAGTAGTATTTGCAGCTATGGGAATTAAACATGATGATGCAGAGTTTTTTAGAAAAAGCTTTCAGCAGTCGGGAGTTTTGGATAGGGTGGTTATGTATGTAAATTTAGCAGACGACCCAATTGTAGAAAGAGTTATGACTCCTAGGTGTGCTCTTACTGCAGCAGAATACCTAGCTTTTGAGGAAAATATGCATATACTTGTTATAATGACGGATATAACTAGTTATTGTGAAGCTTTAAGAGAATTATCCTCTGCGAGAGAAGAAGTACCAAGTAGAAAGGGTTATCCGGGATATTTATACTCAGATTTAGCTTCTTTATATGAGAGAGCAGGTATGATTAAAGGAAAAGGAGGATCTATAACTCAAATACCTATAGTATCTATGCCTAATGATGATATAACTCACCCAGTACCAGATTTAACGGGATATATTACCGAAGGACAAATAGTGCTTAACAGGGATATATATCAAAAGAATGTATACCCTCCAGTTAATATATTGCCTTCGCTATCCAGACTTATGAAGGATGGCATAGGGGAAGGATATACGCGAGATGATCATGGAGAAGTTGCCAATCAATTATTTGCTTCTTATTCTCATGTTCAGGAAGTTAGAGCACTAGCTCAGGTAATAGGACAGGAAGAACTGTCGGAATTAGATAAAAGTTATATAAAATTTGGAGAAGATTTTGAGGAAAGATTTTTAAAGCAAGGATATGAAGAAAATAGAAGTATAGGAGAAACTTTAGATTTAGCCTGGAGTATTATTTCCATCTTGCCTAAAAATGAATTAGATAGAGTGAGTCCTAAAATTCTTGAAAAATATTATAGGAGTGGTGAATAATGCAACAAATAGCTCCTACAAAATCAAATTTAATAAGTGCTCAAAATACATTAGAGTTTTCTAGGAAAGGATTTCAGCTTTTAGACCAAAAAAGAAATGTTTTAATAAGGGAAATGATGTCCTACATATCTAGAGCTGAAAAACTTCAGCATAGGATAAACTCTACTTTTAGTGAAGCATATGAGGCGTTAAGGCAGGCAAATATAACTATGGGAATATCTTCAGTTTCTGATATTTCCATGGCAATACCGGAAACTGAAGATTATAATATAAGATTTAAAAGTGTCATGGGGGTTGAAGTGCCTCATTTAAATTATGAAAAAAAGCTTATACAACCAAGTTATAGCTTTCACAGAAGTAATACAGCCATGGATATTGCATATAAAAAATTTAATGAAGTTAAATACTTGATATATGAAATGGCAGAAGTAGAAAATGCAGTTTACAGATTAGCAGTGGAAGTTAAAAAAACACAAAAAAGGGCTAATGCCCTTGAAAATATACAAATTCCAAAATTGCAGGAAAGAGTTAAATTTATATCAGAAGTATTAGAGGAAAAGGAAAGAGAAGATTTTTTTAGATTAAAAATGGTAAAGAAAAAGAAGAAAAAATATAAAGAATAAAAATATAATATGATTAAACCGCAAAAAAGGTATAATATGTAAAAAAATCCATAATTCAAGTAATGTAATATTTTTGTACTATAATCGTAATATTATAAATGAAAGGTATATTGTCTAGGTGTAATACTTAAGTACATATACCTTTTATTATTGGTAAACTATAATTCCTAATATAAAATTTTAATTATAGTATTAATATGATTATCCCACAATAAGGTACAATGTGGTGGAATTATGAAATTTCTCCTTCATGACTTGCATAAGAGCTCGGAACAATAAATTTAATTTAAGAAATTCTAATCTTTTAGCCATATAAAATTATCTAACGCTCACATTCAGCGTCCTGCCTCAGGTTCGCTAGCCTGGCGTCCTTGCCAGGCTTACGATAATTTTATCTGTCTAAAAGAAGAATTTCATAATTAAGGTAATATAATGCTTTTGTGGGATAATCATTAATATATATAATAGTATTGACGTTAATGTATATATATGGTAAATTTGAAGAAACTAAGAAAAGGGGGAGATATTATAGTTACATTTATAGTTATTTTAAATGTTATTTTAGCAATAGTTTCTACGGTACTTATAATAAGAAACTTTTTAGTTAAATACAAGGGTAGTGAAAGTGGTTTTAAAAATTTTGTGTTTATAGCTTTTATAATTGTTGCGTTAATGTGTGCATTAGGTGGGGCTTGGCAAGGAATGTCTACAAAGGGAAAAATGGAGTATTTAATAAATGTTAAGGAGATCCCAAAAGAAAAAGTAGAAATGTTAAAGGTGGATATACAATCTGAAAAAAGTAGCATAAAAAAGAGTAGTGTAACGGGATATATCTGTTTAATAGGAGGGTACTTACTACTTTTAAATATTAAAAGAGAGAAGAAAAAGCAATTAGAAGAAGAGAAGAAAAAGTACAATTGGAGTAAAATCTAGAATTTTTTTAAAAGAAAAACCTTATTTTAAAGTGATTTATAATAAGGTTTTTCACTGAAATATAATAATTTAAATTAATTAAGTTGATTATCCTATAATTCCACCACATTGTACCTTTTTGTGGTTTAATCATTAAGTTGGATATTACAAAAATAAAAAATGCCCTAAATCATTGGTTCTTTTAATGATTTAGGGCATTTTTAAATTAAATGTATGTTGTGTAATGAGGATATTAAAATATTGATAAATTTAATAGTTGAACTTATTTCTATTTTAAAATAAAATAATAAGATGTATCAGAGCATTTGTAATTGGTCAAATTTATATATGAATGATTAACGATGATATGGGATGGTATATAATTTTTAACGATGAATCTGCCCCTGTCATGAATGAATAACATATGATAAGAGCTAGGTGGGAAGGAGAAAAATATGTTTAGAGACATAGAATATGAAAATTTAGAAGGAGATTATGTACTAATAGATGTAAGAAGTGAGGGAGAGTATAAGGAATACACTATACCTGGAGCTATAAATATACCCATTTTTAATAATGAGGAAAGAAAAGAAATAGGCACGGTTTATGTAAGAGAAAGTGTAGATAAGGCTAAAGCTATGGGAGTGGAGGCTGCATCTAAAAAACTTCCATATATATATGAAAAAATATATGATTTACAAAAGAAATATAAAAAAGTAGTGCTTTTTTGTGCTAGAGGTGGACTAAGAAGTACTGTTTTAACTACATTTCTCACCAGTTTGGGAGTTAAAGTTTACAAATTGAGGGGTGGATATAAAGGATATAGGGCATATATAAACAGAGAGCTACCAGTTCTTAATGAAAAAGTAGAGTATGTAATTCTTCAAGGAAACACAGGCATGGGTAAAACGAAAATTTTAAAGGAACTAAAAGAAAGAGGATATAATATATTGGATTTAGAAGGTTGTGCAAATCACAGAGGATCACTTTTAGGAAGTGTTGGTATAGGAAAGTGCAATAGTCAAAAGGCCTTTGAGTCACTGGTGTATGAGCAGTTAAAAGAAAGAAATGGCAATTTAGTATTTGTAGAAGGGGAAAGTAAAAGAATAGGGAATATAATAATACCAAATTATATTTATAATAAAATGAGAGAGAGTAAAAGAATTTTGGTAAAGGGAGATTTAGATTATAGAGCTAAAAATATAATAGAAGAATACACCAAAGAAGAAAATTGGAAAGAAGAAGTTGTACAGAGTTTAAATAATTTAAGAAAGTATATAAGTGAAGAAAATATTGCTAGATATTTAGAAATGGTAGAAAAAGGTGAAATTGTAGACTTGACAAAGGAACTTATGGTAAAATATTATGATCCTATGTATAAAAATGGTGAAAAAAAGTATAAATATCTTTTAGTTACGGAAATCAGTAGTATAAAAACTGCCTGTGATATTATAGAAAAATGGGTGGCTAAATTATAGATTGTATTATCATAAGTAAAATTTTTGAGGATTAGATATTGAGGATTGGGATTAATAAAAAAGGAGGGTGTTGTATGGCTTTAGATTTTACAAATAACCCTGTCTTAGGGGCATTGGTAGCTACTTTATTTACCTGGTTTATGACAGCTTTAGGAGCAGCAGTAGTATTTCTATTTAAACAAATAAACAGAAAAGTATTAGATGGTATGTTAGGTTTTGCAGCTGGAGTTATGATAGCAGCAAGCTTTTGGTCACTTTTAGCTCCTTCTATTGAAATGGCAGCTTCTTTAAATATGAAAGCCTGGGTACCAGCGTCAGTGGGATTTTTGGCTGGGGGATTCTTTCTTTGGGCTGTAGATAAAATCCTTCCACATTTGCATACAGGTATGAAAATAGAAGAAGCAGAAGGAATAAAAACCAACTGGCAAAGGAGTATACTATTGGTTTTGGCTATAACCCTTCATAATATACCAGAAGGATTAGCAGTGGGTGTAGCTTTTGGAGCACTAGGTACTGACATTTCTACGGCTACTTTTGCAGGAGCTACAGCTTTAGCTATTGGTATAGGAATTCAAAACTTCCCTGAAGGAGCAGCGGTATCTATACCCTTAAGAAGGGAAGGCTTGTCTAGGTGGAAGAGCTTTCTTTATGGTCAAGCTTCTGGAGTTGTAGAACCTATAGCAGCGGTAATAGGAGCAGCCATGGTAGTTCATATGAGACCAATACTTCCCTATGCCCTTTCTTTTGCAGCAGGAGCAATGATATTTGTAGTAGTGGAGGAATTGATACCAGAATCTCAATTAGGTAAAAATACTGACTTTGCTACCATTGGAACTATATTAGGGTTTGTAGTAATGATGGTATTGGATGTGGCATTAGGTTAGTATAGAAATAATTTTAAATATTAATATGGAAGTAGATGTTTAAGTTATATCTATTTTAATGTATAAAGAAAACTATTATAATTTATAGTAAATGCCCGAAAACCTCCGTTGTTTATCTCGGAGGATGAAAGGGCATAAAATTAAGGTGGTTCGATACCACCTTAAATTTACATTATACTAACTTCTGATTTTGAATATACTTTTGGATTGTTTCAGCACTACAGTTCCAGCAGTTCCTATATAATAACATCTACTCAATAAACCACTACCCTAAAATTTACTTTGTTTTAGTGTTGGAAATCCTTGGAATATCCAGTTTGCAGAAATACTTTTAAGTTTCCTAACTATATAAATTGGTGCAATAATAGGAGGTGCAGATACAAAAAGGTGAACATGGTTAGGCATTATTTCCTGTTCCATAAGGTCATAGCCATAATTATTGTAAATGCTATGACTTGTTTTTTTCACTTTCGTATCTTTCGATTATAAGTTTCATTCCTTCCTCAATAAGGTCGTTAGCATTAACTTTTGTTTGTTTTTCAGCACTTACTTTGAGTGCAAGTATTAAAGATTATAAAGAAAATCTTCATAAATACAAAGGACTTCCTAAACCACCTAAATTTAAAAATATGGAAGATAAAAAGAATGAAATTGTATTTACTAACCTTGCTATAAGATTTAAAGAAAATATTTTAAAACTATCCTTGTCTAAAGCAATTCAAAAGATATTTGAGGTAGATAGTTTAAATTTTGAGGTTTCTAACAAACTTCAAAGCCTTATAAATTGGAATGAATTGCAACAAGTAAGAATAAAGTGGGATAACTCTTTAAAGCAATGGTACTTAATTGTAATCTACAATAAACAAGAATTAGAGCCAGTAAACAATACTAATATTATGGCTATTGATTTAGGTTTGGATAATCTTGCTACACTAACTTTTAAAGATGGAAATGAAACTTATCTTTTTTGTGGTAAAAAACTTAAAGGCATTAATGCTTTTGCAAATAAGAAAATTGCGTATTATCAAGGTATTGAAATGAATAAATATGGTTCAGATAAGTTCAAAAATACTAAAATGATAAATTCTTTAAGAAGATATAGAAATAATTATGTTAATGATTATCTTCATAAAATAAGTAAAAATATCATAGATAAAGCAATAAAGCATAAGGTTAAAAAGATAGTTATAGGTAAAATTAAAGGTATTAAGCAAGATATGAATTGCAATAAATCTTTTGTTCAAATACCAGTACAAAGACTTGCTGAATTAATTAAATATAAGGCAGAATTACAAGGGATTGAAGTTAAATTCAAAGAAGAAAGTTATACAAGTGGTTGTAGTGCTTTCGATTTAGAACCAATAAATAAAAAGCATTATGATAAAACTCGTAGAGTGGTTAGAGGATTGTTCAAATCAAGTTTTGGATTAGTCAATAGTGACGTAAATGGCTCATTAAATATATTAATAAAAGAAGAAAAATGTATTCCCGAAATAGTTGAAACTATGAGGGATAAAGGGAGCGTGTCCTCCCCGTTGAGAGTAAGGGTTGCCTGTTAAGGTGGAAACTTAAATATTAAACCTCTCACGAAGCCACCGCTGCTTGTCTCGGTGGTAGTTCACGATAATTAAATACTGAAGATTAGGTATATACGAAGGAGGAGTAATTTTGATAAATTCATTAGAAAAGCTTATTAATGGAAATGACATAAGGGGTGTGGCACTAGAAGGAGTTGAAGGTGAAAAGGTAAATTTAACTCCAGAAGTGGTTGAGATTTTAGGAGTAGCCTTTGCAAAATGGCTAGCTACTAAAAAACATACTAAAACAGAAGACTTAAAAATTTCTGTAGGTAGGGATTCAAGACTTTCAGGAGAAAATTTAAAGACTTCTCTAATACATGGAATAACAAGTAGCGGTGCTGAGGTTTATGATTGTGGATTAGCATCCACTCCAGCTATGTTTATGACTACTGTTTTAGAAGAATATAGGTATCATGGAGCTATAATGCTTACAGCTAGTCACCTACCTTTTAATAGAAATGGAATGAAATTTTTTACAAATAAAGGAGCTATAGAAAAAGCAGATTTAAAGGAAGTAGTAGCTATAGCTAAAGAAATAAAGGAAATAGCTAAAGTTAAAGAAGAAAGAGTGAATACTATAGATTTTATTTCTCAGTATTCAAAGTTTTTAGTAGAGAAAATAAGGAATGGAGTAAATAGTAAAATAAATAGAGAAGAGCCTTTAAAAGGATTTAAAATAATAGTAGATGCAGGAAATGGAGCTGGTGGATTTTTTGTAGATAAGGTTCTAAAACCACTAGGGGCAGATACACAAGGAAGTCAATTTATAGACCCTGATGGAAGATTCCCAAATCATATACCAAATCCAGAAGATAAAGAGGCGATGCACTCTATACAAAAGGCTGTTTTGGGTAATAAAGCAGACCTAGGAATAATATTTGACACAGATGTGGATCGTGCTGCAGTAGTAGATAGTCACGGTAATGAAATAAATAGAAATAAACTTATAGCCTTAATTTCAGCTATTATATTAGAAGAAAACCCTAAAACTACTGTGGTAACAGATTCGGTTACGTCAGAAGGATTAAAGGATTTTATAGAAAATAAATGTGGTGGTAAACATCATAGATTTAAAAGAGGATATAAAAATGTAATAAATGAAGCCTTGAGACTTAATAATGAAGGAGAAGAATGTCATATAGCTATAGAAACTTCAGGACATGCTGCTTTAAAGGAAAATTATTTCTTAGACGACGGAGCTTACTTAGTTTCTAAAATTCTTGTTAAAACTGCTAAATTAAAGGAAGAAAAAGATGAAGATATTCATAATTTAATAAAAGATTTAAAGGAAGCTAGCATAAGCAGTGAATACAGAATGAAAATAACTTGTGAGGAATTCAAGGAATATGGAAACAAAATTTTAGAGGATTTAAAGAAGTATTGTGAGAAAAGAGAAGGTTGGGAATTTGAAGTACCAAACTATGAAGGTGTTAGAGTTAAATGTAATAAGGAAAACGGTGGTGGATGGTTCTTAGTAAGACTTTCACTACATGATCCAGTAATACCTATGAATGTAGAGACAGATAGTAAAGAAGGAGAGGAATTAATAGTTAGAGAGCTTTATAAATTCTTTAGTGGTTATGAAAATTTAAATATAGATTCATTAAATAAATAGTTTAATAAATAGACTGATTAGTTTAAAAGAACTAATCACTCTATTTATTAGGCAAAACAAGTGTAAATTTAGGCATATGTATGTAAAAAAATGAATTATTGATATAATTATGAAAAATTACTATAATAGTTAATATGTTACGTAAAAGATATATATGGACTATTGGAGAATTTAATACTTTGTATGGGGAGGGAGGTGACTGTTGCAATAATTCTATAAAGATATAATAAAATCTTATATAAAACTGCAGGTATATTTTATCTTATTTTGATTTATAATATAATTAGCTATTGTGAATCCAATATATTGCTAAAGTGATATAGTCATAGGGTAGAACCTTGATGGTGTTAGTGGTGATAAAAACTACTTATGCAAGTAGTTAGCGAAAACCAAGCAAAATAAGTAAGTACAAGATGTTGCACTTAAAAGTAAACTTGTATATGTACCATGCGTTGTATGGGAATTTAAGCCCTTGGAGTGTTATACCAAACGAAAGTAGCTTTATTGCAAAATCGGACACGTTGAACAGGGAATTAAACAATGCTTATAGATTTTTATAGGTTATTGGCAACGGTTAGATATGCATAAAATAAATAATATAGTAGAAGGAAGTATTTTGAAATCCTTATTAAAATTAGCATTACCTATTATGGGAACTTCTTGTATACAAATGGCATATAGTATGACTGATATGATATGGATAGGGAGAGTAGGAAGTAAAGCTTCTGCAGCAGTTGGCATAGCAGGATATTTTACCTGGTTTGCGGTAGCTTTTATTGTTTTGTCAAAGGTGGCAGCAGAAATAGGTATATCTCAATCTATAGGTAAAAGAGATATTAAAGAAGCTAGAAAGTATGCAAAACATGCTATACAAATAAACGTGTTTTTAGGTTTATTGTATGGATTAGTTCTTATAATTTTTAGAAATAGATTTATAGGTTTTTTTAATTCTGGCAGTAATGAAGTGTTTAATATGGCAGAAAATTATCTAGTAATAGTAGCTTTAGGTATAAATTTCTATTTTATTAATCCAGTACTTACTGGCATATATAATGGTTACGGAAATAGTACAACACCTTTTATTATTAATACTATAGGTCTTTTAACTAATATTATTTTAGATCCAATTTTGATATATGGAATAGGACCCTTACCTAGATTAGGGGTGAGAGGTGCAGCACTGGCTACAATAACTGCTCAGTTAGTGGTTACAATAATTTTTGTATACAATATATATAAGACTAAATTTATAATGTTTCATAAGATAAGTTTATTTACTAAACCAGAAGCTCATTATATTAAGAGAATATTTAAATTAAGTACTCCTGTGGCTATTGAGGAGGGAATGTTTTGTTTTTTTTCTATGGTAATAGCTAGAATAGTTTCTCGTTGGGGGTACATACCTATTGCAGTTCAAAATGTAGGCTCTCAAATAGAATCTTTATCATGGCTTACGGCGGGAGGATTTTCTACTGCTCTTAGAACCTTTGTAGGGCAAAATTATGGAGCTGAGAAATGGGATAGAATTAAGAAAGGGTATATTACATCAATTAAGATAGTTGGTACTATAGGTATAGTAGTATCCTTAGTATTATTTTTTGGTGCAAAACCTATATTCTCATTGTTCATTCCAGGAGAACCGGAGACCATAAAACATGGAGTGGTATATTTGAAAATATTGAGCCTTTCACAGTTTTTTATGTGTATTGAAATAACTACTGCAGGGGCTTTTAATGGACTTGGTAAAACCATGCCACCATCTTTTGTAAGTACACTATTTACAGGACTTAGGATACCTTTTGCTTTAATTCTATCAGCCGAAAAAATATTAGGTTTAAATGGGGTTTGGTGGACTGTAAGTATGAGTAGTGTTATAAAAGGAATAGTGCTCACTACCTGGTTCGTGATATATATAAAAAGCAGACCTGAATTTTCATGTAAGCATGAAATTGTTTATAAAAATTAATTTTCTAATAAGTAAATATTCTCTCCTAAAATGGGAAAAATACATTATATACTATATAAATATAGGAGGGAATGCAAATGGAAAAGACTATAAATGTTATGGATGAAAAGGGTAATCCTATTCAACTGGACATAATTGATGTATTAAATGTAGAAAATAATCAATATGTTATAGTAGGTGCTCAAAACTCAGATGAAGCATATGCTTATAGGGCGATTCCTAAAGGAAAAGAAGTTGAATATGTTTCTATAGGTGAAGGAGCAGAATTTAATAAAGTACTGAATGCTTATAATGAAAAACACAAAGATGAATAAATATATAAATAATCTTTTAAATTAATTGAGTTATAAAGAAAATTAAGAACTAGGGTTTAATTGAGAAGTGATTTTAATACTTCTTAAAGCCCTAGTTTTTTATGTGATGGTTATGAAGGAAGAATACTTAAATATAATTTTATAAATATATAATACGATTAATTTACAAAAATATATAATGTAGTGGAATTATGAAATTTCTCCTCCATGACTTGTATAAGAGCTTGGAACAATAAATTTAATTTAAGAAATTCTAATTTTTTAGCCATATAAAAGTATCTAACGCTTACATTCAGCGTCCTGCCTCAGGTTCGCTAGCCTAGCGTCCTTGCCAGGCTTACGATAATTTTATCTGTCTAAAAGAACAATTTCTAAAATTAAATTTAAACAGTTTCGTTGCTTCTTATGCAAGTCATTACAGAGAAATTTCATAATTGAAGTAATGTAATACTTTTGTGGGATAATCATAATACACTATTAAATATAATTATTTTAATTGGGATTAAGAAATTTCGCCCTTTGCTTTATTTCTTAGTCCATTAGAAACTTTTTTTGATGTCGGGTTTCCTTTAGCAGTTTCTCTTGTAATAGGTGTTTGATAATTACATTTTTCCATTCTAGCTTTCTTGTTATCTGGCTGGCTGTCCTTTGGCATAAAACATTCACCTCTCTTTATAGGTTTATAGTGGTATTTTGTGCAGATTCTCTATATATATACGATATAAATATAGAGGAATTTTAATCGTTTCTATATTTAATAATAAGTGAGGATAAATGTATAAAACAATGTGTAACCACTTCAATGAAGTAAGTGTAAGCTAACTAGAAGAAATTAGTTGTATTAACGAATAAAGTAAATTATAAAATAATGCAGTTGAAAATAATAATAATTATTAATAAATAATATTGATTTTTTAATAATTTAGTTATAAAATGAATGAAGGATATGTTTGTATTATCTAATATTTAAATAAAGTTAATTTATAAGTATATTATGGAATGGGAAACTTTACTCAGGAGGATGAATATGTTTAAATTGAAAAATGAAATGGAAGAACTAATGACTGCATTTCAAAGAGAGGATGTTAATATACTGCAGCAAAGCATCGAATCGCCCAAAACAGAAAAATTTGCAAAAGAAATGTCACTTATGCTTAGAGATTTAATGGAGGTTTCCCCAAAGATAAAGCATTTAGTGATAGAAATATTTAATAATACCACGAAAGTCAGTAACTTTAATGTACAATTAGCACATCATTCTAAATCATTATATCAGTCATCAATGGGGCTTGGACATGCTACTGAAGAATTATTAGCTGCTTCTGAGGAGATTACTGCCAGCATGAATCAAGTTACAGAAACTATTGTAGATGAAACCAGTATAGTAGAAAATATATCAGGTTATACGGATGATTTAGCTAAGGATTTTGAAAATAATGAAGCAATATTAAAAGAAATGGTAGAAGTAAGTGGTGATGTGTATAATAAGTCTGGATATATGAAAAAAGATATGGAGAATTTGATAAATATATCTCAGCAGATAAAAAATATTGTGGATGGTATAAAACAAATAGCAGAACATACTAATTTATTAGCTCTAAATGCAAGTATAGAGGCTGCAAGAGCAGGAGAAAGTGGCAGAGGATTTGCTGTGGTTGCTGAAGAGGTAAAAAAATTATCAGAGGAAACTCGAAACCAATTAGATCAAATGGAAAAATTTATGGGTAATATGGAAGTGGCATCTAAGGATAGCTATGAAAGCATAAATCATACTATACATTTCATAAATAAATTAAATAATAATACTGATGATATGGAAAAATCCTTTAGTAAAAGTCAACATAGCATCAAAACAGTATTGTCTAGTATAGATTCTTTAGCTAGCAGTATGCAAGAAATTAGTGCTTCAGCAGAAGAAGTTAATGCGGCTATGTCAAACTTTTCTAATAATGCTGAGGATATGACAGTATTAGGTGAGTCCTTATCGAATCAGTCAAAAGAAATAGATGAGATGGCATCAGAAATTGAAAAATTAGATGATGATATATCTAATTTAGCTAAAAACGGTGGAGAAGTTGCAAATTATGCTTTTTTTAAAATTTCCAATGATGAGTTTATTTCAATTATTGACAATGCAATTTTAGCTCATCAAAAATGACTAGATAATTTAGTAATAGAGGTGGAAAGTATGAAAGAGAGACCTCTTCAACTAGATGGTCATAAATGTGGATTTGGACATTTTTATTATTCTATAGAGCCTAAAAACACTAATATAAAAAGAATATGGGATAGTATAGGGGAAGAACATCTTAAATTACATAGTATGGGACACAATGTTAAAGAGAGAGTGAAAGTAGGAGATGAAAAGGGAGCTAGGGAGGCTTTAAATAATACAAGAGATTTTTCAAAGAGAATTATAAGAGACTTAGAGCTTATAAGAGAAGAATCTAAGAAACTTACTGCTGAAAATAAGTATATTCTTTAAGAAAATTTTTACATATAAAAACCATACCACTACATGAGAAAAACACTAGTGTAGTGGTTCTTTTTTTATGTTAACTAAAAACATACAATGGTATAGAGAAGATTAAAATATATTAAAAAATTAACCTTGGAGGTAAATATATATGCAAGTAGGAGTTATAATGGGAGGAATATCTTCTGAAAGAGAGGTTTCAATGCTTTCGGCAGAAGCTATAATAGAAAATTTATATAAAAATAAATATGAGGTGCTTCCTATTCCAGTAAATACTCAATATCAACTTATTGATATGGTAAGATGTTTGGATTTTGCTTTTATAGCGTTACATGGTCAATTTGGAGAAGATGGCACTATACAGGGAATATTAAAAAGCATGGGGGTTCCATTTACAGGCAGTGATGTTTTATCTAGTGCTCTTTGCATGGATAAAAATATAACTAAAGAGCTATTGCACACTAAAAATATTAATACTCCCGATTGGGTTATGATTAAAAAAGGAAAAGCAATAAATTTTCATGAAATAGAAAGAATTTCATATCCTTTGGTGGTAAAACCTAATAATGGAGGTTCTAGTATAGGAATAAGTATAGTTAAAAATAGAGAAGAATTTGAAATAGCCATAGAAGAAGCATTTAAATATGATAATGAAGTTATGATAGAACAATATATAGAAGGAGAAGAAATAACTTGTTGTATGCTAGACGGAGAGTTACTTCCAGTGTTATCCATAAAGCCTAATGAAGATATTTGGTTTGATTATAATTCAAAATATACAGAACAAGGTGCTGAAGAAGTGGTAGCAGAACTTAATGAAGATATAATGAAGCAAATAGAGATTATAAGTAAAAAATGTTGGGATATTTTTAAGTTGAAGGCTTACGGTAGAATAGACATGATGATAAAGCATAATAAAGTATATGTACTAGAAATAAATACTTTGCCAGGAATGACTAAAAACAGCCTATTTCCTAAAAGTGCAAAGGCGGCAGGGATGAGTTTTAGTGATCTTTTAGATAAAATAATACAATGTTCTTTAAAAGAATAATCATCATATTTAGGCGCTTGAAATTAGTTTTTATTTAAAAGTTTTTGCCAAATTTTTATATTAGTTGAAAAATAAATTGTAAAGAATTAAAATTAGAGATAAACTACAATCAAATTAGTTTATCTCTAATTTGATTTGGGGATATTTTAAAACAGCAAGAGGTGTTTAGATGCTTTTTAATATAAAATTCCATAAAGGAGAGCCTATATATATTCAAATTTATAAATACATTAAAGATATGATAGACAATGGCATGTTACCATACTTAAGTAAGCTTCCTTCTACAAGAGAAATGGCTAGTATTATGAATATAAGTAGAAGTACAGTTATGAATGTGTATGAAAAGTTAGAAGAAGAAGGGTTAGTTAATACCTTAAAGGGCAGGGGAACTTTTGTAGCTAAGATTAATGTAAATAACAATAAAGATTGGAGTATAAATTGGGAAAATAATTTAAATAGTTATGCGGTTAAAGCTGAAAATATGGATATAATGAAGCATGAAAAACTTTATAAAAAAGGAATGATATCTTTTAAAAGTATAGCTCCAGATGAAAGTTATTTTGATATAGAAGAAGTAAAAAGGGCATTTGCAAATTTGATTTCTATGGAAGGCAATAGAATTTTAAATTATGGATATGCAAGAGGTTATAAGCCTTTAATAGATTTTTTAAAGGAGTATATGAGTGATAAAGGAGTAAATTTAAAAAACAAAGATATAATAATAACCAATGGTTTTACAGAAGGATTTAATATGATTTTGTCATCCATTACAAAAAGAGGAGATAATATACTATGTGAAAATCCAACCCATAACACTGCAATTAAGATTATGAAGCTTCATGGGTTAAAGTTAGTAGGTGTACCAATGAATAAGGATGGAATGAATATTAATGCTCTAGAGAAAATATTGCAGGAACGTAAAGTAAAGTTTTCTTACTTAATACCATCTTATCATAATCCCACGGGGATAGTTATGTCATATAAAAGCAGAGAACAGGTGTATAATCTTCTTAAGAAACATAATGTTCCCATAATAGAAGATGGTTTTAATGAGGAATTGCAACATTTAGGAGCACACATAGCACCTATGGCCACCATAGCGGGAGAAGAAAATTCTGTAATTTATATAGGAAGCTTTTCAAAGATATTATTTCCAGGTATTAGAATAGGGTGGATTTGTGCGGATAGTAATCTTATAGATGCTATGGAAAGTGTTAAAAGAAGCAAGAATATACATACATCTGCCCTTGACCAAGGAATTTTATATGAATATATGAGGAGCGGTGAGTTTTCAAGATATTTAAAAAGAGTTAGAAATATATATAGAGAAAAATTTGATTTAGCTAGAAATTTAGCAGAAAAATATATACCTAATGAATATATATACGGAGATGGAGGGCTATACATATTTATAAAACTGAAAGGAATAAATTCAAGAAAACTTTTAGAAAAATGCTGTAAAAGAGGTGTTATTTTCACTCCAGGTGATATATTTTATACAGATGGAGGCGGTAAAGATACCTTTAGACTAGCATTTTCTAGAACATCACTGAAAGATATAGAAAAAGGCATAAAAATAATAGGGGAGGAAGCACAAAGAGAATATACTGTGACATAATACATTGAAGAAAAATCTAATTTTAATTCCGTAATAAATGTGTAATTTGGGACTGTTCACAATACGCCAAGAACTTCTAAATGTCTCACAGTTAAAGCCCCTAAAGCTTTCAAACTCACTCGTTCCTCGTTCAAACATGAAAGCTTCTTAACGGGTCTTTAACTGTGAGACATAAGAAGTTCTAAGGCTAGTTCAATAGTCCCCAATTCCACATTTATTACTACATTAAAATCAGATTTTTAGTTTAATATGTTTATGTTTGGATAGGAGAAGCCTACTAAAGGATGATTTTCCTCCACTACGTTATGGAAAATCTTTAATTTATAAAACAAATCAAAAAGCTTCCATAATCTTTTTTAGGCGTAGCCTTTCGTTGAATCTACAATAGTAGTTACTAATATTATTTTGATTAAAAACTAATGAATAACCAATTATTAAAATAAAATATTGAATAAAATTTAATATGTTTTGCCATAAGGCATTGGTTTATATAAATCTTAGCTTTAATATTCTTATTTGCAGATCATTATATCTAGGATAAGTTTATCTGTTTCGCTCATGCCTTTAGCGCCTATTTCAGCTATATTTTGTATAGTTTTTTCTATGTCTTTGTCTATAATTCCATCTTTTTCTGATATTTCTATGCCGTCCATAGCCAATAGAGAGGATTGGATAGCAGCGCTTACGCCAGTAGAAACCTTTAGAGCACAACCGGTTTTAGCACCATCACATATCATACCAGCTATATTTCCTGCCATATTTTTAATAGAATAAATTATATTTTCTAGGTTTCCACCCATAAGGTAAGTTATACCGCAGCTAGCTCCGGAAGAGGCAACTACACAACCGCAGAGAGCAGAAAGTCTTCCTAGGTAGGATTTAATGTGTATGGCTACTAAATTAGCTAAAACTAAAGCTCTAGCTAGTTTTTCTTCGCTTACATTTAATTTTTCAGCCACAGCTACTACAGGCATCATAACTGTAATACCTTGGTTTCCGCTACCGGAATTACTCATAACAGGAAGCATGCATCCAGCCATTCTAGCATCAGAAGCTGCGGCAGTTACAGCCATAGCATAATTTTGTAAATCATTGCTTAGTATTCCTTTATTGATTTTGTTTAATAAAGTTTTTCCTACTTTAAGACCATAATCATTGTTTAATCCATCTAAAGAAATAGCTTTATTCATTTTTGCTCCTTCTAATATGAATTTTATGTCTTCAAAATCAGCAGTAAGGGCAAAATTATATATTTCCTTTACGGTAGTATGTTGGTATGAAGCTGTATCTTCGGAAGTATTATTATTTTCTACATCTTCATTTTGGTATACATATTTACCGTCTACTTCTATAGATACTATGTTTGAATGTTTATTTTTTATTATAACTGTTGAATTATGATTACCATTAGAAACTGTAACTTCTACATATAATTTCTCAGGTACATCTTTTGCAGTTACATATACTCTATTTTCTTCAAGAAATTTCTTTGATTTTTCTATGTCTTCTTTAGTTATATCTTTTAGTACTTCAAGTACAGCGTCAGAGTTTCCACCTATAGCTCCTAGGGCAGCAGCTATGTCTAAACCTACCATTCCAGTGCCAGGTATTCCAACGCCCATACCGTTTTTAAGTATGTTAGGACTTACAAAAACTTTTATTTTTTCGGGACAAAGGCTAAGTTCCTTACAAGCTCTACTTGATGCTAATGCTACTGCAATTGGTTCAGTGCATCCTAAAGCTGGAACTACCTCACTTTTTAATAATCCTATAAAATATTCTTTATTGTTAATTTTCATTTATAGTTCATTCCTTTCTAAAAATGTTGTAATGCAATCATATATGTTTAATAAAGCAAAATGCGTGCCAAAATAAATTTATATTAAATTTTATTAATGAATAATTTTGAAAAGATATAATGTTTTGTTTTATTTTAGATAATGAGATAAAATATAATAATAAATATATATTACTCATTATCCCACAAAAAGCATTACATTACCTGAATTATGAAATTTCTCTGGAATGACTTGCATAAGAAGCAAAGGAACTGTTTAAATTAAATTTATTGTTCCTAGCTCTTATGCAAGTCATAGAGGAGAAATTTCATAATTCCATCACATTATACCTTATTGTGGGTTAGTCATATTACTATGTTTTATGAAATAAACGTCATTATAAAAGTAATTAAGGAGAGATGGAGCATGCAGTCCATAGGTATAGTTACTGATAGTAATTCTAGAGTGGCAAGGTTTTTAAAAGAGAATTTAAAAGAAGTATTAGGAGATTTTGTTCATATAAATAATTACTATATAAGAGAGCTTAAACAAGATCAGATTATTAGTGATCAGGTAGTGCTATTTATGATTAAGGAAAGAGCTTTAAGTATAAAGAAGTTTATAAGTAGCGAAAGTAAAATATTGATTATAAGAAGAACTATATTAGAAAATGAGGTTTATAAATTGTTTTCTATTCCTGATGGAAATGATGTTTTGGTTGTCAATGATAATGATGAAACCACTTTGGAAACATTATCTTTGTTTTATGAATTAGGAATAAATCATCTCAATTTAATTCCATATGAGGAAGGTAAAACTTATGAAGATGTAAATGTAGCAGTTACGCCAAGTNGATGTATGAATTAGGAATAAATCATCTCAATTGAATTCCATATGAGGAATGTAAAACTTATGAAGATGTAAATGTAGCAGTTACGCCAAGTGAATCATGGAGAGTGCCTTACTACATAAATAAAATAATTGATCTGGGTGATAGGTATATTGATGTATCCACTTTTTTTCAGATAATAAGTTCATTATCTTTGCACAATGATGAAATAGGAAAGAATTTAATTAAGTACTCTGAAAAAATAGTTAGTTTAGATGCTGGAATAAGAGACAATTATAAAGAACTTTTTATAAAAAATATTGAATTAGATATTGTAATAAATCTTTCTAAAAATGGAATAGCACTTACCAATACTAGAGGAGTTATAACAGTATTTAATAAGAGCTTTCAAGATATGTTTGCCTTAAAGGAACATGTAGAAGGTGAATTAATTGAAAACGTATTTAAAGGAGAATTGGAAAAAATAATAACTGAAAAGGAGATATTTGATGAGGTTTTTATTTATAAAAATAGATACATAAATACTAATAAAAGAACTATACATTATTTAGGAGTAGAAATGGGCACCTATTATAATCTGCAGGAAATTACATATATAAAGCAGTTAGAACAAAATTTAAGTCAAAAGATAAGAGAGAAGGGGCAGGTAGCTAGATATACTTTTGATGATATACAGACTAAGTCAAAGATTATGAAAGAATGTGTAGATTTAGCAAAGAAGATTTCTAAATCGGATTTGACGGTACTTATAATAGGAGAAAGTGGTACGGGAAAAGAATTGATATCTCAATCTATACATAATAATTCTGCAAGAGCTAAGCAGCCATTTGTGGCAGTTAATTGTGCTGCCATGCCTGAAAATTTATTGGAGAGTGAACTGTTCGGATATGAAAGAGGAGCTTTTACGGGAGCGTTAAAGGAAGGTAAAAAAGGGCTCTTTGAGCAAGCTAATAACGGCACTATATTTTTAGATGAAATAGGAGATATGCCAGTGCTTCTTCAGACAAAGCTTTTAAGAGTTTTACAAGAGAGGCAGGTTATGAGAATAGGGGCTCAAAAAGTAATAGATATAAATGTAAGAGTAATAGCCGCTACCAATAGAGACTTGCTTCAAATGATAAAAGAAGGAAAATTTAGAGAAGATTTATATTATAGGCTTAATGTTTTACCTATAAACATACCATCTTTAAGAGAAAGAAAAGAAGATATATTAGAACTATTAAAATATTTTATGAATAAAAATTTAAATATAATAGAGGAGGCAAAACAGGCTATATGTAGATATAATTGGCCTGGTAATATACGAGAACTTCAAAATGCAGCTTCATATATATCTTTAATGTGTAGTGAAGAAGTTACAATTGAAAATTTGCCCTTTGACATTGTTAATGATGAAAAAAAGGAAAATGATAAACTTAAAAATGAAGAAATAAATAAAATGTGTAGTGAAGAAGTTTATATATTAAAAAGTAAGTGCAATTTTAAAAAAGCTTTAGAAGTACTTAATATAGTGAATTCATTTAGTGTACGTGGAGAGTCATTGGGAAGAAACAAGATTTTAAAAATATTAAGGGAAAAAAATATAGAAACTAATGAGGGAGAAATAAGAAAAATATTGAATGTTTTAAATTCATTAGAATTTATAACATCAAAAGTAGGTCGTGGTGGAAGTGCTATAACAGGAAAAGGAAAAGAATTTCTTGAAACAGGAAAGTAAATAGGTTTATTAATAGGATAAATAGGTTAATAGGTTAAACGTATATTATGTTTAGCCTATTTTTTTATTTTAATATATTTATAATTAATTAAATACTAAATTTTCTAAATAAATATTTTGTAAATGTTTAAACTAACAAAATCGATGATTATAAGGATTTTAATAAAAAACTTTGTTAATGCAATAACGAATTGGCATGGGGTTTGCTTATAATATTTGCACAAATAAAACACTTAGATTTAGGAGGCTTAGATTAATGGACAAGAAACCAGTGATAGGTATATCAGGAAGCGTAATTGTAGACGATGGAGGCATGTTTCCTGGATACGAAAGAGCATATGTAAATGACGATTACATTAAAGCAGTGGCTTTGGCTGGGGGTATACCTGTTATGTTACCTATGGTATACGAAGAAGAAATAATAAGAAAACAGTTAGAAGCGGTAGATGGGCTTATAATGTCAGGAGGTCATGATGTAAATCCTCTGTTATATGGTGAGGAGCCTAGTCAAAAGCTAGGAGGAATACTTCCGAAGAGAGATTTATTTGATTGTATGCTAATAAAGATTGCCATGGACATGAAAAAGCCTATTTTAGGTATTTGCAGAGGACACCAAATTATAAATGTAGTTAATGGTGGAAATCTTTATCAAGACCTAGCTTTTATAGAGGGATGTTACATTAAACACAATCAAGGAGCATTATCTAATGTACCTACACACACAGTAAAAGTAGAGAAAAATACTAAGCTAAATGTAATTCTAGGAGATGAAGTGCTAACTAACAGCTTTCACCATTTAGCAGTAAAAGATGTGGCGCCAGGATTTAAAGCAGCAGCAGTGGCGAAAGATGGAGTTATAGAGGCTATTGAAAAAGAAGGAGAACACTTTGTAATGGGAATACAGTGGCATCCAGAAATGATGGCTAAAGAAAATGAAAAAATGTTAGGTGTGTTTAAAAAATTGATTCAAGAAAGTACAAAATAGTAACATAAGGAAAGGGAGGAAAAAGTATGTCAAGCAAAAACAAATTGGGTTTCTGGAGTATAGTACTATTAGGGATAAATGCTATAATAGGCTCAGGAATATTTTTATTACCAAATCAGGCCGCAAAATTAATAGGACCTGCCAGCTTAGGTGTAATAGTATTCGATATGTTTTTAGTTATAAGTATAGCAATGTGTTTTGCAGAAGTGGGCGGAATGTTTAAGAAAAACGGTGGTCCATATGTTTATGCAAGAGAAGCCTTTGGTGATTTTGTGGGTTTTGAAGTTGGATTTATGAAATGGGCTATAAGTATAATTGCATGGGCTGCTATGGCAGTAGCGTTTGCTACAGCTTTAGGAAAAGTTTGGCCAGCAGCGTCAGTGGGAGCTACTAAAAACATCATAGTTATAGCAATATTAGTAGGATTAGGAATTATAAATATATTAGGAGTAAATATTTCAAAAACATTAAATAATGTAATTACAATAGGAAAATTAGTTCCACTTGTAATGTTTGTGGCTATAGGAATATTCTTTTTAAAGGGTGCAAACTTCACTCCAATGATACCAAATGGTCAATATACACCAGGTTCTTTTGGTGCAGCAGCACTTTTAATATTCTATGCATTTACAGGATTTGAATCTATAGCAGTAGCAGCAGAAGATATGGAAAATCCAGAAAAGAACGTTCCAAAGGCAATTATAACAGTTATGATAATAGTGTCAGCGTTCTATTTATTAATTCAAGCAGTATCTATAGGAGTGCTTGGAACTAAACTTGCAGAAACTGCAACACCAGTAGCAGATGCAGCAGCAGTATTCTTAGGACCTATAGGAGGAGCAATAGTTACAGCAGGTACACTAGTTTCTATAGGTGGAATAAATATAGCGGCTTCATTTATCACTCCAAGAAGTGGTGTGGCTTTAGCAGAAGATGGACTTCTTCCAAAAGCAATTGCTAAACAAAGTAAAAAAGGTACACCATATGTAGCTATTATAATAACAGTGGCATTAGCAATTCCAATAGCTTTATCAGGTAGCTTTACAAAGCTTGCAGCAATAAGTGTTGTTTCAAGATTTGCTCAATACGTTCCAACATGTCTAGCGGTAATAGTTTTAAGAAAGAAGAGACCAGATTTACAAAGTTCATTTAGAGTTCCATTTGGACCGGTTATTCCAATAATAGCTGTAGTAGTTAGTGGATGGCTTTTAGTACAATCTTCTATGGAGAAAGTATTATGGGGACTTGGAGGACTAGTAGTAGGAGTTCCAATATATTTCTTAATGAAGAAAAATATTGAGAAACCTGAAAATAAATAAGGTGAATTTAATAGGTAAAAAGTTTTAAGAGCAATACAAAACCCTCTGTGACTATGACACAGAGGGTTTTTAACTTTCAATTGAGATAAAATTTTATTATTGAATTGTAATTGCATCTACAGGGCATTGAGATTCCGCATCTTGAGCAGAATCTGCTAAGTTTTCAGATACATCAGGGTTATATGCAATAGCTTTTCCGTCATCATCCATTTGAAATACTTCTGGACATACTTCTGGGCATAGTCCACAACCAATACAAGTATCTTTATCTACTTTAGCTTTCATTAGTTAAACCTCCGCTTATGTATAAGTAGTTTTATTAATCCCTAATTCCCAGTCTCCAATGCATAATAAATGTTTTAGCTAGTAATATATTTAGGTTTTATTTACTAGATAAGTATGAGTTTTTGTACTCATTACTATGAAGTAGTATTTAATAAAATCCCAAACATAGAGTATAACTAAGTGACAATTTGAACAACAGTATATAAATCATATATTTGGAAAATTGTTGTATGAACTTTTGTTAATAGTAAATATATATTTGTTATTATTGATAAAAATAGTATAATCAATAGTGAGAATTTTTATACATATGATAAAATATAAAGAAAGTATAATTATAAACATGGGGGGAAGAATAATGAAGCTAAACGTTTTCCAAGTTCCTTTTAGTAGATATGGTTCTTATCTGGTTATTTCACCTTTAGAATATGGTGAAATAAAAAAGGGACTTTACATAAGGAATATTAGAGGTGGAGATGATGATTTAGGAGAAGTATTTAGAATAGAAACGGTATATAATGAGAATATTACTCCTTATAAAATAGAATGCTACGAAACCCTTATGAAACTGAATTCTAAGGAAGGTAATGTGAAATTTTGCATGCCCAATGCTAATACTATTAGGATTCATTCAGAAGGAATGGTACTTAGATTAGTTATGAAAAAAAGAGCTTATGATGACATAATAAAAGCTGAAAAAGAAGCATATGAAGTAAATTGTTCATCTAAAAAAATAAGATTTATTATAAATCCTATTATGGGAGAAATAAAAATAAGAAGAGAATTAGAAGATTATCCAGGAGAAATAGTTATAGATTTATTACCCAATAATGGTGTTATGGAGTGTTCTATAGAAGATTATCACACTGTATGGAGAGAAAAGGGGGATTTGAGTAATTTTAATAATTGCTTAAAAACAGTGGAAGAAGATTATAGTAGATGGTTAAAAAATACATTGGAGGTTCCAGAAGAATATAATGCAGGTAAAAATTTAGCATCTTATATAACTTGGTCTTGCGTGGTAAATCCCGAAGGACTTCTAAGAAGACCTGCAATGTATATGTCTAAAAATTGGATGACTAATATATGGAGTTGGGATCACTGTTTTAATGCCATGGCTTTAGTTAAGAATAATCCTAAATTAGCATGGGATCAGTTTATGACATTTATAGATGTACAGGATGAAAGTGGTACATTTCCTGATTTCGTTAATGACAGCTATGCGTTATGGAATTATTGTAAGCCTCCTATACATGGCTGGACATTAAAATGGATGATGGATAGATGTGATTTTATAACAGAAGAAAGAATTAAGGAGGTATACGAGCCTTTATGCAAGTGGACAGATTGGTGGTTTAAATATAGAGATTATGATAGGGATGGAATACCTCAATATAACCATGGAAATGATTCAGGATGGGATAATGCTACAATTTTTAAGGAAAGTATGGCTGTAGAAAGCCCGGATTTATGTGCATTTTTAATAATTCAAATGGATGTTTTAGAAAAAATAGCTAATAAACTTGGAAAAAAGGAAGAGGCATGTGAGTGGAGAATAAGAGGAGAAGAACTTTTAAATAAAATGATTAAGCATTTTTGGAGGAAAGATAGATTTGTGGCAGTAGACAGTTACACTCATGAAGATATAGAGTCAGATAGTTTAATATTATATGTACCCCTAATTTTAGGTAAAAGATTAAATAAAGATATAAGAAATAAATTATTAGAAAAAATCAAAAAAGAAGGTGATTTTTTAACAGAGTTTGGCCTTGCTACAGAAAAAATAAATAGTGAATATTACATTGATGATGGATATTGGAGAGGACCTATATGGGCACCTTCAACTATGATTTTAGTATATGCTTTAAATGAATGTGGTGAATATGAATTAGCACAAAAAGTGGCTGAGAGATTTTGTAATATGGCAAATAGAAATGGAATGGCAGAGAATTTTAATGCATTGACAGGGGAAGGATTAAGAGATACAGCGTTTACTTGGACATCTAGTGTATTTTTAGTACTATGTAATGAATATATATAATAAGACTTTAAAATATTATATTAAAATGGAGGATTTACATGGATTTAATATTGTTTAATGGTAAAGTAGTTACCATGGATGAAGAAAATATAAGATGCGAAGCTGTGGCCATAAGGGGAGATAAGATATATGCAGTGGGAGATAATGAAGATGTGCTTAGTTTAAAAAATGATAATACAAGATTGGTAGATTTAAAAGGTAAACTGGTTCTTCCAGGCTTTACAGATAGCCACATGCATTTATTGGGGTATGCTAGTAGTTTACAAAAGGTAGACTTAAGAGATGCATATTCTATAGATGAAGTAATAGGAAAAACTAAGAAATTTATAAAAGAAAGAAATATTCCTAAAGGGCATTGGGTACTAGGCACTAATTGGAATCATGAAAATTTTAAAGAAAAAAGATTTTTGAATAGAGAGGATTTAGATAAAATATCTAAAGAGCATCCTATAAGTTTAATAAGGGCTTGCTATCATGTTTATTCGGTAAATAGTAAGGCTTTAGAAGTACTAGGCATAAAACGTGGTAATATACCTAAAGTGCAAGGTGGTAAGGTGGAGATAGATAACCAAGGCATTCCAACAGGGGTACTTACAGAAAATGCTGTTTGGCTTGCGGATAATGCTGTAAATGAACCAGACTTAGAGGAACTTAAAGATATGATAGAAGAGGCAGCAGCAAAAGCCTCTGAGCAAGGAATAACTACAGTTTTTTCTGATGATTTTGCGTATCTTCCAAGCAGAGATTATAAAAAGATAATTAAGGCTTATAGGGAGCTTATAGATGAAGGTAGACTAAAAGTAAGAATAAATCAGCAGTGTAGACTTGCCGATATGGATATATTAGAAGATTTTTTAAATGAAGGTTGGCATAATGAAAAGGGAGATAAAAACTTTAAATTGGGACCTTTAAAATTAATATGCGATGGATCTTTAGGGGCAAGAACTGCTTATTTATCGTATTCCTATAAGGATAAACCCTCTACTTTTGGAATGATTGCCTATAGTCAAGATGAACTAGATGAATTAATAATAACTGCTCATAAAGAAGGAATGCAGATATCTACTCATTGTATAGGAGATAAAGCTATGTATATGGTTTTCGACAGCATTGAAAAGGCACAAAAGCTATATCCAAGAAAGAATGCTAGACACACTATAATCCATGCACAAATAACTGATGAAGTTTTAATTAATAAATTTAAAGAATTAGATGTTATAGCCAATGTACAACCTATATTTTTAAATTATGATCTTCATGTAGTAGAGGAGAGAATAGGAAAGACCAAGGCTAAATATACTTATAATTGGAAGACTATGCTAGATAATGATATACATTTAACATTTGGTTCCGATTGCCCTATAGAGGCTTTCGATGTGCTTCCTAATGTATATTCTGCAGTTACAAGAAAAGATTTAAATGGATATCCAAAAGGAGGTTGGCTCCCAGAACAAAAGTTATCTGTTTATGAAGCTGTATATGGATTTACTATGGGAGGAGCTTATGCCTCTTTTGAGGAAAATATTAAAGGTTCTATAACTCCAGGTAAATTTGCAGATATAGTTGTTTTAGAAGAGGATATTTTTAATGTAGAAGAGGAGCATATTAAAGATGTGAAAGTAGAAACTACAATTTTAGGTGGAAAAACAGTATATACTAGAGAAAAAGAATAGATTACGAAGCAAGTGCCATAAGAAAAATCTGTCTTTAAGTCCACAATAAATATATTTTTTAAGACTGCTCGCAATACGCCAAGAAATTCTAATGTCTTCAAATATCAATACCCTAAAGCTTTCAAACTCGCTTCTAACGGCGCTCAAACATGAAAGCTTCTTAACGGGTATTGATATTTGAAAACAAAGAATTTCTAAGGCTAGCTCAATAGTCTAAAAAAATATATTTATTGTTACCTTAAAGACAGATTTTTCGGTTCATACGTACATTACTTATGGGGGAGACAGCCTACTGAAGGAGGATTTTCCTCCACTATGTTACGGAAAATCTTTAATTAAATAAATGGGATAGCAAAAAAGCTATAACTATTTCATTAAATGGAATAGTTATAGCTTTTTCTTTTAGCGCTTTAAAAATCTTTTATTGGCGATAGCCAACCTAAATACATAGAAATGATTAAGATTTATACAAACCAATGCCTCACGGCAAAATATATTAACTCTTACATATTAATGTATTTTCATAATCAATTATTCATTAGTATATAATCAAAGTTAATAATTCTATCTCACAATTAATAAAAATAATATTGTAGATTAAACGAAAGGCTACGCCTAAAAAATATTATGAGCGTTTTTTTATAAATTAAAGATTTTCTATAGCGAAGAGGAGGAAAATCATCCTTTAGTAGGCTTCTCCTCTCAAACCACATACATATTAAACTAAAAATATGATTTTAATGTAGTAATAAATGTGGAATTTGGGACTATTGAACTAGCCTTAGAACTTCTTATGTCTCACAGTTAAAGACCCGTTAAGAAGCTTTCATGTTTGAACGAGGAACGAGTGAGTTTGAAAGCTTTAGGGGCTTTAACTGTGAGACATTTAGAAGTTCTTGGCGTATCGTGAACAGTCCCAAATTACACATTTATTACGGAATTAAAATTAGATTTTTCTTCAAAGTATTGTGTCACAATTATCTTATGTTTAACCGTAGGCCTTCTACATACAATACTCTTTTAGAAAATATTCCGTGAATTACGGTGATATTTGAGCCTTCATCTATAAATAAAGGACCATCTACAATAAAGGTTATTTCTCTTTCTTTTTCATAATCAGTAACATAGACTTTATGATATATGGAGCTACTAGATTTTCCATGATGTTCAGTTATGCCTGTACATATTCCGCTTAATGAAGTTTGTAGTCCTAAAAATCCTTCTAGCCAGGATAATAAATCAGGTAAAAGTAAAAATACAAATATAAATGAAATTAATTGGGCTTTAGTTATATAAATAGCATATAGTAAGGCTAAATCATATAGTAGCCTAGAGGTGCCTTTCCATCTGTTTTTAAAAGGAACATTTACATGAGGAGTGAACCAGGGCTTAAATCTCCATAGAATACTACTTTCTTTAGGTTCTTTTTCAGGAACTTCCCAGGCTTTTTTCCATTGAAGCTGTCTACTATTTAAGCCTAGCATTAATATATTTTTAGTTAACATAAATATTCCTATAAATATTATTTCCATTACTATAGAGGATAATATTATATCTCTATTTTTTATTACAAAACAAGCTACTAAAATATATGTTATAAAAAACACATTAATAAAATATAAAGGTTTTATTTTATTATTAGTTTTTTCTTGAATATCCTTGTTGATATTAAGGTTTTTAGTAGAAATAATAACTACAGATAAAAATAACAGTGACATAAAGCTAAAGCCATTGATGGCACTTATCTTTAATACTTCAAACATTTCCATATTAATTCCTTTGATATTTAAATAAAAAACTATATTACAAACAATGTTTGTAATCAGTAGCCATACATAGAAAATTCTTATGCTCTCTAAATTTCTTTTTTCACTCATGTCTATAACCAGCTTTCTTTATTATAGTTAAATGATATTATCTTAATTAAAATTATAACACGACAAACTTAATATAATAGTTATTTTTTAGTTGTACAAAGTTTTATTACATATGTTATAGTTTTTGAGTTTCAGAAGAAAGTACAATTTTAGTTTATGGGTGCATAAAATTGTAATTATGCCTAAAACTAAGAATATTGCATACTAATGCACTGTAATATATATTGATATAATTTAAATGAAAAATTTTGCTGTACCACATTATGAAAAATTTTAGAATATGGTGGAAATGTAGAACATGAAAGAAATAGTAATACTTAAAAGAGTAGGCTAATTTCATAATCAGAATAAAAAGGGGAAGATAAGTTTATGTTAACTAAGGAACATGTAGCAAAGGATAAAAGCTTAGAAAGTTCTCTTCATTTGCTGAAGGAGATATCTTTAGTTATTTAAAATATAAATAAAAGTAATTAAATATAGTAAAATGTACTTATGAAAAGGAAGTGAGTACATTTGAAAAATAATAATTATAAACCAAATGAATTTGCAGAATTAATTAATGTATCAGTTAGAACATTACAAAGAGGGATAACTAAGGAATATTAAAAGCATTTAGAACACCAACAAATAGGAGATATTATACTTATGAGCAATACAAAGAAAATATAAGAAAAAGATAAAGGAAGATGAAGAAGTTGAAAAAAGCATACAAAATAGAAATTAAGCCAACAGAAGAACAGATAACTAAAATTCATAAAACTATTGGTGTAAGTAGGTTCATATACAATTTTTATATTGCTCATAATAAAAAAGTTTACGAAAAAGAGAAAAAATTTATTAGTGGTATGGATTTTTCTAAATGGCTTAATAACAAATATATTCCTAATCATCCTGACAAAGCTTGGATTAAAGAAGTGTCTTCCAAAGCTACTAAACAAGCCATTATGAATGGAGAAAAAGCTTTTAAAAAGTTTTTTGATGGTAAAGCAAGTTTTCCTAAATTTAAGAAAAAGAAAAATCAAGATGTTAAAGCTTACTTTCCAAAGAATAATAAAACAGATTGGACTATTGAAAGACATAGAGTTAAAGTTCCAACTTTAGGTTGGGTTAGATTAAAAGAATTTGGATACATTCCAGTTAACTCTATGGTTAAAAGTGGTACAGTAAGTCAAAAAGCAGAAAAGAAACTAAAACGTGAGCAAAGAAAGCTTTCAAGGAAATATGAAAGTTTAAAATTAAGAAATAAAAAAGAGAAAGGAGAAGCTACTCGTCAAAATATCCAAAAACAAATAGTCAAGGTACAAAAACTTCATCAAAGACTTACAAATATAAGAACTGATTACATAAATAAAACAGTGAATGAGTTAATAAAACAAAAACCAAGTTTTATCCGATGACTACCTGCCGTAACACTCCCACTTCTAACAAAGTGGGAGATAACGGCAGCTACGTCACTGGATAACGATCTCTAACCTTCAGATGGAGTAAAAACTCCATCTGAAGCTAAGAGTTCTGTTTATAACTATTGAAGATTTAAATGTAAGTGGAATGATGAAGAATAGGCATTTAGCTAAGGCAATTGCTGGGCAAAAGTTTTATGAATTTAGAATTAAACTTATTTCAAAAGCTAAACAAAATGGCATTGAGATAAGAATAGTTGATAGATTTTATCCAAGTAGTAAAATGTGTAGCTGTTGTGGAGCATATAAGAAAGATTTAAAACTATCTGATAGAGTTTACAAATGCAGTTGTGGGCTTTCTATTGATAGAGATTTAAATGCTTCAATAAATTTAGCCAATGCTAAAGAATATAAGATAGCTTAATTAAACAAGCACTTATATGTGTACCCAAGGCTATTTGGGGAATTAACGACTGTGGAGTTCTATACAAACTGTAGTAGCTTAGGCAAGGCAGAGTACGTTGAAGCAGTAAAAATCTCAATATGGATACATTTGACCATATTTTGAGTAGCAGGGATATTTGTTTATAGAAAACAGAGTTGATAAGTATCATTCTAACTTGTTTGAAACTCACTTATTGGGAGAAAAGGTAATCTGTATGACGGGAGAGGAAGCAACAAAGTTGTTTTAATACTTTAAAGACAGATTTTTCCGTTTATACGTACATTACTTATGGGAGAGATGGCCTACTAGTGGAGAAGGTAAGAAGTAAAAAGTAAGAAGTAAGAACCAATAGGTAAAAGGTAAGAGTTTCTTTAAAAAATTCAGCAAAGCTGGATTTTCACCACAACTATTACTTCTTAGCTCTTACCTATTACCTATCTGTAAATTTCAAATTTTATATTTTTATTTTATAAATTAAAGATTTTCCATAGCGAAGGAAAATAATCCTTTACTAGCCCTCTAGCCCACTGGCCAACTAGCCCACTAAAAATTATGACAAAGTCATAATTTTCTTAAGTTCTTCAGTAGCTTTTTTTATATTATTGCTTCCAAGAATGCAAGATATTACAGAAAGACCACTTACACCAGTTTCCATAACTGACTTTGCATTAGAGTGATTGACTCCACCTATAGCTACAGAAGGAATATGAATTTTTGAAGTTATTTCTTTTAGTCCATTTAAGCCTATAGGTATATCTATATCTTTTTTAGTATTTGTGGAAAACACAGCGCCAAGGCCTAAATAATTTGCTCCTTTGTTTTGAGCTTCCAAAGCTTCATATACATTGCCACAGGATATACCTATTATTATGTCTTCTCCTAATATTTTTCTTGCATATTCTATAGGCATATCGTCTTGGCCTAAATGAACCCCTTCAGCTTTTATTGCTTGAGCTATATCTATTCTGTCATTGATTATAAGAGGTACATTATAATATTTAGTTATGTCATGAATTTCACTAGCTATATTGAAAAATTCTCTAGTAGTTGCTTCTTTTTCTCTAATTTGTATTATACTCGCTCCTCCCTTTATGGATTCTTCTACGGCTTCTTTTAAAGATATATTCTTTAAAAATCTTCTATCCGTAACCAAATAAATTTTATAGTCTATACTCAATTTTAATACCCCCTGTTGTAAAATTTTTGTTTTTAATCTAAATTTCCAAGTCCACTATAGTAATTTTATATCTAGGTTATCTTTAAATTCTTGTTCAGTTAAGCCATAAATGTAATCTATTAACTTGACTTTAAAGGAAGCAGGAAGCTTTGTTTCATGAAATGCTTTTTCTCCTGCTATATTCATCCAAGCTATGGCAGCACATACAGCAGTGAACTTATCATTTTCAGCACCACAAGCTCCTGCACATAAAGCACCTAGCATGCAGCCAGCACCAGTAATTTTAGTGAATAACTGTACTCCATTTTTTATTAATGCAGTTTTAGTACCGTCAGATACTACATCTATTTGGCCAGTAGCGGCAATTATGCAATTATATTTTTTAGCTAAAGTTTTACAAGCTTCTACTAATCCCTCGCCATCATCTATAGAATCTACACCTCTAGTTTTAGAGGATAGTCCAGATAAAAATTTTATTTCTCCTGCATTACCTTTAATAACGTCTATTCTACCTAATTCTATTAGTTTATTAATAACATCTAATTTCCTTGGAATAGCACCACAGGCTACAGGATCTAATACTACAGGTACATTATTGTTTTTTGCTGAAGTTGCAGCCATAATCATGGCTATTTCTTGTTCCTTTGGTAGACTTCCTAAGTTTAAGTATAGACAAGATGAAATTTTAGAAAAGTCATAGCTTTCATCGTAGGCTTCTACCATGGCAGGAGAAGCGCCAAAAGCAAGTAGTATATTAGCACAATCATTTATAGTTACGTAATTTGTTATAGCATGTACTAATGGAGTGGTATTTCTAACCTTTGATATAACGTTAAATAAATGATTTTTCATTTTTTCATTCCCCTTTCTTTAGATGTTAATGTAAAGTTTTTTACACTACTTTAAAAAAAAGCTAAGTAGTTTTTTATTCATAACGCACGCCAGATTGTTTGTAAAGTTCAACAAAATGGCCTAAAGGACCTACACCTTGGCCAATGGAAAAGGAATTTTCTATAGCTTTTGTGATATAATTTTTAGACTCTATTACAGATTCTTCAATATTTAAGCCTTTTGCTAGATGCGATGCTATAGCAGAAGATAAAGTGCAGCCTGTACCATGAGTATTATTAGTTTGGATTCTTTTTCCCGATATTTTTATAAATTTTTCTCCTGTGTATAAAATATCGTTTGCATCATTGTATCTATGACCGCCCTTTATAAGTACCCACTTAGGACCCAGTTTTGAAATTTCAGAGGCTGCTTTTTTCATATGTTCTTCATTTTCTATTTTAAAACCAGTTAAAGCTTCAGCTTCCGGAATATTTGGAGTTACTATATGAGCTATAGAAATTAAATTTTTAAGCTCGTTTATTGCATCAGGTTTAAGTAGGAAATATCCACTTTTGGATATCATAACGGGATCTACAACTATGTTTTTAGCTTTATATTCTATTAGTAGTTCTCTTATGGTTTTTATGATTTCACTATTGGAAACCATGCCAATTTTCACTGCATCCACTTCAATATCATCAAATATACATTTTATTTGAGAATGTACTATATTATTATTTATTTCTTGTACATCAAATACGCCCTTAGTATTTTGACAAGTTACAGCGGTGATTACGCTCATGCCATAAACCCCTAAAGCACTCATAGTTTTTAAATCTGCTTGAATACCTGCTCCACCACAGCTGTCAGAACCGGCAATAGTTAAAACTTTTTTCATTTAGAATTCCTCCTAATTTTATAAAAATAAAAGGTATACCATAACGGTACACCTTTAAAGTGAATAATTTCTAAAATTTGAAATAAAAAACTGCTTAAAGAAAAGCAGAACATAAAATAACTTTAGAAGTTATGTACCTACTTACCTCCGCCAGTATTATCTGGTATCAGGTTCAAAGGGTTAGAGCAATAGCTCTTCTCAGCTTTAAGCACCCCCGTAGTAATATTAAGTTAGTGTTCAACAATAATTATATCAAATGAATACAATATTTCAATACTGGTTACTTATATAAAAAATTTTTATTTTTATGGTAAATGTTATATAATATATATAGTAAAAGTATGTAAAAATGTAATAGTATGCATTTGGAGGTATGATTATGAGGAGAGTTTCTTTAAAAAGAAAAATAATGAGAAGTTTTTTTTTAGTAGCAATATTGGTTTTAGTACCTATATGTGTTATGACTATTAATATTGGAACTAAGGCTTCGGGAAAAGTATTGAGTCAAATAGTAGAAAAGGCAAGTATCACTGGAAAAAGTATAATAGATGAAGTTTATCCAGGCCAATGGTCTTTAAATAATGAGGAGCTTTGTAAAGGCGATAAAAAAATTAGTAATAGTGATATGGTATCAAAAATAAAAAAGGATTTAGGATTTGACATGATATTTTTATCTGAAAATAAGATAATATCTACTAGTATTGATACGAAGGATAATACTATTAAGTACATAGATGAAAAAGATAAGCTAAAAGAAGAGGTTTTTCAGCAAGGAAACAGTGTAAATACTAGATTAAGAATTAATGATGAAAAATATTTATCTCATTTAGAACCTATAAAAGATCAGCAAGGAAAAATTATAGGTGCTTGGGCTATAGCTATAAAACAAGCGTCTATAATTCAATATTTTAAAAGCACAGGTATTATAGAGACAGTAGGTATAATTAACGGGTTATGTATACTTTGTCTAATACTAGTAATATATATAGCTTATAGGTTATCAAGTTATTTAACATGTAATATAAATGAGGCTTCAGAATTTGCTAAAAAAATAGCTATAGGAGATTTAACTTACAAGGCTAATGGCTTAAATGAGAAAATAATGAATAGAACTGAAAATAAAGATGAAGTTGTAGAACTTATAGAGTCATTAAATACAGCAGGAGATAGCTTAAGAGGATTGATATTAAATATAAAGGGTAGTGCTGAAGGTTTAACAGAAGTATCTGGCAATGTAGAGGCTTCTATTGAAGAAATAAATGTAGGATTTGAAGAAATAGTAAATGGTGTTAATGAAATGGCAGTAAGTACGGAAAATAATGCTAGTGCAGCAGAAGAAACAGCATCAAGTGTTCAAGAAATAGCTAACAATTCACAGAAGGTAGCTATAAATACAGAGAGCGTGGCTAAAGATGGAGAAAATGCATTAAAGTTAGCAGAGCAAGGCGCTGAAAGTGTAAAAGATGTAGTGAAATCAATGAATAATATAAAAAATACTACAAATGAAGCTTGTAGAGCTATAGAAGAATTAGAGGAATATTCTGAAAAGATAAATGAAATGGTGCTTATAATAAATGCCATAGCAGAACAAACAAATTTATTAGCTTTAAATGCTGCTATAGAAGCTGCACGTGCTGGGGAACATGGGACAGGCTTTGCAGTTGTAGCAGATGAAGTAAGAAAATTAGCAGAAGAAAGTAAAAATGCATCTGGTGATGTAATGGCATTTGTTAAGAATATTCAGCAAAAAACTAAAAATGCATCAGAAGCCATGGAAAAAGAGTTAAAGTTAGTGGAAGTGGGAGTTGAAAAATCCTATTTAACTAGTGAAGAATTTAATAACATATATGATACTATAAAGAATATGAGTGGAAGTATTGAGAATATAGCTGATTCTATAGAACAACAAACCCGAATTTCTATGGAGATGGCCAATGTGGTAGAGGAATTTTCTTGTAATACTCAAGAAACAGCCGCTAATTCTCAAAAAATAAATTCAGTAGTGGAGAGAAGAGCAGATTCTATAGAGAATGTACGAAGTACTGTAGATGAATTAAATATTATGTCAAAAAGTTTAAAAGAGGAGATTAAAAAATTTAAACTTTAGATGAAATCCCAAGATAGTAAATGTTATTTTTAATATATTTGTAACTTTTTATATTAGCTAAATGTTATTATTATAATAAAAGGAAAATAAATTATTTTGGGAAAGGAAAAAGAGTATGAGTAGAAGTAAAAGGAGTGAAAAAAACAATAAACCCAATAAATCAAAAGTATTATTAGTAGTATTATCATTTTTTATAATTATAGTTGTGGCTGGAGCGCTAGGAGTAAGACATCATATATATTCAGTTTGTGAAAAGTACGATAATGTTATATATCCAGGTGTATCAATAGAAAATATAGATGTTTCTGGAAAAACAAAGGAGCAAGCTATAACTTTAATTAATGAAAAATATGGAGATAAGGTTTTAAAGAAGAATATACTAATAAAGGCTCCTAATAAAGAATATAAGATTAATTATTCACAATTAAATGCTAGATATAATATTTCTGAAACTGTAAATGAAGCTTTTGGATATACTAGAAATATGGGTATTTTACAAAAATATAAATTAATAAAAAATTCTAAAAATCAAAGATATACCTTAAAGTTTAAGTATGATGGAAAATATATAGATGTATTACTAAATGAAATGAAAAAAGAGATAAATAGTGAGGCTAAAGATGCAACTATAAGAAAAGTTGGGGATATAAGTTTTAATGTTACTGAAAGTGTAAATGGTAAGGTTTTAAATGAGGAGAAGTTGAAGAATGATATCAATAGTAGCATAAATGGAAAAGTGGATGATAAGGATTCGATTATTAAACCTGAAATTAAAACGGTAGATGCAAAAGTTAAATCAGAAAGTTTAAAAAGTATAAATTCTAGGATATCACATTTTACTACAAAATTTAATACTTCTGCTTCAAATGAAAATAGAAATTATAATATTAAATTATCTGCTAAAGCTATAAATGGGAAACTTATAATGCCAGGGGAATCTTTTAGTTTTAATGAAGTAGTAGGAGAGAGAAGTGCTGCTAGAGGATATAAAGCTGCACCAGTAATAGTAGGAAACAAGGTAGAAAGTGGCTTAGGTGGAGGAGTGTGCCAAGTATCAAGTACACTATATAATGCAGTTTTGAGAGCTAATATACGCTCTACCCAAAGGACACCTCATACTTTACCTTCTAGTTATGTACCTAAGGGATTAGATGCTACGGTAAGTTATGGAAGTTTAGATTACAAGTTTAAAAATACTTTAAATTATCCTGTGTATTTAGAGAGTTATGTTCAAGGAAACACATTAGTTTGTAATGTATATTCAAGTTCAAGTCTTAACCAAGTTAAATACGATTTTGTTAGCGAAGTATATGAAACTATACCTTCAAGTACCAATTATGTAAATGACTCTACACTTCCAAAGGGAACTGAAGTTGTAGAGACAACAGCTAAAAATGGATATAAAGTGAATGTTTATAAAATAACTTATAAAAATGGACAACAAGTTTCAAAGGATTTATTATATAAAGATTACTACAAACCAAGAAATGGAGTAGTTAAAAGAGGTACAAAATAAAGCCCAGTATGGGCTTTATTTTTATATTAACAGTTTTTAAATATGCTCAGTACTATAAAAATAGCAGTATGTTCGATAGAAAAATATAATAAATAAATGTTTTTTTATAGAAATTATCAATTAGACAAAACTAAGTGAATTTATTAATATTTAACTTAACTTCTGCAAAATAAAAAGTTAAATTGGTAGTATTACCAAAAAATAAATATGGCACACTGACCTTATCCGTGATATATAAAAGTTACTACTCAATTAAAACACGGGAGGTTGTCAGTATGCCAAGTAAATTTACTAATCATATTGTATCCATTAATGATGAACTTTACAATTACTTAAATGATGTAAATTATGGAATGAGTAAACCTCAATTTCATCATATATCCACTATTATTAATGGATTAATAAATTTAGATGGCACTAAATCTTTATTAAAGATTTCAGAATATATACTAGCTGCTAAAAGCAGCAGTTCCATATATAGATTTTTGAGTAACTCTAAATGGGACGATAGTCTCATAGATAGAAATCGTATTAATTATTTAAAACTACATTTTAATAAACTCATAAAGCCTAAATCCGTAGGATTCTTAGTTATAGATGATACTGTTAATCCAAAAACTCAAGCAAAGAAGATGCAAGGATTAAGCTATAATCATTGCCATACAGAAGGTAAAAATCTTTGGTCCCACTGTGTAGTTACTTCTAATTTTGTAGCAGAGGATATGTCTATTCCGCTAAACTATAAGTCTTATTTTAACGAAGAAAACTGCAAAAATCATAATAAAAAATTTATGAGTAAACCAGATATAGCTTTAGGTTTTATTAATTCTTTTGAAAAACCTTCTAACTGCGATAAAATATATTGTCTTACTGATAGTTGGTACACTAGCGAAAAGTTAATTAATGGTTGTATTTTAAAAGGTTTTAACTTTATTGGGGCTTTAAAATCTAATAGAAAAATCTCTCCATTAGGAATTTCAATGCAAATTAAGGAATTTGCTAAATATATAAATCCATCTACCTTAGATGTAGTTACCGTCGAAGGTAAGGATTATAGAGTATATAAATACGAAGGCAAAGTTTCAAAGATTGAAAATGCATTAGCCTTAATTTGCTATGAAGTTGATGGGGACAGCTTTAAAGAACCAGTATATCTAATGTCTACAGACATAGAACTTAGTAATAAAGCTATAATAAAATACTATCTATATAGATGGAACATTGAAACTAATTACAAATATCTTAAAACACACTTAGGTTTTGACGAATATAAAGTTCAAGGTATACTCTCTATCGAGAGGTATTTTCTACTTACATTTTTAGCAATCAATTTTTTAGAGATTTATAGATTATATAATCCTAAAAAACTTGAAACCATTGGTGATACTATAAAGTCTATAAAAAGCCTATCGGCTAAAGAATTGGTGCGTTTTGTTTATGAGGAAGCTAAAAATGATATACCTTTAGACACAATACTTGCTGAATTAAAATTAGTTTCTTAAAAAATTTTGTAAGTTACTTATAGGGAAAGTATAGAATTAAATGCTGTAACTATATTCCTATTAAAGAACTTACATCTATATTTGGGTTTTTAGCTTTTAAAATTAAAGAAGTTAAGTATTTAATTAACAAATAGTCAAAAAAGATAAAAAAACTTATAAATAGTGAGAAAAAATAGTAAATTAGTCGAAAAGTTTTGCTAAGGAAGGAGATAATTATTTATGAAAAAGTTTAATCGGATATTTGCTTTATTTTTATTAGTAGTAGTGGCTTTTGGAACTTTAGCAGGGTGTGGAAATAAAAAGGAAGGACAAAGTGATAATAAAGGTAAAAAAGAACACATAACAGTTTGGTTGCCACCTATAGGTGAAAATGATAAACCAGTTTGGGAACCAATTTTAAAAGAATTTGAAGAAAAAAATAACTGTGAAATTAGTTTAGAAATAATTCCGTGGGAGACGTATCCAGAAAAATATGCTACAGCTATAGCAGCGGGAAAAGGACCAGATGTAGGTTACATGTATGCAGAAATGTTTCCTCAGTTTATAAGCATGGGAGCAGTAGAAGATTTAACGAAGAGATTATCTAAAGAAGATTATGAAAACTACATATATATTAATGATGCAAAAGAAATGGGAGGAATTTATGGTCTTCCTATAGAAGCTGCAAATCCAGCGGTACTTTATTACAATAAGGATATACTTGATAAAATAGGTGAAAAGCCTCCAGTGACATGGGAAGATTTTAGAAGAATAGCTAAAAAAGCAACTAAGGACACCAATGGAGATGGAAAAATAGATCAATGGGGATTTGCACAAGGCTGGGGAGCTAAATTCTTTGGTGATTTAAACTGGAATTGGTATGGATTTTTATGGCAAGCAGGTGGCGAACTTTATAATGATGATTTAAAGACTGTAAAGTTTAATGATGCAGCTGGTGTACAAACAGCTCAATTCTTGCATGATCTTAAATTTGTGGATAAAGTTATACCAGAAAATGCAATATCTCAAACTAATAAGGAAATGCTACAAACAACTTTTGGACCTGGAAATGCTGCGTTTTGTATATATTTATCTTCAGCAGCTTCAGAGATACTAGATAAATCTTTCCCAAATCTTAAATATGGATTTATTACATCGTTACAAAATAAGGACAAGGGAACTTTTGCGTCTGTTGACCAATTAACACTTATGTCATCAGCTAAAAATAAAGATTTATCTTTTAAATTAATGAATCATATGTTAAGTAAAGAATCTATGACTAAATTCCATAAATATCATCCAAGAGCACCAATAACAAAAGATGAGCCATATCAAGGAGATCCAAAATTAAAAGAAATGATAGAAAAAGATAAAGGTGTATATAGACCTCTTAAAGTTGCTCCGCACGGTGTAGAAGTATATGAATACTTATGGAAGCAACTTCAAAAAATGATGAATGGTCAAGCAGCACCAAAAGAAGCATTAGATGAAGCAGCAAGGTATGCCAATGACTTACTAAAAAAAGACGCTAAATAGACTAAAAGAGGGTTGTATATATTAGTATATGTATACGATCCTTTTTCAATTATATTACAGAAAGAAGCATAGCATTAGTACAAAATTTTTTATTGAATGAGATTAGTACTGATATTTAAAAACGGGCGGTGAGAAAAGTGAATAAAAACAAAAAAATTAGTTTAAGTAAATTAAAGCCCTATGGCTATATAATGCCTTTAGGAATAATATTATTTAGTTTTTATATAATACCTATAATTATGTCTATATACTTTAGTTTTACAAAGTACAATATAATGACTCCAGCAGTGTTTACAGGTATGGATAATTACAAAAGATTATTTCAGGATAAGGTTTTTATAGATGCGGTTAAAAACACCATAATGGTAACTTTAGTAGTGGTACCAATTCAAACTATCCTTTCACTTTTAATGGCCGTATGGCTTGTTGGAAAAAAAGAAAGTAAACTTGCAAAATTTGTAAGAGGAGTGGTGTTTATACCTGTGATATCTTCTATGATATTAATAGGGATTGTTTGGAGAGTCATGTTAAATTCAGATATGTCTCCTATAAATTATATAATGTCTAGATTGTTTAATGTCAGCGCTAACTGGCTTGGTAATCCTAAAACAGCATTACCAACTTTAATGGTCATTTCTATTTGGAAAAATATAGGATATTTCATAGTTATATATATAGCAGCATTAATGGATATTCCCTCTAATTATTATGAAGCTTCTAAAGTTGATGGTGCTAATAAGCTTCAAGAATTTTTTCATATAACCCTTCCACTTTTAAAACCCACAACTATAATGGTAGTATTTTTAGGAACTATATGGTCTTTTCAAATATTTGATTTAGTATATACACTAACAGGCGGAGGACCTGGCACTACTACTATGACTTTAGTAATGCATATATATAATTTATCTTTTAAAGAGTTCAATGCTGGGTATGCTATGACTGTGGCTAATATACTTTTCCTTATAATAGCCATGATGTCTATACTTCAAAGAAAATTTTTAAGAAGAGAAGAATCAAGTATTTAAAGAAATCTCTAGGCAACAATTACTGTAGTATTTTAGTAAGAAAAAGGAATTAAGAATAAAAATTCTAGTATCCAATAACTAGCATTTAAATGCTAAATGGAGTTATTAGCGAACTATTAGGGATTCGGAATTTCAAAAATTTGGAGTTGAAAGTAGGGAGGAAAAATATGAAAACATTAAAGAATGCCATAGGTGATTTTATTTTACTTGTAATTGTTAGTTGTATGTTGGTTCCTTTTATATATATGTTAATAATGTCTTTTAAAGTTACGTATACTGCTTATAATTTTAGTTTATCCTTATCCGATGTTACCCTGCAAAACTATATAACAATTTTTAAAGATAGTAATTTTATGCATTACTTTTTTAATAGTATGTTTATAGCTATAAGTGGTGTGGTTTTGACTGTTATTTTTAGTAGTCTAGCAGGTTATGCTTTTGCTAAAATGGATTTTGCAGGAAACAATAAGTTGTTTTTCTTTATGATAATAACTCTTATAATACCTTCGCAGGTTACAATGATACCGTTATACATAATAATGAGAAAGCTAGGTTGGATAGATAGTTATTTAGCTTTAATTTTACCTATACCAACAGCTTTTGGAGTTTTTTTAATGCGTCAAGCTATATTAAATATTCCCAAAGAATTATTGGAATCTGCAAAGATAGATGGTTGCTCAGATTTTAGAATATTTTTTCAAATAGTATTGCCTCTTATAAAGCCTGCTATAATAACATTATCCATATTTACTTTTGTAGGAGCTTGGAATGAATTTTTATGGCCATTAATTATAACAACTGATGATACCGTAAGAACGTTAACTGTAGGACTTTCTACATTGGGAGCACAATACACTGTGAACTATGGACTTATAATGGCAGGAGCCACCATTACGTTTATTCCTTCGCTTATATTCTATCTAATACTTCAAAATAAATTTGTAGAAGGAGTAACTTTATCGGGAATGAAAGGATAATAATAAATTATTATTTAAATAAAGTACAAAATTAGCAGTAAATTAGTTAGTAATTAGCTAATTTGTATCATAACATGATCAACGTTTTTTAGTATTAGGTAAGCGTGATTATATATTAATATTAGTGAGTAGTTCTTGGGGATTGGTGACTAAAAATAAGGGAGTGAATTTTATGGAATTAAGATCTGCTAGAAGAGAAGATTTTGAAGAGGTTTTAAAACTTATAAATCATGTATTTAGAGATACTAGGGGAGAAAATTCTACCATGGGACAGGAATTCCCTCTGCTATTAAATATAAACAATATAGGAAATATGATAGGTATTTATGAGAATAATAAACCAGTAAGTGAAGTGAATTTTTTAAAGGAAAAAATATATATAGAGTCAGCTACTATAAATGCAGCATCTATAGGTGGTGTATGTACTCATGAAAATTTTAGAGGAAAAAATTATGCTTCAAGAATATTAGATAGAGTAGAAGAAAAAATGTATAAAGATGGAGTAGATGTAGTTCTTATATCTGGTGAAAGAACTTTATACACTAGGAGACAATGTATGAAGGTTAAAAATTTTTATAAGTATACTATAACTCCAGAAAATTTGGGAAAACCACATATGGAAAAAAATGCAGTGAAATCAGAAAGTAACCTATGTATAAATAAATACCAAGAAAAATATTTTGATTCTATGGTACAGATATATAATTTGAATTCCACAAGATATAAAAGAACTTTTAAGGAGTTTAGTACGCTTTTACGGGCAGCAACTATTCCTTGGGGAAGTTATACTTATGATAAATATGTTATTACTAGAGATGATGAGTTTTTAGGATATATAATTTTAAGAATAATAAATGATGAAAACAAATATGGGCAAGTGATTGAGTGTGCAGGAAAAGCTGAATATATACATGAATGTCTTAAAAGGATAGCTTATGAGAAAAAACTTAGTTATATAAATTGCTATGTTCATATTAAAGATACAAAGGGGTATCTTTCCATTTCAGAGGAAAGGGAATTAGATTGTCTTCATGGTACAGTTAAAATAATAAATTTTAAAAGTTTTATGGAAAATTTGAAACCGTATTTTTATCAGTATGTAGAAGAGGAGATAGTTGATAAATTTAAATTTGTAAATGGAGAAGATGGACTTCATATAATTATAGAAGATGAAGATTTGAAAATCCCATCTATAGGAATAGCTACTAAGTTAGTGTTTGAAGGGGTAAAAGATAAAGGGGATTTATTGGAAGAAACACCTAAAGTAAAAAAGTTCATAAACAAGGTTTTCCCAATTCCCTTTGTGTGGACTGCTAATTTAAATTATCAATAAAACCAGTTAAAGTATGTATTCATACATTAAATTTAAAAGTAGAGAGGAATTATTATGAAGGTACAGTATATTTTTTTAAATTCATCTTTTAAGCATATAAAGAATGAAACCCCTAAAGAAATTTGGGAAAATAAAAGTTTTAAAAAACCAGTAAAATTAAACGTGGCTAAGGAAGAAAAATTTGCTTTTTGTCTTATGATAAAGGCAGATGAGGATTTTATATGCTCTTTAGATATGAATAATAATATTGATCATTTGGGACTTATAAATAGAGTTAGATTTTCTTTAGATTTTTTAAAAATTAATAATAAAGATTTTAAGGAAATTAGTAATAAAATTAAAGAAGATTTTTCAATACATTTTATAGGGTACGTTAAAGATGATAATGGAAAATTGGTTGGTGATGCTATTTTAAGAGAAAATTATGCTGTAATAAAAAAAGGCGAAGAGAGGCTTCTTTGGATACAGGGTAAAGTGCCTAAGAATTATATAGGAGATAAACTTTCAATTAAATTAAATATGTATTTACAGAGTGAATACTTAGAGGAACAAAAAATAGCTAATGAAGTTATAAATATAAATATTATGGATATAGTTTTAAAGCCATTAAAACAGGAAAATTTCTATTTGGATTTATGGCAACACTTGAGAAGCTTGTCTACATATTACAAGGTGCCTTTGTGGTCGGAGGAACATTTTAGTATAATAAAAAATTATACAAAGGAACTGGCTTCTTTAGGACAGAAAACTATAACTGTTGTAGTATCTGATTTTCCGTGGGCGGGGCAGGGTTGTTATAAAGTTAAAGAAAAGCAGGCAAATCTTTTTGAAAGTAATCTAGTTAAAGTAAAAAAAGATCAATATGAAAATTTAAATTGTGATTTTTCTATATTAGATAGGTATATTGAATTGTGTATGGAACAAGGTATAGAGGAAGAAATAGATTTATTTGGGCTTTTAGGTAATTGGGATGCCATGAGTTTTGGAAATCCTTTAAAGGATTATAAAGATCCTATTAGGATTAATTATTTAAATGAAAGTACTGGAAGTTTTAAGTACATAAATTCCAAAGAAGAACTAGGTGTATATATAAAACTTCTTTTAGAACATTTTATAGAAAAGGAATGGTGGAGTAAGGTGAGAATTATAAGTGATGAACCTAATAATCCACAGATTGCTAAGGAATGTATGGAGTTTATTAATAGTTTAGTGCCAGAGCATAAAGTACTTTATAAGGTAGCACTTCATGACATGAATTTTTTAAAGGAATATGCTCATTCTTTTCATGATGTATCATTAAGCTTACCCCTTACAATCCAAAGTATAAATTCACCTTCTTTAAGGAAAGAAAATAGGAATAGAGGAAAACTTACCTATTATGTTTGCTGTTTTCCTGATAAATTAAATAACTTTTTAACATCCCCCCCTATAGAAAGTAGATTAATAGGTTGGTATGCTTATTATTTTAAAATGGATGGTTTTTTAAGATGGGCTTATATTCTTTGGCCTTCTAACCCTTTTGAGGATGTTTCTTATAAGTACCCAGCATGGAAGGCAGGAGATATGTTTTTTCTATATCCAGGTAGTGATTTAAAGCCTATATGTTCTGTAAGATGGGAAAATTTAAGATATGGGCTTCAGGATTACCAAAAGCTCATGATTATACAGAACAAGTTTAAGAGTTCGAATATTATTAGAGATATGGAAAATAAGCTAAATTATAAAATGCAGCATAGATTAAGTGATAAATCATTGAATGAATTTACTACTAATTTAATGAATGATTTAAGTGGACTTTTGGGCAACAAGGAAGAAATGAAATCATCAGATGATAGAACTGTAGAAATGAAGTATAATTTAAACTTAGAAGATTATATGGAGTTTTTTCAAAAGTTTTTAAAATAGATTTTACAAGGACTTTAATGATTAAATAATAAATTTAATCGTTAAGTTTTGTATAGGAGGGAAAAGATTGGCAGGATTAAAGTTTACTAATATAAATAAGGTATATAAAAATGAAGTCCATGCAGTAAAAAATGTAGATTTAGAGATAAAAGATAAAGAATTTCTGGTACTTGTAGGTCCGTCTGGCTGTGGAAAATCCACTATTTTAAGAATGATAGCAGGTCTTGAACAAATAACTTCGGGAGAGCTTTCTATAGGAAATAAGGTAGTAAATGAAATAGATGCGAAGGATAGGGACATAGCCATGGTATTTCAAAACTATGCTCTATATCCTCATATGACTGTCTATGAAAATATGGCTTTTGGACTTAAAATGAGAAAAATATCTAAAGATGAAATAGAGAAAAGAGTAAATAATGCAGCAGAAATATTGGGTATACAGGAACTTTTGAGAAGAAAGCCAAAACAGCTTTCAGGAGGGCAAAGGCAAAGGGTTGCTTTGGGAAGAGCTATAGTGAGAAAACCTAAAGTATTTTTAATGGATGAACCACTTTCTAATCTGGATGCCAAGCTAAGAGTTCAAACTCGTTCAGAAATAACCAAGCTACATAAAGATTTAAATACAACTTTTATATATGTAACTCATGATCAAACAGAAGCTATGACTATGGGTACTAGAATAGTTGTTATGAAAGATGGATTAATACAGCAAGTTGATACTCCACAAAATATATACGATAAGCCTAACAATATATTTGTAGCTAGTTTTATAGGTTCACCACAGATGAACTTTATGGATGGGATTTTAAAGGAATCATATGGAAATATATATATGGTATTAAATGAAGGTAGCATAATCTTAAATAGAGAATTATCAAATATAGTAAGGGAAAAAGGGTGTATAGGGGAAAAATGTATTTTAGGCGTTAGGCCAGAGCATATAACCATAACTTCTAATGTTTCTGAGGATAATTTAAATATAAAAGGAAAAGTTCATGTAGTGGAACATTTAGGAGCGGAAAACTATGTGCATGTAGACACATCTAATGGAAGTATGGTTTTAAGAACTCCATCACATCAGCAAGTAGCAATAGAAAGTGAAGTTAATCTACTTATCCAGAAGGAAAATATATACTTATTTCATAAGGAAACAGAAAGAAATTTGTTAAAATAGAGTGTTAAGGCACATTCAAATAAATTACTACTAAATCTTTTATGAGTAGAATTAGGAAATTTAAGATTAAACATTGTGGATTGGATACTGGATAAAGGGGTGGATAGATTTGTCGCTATTAAATTATATAAATGAGAAAAAAAGAACTTGCTTACTTCCTTTTATGGGAACTAATGGATTGTTTTTAACAGGCTATACTATATATGAAGTTTATAATTCTCCAGAAAAACAATTGGAAATAGCTAAAAAAATGGATGAATATTTTCCGTCAGATTTTATATATCCAATGGATGATGGAAATATATTTTGTGAAATTTTAAATATTCCTATGAAAACTCCTGACTATGATTTCCCATCTGTAAAAGAACATCCTGTAAAGAGTTTAGATATACTTAAAGAATATAAAGTACCTGATCCATATAAAGATGGAAGAATGCCTATTAATTTAAAGTCCCTAAAACTGATAAGTAGTAATTTTAAAAAGCCTTTATTTGTTTCTTTACAAGGACCATTTACTTTAGCATGTCAAATGGCTGGCATATCTAGAATAGCTAAAAGTTTAATAAAAGAGCCTGATTTTGTTGAGAAAATTTTAGAATTTACAACAGAAGTGGTTTTAAATTATGCAAAAGCTATAGAAGGTCAAGGAGTAAAATATATATCTATAGCGGAGCCTTCCTCTGGAATGATTTCTCCTAAGGCATTTTCTAAATTTATATATTCTAAACTAAAATACATATATGATAACTTAAACTGTTGGAAGGGCATACATATATGTGGTAAAACATATCATTTAGTGGATCAACTTATAACCATAGGAGCGGAAGGTATAAGCTTCGACCAAATAATGGATTTATCTGAGTTAGCTAAGAGTTTCCCTAAAGACAAAGTAATTGTAGGTAACATAGACCCTATACAAGTGCTTAAAGCTATGAGGCCTCAAAGAGTAGAGCAGGAAACTAAAAAACTCATAAATTCTATGAAATCATATGATAATTTTCTCTTGGCGTTTGGATGCACTTGTTTAAATGATACTCCTGTAGAAAACATAAAAGCTGTAATTTCAGCACTTAAGTAAATAATAAAAAATAAATTTTATTACAGTAAAGATATAAGTATGTGTAGTATCCTTTTTTACATGTATAGTTATTTAGAAAAAAGATTAATATATAAGTTCTAGGAAACTTTTAAAAATATCTAAGAAATTTTGGGGGAGTTATTATGCAAAAAAGAATTAGAGATTATGGAATAAATATAGGAAAATTAAAAACAGGTAGAAATAATTTAATTACAGACGTGTCAGGTGTAAAAGTGGGACATGTAACTTTAAAAAATGGACATATAAACACAGGAGTTACAGCTATAATTCCTCATGGGGGGAATATATTTAAAGAAAAATTAGTCGCCTGTAGTCATGTGATAAATGGATTTGGGAAAACTGTAGGAACTGTTCAAATAGAAGAATTAGGAACATTAGAAACACCTATTTTATTAACAAATACATTGAATGTTGGGTTGGTAAGTGATGCTTTAATAGAGTATATGCTTAAAGAAAATAAAGATATAGGGATTACAACAGGAACTATAAATCCTGTTGTATGTGAGTGCAATGATGGTTATTTAAATTGTATAAGGGAAAGAAATGTCAGTATGGAGCATGTTTTTGAAAGTATAGAAAGTGCAGAGGTGATATTTAAGGAGGGAGCTGTTGGTGCAGGAACAGGAATGACATGTTATGGATTTAAAGGTGGAATAGGTTCAGCTTCTAGAATAATAGAATTGGATGAAAAAGAGTATATCATAGGAGTTTTAACCCTTACTAATTTTGGAATGGGTCAAGACTTAATAATAAATGGAGAAAAAATAGGAGAAAAAGTATTTTGTAGTAATGAGGAAGATAAGGGGTCTTGTATAATAATAGTTGCAACTGATATTCCGCTAAGTTATAGACAAATCAAAAGGGTATGTAAAAGGGCCTCTGTGGGCATGGCTAGAACAGGTTCCTTTATAGGTAATGGCAGCGGGGAAATAGTTATAGGATTTACTACAGCTAATAAAATAAATCATTATGAACAAAATGATTTAATAAGTATAAGAATAATAAATGAAGATAAGATAAATTTAATTTTTAGAGGGGTTGCTGAAGCAGTAGAGGAAGCGGTGTTGAATTCTTTAGTGAGTGCAGAAACTTTAGAAGGAAGAGATGGACATAAAAGGCAGGGATTCAGAGAAATTTTAGAAAATTTATAGAGCCTTAATTTACAATCCCTAGTGCCTAAATAAAGTGTTTAGGCACATTCAAATAAATAACAAGTCATTATGCTAGTCTATTTTGCGTCATACTGCGTCAGCAGAACCCACCGATAGTTCTACTAGCGGTGAAACCTGCTTCCTTGTCTGACACAAAATATACCAGCATCTTTGACTTGTTATTTATTTTCATGCACCTTATTGGGGATTGGACACCAGGGATTAAAAAATAGTTATAAATGAATAAATTAAATGATTTTTTATAATTCACAGATATTTATGAGGAGTTTAATTTTTTAAAAATCTGATTATTTAGCATAAAATTATATTGAGCATTATGTTTTTGCACGTCTTGTAATATTTCAAAAGCCATATTAGTGAAAGATTCATTACAAACACTTTGAATCATCAGTATATAAAAGTTAGTAAATAAATCAATGTACCTTTGATTATTGAAGAAGGCTGTTTGAATTCCTTCAATAAAGTCAGCAGGTTCAATAAAAGAATCTTTTTCAGTTATAGGTGGATTTTTACCATTAAAATATAAAAAAAAGTTTTTTAATAAACACTGATGCTTATTCATATCGTTTTTAATAGAATTTAATAAGGTTATTTCATTTTCATCTGATGTATTTTTTATTAAATAATTGAAAAGCTTTTGGTTATAATATTCTTTTTTTATATATTGAAAGGAAAGATTTATAGCATCATTTAAGCAATCTAACTTAACATTATAAACAGGTGGCATGCCATCGTACAAATTTATCACCTCCAGGGATAAAAATATATAACATATAAATGAACTAAAAGTGTATAATAATATAATATGAATAAAAATAACTTTTGTTGAAATAAATATTTTAAATTTATTTATATTTTTGTTTCTAATATGTTAAAATTTATATGAGTAACAATATTTTAAACATTTTTATAAAGTAAGGAGTGTTTTAGATGACTACAGAAAATATGAATGACATATCAATGAAAGAATTTATGGATCAAGTAGATGCAAGCATGAGAAAATTGCGCAAAGGAGAAATAGTAAAAGGAATTATAATAGGTTTGAATGAAAATGAATTAATAGTTAATATAGGATACATAACAGATGGAATAATACCTAAAAGTGAAATATTAGAGGACGAAGGAGAAATAAAAGATTATTTCAAGATAGATGAAGAAGTGTATGCATATATTTTAGATATTAATGATGGAGAAGGAAATGTACTACTATCTAAAAAGAAGGCTGATAGAGTAAAAGTATGGGACGACTTAGAGAGTTCTTATAAAAATGAAGAAGTATTTGAAGTTACAGTAAGTGAAATTGTTAAGGGTGGAGCTATTACTAAAATTAAGGGATTAAGAGCATTTATACCAGCATCACAACTTTCACTTTCATTTGTAAAGGACTTGAATGTATTTCTAGGAAAAACACTAAATGTTAAAATAATAGAATTTGATAGGAAAAAAGAAAAAATAGTATTGTCTGCAAGAGAAGTAGAGAAAAAAATTGCTGATGAAAGAAAGGCTGAATTATGGAATAGTGTCCAAAAAGGTGAAATTAGAAATGGAGTAGTTAAGAAGTTAGCCAAATTTGGAGCTTTTGTGGACATTGGCGGATTAGAAGGACTTGTACACGTATCTGAGTTATCTTGGGGAAGAGTTAAAGATCCATCACAGGTATTATCAGTAGGTGATAATGTAAAAGTTTATGTACTAGATGTAGATAAGGAGAAAGAAAGATTGTCCTTATCTATAAAAGATATAACTAATGATCCATGGGAAGAGGTTGGAGTTAAATTTAAAGTAAACGATGTGGTAGAAGGAACTGTGGTTAAGTTAACTAGTTTTGGTGCTTTTGTAGAGATAACTTCAGGAGTAGAAGGTCTTGTGCATTTGTCAGAAATATGTGAAGAAAATATAGCTAAGCCTTCAGATAAATTAAAAGTAGGAGATAAAGTTAAGGTTAGAATCTTAAGTTTAAATCTAGAAGAAAAAAGAATAAGTTTAAGTATTAAAGAAGCTATAGATAAGCCAGTGGAAGACTTTTCAGCTTTTTTAGATGAGGAAGAATCAGGTGTTAATTTAGGAGAACTATTTAAAGATAAATTTAAAGACCTTATGTAAGAATATTGTGATGTAAGTGCAATAAGAAAAATCTGTCTTTAAGTCCACAATAAATATATTTTTTAAGACTGTTCGCAATACGCCAAGAAATTCTAATGTTTTCAAATTTCAATACCCTAAAGCTTTCAAACTCGCTTCTGACGGCGCTCAAACATGAAAGCTTCTTAACGGGTATTGAAATTAGAAAACAAAGAATTTCTAAGGCTAGCTCAATAGTCTAAAAAATATATTTATTGTTACCTTAAAGACAGATTTTTCGGTTTATGCATAAGCTATTAAAGGAGGAAAACAGCTAACTAAAGGATGATTTTCCTCCGCTATGCTACAGAAAATCTTTTAATGGCGGATAGCCAACGTAAATAATATAGTTAAGACGCATATAAAAGCATTACTTTACGGCAAAATGTATTAAATTTTAGTTATTGCCTTATTTTTATGTGTAGTATAAAATTTACCGAAAGGCTACGCCTAAAAAAAGATTATAAACGCCTTTTTATTTATTTTATAAATTAAAGATTTCCCATAGCGAAGCGGAGGAAAATCATCCTTTAGTAGGCTTATCCTCTCAAACCACATACATATTAAACTAAAGATCTGATTTTAATGTAGTAATAAATGTGGAATTGGGGACTATTGAACTAGCCTTAGAACTTCTTATGTCTCACAGTTAAAGAACCGTTAAGAAGCTTTCATGTTTGAACGAGAGACGAGTGAGTTTGAAAGCTTTAGGGGCTTTAACTGTGAAACATTTAGAAGTTCTTGGCGTATTGTGAACAGTCCCAAATTATACATTTATTACGGAATTAAAATCAGATTTTTCTTCAATGTATTATTTCATAATATATTCTTACGGTGGAGTATAAAATGAAAATAGCGGGACAACATAATATTGAGGTGAAAAGTATTATGGAAAATAAGATGAAAAATACTAGGAATAATAAGAAAGAAGATGGAAAATTTAAGAAGAAAAATATAAAGCACGGACATGAAGAGAGTGCTAGAGCAGTTTTTGGTATGGAAAATCAAATAAAACCAATAGAGGATTAGAATAGGAGAATATATATGGCAAAGAAAATGTATGAAACTCATAAGAAGGGTAAGAAAAATGATGGGCATAAGCCAGAAGAAAGAGCAAAAGGTAATAAAAGGACAGAGGAAAGATACGAGAATTTCAATGGTGAGCCTATAGAATAAAATTTTCCCCAGTTTACTATGGATAACTGGGGAAAATTACATTATAAATAAATTTAATATTAAAGATTGTTTTAAATAATATCTGCTATTTTACAGTATAAAATCTTGTGGTATTCTTTGATACATTGGAAAATCAGCGTATCTGGTAAGATTTTCCTTAGAGTATTCGTCTTCTAAATCATTTCTTTTCTTTTCACAACAATTTAGATATAGTATATAGTTGTATTTTATGCTATGTTTTATTTCATCTGTTATTATTTCAAATAGCATATCTCTCGAGCATCTAGAAGGTAAGCCTCTCCTTATCTCTCTATATTTCTCTACAGCAGCTAGTTCGCCAAATAATGCCTTTTTAATTCCATCTATATAAGATTTAGGTTTTTTGAATTCTGAATCTTCACTTGGCGGAACATTCATTCCTGTTATTCCTTTATATATTTGTCTAAACATTTTGTTGTGTTTCAATTCATCATTTCTTATAGACTCTATTATTTCTTTTTCTTCTTTTGTTGGAGCTTTTTTAATTAAATATTCATAAAATTCAGCGTCTGACTTTTCACCTTGAATGGCTTCCTTAATCAGCTCTAAAGATCTATTTAAAGCTATCATATCGCAGGCCATTCCTCCATAATAATAAGGATTATTATACATATATACTATAAACCTCCAATAAATATTTACTCACTAGATAGTATATTAAACATTGTATAATAAGGTTCTTAAATATAGGTGTTTTAAATATTTTTAACATAAAAATTAAATTTTAATTAAATATTATACTCAAATGTCAAAATAGTGTGAAAATATGGTATAATATTATATATTACAAATTAAGCATATATAAACTAGGTTTTTAATTTCAAATACAGATTTTATTAAACTTACAAATCATTATATACAGGTATAAGTATTGTATTTATTATCTTAATTTAGTAGTACTATTTTGGATAGATGTGAAATGAATCTTATTTTGGGTTAATATTAAAAAAATAGTAATTAATTAGTATCATTTATAATAATGATAAATAAAATAAATATTTAGGGAGAAGAATATATGAGTGGAGCTATAATTTATTTCTCAGCCACAGGAAACACTAGGTATGTGGCAGAAGCATTTAAAAAAGAATTTTATAAGAATAATATAGAATGTAAATTAATAGATATAGTTAAATGTAATAAAGTAGATTTGCATCATGAATTCTATATTTTTGGCTCACCTATATATGCAGAAATGTTTCCTGATTATTATATGAATTGGGTAAAAGTAAATATTAAAAATGGCAAAGGTAAAAAGGCTATAATATTTTCAACTCAAGCTTCAAGTAGTGGTACAGGCATGGAAAGTCTTAGGAGAATATTAGAGGAAAAGGGATTTAAAGTGGTAATTCAGAAATCTATACCAATGCCAAATAATTATTATGTAGTAGCTTTTAATAAAAATAGTATAGAGGAAAAACTTAAAATTTGTAAGGAAGCTACAAAAAAAGTTTCTGATTTAGTGAAAGATTTTCTGCTAGGAAAAGAATGCATAGAAGAAGTATCGAGGATTAGACTAAGTTTAGGTACTATAGTATACAAGTTATTTAGTAAATACAGTAAAAATTGGGCTAGAAAAAAACTAAGCGTGGATTATGAAAAATGTATTAAATGTAAAAAATGTTCAGAAAATTGTCCTACAAGCAATATAAATATAGGTGTAGTCATAACATTTAATTCTAGGTGCATATCCTGTCAAAGATGTATACATATATGCCCTAAGAATGCATTTCTATATAAAGGTAAGGGTTTTGAGCAATATAAATTAGAAAAATAATAGGAGGGGTTGTTTTATGCAAAGAACTATGATAATTTATGAAGGATTAGAAGAAACTACTGAAAAAATCGTTAAGAAAATGTCACTAGTACTAGGACCTTCAAGATATTGTACTACAGAAGGATTTAAAGAGGATTATAAAAATTATGATTTATTTGTAATTGCAGCTCCAGTATTTGGAGAAAAAATAAATGATAAAATTTTAAAATTTGTAATAGAAAATGCAACTTGGCTTATTAATAAAGAAGTAGGATTAGTATGTACAGATGTTGAAAAGGATCCAGGAATAAAGGCATTAAAAAAGCTTCAGTCCATATTAGGGAGCGCAGTAGTACATTGTAAAACTATAAAATGTGATAAATGCATAGAAGAAATAGTACAGTTTTCTCTAGAACTTAAAAGAATAAGAGAAAGTTTTTTAAAGACTATGCCAAAAGATGATTTAAAGAAATGTATAGATACTTTTATAAGTTCTCATAAAAGTTGTGATTTGGCTACAGGATATAATAATTGGATAAGATCAACTCCAATAGAATATATATATAAAGATGGATGCATGTATATATTGTCAGAGGGTGGAAAGAAATTTGCAAATATAATATTAAATAGTAGGGTTAGTGTAAGCATATATGAAAATTTTACAGATATGAGTAATTTAGAAGGTATGCAAATAAGAGGAAAAGCTGAAATATTAGAGTTGGATACAGAAGAGTATAAAGAAATATTGAAATTAAAAGGCATTGATGAAGCAAAATTGGATTTAATGCCTGGAATACTAAATTGTATAAAAATTAACTTTGATAAAATAGAATATTTAAGTTCTAAATTTAAATCTTTAGGATATAGTACAAAACAAATCTATTATTATAAACCATTTTAATACTATAATATAGTCTCTGTAATATATTAGAAACTTATAGAAAAAATTATTTCCTCATTTTTTCATTAGTGAACTATAGTATTTCTATATGATTTAAAGGAATATTTATTTAATTTTTTAAATGTCCTTGATTTTTGTATAACTACTGTGGTAAAATACAGAAAGAAAAAATAATATAGCCTTTAAGAACAATCCAGAGAGATTGGGAAGGAAAATAGAAGTACAAATATATTTACGAGATAAGTATATGTACCTTTTATAGCTATAGATAAATTGTGATTTGTGTATTCTATGCCTTCCCTTAAGGGAAGGCATTTTTAATACCTTTAAGACTAGTCCAGAGAGACTAAAAAGGAGGAAAATAGATATGTTAAAAGGAAGAAATTTAATTGACCCTATGGATTTTACTACAGAAGAATTAGAGGAAATTTTTGAAAGAGCAGAGGACATAATTGCAAACCCAAAAGATTACATGCATGTATGTGACGGAAAGCTATTAGGTACACTTTTCTTTGAACCAAGTACAAGAACAAGATTGAGTTTTGAAGCAGCTATGCTTAGACTTGGAGGAAGTGTTTTAGGATTTTCAGAGGCAGGTTCTAGCTCAACAGCTAAGGGTGAGAGCGTAATGGATACAGTGAAAACTGTAAGTTGTTATGCTGATGTAATAACCATGAGACACCCTAAAGAAGGAGCTCCAGTAGTAGGTGCTATGGGAGCAGATGTGCCTATAATAAATGCCGGAGATGGAGGGCATCAACATCCAACTCAAACATTAACAGATCTACTAACCATAAGATGTAAAAAGGGAAACCTATCTAATTTAACAATAGGTCTTTGTGGAGATTTAAAGTTCGGTAGAACAGTACACTCACTAATAAAGGCCATGTCTAGATACGAGAATAATAAATTTGTATTAATATCTCCAAATGAATTGAGAATTCCAGATTACATAAGAACAGAAATATTAGAAAAAAACAATATAGAATTTATAGAAGTTGAGAAATTAGAGGATGTAATAGGAAAGTTAGATATATTATACATGACAAGAGTTCAGAAAGAAAGATTCTTCAATGAAGCAGATTATATAAGACTTAAAGATAGCTATATATTAGATAATGAAAAAATGTCTAAGGCTAAGGAAGATATGATAGTAATGCATCCACTACCTAGAGTAAATGAAATAGCATATGAGGTGGATAGTGATCCTAGAGCATGTTATTTCAAACAAGCAAAATACGGAATGTTCGTTAGAATGGCTTTAATAACAAAACTTTTGGGGGTGGAAAAATAATGTTAAAAGTAGATAGTGTTAAAAAAGGTATTGTAATTGACCATATTAAAGCAGGAATGGGAATGAAGATATTTAACTTTCTAGGTCTTGATAAAATAGATGGCTCTGTAGCTTTAATAATGAATGCTTGTAGTGAAAAGATGGGTAAAAAAGATATTATAAAAATTGATAATGTAATTAATATGGACTTTACAATGATAGGTATAATGGATCCTAATGCCACTGTAAATATAATAGAAAATGAACGAATAAAAGAAAAAATAGCATTAAAGTTACCGGACAAAGTGGAGGATTTAATAAAGTGTAAAAATCCAAGATGCATAACTTCTGTAGAAAAATATATACCACATGTTTTTTATCTAGTAGATAGGGAAAAAGGACAATATAGATGTAAATATTGTGATGAGGCACACAATTTAGAAAGAGAATAAAATAATAATCCCCAGTAGCCAATCGCTAATTTTCAAATTAAAATGAAGATTAGGGATTGGGGACTGGGGACTAAATTGAAGGGGGTTTTTATATGGAGCTTCTTATAAAAAATGCTAAAGTAGTGGACTCATCACAAAGTTTTATAGGTGATGTTTATGTAAAACATGGAATAATAAATGAGATAGGAATAGATTTACATAAACATTGCGATGTTTTAGATGCAAAAGGAACTGTATTAATGCCAGCTTTTGTGGATTTGCATGCTCACTTTAGAGAGCCTGGATATACTTACAAAGAAGATATATTAACAGGATGTTCTGCGGCAGTAAAAGGTGGATATACAACAGTAAATTTAATGGCTAATACAAAACCAGTATGTAGTAGTATGGATATGGTTAATTACATTGTTGATAAAGGAAATAAAATAGGATTGGTAGATATAAATCAAGTGGTTTCTATAACAGAAGGACTTAAGGGGGAAAGCCTTAAACATTTAGATACTATAGATAAATCTGTAAGATTTATCTCAGATGATGGCAGAGGTGTTCAAGATAGCAAAACAATGCTAAATGCTATGATAAAAGCTAAAGAGAAAGGATTAACTGTCATTGCTCATGAGGAAAATGAAGACATAAAAGATTGTGATACGAGACTTGCAGAAAATTTAATGACATGGAGAGATTTAACTTTAGCTAGGGTTACTGGTGCTAGACTTCATGTTACTCATATGAGTACTAAAGAAGCCGTAAAGGACATTATAGAGGCAAAAGAAAGTGGATTAGAAGTGACTTGTGATGTAACTCCACACCATATAGCTCTTACTAAAAATGAAGATTATAGAGTAAATCCACCTTTAAGAGAAAGGGAAGATACAGATTTTATAATAGAGGCTATAAAAAATAATTATATAGATGCTATAGGCACAGATCACGCTCCGCACTCTAAAGAGGATAAAGAAAAAGGAGCCAATGGAATATCAGGAATAGAAACGGCTTTTTCAGTATGCTATACAAAGTTGGTGCGAGAAAAAGGCTTGAGTTTAAATAAATTAGTGGAAATTATGAGTAAAAATCCAGCAAAAATATTGGGCGTGAATAAGGGAGAAGTGAAAATAGGATATAAAGGAGATTTGGTTCTAGTAGATTTAGATAAGAAATGTACTGTGGATTGTATGAGCTTTAGGTCAAAAGGAAAAAATTCACCTTTCCATGGTAAAGAAGTTTTTGGTGAAATAATTAAGACAATTAAAGAGGGGAAAATTGTATATAGTAGGGAAGAGTAAAAATATACTTAGATTTAAAATATACTCAGACTAAAAAAATATTTTTAGATTAAATATATAATGTGAATTTTTTTATAAAATATACTTTTGGAGGTAAAAAATTGATTATAGATAGATTATACCAAAGCGTAAAAGAGAAAGGTCCTGTATGTGTAGGATTGGACACAGCAGTTGAATATATACCAGAGGAATTTTTGAAAAAATATGATTCACTAGAGGATGGAATAGTTAGTTTTAACCAAAGAATAATAGATGCTACTATTGAAAATGCAGCATGCTTTAAAGTGCAAATAGCATATTATGAAGCTTTGGGACTTTTAGGACTTAGGGCATATAAGAGAACTTTAGATTATATAAAGGAAAAGAAAGCTATATCTATAGCTGATATTAAAAGAGGAGATATAGCTAAGACTGCACAAATGTATGCTAAAGCTCATTTCGAAGGAGATTTTGAAAGTGATTTTATAACATTAAGCCCATATATGGGAATGGATAGTGTAGAGCCTTATTTGGAATATGTATGTAAAAAAGAAAAGGGGTTATTCTTACTATTGAGAACTTCTAATGAAGGAGCAAAGGATATACAATATATAACAACGAAAAGTGATAAAAGAGTGTATAACGTTGTAGGTGAAAAGATACAAAATATAGGGGAAAAGTACCTAGGAAACTGTCAATATAGCAGTATAGGAGCAGTGGTAGGATGTACTCACGGAGAGGAAGCAGAAAAAATTAGAAAAGACTTAAACAAAACATTTTTCCTAATACCTGGATATGGTGCTCAAGGTGGAGGAGCTAAAGATGTAGCATTATATATGAATAAGGGGAATGGTGGTATAGTAAATTCTTCTAGAGGTATACTTCTTGCATATAGAAAGAAGGAAAATGGTGAAAAAGAGTTTGATAGATGGGCTGGGGAAGAAACATTAAATATGAGAAAAGCGCTGGAAGAGGCTTGTAAAAATATATAAGTAAGTTAGGAATATTAATTATATAATTCTGGAGGATAAAGTATAATGATTTGTTCCATAGAAAAAGTATTGAAAAATGAAAAAATATGTGAAGATATATATAAAATAAGTATTGAAGGAAACTTTGAAGGAAATCCTGGTCAATTTTACATGTTGAAGGTTCCATATAAGGAACCTCTTCTTCCAAGACCTATTAGTATATACGAATCTGGGGATGGAAAAATCGAATTTTTATATAAAGTAGTAGGTGAGGGGACAAAACTTCTATGTAAACTTAAACAAGGTGATGAAATTCAAGTTTTAGGACCTTTAGGTAACAGTTTTAATTTAAAAGACAGTGCCAAAAAAGTAGCTATGGTGTCAGGTGGAATCGGAATAGCTCCGTTAGCATTCTTGTCAAGACGACTAAAAAAAACATGTATAGACTTTTATGCAGGATTCTACAATGAGTCATATGCTGTGGATAATGTGGAAAAAAATGTTAATAACTTATACATATCCATGGAAAAAGAAATAAATGGTAATAAATTACAAAGTTATGCACAGAAAAGTAATTTAAAAGTTGTGGATAACTCTTATATTACGGATATTTTTAAGCCTGAAAAGTATGAAATTGTATATTGTTGTGGTCCAAAAGTAATGATGGAAAAGGTCGTAAAAATGTGTAAAGATAAGAATGTGCCGGTTTATGTATCCATGGAAAATAAAATGGCTTGTGGCATTGGAGCGTGTCTTGGTTGTACATGCGAAACTGAGGATGGATATAAAAGGGTTTGTAATGACGGCCCAGTGTTTAAAGGGGAGCAGATTATGTTTTAGGATTTATAATAATCTGTGAGGTAATTTTAATAGAAAGATTAAAAAATTAAATATCCTATTAAGGCACATTCAAATAAATAACAAGTCAGTATGCTAGTCTATTTTGCGTCATACTGCGTCAGCAGAACCCACCGATAGTTCTACTAGCGGCGGAACCTGTTTCCTTGTCTGACACAAAATATACAGCATCTTTCACTTGTTATTTATTTTCATGCACCTAAAACAGAATATTTTGATGAATTTTAAAACTGTGAGAGGATTTGATGATATATGAGTAATATAGATACTTCTTTAAGTATATGTGATGTGATTTTTAAAAATCCTGTTATTGCAGCTTCAGGAACCTTTGGTTTTGGACAAGAGTTTAATAAGATATATCCTGTAGAAAAGTTAGGTGGTATATGTTCAAAGGGATTAACTTTAAATGAGAAAGCTGGCAATGCTGGTGTTAGAATACATGAAACTAGAGCTGGGATGATGAATAGTGTGGGACTTCAAAATCCTGGAGTAGATTCTTTTATAAAAAAAGAACTCCCTAATATGAGGGAATTAGGCACAAATATTATAGCTAACCTAGGTGGAAATAATTTAGAAGATTACCTAAAGGGAGTAGAAAAATTAAATAATACAGATGTTCAAATGATAGAACTTAATATATCATGTCCTAATGTGAAACAAGGGGGCATGGCTTTTGGAATAAAATCAAAAGTTGCATATGATGTGGTTAAGGAAGTAAAAAAAATATGCAAAAAACCTCTTATGGTAAAGCTTTCACCTAATGCGGAGAATATAGTAGATATGGCATTAAAATGTGAGGAAGCAGGGGCAGATGCACTTTCATTAGTAAACACATTTAAAGCCATGGCCATAGATATAAATACAGGTAAACCTGTGTTTGAGAATATATTTGCGGGACTTTCAGGTCCTTGCATAAAGCCCATAGCCTTGAGAATGGTATATGAAGTTTGTGAAAATGTTCATGTGCCTGTAGTGGGGATGGGGGGAATAGAAAATTGGAAAGATGCAGTGGAGTTTTTAATGGCAGGGGCTTCAGCGGTACAAATAGGAACAGTAAATTTTTCAAATCCATATGCATGCTTAGATATAATTAATGGTATAGAAGCATTTATGGAAAGAAAACATATTAGCTCCTTATCACAAATTAAAATGTGTATAAAATAAATTATATTTCTATAAAATAAGTGTTATTAGCTATAATTTAATTTTCGTAGTTATAAATTATAATTTTAAATTACAAATTTAAAATTAATGAGAAAACTCTTTTGAAAGTTTTTTATAAAATATAAATACTGGGAGGAATTATAATGAATAGTATGGTTATAGATATATTGAAGGAATGTGATGCTCTTTTAGAAGGACATTTTTTATTGTCTAGCGGAAAACACAGTAATAGATACGTGCAATGTGCAAAATTACTTCAATATCCAAATAAAGCAGAGAAAGTTTTGAAAGTAGTTACAGATAAAATAAAAGATGTGGAGTTTGATATAGTTGTAGGTCCTGCCATGGGAGGAATTATAGTAGCATATGAAATAGGAAGACAAACAGGAAAGCCTGCTATATTTACTGAAAGAGTAGATGGAAAGATGGATTTAAGAAGAGGATTTGAAATACAGAAGGGGCAAAAGATATTAATAACTGAAGATGTAGTAACTACAGGAAAATCTTCTATGGAAACAGCAAGATTATTAGAAGAATTAGGTGGAGAAGTGGTAGGTATTTGTTGTATAGCTGATAGGGGAGAAAGTAATATGCCTTATAAAATATATAGTGCTACAAGAATAGAAGTTAAAAGTTACGAAAAGGAATCCTGCCCTTTATGTAGAGAGAAAATACCATATGTAAAACCAGGAAGTAGAAATATAAAATAGTTTATTTTCATGTACCTTATATAATAAAGAAGCTACCTACATAAAAATAGGTAGCTTCTTTCATTACATTTTAAATTTTGTAGCTTTAGTTAGAAATTTCTATGCTAGTAATATATTTAAGATTTTTAATAGGTAAAAGCTCGTACTTTTTTAAACAAGTGTTAAATCCAAGTTCTTCGGCAGCGGTCATCATATGACAGAGACCAATTCCTATATCAATAAAGTTTAATTTATCTAATATTTTTTCAGAGATAAAATTTTTATTTTTCATATATACATGCAAAGTATTTTTTTCTACTACTATTCTCCAAGGTTGTGAGTTAACAGCAGAAGGAGCTATTCTTAAGGCATTTAATATTGGAAGGAAATCTTCTTTTATTTTACCCTGTACAAACTGATTTATGTTTAATCTATTTCTTTTAGAAATAGGTGATAAATCTTCTTCAGCATATCCAAAAGATATTAAAATTATATAGGATTGATTAGTTTTTATAGGAGCTATTTGATTAAATACATTTCTAGCAATAGATCTACCTAGCCAGCAGCTTCCAATGCCTAAAGCTGTTAATTTAAATATCAATTGTTCCCCTATAAATCCAACATTTTCTAGATAACCAGGTGCTTCTTCAGAAGTAATTGCAATATAATGAGGTGCTATTACTTTAGAGTATATATTTGCAATTCCCTTGAATGTTTTTGTAATTACTTCTCCATTTTCGAAAAATATAATGTCAAAAGGTATGTGGTTAAGGGGAGTTAGTTCATTTACAAACCATTTTATTGCATCCATGTGAGCTCTAGATATGGCTTGGCTTTTATATCTTCTTACGGATCTTCTTAAATTCATGGCTTCAATATTGCTCATAATATCCCTCCAATCCACCTATTATTTTGTTTAAGTTGTGGCTATGAATGAAAAATTTTCATATTACATATAAAAATTATTAACACTAAATTTAAATTTGTTACTTGCTTATAAGTAATATTTAAATTTATGTATTAACTAAATTATAATTTAAAGAAATTATTTTTGCAAATTTTCACATTATTCTTTAAACATTTTTATTTTTGTTTTATTATTTGTCTTTCACCTAGTCCCTAGCACCTTAATATAGATTAGCACTTAATTTATATTTTATTAAAAGCTTCTAAAGGAGTTTTATTATTAATTAATCATTCGTAAATTGATTATTGAGTACATCTTTTCTTAGTTATAATTAAACAAAAAAGCAATTGTGATTTTATAACTAAGAAAATTGAGCAACTAAATAATGGGTAGATATAAGGGAGTGGGGACTAGGGACTTTTAGTACATATATATATTTGCAAAATTTTTTTATAGATTATTTTAAATTTATATTAGTGTAAATATCATTACTTAAGGGGTCTATAAATAATACCACAGAATTTTTTTAATGCCTCATTAAAAAGGCGTATATGAACTTTTTCGTCTAGAATAATTCTTTTAAGTATTGCTTTAATATAAGGGTCCTCAATGGCAAATATATGTTTTTGATATTCGTCTATAGCTTTATATTCTGAATCTATGTCAGCTTTTAATCTTTCACAAAGAGTTATTCCATAATAAATAAAACTTCCATTCCAAAAGTTCCCGCAAGTACTATAAGAACCTCTAATTACTGGGTTACCTCCTAGTTTTTTTATAACATTTGCTAATATCTCCATGTGAAGCATTTCTGTTATAGATACATTTTCTAGAAGTTCTCCTAGCTCATCACTAATATCCTTAAAAAAGAAGTAATGATACAAATATTGACTAATAGCAGTAAATTCACTAACCATTCCTGCATAATCATCCATTAATATAGAAGCATAATAAAGATTAGGGCGAAGTACTTTTACTTCAGGATATGGAGATGGATCAGAGTATTTATCTCTTTTATGCATTTCATAATCAATTTTACTCAAAATATATTCCTCCTAAACATCAATGTATTACTACTATATATTTTTGTTATTGAAAAATTATGAATATATAGGCAATGTTTTTTAAAAATTATTTTTCAAGTTATAAATTCTTGCTAGTTTAGAAATAATAGATAATATAAATTATTTTGGTGAAAATTATTTTTATCAAAAGAAAGAGGAGAAGATATGGAAAATTTAAAATTTGAAGATTTAGGTTTTAATAATAATATTCTAATGGCTATAGATGATATGGGATTTGAAGAACCATCTAAGATTCAACAAGAAGTTATACCCGTTCTTTTGAAAGGATTTGATGTTATAGGTCAGGCTCAAACAGGTACTGGAAAAACTTTTGCTTTTGGAGCTCCAATTTTAAATAATTTTGAAAAAAGTACTGGCAAAATATATAGTCTTATTTTAGCACCTACAAGAGAATTGGCTATTCAAGTAAATGATGAGATATCACGTATAGCAAAGCATACTAAAATTAAACTTCTGCCTGTATATGGAGGGCAACCTATAGAAAGACAGATTAAAACTTTAAAAAATGGAATAGATATTGTTGTAGGTACCCCAGGAAGAGTTTTGGATCTTATAAGAAGGAAGGTAATGGATTTAGGTTCTATTAAATTTCTAGTACTTGATGAAGCAGATGAAATGCTTAATATGGGATTTATTGAAGATATAGAAGAGATAATAAATAAATGTAGTAGTGAAAGACAAACATTATTATTTTCTGCTACTATGCCAAATGAAATAAAAAAACTTAGTAAAAAATATATGAAACCGGAAACAAAGCAGATATCTATAATAAAAAGTGCTATGACCGTATCTACTGTAAGTCAATATTATTATGAAATTAAGCAAAAGGAAAGATTTGAATCATTTTGCAGAATACTAGATGTAGATGCCCCTTCCACTGCAATTATTTTTTGCAGAACTAAAAAGGGAGTAGATCAATTAGTAGAGTCTATGCAAGCTAGAGGTTATAACGTAGAGGGAATGCATGGAGATATGAAGCAGAATCAAAGGATGAATACCTTAAGAAAATTCAAGGATGGAAATCTTGAATTTTTAGTAGCAACAGATGTAGCAGCTAGGGGGATTGATATTGAAAATATATCTCATGTTATAAATTATGATTTGCCCCAGGACGTAGAGTCTTATGTACATAGAATTGGAAGAACGGGCAGAGCTAATAGGGAAGGTACAGCGTACACTCTTGTTACTTCCAGGGAATACAGTCTTTTAAAACAAATTGAAAAGGCCACAAAAAGTAAAATAAAAAGAAAAGAAATTCCAACTATAGATGATATATTTTATGCTAAGTATGAAAATATGCGTGTTAAAATAAAAGAAACATTGGAGCGGGAGGATTATAAAAAGTTTATTCCTTTAGCTAAGGAAATGGATGATGAATTTAGTTTAGTGGATGTAGCAGCTGCACTGATGAAAAACATATATGATAAAGAAATAAGTTATGATTATACAGAAAATAATCTGGGAGGCAGTTCTTATAATGTAAGATTATTTTTAACCGTTGGCCGCATGGATAAGCTAAGTGCAAAGGGTTTAGTTCAATTTTTATGCGATACTGCTAAGGTAGATAAAGAAGATATTGGCGATATAGATATACTACAGAAGTTTTCTTTTGTAGACGTAACGGAAAAAGCTTCTAATTATATAATAAATTATTGTTCAGGTAAAAGGCTTTGTGGAAGAAAAGTAAAGATTGAAGTGTCGAAATCTAAAAAAAGATAAAAAATATGGTGATGTATTTAAGTATAGTAGCTCTAAAGCTTACTATTGAATTAAGAATGAGTTTTAGAGCTAGCACTATACTAAATAATTTTTATAGATCCATAGTTTCTAGATATTCATCATAAGTCATTTTTTTATCTACTATACCAGTAGGTTTAATTTCTATAATTCTATTCGCAATGGTTTGAATAAATTGATGGTCATGAGATGTAAACAAAATATTGCTCTTATAATCTCTTAAACCATTATTTAAGGCGGTAATGGATTCTAGGTCTAGGTGGTTAGTAGGTTGATCTAAAAGAAGTACATTTGCAGTGCTTAACATCATTTTAGAAAGCATACATCTAACTTTTTCTCCTCCAGAAAGTACATTTGCCTTTTTTAAGGCTTCCTCACCGGAGAATAGCATTTTACCTAGAAAGCCTCTTAAATAGCTTTCAGATTTTTCCTCTGAAAATTGACGGAGCCAATCTACAAGGGATATGTCTACACCATTAAAAAATTCTGAGTTGTCTTTAGGAAAATATGAAGTTGTAATAGTGATTCCCCATTTATAGGAGCCGCTATCGGGTTCTATTTCACCTGTTAATATTTTAAATAATGTAGTGTTGGCTATTTCGTTTTCTCCTACAAAGGCAATTTTATCTCCTTTAGAAACTATAAAAGATATATTATCAAGTACTTTGATGCCATCGATAGTTTTAGTTAGTCCATCTACTACAAGTATGTCGTTACCTACTTCTCTTTCTGGTTTAAATCCAACATAAGGATATCTTCTGGTAGATGGCTCAATATCATCTAAGTTAATTTTATCTAATAGCTTCTTACGAGAAGTAGCTTGCTTAGATTTAGAAGCATTAGCACTGAAACGAGCAATAAAGTCTTGAAGCTCTTTAATTTTTTCTTCTTTCTTTTTGTTTTGGTCTTTAGCCATTTGAAGAGCTAATTGACTAGATTCATACCAAAAATCATAGTTTCCAACATATAATTTAATTTTACCGAAGTCTACATCAGCCATATGGGTACAAACTTTATTTAAAAAGTGTCTGTCATGAGATACTACAATTACAGTTCCTTCAAATGCAATTAAAAATTCTTCTAACCAGTTGATAGATTTTATATCTAAATGGTTTGTAGGCTCGTCCAAAACTAATATTCCAGGATTGCCAAATAAGGCTTGAGCTAGTAGTACTTTAACCTTTTCACTACCGGATAATTCCTCCACTTTTTTATAGTGTAAATCAGTTTCTATACCTAATCCTTGAAGAAGAGAAGAGGCTTCAGATTCAGCTTCCCATCCATTTAATTCTGCAAATTCGCATTCAAGTTCAGAGGCTTTAATACCATCTTCGTCGTTAAAATCAGGTTTTGCATAAAGAACTTCTTTTTCTTTTATAATGTCATATAGTCTTTTGTTTCCCATAATGACTGTTTCTAAAACTTCATACTGGTCATATTCATAATGATCTTGTTTTAAAACAGACATTCTAGTTCCATGAGCCACAGAAACATCGCCTGTATTAGGTTCTATTTCTCCAGATAAAATTTTTAGAAAAGTACTTTTACCAGCTCCATTAGCACCTATAACTCCATAACAATTGCCAGGAGTGAATTTTAAGTTTACATCTTCAAAAAGTTTTCTCTCACCATATCTTAAGCTAACATTGGTTATATTAATCACGTTCATTCCATCCTTTACTTAGATTTTCATACTCAATTCGACATTATATCATAAAAAACCATGGATTTCACTCATAAAAATAAAGGATGCAACAAAATATTTGGAGCACCCTTTATTAAGAATATTGTTTAATTCTAAGTAATAATACATTTTAAAATTTTTAATAATTAAAATTACATAACCCTACCAGGTATTATAGCATCAACTATTCCAATGATAACTGCTGCTATTAGTGCACCTAATATAGTAACTCGCATAGTAGGTACTATAAATTGTGTTAAGTAAAGTATTAATGCTGCAATTAAGAAACCTTTTATGCCTTTTCCAAAAGGTGATGCATCTACTTTCATAAATCTTTCTACTAAATAATCTAATACGCTTATTACTACTGCGGCTAATAATAATGGCCATAATCCGTCAATAGTAAAACCAGGTGTTAAAAAGGCTGTTATACTAACTACTACAGCAGTTACTACTAATCTAATTAAGTAATTAACAATACCCGATTGTTCTTTTTCAGGTCTATTTTCACTCATGTTCAATCACTCCTTGTTTAAATCATTATTTACATATATTTTGCACAAAAATACTAAAAATATTACTTATATACCTTAATTTTTGTAAGTAAAATTTAATTTAGTATGAATGATTATATGAGCATTATAAACAATCATCTTTAATTTTAAATTTAAAATTAAAATATATGATATAATTAATATTATGATTTTAACTTGACTAAACATATTTAAAAATTTATGTTTTTTATTGGAGGGAAAAATGTCAACACAAATAATTGTTGTACTTTTACTAACTTTTATAATATACGTTATATCTACATTAGCATATTCAGTGAGAATAGTTGGAGTGAGGACAGGAAGAATAGCTATATCTTTTGCAGTGTTCAATGTGTTTGCTTTGATATCAAGGACTGCAAATACTATACAAGCACCACTATTGGCTAAAAATATAGAGAATAGTATAAAGATTGGTAATTCTAAAGAATTGTTATATATGTTTAGATGGATATTGTTTTCCACCACATTAGCTACTATAACAGGAGCTCTTTTGATGCCTACATTTATAAAAGTATTTTCTAAAGCAGTGGAGGCTTTTAGTGTACATCGTTCTATACCTAAGTTATTAATACATGGATTTTCAAAATCAGGAGTTGAACAGTTTAAAAGAAGTATTACTAAGCCAACTAGAAGCAACATAGCTCAATTAAAAAGTTTTAAAAGAATACCTAAAAAAGTTGTAGTTTTAAGCACTATAGCCTTCTCAATTTCTACAGTTGGAGTGTTATCTTCATTATATGCTGGTTGTTTAAACCCAGAATTAAGAACTACTTGTAGTACACTATCCTCAGTTATTAATGGTGTATCTACTATATTGATGTTTATATTTGTAGATCCCTTCGTATCTATGTTAACAGATGATGTTATAAGAGGAGAGTGCAGCGAGGTACAGTTTAATAGATGTATAACCTTTATAGTAGCAGGGTTAATAGTAGGAACTTTAGTAGCACAAGTTCTTCTAGTACCCGCTGCAAAAATAATTGGATTTGTGGCAAAGATTATATAATAACCCCACAGGCTAATCTTCTGCCAGCATTTCCAGAAGGCTGGCTCCTGTAGTCATCAGGACTTTCGTGTATAATTACGGATTTACCTATGACGTCTTTAACTTTAAATTTATTTGTAAAGAAGCACATAGCTGCATAACCGTTATTTGAAAATAGTACAGGAAAATCACCAGCGTGGTTTCCATGTGGCTGATTTGTAGGGTTCCAATGTTCACCAGCTCCTTTAAAAGGAGAATTAGCATCGCCTATGGCGCAATTTCCAAATTGGTATATATGGAATCCATGAGGGCCTATAGGAGGATTATTTCCAGAAGCAGGCTTATATTCAGGAAGCCCTGTAACCTTAATGCAAACTTGAGTACCACCGGGGACATCCATAAAATACACTACTCCTCTTATATCAGGTGCAAGTGGACTAGGTGTTAATTGTGCATAAGCAGTATTTTTTAGAGGAGGGTTTGAGTCTTTTCTAAAATAATTTTCTAGAAAATTATAATTACAGAAATCATAATTGTAATTTTCTTCATTAAAATATGGGCAATAATAAGAATACATATTAAAAACCTCTTTTACTCTATACTTATTAAAAAAATATATATCACTATACACAGTAGAAGGAATCTATTTTTCTTAAATCAAGACCGAAATAAACCCATCTAAATCTCATCCATCGCCATCCACTTATGGATTTTTTACCTACATAGGTTAAGTAAGTCCAATAGGATCTTCCATTGCTTTGCCATATATAGGTAAACCTGTATAGACAAGGTCTTATGGAACCAGTGTCAACAGCTTTTGTACTTATTCCTCCAGACTTTGCTGTAGATTTGTTAGGAGTGAAACTTGGTGGAGGTGCAGTTGGAGGTCCTTGCATATTTGGGGTATTAGACATACCAGGGAAAGGTGGCATATTCATTTGTCTTTGTCCTCCTGGTAATTGGCGCATTCCGTGCATTTGAGCAAAAGGACAAAATTCACAGGAGATGCCTATAGGATAATAATCATTAGAATTCATATAGGAATAGTCAAGTTCATCCAAATCCAAGTCATCGAAATCTGAGTCATCAAAATAATTCTCATATAGATCCATATCATTGAAATCCATAGGATCTATATTTTCATTTTTGTAAATTTCCATAATGTATTTAATCTCCTATTAAATTGATACAATATATAATATGTAGAATAATTATTATGGTTACTTAATTATAATATGCAAATTAGAGATTGATGAATTTTGTAGTATAATAAAAATGTATATGTAAAAGTAAGAGGAGGTAAACATGAGTAAGTATGAGGCGTGAATATGTAAATTATATGACTGAGTTACCAATAGCAATTTCCATGATAAATATAATACAATATCCTATACATTGGCACGATAGCATAGAAATATTATTTGTACTTAAGGGTAGCATAAGCGTAACGATTGAAACTGAGAAATATGAAGTTGAAGAAGGAGAAATTGAGATAATAAATTGTGATGAAGCTCACAGTATAAAAGCTATACAAGAAGAAAATAAAGTACTTTTGTTTCATTTGGATCCTAATTTTTTTGAAAAGTACTTTAATGATATAAGAAATATATTTTTTTATACAAATTCATCAGAAGAAGGAGCACAGGAAGAAGAAAAATACTATATACTTAGAAGATATTTATCTATATTGGTTTGTGAGGCTATTCAAAAGGTAGATAAATATGAAGATAATATAGAAGAAAATTTAGTAGAACTATTATATCATCTTATAAATAATTTTCATCAACTTATGTATGAAAGAGAAACCTTAAAAGATAATGATGAACAGTTTAAGAGATATGATAGAATTGTTAGATATATATATAGTAATTATAAAGACAAAATAAGTCTTCAAGAAATAGCAAAAAAAGAGTTTTTAAGTTCAGACTATTTATCCCATGAAATAAAAAATACTGTAGGATATAGTTTTAAGGATTTTTTAAATTTAACGAGAGTAGAAGAATCTATAAAATTGCTACTAGATACGGATATGACAGTATCGGAGATTTCTGAGGAATTAGGTTTTTCTCATATTAGATATTTTAATAAGCATTTTAAGAAGCACTATAATTGTACGCCACTTCAATATAGAAAGAAATATAAAGTAGATGATGAAAAACTTGAAGATTTAAAAATGACTAATGTATTAGATATAAAGGAAAGTTTAGAATATGTTTCTGTTTACTTAGAAGATTATGATAGATATAATTACGAAAATAAAATAGTAAAGATAGGTATAAATCCTTTAGCTGAAAAGGAAGAATTTCAACATAATTTTAGAGAGACTATTAGTATAGGGGAAGCTAAAGAATTATTAAAGGAATCGGGGAGAAGTTTTGTAGCTGAACTGCAAAAGAATATAGAATTTAGTTATGCTATAATATACGATGTTTTTTCAGATCATATGGGTGTTGGAATATGCAATGAGGATTTTTTCAACTGGAATGAAGTAAAAGAAGTTATAAACTTTCTACTATCTATAAAATTAAGACCCTTCATAGTTATAGATAATAAGATAAGAATAGATAAGTTAAAAATTATATTGGAAAGCTTTGTGAGTTATTTCAGAGAAGAATATGGAGATTATGAATTATTAAAATGGAAAGTTAACATTTCTCAGGAATTATCTAAAGAAAATAGTAAAGTGGTAGAAGAAGCACTTAATGGATACTTAAATATTGAAGAATATTATGTACCAAAACTTAATAGAGATCTAATATATGATACTTGCTACATGATACCATATATAATAGAAAACTCTGTAGAGGGTAATAATTTATATTTCAAAGCTTTTGATTGTATGGTTTCTGGAGAGCATATTACTAATGAATTATTTCTTGGGGATTATGGTTTAGTAAATCAACATGGAATGAAAAAGCCATCTTATTATGCTTATTATTTCTTATCTAAACTAGGGGATACGTTAATAGATAAGGGAGATGGGTATATAGTTACTAAACAAGGAGATGATATTCAAATATTGTTATGTAGTTATGGTGATGAAATAACCCAATTAATAATGTTTGAAAATATGTTAAAAAAGAGAGGGATAAAGAAGACTGCGGAAAGAAAGTTTTCTTTAAACATAGTTAATTTATCCTATGATTATAATATAATTAAATATGAAATAAATGAAAAACAAGGTTCTACTTATAATTATTGGATTAATATGGGTAAACCTAAAAGATTAAAAGAGGAGGAAGTAGAACTTTTGAAAAATACTTCATTTCCTAAAATTTCTTTTGGATTTGCTAAAAGGAGTATGGTTTATAATATTGTATCTAAAATACATGGATATGGAGCTACTCTTATAGTATTAAAAAAAGTACAAAAGCACCTTTATTGATATGTGATATGCCCCCTGTCAAGTAGACAGGGGGCATATCAATTAGGGTGCTTTACTTATTTTAGAATAGTATATTGCATATAGAATATTGGTGAATTATAATATTATTGTATGATCTAAGATATTCCATATAAAATATATGGGACTAAAAATGTAAAAAAAAGCAATAGAAGAAAAGAAATAATACTTGTATGTGTTAGTAAATTCAAGTATTGATAAGGGGGCAAAAAATGAGTGATACACCAATTAAAGAAAATATGGTAATAGCAAAAGAAAAACTTTGGAATAAGAATTTCTTTTTACTATGGCAGGGCCAGTTAATTTCTGCTCTTGGGGATGTGGTTTATGAAATAGCTCTTGGTTTTTGGATATTAGCGGTAACGGGCTCTACAGCATTAATGGGAACACTTATGGCAGTATCAACTTTGCCTAGAGTCATATTATCTCCTTTTGCAGGTGTATTTGTAGATAGGTGGGATAGAAAAAAAGTAATAGTTGTTGGGGATTTAATAAGAGGTGTATGTATTACATTTATTGGTGTGGCAGCATGCTTAGGCTTTATAAAAATATGGATGGTTTTTGTGGCGGGAATAATAATGAATCTATGTGCGGCATTTTTTAATCCAGCAGTCAGCTCCACACTTCCAGATATAACACCTAAATCTAAATTAGTAAAAGCAAATTCAGTGTACAATATGATATATACAGGCACTAATATAGTGGGTAATTCAGCAGGTGGATTTATATTTAAAATATTAGGAGCACCTATTATGTTTTTAATAAATGGTATTTCATATTTATTTTCAGCTTTTACTGAAATATTTATTAAAATTCCTGAAATGCATAGGGAAACAAATAAAGAAAAAAGTACATTTTTTAATGATATGAAAGATGGATTTAGGTTTGTTTGGAAATTTAAAGGCTTGAGAAATTTTCTTATAATGGCAGCTGCTATGAATTTCTTTGGTGGAATAGGAATTATGCTCTTAATACCTTTTTTTAATATGAATGCAAGCCTTGGTCCTGCTAAATATGGTATTGCATCTGGAGTTATGTCCTTGGGCATGTTTTTAGGTATGTTATGCGTGTCTGTTATAAATATTCCACAAAAAAAGAAGTTTATGATATTTACAGGATCTTTTGTACTTTCAATAATATTTTGGATGATATTTCCTTTGATTAGTATATTCCCAATAATGGCAATTATATTAGGAATAGGTGGATTTTTAAATGCAATATTTAATGTATTATTTAGTTCCACTGTTCAGTTAACAGTGCCACAGGAGTATAGGGGAAAAGTATTTTCTTTAATAGCTACAATTTCAGGTGGATTAACTCCAATAGCATTTGCTGTAGGAGGAATATTGGCAGAGTTTATTCCTATAAAAATACTTATTTCTTCATGTTTTTTAATAGCTTTACTAATATTTTTACCTGTAGGTTTTACACAATCTTCAAGGAGGTTTATTGAATTTAATCCAGATAATGAAACTTTAGATGACATACTCAATGTATAATTAATTTTAAAAAAGTACAAAAAGCACCTTGGTTAAGGTGTTTTTTTGTTTATTTCCGCAAAATAACATTTTCAGAAGTAAGCAAGTTTATACTTAATTATAAGCATATAAGTGAATGTAATGATTATTATTTTAAATTATAATGTTAATATAAGAGTTTAAAAAATAGCAATAGCAAAAAAGTACTTAAATTTTAAAATGATTAGATTTAAGAGATACTTTTAGGGAGAATTTTCCCAAATAATTATAGAAAGGTCGTGAAACTATAAAGCTTCAGAGAAAAAATTAAATACGAAAACAGGAAAGAAAGGTGAAAAATATGGCAGTAAACACTCAAAAGGTTACTCAGGGCAATATAGATTTTGCCACGGGAAAAGTGAGTAGAGTATTAATCAAATTTGCCATTCCAGCCATAATATCCTTGTTCGTTGCAGAGCTTTATAATATGGTGGACACCATATTTGTAGGTAGAGCCATAGGAGCTACGGCCATAGGTGCATTAACCATAGCCTTTCCTATACAAAGATTAATGTCATCTTTGGGACTTTTAATAGCTGTAGGAGCTTCAACCATAGTAGCTAGGAGCTTAGGAGAAGGTAACTATAAAAAAATTTCAAAAGTAATAATAAATTCTTTAAGCATTATGGTTTTAATTATGTCTACACTTATAATAGGTATATATGTTTTTAAGAATCCTATTATAAAAGGTTTAGGTGCAACTGACAATATATATCCCTTTGCAAATGACTATATAAGAATAGTTGTAATAGGGGGAATATTTCAGGGATTTACGTTGATTATAGGTTATATTTTAACTGCTTTGGGAAATGCTAGAATCAATTTAGTAGCTACATCTATAGGAGCTATATGTAATGTAATAATAGACTTTTTACTTGTAATAATCTTTCCTTTAGGGGTTACAGGAGCGGCAATTGCTACTGTGACATCTCAAATTATTTCTAGTGTATTTGCACTATATCATTTCTTAAGGGTGAAAGGTAAACTAAATTTATCTTTAAGTTTTAATATGGATAGGAAAATAAGTTCTACTATAATTGCTGTAGGTTTTTCTACATTTATAGTTGAGATATCAGATGCAGTGGTTGCAGTAGTTTTAAATAATATGCTGGTTCCCTATGGAGATATTGCTATAGTCATAGTTGGAGTTATATCAAAGGTATCTATGTTTATGTATATTACAATAATAGGTATAAGCTCTGCTATGCAGCCTATAGCAGCTTTTAACTATGGAGCTAGAAATTACAAAAGGGTTAAGGAAGTAGCTAAAAAGTCTAAAATCGCCACTTGGGTAACTTCAATAGTTATTTGGGCAGTAATGATGGTATTTGCAGCACCTATAATAGGAAGTTTTGTTAGAGAACAGGATATATTAACGGAGGCTATAAAGGCATTTAGGATAGTAATATCTATTTTCCCATGTATAGGAAGTTATTTTGTAGCCATATATTATTATCAAGCTATTGGAGAGGCAAAGATCTCTTTACTTCTATCTATATATAGACAGCTTTTAATATTTATTCCGGTAGTTGTGATTACTACAAAATATTTTGGAATGTTAGGTACCTGGATAGCGTATCCTTTATCTGATATGATATCAGCGGTTACAGGAATATATTATATGAGAAAGGCTAGAATATATATAGATGAAGACATAATGGAAGAAAGAAAAATTGCAGAGAGAAGGAAGCTTAAAGAAGCATATGGTAATGGCAGAATAGGACGTGTGACAGAGGCTTAATATGGTAGAGTTTTAAAATTCAATATAAGGCACATTAAAATAAATACCGAATAGGTGATAAGTATATTTAATATAATTACCATTTATTTGGTATTTTTTATTTTAAGAAATAAGTAACAAAAATATTAAATTATCTACTAATATTTTCATATGGTAAAGACTGTGATAGAATTATGGTAAATGTGTATTAATATATTTTTTATTTAAATTGCTATTAAATAAGGTAAAAGTATCAAAATATAATTTACTTTATGGAGGATTTTAATTATGGAAGAAATTACTGGATGCTATTATAACTCTCCTATTGGTACCATAGAGATAAAAGGAGTGGCAAAAGGTATTACATCCGTACAATTTGTAGAAAAACAGATAGAAAATAATAATTATATTTGTGAAGGATATAATAAGAAAATATATCCTGTGATAGTTCAGTGTAGAAATCAACTGGAAGAGTATTTTAATGGGAGTAGAAAAGATTTTCAATTAGATATTATATTAAAAGGTACTTCTTTTCAAAATAAAGTTTGGAAAGAGCTCATTAAGATACCTTTCGGAACTACAGTATCATATAAATATATAGCAGAAGCTGTTGGAAGTAGTAAAGCTTTTAGGGCAGTAGGAAATGCAAATAATAAAAACCCTATAACTATTATAATACCATGTCATAGAGTTATTGGTGTTAATAATAAATTAGTAGGTTATGGGGGAGGCTTATGGAGGAAAGAATGGTTACTAAATCACGAAAAGAAATTTTATTATAAAGATAGTATTTGATATATTGATATATACAATTCTAATATACTGATAATTGGAGATGATTATATGCAAATGTGTTCTATTTGTCATAAAAATATAGCAACTATATATACTGCAAAACTAGAAAATGGAAAACAGGAAATTATAGGTTTGTGTCTACAGTGTGCAAAAAAAATGGGGTATCCAATGATGGATCAAATACTGAATGAAACAGGTATGAGTCCAGAAGAATTTGAAAATATCTCGCAGCAAATGAATAATATGTTAGAAAACGTGAATATAGAAGAGGCAATGGAAGGAGTAAAAGAATTGCAAGAATCAGGCGCATTAGGAGATGGAGGAGATGAAGGAGATGAAAAATCACTTTCAAGTTTTTTTAATAGTATATTTTCTAATGCTAGTGCTGTTAAAAAGCCTTTGGATAATGAAGAAGGTAAAATGGAAGGAGCTCCCGCAGCAGGAGAAACTAAAATTAAAAATAAAAGGGTTAGGAAAAAGAGAAAGAATTTAGAAAACTATGGAATAAATTTAACTAGAAAAGCCAAAGAAGGCGGCGTAGATAAGGTTATAGGAAGAAATAGGGAAATAGATAGAGTGGTTCAGATATTAAATAGAAGAACTAAGAATAACCCGGTACTTATAGGAGAGCCTGGGGTTGGAAAAACTGCTATAGCGGAGGGATTAGCAGTTAGAATTGTGGAAAAAGAAATACCAGAGAAACTTTTTAATGCAGAAGTATATTTATTGGATTTGACTTCGGTGGTTGCAGGAACTCAATTTAGAGGTCAATTTGAAGCTAGAATGAAATCTATTATAGAGGAAGCTAAAGAAAATGGAAATATTATTTTAGTAATAGATGAAATACACAATATAATAGGCGCAGGTGAAGCTCAAGGTGGAGCTATAAATGCTGCTAATATTTTAAAGCCAGCATTGGCTAGAGGTGAAATTCAAGTACTTGGAGCTACAACGTTAGAGGAGTACAGAAAAAACATAGAAAAGGATTCTGCTTTGGAGAGAAGATTTCAACCAGTATTAGTGGAGGAGCCTTCAGTTAAAGATACTATAGAAATAATAAAAGGTATAAAACATTATTATGAGGATTACCATAAGGTTAAAATATCTGGTGAAGTTATAGAAGCAGCTACAAATTTAGCGCAGCGCTATATTAATGATAGATTTTTGCCAGATAAGGCTATTGATGTTATTGATGAAGCTAGTTCTAGAGCCAACCTAAAGAATAAAGGATTAGTAGAGATTAAAGCATTAAAAGATGAAGAATATGAGTTAGAAAAAATTATGGAAGAAGCTGCGGATAAAAATGATTATGAAAAGGCAGCAGATTATAAAGTTAAGTTATGTAAAGTAAAGGAAAAAATAAATTGTATGGAAAAGGAATGTAGTCATATAGAATTAACATTAGAAGATGTGGCGTTTATAATAGAATCTTGGACTAAGATACCTGTTATGAAGGTAACTGAGGAAGAAGGAGATAAATTATTAAATTTAGAGATGACCCTTCATAAAAGAATAGTTGGTCAGGAAAAAGCTGTGGCTGCTTTAGCTAAAGCCATAAGAAGAAATAGATTAGGCTTTAGTAAAAAGAAGAAACCTTCTTCATTTATATTTGTAGGACCTACAGGGGTAGGAAAGACTCAACTTGTAAAGACTCTTGCGGATGAATTGTTTGGCAGTGAGGATTCGCTTATAAGAATAGATATGTCAGAATATATGGAGAAGCATACAGCATCTAAATTAATAGGTGCTCCTCCAGGATATGTAGGTTATGATGAAGGAGGACAGTTAACGGAAAAAGTTAGAAGAAAACCATACTCAGTGATACTACTAGATGAAATTGAAAAAGCACATCCAGATGTTTTTAATATGCTACTTCAAATTCTAGAGGATGGAAGACTTACAGATAGCCAAGGACGAACGATAAATTTTGAAAATACAGTAATAATAATGACTTCTAATGCAGGGACTAATTTTAAGTCATCAGGTATAGGTTTTGCAAACGAAAGTTATCAAGTGGTAGAAAATAAGGTAAGGGATGCTTTAAAAGAAACTTTTAAACCAGAGTTTTTAAATAGGGTGGATGAAATAATAATATTCTCTAGTTTAACCAAGGATGAATTGTATGAAATTTTAGATTTGATGTTGAAAGAAGTAATTGGAGAAATGGAAGAAAAAGGGGTAAATGTTCATGTATCAAAGGATGTTAAAGAATTTATATTGCAAAAGGGTTATGATCCTAAATATGGAGCAAGGCCTTTAAGAAGAGCAATACAAAAGTATATTGAAGATGAAATAGTAGAGGAGTATTTGCAAAATCGGTTTAAAAAAGGAGATACCATAAAAGTTATATTAGAACAGGGAGAAGTTAAGATAAAATAATTTAAAACCAGGAGATTATATTCCTGGTTTTAAAATTCATAATAAAACTTTATATTAATGTTTGAGTTATACAATTATATAGTTATTATGCTATTTTATATCATTTATGGTAATATATAATAAATATAATTGGATTTTATCATATATTGTATTTCATATTAGTGATAAAAGTGGTATAATTAGGTTGTATTTAGGAAATATAAAAAATAAATATTTATACAAAGGATGATTTTATGCTAAAGGTTTCGCTACTTGTGATGATGTTTAGGGGAATACCTGAGATTTACTTACTATTCGTACTATTTTATGTTTTGGATAATAAAAGAATAGATAGGAAAAAGATTATTTTATCTACATGTATTATGAGTATAATGATATATTGTATTAGAATTCTTCCAATACATTTTGGAGTACATACAATAATATTAACTATATTTAATATTATTGTGGCAGTTTACATAAATAAAATTAATGCCATAAGGGCTATGTCAGGTTCATTAATTGGTGCAATAATAATGTTTTTATGTGAAGGTATAAATTTGTGGATTGTACAGAAGTTTTTTAATACACCATTTTCACAAGTGTCTAAATGCACAATTAAATGTGTTATGTTGTCCCTTCCATCATTATTAATATTTTTAATTGCAGTTCTTATTTTAAAAAAGATGTTTAATAAGGAGGGAAATTTACAGGAGTGATTGAAAAAATATGTAATAATTTGTCAGAATATATATCTTCTAATTTGAGTTTCGATAAGGACAAGGAAGAAGTAATAGCATATGGTATATTTGCTTGTATTCAAACAGCATATTCAATTTTGTGCATAATAATAGTAGGTTTGGTTTTAAATGTGTTAAAAGAAGCACTTATATTTTCATTTAGTGGAAGTTTTTTGAGAAGGACCTCTGGAGGAGTTCATTCTAGTACTCCTAGCCGATGTGCCATAACAGGAGCGTTTGTATCAGGTGTTATTGCATGGCTTATTAATAGATTTTCAAATGGCATAAGTTTAAATTTACTTATAATATTTGAGATACTAATTTTTTTAATAGCTTATTACTTAATAAGTAAGTTAGCACCAGTAGACAGCAAGGCCAAGCCTATAAAAAGTAAAGAAAAGAGAAATATTTTAAGAAAAAAATCTATTAAAATATGGTGTGTTTTATTTTTAATTAGCACTTGTTTAATATTTTTTTATTATATAAATAATAATCAAGTTTTATTAGAATTTAGCATGTGTGTAAGTGCAGGAGTGTTATGGCAAGTTGGAAGTCTTACACAATTTGGACAAGCATTTATTAATTTTACAGATATAATTTTTAATAAAATAAAATTTTTATTTGGAGGTGTGTTAAATGAAAAAAAGAATAATTAAGGGTATATTGGGTTTAGGAGCAGTTTTATTTACATCTATAGCATTAACTACATCTGCTTATGCATGTTACTTCTTCTTATACCAACCAGAAGAACCTAAATGCTTAAGAGAAGAGTAGAAATTTAAAGGTGGTTAATACCACCTTTAAATTTATTAAATTTATAAATTAAATCTGAAAGAGTGACTTTTATGAATAAAGTTAAAGAGAATAAAACTAAAAAGTTAAATGAATTAGTTGCAATAGTAAAATTAATACTATTGCTTCTTTCTGGAATAATAATTTTACAAAAATGTTTAAAGGGAAAAAGTAAATATCTATATATAACATATAATTGGCGTGAAATATTTTTAATAGCTGTATCAATTTTTGTATTATTATTAATATATACATTGTGGATTGTTTTCACATCAGGGAAATATAAATATCAAAAAAATATTATTCAACATGTGGAGAATGTATTTTTTTTAATTTTTTTTGCATACTTGATTATTCAATCAGGAGGTTATTTAAGTCCATATAAATTTATATTTATGCTTATAATTATAACCTCTAATATCCAATTAGGAATGAATTCAGGACTTTTTATATCAGTAGTGTCATCAATTTTTATTTTAGCCTTAGATTTAATAAGTGTTAAAAATGTAGAAGTGAACACATTTTTTGAAAATGACTTAATATTATCGGGAGTGTTTATTTTAACAAGTATTTCTTTGGGATACTATGTGAAAATAGAAGAAGAGCATAGTGCAAAGTTATCTGAAATGGTTAATCTTGATGGATTGACAGGAGTGTACAATCATAGATATTTTCAAGAGGTATTAAAGGAAAAAATAAATGAAGCTAAAGAGCTCGAAGAAAATTTATCGATAATATTTTTGGATATAGATTATTTTAAGTATTATAATGATTTATATGGACATCAAAATGGTGATAAAGTATTAGAAAAAATAGGAAGTATTCTAAGGGATAATGTAAGGGAAAAAGATGTGGTTGCAAGATATGGTGGAGAAGAGTTTGCGGTGATAATGCCTAAAACTGTTGAAGAAGTAGCAATGCAAGTAGCAGAAAAAATAAGGTTAGCTGTGGAAAATTATAAGTTTCAAGGAGAAGAGAATCAGCCTAATGGAAATTTAACAGTTTCCATAGGGGTATCTAGTTTCCCAGATAAAGCAAAAAATGATTTAGAACTTTTAAAAAGTGTGGATGATGCTTTATATAGGGCGAAGTTTTTTCATAAGAATAGAGTTGAAAGCTATTACTCAGTTTTAGAAGAATTAAAAAGGGATATAGAAGAAGAACATATTGATTTAATAACATCTATAAAAACATTAATTAGTATAATTAATGCTAAGGATAGATATACATATGGACATGTAGAGAGAGTGGTTGTTTATTGTAAACTCATGGCAGAAAGTTTGAATTTATCAGAAAAGGAAAAGAAAATATTAATATATGGTGCATATATGCATGACATAGGAAAAATAAATATACCAGAAGAAGTAATAAATAAAAGAATGCCTCTTACAAAGGCAGAATGGGAAATGTTAAAACAGCATCCACAAAAGGGTGTAGACATTATAAAACCAGTAGAATCTTTAAAAGATACTATTCCTTTGATTTTACATCACCATGAAAGATATGATGGTACTGGTTATCCAAAGGGGTTAAGTGGTGAAGATATACCGTATTTGGCTAGAGTACTAACAGTAGTTGATAGCTTTGATGCTATGACATCTAATAGACCATATAATACAAAAAAAAGTTACGATGAGGCCATAGAGGAATTGAAGAAATGCAGTGGAACTCAATTTGATCCAATTTTAGCAGAGCGATTTATTGAAGTCATTGTAAGTAATAAAAGTGAGTTTTATGAAATGTAGCTTTAAAAAATTTGTTAAAGCTATTGCATTTTTGTATTAAATTTTGTATAATGATGTCGAAGAGAAAATGTATAAGAATTATATTTCTGAGATATTTGTGAGCTCTTATTTTGAACCTACAGTTTGCAAAAGGGAATTCAATATTTAAATGTGAAAATGAGCTATAAGACCTTTTAGGGCCAGTTCGTGGAAGTATTTATGAGGGTACCCACCTATCGAGAGGATAGGTGTCAAAATTAGAGTGGCGGTATTTCGGATTTAATTTATAAAAAATAAATGATTATAAGCAGAGAGTATTCTCTGCTTTTTTTATTTTTGTGCGTCTAGCAAAGCTGGGCTATGCTTACTGGTGAAAGTCCAGTCGAGGTAATTGCCAAGAAGCCTTGTAGCCAACCACCAAGCGTAGTAGAAATACTGGGTTTGAAAGAGGTAATGAATATTCTTAATGAAATGGGATTAAAGAAACTTTCCTCTAATCTACTCTACATGTTTAATATTATGGTTATATGTGGTAAAATACAAGTAGTAATAAGTACAATTTTCTTTGGTAAGGAAGGAAAAATTGAGGTGCTTATTATGGAGGGGGAGGCATTGTAAGGATGATAGACATGGTAGCTATATTTAGCAATGGAAGATGCCCTTTAAATAAAGAGCAAGCTGAAAAAGAAGCATTAAATTTAGGGTATGAAACTTTATTGTGTATAACGGATAAAGATACTTTTAGTGGTAGAAGTTCCTATGGAATATGGTGTGTTGGAATTCCTGAAGATTATTTTAGGATAAAGAATTTTATAAATTATGAAAATGTTCATAGAAGAAAAGTGATTATATGGAGTAGACATAGTGAATTAATAGAAAAAATCTATTCTAACATATTTAGTATAAGTGAAGGTAAGGAAAAATATATTATAAAATTAGATGATGTAAAATATGTATGCCATTCTACAACAATTGAAAGTTTTTATGAAATATTAAAGGATGGTAAACTGTTAAGTTATAGTGAACTTATAAAAAGAAAGAAAAAAGTTAAGACAGTTAGATTTCAATTAAAGGAACCGGAGGATTATTTAGAATATATTAATTTATGTGCTTGTGATAGCGTAGCTTCTGAAATAGTGATGGCATCAAGGCAGTATGGAAGAATTAATTGTGATGCAGAATTAAGGTACAAGCCTGGTGTTAGGATTTACTTTGATAGAGAGAAATTGTTATCAATGTATGAAGTTTATCCAGATGGATTACATATGTTTGCTGCACATAAAAGGCTACCTTTAGATTTAGCATGTGCTTTTGTGTTTCCTTCAGAAAGAATAATGAAAGGGTTTATTAAAAATAAAAATTTTAAAGAAGAACATTTAAAAAAAATTTGCAGCATTAAAAAAGAAAAACAGTATTGGACTCCAGGAGAATATATATTAGAGGTTAACGCATTACTTACTAAGAAAGGAATGAAGTCAAATGACTTGTAATTGTAAATTTGGAATGCCTACATTAATTGAAGAAGATAATATAGAGGATAATGCAATATTATGTAATGAATTGGGATTAGATTTTGTGGAATTAAACATGAATTTGCCTTATTGCATGCCTAAAAATAATAGTCCTGAAGATTTAATGAAATTAAAAGAAAAATATAATGTGGAGTTTACTTTGCATTTTCCTGAAGAAATTGATTTTGGATGTTTTTATGATGAAATAAGAGAAGCGAACATTAGACTTTTTGAATATATTGCCATGTGGGCGTCGGAATTTGGAGCTAAAAAAATTAATATTCATTTAAATTCAGGGATATACTTTACATTACCACATAAAAAGATGTTTGTTTATGAAAAAAATAATGAATTGTTTATAGACAAGCTTAAGGATTCTTTAAATAAAATAATTGCTATTGCAGAACCTTTGGGTATAAAGGTATGTGTTGAAAATATGCAAGTACATAAATTTGTAGAAGAAGCTTTTTTAGAGCTATGTGATGTTTCTGGAGTGAATTTCACTTGGGATGTGGGACATGATGCTATGGCGGGATATAAAATAAAAAATATATATTTAAACCATCCATATAAAGTTAGCCATATGCATTTACATGACTACAATGGAGTAAGTGATCATCAAGTATTATTTAATGGTCATGTCCCTATAAAAGAAAGAATTAAATTTGCACAAGAAAATAACTTAAGTGTTTTAATTGAGACAAAGACTGTAAAGGCACTTAAAGAGTCGGTAAAAAGGCTTAGGGAATGTTCAATATTATAAAAGAGCAATAAACCATAAAAGTATGAATATACTATGTGGATTATTGTACGTACAAGTATGATACAATACTTGGGTTAAGAATTTATAGAGGGGAGAAGAGGGGCTATGTTACATGAAAAAGTAAGTAAGTATGTTAAAATAATAATGCTAATTTTTGTTTTATATTTTTCACATGAAAATCTTCATAATTACGGAATTTTTGAAAGAAATTTTAGATATGTAATTTTTGTAGGCTTTTGTATATTTTTTATAATATTTTTAAGCTCAGAAGAAAAAAACAAAACCAGTAAAATTCATAAAATATCAGAATATTTGCTTTTATTTCTTTTTATATGTATGGTTGGGGTTAAGATATATGATTTTAATGTATATAGAAGAGTTGATAAATTATGTAATCATATAGAGTTTAATTTTAATGATATAGATAAAATAGAAGTGGAAAAAGTTGCACCAGAAAGTGATAGAAAAAATACTCTAGGTGAAAAAATAACATATGATAAAGAGAAGATAAATTATTTGAAGAATTATATTTGTTCTATAAATTTCACAAAAGCAAAAAGTAAATCACAAATAAAAGATGAGAAGTATTTAAAGGAACAACGGGTTTTTTACATTTCTTTTATAAATAATAAGAATAAGGGAGATATTGATGATAATAGGTTGATTTTAGAGGTATTTCCCAATAAAGTAATAGCAAAAGGAAATGTAGAGGAAACTATTTATTATAGCGTTGAAAATGTTTTGAATAAGGATTTATTGTGGAAGTTTTATGATAATTTATATGACTGATAATGGATTTACAATAGCTTAAGAGTGTTATGAATGTAGATATAATCACATCAAATTATTACAATTTAAGAAAGGTGAATGCATGTGAATTTAAAAGAAACTATTCAGCCAGATATTATACAAATAAAAAACAATTTAAGATTGAAAATTTTACAAGAAGGAGATTATAAATTAGCTCTTCCATGGTATCATAGCGAAAAGGTAATGTACTATTCTGAGGGAGTTAAAGATAAGGTATATGATATAGAACAAATTAACTGCATGTATAAGTATTTAAGTGGTATCGGAGAATTATATTTAATAGAAATATTAGAAAAGGAAGAATGGAAGGCAATTGGAGATGTTACTTTATCTGAGGAAAACATGCCTATAGTTATAGGAGAAGAATATTGGGGATTTGGCATTGGGAAAAAAGTAATAAAAAAGCTTTTAGAAAGAGGAAAGAAAATAGGACTAAGTAGGACAAAAGTGAAAATTTATAAATATAATGATCGCTCAAAAAATTTGTTTATATCTTTAGGATTCACAAAGGTTTCAGAAGATGAAAAGTCCTATAAATTTGAATATGTATTTAGTAGTTAATTAAAAAATGGGGCTGTGGCACTAAGAATAAATAATGCGATATATTGTGTTAAGTTTAAACTTGCAAAACGGTATATTGCATGTAAATTTCTTAATGTGACAGCTCCATTTTGTATTATCAAATATAATTATTGAATTGCAGAACAACGCCTTAGGGCATTTTTTATGGCTTTAAATAGTATAAGTGTTGCTGCAATGTTTATAGCACAAGCAGGTAAAACCACAGTTAAGAACAATGTGGAAAACGGTGCTGGAAGAGAAAATAATACTAATGCACTTCCTAAAAATACACATCCACTTACCAGCGTTCCTAAGATACTAGCAACAGCCATAGTTATTTGACAATTTAATTTGTTTTCTGCAACTTTAAAAAATACATATAATACATGAGCAGTAACTATTTTGTCCACTATATTTGGAATTTGACCACCAGGAAAGGTTGTAGTAGCAGCAGTTAGAAATCCAGCAATAATGCCTATAATTAATGAGGATTTATAATCTTTAGTAATATAAAGAGCTATAAACATCATGGCTAGTAGAAAATCTGGTCTCATTCCTAAAAATAATGCAGGTGAAACCTGATGTAATATTAAACCTATAGCTAGCAATAAAGAACTGATAATTAATTTTTTTAAATTCATAATTTTTGAACCCCTTTCAAATAGTAATTTTAAAAAATAAGAATTGTAAATAATATACCAGTGATATTCATCAGTTCACAACATAGATTCCACCTCCTTTTAGATTGTTAGTGTAGCTATGCAAAAAAATAAAAATCTTCATCCTATATTAGGACGAAGATTTATTCGCGTTGCCACCTAATTTATATTAATCTTATTATATACAAATTTAAATTAAGACTATATATCACTCTTTTCAGGTACTAACATACCCTATCCTTTTTAACGGTAGGTTTCCGGTAAATGCTACTCTCTATAAATAGATTTCGTTTTACTTCTAACAGGTCCATTCACTAAAACTAGTAATGTTAAGATTCCACCATCCCTAACTCTCTGTAAATACATGATTATAGCTACTCTTCCTGATCAATGAAGTTTAATATATTAAATTTTAAAGTAATTATATCAATTTAACGTGTAAAAGTAAAGAAAAATATTTATGATTTTTAATTTGAATTGCTACTTTAGGCATATTCAAATTAATAACAAGTCAGTATGCTAGTGTATTTTGTGTCATACTGCCTCAGCAGAACCCACTGATAGTTCTAACTAGCGGCGAAACCTGCTTCCTTGTCTGACACAAAATATACCAGCAGCTTTGACTTGTTATTTATTTTCATGTACCTTAATTTAAAAGTTGAAATTTAGAATGTAAAGTGAATGTGGAAATTCATATGGAATTTCTTTAATTTATTTTATTAATTTATAAAATGTACATAATTATTTTATAAAAAGTTGTTGACGGTGACGTAACGTAATGTAGTATAATGTTTAAAAAGAGGTGGTAAATATGAAACAAGATGGTAGCCAGCTCATGAGTATAGGGGATTTTGCAAAGAAAGCAGGAACAACCTTAAGAACTTTAAGATACTACGATAATATAGGACTTTTAAAACCTTCTGAGTACAATCATAAAGGACAGAGATTTTATGATAAGCATGATTTTGCTAAACTTCAAAAGATATTGACATTAAAATTTATAGGATTCTCATTAGATGAGATTAAAAAAATATCTGTTTATGATGTAAATGAAGAGGATTTTAAAAAATCTCTAGAGATACAAAAGAAAATAGTTGATAGAAAAATTCAGCATACCAAGATGGTAATGAAGGCTATAGATGATACATTACAAATGCTCAATAAAAATGAAGAAATAAATTGGGAAAACTTTGCTAACATAATAAATGTATTAAATATGGATAATAAATTGTTAGCACAATACCAAAATGCATCAAATTTAAGGTCGAGAATAAAAATTCATGATGAACTTAGCGCTAATAAATATGGCTGGATGAGATGGTATTTTGATAGACTATTGAATATTTCCAATATACCTAAAAAATTAAAGATACTTGAACTTGGATGTGGAGATGCTAGTTTATGGATTAAAAATATGGATAGAATACCTAAAGAGTGGGATATAACTCTTACGGATTTTTCAAAAGGAATGCTTTATGATGCTAAAATGAACTTAAAGGAAAAAGCTAACAGGTTTAAGTTTAAAATAGTAGATGTGCAGGAGATACCCTTTGAAGATGGGACTTTCCATGTGGTTATAGCTAATCATATGCTTTATCATGTAGATGATATACATAGGGCTCTTGGTGAAATTCATAGAGTATTGAATAAGGATGGATATTTTTATGCGTCCACTGTGGGTAAAAATCACATGGTAGAAATGAGAAATTTAATGTCCCAATTTGGCTCTAAGGATATAAATTCAAAAAGCTGGGATAATACATCTAAGTTTCAGCTTGAAAATGGTGCGGATGTAATGAAAAAGTGGTTTAAGGACATTAATATAGAAAGATATGAAGATAGCTTAAATATAACTAAAGCAGAACCACTTATAGATTACATATTCTCTATGCCAGGTAATGTGAGAGAAAAATTTGATGAAGAAAAAATTCAAGAACTTAGAGAATTTTTAAATAAAAAAATAAAAGAAGAAAATGGTATTCATATTTCTAAGGATACTGGATTGTTTACAGCTAGAAAATAGGAGTCTTTAAATAGGACAATTAGTTAATTATATATTGAATTAAAAAAATATGTATGAAAGAAGGAAGAAAGAATATGAAGAATATAACTTTTTCACCACCGGATATAACACAAAAGGAAATAGATTTAGTAGTAGAGGTTTTAAAATCAGGCTGGATAACTACAGGACCTAAAACAGCAGAATTTGAAGAAAAACTTGAAAAGTTCTGTGAGTGTGATAATGCAGTAACTCTTTCTAGTGCTACAGCAGGTATGGAACTTATACTAAAGAGCTTTGATATAAAAGAGGGCGATGAAGTTATTACTACAGCATATACTTATACGGCTACTGCTAGTGTTATACTTCATAGAGGTGCAAAGCCAGTTTTTGTAGATGTTAAACCAGGAAGTTTTTTAATTGATGAAGAAAAATTAGGTGAAGCTATAACACCAAAAACTAAGGCTATAATAACTGTAGATGTGGCAGGAGTGCCTGTAGATTATGATAAAATAAGAGGAATACTTAGAGAAAAAGGAAGAGAAGATATTATATTTATATCTGACTCAGCTCACTCACTAGGTGGAAAGTATAAAGGAAACAGAGTTGGAAGTCAAGCGGATTTTCATGTATTCTCTTTTCATGCAGTAAAGAACTTAACAACTGTAGAGGGTGGAGCTATTACATTTAATAATAAAATTGGAAAAGAAGAATTGAAAAAAGAATTTAAGACAAACTCTCTTCATGGGCAAACTAAGGATGCTTTATCAAAAATGAAGGCTGGAGCATGGAAGTATGATATAGTAACTGATGGATTTAAGTGTAATATGACGGATTTAAATGCAGCAATAGGTTTAGGTCAGCTTAGTAGATATGAAAAAATGCTTCAAAGAAGAGAACAAATATTTGACACATATACTGAAACTTTAAAAGATAAAAAATGGGCTGAGGTTCCATTTAAGAAAGATGATATAAGAGAAACATCATATCATTTGTTTTTACTAAGATTAAAAGATTTTACAGAAGAAATGAGAAACAATGTAATTATTGATATGGCAGAGAAGGGTATAGCTACCAATGTTCATTATATGCCATTACCACTTTTAAGTTTATATAAAAATTTAGGATACAAAATGGAAGACTATCCAAATGCATACAAGCGATATGTTAACGAAATATCCTTACCAGTGTATTCTACATTGAGTTTAGAAGATGCTAAGTATGTGGTAGAAGAATTAATAAAGAGTGTGGAAAAATTTATAAAGTAAATAAAAATATAAATATTTTTACTGTAGCAATAATTTAATTGAGTATTGATAGTGTTATATAAGAGTTATGTAATGCTGTGATAAAAAGGAGGCAATTTTTTATGAAAGTTAATTTTTATACTTCAAAAAGAGAATATGAAGAAAAAAAGGCAGAATTTGATGCTGCTATTAAAAATGTAATAGAAAGAGGAATATCTACTTTAGGACAGGAAGTTAAGGATTTTGAAAAGGCTGTAGAAGAATTTACAGGAGTTAAGCATGCTATAGGAGTTGCATCAGGTACAGATGCATTGGTTATAGCTTCAGACATACTAGGATTTAAAGATGGAAAAGAAGTTATAACTTCACCTTTTACATTTTTAGCATCCACTTCGTGTATAGCTAAACACAGAGCAAAGCCAGTTTTTGTAGATATAGATGAAGAAACTTTTGATATAGATATAAATAAAATTGAAGAAAAAATAAATAAGAATACTGCAGGAATACTTCCAATTCATTTATTTTCACAAATGGCAGATATGGATAAGATAATGGAAATAGCAAATAAATATGATATAAGAGTTTTAGAAGATGCAGCAGAAGCTTTTGGTATGAGATGGAAAGGAAATGGAGAGACTTATAGACATTCAGGGACTATAGGTGATATGGGAATATTCTCATTCTTCCCAACTAAAACTTTAGGTGGCTATGGTGATGGAGGAATGATAGTTACTAATAGTGATGAACTTGCAGAAATGGCAAGAAAGCTAAGAGTTCATGGAGCTTCTAAAAAATATCATTATGATTATATTGGATATAATTCAAGATTAGATACAATTCAAGCAGCTGTATTGGGAGTTAAGCTAAAATATATGAATGAAGCTATAAAGAAGAGAGAAGAAATAGCTAAATTGTATATGGAAAGACTAGGAGAATGTGAATATATAAATATTCCTAAAATAAAGGGAGCTCAACAAGGCGTTTATTATGTATTTAATATATTAGCAGAGAGAAGAGATGAGCTTGCAGCATACCTAAAGGAAAATGAAATTGGATACAGTATATATTATCCAGTACCACTACATCTTCAAGAATGTTTCAGTTACTTAGGATATAAAAAAGGTGATTTCCCAGTAGCAGAAAGAACTTGTGAAAAGATATTAGCTCTTCCAATTTATCCTGAAATAACAAGAGAAGAAGTAGAATTTGTTTGTGATACAATATTGAATTTTTACAAAAAATAGTTTGAAAGCTATATATTAATTTTAGTATTAATAATTCTATATAAGGTATTTAGGTACATTCAAATAAATAACAAGTCAGTATGCTAGTCTATTTTGCGTCATACTGCGTCAGCAGAACCCACCGATAGTTCTACTAGCGGCGGAACCTGCTTCCTTGTCTGACACAAAATATACCAGCATCTTTGACTTGTTATTTATTTTCATGTACCTTACTTGAAAAACCTATGTCAATATAATAAAATATTGTTGTTAAACTTTTATGAAAAGAAGGGGAGAATTAAAATGAATCCATTAGCAGAAAAATTAATAGAAAAAATTAGCAATAAAACAGCTACAGTAGGTGTAGTTGGACTTGGTTATGTTGGACTTCCACTAGCAGTAGAAAAAGCTAAAGCTGGATATAAAGTAATAGGATTCGATGTTCAAGATAAAAAGGTAGAACTTGTTAATCAAGGACATAACTATATAGGTGATATATTAGATGAAGAACTCTCAGATTTAGTTAAAAAAGGATTGCTTAGAGCTACTACAGATTTTTCATTTGTAAAAGATGTAGATGCAGTTGCTATAGCAGTGCCAACACCATTAGATAAATTTAAACAACCAGATGTTTCTTATGTAGTTGAGTCAACAAAAAGTATATCAAAATACTTACATAAGGGAATGCTTGTAGTACTTGAAAGCACTACATATCCAGGAACTACTGAAGAAATAGTTAAGCCAATATTAGAAGAATCAGGATTAAAATGTGGAGAAGACTTCTTTCTAGCATTTTCACCAGAGAGAGTTGACCCAGGTAATAAATTATTTAAAACTAAGAATACTCCAAAAGTAGTAGGCGGATGTACAGAAGAGTGTACAAAAGTGGCAGCTACTTTATATAGAAGCGTATTAGAAGGAGAAGTATTTGAAGTATCATCTCCAGCTGTAGCAGAAATGGAGAAAATATTAGAAAATACATTTAGACATATAAACATAGGACTTGCAAATGAAATGGCAATATTATGTAAGAAAATGGGTATTGACATATGGGAAGTAATAGAAGCAGCTAAGACTAAGCCTTATGGATTTATGGCATTCTATCCGGGTCCAGGATTAGGTGGACACTGCATACCACTAGATCCATTCTACTTAACATATAAAGCTAGGGAGTATGACTATCATACAAGACTTATAGAAACAGCAGGTGAAATAAATGATTGCATGCCAGAATTTGTAGTAGACAATGCTATGAGACTATTGAACGGTCATAAGAAAGCACTAAATGGTGCAAAAGTACTTCTAATGGGAGTGGCTTATAAAAAGGATATAGACGATATGAGAGAATCACCAGCATTAAAAGTTATAGAACATTTAGAGAAAAATGGCGCAGATGTTATATACAATGACCCATATGTTCCAAATTTTAAACATGCAGGAAAAGAATATACTTCAGTAAATTGGGAAGAGGCTATAAAAACTGCTGATATAGTTCTAATAACTACAGACCATAGCGATTATGATTATGAAAGAATAGTTAAAGAAGCAACACTTCTTTATGATACAAGAAATGCTACAAAAGAAGTTAAAAACAATAGAGAAAAAATACACAAACTTTAATAGCAAATGTATTTATTATAATAAGAATAATTAAATAGAGAGCTCTATAATCACTTAAATGGTTATAGAGCTTTTGTATTTTTTGCAAAATTGGACAAAATAAATTAAGACATTTTAGTTAAAAGATTTTATCTGGATTAAAAACTTTAGTTAAAAATAATAATTTGTTATTATTTTAGTAAATTTAAAGGGGAAAAATTACTGTAATGAGATGGTTAAAAGACTAGACTAAGAATTAAGAAAGGGGTTATTAATAGGTGATAGTATGAGAAAGGATACAAAGGGTACAGTTTATTTAATAGGAGCGGGAATAAATAAATGTATAAAAGGAGAAGATGGAATAAGTCCACCTTTATCTAAAAGTTTTTTCAGTACCTTATTTAAAAAAGATAAATGCGCTAAGGAATATTACATTAATAAATTTTCATCAGTATTTTGTTATATAGAAAAATATTGGACACTGAATCCAGATAGCTTAAGTGAAACTCATTTCGATATAGGGGAGTGTTTTACACTTTTACAATTACAAATATTAGAAGCGTTGGATGAGAAAAGATACTTAGATGCCTATGAATTAATTAAAATAAATTCATTATTTAAGGTTATGTTTATAGAAAATTTATATCCGTTTCAAAAGTTTGCTAAAGAATCTTCAGCTATGGTTTCTTTTGGTAAGAGAATTTGCGAAAATGGAGAGAGCATTATTACATTTAATTATGATTGTAATTTAGAAAAGGCTATTGAATATGCCACAGGAATTTCTGCTCAAAATAGCCAATGTTATGGCGTGTGTTTTGATGAAGTGAAAATGCAGAAAGAGAACAATCTTATCAATGGTAAAATAAATAATCAAAGTTTAAAGGGGTTTGAAATTTTAAAGCTGCATGGTTCATTAAATTGGGTGAATTATATAGAGTTGAAGGATGATAAAAAAATTAATATAGATGGTTCTGGTAAGGTGGTTTTAACTAATAAATGCTGGTGGCAAGATAATGAAATTTATACAGATAAGGGTATAATGGATCCATTAATTATTCCACCTGTACTTTATAAAGACTATAGACAAAAACTTATACATGGTATATGGAAAAAAGCTAAGGATGAATTAAAAAGCTGTAAAGAGTTAGTGATAATAGGATATTCTTTCCCTATAACAGATTTTTCTATAAAAAAATTATTATTAGAAAGTTTTCAGGGCAGAGAGCTTGAAAACTTAATATGGGTAAACCCCAATACCACTGCAATAGAGGACGTTAAGAGGATACTACATTACAATAAACCAATAATTTTATGTAGTTGTCTTGAAGAATTCGTAAAGTAAGAATATTGAGAAGCAAGTTCTGCAAGAAAAATCTGTCTTTAAGTCCACAATAAATATATTTTTTAAGACTGTTCGCAATACGCCAAGAAATTCTAATGTTTTCAAATTTCAATCCCCTAAAGCTTTCAAACTCGCTTCTAACGGCGCTCAAACATGAAAGCTTCTTAACGGGTATTGAAATTTGAAAACAAAGAATTTCTAAGGCTAGCTCAATAGTCTTAAAAAATATATTTATTGTTACCTTAAAGACAGATTTTTCGGTTCATGCATAAGTTATCAAAGGAGGGAGACAGCTAACTAAAGGATGATTTTCCTCCGCTATGCTACAGAAAATCTTTAATTAAATAAAAAGTATATAAATATAATAATTTGATAATAAAAAATATAATTATGTCATTAATGGAATAATTATAGTTTTTTTTAAAGCCTTTAAAAATCTTTTATTGGCGACAGCCAGCCTAAATATTAAAGCTAAGATTTATACAAGGCGGTGTATTGCTACAAAAGATATTAAATTTTATTCAATATCTTATTTTTAATAATTGGTTATTCATTAGTTTCTAATCTAAAGTAACTAATTATATCTCCCGATTAGACAAAATATTATTAATAATCGGGAATTAGGGCTTAAACGAAAGGCTACGCCTAAAAAATATTATTGGCGGTTTTCTATTTATAAATTAAAGATTTTCCGTAACGTAGTGGAGGAAAATCATCCTTTTTAGAATAATCAAGTCCTATGAAATGACATTTTAATTTTTTTACTTCAGTTAAATAGTAATTTAATACAAAGGATAAGTAGGATTTACCGCAGCCGCAGTCTAATATAGTGATACCTTTTTTGTTATTCCTATCTAGTTTATCAAATATACTATCTAAAAGTTCAACATAGTGATCTATTTGATTATATTTTCTTATTTTGTCATTTTTAATTTTGCTGTCTTTTGTCATTATATTTATTTCTTTTAATAAACTATCTGCTTTTCCAACTTTAATATAATAGTCTCTATTTAAAAACGTTGAAGTTCCTTGGAAACCGTGATGTTCTGAGCAGGAATCTTTTTTAGAAACCTTAGTTCTAGTATTAGGTTCTTTAGAAGATTCATTAACTTCTATATTTTTCATGGTTACATTTTTATGGTCAGCAGATATTAGTATATTTGTGCCTCTCTCGCTATATATAAATTCTAGAGCTTCATAGCTTTCAGCATCTACACATATGTTCTGTAAAATTTTCTTTAAACTTTGAAGTTTTGTAATTCCGTTGAAATTATATTGAATTTTATTATCCTTATAAATGCCTAGGCCTTTAAATTCTTTTAAACCAGTTTTAAAATTTGTACTTATTTTTTTAAATATAGAAGAGTTTTCTTAAAATCTGCTTTCTAACCCCATGAAGAAAAGCTTTGATTTGTTTATACTTGATTTATTCATTATATCACCCCTTTTCTATACTATATGCAAATGCAATTATATCAAGGTTATCTATTATAATTCAACATTTACAATAATTTTATTTACCTAAATAGAAAAAAGTGTTATGATATATATGTAAAATTTAATATGCAAGCAAGGGGATCCTGTAATGACAGGCTGAGAAAGAGATGTTATCTCTGACCCTAGGAACCTGATTTGGTTAGAACCAACGTAGGGAATGCTTTTATTGAGGTATTTTAGATACATTTCCTGCGGATTTGTATCTTTTTTTGTTTTATAAAAAAAGAGATACAAAGGCTAAATATATTGAAGCGGTAGGAGGTGTAAAAATGATAGTAAATGGAAAAGAACTGGATTTTAAGCAAGGCATTACAGTGGAAAAAATGCTTGAAGAACTGAATATTTCCAGGGAAAAAGTTGTTGTAGAAATAAACATGGAGATATTGGACAGAGATAAGTTTAAAGATAGGATATTAAGCAAAGAAGATAAAGTTGAAATTGTAGCTTTTGTAGGTGGGGGTTAAAATTGAAGATTTTTTTTAATGGAAGGAAAATTGAAGTTCATGAAAATATTACAGCTTTTGAATTAAAAAAGATATTTAATTATAAAGGAGACATATGTATTTTAAATGGATTTCCTTTAGATAAGAATTATGAACTAAAAGAAGGGGATAATTTATTTTTTATAAATAAAGGACAGATGCCAGACAAAGAAGAAATTGAATGTTTATTAACTTCCAGACATACTCCTGGGGTGCATGAAAAAATTAAAAAGGCATCTATTGGTATAGCAGGGCTTGGGGGACTAGGATCTAATATAGCCGTATCTTTAGCAAGAATGGGTATTGGTAAACTTATATTAGTAGATTTTGATGTGGTGGAACCTAGTAACTTAAATAGGCAGCAGTATTTCATAGAACACATAGGTATGAAGAAAACCCAAGCTATAAAAGCTATAATAGGCAACATAAATCCCTTTGTGGAAGTTGTAACGAAAGATTTATATTTGGATAAAAACAATGTAGTTAAATGCTTTGATGATGCAAGTATTGTGGCAGAAGCTTTGGATAATCCTATTAACAAGGCAGAAATAGTTAATACCATACTTTTGGACGGAGAAAAAACTGTTGTAGCTGCATCGGGTATGGCAGGTTATTTTAGTTCAAATTTAATAAAGACAAAGAGAGTTATGAAAAATTTTTATATGGTAGGAGACTTAGAATCTGAAGCAAAGATAGGCTGTGGACTTATGGCTCCAAGGACTGCTATTGCAGCAAATCATCAAGCAAATATGATAATTAGAATTTTGTTAGGTGAAAATGATTGTTAAATATGAGGAGATGTGTATTATGGAAAAATTAATTATAGGTGGAGTGGAATTAGAAAGTAGATTATTTGTTGGAACTGGAAAGTTTCCTTCCACAAAAGTTATACCTAAAGTAATAGAAAAGTCACAAACTCAAGTGGTAACTACGGCTATAAGAAGAGTAGATTTAAATTCAAGAGGGGAAAATATTATAGAATGTATACCTAAAGATGTAATATTACTTCCTAATACTTCAGGAGCAAGAACTGCAGAAGAAGCTATAAGAATAGCTAGGCTTGGAAAAGCTATGGGCTGTGGAAATTGGGTTAAAATAGAGGTTATATCGGATAATAAATATTTACTTCCTGACAATCAAGAAACTATTAAAGCTACAGAAGTATTAAGTAAAGAAGGCTTTGTAGTACTTCCTTATATGAGTCCTGATTTGATGGCTGCAAAAAGATTAGTAGATGTTGGAGCAGCGGCAGTTATGCCATTGGGAGCACCTATAGGAAGTAATAGGGGAATTAGAACAGGTGAATTAATAAGAATACTTATAGAAGAAATAAAAGTTCCTATTATAGTAGATGCAGGTGTAGGAAAACCATCAGATGCAGTACAAGCTATGGAAATGGGTGCAGGGGCCGTTTTAGTAGACACAGCTATAGCCACATCTGAAGATCCAGTTAAAATGGCAGAAGCTTTTTCGTTAGGAGTTAAGTCAGGTAGAATGGCTTATGAGGCTAGAATGGGTGTACAATCACAATATGGGAATGCATCTTCACCACTTACTGGTTTTTTGAATGGGGGTAAATAGAGTGAGATTTTATGATTATTATTCTAGATATAAGGACTTTGATTATGATGAATTCTTTAATAATGTTACTGAATTGGATGTAAAAAGAGTTTTGAGTAAAAACGTAATAAGTGAATTGGATTTTTTAACATTGTTGTCGTCAAAGGCAGAAGAATTTTTAGAGGAAATGGCACAAAAAGCGCATACATTAGCTTTGCAGAATTACGGTAAGGTAATAGAGTTATTTACACCTTTATATCTTGCAAATTATTGTGTAAATAAATGTGCTTATTGCGGATTTAACTGTGCAAATAGTATTAAAAGAAATAAATTGAATATGGATGAGATAGAAAAAGAAGCTAAGAATATAGTATCTAAAGGATTTAAGCACATACTTATTTTGACGGGAGAATCTCCAAAGGATACACCTGTATCATATATTGTTGAGGCAGTTAAAGTTTTAAAAAAATATTTTCAATCTGTAGCTATAGAAATATACCCACTAAATCAGGAAGAATATAATCAGGTGGTAGAAGCAGGGGTGGATGGACTTACTGTTTACCAAGAAGTATATGATGAAAGAATATACGATAGGGTCCATATTGCTGGTCCTAAGAAAAATTATAAGTTTAGATTAGATGCTCCTGAAAAAGGATGTATAGCTAAAATGAGAACTGTAAATATAGGTGCACTTCTAGGTTTAAATGAATGGAGAAGAGAAGCTTTTGCCACAGGATTACATGCAAAATACTTACAGGATAAGTATTCAGATGTAGATGTTAGTGTTTCGCCTCCTAGAATAAGACCTCATGCAGGGGTTTTTGAGGATGTATACCCAGTAAATGATAAAAATATTGTACAGTATATATTGGCTCTTAGAATACTTATGCCAAGGGTAGGAATTACCGTATCCACTAGAGAAAAGGCAGAGTTTAGAGATAATCTAATACCTTTAGGAGTTACTAAAATGTCAGCTGAATCAAGTACAGAAGTAGGTGGACATGAATTGAAAGATGAAAGTGAACCTCAATTTGATACAGCAGATAAAAGAAACTTAGAACAGGTTATGGGCAGTATAGTAAAAAGAGGATATGAGCCTATATTTAAGAATTGGATGCAATTCTAATTTAACGAATAATCTCAACTTTAGTTTATGTATTATTTCACCTAGTTAGATATACTTTAGTTTAAATTTGAGGAATGATATCCCATTTTGGCTGAGCAGGTGGGGAGAGTTCAATGATAAAATCAATTATGAAAGAGACTATATATTAAAAAGGTTGTGTTTAATATGCCTAAATTATATTTAATAACTAATAGAAAACTTGTAAAAAATCATAATTTCTTTCATGTAATAAATGAGAGCATTAAAGGTGGAGTTGATACTATAATTTTAAGAGAGAAAGATTTAAATGAGCAAGAACTTATAAGTTATGGTAAAAAAATAAAAGAAATAATAGGTTATAGAAAAGTTAAGCTTATAATAAATGGGAACTTCAATGCTATGAAAGCGGTAAAAGCAAACGGGTACCATATGAAATTTAAAGATTTTTTAGATAAAAAACCCAAAAATGTTTTTGTAGGTGTTTCAGTACATAGTTTAGAAGAAGCTATGATTTGTGAGGAAAAAAGTGTAGATTATATTTTAGTCAGCCACATTTATCTAACGGATTGCAAGAAGGGGCTGAAGCCTAAAGGAGTTAATTTTATTAAAGAAGTGAGAAGTAAAGTATCTATGCCCATAATAGCATTAGGTGGCATAAATCCGGAAAATGCAAAAGAAACAATAGAAAATGGTGCTGATGGAGTGGCGGTAATGTCTTATATAATGGCATCGGAAGAACCCTTTATAAGTGCGAAAAAATTAAAAGAGAACATAAAAATTGTTACGGGGTAACAATTTTTAGTGTGCCAGTGTGCTAGAGTGCTAGGTATGGTGGATTTTCCTTCACTATGCTATGGAAAACCTTTTATTTGTACGAAAAAAATATGAATAGATGCATAAAGCTTGAATGATTTTATTTAGTAAAATGATTCAAGCTTTTAGTTTTTTATACTTTAAAATTTTTTTAATTCCTAATTTTAATGTTCTAATGTTACTTATGAATTAAAATTTGAGCTAATAAACTACTAAAATAGATAGGATCGTGTGTTTGGTGAGTGAGTTTTTGGAAAAAATATCAATAATAGTTGAATAATTGAAATTAAAATGCTAAGATATAAATATAAATGAACTTATTTAAATTTATGGTTAATAGAACTATAAATTTAAAGAAAATATTAAAAGTGAGGTGATGAAATATGAAAAAAGTAATAAGCATTTTAACTATTTTAATAATGTTAGGTTTAGCTACAACTGTATATGCTACAAGTGAATCAATTAAAGTTTGGAGTGATGGTCATACTTTTGACAAAGCTTGGGAAGCATGCAAAGATGGAATAAATTGTACATTTGTATATGGCTATAATACAACTTGGATAAATGAAGATTATGTACATGCAAAGCATAATTCATTATACCATAAGGCAGCACTTGTTAATGGAAATGGTTCACATAGTGCTAGTGCAAAAGCAGGTAAGTGGGCAAAAATAGAAGTCAGACATAAGGGTTCAAGAATCCTTTACGGAATAGTATATTATTTTTAATTTAACTCGTTGTGCTAGTTAAATTACTAGCATTATTTACAAATAGAAAAACTCTAGCATAATATGCTAACCTATCATTAAAAAGCACGACCAATTTAATGAAGGAGGTACACATATATGCTATAGCTTTACAAACAAGATTGTATCACAGTTATAGAAAATTTAAAAGATTTTATAACTGTCGTTTTTGTTATAATTGATGATGTTTACCAAGATATAACTCCAGCACATATTAAAAATCGTAGAAACGTTAAGACCGCTATTATGAGTGATAGTGAAATAATTTCCATATCACTAGTTGGTGAACTTATGTCCATTGATTCTGAAAAATCTTGGGTTAGTTATTGCAAGAATAATTTTAAAGATTTATTCCCTAGATTTTGCAATAGAAGTCGTTTTAACCGAACACGAAGAGCTCTTATGAAAGTAATAGAAAGTATAAGAAATACGTTAACAAGTATTCTTGGATATACTGAAGATTACTTTAGAATTATAGATAGCATGCCTATTTATGCATGTAAATTTGGTAGAGCTCATTTTCACAAAACATTTAGATGCTATGCTTCATATGGAAGGTGTGCATCTAAAAAAGAAACTTATTATGGCTTTAAATTACACTCATTAATTTCAATTGATGGATATATTACAGATTTTACAGTAACTTCAGCCAATATAGATGATAGAGAAGGTTTATGGGAGTTAACCAATAAAACTTTTAGTTTAACTATAATTGGTGATAAAGGATATATAGGTAATAATCTTTCTTTAGAATTAAAGAAAGAACGTGATATAAACCTAATATCTATGAAAAGAAGTAATAGTAAAATCCAACTTCATAAATCGGTAAGACGATTAATATTCAAAAAACGTATGCTTACTGAAACGGTCAACTCCCAGCTTTCAGAGCAATTAAATATATCTAAAGTATTAGCTAAATCTCGCTGGGGATTAATAACTAGAATTCAAACTAAAATACTAGCTCATAATATTTGTTTCTTCATAAATAAAATTCTAAGAAAAAGTATTGATATCTTAAAAATCAAAGAATTGATTTTTGGATAAATTATACAAATTATATTAAAACAACCTATGGATATTCTACGCATTATTTTATTGGTAAATAAATCCTAGTAATCAATATTAATGAAATTAATTTAAATTAGCACAACGAGTTAATTTAATATTTTATTGTTAGGATATAGTAAAAATTTTTTGTTTACTAATTTTTATTTAAATAGAAATGTAAGAATTAACAATATGGAGGAATTTTTTTTTGAAAAAGATTAAGTATATTATTAGTTTTTGTATTATATTTATAGCTCTTTTAATTATAGGAGAAAGCCATATTTTTCATTTAGACAATTTTTATACTCAATATTGGAGTACTACATTATATTTACAAGATGGTATAAAAAGTGAAGAAATGATTAAGGATATAGTTGATTCAGCAGCTTGTAATGAAGTTGAGGTATTTACTTTTATAAATTCAGGGGTAAATACCTCTTCTGTTCAATATAATATTTATGGAACTCCAGGAGTAGAAAAATGCATAAATAAAAATTCGAATATATTTGAAAAGAAGTATACAAGCCTTTTTTTGGGAAGTATTGATTTTAAGTTTAGCAATATTCAAGATATAGCTGATATTAAAAATCAAAATGAATATTATGTTATAGGTAGTGGTGAAAAAGTTCATAAATTTAAAATGGATTTAATTAATAAGTATGCAGGAAATCATCCTAAAAAGGGTTATCTGGATAAAGAGTCAAAAAAGAATACCATTTTTATATGGATACTTTCCATTAGCATTATTTTATTACTATCTTTTTATGATACTATTTCACAAAAAAAAGAAGATGTCATTAAAATAACTATGGGTGAAAGAATAAGTAAAATCATAATTCAAAATATCCTTTTAGACTCTTTTGTATTTATAGCTTCTTTTTTATTAATAGTATTTATTTTATCTAGATATACTTATGTTTTTTTTAATTTCAAAATTTCAATTATATTATTTGGTGCATTACTTATTATCAATGGATTGTTATATTTAAATTTATATTTTTATGATGTAAAGGAGGCTTTCTCTAATGGAAAAAGCTCTAGAAATTTATTATCAATTAATTATGGTTTAAAATTAATAACAACCATTGTTACAATTTTTATAATATCCAGTAATATAGCGTTTATTTTTGAGTCTTATAGTTTTTGTAAACAAAAAAACTTTTTTACAAACCATAAGGATTACTACCACATAGAATTTTTATATAAACCAGTTAGAAATAGTGATGGAACTATAGATGATAGATTAGATGAATCTATGGCTGTACAATGGAAATTTTATACGGAATTTTTTAACCAATTTAATTCAATTGCCTTAAAGGATATTTCTGATTTTTTTGAAATAAAATCTATTTATGCAAATAGAAATGCTTTAAATTATTTAAAAAGAAAAATAACTGAACTTAATAATTTAAATTTAGATAAAGAATACTATTTTATATTACCTAGTAAAATGAAAGATGATCCTTGTATTATTGATAAAATAAAAGGGAGTATAAATTATTCAGGTGGAGATGCTGATTTTTATTACAAGTATGAAGTTATATATTATGATGATAATATCCATATAGTTGGAATGGATGAGGATAATGTATACGGAAGTGATTTAATTAAAAATCCTGTTATTATTTACAATAATATGGAAGTCCATAGAATCAAAAGTGAAAATGATGATGAATATAGAGAAACACTAAATGAATTAGATGATGTTATATATAAAATATCATCTAATGATGATATATATAAATTTAATAAATTTTTAGAGAAACATAATCTAGTAGGTCAAAATATCTATAAAATAAATGCATTAGAAAAGTATGAAAATATGTGGAAGATAGCTAAAAGAATTTTATATATTAATTTAGTATTTAGCATTTTGGTTTTACTTTTAGAAATTATAGTGATTAATTGGATTATTAAAATGGAGTATAAAATTAATGCTATTGAGCTTTCTATTAAGAAAATTGTTGGATACAGTATTTTAGAAAAAAATAGAAAAATTATTATGATGACGGTTGTAACTACTATGATGAGTATATTAACAGCTGTTATTTTAAATATAATAATGAAAACTCAGAAAGCTTATTATCTGGCTTTGGGTGGAATTGTAATATTGATATTTGAAATTTTGATTATTATATTTAATATACAGAAAGTAGAAAATTGCGAAATTCAAAAGATATTGAAAGGAGGGAATCTATGATTAAAATAAAAAACTTAAACAAAAAATTTGATGATAAAATAGTATTTTCGAATTTAAATTTAGAGATAGAGGATGGAGAATTTATTATATTAGGAGGACCAAGTGGTTGTGGTAAGACCACTTTATTAAACATGATTGGAGCAATTGAAAAATTTGATAGTGGAGAAATAATTGTTGATGGTATTGATATTAAAAATAAAAGAAATCATTTAAATTATTTTAGGAAAAAAATAGGTTTTCTTTTTCAAAATTTTGCATTGGTTGATAATAAGACTGTTAAAGAAAATTTAAAAATTATTAGTAAGGATTGTAAGACAAATTTATCAATGGAAGAGGCATTGAGAATTGTTGGTCTTAAAGATAAATTAAATAAAAAGGTGTATACATTATCAGGAGGAGAGCAGCAAAGGGTAGCTATAGCTAGATTAATGCTTAAAAAATGTGATGTAATACTGGCAGATGAGCCTACGGGTTCCCTTGATAGGAAAAATGCAGAAGCTGTAATTAATATTTTAAAAGAATTAAATACACAAGGAAAAACAATTGTATTGGTTACACATGATGAGTATATAAAAAAACAAGGAAATAGAGTGGTGAATTTATGAATAAAATAAATGGGAAAAAAATTATTATATTTATTATAGTAATATTTGCAGCTTTAAATATTAGTTGGTTTTTAATAACAACTATAAAATATAATAGATTTGTAAAAGCTGTACCTAAAAATGAAGATGGTTTTTATGCTATGACAAAAGAAGATGGGTATACGTATAGTGTAAAAAAACCAGATTATCTACATTATACAGGAAACTTGGCAGTTGCTAATAATAAAAGTGGTGAGCTTTTAATTATATGGCCACGTATAACTGGTGGATATGAGTATGGGCTAATACTTCAGGAAAATAAGGGGGGATATAATATTTATGTGGATGAAAACATGAAACCTATAGACATAGATAAAGATAATCCACATGCTATTGAAATGGTAGAAGAGCATAAAGCTAGTGTAGAGGCGTTAATTTCTAGAGCTAATAAGATGTGGCGATTAAAAGAATAGTAATTAAAAAAATGTTTACTACGAGATTAATTGCAATTTTTTAGAGCAATATAGCATAAAATCTAGAACTACACCATCAATGGTATAGTCCTAAAGTTTATATTTTAGAGCCTTTAAAAAAATGTTTAAGCTATTTTATTCCAGTGTATTCTCTTATTAATTTTTGAAGTTCATTACAAATATCTTTGTCCATAGCATCTACATCTTCTAAAGCATATTTAATTCCTAGCTTTTCATATTTTTGTATTCCTAAAGTATGATAGGGAAGAAGTTCTATTTTTTTAACATTTTTAATGTTTTCTTTTATAAAATCGCCTAATTTTAATATATGTTCTTTAGAATCTGTAATGCCAGGGACAACTACGTGTCTTATCCATACTTTTGAGTTAGAGATGTTTAACGCTTTTAAAAACTCTTTAAATTTATACTGACTTTGACCTGTAAGTTTTAAATAGCCTTCATCATCAACATGCTTAATGTCTAATAATACTAAATCTGTATATTTTAATATTTCATCATATTTACCTAGGCCATTACCTGCTGTGTCTATAGCAGTATGAATTCCTTTTTCCTTGCAGAGTTTTAAAGTTTCTATTAAAAAATCAGGTTGAAGTAGTGGGTCACCTCCAGAAAAGGTTACACCACCTCCAGATGTATCATAATAAGTTTTAAAACGTTCTAGTTTATCCACAATTTCTTTTGGGGTAATTTCTGTTCCACCAGATAAGCACCAGGTGTCTGGATTATGACAATAAGCACATCTTAAAGTGCAACCTTGAAGAAATACTACTGAGCGTATACCAGGACCATCTACTAGCCCCATGCTTTCTATAGAATGAAGTTTTCCTTTTATCATAGTTCCTCCTATATTTTATAAAATATCCCCAAGACCATTTGGAGAAAACTCAAAATTGGTTCAAGGGGACATTTTATATCTTAAAGTTTCTATTTATATATTATTTGTATAATGTTAATGTTTATTTAAATTACATTTTTCCGTGGAAAGTTCTACTTATAACTTCTTTTTGTTGTTCTTTAGTTAATCTATTGAAGTGTACAGCATATCCAGAAACTCTTATAGTAAGTGTAGGATATTTTTCTGGATTTTCCATAGCGTCAATTAAAGTTTCTCTTCTAAGCACATTTACATTTAAGTGGAATGCATGTCTTGCAAAATATCCATCAAGTAAAGCTGCTAAATTGTTTATTCTTGAATCTTCATCTTTACCTAAAGCATCTGGAATTATAGAGAAAGTATTAGATATTCCATCTTGGCACCATTCTCTATATGGTATTTTTGCTACTGAGTTTAGGGAAGCAAGGGCACCATTTTCATCTCTTCCATGCATTGGATTAGCTCCAGGTGCTAAAGGTTCTCCAGCTTTTCTTCCATCAGGAGTAGAACCTGTTTTTTTGCCATAAACTACGTTTGAAGTAATTGTTAGAGCTGATAGAGTATGCTCTGCATTTCTATAAGTAGGATGTTTCTTAAGTTCAGAAGAGAATTTTTTAATTAATTCTACAGCTAAATCATCTGCTCTATCATCATCATTTCCATATTTAGGGAAGCTACCTTCTATTTGGAAGTCCACAGTTATGCCATCTTCGTTTCTTATAGGTTTAACTTTAGCATATTTTATAGCACTTAGAGAATCTGCAGCTGCAGATAAACCAGCTACTCCAAAAGCCATAAATCTGTGAACTTTAGAATCATGTAATGCCATTTGACCAGCTTCATAAGCATATTTATCATGCATGAAGTGGATTGTATTCATAGTATTTACATAAAGTTCAGCTACATATTCTATAACTTTCCAGTAGTTTTCTTTAACTTTTTTATAATCTAAAACTTCATCTGTAATTTTCCCTATTCCAGGAATAACTTTTATTAGGCTTCCATCTTTAGCCTTTTTAACCTCATCGAATCCACCGTTAATAGCATATAAAAGTGATTTGGCAAGGTTCGCTCTAGCACCAAAGAATTGCATTTGTTTACCTACTTGCATAGCTGATACGCAACAAGCGATAGCATAATCATCTCCATATATAAGTCTCATAAGATCATCGTTTTCATATTGTATGGAATCAGTTTTTATTGACATTTCAGTACAATATTTTTTGAAGTTTTCTGGTAGTCTTTCTGACCAAAGTATTGTCATATTTGGTTCTGGTGCAGGACCTAAATTAGTTAGAGTGTGTAAAAATCTATAAGAAGTTTTAGTAACGAATGACTGACCACTTAGAGATATTCCACCAATAGATTCTGTAATCCAGTTAGGATCTCCTGCGAATAAATCGTTGTATTCAGGAGTTCTTAGATGTCTTACTAATCTTAATTTAATAACTAATTGATCTATAATTTCTTGTGCTTCTTTTTCAGTAATGATTCCTCTTTCAAAGTCTCTTTCTATATAAATATCTATAAATGCAGTGTTTCTTCCAAGAGACATAGCAGCACCATTATTTTCTTTTACTGCAGCTAAATAACCAAGATATAGGAATTGAACTGCTTCTTTAGCATCTCTTGCAGGATTAGATATGTCTATACCATATTTTGATGCCATGCTTTTTATTTCAGCTAATGCTCTTATTTGTTCAGAAATTTCTTCTCTAGATCTTATAAATTCTTCAGTGGCTGCTCCTTTTAAATTATTTAAATCCTTTTTCTTTTCAGTTATTAGGAAATCAATTCCATATAGGGATATTCTTCTATAGTCACCTATAATTCTTCCTCTACCGTAAGCATCAGGTAATCCAGTTAAAAGACCTACAGTTCTAGCTGTTCTAGTTTCTTCACTGTATGCATCGAAAACACCTTGATTGTGAGTTTTCCTATACTTATTAAAAGTATCTTCCAAGTTATCATCCATTTTAAAACCATATTGAGTTAGAGATTGCTCTACCATTCTCATACCGCCATAGGGATTCATTATTCTCTTTAATGGAGCATCTGTTTGAAAACCAACAATAACTTCATTTTCTTTATCTAAATAGCCAGCTTCAAAATTGTCTATACCAGAAAATTTTGAAGTTTCTACATCTATTATTCCTTTTTTTATTTCTTCTAATATAAGATCATATGCTTTTCCCCAAACATTTTTGGTTTTATCTGTTGGAGATTCTAAGAATTCTTTAGTTCCTTCGTAGCATTTGTAGTTTTTTTGTATAAAGTCCCTTACGTCTATTTCCTCTGTCCAGTTACCTAAATTAAAACCTTCCCATTGTTTAAACATTACTACTCCTCCTTATATAACAGAACTATTTATCTTATAATACAGAGAAAGAAAACGAAACGTGTTTAATAAAAAACTTAAACTGTATTAGTAAGATTTATTTATTGAAACTAACTTGATGAAATGATTATAACATAGGTATATACATTAAATCAATATGAAATTTTAATTTTATGCGTTCTGTTTTATGAAAAAAACATTCTGTTTTAATTTCAAAACAGCTATTAAGAATGGGGTATAACACAAAAACAGAATAAAAAACTTTATATAACAGTTTTGAGACGAGCGTTGAAATAATAAAAAAAGAGTTATAAATCGTAAAAAAATATTAAATATTAGTAAAAGAAATACTAATTGACTATAATTTGAGTTATAATATATTTTGGAAGATATAATGAGGAGGTAGGCTTGTTGTGGGAAAACCAAGTATATTCAGTAAGAATTATGAAAAGGCTGTTAAAAGACGTAGAAGGAAAATAATAGCTATAGTTATATCTGTAGTTTTTGTGTTAGGTATAGTAATATATATAAATTTATTTAAAAATAAAAGTTTCAACATAATAAATAAGATAAGTAAAATCAATATAATGAATAAAACTAATAAAAAAACTGGAACAAAAAAGGTAGATAGTAAAAGTGCCGCTAATAGTAAAAAAGAAGATGAAATTAAGAAACAAAGTACATCAGTAAAGGAAGAAAAGAAAACAAAATATATAACAGTAAATTTGAATGAGAATTTAAGCGTCAAAATTTCCTATGAAGAAAAAGAAAACAAAAAAATATATAAAGATGTAGTAAATGAAATAGATAATAGTAAAATATATTTTGATTGTAATCCATCAAAAACCTCTTTGCTTGTATATGAAGAGAAAACTCAGAAGATGTTTTTTATAGATAATGAAGGAAAGGTAATAGACATATCGAAGGATCAATATGTATCTAAAAATGGAAGTGTATTCTTAAGAGAAAATAAAATAAAAAATGATAGCAATTATTTGTGGTGTCAATCACCTAGATTTGTGGATGAAGAAAATATTGCATTTATAAGTAGACTTCCATGGCTAAAAGCAGATGGAAAGAAGTTTATATGGTATGGAAAAGTTGGGGAAAAAAAATATAGATATATTAGAAATAAACAGGGTAGTGATGTTCAGTTTCAAAATATAACAGAAAAAGGGTTATCGGTAAAAATCGATGATAAAATTTATTATATGACATCAACGGGCACACTTAGTGAATAAAATAGTGAAAATATTGGAGAAAATTTAAAAAAATGCAAACAAAAAACAATCTAATTGCAATTGAAGAAAACATACATTTTAGTATATAATGAGTATTATAAGAAGATTAACATAAATAATTTAAAATTTGATAAAATTACACATTGTATGTTATAATGTTAAAGTTAAATACGCATTGACGGTGAGTAGGAGGAATAAAATAATGAATACTAAAGTGGAAAAAATAGAAAAAAATATTGTTAAACTGGAGATAACTGTAGAGGCTACAGAATTTAATAAAGCTCTAGAAAAAGCATATAAAAAGAATGTTAAAAGGTTTAACGTACCAGGATTTAGAAAGGGTAAAGTTCCTATGAACATGGTTAAACAATACTATGGAGAAGGAGTTCTTTACGAAGATGCAATAAATTTCTGTTGTGACGATACATATCCAAAAGCTATAGAAGAAAACAATATTAAACCAGTTGACTATCCAAAAGTAGACATAGTTGAAATAGGTTCAGGAAAAGATTTTGTATATACTGCTACAGTAACAGTAACTCCAGAGGTTGAACTTGGAGAATATAAGGGTGTAGAAGTTAAAGAAGTAAAATATGAAGTAAAAGAAGAAGAAGTTGAAAATGAATTAAAGTCAATGCAAGAAAAAAATGCAAGAATAGAAACAAAAGAAGATGGAGAAGTTGAAAAAGGTGATATAGCTATTATAGATTTTAAAGGTTTCGTAGGAGAAGAGGCTTTTGAAGGTGGAGAAGGAAAAGATTATAAATTAGAAATAGGTTCTGGAACATTTATAGATAACTTCGAGGAGCAATTGATAGGAGCTAAAAAGGGTGAAGAAAAAGAGGTAAATGTTAAGTTCCCAGAAGAATATGGCAAAGAAGAATTAAATGGTAAGGATGCTACTTTCAAAGTTACAGTAAATGAAATTCAAAAGAAAGAATTACCAGCTTTAGATGATGAATTTGCAAAAGAAGTTTCAGAATTTGATACATTAGAAGAAGTAAAAGCTGATATAAGAAAGAAAATGGAAGAAGCCAATGAATTAAGAGCAAAAAGAGAATATGAAGAGCAAGTTATAAATGCAGTGTGTGATAATGCTAAAATAGAAATACCAGTAGTTATGGTAGATAAAGAAACAGACATGATGCTAAAAGATCTTGAAATGAGATTGAGATATCAAGGATTAGATTTAGAGACATACTACCAATACACTGATAACACAGAAGAGAAAGTTAGAGATTACATGAAGGAAACAGCAGAAAAGAGAGTAAAAACAAACTTGACATTAGAAGAAATTGGAAAAGTTGAAGCGGTTGAAGTAACTGAGGAAGAGTTGTTAGCAAAAGCAACTGAGATGGCAAAGCAGTATGGTGGAAAAGATATGGAAAAAACTGCTAAATTAATATTGGATGCACAAAAGAGTTTATTAAAAACTGAAATAGTTACAGAAAAAGTTATAGATATATTGGTTAAAAATAGCAAAGCTGTAGCATAATATAATGTGTATAATAATTGCCAGAATATTTCTGGCAATTAATTTTAGGGTTTTAAGGAGGGAATATTATGAGTTTAGTACCAGTAGTTGTAGAACAAACAGGAAGAGGAGAGAGATCTTATGACATCTACTCTAGATTATTAAAGGATAGAATAGTATTCTTAGGAGAAGAGGTTAATGACACAACTGCAAGTTTAGTAGTAGCGCAATTATTATTTTTAGAAGCAGAAGATCCAGACAAGGATATATTTTTATACATAAATAGTCCTGGAGGATCTATAACTTCAGGTATGGCTATTTATGATACTATGCAGTATATAAAGCCTGATGTAAGTACTATATGCATAGGAATGGCCGCTTCTATGGGAGCTTTCTTATTAGTTGCAGGAGCTAAGGGAAAAAGATTTGCACTTCCAAATAGCGAAATAATGATACATCAACCACTTGGTGGTTTCCAAGGTCAAGCTACAGATATAAACATACATGCAAAAAGAATACTTCAGATAAAAGAAAAATTAAATAAAATTTTAAGTGAGAGAACAGGGCAACCACTTGAAAAAATTGAAAAAGACGTAGAAAGAGATTATTTTATGACATCAGAAGAAGCTAAAATGTATGGTTTAATTGATCAGGTTATAGTAAAGAATAGTAAGTAGAAAATTAAATAAACCCTTAGTGAGGTGTAAAGATGGCTAAATTTGATGACAAAAAACAATTAAAATGCTCCTTCTGTGGAAAAAACCAAGAGCAGGTAAGGAGATTAATAGCAGGACCTGGAGTTTATATTTGTGATGAATGTATAGAGCTTTGCTCTGAAATAATTACAGATGAATTTGATGACGAAGTAGAAGTAGATATGACAAATCTACCAAAACCTAAGGAAATAAAAGAACATTTAGATGAATATGTAGTTGGACAGGAAGAAGCAAAAAAAGCTTTAGCAGTAGCTGTTTATAATCATTATAAAAGAATAAACTCTAGTGTAAACACAGCAGATGTAGAATTGCAAAAAAGTAATATTTTGCTTTTAGGACCTACAGGTTCTGGAAAAACTCTACTAGCACAAACTCTTGCAAAGCTATTAAATGTGCCTTTTGCCATAGCTGATGCAACAACGCTTACAGAAGCAGGATATGTGGGAGAAGATGTAGAAAATATTCTTCTTAAACTAATTCAAAATGCAGACTATGACATTGAAAGAGCAGAAAAAGGTATAATATATATAGATGAAATTGATAAAATAGCTAGAAAGTCAGAAAATCCTTCTATAACTAGAGATGTATCTGGTGAAGGTGTTCAACAGGCTTTACTAAAGATATTAGAAGGAACAGTAGCGTCAGTTCCTCCACAAGGTGGAAGAAAGCATCCTCATCAAGAGTTCATACAAATAGATACTGGAAATATACTGTTCATATGCGGTGGAGCTTTTGATGGAATAGATAAAATTATTGAAAGAAGAACAAGAAAAAGTTCTTTAGGTTTTGGAGCTGAAATTCAATCTAAAAAGGACGAAGATGTAGGAGAGTTACTTAAACAAATAATGCCAGGAGATTTATTAAAATTTGGACTAATTCCTGAATTTGTAGGTAGGCTTCCTATAGTTGTAACATTAGAATCCTTAGATAGAGAGGCTTTAATAAGAATATTAAAAGAACCTAAAAACTCTTTAATAAAACAATATAAAAAATTATTTGAACTTGATAATGTTTTATTAGAGTTCTTAGATGAAGCCTTAGAAGAAATAGCAGACGAGGCCATAGATAGAAAAACAGGGGCAAGAGGATTAAGATCTATAATAGAAGATGTAATGAGAAATATAATGTTCGAAGTTCCTTCAGATGAATCAATAGAAAAGGTTATAATCACAAAAGAAACAATGAAAAATAAAATACCTGATATTGTGAATTCAAATGATGGAAAAAGAAAATCTATAAAAGCCCCAAAAAAAAGTTTGGAAAAGAAAAAGAGTAATAATAATGAAACAGCATAAAATTGGCATTTAGATGCCAATTTTTTTTGTAAAATATAAAGGAATATATTTCTAGTAGTAAGTTAATAATATAAATAAAAGTTATACTAGGTTACGGGTAGACGATTAAATAGAAGAGGAGAAAATAATCATGAATACAAATGTATTGATACTACTAGAAATTTTTTTTACTATTATAATTGGAATATTCATATTGAGTAGTCTTAAAAGTGGTCAATATAGAAGTGGAACTGTTGAAAAAAATTATAGCAGAGAATTAGAAAAGCTAAATCAGTTAAAGAGTATTAGTCTAACATTACCCTTAACAGAAAAAAGTCGACCTGGAAATTTTTGTGAAATTATAGGTCAAGAAAAATCTCTAAAATCTTTAAAAGCAGCTATATGCGGTTCTAATCCACAAAATGTAATCATATATGGTCCACCTGGAGTAGGGAAAACTGCGGCAGCTAGATTGGTATTAGAGGAGGCGAAGTCTAAAGTTTATTCTCCTTTTAAAAAGGATGCTAAATTTATAGAAATTGATGCTACGACAGTAAGATTTGATGAGCGAGGTATAGCAGATCCACTTATAGGTTCAGTGCATGATCCAATATATCAAGGTGCAGGAGCGTTAGGAGTTTCTGGTATTCCACAACCTAAACCAGGAGCAGTTACTAAAGCTCATGGGGGAATGCTTTTTATAGATGAAATAGGAGAATTACATCCTACAGAGATGAATAAATTATTAAAAGTTTTAGAAGATAGAAAAGTATTTTTAGATAGTGCCTATTATAATTCGGAAGATACTAATTTACCGGAATACATAAAAGAAATATTTGAAAATGGTCTCCCAGCTGATTTTAGGTTAATAGGAGCTACCACTAGAAGTCCAGAAGAGATTTGTCCTGCTCTAAGATCTAGATGCGTAGAGATATTCTTCAAGGGCTTATCACCAGAAGAAATAAAAATTGTTGCAAAAAACTGTGCTAGTAAGATACCTATTAGGATAGAGGAAAATGCTTTGAATTTAATAAGTAAATATGCTGAAAATGGAAGAGATGCAGTTAATTTAGTTCAATTAAGTGCTGGAATATCTATTGATGAAGAGAGAAATGAGATTAGAGTAGATGATGTAGAGTGGATTATAGAAAACGGCCAATATACCCAAAGACCTGAAAAAAAAGTTTTATCAAAACCTGGAATAGGATGTGTTAATGGATTAGCTGTTTATGGAGCAAATATGGGGATTGTAATGGAAATAGAAGCAATAGCCATAAGGAGCAGAGATGGGGAGGGGGATTTAAAAGTCACAGGTATAATAGAAAAAGAAGAAATAACTAATAGTAATAGAAAACTCATAAAGAGTAGTACAGCTAAGTGTTCGGTAGAAAATGTAATGACTGTGTTGCATAATATATTTGATATTAATAGTAAAAACTATAATATTCATGTAAATTTTCCTAGTGGAATACCTGTGGATGGACCTTCAGCGGGGATAAGTATAGCTACGGCTATATACAGTGCTATTAAAGGAATACCTATAAATAATAAAGTAGCTATGACTGGAGAAGTATCCTTAAATGGAAAGGTAAAGCCTATTGGAGGTGTTACAGCTAAGATAGGAGCGGCAAAGAAAGCTGGAGCGGATATAGTAATAATACCTAAAGAGAATTGGCAAGAAAACTTTAAATTTATAGATGGTATAGATATAATTCCAGTAGATGATTTACAGCAAGTAATTAAAATAGCTCTTTTAAAAGACATAATTAATAAAAATCATGAAGAAAGTAATAATGTAGTATTGTCTGCTACATCTTTAAAAGAACAAAATATCCCTCGAGAGGTTTAAAATGAGGGATGTTTATGCTTTTTTATGAAAAATATAAAATATAAAAATTGAAAAATTATATTTTTATGGTTATAATATATTAGTCTAGGTATGTATTTACTGTTAAAAATGAAGATAGAAAGAGGGGAGAAAGAATGACAGATAATATAAAAACTCTTCCTTTAATCCCTTTAAGGGGAATTGTTATTTTCCCTGAAATGATAATACATTTTGATGTAGGAAGAAATAAGTCCATTTCAGCGTTAGAGGAGGCTATGCTGGAAGAACAAAAGGTATTTTTGGTAGCTCAAAAAGAGGCGAAAATAGAGGAACCAGATAAAGAAGATATAAATATAGTTGGTACGGTTTGTAATATAAAGCAAATTTTAAGGCTGCCAGGAGATACCGTAAGAGTTCTTGTAGAAGGAGAAAATAGGGCTAGAATAATAAAATATAATAAGGAAGAACCTTATTTTGAAGTAGATATAGAAATACTAGAAGATGAAAATACATCTGATAAAAAAATACAAGCTTTGACTAGAAAAGTAAAAAAAGTTTTTAGTGAATATGTTAAGCTTTCAGAAATTATTCCAGTGGAAGCTATAATAAATTTAGAGGATATGGAGAGTTCTGGAGAACTGGCTGATATAATACTTTCTTATATTCCACTTAAGCAAAATAAAAAACAAGAGCTACTAGAAACTTATGAAGTAGATAAAAGATTAGAAAAGCTATTATATGTATTAAATAATGAATTAGAAATAGCTAAAATAGAAAATAAAATAGGTACAAAGGTTAAAAATAATATAGATAAAGTTCAGAAGGAATATTATCTAAAAGAACAGCTAAAGGCAATTCAGGAGGAATTGGGAGAAGAGGATGACATAAATAAAGATATAGAAGCGTATAAAAGAAAAATAACTAGAATGAAATTGCCTAAGGAAGCTAAAGAAAAGGTAATGTATGAATTAAAAAAATTAGAGAGAAATGGAAATTATTCTCCAGAGAGCAATGTGGTTAGAACATATTTAGATTGGGTATTAGAGTTACCATGGAATAAAAAAACTAATGATACGATAGATATAAAAAAGGCAAGAGAAATTCTAGACAAAGAACATTATGGTTTAAATGAAGTTAAAGATAGAATAGTTGAATATTTAGCTGTTAAGAAAGTTAGTAACTCAATAAAAGGTCCTATATTATGCTTAGTTGGTCCACCGGGTGTTGGGAAAACATCTATAGCTAAGTCTGTGGCACATGCAGTAAATAGAAATTTTGTAAGAATGTCTTTAGGCGGTGTACGTGACGAGGCTGAAATAAGAGGCCATAGAAGGACCTATGTAGGTGCAATACCTGGTAGAATAATATATGGTATGAAAAAGGCTAAATCAAAAAATCCATTGTTTTTATTGGATGAAATAGATAAAATGAGCAATGATTTTAGGGGAGATCCGGCAGATGCCCTTTTAGAGGTATTAGATGATGAACAAAACAGTACTTTTAGAGATCACTATCTAGAATTAGATTTTGATTTATCTAATGTACTATTTATTACCACAGCGAACAGATTGGATACTATACCAAGACCTTTACTAGATAGAATGGAAGTTATAGAAGTTTCAGGATATACTTCAGAAGAAAAGTACCATATAGCTAAAAATCATCTTATTAAAAAAGCTCTGGAAGAACACAATATAAAGGATGAAAGAATAACTTTTTCAGATTCAGCCATATATAAGGTTATAGAAAACTATACAAGAGAATCTGGAGTAAGAGAGTTAGAAAGAAAAATTTCAGCTTTAGTAAGAAAAGCTATAACTGAAATGTTAGAAAAAGATAAGAAAAAAATAAATATAACATCTGTTATAGTAAGTAAATACCTAGGTCCAGCCATGTATACATATGATACTGTTGAAAAAGAAGACAAAATAGGGGTTGTTAAGGGATTAGCATGGACTGGTTATGGTGGAGATACGCTACCTATAGAAGTAAGTGTTATGGATGGAAATGGAAAACTGCAATTAACAGGTCAACTAGGAGATGTTATGGTAGAATCAGCTAAGACAGCATATAGTTATGTAAGAGCCAATGCAACTCAATATGATATAGATAGCAATTTTTATAAAGATAAAGATATGCATATACATGTTCCAGAAGGAGCTGTACCTAAAGATGGACCATCTGCAGGTATAACCATGGCAACAGCTATTGTATCAGCATTAAGTGCAAAAAAAGTAAAACATAATGTGGCTATGACAGGTGAGATAACATTAACAGGAAGGGTTTTACCTATTGGAGGTTTAAAGGAAAAAAGTTTGGCAGCATACAGAGCTGGTATTGATACGGTAATAATACCTAAAGAAAATGAAAAAGATGTAAATAAAATTCCTAAGAGTGTACAAAAAAAATTGAAATTTATTGCAGTAGATAAAATACAGCAGGTTATGGAAAATGCCTTAGTTGGAGAGATGAATAATGGAAATTAAAAAAGCAGAATTTATAATATCAGCGGTAAAAAAAGATCAATATCCTAAAGACAATTTGCCAGAAGTTGCTTTTGTGGGAAGATCTAATGCTGGAAAATCGTCACTTATAAATACTTTAACTAATAGAAAAAAATTAGCTAAGACTAGTAGTACACCAGGAAAAACAAGGCTGGTAAACTTTTTTTTAATCAATGAGGACTTATATTTTGTGGATTTGCCAGGATATGGATATGCTAAAGTTTCTAAAAAGGAAAAAGAAAGTTGGGTAAAGGTAATAGAAACTTACTTGATAGACAGAGAACCTTTAGGGAAAGTTGTTTTATTAGTAGATTGCAGACATAAGCCTACAGGGGATGATATTATGATGTATAATTGGATTAGACATTATAATTACAAACCAATAGTGGTAGCTACTAAAGCTGATAAAATTAGCAATAATGAGTTATTTAAAAATTTAAAAGTTATAAGAGAGACGTTAGGAATGACTAAAGAAGAACAAATAATTAAATTTTCTTCATTAAAAAAAGTTGGTGTCCAGGAACTTATAAAAGCCATTTATGAATAATTAAATAAATTAATTTTAAAACATACAGTAAATATTTTACTGTATGTTTTTTTATTAAATTTTAGTTTTATAAAGCTATAAATTTAATATTTATTGTTTTAAGTAATAATAATTTAGTGTCATATTGAAATAAACTGAATAGTATATAGTATGAAACAAAAGATGTAAAGTAATAAATTTGTAGTGAAAGGAGGAGTATGCTTGGACTTTAATAAAGTATTTGAACAAATGTTCAGTGAAAGTGGTGATAACAAAGGGTTTAATCCAATGAATTATGCAGATTTACTAGGCAGCTTAGGTAGCGGTGGTGGAAGTAATAAATGGCTATTAATATTGCTATTATTGTTACTATGTTGCTGTGGCTGTGGTAATACAGGATTTGGTAATTTTGGAGGCTCTGGACAATGCAACAATAGATGCTTTGATGTATGTTGTAGACGTAAAAAACATTGCTGTAAAAAATTTAAAAAATATGAATGTTATTTAGATCCTTGTTGTTGTAATTATGGAGGCTCTGGCGGCTATGGTGGTTGTGGCTTTGGATATAGTTGGATATGGGTAATAATCTTTATAGTAATAATATGTAGCTGTAGAGGAAAAACAGGAAAAGATAGTAGAACATGCTCCAGTAATGTGATTAATGTAGATACAGCAGAATAAAAATAATAAACAAATATACCATTGCCCAAGAAAGGGGGGTTGAAAATGTCAAAGAAAAATTGTTGCTGTAATTCATCAGCATATGGATACAGCTCTGGTTGTGGAAGGCCAACATGTTTTGGAAATATATGTAATCCTTTCTGCCTAGTAGTTTTATTAATAGCTCTTAGAAAAGGAGAGGTAATACAATCCCAATCCACAATTGAAGCTTTATTCTTCTTATTCTTACTTTTATGCTGCTGCAATAATAGTGGTTTTGCAGGCGCTGGTGCCAGAAGATGTAATTGCTGCTGCTAGTAAAAGTAATGGGAGGGAGTACGTCCCTCCCTAGTGTAAAAAAAGGGGTGATATGGTGTCTAAGAAAAAACATAAAAATAAAGAAAGGGAAATGAGAGAAGAAAATAATTTTAACAATAATCCTTACAATAATCAAAATTCATATGGTGGTTTTGACAATTCTCCATTAGCCCAAATATCAAGAATGATAGGTAATATAGATATGAATGCATTAGCACAATTATTGGCTAATTTTAACATACAAGGTAATGATTACAATAAGGATGAAGAAAGAAATTATGAAAATGAAAAGAAAAAAAGTGAAGTAGCAGAAATAAAAACTAAAAATAGAGAGAAACAGAATAAGACAAGTACACAGGAGAATGTAATGGATGAAAATAAAGATGTAATTGAAGAGAGCGATCAGTTGGACAATAAAGAAACTGTAGATAATATAGAAATTGTAGATGACTCAGTAATTATAGATAATGTAAAAGCAATAAATATAGATGATGAAATCCATAATAGTAAAAGAGAGGAAATCATAAAATTATTGATGTGCCTAAGAAATTTATGTGATGATGAAATAAAAGAAGAACTAAATAGGATTATTGAATTATATTCTTGTAATTAATACTTATATAAGGCACATTCAAATAAATAATAAGTCAGTATGCTAGTCTATTTTGCGTCATACTGCGTCAGCAGAACCCACCGATAGTTCTACTAGCGGCGGAACCTGCTTCCTTGTCTGACACAAAATATACCAGCATCTTTCACTTGTTATTTATTTTCATGTACCTAAATTAATACAAACTAAATAAATTTTATTTATGTTATGTATAAATTTTATTATATGTGGAAATATTATTAATGTAATCAAATTAATATTTGATTTACAAACTATAAATTTTAAGTTGTTTTATGCCCCAAACCCCCCATCCCCCTTGGACCGCATTAGCGGTCCATTTTACTTTAAGGGAGATAAGGACAATTTGGTAATTTTATAGTAAAAATCCTTATTTTTATCCTCAGAAGGTTTCAATGTTAAAACAAAGGTGTAGTTTTTCATTTCATTAGAATCTTTTAAATTTCCTTTAAAGTTTAAAGTCCAATATATTTCTGCAGGGTTACCGCTTTTATTATATTTGGAATCCTTAAAGAATCCATCTTGAAAAGTTAATTTAGAAGTTTTAGAATTAATTTCACATATAGATTTATCAATTTCTTTTAGTGAAGAGTCATTAAAGACCATATTTTTTAGATAATCTTTAAAGGAATCTTTATCTTTAGGCATGGAGCCTGCAAAATTTATAAATTCACCTATAGTATCTCTTCCAAAAAAATTATTTTCACATTTATAATTAAATTTTTTAAGTTCCTTTCCAACAAGTATATAATTATCAAAATTTATCTTATTGTCTTTATAGTTCCCAGATAAAAATTTTGGTGTTCTAGTATTTGAGAAGTCCACAAAACCTAATATATTATTATAACTGCAAAATGCATCCTTAAAAATTTCTCTATTCCAAAGAAAAACATGTTGTATAGCTTTGCCATTTTTACATGATTGAATAAAAATTTCAGGTGTATTATCTCTATTTATGTCTTTTAAGGTAATTCGCATTGGCCAGTGTTCATAGTAGTCTCCTAGAGTACCCAATTTTTTTTCTGGTTCCAAAAATATGCTTTTATTATCTTTTGTACTTACTTGAATATAATATTTATTATTTTTTGTTTTAACATAAAGTAAATCTTCTTCTCCATCTCCAGTTAAATCAGTTTTAAATATTTTATCTCTGGACATAATATTGAAAGTAGACAGGGAACTTTTTTTCTTCCCTATGGATATAAAAAAAATGCACATTAAAACAACTATTAATACACTAATTACCAAGTATATATGTTTTTTCTTTAAAAATATTACTTTTAACTTCATATAATTCACCCCCATTAAAGTATATGCATGAATAATATAATTAATTAATTACATAAACTATTTTTAATAAAATCCTTTGAAATGGAGTGAGATGTTTTATGAAAAACATAAAAAAGATATTAAGTTGCATTTTAATATGTTCTATATGTTTTAATTTTATCGGATGTAAGAAGAGTAGTGATAAAGTAGAAGAGAAAACTGGATTAAAAGAGATAAATATTTGTACAAATTTAGAAGATAGGGATAATGTATATTTAATAAATTATATTAAAAATCAATATGAAAGTATAAATACAAAATATAGAGTAAATATTATTAATTTTACGGAATTGAAAGAAGTTATAACTATATTAAATGAAAAGAAAGTTGATTTAATATTCTCAGATAGAAATAATATGATACAATTAGCAGATAAAGGGTTTCTTGGTGAAATGTCTTCAATAATAAAAGAAGAAAAGATAAAAGATAGATATTATGATATATTGAGTAATTATGGAACAAACAATAATGGAACATATGGAGTGGGTATACTACCATTTTCAGTTGAAATGTTGTATAATAGGAATGTTGTAGATAAGATGAAGATTTCTTATCCTAAAGATATCAATGATGTATTTGTTTTATTTAAGCAGTTGAATAGTAAAGGAATAGAAATACCAGTGATTTTACCAGAAGATACTGAAATTAATGAAGTTTTATTTTCTACAATATTTAATAATATAGTTATTGAAAATAATATAGATGAGTTTTATGGAAGTTCTGATAAGTATTATAAAGATTCAAAGAGTATACAGAAAGTTTTTGAATATGTGAATTTTTTATATAAGAATAATATATTAAATAATAAAACTTTTAAAAGAATATCTTCAGATAATTTGAAAGAAATGCAGGGAAAGGAATATCCATTAATTATAGCTGCTTATAATGGAAAAGGTTTAAATAAATTTGAGGAAATTTATAAATACGAATTAATAGATTTAGGTAAAAATAATTTTAGAAATACTATTATAGTGGAGCCAATAGTTTGTGCCAATACTACTAGCTTAGATAAGGAAGAAGTGAGAAACTTTATAAAATTTATATACAGTGAAGATTTGCAAAAAAAAATATCGCAACAAGGTTTCTATACAGGAAACATAAAAGTAAATAAGAATATTACTGAAAGTACTGAAAAAGTATTCTTAGAACACATAAAGTACAGTAATAGAAGAAATATGTTAGTAAATAACAGTATTCCAGAGGAAATTAATAGGAGTATAGAAAAAATAATAACTAAAATTTTAAGTGGTAATTATACAGGTGACGAGTGGAAGGAAGTCGTAAAGAGTACATATAAATAAAAAGCATAAGTAGTAAAACTACTTATGCTTGCAGTTAGGGCATAATCCGTAAAAATAAATTTTATTGGAAAGCACTGAATAATCTGTATAATCTTTAATATCTTCGTTCAATTTAGAAAAAGATAGATTCTCAATGTCATCTACTCTACCACATTTTAAGCATTGTATGTGAGGATGAGAATGTATATTTCCATCGTAGCGGAAACTTCCTTCACCAACATTTATCTCTTGTATTAAATTTACTTCAACTAAAGTTTTTAAAGCTTTATAAACTGTAGCAAGACTCATGGTAGGGTAATCCTTTTGTAAAGCTTTATAAATAGTTTCGGCAGAAGGGTGCTCTTTAGTTGATTTTAGATATTTATAAACTGCTATTCTTTGAGGAGTCAGTTTTAGACTCTTTTCCTTAAAAACAGATGTAATATTATTCATAATCACCATTCCTTATTTTTAAATTACATATATTATATAATAAAAATTATTATCTGTAAAGCAAGGGTAAATAATATAACCTATTTTATTTCATGGATGTTTAGGATTCAAGTTTCATTTTTGTAAAAGTGAGAGATGAAAGCAAATATGTTATTAAATAATAGTTTCTTAGTTTTAGATGTATTGAAATCTTTTAGAACTAAGAAATTTGTTTATAAAGAAATTTAATATTGTTATACTATTGAAAATAAAACAATATTAATATAGTAAAACAATTTAATGACTTAGCAATTATAGAAAGGAGGACTTGTTGGCTTGTATAATATGTCAACAATTATATATTGAGTAAGACATATATTATAGATACAAATGTGCTTTTATATTCTCCAGAATCTATATTGAATTTCCAAAATGGTGATGTAGTAATACCAGAAGTAGTACTTGAAGAATTGGATAATTTTAAAAAAAGAAATGGAGAACTAGGTTATAATGCTAGGTATGTAATTAAATTAATAGACCAATTAAGGAAAAATGGAAATTTGGTTAAAGGAATTATATTACCCAGCGGTAGGAAATTAAGAGTTGAAACAAATTACTATGAAATAGGAATGCCAGCAACTTGGGATAAAAATAAACCTGATAATAGAATAATTCAAATTTGTAAAGGGTTAAAGGAAAATGGTGAAGACGTACATTTGATTACCAGGGATATTATGCAGAGGATAAAGGGGGACGCTTTAGGAATTCAAGTAAATGATTTTACAGATGATGTTCATAGTAATTATAGTACAAACTATACTGGTAGGATAGAACTATATGCTCCGGAAGAAAATGTAAATGAATTTTATATAAGAAAATCTCTGGATTTAAAAGAATTATTTTACTACTGTGAAGAAAAAGAAGAATATATTAATCCTAATTTAGTAATAAATGAATTTATATTGATTAGAGCTATAGAAAATCCTAGAAAAACTGCATTAGGAAGGTATGATGGCAAGAAGGTTGTTCCTTTAATATATAGCGACATGAGACCTCTTAATATATCACCTAGAAATGTGGGACAAAAATTTATGCAAGAAGCTCTATTTATGGAAAGTGATGAAGCACCTTTGGTAATAATAAAAGGACCTGCTGGCACAGCTAAAACATTATTTTCTCTAGCTATAGGGTTATATAAAGTATTAGAGACAAATCCTAGAAAATATAGGAGGATTTTAGTATGCAGAGCTAATGTAACTATGGATGAAGAGATAGGATTTTTACCTGGTTCAGAGCAAGATAAAATACTGCCTTTTATGAGACCAGTATATGATAATTTGGAGGTTTTAGTAAATTCATATTATAAATGTAAATGTAAAGATGAAGATGAGCTTAATGATAAAATAAGAGAATTTTTTGATAAGAGAATTATAACTACTGAGGCAGTGGCGTACTTAAGAGGAAGATCCATATATAAAAACTGGGTAATTATAGATGAGGCTCAAAACCTTTCTCCTAAACAAATTAAAGCTATCATTACTAGAATTGGAAAGGGAACTAAGGTAATTCTTATAGGAGATCCGGAACAAATAGATCAACCATCTCTAGATTTTAAATTTAATGGACTATGTTATGCATCAGAAAAAATGAAGGGAAGTAATCTTTGTTATCAGCTTACTTTAAATTATGAAGAATGTGAAAGATCTCCTTTAGCATACGAAGGAGCTAAAAGATTATAAAATATTGTAATTATACATTATAATAGTATAAGAATAATCATTATTCCCCGGTCTTTAATGTTTAATTTTAAATTACTAGTGAATAAATAATATAGTAATTAGACATTATTTACTGGGGAATAATAATGTACACTTAAAAAGTTTTAAATTTTTTTTATATTATTTACATGTATGTATAATATGTTGTAATGAACATGTACTTGTGATATATTTTACTTTATACTTGTGTAGTTTAGGAAAGGTGATAAATTTGAAAAAAAATAAGTGGGTCACTAAAATTCTAGTTTTCTTAGTTTTTCAAGTGGTATTTATATTTATAACAATTCCGTTTTTTGTATTTTATGGTCCATTTGAAAATATTAAAAAGAATATGGTAGGAGCTTCAATGACCACCTTAAGTCATCAATACATAGCAAAAAAATTTTTGACACAGGAGCATATAAACCAAATTTTAAGTGAAAATAAATTTAATATAAAAAAACAAAAAAATTTAGAACAAATAGAAAATAGTATAATAGATAGAATTAAAAAAATAGATATAGAAAAATATTCTGTTAGCAGTAAAAGGTTTAAGGGATATATGTTAATTATAGATGATCCTAGCAAAGTAAAAGTAGGATATAGTGGTAAAATTGGATTAGAGGGAGAACCTACAAGTAAAATAGCAGAAAAAAATGAGGCTGTGGCTGCTATAAATGGTGGTGCTTTTTCCTATAATAAACAGAAAGAATCATGGGTTAGTGCAGGAGAAAAACCTATGGGAATTTTAATGTCTAATGGAAAAAATATCTGTCAAAGTGTAAAAAGAGATTCTCAAATGTATGTTACGGCTTTTACAGAAAATGATGTATTATTAGTGGGAAGCTATAGTTTAAAGGAGTTAGAGAGTTTAAAAGTAAGAGATGCTATATCTTTTGGTCCTCCAATAGTTATTGATGGAAAGGGAACTGTAGTTAGAGGAGATGGTGGATGGGGTATTGCTCCAAGGACAGCTATAGGTCAGAGAAAAGATGGGAGTGTAATTTTATTAGTTGTAGATGGAAGACAAGCGGGTAGTTATGGGGCTAGTTTAAAGGATTTACAGGATATAATGATTCAGTGTGGTGCTTATAATGCTACTAATTTAGATGGAGGTTCTTCTTCTACTATGTACTACAAAGGGGATATAATAAATAATCCTTCAGGTCTCTTAGGTGAAAGGACGGTTCCTTCTATTGTATATGTAGAAAAATAATATTATATAAGGGCTAATAAATGGAAAGGTGAATTTTATGAAAAAATTTAAAAAAATTTTATTATGGATTATAATAGGTGTATTTATAGAAACATCTTTCCTTTGGTATTTAGATAAATATATTTTAGATAATAACATTAATGTTAAAATAACAAAATTAGAGCATGAAGAAAAAGAAGAAGGTTACAATACTAAAGCTAATATACCTTTGGAGGCAAAAGATATAAATATATCCCCAGAAGGCAGCTATATTAGTTATTTAATAGGTGAAAAGCTTAATATAGTACATGTAGAAAAAGGTGTGACTGAAAGTTTACCAGTAAGTGAAAAAAGTACAATATTGGATTATGCATGGGTTGAAAATAGAACTAGAATATTAATATTAGAACAGCAAAAAGAGAAAAATTCTAATAGAATTAATATATCCTATTATGATGTGAAGAAACATGTTAAACAAGAAATAGCACATTTGTTTTGGACAAACGAACAGATGGTTACTGGAAATATAGCTGTATCTTCAGTGATAGAAATGGTATATGTAAATATTGTAGAAAAAGGAAAATCTAGAGTATATAGTGTGGATTTAATGAAAAATGTAAAAGAATTAGATTTAGGAAAAATTAATATAGGAAATATGCTGGTAACTAAAGACAATACACTTTTATATGAAAATCTAGAAAATTCGGTATTAATGCAATATAATAAAGGTGAAATTAGAAACGTATGTAAATTAACAGATGGTAGACTATGGACTTTGGATGATAAAGAAAATATTTATGTCTATGCTATAAAAAATTCAAAGGTCAGTCAAATATTATATATTGATAATAAAGATAATTTAAATAATATGAAGAATCTAAATTTAAAAAAAATAAATTTAGATAAGGAATATGATTTAAGTAGTATTTATGTAAAAGACAATGGGGAGGTTTATGTAAAAGAGGCCAATGCAGAGGTAGTTAGAGAATATAATTCTAATAAGGCATTTAAATATAAGGGAGAGTTCATAGGATTTTATAAACATGGTTTTCTTTACAAAGATAACATTGGAAATATTAAAAAAGAAGAAATAAAATAGTTATTAACTTTAATATTTTATAACTATAAATTTTTATATTTTAGGGGGAGAGAAATTTGTTCAGTAGAGAATATATATTGAGTAAAATATTAATTATTCCAGCTATATTAATAGCATTTACTGTGCATGAATATGCTCATGCTAAGATGGCGGATAAACTAGGAGATAAGACACCTAGATTCCAAGGAAGACTTACATTAAATCCTATTAATCACATAGACCCAATAGGATTTATCATGATATTGATTTTGGGATTTGGATGGGCAAGACCTGTGGAAACTAATTCTAGAGCCTTTAAAAATTATTATAAAGATGATTTAAAGGTGTCCATAGCAGGTCCTATTTCAAATTTAGTTACAGCATTAGTTTTTGCTTTGATTTATGGCATTATAGCCAATCATATTTTTGTTGGAGATTTTGGAGAAAAAGTTAATACTGTAATGTTCCTTATACTTTACATATTGCGAGGAGTAGTAGAAATTAATGTACTTTTATTTTTATTTAATTTATTACCTATACCAGGACTAGATGGATTTCATGTTTTGAAAGATGTGTTTCCTAAGTTCTTTTATAAATTTTCAGATATAATTTATGGTTATCAAATGGTGATACTTGTTTTATTTATAGTTCCATTGCCAGGAATAAGAACTTCTATAGTTTCTTTAATACTAGGCTTTCCTTATAGAGCTATAGTTAGTTTTTTCTTTAAAATAGCAAGTTTTATTTAGTAGACATGATGTATAAATTGTTCATACAACAGATATAATATCTGCAGATGGATTTCCAATGCCAGTAAATAGGTTCAGAAGTATCAACATACTTTTAGTAGAAGCAATGGATGATTAACTCTTTGCTTCTTATTTTTTGATTTTTTATTGTTTTATATAACTTTTCTATGTTAAAATTATAGACGTATGTTATGTATATAGGAGGAAGAACATGAGACTAAGGAAAAAATGGTGGGCAAGACCTGAATTAGAGAAAAGTGAAATATTCATTTCAGATGCTAAAGAATTAAAAGGAAAGTGGCATGAGAAATTTAAAAGTAATAATGATATATATTTAGAATTAGGATGTGGAAGAGGTGGGTTTGTATCTAAAGCTGCTTTAAAATATCCAGATAAAAATTTTGTAGCAGTAGATCTTAAAGATGAAGTTTTAATATATGTGCTTAGAAGACTTCAAGAAGAAGAGATTGAAAATGTAAGAATAACAGCCATGAATATAATGGGTATATCTGAGGTATTTAAAAAGGGAGAAATTAAAAGAATATTTATAAACTTTTGTAACCCGTGGCCAAAGGAAAGACATAAAAAGAGAAGACTTACTCATACAAAATTTTTAGAACACTATAAACAATTTATAGAAAAAGGATGTCAAATATGGTTTAAAACTGATGATGATGAATTGTTTGAAGAATCTTTAGAGTATTTTAAAGAAAGTGGATTTAGTTTTAAATATTTAACTAGAGATTTGCATAATGAAAACTTTAATGACAATATAATTACTGAGTATGAATCTAAATTTATAGAGCAAGGAATAAAAATAAAGTTCTTAATAGCTGAGTTAAATTAAATAAATATTATATATGCAAGGCTGTACTTGAAAAGGTAAGGCCTTGCAGCTTTTTTATTATGGTATTTTATCTTTTAATATAAGACTAAAATTTACGAACTGTTTACTGAAATAAAAGAAATATGTTAGTATTATTATGTAATTATAATATATAAACTTAAAAACTAGAAAGATACATAAGGATGGGGGAGTAAAAATGCCATTATTGGAAAGTACGATAAAGGGAATTGAGCCATTGGATGAAGCGGCTGTAAAAAAAGCATGGAGTAGAATAGACAATTTAACTAAACCAATTGGTAGTCTAGGAAGACTAGAGGAAATAGCTGCTCAAATGGCAGGTATAACGGGAAATGTTTTTCCTAAGATAAAAAATAAAAATATAATAATAATGTGCTCAGATAATGGAGTTGTAGAGGAGAATGTAAGCAATAATTCTCAGAAGATAACAAGTATAGTCACAAATAATTTTACTAGAGATATAACTGGAGTTTACGTTCTTTCTAAGTTCACTAACACGAACATGACTGTAGTGGATATAGGGGTAAATTGTGATTTCCATAATAGTTTAATAATAGATAAAAAAATTTCCTATGGTACAAAAAATATGTCTAGAGAACCTGCAATGACAAGAGAACAAGCTATAAGAGCCATAGAAATAGGTATAGAAATGGTAGATAAACTAGTAGAAGAAGGAGTAAATTTATTTGGTACAGGAGAAATGGGAGTAGGAAATACCACTACTAGTGCAGCGGTTTTGAGTGTACTTTGCGATTTAGACCCTGAAATTACTGCAGGAAAGGGATCTGGTATAACAGATAAACAGTTAATGTGTAAAAGAGAGGCTATTAGAAAAGCTATAGAAGTAAATAAGCCAGATAAAAATGATGTTATAGATGTATTGTCTAAAGTTGGCGGATATGACATTGCAGGACTTTGTGGTTGCTTTTTAGCAGCAGCTAAAAATAGAGTAGCTATTGTTATAGACGGATTTATAGCATCTGCAGCAGCTTTATGTGCTTGCAGGTTAAACCCTTTGTGCAAAAATTACATATTTTCCTCCCATTTATCAGCTGAACCTGCTGCTATATATATGTTAAAAGAAATAGGAGTACAGCCGTTACTTAATTTAAAAATGAGATTAGGGGAAGGGTCTGGATGCCCTTTAGCTTTTAATATAATAGAAGCTGCAATTTATACTATGGAAAACATGGGAACCTTTGAAGATGCAGCACTAGATGTTAATGAATATATAGATATAAGAGAAAAATAAACATAAGGTAAGAAGTAAAAGTGAAAAGGTAAGAACTAATAGGTAAAAAGTAAAAACTATTGAAAAAATTCAGCAAAGTTGAATTTTCACTACAACTATTACTTCTTAGCTATTATAACTGCGAAAGTTGAATTAGTAAATTTTAAACCTTGGTATAAGATTATAGTTGAAGATTAAAAAAGAGATGAGGTTTTATAAAGAAATGAATATATACTTAGTAAGGCATGGGGAAACTTTTCAAAATGCAAGGGGAACTTATTATGGCAGTATGAATGTAGGGTTAAATAAAAAAGGAGTTGCTCAAATAGAAGCTTTATCGAAATTTTTTAAGGACATAAACATAGATAAGGTTTATATAAGTGATACTAAAAGAGCATATGAGACAGCTAAAATTATATTAAGAGAAAAGCCAAAGTCATTATATAAGGATGAAAGATTAAAGGAAACCAGTTTTGGAGACTTTGAAGGGAAAACTTTTGAAGAGCTTTCTAAGGAGTATCCAAAGGAATGTGAAATGTGGTTAAAGGATTGGAAAAATTTTAGACCACCTGGTGGAGAAACCTACATGGAAATGTATGAAAGGGTTTCTAATTTTATGGATGAATTAAAACAAATGAAGTACGACAATGTTCTCATTGTAACTCATTCAGGAGTTATCAAGGCGATTTTATGTTATGTAATGGAGGAAAATATAGATTTGTTTTGGAAGTTTGCTTGTGCAAATGGAGATAGGGTTTTGATTAAATATGAATATGGAAATCTTTATTTAGATTCTATAATACACCCTTTATTAGTTGACTAGTTTGCTAGTGAAATAAAAGAAGTGCAATTTAAAATTGAGTACAAAATATTTTTAAAATTTTTATAAAAAAAGTTCGGTGGGTACATTAGTGATTATGAGAAAAATAATTTAGTACTAGAATTATAGCATATAGAAAGGGGAGGCTTTTAAAGTGAGCAAAGTGGTTTTAGTTACTGGTGGAAGTAGAAGTGGCAAAAGTAGTTTTGCAGAGAATTTGTTAAAGGAGACAGATGATGTGCTTTATATAGCTACGGCTATAGTTACAGATGGAGAGATGAAAGACAGAATCAAAAAACATAGGGAGAGTAGAAATTCAAAATGGGAAACCTATGAGGGATTTAAGGATTTAGACATGATTGTAGAAAAATGTAACCATAAAAATATAATGTTAGATTGTGTTACTGTTATGATAACTAATTTAATGTTTGAGGAAAGTAAAGACTTTGATGGTATGTCCATGGAAGAAGTAGATGAATTACTAATATATATAAAAGATCAATTCGGAAAGTTTATAGATAAAGCGCAAGAAAAGGGTATAAATTTAGTTATGGTAACTAACGAAGTGGGAAGCGGTTTGGTGCCGGAGTATAAGTTGAGTAGAATTTTTAGAGATATTGCAGGGTTTACCAATCAATTTATAGCTAAAAAAAGTCACGAGGTTTATTTTACGGCCTGTGGACTGCCACTAAAACTAAAATAATTAATAATAAATATTATGATTAAACCACAAAAAAGGTACAATGCGGTGGAATTATGAAATTCTCCTCCATGACTTGCATAAAAGCTCGGAACAATAAATTTAAATAGTTCCTTTGCTTCTTATGCAAGTCATTCCAGAGAAATTTCATAATTCAAGTAATGTAATGCTTTTTGTGAGATAATCATATTATACTTGCGAAATAAAAGTTTATTAAAAGATGATTTTACAATTTAAATAATTGGAGATGAGTATAGTGAAGGAATTCTTTAATAATTTTCTACTTTTTGTACAGTTCTTAACAAGAATACCTATAAATAAAAATTTACCTTGCGAAATGGATAATTTTAAAAAGGGATTAATATTTTTTCCTATAATTGGACTTATAATTGGTGGGGTTCAATGGATAGTAATATATTCTTTTAGTAGAATTTTACCTGTAAATATAGTGGCAGTTTTTGCAATCATAGCATCACTTCTTATAACAGGAGCTCTCCATGTAGATGGATGGGGAGATGTTTTTGATGGTTTTTTTTCCTTTAAAGGAGGAAAAGAAAAAATAATAGAGGTAATGAAGGACAGTAGAATTGGAACTTATTCATGTATAGCTATAATTTGCAATTTTATTTTAAAGTATGTAGGAATATCAAATTTAATCACTGGGGGCTTTAGTTTATGGATTATAGCAGTTCCTGTAATGGCAAAGTGTTGCGTAGTATTTATATGTTATATAGGGAATACTGCAAAAAAAACTGGTTCGGGAAATGTATTTATAGGAAATGTGGAGCTCATAGGAGTAATAGTATCCTCTTTAATAGGAATGATTATAATACTACCTATAGTAGGGGCAGGAAACTTTTTGATAATTGCTATAGTAGATATATTGTTAACTTTATTAATAAATATATTTTCTAAACATTATATAGGTGGTCATACTGGAGATACTTTAGGATTTACTAGTGAAGCTATAGAGATAGTTACTTTAATAGTTATGTCTGCTATTATTTTTTAAAGGATAAATTAATAATTCAATTTTTGCAGTTATAAAATAAAAATTTAAAATGAAGAATAAAGTTCTTTTAGAAATTAATTATAATTTGAAATTTGCAGATAAGTGACAGGTAATAGCTAAGAAGTAAGAGTTAAGGATAAAACTCAAAGAGTTTTTTATAATTAATTTGTGAATAAGTAAGAACAGACAGTAATAGCTGTGTTGAAAATTCAGCCTTGTTGAATTTTTTCAAGAGCTCTTACTTCTTACCTTTTACTTCTTATCTACCTAAATTCTAAATTAAGAATGTTTATTCATCTAATGTACAATTTATGTGTGAAAGTATAGTTAATAAACTATAGTTATTAAGGGGAGTGTTTTAAATGAAAAAATCATATGTTCATGTATATACAGGAAATGGTAAGGGCAAAACTACAGCAGCTATAGGACTTGCAGTTAGAGCAGCTATGGCAGGAAAAAATGTTTATATAGGACAGTTTATAAAAGGAATGAAATATAATGAGTGTAAGGTAGTAGAATACATACCAAATATAACTATAGAACAGCTAGGCAGAGATTGCTTTATAAATAGAGATCCAGAGGAAGAAGATATATTAGCTGCAAAAAAAGCTTGGGAAAAATGTAAGCATATCCTTAATTCAAAGGAATATTCACTGGTTATATTAGATGAAATAACTATAGCATTTTACTATAAATTAATAGATTTAAATGATGTAGTAAATGCAATAAAAAATAGAAATGAGCAAATTGAAGTGGTGATAACAGGGAGATATGCTCCAAAAGAAATTATAGAAATGGCAGATTTGGTTACAGAAATGAAGGAAATAAAACATTACTATACACAAGGAGTGCTGTCTAGGGATGGTATAGATAAATGATTTAGAAAAGGGGAGATGATAAAGTGAGTTTAGGTGGTAAGATAGCATTGGTTACAGGAGCCTCTAGAGGCATAGGTAGAAGTATTGCTATAGAACTCGGTAAAAGAGGAGCAAATGTTATAGTGAATTATAAGGAAGATCAAAAAGGAGCAGAAGAAACAGTAGAATTGATTAATGAAAATGGAGGAAGAGGTTTTTTATATAAGGGGGATGTAAGTAATCATTCTTTTTGCAAAAGTATGATTGAAGATATAATAAAGAGATTTTCTAAATTGGATATATTAGTTAATAATGCAGGTATATCAAAAGTAGGTTTATTCATGGATCTAAAAGAGGAAGAGTTTGATGAAATAATGAATGTAAACTTTAAGGGAGTATTTAACTGTTGTCATGCAGTAGTGGAGCATATGATAAATAGAAAAAAAGGCACTATTGTTAATATTTCATCCATATGGGGCAATGTAGGAGCTTCTTGCGAAGTTATATATTCAGCATCTAAGGGGGCTGTGAACTCTTTTACAAAGGCTTTAGCTAAGGAATTAGCACCATCAGGCATTAGAGTTAATGCTGTATCACCGGGAGTTATAGATACCCAAATGAATAAATGTTTTTCCACAGAGGAAAAAGAAGCTCTGATTGAAGAAATACCTATGATGAGAATGGGTCAAGGAGAAGATATAGGGGAAGTAGTGGGATTTTTATGTGATGATTCTTCAAGATATGTAACTGGGCAAATAATAACAGTAGATGGCGGTTTTTTATAATATAGAAATTCATAATTCCATTGATTATGAATTCCCAGTTAAAGTATTAACATAATTATAAATGAATTTTTCATAGTATGGTTGTAAATATCAATGCTATATTAGTTATTAAAATATTTTAAAAAATGTAATTTATAAAGGGATTTTCTAATATAATATAGAACATTAATAATATATTGCATTGATTGGTTGGTGATTTTAAATGTATTGTGGTATTCATGATATAAACAAATTGCACCAGGAAACTGACAGTAAAAATACATTCTATGAAAACAATAAGGAACTTATATACCTTTATAAAGTTAAGGGAGATATGAAGTCTAAAGAAAAACTGATACTGAACAATATAAATTTAGTAAGAAAGGTAGCTTTTAAGAAATCAAAAATATCATCTTTTACCTATGAGGATCTGATTCAAGAGGGAATAATAGGGCTTATAAAGGGCATAGAAAAATTTGATATTAATAAAGGTACGGAGTTTTCTACTTATGTTTATTATTGGATAAATCAACATATAGATAGAGCTATATATGATAAAGGTTTTTTAGTAAGGTTGCCCGTTCACGTAATTGAAAAGATAAATAAAATAAATGGAATAGAAAAAAATCAATTATGTAGATACGGATGTATAAAAAAAGAGCTTATATGTAAGCAATTGAATATTTCCTTAGAGGAATATGAGGAGATGAAAGAACTTCAGAATAGAATAAAGAGAATAGCCTCATTAAATCAAAGTGCTAACTCTGAAGATGGAATTGATGAAGGGGAGCTTTTGGATATAATTCCATCATACTATAGTTTAAATAGTTATATATATGATGATTTTGATGTGGAAGATACAGTTTATAGAAATTTATTAAGGAAAGATATAGAAAAAGTACTTCAAACTTTATCCCCAAGAGAAGAAAAAATTATTAGGGACAGATTTGGACTATATGAAAGGGAGCCTAAAACTTTAGAGGAAATAGGAAAATACTATAAAATAACTAGAGAAAGAATAAGACAAATAGAGGCTAAGACTATAAGAAAATTAAGGCATCCTACTAGAGCAAGAATATTAAAAGATTACATCATATCATAAAACAAATAATTGTGATTAAAATTTATAATATATAATTGTATGATGATATTTGAAATTAAATACAAAATTCCCATAGGAGTTTTTACTAGAATAGATTTAAGGAATTTCCACATTCATTTTACATTAAAAAATACTCTATATTTAAATATAGTAATGTAAGTTATGAAGTTTAATTTAATTTTATAAAATATATTTAATCAATTTGCATTAAGGGGGTATATATGGGGGTATTACTTGGTATAATTTTAACTTTAATAGTATTGGTACTTGTGGCAGTTGTATTGGGAGCTATAGTTTTACCAATAGCTGCAGTGGTATTTGTAATTGGTATAGTTTTAGCTATAATTTCTGCAGTGTTTAAATTGGTATTTGGAGTACCTTTTTTGGTAGCTATTCTTATAATAGCAGTAGTGTATTATTTCATTAAAAAATAAAATTTTGTATTTTAATTAAATAAAGAAAGGGTATAAAATGCGGGTTTAAGGAATACTTACCGCTTTTTATATTTTATTTACCTTTTTAAAAATTGGAGGAATTACCACATGGATAGTAGCCATATAATAAAAGTTTCAGTGAGGGATTTAGTAGAATTTTTATATAGAAGAGGAGATTTGATATCTAGTTTTAAAGGAGCATCTAGAAATGTAGATGCAATAAAAATTCACCAAAAAATTCAAAAGAAAGGTGGAGAAAATTATAACAAGGAATTTTACCTATGTCATACTTCAGATATAGATGATATAAAAATAGAGATAAGTGGAAGAGCTGATGGGGTAATAATTTTAGAAAATGAAGTTGTAATTGATGAAATAAAAACCACCACAAGACCTTTAGAAGAAATATATGAGGATTTTAATTTAGCTCATTGGGCACAGGCTAAATGCTATGGATTTATATATGCAGATGAAAATTCTTTAACTAGTATAAAGGTTCAACTTACCTATTATTCTTTCGTAAATGAAGATATAAAAACATTTATAAAAGAGTTTTCTTTTGAGGAATTAAAAGACTTTTTTTATGGAATGTTAAATAGATATTTAAAATATGCAAAGATGAGGCAAAACTGGAGATGTGTTAGAGATAATTCTATAAAAGATTTAAAATTTCCCTTTAATAATTATAGAAAAGGTCAGAGAGAGTTTGCTATAGGAGTATATAAAACCATAAAGAAAGGTAAAAAATTATTTGCAGAAGCACCAACGGGTACAGGAAAAACTTTAGCTACTTTATTTCCAAGTATAAAAGGAATGGGAGAGGGAATATGTTCTAAAATATTTTACTTGACAGCTAAAAATATGGGGAAAATAGCTGCAGAAAATACTATGAATTATATGCTAGAAAATGGTCTTAAATTAAAATCTGTTTCATTAACTTCTAAAGAAAAGATATGTTTTAAAGATAAAAATTGCGATCCGGATATATGTCCTTATGCAAAAGGGCATTATGACAGGGTTACTGATGCCATAGAAGAAATTTTTCAAAAAGAAAATTTAATAGATGATGAAAAAATTAAAATGTATGCTGAGAAATATGAAGTATGTCCTTTTGAATTCTCTCTTGATTTATGTAATTGGGCTGATTGTATAATTTGTGACTATAATTATGTATTTGATCCTAGAGTCTATTTAAGAAGATTTTTTGATTCTTACAATGATTATGTAATTTTAGTAGATGAAGCACACAATTTAGTAGATAGAAGTAGAGAGATGTATTCGGCTGAATTAAGCAAAAAAACTATGATGGATTTAAAAAAGATTGTAAAAGAAAAAATACCAGATTTATATAAAAATTTAAGTAAAATAAATTCCTTTTTTCTTAAAAATAAAAAGGAGGTGGAGGAAGAGTATTATATAAGTAAAAATTTACCGGAAGATATTTATTCTTTATCTAGAAAGTTTTTAAGCATATGTGATAAATGGTTGAGTAAGGAAGAAGAGTGGGAGTTTAAAGATGAGCTTTTAGAGGTATATTTTAATGTTTATAGATTTTGTAAGGTTTGTGAATGGTATGGAGAGCAGTATGTAAGTTATTTTAAGAAAGAAAAAAATGATATTGTATTGAAGTTATTTTGTTTAGATCCATCTAAATTTATAGAAGCCTTTGGGAAAGTAGTTAAATCCACTATATTCTTTTCTGCTACTTTAGCTCCGATAGATTATTATATGAACGTGCTTAATGGTAGTGGTGAAAGTTATAAATTAAGGCTTAAATCACCATTCCCAGAGAATAATTTATGCTTAGTGGTAGACAATAGAATTTCAACTAAATATTCTCAAAGAAAGTATACATATGACCAAGTGGTACAGGATATATATAATGTAATTAAATCTAAAAAGGGAAATTATTTAGTGTTTGTACCTTCCTATGAATATATGGAAGTACTATACCAAAAATTTATTGACTTAAATTTAGAAATTCAATGTGTAAAACAGGAATATAGTATGGAAGAAGAGGAAAAAGAAAATTTTTTAAAAATGTTTGATGAAGGAAAGAACGATACTTTAGTAGGATTTGTTGTAATGGGTGGAATGTTTGGAGAAGGAATAGATTTGACAGGAGATAAGCTAATAGGAGCGGTGGTAGTAGGAGTTGGTATGCCTCAAATTTGTGTAGAAAGGGATTTAATAAGAGATTATTATAATGAAAAGAATTCCAAAGGATTTCAATACTCATATATATATCCTGGAATGAATAAAGTTATGCAAGCAGCGGGAAGAGTAATAAGAAGGGAAAGTGATAAAGGCGTGGTACTTCTTATAGATACTAGATTTGGCACATCTACTTATAGAAGCTTGTTTCCTAAGCATTGGCGTACTATTTTTAAAAAGGATGAAAGGGGCATTATAAAAATATTAGAAGAATTTTGGGATGATAAATAATTAAAATTACGGCATTTTCTTTTATATAAAAGAAAGTGCCGTAATTTTAATTATTTACTTAATAGGTATGTATATGTTAATAACACATTCCTCAAGATTATCTCTACAATAGGTGTTATCATATTCTTCTATATCGGGTAATATTGAGTGCTCGTAAGGTGAGTTGGGAAGCCATATTCCATATATATATTCGTAAGTTTGACCGAGACTATTTAAAGATCCCTTATGAGTAAACAAGGCATATTTAGAATAAGGTATTATTTTACATACCATATTTTCTGGAACTTTCTCAGAATTGGCAACCTTTACAGAAGATATATAGTAAAATTTAGAACTACCAGGGAACAATTCACATATTCCGTAGCTTTTATTTACAGTTATTCTATTTTTAATTTCTTTAATTCTTGGATAAAAATCTTGCCAAAGTTTATTTATCTCATTATGTTGATTTTTACCAAAATATTTAGTGCCTATTATTTTAAAGGTATCTATTTCTACTATGTTAGGTTCAGGTAATTCCATAAAATTCCCTCCAAATATATGAAATTGTATAATATATGAGTTTAATCGTATTACATCATAAATTATACACTAATAAACATAAAAATAGTAGTTGAGTTTTGAAATAATTACGTATGTATTATTTAACTTTAACATTTTTTCCAAATATATTTTGCAAAAAAATGAAAGAAATAACTTGAACTGATTCATATATTTTGATATAACTATATATATAAGTTGTTGAGATGTGATAATATACAGAGTTAAAATGTGAAAATTTAAACAGAGAATATACAGAAAATTTTAAAAATAGATAAAAAATTAATAAGTTAATTCTTTATCTAGAACGTGTAGTATTTTTGGGGGTGTATTTATTGTGAGCAAAAAGAATAAGGATGCGTTGGTGGTAGGATTAGCGTTATTTGCTATGTTTTTTGGGGCGGGTAATTTAATATTTCCACCAGAATTAGGAATGCAATCTGGTTCAAAATGGATGTTATCTACAGTAGGGTTTTTCTTAACAGGGATAGGAATGCCACTTTTAGGAATTATGGCCGTATCTAGAGCTGGAGGAAGTATTGATAAGTTGTGTAGCAAAGTGAGTCCTACATTTAGTAAAATATTGGGAACTATAATAGTTCTTTGCATTGGACCTTTTTTAGCTATTCCAAGAACTGGTGCCACTACTTTTGAGATGGGTATAAAGCAAATTTTCCCAGGATTAAATTCCATTATATTTTCTATAATTTATTTTTCAATAACTTTGTTTTTTGTATTGAAACCATCAGAGATAGTAGATAAGATTGGTAAAATATTAACACCAATTTTATTAGGAGTCTTAGCACTCATAATATTTAAAGGCATAAGTTCACCTATAGCAAAGCCAGGGGTACCTTTTATAAAAAGTGCTTTTTCTACTGGGTTTGTAGGTGGATATCAAACTATGGATGCTATGGGATCTATACTTATGGCTGGGATAGTTTTAAAAAGTCTTGTGGATAAAGGATACAAAGAACCAAAAGTTCAAATGAAATTAGCTTTTAAATCATCTCTAATAGCTGCTTTAGGTTTGGCTTTTGTCTATGGAGGACTATTATATCTTGGTGCTACAGCAAATACAGTTTTTCCACAGAATATAACTAAAACTCAGTTAGTAATGAATATTGCTGCAAGTACATTAGGTGGATTTGGTTCAATAGCACTAGCTATATGTGTTACATTGGCATGTTTAACTACATCAATAGCTTTAACAGCTACTACAGGCAACTATTTTAATGAACTTACTAAAGGAAAGGTAAGCTATGAAAAAATAGTCATAATTACTACTGTAATAAGTGCTATTTTAGCTAATGTTGGAGTAGAAAAAATAGTTAGATTATCTATGCCTGTGCTTGTGGCGGTTTATCCAATAACTATAGTTTTAATAGTCATGAATATGTTTGATAACTTAATACAAAATAAAGGGGCATATATAGGAGCTGTTTATGGAGCCCTATTTGTAAGTTTATTTGATGCAATGTCTGCGTTGGGATTTAATACATCTTTTATAGGGAAATTTATGAATATAATTCCCCTATCGGAGCAAGGATTTGCGTGGATAGTTCCATCAATAATAGGAGCAATATTATTTAGCTTAATGAAACAAAAGGAAAAGGGGTTAATAGAAGAATAATAAAAGTGGGGAATAAAATATGTATACTTGGGATTGTTTAGCTCCTAGATTTATAGTATTTAAATATATGATAAAATGGTACATTGATAGATTTGGAATATTGTGTTATATGGCTATATTTGTTGGAGTTATTTTAATAGCACTTTTAAGAGCTATTATATTAGATATAAAAATGAGGGAGTATGACAGAGTCATAATGATAATTATTTTTACATTTATATTAATTGGAGGACTAATAGGTGTGGGGTTAGATATGTACAATGGAAGTGTTTCTATACCGTAAAGCTCTAACACTAAAATTTAAGTACTAATAATTAATTATTGTTTAGAAAGTTATTATTTAGTGGCTAGTCTAGACATTGGGGATTAAGGATTGATAAAAAGTAGTTACAATTATATAGAGTGAAATTTTCTTATTAATTCAACTTTCGCACATAAAGTTCAAGCTCTACATTAGATTAATAAGGGTTTAAAATTTAGAATGTAAAATGGGAATTTGTAGAGTAGGTAAGAGGTAAAAAGTAAGAAGTAAGAGTGAAAAAGTAAGAAGTAATAGGTAAAAGGTAAGAGTTTCTTTAAAAAATTCAGCAAAGCTGAATTTCCACCACAACTATTACTTCTTACCTATTAATTACAAATTAATTACAAATTAATTATAAAAAACTCCTTGAGTTTTATCCTTAACTCTTACTTCTTAGCTCTTACCTCTTACCTATTACTTACCTGTAAATTTCAAATTTTATATTTTTATTTTATAACTGGGAAAGTTGAATTATTAATAAATTTTGAAATAAAAGAAGTCTCCTGTGGTAAAATATTACCATAGTAGACTTCTTTTTTACTAGGAAAGAAATTTAATACTATGTAATGATATGATTTTATGTAGGAGATATCTTTAGTTATTTAAAATATAGATAAAAGTAATTAAATATAGTAAAATGCACTTATGAAAAGGAAGTGAGTACATTTGAAGAATAATAACTATAAACCAAATGAATTTGCAGAATTAATTAATGTATCAGTTAGAACATTACAAAGATGGGATAACGAAGGAATATTAAAAGCATTTATAATACCAACAAATAGGAGATATTATACTTATGAGTAATACAAAGAAAATATAAGAAAAAGATAAAGGAAGATGAAGAACAAGCACTTATATGTGTACCCAAGGCTATTTGGGGAATTAACGACTGTGGAGTGCTATATAAACTGTAGTAGCTTAGGCAAGGCAGAGTACGTTGAAGCAGTAAGAATCTCAATATGGATACATTGGACCATGTTTTGAGTAGCAGAGATTTGATATAATATTCTTAAGTAAAATAGCAAGGGTAATGTAGAATATATAAAATATGGATGGTGAAAATATGAGTTTAAGATTTATTTACGGTAGAAGCGGCAGTGGAAAGAGCTACTTTTGCACAGAAAGTATAAAAAATTCCTTATCTAAAGGAGTTAATAATAAAATCATATTATTAGTGCCAGAACAATTTTCTTTTCAAGCAGAAAAGAATTTAATACAAAAAGTAGGTGCTACGGGACTTTTAAATGTAGAAGTCTTGAGTTTTAAAAGGCTTGCTCATAGAGTGTTTAGTGAAGTAGGCGGACTAATTCATAAAAACATGGATGATTCCGGTAAATGTATGCTTATATATAAAATTATGATGGATACAAAAGATGAGTTAAAGGTTTTTAATACTGCCGCAAAGCAGCAGGGATTTGCTACAGTAATTGCAGATTTAATAACAGAGTTTAAAAATTATAATGTAACGCCACAAGCGCTTATAGAAACTTCAAACTCTATAGAGGAAGATCAGTTTTTAGCTAAAAAAATACGAGATATAGGAATCATATATGATAAATTTGTAAAAGTAATAAATAAAGGATATATTGATCCAGAGGATTATCTAACAATACTTTATAATAAAATAGATTATTATGAACCTATTAAAAACAGTGAAATATGGATAGATGAATTTAATTATTTTACTCCACAACAGTATAAAATAATAGAAAAATTTTTAAAGTTAGCTAAGAGGGTAAACATAACTTTATGCATGAACACCAGTAAAAATAAGGGAATGGATGGAGGAATATTTAACTTAACAGAAAAAACAGAAAAAAAACTTATAGACATAGCTATGAATAATAATATATCTTTAGATAAACCAGTAGAACTTTGGAAAAAACCGTATCCAAGATTTAAGGATAGTAAAGAAATTTCATACTTAGAGAGCAATTTTTTTAACTATAACTGCACACCTTATAAAGGACATACAAAGGATATAAAGATATTAAAAAGTGCTAACCTATATAGTGAAGTTGAAAATGTGGCTAAGGATATAATTAAGCTTTGTAGAGATAAGGGATTTAGATTTAAGGATATAGCAGTGGTAAGCAGAGACTTAGCTATATATGAAAATACCGTTAAGGCTATTTTTTCAGAATATGAAATACCTAATTTTATTGATAGAAAGAAGGATATTGATGATAACCCTTTAATAATATTAATAAAAGCGTCTATAGAGATATTTACAAAAAATTGGTCTTATCAATCTATATTTAGATATTTAAAAACGGGATTATTAGATATAGATGAAGAGGATATCTTCTTACTAGAAAATTATGTTTTAGCCTGTGGAATAAAAGGAAAAAATAAGTGGACAGGAGACAAGAAGTGGGAGAATTTTATAAGTTATAATTTCGAAAAAGAAATAGAAGATGAAGAAAAAGAAAAGATGTTACAAAGGATAAATGAAATAAGATATAAAGTAGCAGAGCCGCTTTTAGAACTTTGGAAAAACATTCATGGAAGGCATAAAGCAGTTCACATATGTACTTCAGCTTTTAATTTTTTATGTAGTATAGGAGTTCCAGAAAAGATAGAAAGCTGGGTAGATAAATTTAAAGAAGATGGAAATCAACAGTTAAGTAGGGAGTACAGTAGTATATGGAACTTAGTAATGGAGCTTTTAGATGAAGTTGTAGAGGTGGTTGGTGAAGAAGAAGTAACTTTAGAAGAATTTATTGATATTATAACCATAGGATTTAGCCATAATAAAATGGGACTCATACCTCCAGCGCTAGATCAAGTTTTAGTAAGTAGTATTGATAGAATAAAAAGCCATAACATAAAAGCTTTATATATAATAGGTGTAAATGATGGAATCTTTCCAAAGGGCAATTGGGAGGAAGGTGTATTTACAGATTTAGATAGAATTACATTAAGGAACTCAGGTATAGAACTAGCTAGTGATACCAAAACAAAAGCTTTAGAAGAACAATTTTTAATATATTCCTCTTTAACCATAGCTTCAGATTATTTGAGAATAAGTTATCCTATTGCAGATCATGAGGGCAAGGCGTTGAGACCATCAATGATAATATCTAGATTAAAAAGAGTTTATTCAAGAATAGAAGAACAGTGGGAAGAAATGGATGAAGCAAAAGTAGCATTAGAAAATATATATAGAAAAGTTCCTACTTTTAATAAATTAATAACCCTTATGAGAAGAGATAACAGTCTGAGTACTGTTGACCCAGTTTGGAAACAAGTACATCTTTGGTATAAAAATAATAGACAATGGAGAGAAACTTATAAAAGAGTTATTTCGGGATTTGAATATGATAACCAAATGAAAAAACTAAACAGTGATAGTGTACAAAAATTATATGGTAAAAATATTAGGCTTTCAGTTTCTAGATTGGAGAGATATGTAGAATGTCCGTTTGCATATTACATTCAATATGGATTAAAGGCAAAGGAAAGAAAGATATTTAAACTTAGTTCTCCAGACATAGGAACTTTTATGCATAAGGTAATAGATGATTTCTCGGAAACAGTGAGAAAAAATCAATTACATTGGGGAGATTTATCTAAAGAATGGTGTGAGAAAAATATAGATATATCTATAGATAAAATTATAAATGATACTTCAGGGTCCATATTGAATAGCTCAGCTAGATATAGATATCTTATGGAGAGACTTAAAAAGGTTTTACTAAGAGCAATATGGCTTATAGTTACCCATATGAAACAAAGTGGATTTCAGCCATTAGGATATGAAATGATATTTGGAGAAGATGGAGATTTTCCACCTATAGAAATATCACTTTCTAATGGAGAAAAGGTTAATTTAATTGGAAGGATAGATAGAGTTGATAAATTAGTGGGAGAGGAAGGAGTATTTTATAGAATTATAGACTATAAATCAGGTAATAAGGATTTTAAACTTTCAGATGTTTATTATGGACTTCAAATACAGCTTATAACTTATTTAGATGCTATAATAAAAGCTGGCAATGGGGAAAATGGGATTCCATCACTGCCTGCGGGAGTTTTATATTTTAAATTACAAGACCCTATTATAAAAGGAAATAAGAATTTAACAGAAGAAGAAATAGAAAAGGCTATTATGAAAGAGCTTAAAATGAAAGGGTTAATATTGAAGGATACTGAAATAGTGAAGGAAATGGATAGGGATATAGAAGGAATTTCTCTTATAATACCTGCAGAAATTAAAAAGGATGGAAATTTAAGTAGTAGGTCTTCTACAGCAACTAAGGAACAGTTTGAAGAACTTAGAGAACATGTAAGAAATAATTTAGTGAAGAGTTGTGAGCAAATGTTAGATGGGGATATAGGCATAAAGCCTTATAGGAAAAAGGAAAGCGTACCATGTAAATATTGTATATTTTCATCCATATGTCAATTTGATGATTCTATAGAAAGTAACAAATATAATTCAATAAAAGAATTAAAAGATCATGAAGTATGGGAAAAATTAGATGAAGAATTAGGCGGCAAAGATTCTGGAGAGGGTGATAATTAATGGCAGGAGTAAAGTGGACAAAAGAGCAGCAGGAAGCTATTTATACGAGAAACTGCAATCTTTTAGTTGCGGCTGCTGCAGGTTCTGGTAAAACGGCAGTATTAGTTCAAAGAATAATAAATATAATCACGGATTTAAATAATCCTGTGGACATAGATAAACTTTTAGTAGTAACTTTCACCAATGCTGCTGCATCAGAAATGAGAGAGAGAATAGCAGCAGCTATTATAGATAAATTAGAGGAAGAACCTAATTCTGCAAAACTGCAAAGACAGTTAACTCTTTTACCTAAGGCAAGTATAACAACCCTTCATTCTTTTTGTTTAGATATAATAAGAAATAATTTTCATATTATTGGTTTGAATCCAGATTTTAAAATAAGTGATGCCACAGAAAATATTCTTTTAAAACAAGAAACATTGGAAGAATTGTTTGAAAAAAAATATGAAAGTGAAGAAAATGAAGAATTTTTAAATCTTGTACAAATTTATTGTAGTAATCGAGACGATAGAAACCTACAGGATATGGTATTAGATTTGTATAATTTCTCCACATCATTTCCTTGGCAAGAAAAATGGTTAAAAGAAGCGTCAGAAAAGTTTAATGTAGATAATATAAATTTACAAACTGTAGAGGGCATTAAAACTTATTTAAAATATATATCAGAGGAAATAAAAGCATTTAAGCAAAAACTATATGCTTGTATAGAAATAATAGAAGGGGAAGAAACTCTAGAGCCTTATAAAGGGAATATTAATGATGATTTAGACATAGTAAATAATTTAATAAAAGTCTCCGAAACATCTTGGGATAGATTTGTGGAGGAAATAAAAAAAATAGATTTCAAGAGCTTAAAAAGATGCAAAAAAGGTGTAGATAAGGATAAACAGGAGATTGTTAAGAAGTTAAGAGAAGAAGTTAAAAAAGGCATTAATTCCATTAAAGATGAAGTATCGCCTTTTAGCTATGAAGATATAAAAGAAGATTTTAAATGCTTATATCCTGTGATATATAGTCTTTGCACACTGGTTATGGAGTTTTCAGAGGAATTTTCTAAAAAGAAAAGAGAAAGAGGGCTTATAGACTTCAATGACTTTGAACATATGTGTCTTAAGATATTAACTAAAACTGAAGGAGAAAAAGTAGTACCTTCTGAAATAGCAATGGAACTTAGAAATTCTTATGGAGAAATATTGGTAGATGAATATCAAGATACAAATACTATACAGGAAGCTATAATAAATATTGTAGGTAGAAAAGAAGAGCCTAATATTTTTATGGTAGGGGATATAAAGCAAAGTATTTATAGATTTAGACAGGCAAAGCCAGAAATATTTTTAGGTAAATACAACAGCTACTCACAAGAAGAAGGAAGTTTATATAGAAAGGTACTTTTATATAAGAACTTTAGAAGTAGAAAAGAAGTTATAGAAGGAATAAACTTTATATTTAAGCAAATAATGAGTGAGAGTGTTGGAGAGTTAGAATATGATGACGAAGAAAAGTTAAATTTAGGAGCAGATTATAAAGAAGAAGAGAGTGATTTTAAAGTAGGTGGTCCAGTAGAATTACACTTAATAGAAAACAAAGATAATGATGTTTCTATAGAAAATGGACTGGAAGAAAGCATAGAGGAGGATAATCCTTCAAACATACAAATAGAAGCTAGAATGGTTGCAAATAGAATTAATGAACTTATAAATAATAAAGATGAAAAATTTATGGTTTTTAATAAGGATAGTGGTCAATATAAAGAGGTAACCTATAGGGACGTAGTGGTGCTACTTAGAAGTACACAAAAGTGGGCTCCAGTATTTATGGAAGAGTTTAAAGAAAAAGGAATACCTGTGTATGCAGATACTGGGACGGGATATTTTCAAACAATAGAGATAAAAACCATGATGAGTTTGCTTCAAGTAATAGATAATCCAATACAGGATATACCTATGTTAGCTTTAATGAATTCTCCTATAGGCGGCTTTACTCAAGAGGAATTAATAGAAATAAAGATAAATAGTAAAGAAGACAGTTATTATGAAAAAATGATGGATATAGTTAAACAACAAATTGAATCAAGTGAGAAGTCACATACTTCAGCTACTGAAAATATTCTATCTGACATGTATAAACACAAAAGTAACAAGTCTAAGGATAAAATAATAGAAGTAGGGGGGGAACTATCAAATAAAATAGAAGGATTTTTAACCAATATGAAAATGTGGAGAGAAAGATCTATACACATGCCTTTAGATGAATTTATTTGGTTTTTATATAAAAGTACAGGATACTACGGATACGTAGGGGCTATGCCTGGTGGAGAACAAAGGCAAGCAAACTTAAAGATGTTGTTTCAACGAGCTAAGCAGTATCAAAATACTAGCTATAAAGGTTTATTTAATTTTATAAACTTTATAAATAGACTAAAAGAAAGCAGTGGCGATATGGGCAGTGCTAAAATCATAGGGGAAAATGAAAATGTAGTCAGAATAATGAGTATACACAAAAGTAAGGGATTGGAGTTCCCTGTGGTTATTGTAGCTGGTATGGGCAAAAAGTTTAATATGATGGATATTAATAAAAGATTACTAATTCATCAAGAATTGGGATTTGGACCGGATTGTATAGATTTAGAAAAAAGGATAATATATCCTTCTTTAATGAAAGGAATAATAAGAAAAAAGATAAAATTAGAAAGTCTTTCAGAAGAGATGAGAGTTTTATATGTAGCACTCACTAGGGCTAAAGAAAAACTTATAATAACGGGCATGGTGAAAGATGTGGAAAAATCTATAAATAAATGGAATTTCAGCATAGATAAGGAAAGTATAAAGTTATCTGCATACCATAGAGCTAATGCTGACAATTATTTAGATTGGATAGTTCCATGTGTAATGCGGCATGAACAGGGAAAACAGCTTTTAATAAAGGGAGATATAAAAAATATAAAAATTTTAAAAGATGCATCTAAATGGAGAGTAAAATTGTGGTCACGTACGGAATTGTTAAATCCAGAGCAAATGTCCATGGAAGATATGTTTAAAACAGAAGAGGTAAATAATCAGAATATAGATATGGAAGATAATATTTATAAAGAAGTAGATAAGAAACTAAACTATAAATATGCCTATGAAGAGTCTCAAGAAATGCCAACAGTGGTAACTGTTACTGAACTTAAGAGAAAGTTTCAGGAAGTTTTGGAAGAAGAGTATGACTCTGGTGCATATATTCCTAAATTAGTAAAAAAACCCTTATTTTTATTAGAAAAGAAAGGATTAACGCCAGCGGAAAAAGGTACTGCTATGCATGCAGTTATGCAGAGGATTTCCTTTGATAGAGTGGAAAAATATCAGGATATAGAAGAACAAATAAATACTATGATTGAAAAAGAATTTATTACAGAGGAAGAAGGAAGAGCTGTAGATATAAATAAAATAATAGAATTTTTCAAATCCTTCATAGGTAAAAGAATGTTAAAGGCTGAAAAGGTGTATAGGGAAGTGCCATTTCATATGGATATAAAAAGTACTGAAATTTACAAAGAATTACCTAGGGATTTGTATGAGGGAGAAAAAATAATGCTTCAGGGTATAATTGACTGTTACTTTGAAGAGAATGGAAATATAATACTCCTTGACTATAAGACAGATTATGTAGAGAATGTAGAAGATATAAAAGAAAGATATAAGGTGCAAATAGAATATTATGCTAAAGCTCTCCAAAGCGTAACAGGCAGAAGAGTGAGTGAAAAATATTTGTATTTGTTTTATAATAATAGCATAGTTACAATATAATATAGTAATTAATAGTGAGGAGAGATTTTTATATGAATATACAAGTTATGACCATAAATCAGTTTCAAGCAGGAAATAGAATCGACGGATTCTTTTTAATAAAGTCAGTAGAATGTAAATCATCCAGTAACAATAAAAAGTATTTGGATTTTACTTTTGCAGATAAAACTGGAGAAATAAATGCGAAGCTTTGGAATGCTACTGAAGAGGATGAAATATACAGTGCTAATAGTCTTGTGAAAGTAAGAGGTATGGTTACTGAGTGGCAAAATACTCTTCAATTTAAAATAGAAAAAATAAGAGAAGTGATGGATGAAGATGGAGTAGATATAACAAATTTTGTGCCGGTGGCACCTTATACTTCTGAAGAAATGTACAATGATGTATTAGAGTATATTAAAAAAATAAACAATGAAGAAATAAAAAAATTAGTTAATTACATTTTAAACGAATATAAGGAAACTTTAATGTATTATCCAGCAGCCAAAAGTAACCATCATTCCGTAAGAGGAGGACTATTATATCATATAACTACAATGCTTAAAGCTGGAGAAAAATTATGCGAAATATATACATTTTTAAATAAGGATTTACTTTATTCAGGAATAATACTTCATGATATATCAAAGATGGAGGAAATGGCTTCTAGTGAGTTGGGAATTGTAAGTGAATACACCATAGAGGGTCAGCTTTTAGGACATATAGTAATGGGAGTGAAGAAAATAGAAACTGCTGCAGAAAAATTAAATATAAATCCAGAAATAAAAATGCTTCTAGAACATATGGTGCTTTCACATCATTATGAGGCGGATTATGGTAGTCCTAAAAAACCTATGATTCCAGAAGCTGAGATGCTTCATAGACTGGATGACATGGATGCTAAAATGTATGACATGAAAAAGGCTTTAGAAGATGTAGAGCCAGGTAGTATGTCCGATAGAGTTTGGTCTTTAGAGAAAAGAGCCATTTATAAAGCTAGGGAATTTTAAGAGGGGTGATTTTGTGAAGTTTATTCATACTTCAGACTGGCATTTGGGAAAAATGTTAGAGGGTTATAGTAGGTTAGATGAACAAGAGAAATTTATAGATGAGTTTGTAGATATGGTAAACTGTGAAAATCCGGATATGATAATAATATCCGGAGACATATACGATAATAGCAATCCTCCAGCAAGAGCGGAGGGTTTGTTTTATAAAGCACTTAGAGAAATAAGCTGTAATGGGAAAAGAGTTGTTTTGGTGATATCAGGTAATCATGATAATCCAGATAGGCTGGAAGCAGCATCTCCCATTGCCCACCAGCAGGGTATAATACTTTTAGGGACACCTAGAAGTGTAGTAAGCGTTGGTAAGTGTGGTGAAGCTAATATAATAGAAGCAGATGAAGGATATTTCGAAATAGAAATAAATGGAGAAAAAGCTATTATTCTTGCAATGCCATATCCTAGTGAAAAGAGATTAAATGAAATTATATCAGATAAACTATCCGAAGAGGAAAGACAAAAGGATTACTCAGAAAAGATAGGAGATATATTTTTAAAACTATCAGAAAAGTTTAGAGAAGATACTATAAACTTAGTGGTATCTCATTTATTTGTTTTAGGTGGAGAGAGTTCTGATTCTGAAAGGCCTATTCAATTAGGGGGGAGTCTAACAGTAGATGCTAATAAGTTACCTAAAAAAGCTCAATACATAGCATTAGGACATCTACATAAGCCCCAGAAAGTAAAGGGCACTGATGGAAGAATAAGATATTCGGGTGCACCTATTCAATACAGTAAAAGTGAAAGAAATAATGCTAATTGTGCTTATATAGTAGAGGTATCTAAAGGTAAAGAAGCAGAAATAGAGGAAGTTTATTTTAAAAATTATAAGCCTATAGAAGTTTGGAAATGTCATGGTGTGGAAGAGGCCATAGATAAATGTAAAGAAAACAGTGATAGAGATGTTTGGGCTTATATAGAAATATATACGGATAGAGTAATTCTTCAGGAAGAAATAAAGGAAATGAAGAGTTATAAAAATGATATAGTTCAAATACTTCCTAAAATTCAAGGGGAAGAAGATGATGAGGTATATGAAAATTTAACGGAAAAAAGTATGGAAGAAGTTTTTAAGGAATTTTATAAATATGAGAGAAAAGTGGAGCCTGATAAGGATATATTAGATTTGTTTTTAAATATAGTCAATGAACATGAAGAAGAGGTGATGGAAAATGAAACCTATACTTCTGAAAATTAAAGGCTTAAATAGCTTCGTTCAGGAACAAAAGATACCTTTTAATGAACTTACAGAGAAAGGATTTTTTGGCATATTTGGACCTACAGGCAGTGGGAAATCTACTATATTAGACGGTATAACTATGGCTCTATATGGTAAAATTACTAGAGATAACAAAGGGTTTATTAATTCAGAAAGTGATAGATTAGAAGTAAGCTATACCTTTTCTATTGGGTTAGGAAACGATATTAAAGAGTATCAATGTGATAGATGTATTAAGGTGGACAAAAATGGTGGATACAAGACCACCTTAGCTAGAATATATAAATTAAATGGAGAAAACAATGAAGTAATAGCAGAGGGTGCGGTAAATGTTAGAAATGCAGTGGAAAGTATAATAGGACTTTCTGTAGATGATTTTACCAGATCTGTAGTGCTTCCTCAGGGTAAATTTAGTGAATTTTTAAAACTAACTGGGGTAGATAGAAGAAGTATGCTAGAAAGAATATTTAAACTAGAACGTTATGGCAGAGGACTTAGGGAGAAAATTAAAAAACTAAAGGATCAGGAAGAAAAGAGATTAATAGAGCTAAATGGAGAGTTAAACAGATATAATGATGTATCTAAAGAAAAAGTAGATACTTTAAAAGAAGAATTAAAAAATTTAGAGGAAAAAGAACAAGCATTAAAGAAGGAAAAAGAAAAGATAGATAAGTTATATGAAGAGTATACTATTTTGTGGAATACCAAAAAAGAACTTCAAAACTATATTCAACAGCAAAGTGAATTGGTGAAAAAAGCAGAAGCCATTGAGAATAAAAAGCTAAAATTAGAATATGGAAAAAATGCCTTTAATATTAAGCCTTTTATAGATGAAGTTAAAAACACTGAAAATAGTGTAAAGATAAATGAAACTAAATTAAAAGAAAAAGAAGAACTTTTAATAGACATAAATCAAAAACTTTTATTGCTTCAAAAGGAATATGAAGTTGCTTTAGAAAATCAAAGAGAAAAAACTCCAAAGTTGGTTAAAAAGGCTACAGAGCTATCTAGAGCAGTGGATATAAATAAAAGAGTAAAGGAAGTTGAAAAGGAAAGACAGGAGTTAAGATTTAAGTACGATAATTTAAATAAAAAGATAAAATCCCTAGAGTCAGCTTTATTAGATATAACTACAAAAAGAGAAGTTTTAATTAATGATTTGGAGGAATTAGAAAAAAGTTTAAGCAATAAGACTATATCTCCAGAGTATAGAAATTCCATCTATAGTGCATATGATAAGTATTGCAAATATAAGGAATTAGATGAAAATATAACTTTATTAAATAAAAAATATAATACCTTTAGTGAAGCTATAAAGAACAATGAAAAACAGTTCATAGAAATAAAGAATAAAAAGATAAATTTAGATAGTTCAATAAGTGGTTTAATAGAAAATAGAGAAGCTACTCAAAAGAAGTGTCCAGGAGATGGAGAAACTTTATTAAAAGCTCAGCAGGAAGTGACTTCAGTAAAAGAAAGAAAAGAAAAGATATTGGTATGTTTAGATACTAAAGGGAAATTAGATAAAAAATATGAAGATATTTTGTTGAAAAAGAAAGAACTTCAGGAAAAAATTAATTCTTTAAATTTAGAGTATGACCATGAGATAAATGAACTTAAAAATGGTGAAAAATTATTTAAGGAAAAGTACAATGAAAACATTGCAGCAATGCTGGCAAAGGAGCTACAAGAAGGAAATCCTTGTCCAGTATGTGGATCCACTCACCATGTGAAAAAAGCCAATTTTATAGGTGAAGATGAATTAAAACATGTGGAAGAGTTAAACAGAGAATTAAAAGAAAAATGTGAAGCCCTTAAGGAAAATATTAACCATTATAATATTAACATGGCAGCAGTTCATAGAGATCAGCAGTATTCAGAAGAGGAACTTAAAAAAGTAAATAAAGAATTAGAAGGAATAGATATAGAAAAGTTACAAGAAGAGGTAAAGGCTAAAGAAGTCCATTTTACTAATTTAAAGGAAAAAATAAATAAGTGGAATGAAGAACTTAATAATTTAGAGAGGGATTTAGAGCATAAGAGGGAAGAAAAGGCTTCTATTGATAAAATGTATACATCCCTAGAGGAAAAAATAAATGCGGCACAATATAATTTGAAAAGTATAAATGAGGATTTAAAAGATGCAAATGGCAAGTGCTCTAATGTATTTAAAGAATACACAGATATTATAAAAGTATTAGAGGTAGAAAATATAGAATTGGAAATAAAGAAAATAAAAATTTGGGATGAAGAGATAGTTAAACTTAAAAAACAAGAAAAAGAAAAGAGAAGAGCAGTAGATAAATTAAATAAGAAAAGGGAAGAAATACAAAGGGAAGTATCAAAACTACAAAGTGAAAGAGCGCAAATAACCCAAAGTGGAACAGAGAAAAAGAATTTCATAGATGAATATGGAGAAGAAGTAAAAAGAATATGTGGAGAAGAAGATCCTGAGGAATCTATATTAAAAGTTAACAAGGAAATAGACTATATAAACACCACTGAAAAATCTCTAAGAGATAAATTAGAATTAAAAAAGAATGAAAAAAATAATTGTGACAAAGAAAAATCTAGCTTAGAGAAAAATTTAGAGACTTTAAATGGCATATTAAAGAATCAAAAAGAAAATTTATACATTAAATTAAAGGAGTGTAGCTTTAAAGATGAAAAACAGGTTTTAGAGTATTTTATAACCAAAGAACATATAGAGAATCTGCAGCAAATAATAAATAAATATGAAGATGATAAAATAAAATTAGAGGATAATATAAAAAGATTAGAAGATAAAATCAGTGGAAGAGATATTACTGAAGAGCAGTGGCAGCAGACAAAAGAGTATAAATTTCAACTGCAAGAAAATTTAAATGAATGCATAGAAATAAAGGCGCAAAAGAAAAAGGAATTAGATGATACCATAAGGGATTTAGAGGAAGTGTTAAAGCTAATAGAAAGAAAGGAAAAATATCAGCATAAATATAGTTTATGTCAGGAGTTAGACGATTTAGTAAAAGGAAATAAATTTGTAGAATTTGTGGCTATGAATGAACTGAAGTATATAGCTATAGAGGCTTCAAAGAGGTTGAAAAGTATTACTAAGGGAAGATATGCTTTAGAAATAGATGTGGATGGTAATTTTATAATGAGAGATGACTTTAATGGAGGCGCTAGAAGGCATACAAGCACTTTATCAGGTGGCGAAACCTTCCTAACATCCCTATCCTTAGCTTTAGCACTTTCATCACAAATTCAATTAAAAGGTAGTGCTCCACTACAGTTTTTCTTCTTAGATGAAGGATTTGGAACTTTAGACAATGATCTTTTAGATGTAGTAATGACATCATTAGAAAAACTTAGAAGCGAAAACTTAGCAGTGGGAATCATAAGTCATGTGGAAGAATTAAAAAATAGAGTTCCAGTTAAGCTTATAGTAAGTGCTCCAGTGGCAGGAGTAAATGGAAGCGAAGTAAAAATGGAATACAGTTAAGAAAAAATGGGGCTGTGGCATTAAAAAAATTACACACGAGATATTGTTTCGAAAATAGTAATTTATAGAGGTGCAAAATGAGTACAAAAAGCACTTTGGCAAAAATAGCAAAAACGGAGGCCTTAAAATGTTTTCACGGATTTGTCATGCAGACAGAACCAAATATTGATTTAACAATATATGGGTTTCCAAACTGGTCGTTAGAAAAAGCTGATAGAAATTGGTGTGCTGCATTTGTGTATTATTGTTGCAAAAAAGCAGGTTATGACATTCCAATACGTCCAAAGGAATGTCGTTCATGTAATTTGGCAGGTTGCGGTGCTTGGGAGGAATGGGCTTTAGCAGATGACAGAATAGGATATGTTTTAGGTACTAATGATTCTTATACACCTGAAATAGGAGATGTTGTACTCTTTGATAAGGTTTTTAATAACTCAGAGCATGACCACATCGGAATTGTTATAGAAAATAAAGCCAATTCAATTGTTGTAGCAGAAGGTAATATCAATAATATTTCTGGGATAATTGAGCGAAAGAAAAATTCACATATACGAGCATACATTCGTATTCCAGAGAACTTCTCGTATAATGAAAATGAGCATACCCTGTAAGCGGCAAACTCCAATTTCGTATAATAATCCTCCTATTCTTAATTTTGGAGGAAATAAAATATGAAATTTACAACAATTACATCATCAGATGAGATTTGGAGCAGAGTAAGAAATTATGCAGAGAGTTGTTCATGGAAAGCAGGAAAATCATTAGCTAATGATATGGACAATAATGAATTTAAACAATGGGAAAGAGTTATAGTTGCTTTTTACAATGAGAAGATCTGTGGATATTGTACGGTTGCAAAGACAGATTGCATTCCAAATGTATGCTATACGCCCTACATTGGCTTTATGTTCGTTGACGAAGAATATAGAGGAAATAGACTAAGCCAAAAACTAATTCAGTATGCAATGGATTATTTAAAGTCAATTGGTTTTGATAAAGTGCATATAGTAAGTGACCATGAAAATTTATATGAAAAATACGGTTTCCAAGTCATAGACCGTAAAATTGCTCCATGGGGTTCAGAAGAAAAAATTTATATGCATAAATTGTAACAATAGACAAATTTTAATTTATGTTTTTGATTTATGTTTTATAAAAGAATAAACTCAAACACATAAGATAATTTTTGTTTGCCTGTGAAAGAGGAATTCAATAAAAATACTATGATATTTAATAAAAAATAAGGCTAAATTCCATAAATGAAATATTTAAAACTTGAAAAATAGGAATTCATTCATTATTATTATATTAGTGAAAAAATTACTTCAATTTAACGAAAATTATGAAGTATAAACAGAAAGGATGAATACAATGTCTTGTGATGAGTGTGGATGTAAAGGTTTTATAGAAATACTTAAATCGGAGGTAGTTCCAGCATTAGGATGTACAGAGCCAATTGCAGTGGCTTTAGCAGCTGCAAAAGCTAAGGAGGCTTTAAATTCTTATCCTGAATTAATAAAAGTTTTTGTAAGTGATAATATATTAAAGAACGGAATGGGTGTAGGTATACCGGGAACCGGTATGACAGGACTAGATATAGCGGCAGCATTAGGTGCTATTGGAGGAAATCCTAATGTGGAATTAGAAGTTTTAAAGGATATAACTAAGCAAAATATAGAAGATGCAAAAGATATGTTAAAGGGTGGAAAAGTATCAGTAAATACAAAAGCTGTACCCAATAAACTTTATATAGAGGTTCAATGCGTAAGTGAAAAAAATATTTCAAAGGCCATTATAAAGGATAAACACAATAATTTAGTTTTAGTTCAGCTAAATGAAGAGATTTTATTTCAAGTAGAGGATGAAGAAGAAGCAGAAGTATCTATTGATAAAGATAAAAATAAAGAGCATTGTATAAAATTAAGTGTTGAAGATATATATGATTTTGCTATAAATAGTCCCCTAGAGGATATAGAATTTATTTTAGAAGGGGCAAAAATGAATAGAAAAATAGCAGAAGAAGGCTTAAAAGGCTATGGCTTAAATGTAGGAAAAACCATTATAGATAATATAAAAAAAGGTGTACTATCAGATGATATTCAGAACTATGCTATGGCATTAACTGCTGCTGCATCAGATGCAAGAATGGCAGGATGTATGTATCCAGTTATGAGTAACTCTGGTAGTGGTAATCAAGGATTAACAGTTATGCTCCCTGTGGTAGCAGTGGCAGAAAAATTAAATGTTAGCTCTGAAAAATTAGCAAGAGCTTTGGTTTTAAGTAATTTAGTAGCAATTCATATTAAAACTTATTTAGGAAGATTATCGGCTTTGTGTGGCTGTGTGGTAGCTTCTGCAGGTGCAAGCTGTGGTATTACATATCTTTTAGGTGGACAACTTAAGGAAATAAATTATTCTATTAAAAATATGGTTGGAAATATATCAGGTATGATATGTGATGGAGCAAAAACAGGCTGTGCTCTAAAAGTATCTACAGGAGTAAGTGCTGCAGTACAATCTTCACTTTTAGCCATGAATAATATAGTTATATCAGAAAAAGAGGGAATAATAGAAAAAGACGTGGAAAAAACCATCAGGAATATAGCTCAAATTGGAAGAGAAGGAATGCTTCAAACAGATAAATTAATATTGAATATAATGACTCATAAATAATGAAAAAAATATATAATTCAAAGCGGGGAAGCTCAAAAGCTTCCCCTTTTATATATCATTATAATTTAGCGGCGTCCACATAAAGCTAAAAGTAGTAATATCCAACATAGTCCACTGCTACGTCCACAGTTGTTAAAACATCTTCCGCCGCCTAGACCTAAAAATGGAAAACCACTATATGGACTGTAGTTGCAAGAAGACCTGCATCTACATGGATCACATTGACAACTATTGCATCTGCAAGGGTCGCAGCAGCAGTTACAACAATCATGATGTTTATGGCTCATAGTATCCCTCCTTTACTTATAATAAGTACTAAAGAAGAATGAAATTATATGAGGATACTACTACTAACTAGTATATGTTAAAGTATGAGCATAAGTGAAGAAATTTTTAGTATTTTTTGTGATGTAGAATAACATATTAATAAATACTTTTGTTTCTTAAGTTTTTTAGTAACCTATATAATTAATTACCTGATTCGTAAAATGCCATGTTTATCATAACTTCTGTAGGATAGAAACCTTCATTCCTTATGGACAATATATAATTAGTATCATATTGCAGAATTCTCTCGAATAGTGTAGATTCTATAGGAGAACCACCTTGAGTAAATGCAAATTTTGGTATCATATTCTCTGACAATACTAGTCCATCATGTACATTATAAGCATTATAATAAAATGATGTAGCCGCTTTAATCTTGGATCTATCATCTAGGTTTATTACCGGAATTTTTTTAGTTCCAGGAATAAAACCAGGAGCTTTTATTAGTTTGATGCCTAATTGTTCCATATGACTTACTATTGTTTGATTTGTTATGTGTGTAATAGTATTTTTGCCAGTGGATATTTGAATATTAAGACTTCTACCTGGCCTAATTGTTTCTCTATGGGAAATAGTAAATGCCTGACCTGCGAAAACAAAACCTAGCCAGTAAGGTTGATTTCTAAATTGATAACTGGTAAGTGCCATATTAAATCACCTCGAATACTCTAATTGTTACAGGATACTCTTTGGTCCTTGCATAAATAGTCAAATTTTCATCGGGATTAAGGTCATAAACAATAACTTCCGCAGGAACATTAAATATATATTTACCACTTTCAAGTGTAAAATTTGGATCAGTAGGATGATAAATATAAGTAGCGGAGTCATTAACAACCCACAATTGCCTTCTCCTAGGTAAATTTTCAGATTCCACTCTTAAGGGCGTTGGTTCAGTATTAATCAGAACTTTCCCTATTCGAGTATCTTTAGTCCAATAAAGAGGAGTTATATTACTATAATCAAGTTTTTCCATAATTTTAACCTCCATAAAATGCAAATAAATATTGAATGATTAAACCACAAAAAGGTACGATACGATGGACTTATGAAATTTCTCCTCCATGACTTGCATAAGAGCTGGGAACAATAAATTTAATTTAAGAAATTCTAATCTTTTAACCATATAAAATTATCTAACGCTTACATTCAGCGTCCTGCCTCAGGTTCTCTAGCCTGGCGTCCTTGCCATGCTTACGATAATTTTATCTGTCTAAAATAAGAATTTCTAAAATTAAATTTAAACAGTTCCTTCGCTTCTTATGCAAGTCATTCTAGAGAAATTTCATAATTCAGGTAATGTAATGCTTATTGTGGGATAATTATTGAATATTTTATTTTTATTACTGGTACATATTATGGTAGCAGCTAACTATATGTTACAGTTAAAATATGTAAGCATATATTGGAAAAATGTTAAAAAGTTTAGAATAAGTGTGCGAATTGTGAAGGAAAAAATGGTATTTTGACGAATATTATCTATATTAATAAGGATTTAGATTAATAGAAAAATTTAATATATAAAGGAGAGTAAAATATGTTTTTGCATTTATTAACCACAGAAGAACAAAAGAATTTTTTAGAATTAGCCAATGTACTTATTAACTGTGATAATTATTTAAGTAATGAAGAGCTTCAATTAATGAATACCTACAGATATGAAATGAGAATTAGTGAGGATGAGTATTTGATACAAAATACACAATTAGAAGAAATATTAAATGCTTTAGCTTCAACTTCTATAAAGAATAAAAAGGTCATTCTAATTGAATTAATAGCTTTAAGTCTTTCAGACAATGATGGCAATAGCTTAGAAAAGGAATTAATTGATAAAGTTGCAAATAAGTTTGAAATTGATGAAATAGTTATTAAACAGAGTATTGAGTGGGTTCAAGAAATGACTAAGCTAAGCAAAAAAGTAGAAGATATATTAAATTAATTATGTTTAAGTGCATAAAGTGTGGAAAATGTTGTAGAAGTTTAAATAAAAGTAAATTATATGATGATTTTCATAATGGTGATGGAATATGTAAATGGTTAAATGAAGAAAGTAATGAATGTACAATATATAACTCTAGACCGTTAATTTGTAGAATTGATGAGGGATATGAGGCTTTTTTTAAGGATATTATTACAAAAGAAGAGTATTATAATGAGAATTATAAAATATGCAAGAGTCTTAGGGAGGAATAATTATGCCTATACCATTTATTTTAGCAGGAGTTGCTGTTGCAGGCACTACTTTATTTGGAGTTGCATCAAATGCAGTTAATAATCAAGCAAAGAATGAACTAATAGATATAAATAATAAGATTGAAAGTTTAGCTCAAAAGACTGAAAGAGATTACAAATCAGCTGTATCACGTTATGAAAACACTATAAGCACTCTTATTAGAACAAAAAGTAAATCTCAAAATGAGACTTTAACAGTATTTGCAGATGTATATAAAAATATTAAGGGAATTGAATTAAATAAAATTGAGCTAGAAATGAAGGCTCTTATGAAAGATACTAATTTACATATTAGTGCAGTTAACAATAGTTCAAATTATAAATATAAAGAAAATACAGACCAACTAGTATTAGGAACTGTCATGTCTGTTACTTTTGGAGGCGCTTATATTTTATCAAATTACATAAAATATAATAAAATTCAAGAGAAGATTGAAGACGCGAAGGTTAATTTAAAAAAGGTGGAAACACAAGCCAAGGCTTTTGAAACTAAGATTACTGAAATTAATTATAAGGCTGAAAAAGCGATTTTAGTTACTAGAGTTTTAAGAGATGTAGATAAGAGATTTAGAGCAGCTATAATGCAGCTTGCAGGCAATATTAAAGATTATGGAAATGATTATAGTAAGTATCCATTGGAAGTTAAAAAGCAACTTGCTATGACTGAAAAATTTGCTATAGTAACTAAGTTAATTATTGAATCTAGCGGATTAAATGACGATGGTTCTATAGATGAAAAAGTTAATGAGGCTGTTAGGGTTGCAGATAATTTATTAGCTAATTTTAACAAGATGTAGGAGGAATTCATGGATACAGATAATAAAAAAACGCAAGAAGCAATTAGAAGTTCAACTATTGCTAGTGTTCAAGAAAATACTAATATAGGGGCTAAACTTTTAGATAGTGATTATAAAGCCTTTAAGAAATTAGATAGAGACCATCTTCAAGGGAGCGCAAAACAAAAACATGGTGGAGCAGGAGAGATTTTAGCAGAGAAAAATTATAATGCTGAGCAAATAAAGAATAAATCTGGTAACAGAATGAAGATGTCAGAGTCAGGAATAGACCCAGTTTCAGACTTAATAATATGCGATGCTAATGATAATGTTATATCGCGTGGACAAGTTAAGTATTGTAAAGATGCAAAATCTACTATGGAAGCTTTAAGTGAAAAGAGTGAATATAATAAAAATGATGTTAAGTATGTTCCAAAAGGACAGGGAGAAGAAGTTAGAAGATTAGCAAAGGAATCAGCACAAAAGGCAAAGGAAAAGGCTAAAACATGTAAAGCTACTGGAGATGTTGAAGGATATAAGAAAAATTTACAAAAGGCAAAGAACTATGAGGATACAGCAAAAAAAGCAACGGAATTAGGAAGTCGTGAAGAGGCGGTAAAAGCTTCTGAAAATGACATGTCTAGATATAAGGTTATGGGTAAAGAAGCCTTTAAAGATGCTAATGGGCAAGGTATGAAATCTGCTAAGGTTTCAGCAGGAATAACAGGTGTTGTATCTGGAACTCAAAATATTAAGGCTGTTATTGATGGGGATAAGGAGATATTTGAAGCCATAATTGATACATCAAAAGATGTTGCAATGTCATCTGCTATATCATATGTAACTACTGCTGGTGGTAGCTTGGCTAAGGTAGGGTTAGACAAGACAGCTGAACAAATTACAACTAAGTTAGGGACTAATGTAGTAAGTAAAGGTGTATCCCAAGGTATGAAAACTGTATCTAATAATGTTGCTGTTGCAATAACTTGTTCTATTGAAGCAGTAAAATCTTTTGATAAATACTTTAGTGGAGAAATATCGGGACAAGAGTTAGTGGTTGAATTAGGAGAAAAGGGAACTGGAATAACTGCAAGTTTAATCGGTTCCCAAATTGGTGGATTAATAGGAGGAGTAGCAGGTGGATTTGTTGGAACCTTTGTTTTACCAGGTGGAGGGACTTTATCAGGAGCATCAGTTGGAAAGTTTGTTGGTGAAGCGATTGGTGGTATGATTGGATATTTAGTTGGAACACAATTATATTCAGCAACTGTAAAACTTTTATCTTATGATAAAGTAGCTGCAGAAAAGCGACAAAGAATAATGGAATTTTGTGACTACTGCTCAATGAGATTGAATGCAGAAAGGAAAGCTCTAGATAATTTAGTAAATAATTATTTATTAGAAAAACATGATGGGTTTAAAAAATCATTTAATATGCTAGATAAAGCTGTTATAGAAAATGATTTTGACTGTATTGATGAAGGTTTAACAAGGATTGCTAGAGCTTTTGATTCAGCCTTTAAGTTTAAAACTTTTGATGAGTTTGATGAGTTTATGTTAGATGAAAACACAATACTGAAGCTTTAAGAAAACTAATGAATATGTGTATGATTATAGATAAGGAAAACAACAAAGTTGTTGTACAGTATAAAGTTAATAAACCGGAATGGCGGGGTATAACTTTTTCCGGGGGAAAGGTGGAGAATGCTGAAAGTATTATTTGAAATTATATATCATAGCTTTTTCGGGTATAGTAATAGGGATAAAGATATAAAGGAAGAGTGATAATATGGTAAAAGAAAATATGTTTGAAAAAGCTAATAAACTTATAAATGAAAAATCTCCATATTTACTCCAACACGCACATAACCCCGTAGATTGGTATCCTTGGTGTGAGGAGGCTTTTAAAAAGGCACAAGCTGAAGATAAACCTATATTTTTGAGCATAGGTTATAGTACTTGTCATTGGTGTCACGTAATGGCTCACGAAAGTTTTGAGGATGAAGAAGTGGCTAAAATATTAAATGAAAACTTTGTGTCCATAAAGGTGGATAGGGAAGAGAGACCGGATATTGATAGTATATACATGACATTTTGCCAGATGTTTACGGGCAGTGGAGGATGGCCCTTAAGTGTTTTTATGACTCCTGAAAAGAAACCTTTTTTTGCAGGCACGTATTTTCCTAAAGAAGATAGGTATGGAATGAGAGGAATTGTAAGTTTGCTAAAAGGCATAGTTGATGCTTGGAGGAAAGATAAAGGGAATTTGATAGAAAAAAGTCATTATATAACAGGGAGAATGCAAGAAGCCATTAAGGATGAAGTGGAAGAAGTAGGAGAAAATTTAATAAATAAAGCGTATACAGAGCTTAGGGAAGGTTTTGATAAAAAATATGGTGGATTTGGGCTTTATCCTAAGTTTCCCATTGCTCAAAATTTAATGTTTTTGCTCAGATATTATGATCATCATAAAGATGAAAAAGCTCTTTATATGGTAGAGGAAACTTTAAAGCATATGTTTAAGGGGGGCATATTTGACCACATAGGATATGGATTTTCTAGATATTCTACAGATGAAAAGTGGTTAGTTCCTCACTTTGAAAAGATGCTTTATGACAATGCTCTTTTAGCTATTGCTTATATAGAGACCTATGAAGTTACTAAAAAAGAGTTTTACAGAGAAGTGTGCGAAAAGATAATAGACTATGTAATAAGGGATATGATGAGTAGTGAAGGAGCTTTTTATTGCGCGGAAGATGCGGATTCAGAAGGAGTAGAAGGTAAATTTTATGTATGGGGTAAGGATGAAATAAAAGATGTACTTAAAGATAATTGGGAAATATATTGTAAGTATTATGATATAACGGATAAAGGCAATTTTGAAGGAAAAAACATACCTAATTTAATAAATGCTGATATAAGTGATTTAGAAAAGGATAAAGAAGTGAGAGAGATTTTGTATAAGTGTAGAAAAAAGCTTTTTCAACATAGGGAAAAAAGAATACATCCACATAAGGATGATAAAATATTAACTTCTTGGAATGGATTGATGATTGCAGCCATAGCTCATGTAGGAAGAGTTTTAAATAATGAAAATTATATAAGTTATGGAGAAAATGCAGTGAATTTTATTCTACATAATATGATAAATGAAAAAGGAAGATTGATGGCTAGATACAAGGATGGTCAGGTAGATTTTTTAGCTTATCTTGATGATTATGCTTTTATTATTTGGTCTCTTATAGAGCTTTATAATGCTACTTTCAAGGATGAATATTTAAAAGAAGCTGTAAAATTAAATGATGAAATGTTAAGGCTTTTTTGGGACGATGAAAATGGGGGATTTTTCTTATATGGAGAAGATGGAGAAAATTTAATAGTGAGGCCTAAAGAAATTTACGATGGGGCAATTCCATCTGGAAATTCAGTAGCGGCTTTAAATATGATTAGATTGGCTAGAATAACAGGAAATGTGGAACTTGAAAATAAAGTGAATCAAATGTTTAAATGCTTTGGGGGAAAGGTAAATTCTAACCCAAGTTTATATAATTTCTTTAATATGGCACTTATGTATGCTAAAGAAGGAGGTAAGGAGATTGTTATATGTGGGCATAAGGAAGATAAAGAAGTAAAAGACATATTATGTGAGATTAATAAGAGATTTTTACCATTTACTAGTACCATAGTATATGATGGAAATGAGGATATTGTAAAGATAATACCTTATATTAAGGATTACAGTAAAATAGACAACAAGACCACTATATATGTATGCCAAAATAATAGCTGTAGCAGAGGTATAAATTCTCTAGAGGAATTTGTAAAAAAAGAATTCTCTTAAATATAAAGATCGCAAAAGCGGTCTTTTTGTTTAGGTAAAAATCTATATAACTAAAGTTATAAATTATAATTGTAATATATTGTATGGCAAGTGTTATAAGGAATAGTTATAATTAAGTGAGTAATATATTATTTATATATGTGTATCAAGTATATCTATCATAATATTCTAAAATCATATGAAAATAAAATATAATGGTGGATATAGTATTGAGTAATAATTTATAAATTTTGAAAATTTTATATAATATAGATTTGATTAAAAAATAATATTTGTATAGGAGGAAAATTATGAATAGGTATCCTGAACCAACTGTTGGAGCTATAATTTTTAATCCAGAAGGCAAAATACTTCTTTGTAAATCCCATAAATGGGGAAATAAATATGTAATTCCTGGTGGACATATTGAATTGGGAGAAAGAATGGAAGATGCTTTAAAAAGGGAAATATTAGAGGAGACAGGCTTAGACATATATGATATTAAATTAATTAGTTTAAAGGAAAGTGTATATAGTGATACATTTTATGAGGGAAAGCATTTTATTTTTATAGACTATATGTGTAAGACTGATTCAAGTAATGTTGTTTTAAATGACGAAGCGGAAGAATATATATGGGCAGATTTGAAGAAAATTGAACATTATGATTTGGGTGGCTTTATGAGAGAATTATTACTAGAATTAAAAAATAAAAAAGAATCAAAAAAATGTATAGAAATATTTTATAACTGTTAATACGGTAAGAAATATTTTTAGTTTTTTACAAAAGGGGTGTTGTTATGGGGAATATTTTATTAGTAGAAGATGATGAATCATTAAATAGAGGCATAAGCTTTAAACTTCGAAAAGAAGGATATAGTGTTTTTACATGTAGATGTATAAAAGAGGCAAAGAATATTTTAAAAAAAAATAATATAGATCTTGTTCTGTTAGATGTGAATTTACCTGATGGAAACGGTTTTGAATTTTGCGAGTTTATAAGAGAAAAGGATGATACGTTAGTTATATTTTTAACTGCTTGTGACCAGGAAGTAGATATAGTTAATGGATATGACCTGGGAGCAGATGATTATATTACAAAGCCATTTAGTCTTATGGTACTCATATCAAAAGTTAGGGCGGTATTAAGAAGAAAAAATAATAAAGATGATGAAAAAGCTATATATACAGGTGACATAGCTTTTTATACAGATAAGTTTAAAGTTTTTAAAGATAAGGAAGAATTAATTTTAAGCAAAACTGAATTTAAGCTATTGAAATATTTAATATCTAATTCTGGACAAGTTATAACTAAAGAACAACTTTTAAATGAATTATGGGATTTAGAAGGAAATTTTGTAGATGAAAATACTGTGGCAGTAAATATAAGCAGGCTTAGAAAAAAAATAGAAGAAGATCCGTCTAATCCTAAATATATAAAGAACATAAGGGGAATTGGGTACACTTGGGTAGAAAGGTGTACAATAAAATGACTAGATATATTAAAAGAGAACCTTTACTTAAAAAAGTATTATTTATTGGGATGACCATTTTAATAATTAACAATTTAATTGTTTTTTATGTACATTTTGCAACTTTAAATTTAATTCATAAACAGCATATGGAATTTTCACAAGAGCTAATAGGAAAAATGGTAAATATATCTCCAGAAAAAGAAAATGAAATAGTAAAAACCTTTTTTAATGAGGGAAATAAAAAAGATATAAATGATGGGAAGAAAATATTAGACAAGTATGGTTATGAAACTGAAATAAAAATGTGGGAAGATGTCACTTTTAGAAAATATTTTTGTGAGTTAGCTCGTTATGATTTCATCTCTATGATTTTGCTAACAGTAGTTGTTATTTGTGTATTAACATGTGCAGTTATCTATTTTATAAAGAAAGTAGATAAAATATCTATAGCTGTGGATTCTATAATGGATAATAATTTTAAGTTGAATTTAGAAGACAATGTAGAAGGTGTATTTTCAGAGTTATCTTCTAAAATAAAACAGATGTCAAAGGCCCTGCAATATAATTTTGCAAATTTAAAAAAAGAAAAGGAAAATATAAAATCTTTAGTTACAGATATATCTCATCAGCTTAAAACTCCGTTAGCTTCTATTAAATTATTTAATTCTCTTTTAATAGAGGAGGAGTTAACTAAAGGAGAAATACAGGAATTTTTATTTAGGAGTAAACAGGAAATAAATAAATTGGAATGGCTTTTTAATTCTTTGCTAAAGATATCTAGAATGGAAGCGGGCATGATAGAACTTAAGAAGGAGTTAAAGGATATAAAGTCAACTTTGTTAAGGGCTATTAGTGAAGTTTTTATTAAGGCACAAGAAAAAAATATTGAAATAAATGCAGAAGAAATACATTCTGTGTTAGTTTGTCATGATCCTAAATGGACTAAAGAGGCTATATTTAATATTTTAGAGAACTCAGTAAAGTATACTGAAAACAATGGTCATATTGTGATTACTACTGAATTAATGGAAAGTTATTTAAGGATAGATATTGAAGATAACGGTATAGGGATACCTAAGGAAGAATTTAATGATATATTTAAAAGATTTTACAGAGGAAAATCACAGAGGGTTAAATACTGCGAAGGTTCTGGTGTTGGTCTATATTTAACTAGGAAGATATTTGAGGAGCAGGGAGGAAGTATAATGGTAGATTCAATGGAAGGTAGAGGAACTAAGTTTAGTCTTTACTTACAAAACTGTAAGTAAGTCTGAAAGTCTAATGTAAATATAAGATGCTATCCTATAGTTGTAATTGAAAAGAAGAGTTACAAGTTTTATCTGAAACTAAGTAATGTCAGATTAATAATTATAGGGGGAGTAAATATGAAAATCTTGGAATCAGATTTATTGAAGAAATATTATGGAGCAGGAGATAATCTTGTAAAAGCATTAGATGGCGTTAGTCTCAGTATTGATGAGGGTGAATTTGTTGCAATAGTAGGTGCTTCAGGTTCTGGAAAGAGTACCCTACTTCATATATTAGGAGGTTTAGACAGACCCACTAGTGGAAAGGTGGTTATAGATGGAAAAAATATATTTTCTATGAATGACAACAAACTGGCTGTATTTAGAAGAAGAAAAATAGGATTTATTTTTCAGTCATACAATCTTGTGCCAGTTTTAAATGTTTGGGAGAATATAACACTTCCTATAGGATTAGATGGTAAAAAGGTAGATAAGATGTATATTGATGATTTGATGAATACTTTAGGAATATATGAAAAAAAGAAGTTTCTTACAAATGCGCTTTCAGGAGGACAACAACAGAGAACTGCTATAGCTAGAGCTTTAGCAACTAAGCCGGCTATAATATTAGCAGATGAGCCTACAGGAAATTTAGATTCTAAAAATAGTGCAGAAGTAATTAATTTGCTGAAAATGTCTATAAAGAAGTATCATCAAACTTTAATTATGATTACACATGATGACAGAATAGCTCAAATGGCTGATAGGGTAATTAGGATTACTGATGGAAAAGTAGTTAATGGGGGGAATAAAAATGAGTAGCATATTAAATTTTTCGTGGAAAAATTTTAAATGCAATAAGCGAAAAAATATTCTCACCATTATTACAATAGTGCTAACAACATGCTTGTTGACATCTATAGGCATATTGTCTAATAGTGTTAGAGTTATGAATATAAGAGGAATGGAAGAAAGAGTAGGAAAATGCCATGGTAAATATTCGAATTTGAATAAAAAACAAATGGATACATTAAAAAATAATATAAAGGTAAAAGAAATTGGACAATATATTTTTGCAGCAGATGTAAAAAATAAGGATTTAGGTTCCTGCATAATGAATTTTTTATATATGGATAAAACATATATGGAAATGCAAAATGTAAAATTGGAAAAGGGGCGTATGCCTGAGAAAAGTAATGAAATAGCTGTAGAGAGATGGATACTAGAAAGGCTACGTGTAAAACCAGAGGTTGGTGAAAAAGTACATTTTAAGTATTTACTTCGTCTAAAAGATGATAAAAAAGAGCCTATTATAGATGAAAAGGAATTTGTTATAAGTGGAATTTTAAAAGAGAATGAGTATGCAAGAATGCAGTATGTTTCAAATGCAGTGGTATCTAGAAATTTTGTTGAGAATAAATTTAATTCAGATGATTTTAAAACGTCTTATTACGTAAGACTCAAAGATAATAAGAATATAGAAGAGAACATACTTCATATAGGTAAAAATTTAGGATTATCATCTGATGACATGAGTATAAATAAAGATTATATAAAATCTTTTGAAATAGATTTTGAAACTATAATGCCTTACATTGTTATTGGGCTAGTGGTAATTTTGTCTGCAATTATAGTAATCCATAATATTTTTCATATTTCTATAATTGATAAAATAAGGCAATTTGGTCTTTTAGGTGCATTAGGAGCCACAAAAAAACAGATAAGAAAAAGTATTATGTTAGATGGAATTTTTATGTCAAGTATAGGGATACCCTTAGGTATTTTGATGGGTTATATTTTAAGCTATTTTGTAATACCTATGGTTTACGTTGAAAATTTAACTATAGAATCCTCTCCATATATAATTTTAGTAACAATTATAGTAAGTCTTCTTACAGTAATAATTTCATTAATAAAACCTGCAAGAATGGCGGCAAAGGTATCTCCTATAGAGGCTATAAGGTTTAGTGGAGCCAAGATGAAAGAGAAAAATGTAATAAAAGATGGTGAAAAAGAAATAAGTGAGAAAAAACTTTCATATCTAAATTTATGGAGAAACAAAAAAAGAACTATTATGACATTATTATCCTTAACCATAAGTGGAGTTTTATTTATGATATTTTCAACAATTATTCCAAGTATGGATATAAATCAGCGTGTAAAGGAGGAGATTAGAAGTGATTTTCAAATGACTTCAATGCATGCACAGACTGATGATGGGGTATCTAATCCATTCAAAAGCGGTTTAATTAAAAGTATAAAAGATATAAATGGTGTTGAAAATGTAAGTTTATTAAGGTACACTTCACTTAAATTACAAGATAAAACTATCCTCAATGAAAAAAATATATCATGTGATTTTTATGGATTTGATGACAAAATGTTAAGAGATTCTAAAAAATATTTATCTGATGGAAAATTATGTTTAGATGATTTAAAGAATAAAAACAGAGTGTTGGTAGTAGTGGCAGAAAATAGGCCTTGTCATTTTAAAGTTGGAGAGAAAGTACGTTTAAAGAAAATTAGTGGCAATAGTAAAGGAAAAATTTTAGAGTTTATGGTAGATGGGATAGTAACAAAGAATGTAGAAGATTTAGGCTGGTCCCATTGGGGAGGTGCACAGTTTATAACTCACAAAGATACTTTTGTAAGGACTCTTAAGGATGATAGGCCTGTAAGATTAAATATAGATATAAAGGAGGATAAATATGATTATGTAAAAAAATCTTTAAAGAGCTTTGGAAATAGCAATGTAACCATCATGGATTATAGAGAAGTTAAAGAGAAACTTGAAAATCAATTCAGAGGAATTAAAGTGGTTTCTGGTAGTATAATTTTTGTAATAGCGATTATTGGTATTCTTAATTTAATAAATACAATAATTACTAGTATACTTGCAAGAAAAAAGGAAATAGGTATGCTTCAAGCTGTAGGACTTTCAGATAGGCAGCTTATAAAAACTCTTCAAATAGAGGGGATGTACTATGCCTTAATAAGTGGAGTAGTATCAGTAACTTTAGGAACTGCAATAGGATATATATGCTATAGGTTATTTAGAAAAAAAGCTACCTATGCAGTGTATAAGTTTCCGTTAATTTCGCTTATATCCCTTATAGTTATACTAATAGCTGTAGAAATTTTAATTACTTACTTAGCTCAAAGAAGTCTTAAAAAAGATTCTATAGTAGATAAAATAAGATATAATGAATAGTGGTTTATAAAAATATATTATGATATGCCATAATGGTGAGGTTTCACCTATATAAATATGTACTAAAATATATCATGTGTAAGAGATTTTGTATTTATAAACGAAATCTCTTATTTTTATGATGATTATTAGAGAAAAGGTGATAAAATGTATAAAATTTTTCTTATAGAGGACGATGGGAAATTGCAGGAACACATAAAAGAATATCTTGAAAGATATGATTATCAAGTGGAAACTGTAGAAGATTATAAAAAAGTAGAGGAACAATTTTACAGTATAAATCCAGATTTGGTTTTATTAGATATAAACCTACCTTATTATGATGGATTTTATTTCTGTCGCATATTTAGAAGAAAAAATACAACTCCAATTATTATTATATCTGCAAGGACAGCAGAAGCCGAACAGGTTATGGGAATTGAATTGGGAGCAGATGATTATATTACAAAGCCCCTTAGTCTTCAAATACTTTTAGCAAAGATAAAAGCATGTTTTAGAAGAAGTTGTGGAGAGTATGTAAAAAACAATAATATCAGTATAAATGGCTTAACGTTGGATGAAAGCAATTATAAGATAATTTATGAAAATAAAGAGCTAGAGTTTAGTAAAAATGAATGTAAATTAATAAAAAAGTTAATTGAGGATAAGGATAAGGTGGTTACAAGGGAGGAATTATTAGAAATCCTATGGGATGATACTGTGTTTGTGGATGATAACACATTAACTGTAAATGTAACAAGGGTAAAAAATAAGTTAAGGGACGTTGGTATAGAAAATGCTATTAAAACTAAGAGGGGTGTAGGCTATTTCATTGATTCTAAATCAATAAAGTAGTTTAAAATATTGGGTGATGAAATGAAAAGAATAATTTTAAATTTTATAAAGGATAAGATTAGTACAACCTTCATTTATTTTATTAATACGTTTGTTATTATTTTATTTTTTTATCTTTATGTAGATAAAAGAATCCCCTTACTTTATCCTATATTGATTTCAATTTTTTTATATGTAATGTTTTTAGTGTTTCAGTTCTATATCTATTATAAGTTTAATATCAGCATTAAACGGATGATAAAAAATTTAAATATAGATGATATATATGCAATAACCTATGAGCAAAAAGGAGTAAAAAAGTTATTATATGAAATGAATAAAATATATATATGCAATGTAAATTCTATGGAAGAGGATAACAGAATAAACAACAAATTTTTTTCACAATGGGTTCATAATATGAAAACTCCTGTATCCATAATTGAAATTATAATTCAAAAGATTATAGAAAACTTAGATTATCATTGCTTTACTGAAAAGTTAGATGATTCAATGTTAATATACAAATATATTGAAGAAATAAGGGAAGAAAATACAAAGCTTTTAGATGGTTTAGACCAGATATTAAATATGATACGTATAGAGGACTTCTCAAAGGATTATATTCCAGAAGCTGTGGACTTATGTGATTCATTGAAGAAGGTTATTAACCAGCAAAAAAATAAATTCATATATAACAAGGTTTTTCCAAAGGTGTTGTGTGAATGTAAAAATACGAAAATTCTAACGGATAGAAAATGGAATGAATTTATGATCGGTCAAATTATTTCCAATGCTATTAAGTATAGTAGAGCGGGTGAAGTAGAGAAAGATGTAAGTAAATTTGTGATTTGTAGAATTGAGAGGGAGGAAAATCATATAGTTCTTAATATAAAGGATGAAGGTATAGGTATACCAAGTTATGATATTAATAGGGTTTTTGAGGCATTTTTTACAGGAACTAATGGTAGAAGACATAAACAAAGTACGGGAATAGGATTATACATATGTAAAATAATATGTGGGAAATTGGGACATGAAATATCTGTAAGAAGTGAAGTGAAGAAAGAAACAGAAATAAAAATAAAGTACCTTTCAAAATCGTAAGGTTAGGGTAAGGTAAATGCATTACTCCTTTAAGTTGTAAGATATATAATTTAGCTATAAGGAATGAATTGAATAATTAAAATAATATATTGATTATGGCACAAAAAGTATTACATTACTTGAATTATGAAATTTCACTACATTGTATCTTTTTGTGGTTTAATTATATATTACATTTGGAGGGGAAAACATGATAGTAGTGGATACAAAACAACTAACTAAGATTTATGGAGGAAAAAATGATAGCAATTCTACTCATGCCTTAAATGGAGTAGATGTGAAAATTGAAGAGGGAGAGTTCGTAGGAGTTATGGGGCCTTCTGGAAGTGGAAAGAGTACACTTTTAAATATTTTAGGAGGCATAGACAAGCCTACATCCGGTAATGTAAAAATTATGGGTAAAAATATTGAAACTTTAGGTAAAGATGAGTTAGCCATATTTAGAAGAAAGAGCCTAGGATTTGTGTTTCAAGATTTTAATCTCATGGATAGTTTAACTTTAAAAGAAAATGTAATGTTGCCAATGATACTGGACAAAATCAAACCCGATGTTATGGAAAAAAAGACAAAAGAAATTATGAAATTTTTTGAAATACAGGATATTGCAAATAAATACCCTTATAATGTGTCTGGTGGTCAGCAGCAAAGGGTAGCAGCAAGTAGAGCACTTGTAAATGATCCTGCTATTGTACTTGCAGATGAGCCTACAGGAAATTTAGATTCAAAGTCCTCAAATAACGTAATGAAATGCCTTAGTAAAATGAATGAATGTATGAATAGCACTATTTTAATGGTAACTCATGATCCATTTGCTGCTAGCTTTTGTAAGAGAATTATATTTATAAAAGATGGGAACATTCATATGGAAATTGTAAAAAAAGGTGATAGAAAACAGTTTTTTGATGAAATACTTGATTGTCAAGTTATTATGGGTGGTGAGAGAAGTGACATTTAAAGATATTGCAATTAAAAATTTTAGATTTAATATTAAAAAATATTTTGCGTATTTTTTATGTAGTAGTTTTTGTATAACAGTTTTATTTATGTATAGCACGCTATTATTTAATGACAGCATAATAAAGGGTGTTAGCCCTAATCTATACAATACTATAAAAAGTTGTCTTATAATTATTGGTGCATTTTGCTTTTTCTTTATAAGCTATGCTCATTCTTCATTTATAAAATCTAGGAGTAAAGAATTTGGATTATTTTTAACTTTAGGTATGACAGAGAAAGATATAAATAGAATAGTAAATATTGAAAACAGCATTATTATTTTGGGAGCTTTAACTTTGGGTTTGTTAGTAGCTTCAGTTTTTTCTAGATTATTTTTTATGATAGTAACTAGAATATTGGAACTTAAGAATATAAATTATACTTTAAGTTATAAGAGCTACATTTTAAGTATAGGATTATTTTTTCTAATATATGTAGCTGTAATGTTTATAATAAAAATGTATATAAGAAAATTGGAAGTAACAGAGCTTTTAAAAAATAGTAGAAAGTGTGTAAATAAAAAAGTTACTCACCCTATGTTGGGAATTTTAGGTGTGATTTTAATAGGGGCTTCATTTATACTAACCTATTATACAATTTTAGGAGATATTTTTAAACATCAACCTTTTATGGTAGTAGTTTTTATGTGTATATTGGGAATAGGATTATATTTTATAATTTCAGAGTTTGGTTCTTTAGGTATAAAATTGTATAAAAAAAATATTACAATATATTTTAAACGAATTATAAGTTTAAATGAGATAAATTATAAATTTAATGAGTATAAGAAAATATTATATACTTTATCCATTTTAAGTAGTGCAGCTATATTTTTTATAGGGTTAACCTTTGGATTTTATATGACAGTAAGGGATAACATAATGAAGGAATATCCTTATGATATTATGTATGTAGAGACTTTAAGTATGAATAAGTTATATCAGAATAAATTAAAAGAAGTGGTGAATACAAAAGAAAATCCACTTAATGAGCAAAAGAAAGTAAATTTTACTACAATGGAACTTCATAAATATTATGTTGGTAAATATGAGCTTTGGGATAGAAATAGCATAATTTTTTCTGAAAGTGAGATTAATAAAATATCAAGAAAAAAAGTTCATGTTAAAAAAGATAATGCTGTAAGTTGTTGTTATAGAAAAGAGAAAAAAGCATGGTGTAAAGAAGGCGAAATTCTAAAGATAAAGGGAGAAGATAAAGGAAAGTTTCATGAATTTAAAGTACAAGAAGAAATATATGAAAATACATTAAATTATATGGCTACGGGTAAATATGATACTTTACAGTTAATTATTTTAAATGATGAAGATTATAATATGATGACTGAAAAGAGTAGTAAAAATGTTGGGTCATTCAATTTATTGAAATTTGAAAATTGGAATAATACTGAAGCTAATTTAGAAAATTTAATTACAGCTTTAAAAAAGAGTAATGGAATTTCTGATAATAATATATGGAATAATATTGAGAAGCGTGAGCGATGGGATGCAGAAGGCATAGAAGTATATAGACCTGTGTCTAAATTAGAGAGCTACAAAATTGATATAAGTAAATATGGTTTTTTATTCTTTGTAATAAGTTTTATGGGGTTACTGTTTTTAATATCTAGTGGAGTTGTATTATATTTTAAGGTATATACAGATATAGAAAATGAAAAAGAAAAATATAAAAAACTATTTAAAATAGGTATTACAGATTGCGAGATGAAGAGGATTATTTCGAAGGAACTAAGACCTACTTTCTTTATTCCTATTATTTTAGGAAGCATTGTAGGAATAGGATATATTGCTATTATGGCTTCTAATTATTCAATGTACAAAAAGTTGCTATTAGTTTCAATTATAGTATCTTTAATATATCTTATGCTACAAACTTCGTTTTATTTTATTACAAAAAGAAAGTATTTAAATGAAATATTAGAGTAAAATAGAATTAATGAAAAGAAATGAAATTGTAATTAAGTTTATCAATTATAATAATATTGATAATTATTATTGAATAAAATACAATAGTAATATCTAAAATACNATGTTAAAACCACAAAGTTGGGCTATAATTAAATTATTTTCTAAAAAATCTTTAAGATCAGTAATTTGGGCAAACTTCTCACATTTCATGACGATGAAAGCTCTAAAAAGAGCATGGCGTGAAAATCCAGTAGGGCCATATTTAGAAGGAACCCTATCGGGTAATGGAGATAAATCAAGATTATCAAAGATTTTTGTATAAAAATTGATAAGCTTTTGAGAAGTAAAAAGTTCAATTATGTTAAAGATTTCTTGACGTTGGTACATAGAGGTTTCCTCCTTATTGTTTTTATATTATGTGTGGTAATATAGTATAATTCGACAAAAATGTGAGGAAATCCTATGATATATATTTGAGTGATTAAAAAAAAATAGCCCTACGGGGCTAGTGATATCAAGGCCTTAGAGTTATGCTCAAGGCTAAAAATACTTAATTATGGAGGTGACAATTTTATGAAGCAAAAAGGTGTTAAGATATCTATAATAGGAGCTGGTTTTGTAGGGGCAACTACCGCTTATGCTTTAATGATAGGCGGGGTAGCTTCTGAAATCGTATTGGTAGATATAAATAAGCAGAAGGCTCATGGAGAAGCTATGGACTTAGCTCATGGGGCCTCCTTTGTTCAACCAGTGGAAATAAAATCTGGAAGTTATAAGGATACTAAAAATTCAGATATAGTTATAATTACAGCAGGAGCAGCACAAAAGGAAGGAGAAACTAGGCTTGATTTAGTTAATAAAAATATAAAGATATTTAAAACCATAATTCCAGAAGTGGTTGAATATAGCCCTGACTCTATACTTTTAGTGGTTTCAAATCCAGTGGATATTTTATCATATATAACTTACAAGTTATCAGGGTTTCCAAAGGAAAGGGTTATAGGTTCAGGAACAGTTCTAGATACTTCAAGATTTAGATATCTATTGGGAGAACACTTTAAAATAGATGTGAGAAATATACATACTTACATAATGGGCGAACATGGTGATTCTGAAATAGCCACATGGAGCTTGACTAACATAGCAGGTGTTAATATAGAAGACTATTGTAGTGCTTCCTGTGGAAAATGTAATGGGAATTTTAAATATAGATTTGCAGAGGATGTTAAAAACGCGGCTTATGAGATAATAGAGAAAAAAGGTGCAACTTATTATGCGGTTGCTTTAGCTATAAAGAGAATAGTTGAGGCTATAATAAGAGATGAAAATTCTATACTTACAGTGTCCACTTTGCTTCAGGGTGAATACGGCATGAATGATGTATATTTAGGTGTACCATCTATAGTTGGAATAGGTGGTGTGAAGGAAATAATACAAGTGCCTTTAAACAAAGAAGAAAAGGAAAAGTTAATAGATTCTGGAGAAAAATTAAAACAGGTACTAAAAGATGGAGAATTCTAGTTAGCGTAAAGTTATTGTAGGGAATTAGAAATAGAATATATTTCCATATAGAGTTGAAAAGAAGATATCATCCTACTAAAATATAAGTTGAGAAACAAATAAAAATTAGAAAGGATTGATATCTTCTATGTATAATAGTATACAACATTTTAATGAATTTGGGGTAAAAGAAATTAAAAAAGAGATAAAAAGTTTTGTTTGTGAAAGAAAGGATATTGCTGATTTGATTATAGATTTAAAAGAAAATCTATTTGAACTAGGTAGAAATATACTGATAGAGGTTTTGAAGGATATGGATGATTATCTGCGTAGCAGCGGGATAAGGAAACAATATTATGAGATAATCAGAAAAGACAAAACAAGTTTATTGACTAGTTTTGGAATGATAAATTATAAGAGAACGTATTTTAAATCTAAACAAGATGGAAAAAGACAGTATCTTGTTGATAGCGTTAGTGGAATAGAACCTCACGATAGAGTGAGTTCAGATGTTGTTATTAATGCAATTGAAGAAGCGTTAGAAAGTAGTTATAGAAAAGCAGGTGAGAAGGCATCTTACACTGATAAAATAAGCAAACAAGCTGTTATGGATAAAATACATAATGTTGATGTAGTTCAACCTAAAATTAAGGAATCTAAAAAAAGAAATATTAGAATATTGTATGTAGAAGCGGATGAAGATCATGTACATCTTCAAAGTAAAAATAATAACAATAATAAGCAAAATATGCGAAATATAGCTATGCCTAAATTAGTATATGTACATGAAGGCATTGATCAAGATAAAAGCAGCAAAGCAAGAAAAGTATTGAAAAATTTACGTTATTTTGGTGGCATGTATAAAAAATCGGAAGATTTATGGCTTGAAGTAGCAAATTATATTTATGATCAATATAATACTGATTTTATCGAAACAATATATTTATCTGGTGATGGTGCTTCATGGATACGTGAAGGAGTAAATTGGATTCCAAAGAGTAAATTTGTACTGGATTCTTATCATTTAAGTAAATACTTAAGAACTGCAACAGCACACTTAAATAATGAATTAATTGCACAAGAATTAAAGGATGCTATAGATTGGCCCGATAGAGAAGAAACACGAAAAGTGTTCAAAAAAATAATAAGTTTAACTGAAAATGAAACAAAAATACAAGCAGTAAAAGAAGCTCAACGTTACATCCTAAATAACTGGGATGGTATAGAAATAAAAGCTGATAAAGGTTATGAAATAATAGGATGCAGTGCCGAAGGCCATATTAGCCATATATTTTCTGAACGATTAAGTAGTAGACCAAGAGGCTGGAGTAAAATAGGAGTATCTCAGATGTCTAAATTATTAATATATAAGAAAAATGGCGGCAAAATATATGATCTTGTGATGGCTCAAAAAATTAAGAAAAAGAGAGAAAACAAAGAGCATATACAGGATAAATTAATCAGCGAATTAAGATGTTCAGCAAATAAATCTAAGAGTCCGTATGATATCAGCCTGACGGCTATTGACAGAGGTCAAAAGACTGGATTATACAATGCATTAAGGTCAATAATAGGCATGTGAAACTAAATAATATGGTCATTATTTGATACATAAATATGAAATCATGGTATAATATGAGATAGAATAGTTATATATTTTTATTAATTCAAATCTTTATTTTATTCAGGGTGATTTCTATCGTTCATTTTCCTACAGTAAATTAACTCCATCAGAATTCTAAATAACCCTTGACAAAAGCTTATATATGGTAATATAATGTAGTGTAAATTCGAATATATAAATTCTATGAAGAGAAGAGTACTTTTTTAATCTAACTTCAAGCGAGCAGGAGATGGTGTGAGACCTGTAGAAGATAAAAAAGGAAGAGAGTCTTGGAGAAACTACCCAAAAGGAAAAATATATTTCAAGTAAGGTAAGTCGCATTAAGCGTTAAATTTTTAAGTGGACTAATTATAGTAGTCAACTAGAGTGGTACCGCGGATATTCCGTCTCTACAGTAATGTAGAGGCGGATTTTTATATTTGAGTAAGGCACATTCAAATAAATAGTAAGTCAGTATGTTAGTCTATTTTGCGTCATACTGCGTCAGCAGAACCCGCCAATAGTCCTACTAAAGGCGGAACCTGCTTCCTTGTCTGACACAAAATATACTAGCATCTTTGACTTGTTATTTCTTTTCATGTACCTAAGTTTTAGTTTATATAAATTTTAAAATGGAGGTATAATATATGGATTATAAAAATTATGTTGCAGAAAAAATCAAAGCTCATGTAGATATGGAAATAGAAGATATAATGGCTTTAATTGAAATACCACCAAAGTCAGATATGGGTGATTATGCATTTCCATGTTTTAAATTGGCAAAAACCTTTAGAAAAGCTCCAAATTTAATATCAGAAGAGCTTAAGGATAAAATAGATAAGACTGCATTTGAAAAGGTAGAAAATTTAGGACCTTATTTAAATTTCTTTTTAGAAAAGAGTAATGTTGCTAAAGATATTATAGAAAAAGTATTAAATGATGGAAAAAACTATGGAGTTTCAAATGAAGGAGAAGGGAAAAGAGTAGTGGTAGAGTATTCTTCTCCTAATATAGCAAAACCTTTCCATGTAGGACATTTATTTACTACAGTTATAGGAAATTCACTTTATAAAATACTCTCTTCACAAGGCTATGATGTAGTTAGAATAAATCATCTAGGTGATTGGGGAACTCAGTTTGGAAAATTAATTTCTGCATATAAAAGGTGGGGAAATGAAGAAGCTTTAGAAAAAGAACCAATAAAAGAACTTTTAAGAATTTATGTTAAGTTTCACGAAGAAGCAGAAAAGGATCCTTCACTAGATGATGAAGGAAGAGCATATTTCAAAAAGCTTGAAGATGGAGCAGAAGAGGAAACAGCTCTTTGGAAGAGATTCAGAGATTTAAGTTTAAAAGAATTTAAAAATGTTTATGATATATTAGGAGTAGAATTCGACTCTTATGCAGGAGAAAGTTTCTACAATGATAAAATGGACGCAGTGGTAGAGGAAATAGATAATAAGGGAATTCTTACAGAAAGTAATGGAGCTAAAGTTGTAATGCTTGATGAATATAACATGCCTCCATGTATTGTTAAAAAATCTGATGGTGCTACTATATATGCTACAAGGGATTTGGCAGCGGCTATTTATAGAAAGAAAACTTATGATTTTTACAAAAATATATATGTAGTTGGAACACCGCAGGCTCTTCACTTTAAGCAAATATTTACTACTTTAAAGCTTATGGGAAATGAATGGGCTAAAGACTGTGTTCACGTAGGTTTTGGTCTTGTAAAATTTGCTGACAGAAAACTTTCTACACGAAAAGGAGAGGTTATTTTTCTTGAAGATTTACTAAATGAAGCAGTTACAAAGACTCTCGAAGTAATAGATGCTAAGAATCCTCAACTAGAAAATAAAGAAGAAGTTGCTAGGAACATAGGAATAGGTGCAGTTATATTCACTTATTTAAAGAACAACAGAGAAAGAGATATAGTATTTGATTGGAAAGAAATGCTTAACTTCGATGGAGAAACTGGTCCTTATGTTCAATATACTTATGCAAGAGGTAAGAGTATATTAAGAAAGTTAGGAAATGCTTCTTCAGAGGTAGATTATTCTAAATTGAATTCTAAAGAAGAATTTGAGTTAATTAAGCTTTTAGGTGGATTCAAAGATGCTATAGATAACTCTATAGAAAAGTTAGAGCCTTCTATAGTTACGAGATATGTGGTGGATGTAGCTAAAGCTTTCAATAAATTCTACAATTCTCATAGCATTGCTAATGCAGAAGATGAAGAAACTAAGAATGCTAGATTGAAAATGGTTGAAGCTACTTGTACAGTTATAGTAAATGCTCTAAATTTACTAGGAATTTCAACAGTAGAAAAAATGTAGTTAAATTGCAATTGAGATTTATAAATTAATATCTAGTGGATTAAATACCTTTATATACTGCTTTAATAGGTAGGATATAAAGGTAAATAACCACGGTACAAATAGATTTTTAAATTATTTTACAGAAATTTTTAAGGAGCCACTTATGATTATTAAGGAATATGAAAATGAGATTCATATAAATGAGAATATATTAAAAAAGTATAATATGCTAAGCATGTGTTATTATGATATAGAAACCACTGGTTTTGATAAGGATAGGGATTATATAATGTTGATATCCATAGGTTATTTTACAGGGAACGATAGTTTTAAAATAAAGCAATTTTTTGCAGAAAAATTAAATGAAGAAAATAGCATACTATTAAAGTTTAAAGAGGAAGTAGAAAGATTTACTAGATGGTGTTCATATAATGGCATCGCATTTGATGAGCCCTTTATTACAAATAGAATGGACAAGTATTTTATAAATTTTAGAGTTCCTGTTTATCATATGGATTTATACAGAATAATAAGACCATATTATGAACAATTAGGTATAAATAGATGCAATCTTAAAACTGTAGAAAAATTTGTGGGTATACAGCGTCAAGATACCATTACAGGGGAAGAAAGTGTTCAACTGTATAATAAATTTTTGAATACGGGAGATGGAAAAATAAGGAATGTAATGTTACTCCATAATTATGAAGATGTTTTAGATTTACCATATTTGTTTAATTTAGTATATAGAATAGATAAAGATACTAGTTTAATAAGAAATAATTTAGCAAATAAAAGGCAGATAGATTATTTAAAGTTCCTTTTAAATAAAAATGAGATATCAGTAGAGTGTAATTTTCACAGAATGAAAAAGAAGCAGGCATATAAAATAATAAATATGTTAAACAAAGGTAAAGGAGATAAAAAATATATATTTAATATATTAAATAATATATATTAAAGGCCAGAGCGGGTTATTAAAATTAATTTAGAGACCAACTCTGGCTTTATGATTATTCTTTATGTTTTTCATCCGGCCTAATTATATGTTTATTTTCATAATAAGGACAGTGAGAAGAGCAGGAACTGCAGTCACATTTTCCTTTTGCCTTATTTCTTATGGTTTTATATAAGAAATAGAAAGCTATAGAAACTAGTAGTAATGTTATTAATATTTCCATAAAAACACCTCATTTATAGGTTACAATTTTAGTATAAACCAAATTAATAGTTTTAATAACAACCATTAATATTATATGGATAAATACTTATTAGAAAACTACATTTTAGATAATAGAAAGTTTTAAAATTAAAACAATAGTTTACCTACGTTAAATACTAAAAATGAAATAATCCATGCTAGTGAAATTTGGTATACCACTGAAAATATAGCCATTTTTCTTCCGTATTCTTTTCTCATTATAGCCACAGTTGAAATACAAGGTGTATATAAAAGTACAAATACTAGAAAACTGAAGGCAGATACTGGAGTAAAATACGAAGGCAATATAGTAGCTAAATCTCCGCCGTATATTACACCCATGCTACCTACAATTACTTCTTTAGCCATAAGTCCAGTAAGTAAGGAAACTGAGGTTTCCCAAGTTCCAAAGCCAAGAGGTTTAAATAAAGGTGATAAAAACCTACCAATGGAAGCTAAAAAACTGCTATTAATATCTGTCATTCCATTAAAATTAAAGTTAGACAAAAGCCAAACTACAATTGAAATAGAGAAAATTATGGTACCAGCTTTTTTTAGAAAACCCTTACCCTTGTCCCAAGTATGATTAAAAAGATTTTTAAGCTCAGGCATTTTATATTCAGGTAATTCTATTAAAAAAGGTTCTTCATCTTTTTTAAACAAAGTATTTTTAAATAGAAGTCCAATTATAAAGGATAGGAAGATTCCTATGAGATATAATGTGAATATAACTGTGGTTTGCTTACCTGGGAAAAATATTGAGGACATAAGAGCATATACTGGTAATCTAGCGTTGCAGGACATTAAAGGTACTAAAAGAGCTGTTAATTTTCTGTCCTTTTCACTTTCAAGGGTCCTAGCAGACATAATACCAGGAACAGAGCAACCAAAACCTACTACAAGAGGTATAAAGGCCTTTCCGGAAAGGCCCATGGCTCTCATGAATTTATCCATTATAAAAGCAGCTCTTGCCATATAGCCACTATCTTCTAAGAAGGATATGCCTATGAATAAGGCCAATATAATTGGTAAAAATACTACCACAGAACCTACACCAGATACAATACCATCTAACAATAATGATTTAAACCATGGACTTGAATTAGATAATAAAGAACCTAGTTTTGGAATTAAAATTTTGTTTAAGCCATCATCTAGTAAATCAGATAAAGGTTGTCCAACCCAACTAAATGTAAATTTAAATATAAGGAAAAATATAATCAGAAAAATTGGATAGGACAAGAACTTATGTAATAGGACCTTGTCAATTTTTTCTGATATAGTTTCAGTATTATTAAATTTATTTTTTAGACATTTATCCAAAATGGTACCTATATAATCATAGGCTTTTTTTTCACTACTAAAATTAAAGTTTGAATTTGAAATATAATTTTTAAAACTTGATTTTAAAAGAGCATTTTTCACCTCAGCTAGGCCCTTGTTTTTAGAGGCGGATATAGGTATTACCATAACTCCTAATTCTTTAGAAAGTATAGAGTAATTTATTTCTATTCCCTTAGACTCAGCCACGTCAATCATATTTAAAACTAATATAATAGGTATATTAAATTCTTTTAACTGAGTAGTTAGATATAAGTTCCTATTTAAATTTGATGCATCTACTATATTTATAATAACGTCAACATTTCCATTTAATAAAAAATCTTTTGATACCTTTTCTTCATTAGAAAAAGTATCCATAGCATATATTCCAGGCAAATCTACAATTTTAAAATTAGAGTCTAAAAAACCCTCCTTTTTTTCTACGGTAACTCCAGCCCAATTTCCTACATATTGATTGGAACCAGTTAATGAGTTAAAAAGAGTAGTTTTACCTACATTTGGGTTGCCTACTAAAGCTGCAGTAAACATCAGGTGTTTAGTCCTCCTTAATTATTATATTTTTAGCATCCTTTTTTCTTATAGCTAAGTCAAAGCCTCTAAAATTAATTACTAGAGGATCACCTAAAGGAGCGGTTCTTTTTAACAATACCTCAGTTCCTTCTATACAACCTAAAGCTAAAAGTCTCTTTGTAAGTTTTTCATTTCCACTAATATTATTAATATAAGCTGTTTTACCAGGCTTTAAATCACATAAACACATACTGTGACCTCCTTATCAAGTGATTTTAATACTTAGATAATCTTTTACCTAAACATTAAAAGTATTTATCTTGGTATAACTACAGTTACTTCAGTTTGCATAATATGGAAGCAACATAGAATATAATTGTCGGGTAAATGCGAATGAAAATAGTTCTCAATAAAATATTATCATTAACTTCATTTTTTGTCAATACCATATTATAATGATAAGTATGGCAATAAATTATTGGGAGGGGAAACATGAAAGGTAATTTTATTAATAAAAATTCTTATGAAAAGAGAAAATATATAAGAGTAGATTTTAAACAAGAACTATATTATCCGTTAGTGAACAATGAAAGTATATATAAAAACTTTGATGGAAGGAGACCTATTTTAAGTGCTATAAATATATCTGAAACTGGCATATGTTTTAAAAGTATCGTTAAGCTTAATGAGGGGGATTTCATATCATTTTTAATGAAGGTTGGAAATAAACCATCATTCTGGTGCTTATGTCAAGTTAAGTGGGTTAGAAATCATCAAGATAATATTTTTTTATTAGGTTGTGAATTTTATTTGCTTTCTTTAAATCAATTAAGTAATATAAGAGAATATATAATAGATAATTTGTAAGTTATCTATTATATATTAAGAATCAATTAATAATTTTTTTAAATCTATGGTAAAAATAATTTATAAGAGGTGGTAGGCATGGAAAAAAATATAGCAGCTTTTTTTGACATAGACGGAACTTTATATAGAGAGGGTTTAATATCAGAAGTTTTTAAAAAGCTTGTAAAATATGAAATAATAAAGCCTGAAAAATGGTATAATGAGGTGAGACCAGAATATCTAAAATGGGATAATAGAAGGGGAAACTATGATAATTATTTATTAAAAGTAGCAAATATATATATAGAGGCTATAAAAGGAATGCATAAATCCCAAATTGAATTTATAGCAAAAAAGGTAGTAGAACAAAAGGGAGATAGAGTGTATACTTACACTAGAGATAGAATAAAGTGGCACAAAGAAAAAGGTCATAAAATTATAACTATATCAGGAAGTCCTGTGGAATTAGTAAGGGAAATGGCTTCAAAACATGGATTTCACGATTACCGAGGTGCAGTATATACTATAAAAAATGACATATATACTGGGGAAGTTACACCTATGTGGGATAGTATTAGTAAGAAAGAAGCAATAATGGACTTTGTAGAAAAATACAATATAGATTTAAATGAAAGTTATGCTTATGGTGATACTTCAGGGGATTTTTCCATGTTTCAGCTAGTAGGATATCCTGTATGTATAAATCCAACAAGGGAATTAATTATGAAGGTATTAAATAGCAGTGAAATAAAGAAAAGAGCAAATATAATCGTAGAAAGAAAAGATGTAGTTTATAATATGACAGGAGAAAATATAGCATTAGTAGAAAGAGTGGTAGAATGATTGTAAGAGAAAAGCGAGAAAAAATATTTGTAAAGGACACAGCATTTCTTTTGCCCATAGAATATGATAAGGAGTTCTATAAGAAGTCATTATTTTTCGATTTGGAGCATTGTGTGAATAAAAAGCCTATATGTGTAGGGGTATTCGGATGCAGCTATTATGATGATGAAAGAGAAGAACTTGTAGTAAATCAGTATATGATAGAAAACAAGAGGGATGCAGAAGAGGTGCTTTTTATTGCAGAAAAATATTTTATTAAAATGAAAAGTTCTTTAAATAAGAAACATATAGTTACTTTTGCAGGAAATAATGATTTTACTGTAATAGATTATTTGTTTAAAAAAAATAATATAAAATTTAATATTAGGGAAAATTTTAAAGAAATAGATTTACAAAAGGAATATGAAAAGAAAAAAGGTTCTGGCATAGGACTTAAAAATTTAGAAAAGGAATTTAATATAAATAGAGAAACAGAAGTTATAGGTGGACAAAATCTAGCTAAAACTTTTAATAAAATAGTTAGGGACAGTGATTATATCCATAGAATGCCTCAGGAAAAAAAGGAAAAAATACTTCTTTACAATGAACAGGATGTAGTTAGCTTATTTCAGATATGTTTAAATTGGAAAAAATATGTTAGATAGCAATTACTTAAGAAAAATACTAGATAGCTGTTACTCAGAAAAGATAAATTTAGGACCTTATTTGTTGTTAATTACTACTTGAAAAAATACTAAATATTAGAATTTAAATATAATTATAATTTGAATTTATAGTTGTATTTAAATTCTTTTATTTTATGGAGAATGTTCAAAAAAGATATACAGAAAATGTCGAAAACATCAGAGATTTTTTTAATATGACTAAAATTCATATTACTATTGAAAAGTATAATATAGTTTAATATAATAGAATAAATATGGAAATTAAAGAAAAGTTACGTTTAAAATGGCAGATATAAGAAAAATTAAAAACATACAATTAGTAAAAGTTAATATAAATATGCTTAAGCATATTTAAAAGGAAACTAGGAAGCATGTACTTATGTGGGCACTTTGTATATGTGGAGTTTATAGTGCAACCGGCCTTTGATTACAAAGGCCTTTTTTTGTTGAAAATAATTAATTGATTTTTATTGAAAAGTATTATAGAGTCTAATATAATAAAAGTAATATGAGAATTAAAGTAAAATATGTATTGAAATGGGAGGAAAAATGAAAAAAAAACTAGGAGACTTACTTTTACAGCAGAGTAAAATAAATCCCGAACAGCTTAAATTAGCATTGGAAAAACAAAAGGGTACTGGTAAAAGATTAGGTGAAATACTTATAGAGGAACATGTAGTAACAGAGGAAGATATAATAAATACATTAGAAGAGCAGTTAGGAATTACTAGAGTATATATAGATTCTATTAGTATAGATGAAGAATGTGTCAAAATGGTTCCAGAGAGCATAGCATTAAAATATAATTTGCTCCCCATTGGCATTGATAATGAAAAGATAAAAGTTGCTATGTCTGACCCTTTGAACATATTTGCTATAGACGATGTAAGGTTATCATCTACTCGTGAAGTAGAACCATACATAGCTGGGGATGAAGAAATAAAGAAAGCTATAAACAAGTATTATTCTAGTCAATATATTAAAAAAGCAGCAGAAGATTTGTCTAAACAACAAAATGTTTTTCAAAAAACGCAAGAAGATATTATTAAAATAGATGATATAAAGAATGCGCCTGCAGTTAGATTGGTTGATTCTGTTATAAATAATGCAGTAAAGATGAAAGCTAGTGATATACATATAGAGCCTTTTGAAGAATATGTGAGAGTTAGGTATAGAGTGGATGGAGTACTTCATGAGGTTTTTAAATATAATAGGGATATTTTTAATGCTTTCATTACCCGTATAAAGATATTGGCAGATTTAAATATTGCAGAAAAGAGAGTACCACAGGATGGGAGAATTTTAACTACAGTTGAGGACAAGCCTATAGATCTTAGAGTATCCACTTTGCCTACAGTTTATGGTGAAAAGGCAGTGCTTAGAATATTAGATAGAAGCAATTTTTTGATTCATAAGGAGCAACTGGGTATGCGCTTAGAAGATATAGAAAAAGTAGGGAAAATGATAAAGAGCCCCTACGGAATTATATTAGTTACAGGACCTACTGGCAGTGGTAAATCTACTACACTATATACATTATTAAATGAAATAAATAGCAGCGGAAAAAATATAATAACTGTGGAGGATCCAGTGGAGTACATGCTGGAAGGGGTAAATCAAGTAAATGTAAATCCCAAAGTAGGACTTACTTTTGCATCATCTCTTAGATCCATATTAAGGCAAGATCCAGACATAGTCATGATAGGAGAAATAAGGGATAAAGAAACTGCAGAAATATCCATTAGAGCATCTATAACGGGGCATTTAATGTTAAGCACAATACATACTAATGATGCTCCATCGTCTGTTATAAGACTTATAGATATGGGCATTGAACCATACATGGTGGCAAGTTCTTTATCAGGAGTAATATCACAGAGGCTTGTAAGAAAAATATGCCCACATTGTAAACAAAAATATAAAGCTAATACTTTAGAAAAAAATATCATAGGTGTTAAAGAACAAGAAAATTTACAATTATTTAGAGGGACAGGCTGTACTTATTGTAATGGCAGTGGATATATGGGTAGAGTTGGAGTGTATGAAATAATGGAAATTACGAAAGAACATAGGGAATATATGGTTAAAAGTATTGATGTAGAGGGATTAAGAGAAATTAGCATAGAAAAAGGCATGAAAACTTTAAAAAGCTCATGCAAAGAATTAGTTTTGCAGGGGGTAACCACTGTAGATGAGCTTTTAAATATAAGCTTTTTAAAAGATTAAAGAAAATGAGGTGTACGTATGCCTAACTATAAATATAAAGTAATGAATAATGAAGGCAAAAAGTTAGAAGGAAGTTTTAAAGGTGCTAACAGAAATGAAGTATTGGCAATGATTCAAGATAATAATTATTATCCTATAAGTATAGAAGAAATATCTGAAATAAATGAAAAGGACGTATTTCAAAGTCTTAAAAAAATTAAGACTAGAGATTTATATATTTTTTGCAGGCAATTTCATACCATGATAAATGCAGGAGCTAATATAGCCGCATGCATAGATACTTTAAAGATGCAAAGTTCCAATGTTTTAATGAGAGAAGCTCTTAAGCAGGTATATGAAGATATACAAAAGGGTATAACTTTATCTGAGGCTTTAAAAAAGCAGCCAGCTATATTTCCAGAACTTTTAGTGAATATGGTAGAAACCGGAGAAACCAGTGGTAAGCTAGAATTGATTATGGAAAGAATGGCAGCTCATTACGAAAGAGAAAACAAGATAAACAATAAAATCAAAAATGCTATGCTTTATCCTATAATACTGGGGGTATTGTCCATAGGTATAGTAACTTTTTTAGTAACTTTTATAATGCCAATATTTATAGAGATGTTTCAGGGTAGTGGAATCCAACTGCCACTGCCAACTAGAATTTCCTTAGCCATAAGCTCGGGCATAAGGAAAAATTGGTATATGATAATATTGATAATTACAGCAGCTATTTTTTTCATAAAGACTTATTCAAAAAGTGAAAATGGTAAATTATTTTTTCATAGTTTAAAATTAACTAATCCTTTAACTAAGGACATGAATACCAAGATAATAACTGCTAGATTTACAAGAACACTATCCACATTACTATACAGCGGTATACCTTTAGTTCAGTCAATAGAAATCACTGCTAAAGTTTTAGGAAATAAAGTGGTGGAAAATAGAATGGAACATGTGAAAACTAGAGTAGTGAAGGGAGAAAATCTATCAGATTCTCTTAAGGAAATAAAATTATTTCCTCCCATGCTAATGTCTATGATAAGTATAGGAGAGGAATCAGGTGCACTAGATGACATATTGGACAAAACTGCCAACTTCTATGATGAGGAGCTAGATACTGCGCTAAAGAGAATGACAGCTATGATGGAACCTTTAATGATTTTAATAATGGGTGTAATAATTGGATTTATAGTTATATCCATGATGCTCCCAATGTTTGACGTATTTAGAACCATACCAGCATAAAAAGTAAGAAAGCTGATGAAAAGATTTATTCTATGTTTAGCGGCTAAAATACCCATTTTTTATAGGATGAAGTAGAGAGTTAGCTAGACTTTAGATAAATCCTTCTAAGCTTAAAATAAATATAATATTGAAGGAGGAATAAATACAAAATGAAAACAAGTTTAAATTTAAAAAAATCAAAAAAGAAAGGCTTTACATTAATTGAACTTATAATAGTAATAGCTATTATAGGAATATTGGCTTTGATTGCTATACCTAAATTTGGAGGCGCTCAAAAGGAAGCAAAAACAAATGCAGATATAGCTAGTGCTAAAACAATAGCTAATGCCACTTCTATGTTGATTACTAAAGGGGAAATTGGCTTAAAAGAAGGGGGACAAAATTTTGAAATTAGTAGTTCAAGTGCGGATGAAGAAGGAAAATTGGTAGCAGAGCAACTTCAAAATGTACCTAAACCTAAGTCCACTAAAGGCGAGTTTTTTGTTGAAATAAATAATGAAGGTGATGTATCGGTGCTTATAGGAGAAAATAAAGATAAGGCGCAGCAGATATATCCTGATAAAGCTAAGTAGAGATAGTGTTAAAATTAACTACAAGATTCATTGTAAAGCATAGCTTGGATGATATTAAACTTATAATCTAAAGCTGTGCTTTATTAAAAAATATACTTGAAATTTTAAGAGAAAAAGTCAAATATAAATTGGTAAAATACAGTAATTAAATTTTCAATATAAGCCTTATGGTAGTAGTAATAATTTATTGAATACTATTAGGATATGCTTAAGGAGTAGTATTTAAACATAAGAAAATTATATATTTCTAAATGTTAGAGGTGATAACTTGTTTAAAAACATGTTCAAAAACGATATTTTATCTATAGATATAGGAGCAAAAAACATAAAAATATTAGATTTAAAAGTAAACAAGAAAAATATTAGTGTAAACAATGCTTTTTCTATAAAGACACCTGAAAATTCTTATAATGATGGTGAAATAAATGATATTGGAAAAATAAAAGCTGTTTTAGAAAAGAATCTGGAGCTTAAAAATATAAAAACTAAGAAGGCAGTGTTTACATCAAAAAGTACTTCTATTATAACTAGAGAAATTTTGGTACCTGCTGCAGATGAAAAGGACATGGAGGCCTTAATAAAATTTCAAATAGAGAGATACCTTCCTATAATGTCGGAGGATTATATTATTCAACATAAAATAATGGATACTTTCATAGAAAATGATGTGGAGAAATCTAGAGTAAATGTGGTTGCATACCCTAAAAGTATTGCACAAGGGTATTTAGCTTTATGTAAGGAATTAAAATTTACACCTTTGGCATTAGACATAAATAGCAATAGTATATGCAAACTTTTTTATGCAACATGTAATATTAATGGAGAAGAATACGAAAAAGAAAAATCTATTGCATTTATAGATATAGGTAGTGAGTATAGTGAAATAAGCATACTTAAAAATTATAATGTAGAATTTTCAAGAATTATATCTATTGGCAGTTCATATATAGATGTAGACATATCAAAAAATTTATTTATATCTGAGGAAGAAGGAGAAGAAAAAAAATTAAACCTTTTAAATTTAAATGAAGAAATAGATAAAGGATCTTTAAAAGAAGTTTTAAATGATTTTGGAAAAATATGGACAAGTAATCTTGTGGTAGAGATAGATAAAATAATACAATATTATCGAAAGAAAAATTCTGGAGATACAATAGAGGAGATATTTATATATGGTGGAGGGTCAAGGTTAAAAGGCTTAGCAAAATATATGAGTAAAAGTTTAGGTATTTCAGTTAATTCTATAAATAATATGCCTAATTTTAATATGGACAAACATCAAGAAAATATAATGGACTATATAAATGCTGCTGGTGCAGCTATTAGACTTTAAATGGGGGGTTAAAATGAAAGACTTTAACTTTTTCCAAATAGAATCCTATGATGAAAAGGAAAAAAATAATAAAAAAAATTATATATTAGCTGCAGCAGGAGTTCTAGTTCTTATTATGGCATTAACATCTGGATATAAATTAATAAAAACTGCTAAATTAAATAAACAGATTGAAACTATGGAAAGTTACATAAATTCTAAACAGAACATTAAAAAACTAGAAGAAGCTGAGAAACAGCAGGAGAAATTGATGGTTTTAGAGGAATATAAACAAAAAGTTTCTCCTATTGCTGATTTTATAAAGAAATCTGGACGTATAAATAGCTATTTAATAAATAATATTTATATTTCAATACCTAAAGATGTGTATTTTAAGAGCATAAATATGGATAATAACAATATTCAAATACAAGCACAAGGAAATAGGAGAGAAGACATTGCAGAATTTCAATATAATTTAAAAGAAACAAACTTATTTACAAACATATTTGTTTCTAATATAAGCCAATTAGAGAGTGGAAAATATATTTTTAATTTAAAATGCACATTAAAGGATGTGGATATTAATGAAAATAAGTAAAAGAGAGCAAGTACTTTTGAGCATCTTAATAGTTTTATGCTTAATATTTTTATACTATAAATTAATTCTTGTAAAGCAAAATAAACGAATTAATGTTCTTATGAGTAAAAAAACTACTTGTGAAGAAAAAGTTTATAAAATAAAAAAGAAAATAGCTAGGCAACCTCAAATAAAAAGTGATATAAAAAAGATTAATTCTAAAATAATGGAAGATGTTAGAAAAATTTTTCCTAAAATAGAGCAGGAAAGAATAATAATAGCTATAAATAAGCTTTTAAATGATTCAAACTTAACAGGAAATGTAATAAATTTTACAGAGCCTAAATTAACTAAGTTGTCGGCAGAGGATAATAAAGATAGTAAAAAGAAAAAAGAAGACCAAGTTTCAAATTCTAATGAGTTAACAAATTTAGTGCAAAAATATAATGATATTAATAAACAAGAAAATAATGAAAAAAATAATAAAAATATAACTAAAAAAAATAAGAAAATTCCAAATGGTGAAGCGGAAAAAATGAGTATTAATATAAGTTTTAATGGAAATCATACAGCTTTGATGAATTTTATAAAATCTGTTGAAAGCTTTCAAAAGAAAATAGTAATATCCAATATAAATGTAAATACTTCAAATGGAAGTGATTTATCAGGAACTTTAACATTAGATATTTACGGAATACCTCAATTTAATGTTGATGAATATATTCCATATAATTTTGATGTACCACATGGGAAAAGTGATCCTTTTACAGGGGGAATAATAGCAAAAGCCAATCTAAATGAAATTAAAAAGAAAGAATATGATTTTTTAATGAGTGTTAGGGCAGAAACTTCTGATTTGCCAACAGTTATATTAGGAGAGGCTAGAGATAATAAGGAAAAGACCTATGTATATGGAGATAAAAATGATATAGAACAGGTATCTATGGAGGTTTGGAAAAAATCCGGAGAGTATTACTATAGATATAAAACTTCAAGGGACAAGTATCCAATGAGCTACCAGTCAGGTTTTAAATTTAATCCAATGGGAAATGAAATAAATATAAAAGTATATTCAAATCCTAGAAAATCCAGTGGGGATATGGCAGGAGTTAATTTTAAAATTAATAATAAAACAAGCTCAAATTTAAATATAGTAGTTGAAAATGATGATAAAGTTAATCCAAGAGTTAATATTATAAAAGAATCAGGAAGTATTAATATAGATAAATGAAATTTTTAATTTCATATAGAGTTTTTTATTTTATATGTGAAAAATAGAAATTGTTATTTAATTGTTATGTAGAGTAAGACTATGATTAGAGTAGAATTTTACAATATAATGGATAAAATAGTTCGAAATTGTGCAATAAATTTTTGGGGGAATTATACATGAGATTAGTATATAAAAGAAAAAGTGGGCTGACATTAATTGAAGTACTTATAAGTTTGGCCATATTGGGTATAATAATTACCCCATTTTTATCCATGGGTTTATCTACAGTAAGCTTAGGGGAAAAATCAGAAGAAAAACAACAAGCATTGGCTATAGCTCAAGAGTATATGGAAAAGATAAAATCTCCAGAATTTAAGATTAGTGAATTGGACGCTAAGGAAATTACAGATGGAATTTCACATAAAATAGAAAGAAATGGCAAAAAATATTTAGTTAAGTATAAAATAAAACCTTTAAAGGAAGAGGAGAAGATAGAAAAGGTTAATTTTCAATACCTATTGGAAATAGGTGATAGTGTAGAAGTTTATAAAATTTATAGAGAAAATGAAGAAGAAAAGAGGATAGCATTAGGAGACATTGGGAGTTTATCTAATGAAACTGAAAAATTAGTTATTAATAAAGAAAGTAATAAAATAACTTTTAATATAAATACAAATGATGGAAAAGAACATGAAGTTAAAGTAGAAGATAATATAAATAATTTACAAAGTTTAAGTATACGACTGCATAATATTAATGGAAATAAAATTAATGGAAATAAAATTGATGGTAATAAAATTAATTTGGATACAAAAAATTATGAAGGCGAATTAAATTTATATATGGATTTACAGGAATTTTATAATATAAATAGTAGTTTAGGAAAGATAAATTATGTGTTTAATTACAGAGAAAATAGTGAAGATATTTATGGAGATTTATTCAAGATTAATATAACTGTAAGTAAAAAGAATTTTAAAGGTAATGAAGATATTCTTCAAATACTACAGGGATATAAAAGGTATTGATGGAGGTGGAGAGATGTTTAAAAAGAAAAAGGGATCTACCATGTACATGGTGCTAATAATAATGTCCATACTTTTTGTATTTGGAACTGCAATGATGGCATTAGCACTATCCACTAATAATACCAGATATTTAAAAAGTGATATTAAGGGAAATCTTTATGGGGCAGAATCAGGGCTAGATATAGCTTATAGCATAGTAAATGGACATGTGAAAAGAGCTACGGAAGAAGCAAACAAAGAAGTAGAAAAGTACATGCAAGATTTTATTCAAAAGGAATTAAATAAAGCTAGAGAGGAACATTCGAGCCCTTACATAAATAAGGATTTTAGTTTAAATACAGAAGAATTATTTAAAGAACAAAATAGGGTGTTTAAGGAAAAATATAAAATATCATTATTAAAAGAAAATGAAGATGCTTCAGAAGATAAGAAAGACACAATAACTTTATTAGAAGACTTAGAGGATGCTAAAGAATATAGGGCAATTATTGAAAAAACAAAAAAGGTACAAGAAATACCTAAGGTTACAGTAGAAAATAGAAATGAAATAGAAACAGATGTAGATGATTTTTTGAAAGATAGTTCAAGAAATAGTATAGATTTAAATTTAAAATCAGATTTTACGCAAAAAGGTATTACGAAGGTTGTAAGTTGTAATTTTAATATAGGTATACCCAAATATAGTGGAAATAAAATAAGTTCTAATACTGTTAAAATTCAAAACAATGGTGTATGGTCAAAGGCAATAAATGTGGGTGAAAACATAAATGTTAAAGCTTCAGCTACCTTAGAAGGGAATACTTATATAGGCAAGAGTTTAGAAATTATGGAAAATGGAGATTTAAGTTCACAAGGTAAAATAAGTGCTTTTGAGGATTTTATTATAAATAATTCTTCTAAGAATAATGTATTAGGCGATATATATGCTAGAAATGTAATATTAAATAAAAATGTTTATGATGCCCAGTTAAATGTGAATAAAAATGAAAAATTTAATGGTAGCATATATACAAAAGATGACCTGGAGATTAATGGGAATAACTGCAAGGCACTTATAGAAGGAGACTATTATGGATTAGAGGATGGACAAGATACTGATACCCCAGATAGTTCTAGTTCTATTATAATTAATTCAGAGGATGTAAGAGATGAAAAAGAAAATGATGTAAGACTTAAGGTAGGGGGAACAGCGTATATTCTAGGTACATCTTATATTAAAACTTTACCTATGTATCAAACAGGTGAGTCACTATCAATAAAGGGAAATTATTTAGCGTATACTTATCCTCTTAAGGATTCATATACATCTAATGGCAATAGAAATTTAAAAGATGTACAGTTTAAATACTATAATCCGTTGGCATTGGCAGATAGTTTTAAGGATGGAAACAAGCTAACTTCTAAGGATAAAAGTGAGTATTTTAAAGAATATCATAATCAGTATAAAAATAAAGAGGAATATAGTGAAAGTAAATCTATTCTTAACAAGGTTAAACTTGGAGGATACTTCACTGCAGGAGCAGTAGTTTCTAATGGAGAGGTTGGAGCAGGAAGCTATAATGTTTCTGGGGAAGAGAAGGTTATAGAGGCTAAAAAAACATATATAACTGAAGTGCTTAATATGGGTGATGGGCTAAAGGATTATAATGATGAGGTAACCATTCAGAGTGATAAGCTGAAGAGTTTAGATGAGTATAAGAATAACTTTAAATCAATGGAAAAGTCCTATAAGGATGGCAGTAAAATACTGGTAGTCAAAGATGGCTACTCATTACCTAAAGATTTTAAAAAAGGAATACTTATTGTTGATGGAGATTTAAATATTGACCAGGAAATAAATTTCACTGGAACAATAATAGCTACAGGAAATTTAAATTTATCACAGAAGTGTAAGATAACTTATAATGATGCTTTAGTAAAAAAGCTTATAGCGGATAATTATGAGACGTTCAAAATAATGTTCCCTGAAAGTGAAAATGGAGAATATTCTTATGTAAATATAAATCCAAAGTGGAGTATGGGAAATAGATTTACTAGAGAAAAGGTAATAAAAGTTTCAAAGTGGAAAATACTTAAATAGAAATTAGGTGTTTATATGAATAAGAAGGGATTTACTCTCGTAGAAACTTTAATAACTGCTGCTATATTTTTCATAGTCCTTTCAATTTTGTATACTTTTTTCAATACAAATTATAAAAGTTACAGTAGTACAGAAACGGAAATAAATTTGCAAGAAGAAGGAGATAAGGCTATAGAAAAAATAACAGAAAAAGCTATGGGATGCAGTATGGTATTGCAGGTGGTTAATGAAAATGATTTAACTGTATATTCACATAGTGATGAAAGGAGTGAAGAAGAGAAAAAAGATTTTATTTCAATTAAAAGCATAAAAATAGACAATGTATTTAAGAAAAATGCATATTACCAATTTTATTTAAAGGAAAACAAATTATATATGAGTACTGGTGATGATAAGAATGAAAAAGCAATTGCAAAAGATGTGGACAAACTTATGATTAAGCCAGCAGGAAATGAAAGATATTTCGCAGGAACTAAGGGTATTTATGTGAAATTACAGCTATCTAAAGGAAGAAAAAAGAGTACAAAAAAGATAGTTGAAACGGAAATATATTTTAGAAACTAAAATAAGAGGAAAGGGGTGAAGAGTGTGAAAAAAAGATTATTTGCTTTGTTTACTTTGATATTATTTATTGTAAGTTTGTTCTTGCCTTCTCATAAAGCATTTTCAAAAAATAACGGGTACAAGGGTTCATATGAAGAAGAATTAACAAATAAATTAGATTATGATAAAAAACCAGAGATTTTAGCAGGAAACAATCCACAAGAATTTAAGATAACTATTACATTAAATTTGGATAAGAGTAATAGTAAAACGAAATTTGAAAATTTTCTATTTGAAGATAAAATAAATTATGATTATTTTCAAATAGTTCCAGAAACTTTGGAGATTCAGTATCCTAATGGTTCATCCAAGGAAGATATAAGTTTTGATGATAGGACTAATACAGTAAGAGGAGTTTTTAAAAAACTTCAAAATAACCTTCAGGAAATAAAGGTTACCTATAATATAAGATTAAAGGATGGATTGATTATAAATGAAGGGCAAAAAGTCCCTGTAAGTAAAGAAACCAAGTTAACTTGCCATGTGAAAGATGGAGGAAATATAGAAAAGATAGCTATAGATTTAGATTGTTCACTTAAAGTAAAAATAGAAAGTAATGAATTAAAGGATTTATTAACGTTAACTCAAGGGAGTGAAAAGAGTGAGTATAAGTTAAATGAAGAATTTAATTTAAATTATTCTATAACACCAAGAGAAATAAAAAATAGTGAGGTAAGTGGTTTAATTTCAAAGCCTAAAGATGTAGTTTTAATGATAGATACTTCTGGAAGTATGGCGTGGGATTTATACGGGAATGAATTTAATATAGATTGGTATGGAAGTAAAATAAGTAAAATTAAGAGTATAGAAGATTTTAAAGGGTTTTTAGAAAAAAATAATTATGATGATAATGAGTCAAAGCAAATTTTAAATGATATTAGATATTTAGAGGAAAAAGATATAAGCTTTGCTAATGATAGATATACTGTAGTTAACTTTAACCTTTTGAGTAATCCCAATAAATATTCATGGTGGTGTAAGCAATGGTATTATACTTGGGGTGGATGGGATTACAGATGGGTTAGAGCTGATGACCAAATAATAAAAATGGTAGAGAAAATTCAAAACTACTATGAAAAATTTAATTTTAATAAATCTAGATTGGATATAGTTAAGGAGGCATTATATAAATTTTTAGATAGCTTTAAAGATAAATCCTATAGTGAAGGTATAAGTATAACATTGAACACTTTTTCTTATGATATTAGTCAGCAATATCCAACTATAAAATTAGGTGAAAATAAAGATATTAATGAGATTAATATTGAAAAAGCAAAAAAATGGATAAGTAGTTTGAGGTCAAGTGGAGGAACTAATATTGGAGCGGCGTTAGAAGAGAGTGAAGATATATTAAAAAGGCAGCAAAAGTATGACACTAAGGCACATGAACAGTATTTGGTTATGCTTACAGATGGAGTTCCAGAAGAAGATACTGGACAAGGGAGGTATGATCCTATAAAAAGTTTCACCTTTGCTAAAGATCATGCTATTACTGCAGCTAATAATATAGCTAAGGATTCATCAAACATTAACAATTATTTATTAGGTTTTTCTAAGGATTCTCCTTTAGAACAATTGCAAAGCATAGCATCTAAGTATAATAATTATAATCGCCAAGATATAATAGATGAGATAAATGCTAGTACTACAGAAAATAGTAGTAAAAGAGAAATTTTAAAATCGGTAAATGAAGAGTTTGCAAAACATAAAAAGCAAAATGGTGAATTACCTAATTTTAATATAAAGCAAGCTTTAAAGGCAGAGGATATAAAAGATGTTTATTCTAAAATAGCAGAAGATATAAATGCAGACTTGACTCTTAAAAATCTAAGGTTTGAATTTCAATTACCACCTGGATTAGAGCCAGTAGAAATTCCTAAGGGATTTCAGTACCAAGAGGGTAAAATAATAGGAAGCTTGGATAATGTAAAATATAGTTTGAAAAATGGACAATATATTGCAGATAAAATAGATTTTAATATTAAAGTACAGGGAACAATTTCCGGAAACATAGACTTAAGAAATAGAGCTAAATTAAGTTACAAAGATATATATGATAATAACAAACAGGGAGTTTTTCAAGGAATAGAAAATATAACAATACGACCTTATAGCAGTGTGATTTCTATAATAAATCATGGACTATTTTTAGAAAATACAGGAATAGGTCAAAGTTCAAATGTATCAGTGGCTAATGAAATAAAATCTAATTTTGGAGTTCAAATGCAATCCAATGTATATGAAGTGTTTTCTATGGATATAGTTGTAAATAGTGATGGAAGTAATTTAAACAGTGGGGAACAAATATTAGTAGATAAAAAAGATATATCTATTTACAAAATACAAAATGGAGTTTTAAAGGAAATACAACTAGAAAATGTATTAAATAATGGTGGAAGGTTAAAAGTTGAAAAGCATGGACAAAAAACAATAATAACTTTTACAAACTTGAAACTTCAGCCAGGAGAATACATTATATCTTATAAAGTATGCCCTAAGCTAAAAAATTCATCTAATAATGTAAATATGACAAATGATGCTGTTTGTACTATAGATAATAATCAAAAGATAAATAAGCTACTAAATATAACTATACAACCATTACCAGACTTAGACTAATTATAGAATATCGTATGGGAGGCTCCTATACGATATTCTATATTATAAATAAAATAATTATAAAATTTATCCCATGACTATATCTTTAATATTTTAGTGATTTTTATGTGTTATAAAAGTTCGTAAGACCATGGGATAAGTTGTTGGAGGCATACTAATGAACTATATTTTAATTTTCATTTTAGGTTTATTGTTTGGAAGCTTTTTTAATGTTTGCATATATAGAATTCCTAGAGAGGAGTCTATTGCATTTCCACCTTCTCACTGTACCAATTGTGGAAATAAACTTAAGCCTATAGATTTAATACCAGTGATAAGTTATTTGTTTTTAAAGAAGAAATGTAGATACTGTGGGGAAAAGATATCCTTAAGGTATCCTATGATTGAATTATTTACTGCATTAACATGGCTTATTATTTATGTAATTTATGGATATTCTATTATAACAATTAAATATATATTTTTATTTAGTTGTATCTTAGTTATAGGAATAATAGATTATGATACTCAAGAAGTTTATTTTTCTACTTCGTTAGTGGGCATAATGGGTGGGAGTATATTTATTATTGTAGAAGCCTTTATGTATAAAACTACAGTTACGCCCTATGGATATATTTTAAAAGATTACATTTTAGGAGGAATAATTCCAGCAGCAATAATAGCAATAATAGCTTTTGCAACTAAGGGTATGGGCTGGGGTGACGTAGAGATAATGTTTATGTGCGGTTTATTTTTTGGTATAAAAGAATCTTTATTATTAATGCTTCTTTCTTTCATAGTAGGAGGTGTAATAGGAACTATATTGTTAATTACTAAAAAGAAGGGAAGAAAGGATACTGTAGCTTTTGTACCATTTATAGCAGTAGCATCAGTGATAGTTATGCTTTGGGGAGAAAATTTAATAAAATGGTACTTTTCTTAAATGGTAGTAAAAATGTTATTTCATCAATTTCAACTTACAAGTTAAGAAATGATAATTTTTATTATGATGATATTCGTATATTACCTTGCTATATAGTGACTGGAGGTAATATACTTATTGAAAAGTCTAAGTTTCAAATGGCTTCAGAAGATATAAAAAAAATGATGGAGATTATTAGTTAGAAAAATTAATTACTATTTTAGGACATTTTAAATTCTACTAATATAATATTAGAGAGAGGATTATATTAGTAGGTGAATGTGTAAGCAGCAAAATTAAGAAGAAATTATCTGGCAGGTAAAAATAATATATAGAAGGAATTAAGTAACATATGTAGAATAAATAAATAATGCGAAAATTGAGGAGGTACCAAAATGAATAATACTGCTACAAGATTTAGCAAGCTTTTAGAGAAGAATGGATTTCCTATGCCTATAATAAGGGTACAGGAAAATGAAAATGAAACTATATTTGCTTTTGGTCAAATAATAAAAAATCACAATGTCAATGTGGTAATAGATTTTGATGAAGATAATACTTGTGTAGATTTTAATATATTTGATTTAATTCAATTATCTGAGGGAAGCAATAACGCAGAAATTTACAATTTAATAAATAGAATTAATGGATCTTATAGATTCCCTAAATTCTACATAAATGAAGAGGGTTCAGTAGTAGCTCAAATAACAGTGCCTTATGAAAATTCTGTAAGCGAAGAAATGTTATTTGACATGCTTCGTTCTATGATGACTTTCTGTAACAATGTAATGGATGACCTAGAAAAGGCTTCTAAATAATAGTATTGTAATAGTGTATGTGAAAAATCTGACTTTAAATTTGTAAAAAATTATGATGGTATACTGTAGATTAGCAAAATAAGCTGATTAATAGTATTAAGTTTTAATTTTTTTACTTTATTAAAGCCAGATTTTTTCATTGCACTAGACTAGCTAATTAAAAAAAGGGGTGAGAATAAAAGTGCTTGTAGAAAATTTATTTAAAAGAGTAGATATGAACTATTTAATGGAGTATTTTAACAATCAGTACATAGAGATGTTTTGTAAGGAGTGTCCAAACTATGGTAAAGTATGGACATGTCCACCACATAACTTTAATCTAGAAGAAACCTTGAGAAAGTATAAAACTGCATATTTAGTAGGAACTTTAATTTATTCAGAAGAGCTTCCAGAACATATACAGAAGTTGGTAAATGAAAATCCTTATGATATAGAAAAAGCCACAGAAATAATGATGGCGGAAGTTAGGAAAAAATTAGATAAAGAGCTTTTAAAGGTAGAAGGGGAAATGCCTAAAAGTAGAGCGGTATTCTCCGGAAAATGCTTATTTTGTTCAAAATGTACTAGAGAAGAAAATAGGGAATGTAAAAATCCTAATATAATGAGAGTATCTTTAGAATCCTTTGGCTTTGACATATGCAGAATATGTAACGAAGTTTTAGGAGTGGAAATAGTTTGGGGACTTTATGATTTGCCAACCTATGTAATACTAGTTAGTGTTATATTAAGTGAGGAAGAAGAAAAGGATTATTCATATATAGTGGAAAAGCACATTAATGCTATAGAGTTTTAGGTTAATGGAGTAATGTTGTAATTGTAAGGTGAATTTTTTCAAGAAAAAGGTTAAAACTATAAAATTAATCCCCAGTAGCTAGTTTCTAAATCCTCAGTAGCTGTTGCCACAGCTACTGAGGATTTGAAATTAACAATTGGGGATTAATTAAAGTTCTATTTTAAATTATCACAAATTATTTTGTCGATAAGTTTTTCATCAGCAACATAAGGTATGGTAATGTGGTTTTCACCTTTTGTTTTTAGATTGTAATCTATACTTGTTTCTACGGCATTCTCATTTCTAGCCCAAGAACGTCTTGCAACTCCGCTCATAACGTCCCATGCCATAGCAGACTTAATGATATTATCAATTCTTTGACTTCCATCTAAAACTAAGCCAAAGCCTCCATTGACAGAGTTGCCTATGCCAACACCGCCACCATTATGAAGAGCAACTAGGCTCATGCCTCTAGCAGAATTACCTGCAAAGCATTGTACTGCCATATCAGCAGTTATGTTGCTGCCATCTTTAATGTTAGAAGTTTCTCTAAATGGTGAATCAGTACCACTTACATCATGATGGTCTCTTCCTATCATAACAGGTCCTATTTCGCCTTTTCTAACCATATCATTGAATTTAAGTGCTATTCTCATTCTTCCTTCAGCATCTTGATAAAGAATTCTAGCTTCAGTACCTACAACTAAGCCGTTCTTTTCAGCGTCTCTAATCCAGATATAGTTGTCTCTATCTTGTCCACGTCTATTTGGATCTATACATTCCATAGCTGCATGATCTGTCTTTACTAGGTCTTCATGATCATGGCTTAAGCAAACCCATCTAAATGGTCCATAGCCATAGTCAAATAGCATAGGTCCCATAATGTCTTCCACATATGATGGGAATATAAATCCATCTTTTTCATCTACGCCATTTTTAGATATTTCTTTTGCACCTGCATCAAAAACAGATTTCATAAATGAGTTACCGTAATCAAAGAAATAAGTTCCTCTTTCTACTAGTATTTTTATAAGTCTGAAATGTTCTCTTAAAGTTTTATCTACTAGTTCTCTGTATTTGTTTCTGTCACTTTTTAATAGAGCAGTTCTTTCTTCAAAAGTAAGACCTTGAGGACAATAGCCCCCATCGTAAGGTGCATGACATGAAGTTTGGTCAGATAATAAATGAACCTTTATATTGTTTTTAACTACATAGTCTAATAGATCAACAATATTTCCATGATATGCTATGGAAATAGATTTTTTAGCTTCCATAGCTTCGTGAGCCCACTTAATTACTTCTTCTAAATTAGAAGAAGCTTTGCTAACCCAACCTTGATCTAATCTTGTTTGAATTCTTGAATAGTCTACTTCAGCTATAATTCCAACGCCGTTAGCTATTTCTACAGCTTTTGGTTGAGCACCACTCATTCCACCAAGACCAGAAGAAACAAATAAATATCCTTTTAAATCTCCGTCATGAGGAATGCCAAATTTTAATCTACCGGCATTTAATAAAGTGTTGAATGTACCATGAACTATACCTTGAGGTCCTATATACATCCATCCACCAGCAGTCATTTGACCATAGTTAGAAACTCCAAGCTGCATAGCAGTGTGCCAATTTTCTTGGTCATTAAACATACCTATTAAAAGACCGTTAGTTATTACAACTCTTGGTGCTTCAGGTTTTGATTTAAATAATCCTAGAGGATGTCCTGATTCTATAACAAGAGTTTGATCTTCAGTTAATTCTTCTAAATATTTTTTAATTAATCTGTATTGCATCCAGTTTTGACATACTTGGCCAGTTTCTCCATAGGTAACAAGTTCATAAGGATAAAGAGCAACTTCAAAATCCAAGTTGTTATCTACCATTACTTGAAAAGCTTTACCTTCAGTACATTTTCCCTTGTAGTCATTTATGGATTTACCATAAATTCTTCCTTCTGGACGGAACCTGTATCCGTAAATTCTACCTCTAGTTAGTAATTCATTCATGAACTCTGGTGCCAACTGTTCATGATATTTTTCAGGTACATAGCGAAGAGCGTTTTTTAAAGCCAATTTCGCTTGTGCTTTTGTAAGAGTAAATCCTCTATCTGGTGCACGTCGTATGCCTTCAACAAATTCAGGCATTTCAGGAAGTTTCTCCTCCAATTTAATAGTCATAGCATTTGAAATATCTAAGTTAGTAATCATTAAAACTCACCCCGTAACTAATTAATTTTTAATCTACACTATATATATTCACTAAAAAATCGCATATTCCTTTTTAAAATTTCAAAATTTTATACAATTTTAAAAGTTTTCTTTCATGTTACTATAAATTTTGCAACAAATTATTGTGCTAAAGTGAAAAAGTGATGCAAAAAAGCAAAAAAAAGAGATGAATTTGTCATCATCTCTTTTTTGCTTAAACTATAATCACATTTTTACAACCGTTATTTATTGATATCTGTTGCAATTCTTCCATAAATTCTTTAGAAGGAGTGGAACTATTTATAAGTTCTTCTCTAACTCCTAATGGTCTGTATTTTATTATTTTATATATTATATTAGGATTTAAAGATGCTAGTAACTTGCTAGTATTGTGAACATTAGATTTATTATCTAACAAATCTGGAACTATTACAGTTCTTATTTCATATAGTTTATTTAATTTACTAAGTTTTTCTATATTTTTTAGTACAATACTATTTTCCATAGAAGTAAGCATTTTATGCTCTTCTAAAGAATAGGATTTTAAATCTATCATAGCCTTATCCATTACTTCAAGAAGAGCAAAGTCTTTATATAAAGGTATGGAAGCATTGGTGTCCACAAAGCAAGTCAATCCTAGTTTTTTAACTTCAGTAAATAAAGAAACTAAAAAATCCTTTTGGAGAGTGCATTCACCACCAGAAACAGTTATACCTTCTATAAAAGGTTTGACTTTTTTTATCTGTATAATAATATCTTCCACAGACATTTCTTTAACTTTAGGCGAAGCGCTATAAGAGCAATTTTTTAAACAGTTGTCACATTTTACACAAAGCTCTTCTTTCCAGTGAACTTTGTGGTTTTCAAAATAAAGAGCACCAGTAGGACAAACATTAATACAATTCCCGCAGTGTACACACTTGTTTATAGTCTCAGGATTATGGCAATAACGACAATTGAAGTTACAACCTTGAAGAAATATAGCGGTTCTATTGCCAGGACCATCTACTGCGCTAAAAGGTATTATCCTATTTACTAGGGCTTTATTCATATTTTCTTACCTTTCTTTCCAGAACTCTTTGATTTTTAACTGCTCCTAGGCCTAAAGCTACAGTGTCCTGAAGGGCCTGTTTGCCTTTTTCTAATTTTTCTATATCTGATTTTTTAACTAAATATCCTGTGATTCTAATAACATCAGAATCAGAAGAATAAAGAGAAAAATATCTCATATTTAAACTAAAAGCACCTTTTATAATATCTAATATAAATTTAGGATTTCTCTTGGCAGTTTCTTCAAAAGGGAATATATCACCAATACCTGATGGAAAATATTTATGGAAAGGTGCAGATTGTACTATGTGATCATGAAGTTCTGGTTCTTCACCTATAGGTATTCTACATCCAGGACTTATGTTTTTATCACTATCTATACCTACTTGAGCATGAAGTAAGTATTTATTATCTGACTTTTCACAGTAAGGAGCTTTATGTTTAGAGACTTCTTCATATAGTTTTTCAATTATATCTAATCCTAATTTATTAGCTTGTTCTCCATGACCAAATCTATCTTCCTTTTTATCAGAGAAAATAAAGCTATTTACGCATTCAGCAAGACCAAACATTCCAAACATGGCAGAAAAGTTTTCCCTAGAGATTAAGCCTTCTTTTACTAAAAAGTTGCTCTCAAAAAATCCGCTTTCATCTACAAGAAATTTAACTCTTTTATCCATGTATCGTGCCATTCTATCTACAGCGTTAGGTAGAACTTTATTTAAGAAATCCTCTTTATTTTCAGCTTTTTTAGCTAGAAAAGCAAGGTTAAGTCTACATAAAGTATAACTTCCACCTCCTGTATAAAGACCATTATAGCAGCTTACTATATTATAATTTTCACCTAATTCTTTAGAGAACATTTCATCATTAGCAAAACTAGGCTTAGCAGTTACAAGTGCTGTATTTATACAATCTATAGCAAAATCCTCTGGAGTATTTTTGTTGTATTTAACAGTAATATTTGGAATAGCTGTTTGAAGTTCTCTTTGTACTTTCAATATTATTCTGCCTGCTTTAGAGTCTCTTGGACCTATATTTGCATGGCAGAAGGAATCAGTCAAAGTCCTATCTATGTGAAGTAAAAACATCTTTATGGCCCCATAAGCCTCTTGTTCATCTTGTACATAAGGTTCTAATAAATAGTCAATATTGCCTAATGATACAGGAAAAGAGGTTATAGATGGTACATGTTTATATAAAATTAGTAAGTTGTTAACTGCTTCCAATATATCTTTGGCTGGTTCAAGACCTAAAAATTCGCTGCCATTTTTCATGAATTTTTCGTAATCAGGAACTATATATCTAGGCCTATAAGGTGCATGTCCTTCACCTAAATCGCATATAACTCCTTCATTCAAATATTCCTTTGAATCTTTATCTATATTTAAAACATCTAAAGAATCTTCTGCAGCTCTTGCTAAACTTAAGACTTTTTGTTCATAAGTTAGAGTAGTGTCTTTTATAATATTCAATATTTTGTCCATAGTTTTCACACTCCTATACGATAGTATAATATAACTCAATTTTCGCACATAAAGTTCAAGCTCTACATTAGATTAATAAGGGTTCTTAATTTAAAATTTAGAATGTAAAATAGAAATTTGTAGAGTAGGTAAGAGCTAATAGGTAAAAGGTAAGAGTTTCTTTAAAAAATTCAGCAAAGCTGAATTTTCATCACAACTATTACTTATTACCTGTTACTTGCAAAGTAATTATAAAAAACTCCTTGAGTTTTATCCTTAACTCTTATTTCTTAGCTATTAGCTATTAACTACTACTTACCTGCAAATTTCAAATTATAGTTAATTTCTAAAAGAGCTTTATTCTTCATTTTAAATTTTATATTTTTATTTTATGACTGCGAAAGTTGAATAATGTAACAATATAAATGTGTAACTGTTTACACATTTATAGATAATAATTAATATTAAGTATATTTTATAATTTTTCAATAGAAATATCAATGTATAATACGATAAATTGATACAAATTTCGCCAAGAGCACTTACCAAATTATTTAAATAGGGTAAGTAGTACTGAGAGTGTTGGGAAAGATGTAATTTAATGAAAAATAGTTAGTAAAAATGGTTTTATTAAAAATAGTATGATATAATTTTTATATAAAAATAGTAGAAAGTAATGTAAGATTTGCAATTTAAAATTAACAAACGGTAATTATAGCCATATTAGAATCACATAAATTATCTAAGAAATTAATTACCTAGGGCTAAATTAGTGAGTTGCAACAAGCTGTAAGATAATATCTAAAAATTATTTTATAGCAACTAGCATATAGTACTTTATTCATAAACATATACTGGAAATAAGGGCTTTAGATACTAATGATTCATAGAAATGGTTAAGATATAGAAAAATTTTTCTTATGAATAGTTATTTTAATTAAAATGGAGGCGAAAATATATGAAAAAAATTATGTACTTTATATTATGTTCTTTACTTGCTGTAAGTTTTGTAGGCTGTGGTAAAACTAGCAGCAATTCAAATGAAAAGGAACAAAAAGAAAAAGCAGCAGTGTCTGCAGAAAAAGATGGTGACAACAAGGATTCAGAACAAAAGCAAGAGAATACGAAAAAAGAAACTGTTAAGAAAGTTTTTCTATATTTTGTAGATGATCAAGCTATGTATTTAAATAAGGAAGAAGTAGAATTAGGTGAAGTTACACCAGAAATTTTAATTAAAAAGTTACAGGAAGGGCCAAAGGAAAAAAATCATTATCCTGCAGTGCCAAAGGATGCTGAGATTAAGGTAAGTGTAAAGGAAAATGTTGCCTATGTGGATTTGGAAAAGAATATCGCTACAAAGATAAATGCTGGATCTACAGGAGAAAGTATGTTTGTGTATTCTATATCTAACACATTAATCTTAAACAAGGATTTGGGAATAAATGAAGTTAAATTTTTAATAGATGGAAAAGACATAGAAACCATTAATGGACATATGGACACTAGTGGTAAATTCAAGGCTAATGAAAATATAGTTAAATAGAGAGAAAACAACCTTTCTAGTGATAGTATTTTTCACTGGAAAGGTTGTTCTATTTAATAACTTTCTATTCATCAGAAATTTTAAATTTTTGTTTGTTTTTTACAATATATTTAATGGCATTTACAAAAATATCTATTTCTTGTAAGGTGTTATATAAACCAAAGCTTATCCTTACTAAGCCTTTCTTTGGATTGTCAGGATTACGCATCATGTACTCTATTTCATCTTTTGGAACATTTAAAAGCCTTTCTACATAAGGATGTGCACAAAAGCATCCACTTCTAACTCCAATACCCCAATGCTCTGAAAGGGCCCTAGCTACATTTCCATGATATAATCCATTTATATTAAAAGGAATTATAGAAACTGTATTTTGATAATCATCTTTTTTACAATATATTTTTACATCTTCTATGGTATAAAGTTTGGAAAGAGCGTATTTTTTTAAAGTGTCTTCATGCTTGTAAATTACATCCATACCAATGGAATTTAAAACATCTATTGAAGCACATAATGCAAGAGCACCCATTAAGTTTGGAGTACCTGCCTCTTGATTATCTGGAGAGTCTGCCCAAGCTATTTCTTCTGGAGTAACTATTTTTATAGTTCCGCCACCTACTTGCTCAGAAATATTGTTATTAAAAAAATCTTTAGGTCCAATTAGAACTCCACATCCAAATGGAGCGTACATTTTATGAGCGGAAAAAGCTAAAAAATCAATGTGACTGGAAGAATCGTGAGGCTTCATAGTAAATGGTACGTGTGGTATAAGCTGAGCCCCATCTACTAAAATCTTAGCCCCATTTTCATGAGCTAAGGAGGCTATTTGATGCACTGGATTTATATAACCAGTTACATTTGAGGCGCCAGAAACTGCAACTAATTTAATCCTGCCACTATATTTTTTTAGTTTAGCTTCTAAGTCATCCATACAAAGTTTACCATATTGGTCCACGTTTATATAAATCACATTAAACTTATTTCTCCAAGGTAAATCATTGGAGTGATGCTCCATAAACGTACATAGTACAATATCTTTATCCTCATTACTTTTATCACCTTTCAATAAATAAGAAAGTTTGTTAATACCCTCGGTAGTATTTTTTACAAATAGAACCTCATCTTTACTTAAATCAGCTTTAACGAAATTTGCAACTACGGTTCTACATAAATTATACATATCAGTGGATAGCTTGGATTTGTATCCAGTACCCCTATGAATAGAGGAATACCATGGAGCGAATTTATTTAGTTTATCCATAACCGCTAAAAAAGCAGGTGTTGTAGCGGCATTATCAAAATTTATATAGTAGGTTGAGGTACCATTACATATAGGAACTTTGCAGTAGGCTCCAACTATTAATTTTTTAAAATTTTTGTTGTTTATATTATTATACATTATATTCCACCTCAATTGTGGGCAGTGTTTTAGTTCCCATTATTATTATATTAAATTTAAAATTTTTAGTGATACAAAATATTTAGAATAATTTATTGTAATTAGGATAAAATACGATTAGTGATTAAGAAAGGGGGGAAAATCATGGCTAAGAAAGGTATGAAGAGACCTTCAATGGAAGAAAGTGCAAGACCTCAAAATAAAGGTAAGAAAAATAAAAGAGAAATAAATACTCCAGAAGAAAAATAAAAATTATAATTACTAGGAGTTGGCACTTAGATATCAGTAGGTCATGAGTGCTTTATAATATTATAAAGATTAGGAGCGTGTAAAATGCATAGCCAAGGGAAAAAGGCTAAAAGAAAATCTAATCATCAAGCAGCAAAGCCAGAAGTTATAGAAGATAAAGAATTTCAAAAGAATCCTAGAAAAGGTGCCATAGAAGGAAAAAGTTAATATTGAATAAAGTAATCCTTTAAAGTAAATCCCTAATCTCAATGCATAATATCCATTTAGGCGCATTTAAATAAATAACAAGTCAGTATGCTAGTCTATTTTGCGTCATATTGCGTCAGCAGGTTCCGCCGATAGTTCTACTAGCGGCGGAACCTGCTTCCTTGTCTGACACAAAATATACCAGCATCTTTGACTTGTTATTTCTTTTCATGTACCTTATTGATTAAGAAATTATTCGAGAGTTTAGGCTTTTTATTCAACTATATTAAGTGCTGGTAAAAAAACCGAAGAAATGCATCATAACCTATAAATTATATTTTACAATCACTTAGCATTAAAATAAACTAAACTAAACTATTTATTTGGGATTAGGGACTTGTAAAAAAGTTTTCTGGAAAAACAAGTATATAAATAATCTTTGTTACTTATAACTAACAAAAATTATAATAAGTTTCCTTAAGGAGAATAGCATCTCTTTCTAAAATAGGGCTTTCACAGATAAGGCATCCTTTTACATGAAAATCCTTTAAAGCTTTTAGACAAGCTTTATAGTTAAAATCACTTTCCATTAAGGGAAGGTGATTTTTTTCTCCTTTGGGGCCATAATTTATTCCAGATAAATGCATGTGTAAATCTTCTAAAGCCTCTTGTCCTAAATTATCTTTTATATATTTTAGAATATTGGCAAAGTCATTATAATCTTTTAAAGCTCCATTATATCTAGCGTGTAAATGGGAGAAATCTATACAAAGCTTACAGTGAGGCAAATCTTTACATAGGGAGACTAATTCTTCTAGAGAACCAAATTGTGTGCCTTTACCAGTGGTTTCAAGTCTATAATCCACTCCAAAATAAGGAAGCTTGCTTAGATTTTCTTTAATTTTATTAAGGGTTTCATCCTTGCTTTTTTTTAAATAAAATCCAGGATGAAATATAAGGCTTCTTCCACCAACTTTTTGTAGTGCCTCAGCTCCCTTTAATATTCTTTCTAATGATTTTTCTTGTTTTTCATCTTCTTCTGCATTCAAATTTATGAAATAAGAACCATGAGCAGATAGGTAAAATTTATTGTCTTCCTTTGCTTTTAATATACCAGCCTTATTTTTCTCTGTTACATTTACAGATCTTACGAAAGGAAGTTCCATAGCATCCAAACCATAGTTTTTAAGATATTCTATACCAGTTTTGTATGTGAATTTTTTTTCATCTTCTCCTAAAGGGAGACCTGAAATACCAAACAATAATTTATCCATTTTAAACAATCCTTTCATTAGTGAACATATCTGATATTGTCCACAATAATCAGCATAAATATTATAACATAAAGTAAAGTATAATTTAGTAGCCTTTTTAACTTTGTGACACACTACTCAAAATTTATGATAAAATAAAGCGAAGTGTATAATTGTAATTTAGGATTAAAGATAATATTATATGATTAACCCACAAAAAGGTACAATGCGATGGAATTATGAAATTTTTCCTCCATGCCTTTAATAAGAGCTCGGAACAATAAATTTAATTTTAGAAATTCTAATCTTTTAGCCATATAAAATTATCTAACACTCACATTCAGCGTCCTGCCTCAGGTTCGCTAGCCTGATGTCCTTGCCAGGCTTACGATAATTTTATCTGTCTAAAAGAAGAATTTTTAAAATTAAATTTAAACAGTTCCTTCGCTTCTTATGAAAGTCATTCCAGAGAAATTTCATAATTCAAGTAATGTAATGCTTTTGTGAAATAATCATTATATATAATAAAATTTACATGAAAATTATATGAGAAGAGGTATAAAATGAAATCTAAATGGCTACTTAGAACTACTAAAATAGATATTAAAAAGCTATCAAAAGAAACAAATTTAAATCCTACAGTGGTGAAAGTTTTGATACATAGAGGAATCAAAGAAACTAAAGATATAAAGAGATTTATAGAATCTTCAGTTAAAGATTTGCACAATCCTCTTTTGATGGAAGACATGGAAGAGGGAACAGAAATAATAAAAAAATCTATAGAAATGGGCAAAAAAATATGTATATATGGAGATTATGATGCTGATGGAGTAACTAGTACTGCTATATTGTATAAGGCATTAAGGGCTTGTGGTGCAGATATTAAATATCATGTGCCAGATAGAGAATTAGAAGGTTATGGTATGAATTCTGAAAGAATAAAGAAACTTAGCGAAGAGGGTGTAGAAGTTATTTTGACTTGTGACAATGGTAAATAATCACTTAACTAATTGTCTAATATTATAGTTTAATATATTTTTAAAATATTTTTTTGTTTAAAATTCATAGGAATAATTACTTGGATAATTGTACAAAACTGAGTATAATATAAAACATAGATATAGACAATGGAGGGGAAAAATGATAAGAGTAACTGAAATTAGAACTCTAAATTCAACATCTTTCTTAAAAGAATATTTTAGTGATAGAAATAAAGATAAGAATTCTGTCATTAAAGTTAATATAGCTAAAGTTGTTCTTAAAAAGGAAGGGTTTAATTATATCATACTTTATGATGAGAATATGCGTGTAATAAGAAGTGTTTATAAATATCTGAATATTGAGTTAGGTAAATATTCTTTTAATTATAGAGAAATAGTAGGTACAGCTTTAAAATTATTCTATTCTTACCTTAGAGTATTCAATTTTGACATAAATAATTTAGGTATTAAAGAAATAAATATGCTAAAAGAATTCCTTTATGGAGAGAGTAAAAAGGGTCAAGAATATGAAATTAATATAACTTCAAAAAGAGGTGTTAATACAGTTAATAAATATATTGCCTTTTATAGAAATTATCTTAAATTCTTAGGTATCAAAAATGAAGTTCTAAATGAAAAAACTGTAGTTGCTGTATTAAAAAACACTGATGGACTTTTAGCACATACTAAGAAAAAAGCGTATGATAAGTATGCTGTTACGGATAGAGGCTATTCAAATGATAGAGTAGTCCCAAGATATATAAGTAAGGATGAGTTTGCAATAATAATGGAGGTAATTAAAAAAGAATATACTCTAAGAGAAGAAATAATTGTAGGATTAATGTATGAAAATGGTTTAAGAATAGGTGAAGTTCTTGGTCTTACGCTTGAAGATATAGAAAATAATAAGATTATAATAAGAAATAGACTTAGTGATAAGCCGTATATGTTAGCTAAAACATGCTATAAACCTAAAAATGAGAAAGATTATAAGAACAGTATATGTGGGGTATATATGATAGGTTATCAAGTTATCTTACCTACTGAGGATACAATGGATAAATTGTTTTATTACATTGATGAAGCACATGGAATAATGAGTAAAGTAAATAGAAATAACTATTTTAAATATGCGAAATCCGATAAAGTGACTAATGGAGAGGACCTTGAAGGTGACAACTATTATGTATTTTTAAATAAAAATGGTGCTGCATTAAGTATCAGTGGGTGGAATAAAATATTAAGAGCTATTTTTGTGAAAGCAGGTTTAAAGTTAGATAGAAATTCTAAAAGAAATAATTTAAATCACAGATTTAGACATGGCTTTGCGATGAAGCTGATTAAAAACGGAGCAACAGCTTTAGATGTTGCAAGTGCTCTAAGACATAAAGGAATATCATCTGTCATGTGTTACTTTAGACCGACTGAAAAGGATATGTTTGATGCAAATAATTATGCGTCTCAAACTGCAAGAAATGATTTACAAGTATTAGATAATGATGAGGGAGATAGTTATGACGAATAAAGAGTTTAATGAATATGTTAAAAATTATTTTAAATATGCCGATAAAAATTTTCGTAAAGGTATTATAAATAGTTTTAATGATATTTCAGTAAATCAATTATCATGGGATACTATTTGTAAGCATCTAAATAAAATTAGATATCAAAAGAATGTCCTTTTAGAATTTTATAGTCATTTGTTAGATAATAACATTGAATTTGGAAAAGATACAGAATATTTAAGAAAAAATAAATGGATATTTTCGTTGCCGGAACTAGGTAAAAGCACATTGTATTTTGATAATTTTTTCGAAGGCAGCAGACCAGAGAAAATTTTCCTTTATTCAAGTGATAACGTTAAAAAAATATTTTATATAGATATAGATAGCCCAAGCTTAAGGAAAATATTACAAGGATATATTAATAATAGATTCAAATTTACTAAAAATTTTACTCAACTTAATATATTCATTAAATCGTTTAAACTTAGTTTATCTAAGTGTGATCGAATGCCAGAAACATATACAGATTTTACTTATGAGACATTTATAGAACAATATAAAGTTTTAAAAGGAATGACACATAATAGGAAAAATGACATTGCTTTTAATGAATTACGTCATTTTTATGTATATTTACTTGATATGTTAGAAAAAATGGGGGAAACATATAAAATATTTGAGGAAAGTACAGGCATAGATAGAGTTTTCCTTAAGAATAAAAAGTTTAATAATCTATATGAAAAAGGATTTAAAGTTATCAATTACAACAAATATGAGGATATCCCTAAGCATGACAAATGGATGCTTAATCCGAATGGCTATGAAAAGAGTTCAGTTTCAATTAAACCTTTAGAATATAGGATGGTTAATTTTAGTGTAATAGAAGATATTGAAATGAGGAAATTAGTAAAAGAATATTTTATATATAGTAATAAAAGCTTAGCAACCTTATTAACAGAGATAGGTAGCATTTTTGGGTATTTTAAATTTATCCAAAATGATAAAATAAAAAGGGAATCTAACCAAGTAATTAATTTTGGAAATCGAAAAGATAACTATAATGAAATATTTAGCGAATTTAAAATACTTATGTTTATTGAGTATAAAAGTAGCAAGGCATCAGGATACGCAAAAGCGGGTGGTAGTTTATCACAATTGAAAAGGTTTATAGAGTTTGTTGATAATAAAAAAATATATAATATCGACTCAAAGATTTATAACTATTTTAAATTTAAAAGAGATAGTAAACAATTATCAAGTAAGGTTATAGTAAAAGAAGATTTGGAAAAAATAGCAAAGGAAATCAAAACAAATATGAAAAGTGGAAGTTATAACGATAAGATATTTTGGTTTTACTTTTATCTTGCGATTTCAACTAATTTCAGGCCTAGTGAAATACTAAGCTTAAAAAGAGATTGTATTGTATCAACAATGAAAACAGGTGAATACAAGGTTGTATCAGAAAATATAAATAGAATTAATATGAAAACAAAAGCTTCTGCTGGTAAGAGTATTGAGGTAAATCCGTCTGAATATACGTTAAGAATTATCAAAGAAGCAATAGAGTTTACCCAAGAGTTAGCAAATGAATCTCCTAATAAAATTAAAGATTTAATTTTTATTAAAAGAGACAAAAGTGGTTACATTGTACCAGTTAGTAATGAAAGTATTAGATATCATTTAGATAAACTTAATAAAAAACTGGAATTGGTGAATGGACCTTATGCTGCTTATGATTTTAGGCACACCTACATGACAAAATTGTTTGAGGATGCCGTTAAAAATGATAAAGTTAATCTTGCAATTTTGGCATCAGGTCATAAGGATATTTCAACTACAATTAAACATTATATTAGACCAGATGTAAGAAATTACTTGGAAACATTTTACAAGGTTAATATCGGAAATATTGATATTAAAGGTAGAATAATTGATAATATTAGTGACATTAATATGGAAATGCCAAAAGATTTACGTGAAGTAACTGTAGGTGAATGTGGTGGAATATGTACTGGAGAATGTGATATTATCGAAAATATTGATTGTTTAATTTGTAAAAAATATGTTGTGCCAGTAGATAATATACCACTGTTTGAGAAAAAGCTTGATTTATTAAATAATCAAATTGCAAATGAGCAAATTCTACACGAAAAAGAGCATTTGGTTTCAATAAAAAAATTGTATGTTGCTTATTTATCAGCAATGTATTCTTATAAGAAGAAGGAGAATAATTAGGTGAATAGTAATTTAAAGAATAGCACTTTAAATATTGATGAAGAAAGAGTAAAAGAAATTGCATATGATGGTGATGTTAAAGTCATAAATAATTCAAATATAGGAAAGTTGCCATTTTTCGACTGTGAAATATATTTTAGTGATGATACTTGGGACTTTGGTTTATATTTTGAAAATAATGGTCAAACTAAAAATATATATAAATTTAGCAAGATAAATGAAGAGTACAGAGATTATGTAAAAGAATATATATTGGAATTGATAATAAATAAATATAAATCAACATCAATTAATAAATATTTTTATATGATTAAGAGAATAGTAAATTTTTTAATAGAAAACAAGATTTATAGCTGTGTAGCCATCAATAAGGTAGTAATAGATTCATTTGAAAACTTTATTAATGAAAGTTATAAAAGTGAATTATCAAGAAGTCATCTTAGAATGATTTTTAGGAGATTGCTTTCTCTAATAGAATTGGATAACAATGTAGATTATTCAATGTATAAGAAGATTTTAAATAAAAATAATATTGAGTTGATAAAAGCTCAAAATGAGACTGGTAAAACTCCGCAAATACCAAATGATATCTTTGATAATATAATTAGGTGTGCATTAAAAGAAATAAAAAATAATAACATCACAAATAAAAATAAAATGGAAGCTTGTATAGTGTTATTGTTAACTCAAGTTGGAATGCGCATAAAAGAATTGCAGTTTTTAGAAGCTAATAAAAGAAAAGAAATTAGCTGTTTTGATGGCAAAACGAAGATTTCATATTTGGGGTTCTTGACATTTAAGACAACAAGGAGGGAACGAGGTGGAGTAGTAACAAAAAGTTTTTTAACAGAATTGGCAGATTTAGCGTATGTGACTTTAGAAGAATTAACAGAGGAAAAGAGAAAATTATGTAATAATAATCACATATTTATTGGTAAAACTGCAGATGTGATTAATCAGTCAACAATAAGGAGATATGAAAGAAACTTTATTGTAAGAAATGCAAAAGAAATTGGAGTTTTTAATAAAAAATGTGACGGATCTTATATAATGACAAAAAACAGTAAAAAGGATTGGATTAATTATAGAAAATATCTAAAAAATATTAATGATGAAGATTTTATAGCTATTCCAAATTCACACCAATTCCGTGTTACTGTTTGTAATAAGTTAATCAATGAAGGCGTTCAGATTGGTTGGGTTATGGAACATATGAATCACTTGAGCCCTGAAATGACTAAACATTATATTAGAAAAGAAAAAGTTGAAAATAAAGAACTATCCAGAAAATTCTTTAAGGGGGTTTTAAAAAAGGAATTTAAAGCAATTGGGGATCAAGCAGAACAGCTTATGGAAAAGATAAATGAATACATAGAGAAAGGGCATTTTAATATAAAGGTAGACATAGATGATATAGCTGATTATTTAGCTGGACAGATTCCTATAAGAGAAAGAGCCCTTGGATTTTGTATAAAAAGTGCTTTCGGTAAGAAGTGTAAGTATAATGAAGTTATGTGTGCTTTCGATATGTGCCCAAATCATATAACATGCTTTATAAACGCAGATATATCCTATAAAAGATTTAAGAACCAAGTTAAATCAATAAAATACAATGAAGAGAATAACTTTAAACAGGAAGCTAAAATAGAAAAGGGGAAATTGAGAAGGTTAATTGATAGAAATTTAAAATACGAGCTTGAAGAACTTAAAGTGGAAATTGATAATCAAGGAGAGACAGAAATAATTCGTAAATATCCACAATTGAAAGAAATAACAGAAGAAATAGATAAGATAATGATGGAGGTTAAAGATTGGAAAAGAAAGATTTAGTAAAAATAACAAATGAGAATTTAATAAAATTTGATATGTCATTATTTAAAGATTTGAAGCCTAATATACAAGAATATTTACTAAATGTCGAGGAAAGAATACAGAGTATCGTAAAGGCAAAAGAAGAAGCCTTAAATATTTATAAAAATAGCAAAATAAGCACTAATGGGATAGTTAAGACTATTGGAGTGTCAAGACAAACAATGTATAATAATGGCATTACTCATTATATAACAAAGAGACAACAAGAAGTTGATAAACAAGATATTTGTAATATGATCATAGAAAAAAATAATGAAATGCAAGAATTAAAAGATTCATTGCGAAAAATGCAATATAGTAATTTAAATGAGCAGATTCTTTTAGATAGAATTGAGACATTAGAGTATGAAAATAAGAATTTAATAGAACAAATGGAGTCGTTAAGCAAGAAAAATATGGACTTATTGGTTGAATTAACTAAAGTAAGAGGTGAGTTTAGAACTAGATCCAATTCTAATGTAAGAAGTTTAAACAAAAATAAGTCTAAATAATAAGGAAGGGGTAATTTATTTGAAAAAATGGTTCGTTAAAAATAAAAAGACTGATTACAAGAAAGTAGCTGAGAAGTTTGATATTAGTGAAGTAGTAGCTAAGATTCTTGTAAATAGGGATGTTATAGAGGAAGAGTCTATAAAAAGCTTTTTAAATCCTTGCTATGAAAATCTTCATAATCCTCGTGAAATGAAAGATTTAGTGAAAGGTGTCATGATTATGAAGCAAAAGATAGAAGAAGGTAAGAAAATCATGGTTGTAGGTGATTATGATGTAGATGGGGTTACCAGTTTAGTCCAATTATATACAGCCCTTAAAAGATGTGGTGCTAATGTAGTTTATGATATTCCAGACAGAATTAAAGATGGTTATGGAATAAACACTAACATTATTGACAAAGCCTATAATATAGGGGTGGATACAATAATCACGTGTGATAACGGGGCTTCAGCGATTTTAGCTATAGAATATAGCAAAAAATTAGGGCTAACTATTATAGTTACTGATCATCATGATATTCCTTTTATAGAAAAGGAAAATGGAGAAAGAGAATTTGTAAGATCTGAAGCTGATGCTATAATAAATCCTAAACAAAAAGACTGTAAATATAAATTTAAAGCATTATGTGGTGCAGGCGTAGCTTTTAAATTCATTGAAGTTCTATATGAAGAAATGGGTATAGACAAAAGTGAAGCATATAAATTAATTGAATATGTTGCTATTGCAACAGTATGTGATGTTGTGGATTTAGTAGACGAGAATAGAATATTTGTAAAAAATGGCTTAAAACTATTAAATGAAACATCTAATCTTGGTTTAACTGAATTAATTAAAGTAGCCGGCATTGAAAATAAGGAAATATCAGCCTATCATTTAGGTTTTGTTATAGGACCTTGTATAAATGCTTCGGGTAGACTTGATAATGCTAAAAAAGGAGTAAAGTTATTGCTGGCAGATAACCATACTGATGCAAAGAGCTTAGCTACAGAGTTACATAAACTTAATCAACAAAGAAAAGATATGACTCAAGAAGGTATAGAGAAAGCAATTGAGAGTATCGAATCTAATAATATGTCAAAGGATAAAGTATTGGTAGTCTATATTCCAAATACTCACGAAAGTATAGTAGGTATTGTAGCAGGTAGAATTAGAGAATATTATAATGTTCCAACAATAGTTCTTACACGAACTGATGAATGCATTAAAGGTTCTGGAAGGTCAATACAAGGTTACAATATGTTTGAAGAATTAAACAAGTGTAAAGAGCTCTTAGGACGTTTTGGTGGACATCCTATGGCAGCAGGATTATCTTTAGAAGAATGTAATATAGAACCATTAAGAAAAAAATTAAATGATCAGACAATTTTAACTGATGAAGACATAATTCCTAAGATATACCTTGATATGCAACTTCCTTTAGAAAAAATAGATTTTGACTTAATAGGTGACTTAAACATATTAGAACCATTTGGAAAAAATAATCCAAAACCATTGTTTGGTGAAAAGGAAGTTACTGTAGTAAAAGGAAGAATATTTGGTAAAACTAAAAATGTATTAAAATTAAAAATGTTGATGAGAAATGGAATATACATTGATGGCATATATTTTGGTGACATTGAAGAATTTGAGAAAATCATTATAGATAAATACGGAGCTGATGGATTGGATAGATTATATTTTGGACAAACCCGTATGACTCTTGATTTGGCATTTTATCCAAGTATTAATGAATTCAATGGGAAAGTAAGTATCCAAGTAGTGATAGAAAACTTCAGATAACAGTCTAACTGTAAGAGAGAATACAAAAAAAGTGTATAACAGCTTTTTTACTAAATAAAATCAAATGGTTAGAACAAAATAATTGCCTATAATCAATAAATAGTTGCTATATGTGATTAACAAAATAATGGAAATGTAAGAGTAATAGTAGCTTCATGTAAAGAAATTAAAAGAAATGAGGACAATCCTCCCCACTATAGAGCTGCTAATCTTTATAAAAAGGCTGTAGAAGATGATAACTTTTATTGCTTATCCGAATATCCATCTACAGATGAACCAAAGCCATTAACTTTTACATTAACTAAGAATGGACCGTTAAAGCAAGAAACAGAAAAAGTCACAGAAAAGAAAATGTCATTAGTATTAATTAGTACAGCTTCAATACCTAAAAGATATGGCAAATAAACCAAAAGCTATATCTGAACCATATAGCATAAGTGATGACTTTTCTAATTTTTACAATGGGTTGATATCTTGTTATAACGTTAATAATGTTAAGTTGTATGAAGATACAAGGGATTCTGTTATAGTAACATTAGAACTGAAAATAAACTTACATTGCAGAAGAACCACAATGGATGTAGATATTAAATTAGTTGAGCCTATTGATTTAATATGTTTTACAAGCGAAATAAGATATAAGGCACCTGTTGTTTTTTCTAGAAGATTAGACTCCCCTTCAGAGAAGTTACCACACACCGTAGCTTTGTGGAAGGGACCTACTTATATATGTTTGCATAGAGGTAGCATTGACGATTGGTATGTAGAACATTTAATTGAAGATTTTATTAATAGGATTCGTAATTGGTTTAGTGATGCTGCAAGTGGCAATCTAATAAGAACAGGGGATGATTTTGAGCTATGATTCTTTACGGAGAAACGGGGAATGCAGTATTTTCATATCATATGCTTACAGAGTTTATTGAAGCATACTGGCGTGAGAATAAAGGGAAAAGTGGCGTTGCTTATACTTTATGTTGCGTTAATAATAGAGAGGAATTCACTCTTTAGATATAGATAAAAATAGTTTTTCAGTTCAAATATTAGACATAGTTATTTGGAGTACAGAAAGCTCTCGCTATAGTGAATATTTTAGATTAATTACGATGGAACTAGAAGAACTATATGCGTTTAATGAAAAACTAGGTAATGAGTTTAAAAGGGCTTTAAAGATTCTTAAGGATAAAAATATACCAGATAAGTTTTTATTAATATCGGCAATAAATAGACCTACCAAGGTAATTGGATTTGATGAAAATGTTATTGCTAATACAACAAAGATAGAAGGAGATGGAAGGGCTTTAGCACTTAGTCATTTAGAACCACTAAGTAGAAGATTAGCTGCTGATATATCAACATTAGCATCTGAAAAAAATCCTAAAATATTATTTGTTGGTGTTGGTGCATTAGGCTCGAAGATGATATTTCATCTTGCAAGAAATGGATATACAAATATTACAATTATAGATAAGGATATATTATCACCTCATAATCTTGTAAGACATGCATTATTTTCTGATTCAATATCTAGAAATAAAGCGGAAGATATTGCAAATAAGCTTAATAAAATGTAGATTTTAGATAGAAATATACATTTTGAAGGTTTTACTGTATCATTTATCAATTATGTTGAAAATAATGATTTAAGGCAATATGATGTTTTAATTGATTGCTCTGCATCAAAGTCAGTTTTTTTGTTTCTTAGTAATTATACAAGGGAATTACCGTCAATAGTTATTAGAGCGAACTTGCTAATAAAGGTAAAATGGGTTAATTCTTAAAGAAGGGGTAAATAGAGTTCCAAAAGTTGATGATATCGAAGCTAGTTTATTTAATTATGCTCGTTCAAATAATGAGGTATCTGATTGGTTGAAAATATTTAAAACTCCACTAAGAGAGGTGTCCCACCTTTTTTTAGTGTACACAAATTTAATACTAGCACCTTACTGTCTATGAAAATTTGAAAATAAGGTGTTTTTCATTTTGTAAAATATAGGAAATATTTATAACGTTAAATATTTTAAATACATAAATGGTAAATATTGTGATATAATTATATTAACAAGCTTGTTAAAAATAGTAATTATTTAGGATGGCTGAATAGTTACAACTAAGAATTATTTTAGTCCAGCTAAGAAATGTCAATAAGAATTAAAAAAATAATTAATATTTTTATTATCTTAAAAAAGGGTAACCTTAATAAACTTTTGTTAGACTAACAAAAAACGGAAATTATATTTATGGAATTATACTACGCAGCGAAGCCGCATTTCGCTTTGAGATAATTCTTTTGGTGTTCTTCTGGTGTAATTATTTCAAATTCTTTCCCATCACGAAGAATGGCAAATAATATGTTACAAACTTTATGCATAACTGCCCCAAGAGCAATCATTTTAGGCTTACTTTGGCACTTTAAAAGATAGTATTCTCGAAGTACTTGATTTTTGGCGGAGCCATCTTTGTTTTTGCTTATGCTGATTAATGCCATAGTGTGAATTACTCTTCTGGCAATTCGAGAGCCTCGCTTTGACATACTGATTTTTGTGCCATTAAAGTTGCCAGATTGCTTTACTGCTGGATCTAAACCAAAATAAGCAAAAAGCTGTTTTGGTGAGTTGAACGCAGAGAAATCTCCGATTTCTCCCATGAGGCTTACAGCAGAAAGAAAACCTGCACCTTTAAATGTTTCAATCAAGTGAATTTGCTTTACAAAATCAGTATTTTCATTTTCATCAACAAGCTTATGCATTTCAGAGAGTATAGAAGAAATCTCTTCATCATACTTTCGAATAAAGCTTATGTATAATCTAATACGCTTAAAATTACTACTTACAGAATAACCGAAGGTCTTTGCATCATTGGCAGCCTTTATAATGGCATTATACTTATTATTAGCATATGTAAGCCCAAAACGAGCTGTAGATCTTATAGAATCAATAATCTCTTCTTTGGAAGCATTTAAAAATGCATCTGGAGATGTGTATGTTTCTAATAAGGTTAATGATGTATTAGTAGTTATTTTTGAAAAAATTTTAAGGTATTCTGGAAATACCATCCGAAGTTCACTTTGAAGTTTGTTCACATAAGCAGAACGGTTGTCCATCAAATCATAATACTCTCTTGAAAGATTTCTTAAATCAAGAGCAAGATCTGATGGCATAAGAGATACTTTTAAATCTGGCTTTAAGCCTATTAAGGCAGCTTTTTTTGAATCAAATCTGTCATTATGCACTTTTCTAATGTTAATGTTTGTGCTATTCTTAGTGATGATAGGATTAATTAGGTTAACATTAAATCCAGTATCACGAAGATAGCAGAAGAGTGGGTAATGATAAATTCCCGTGGATTCTAGGAAAATGCGACTTTCCAAAGAATACAACTCTTCTGCTTCTTTTATTTTAGAAACAGCGAGTTCAAGGGAATCAATGTTTGAATGTAGTATTTTAAAAGGCTTTCCAACAAAGGTCTGGTTAGGAAGTGCGATAGACATCCAACTGAAATCTGCACCAACATCAATACCGACCGAGATAAATAAATTTTTAAATAAAATGTTTGACATGAGCAAAAGCTCCTTTCCGATAGGAATCCATTTCCATCTAATGAGTACACAACCTTGCGAGTTATACAGGTATAGCCTGAGGCTCCCAACCAGCCGAATCATAAAACCTCATTGAATGGACTAATTGACTAAATCACGGGTATGAGTCAGCAGATACTGACTTCCCAAGGAGGAAAACATTATTTGTCCTATCCTTGAAGATTATACTTTATGAAAAGTCTGGAGTCTATATAGGAACCGTCAAGCATGATAATTAACTAAGATAACATCTGATGAAGGAAGAAATCCTTCTTCTGTTATCTATTATAGAAACAATTAAATTGAGATGAGTAGTCTTAATGACTACATCATTATTATACAAGGAGGAATCTGAATGAGTAGTCCTTTTATGTCTCTAATAATATTATTATTAAGTACAATACTATGCGTATTGGTAAACAAAGGTAAAAAGCTTAAATTAATTTTCACTATTGATTTTATAACTATATTGTCTTTATTAGTTTTATTTATTGTGTTTTGGCTTAATCTAAACAATGTTAACGAACCTAAATTTGTGACATTTTGGTCATATACCTTGATTGTAGCTTTAATAATAAATATACTAATAAAACTAAAGATATCCATAAACTTCATTAAGAAATTAAAAGATTAAATAATACTGTACATTTAATTAGGTACTTTAATTCTGCAAAATAAAAAACTCAACTGGTAATACTACCAAAAAATAAATATGGCACACTGATGCTTTACGTGATATATAAAAGTTACCACACAATTAAAAGCACGGGAGGTTATCAGTATGCCAAATAAAATTACTAATCATATTGTATCCATTGATGATAAAATTTACAACTACTTAAATGATGTAAACTATGGAATGAATAAACCACAAGTTCATCATCTAACCACCATTATAAATGGATTAATAAATTTATCTGGCACAAAATCTTTATATAAAATTTCAAAAAATATATTGACCGCTAAAAGTAGCAGCTCTATATATAGATTTTTAAGTCGCTCAAAATGGGACGATAGTCTCATCGATAGAAACCGAATTAATTATTTAAAGCTACATTTTGATAAGCTTGTAAAACCTAAATCCGTAGGATTTTTAGTTATAGATGATACTGTAAATCCTAAAGTACAAGCAAAGAAAATGCAGGGGTTAAGCTATAATCACTCCCATACGGAAGGTAAGAATCTTTGGTCTCACTGTGTGGTTACTTCTAATTTTGTTGTAGGAGATATATCTATCCCCTTAAACTATAAACCTTACTTTAGTAAAGAAAATTGCTTGGAATATAACAAATCCTTCATGGGTAAATATAATATAGCTGTGGATTTTATAGCTTTTTTTGAAAAACCATCTAATTGTGATAAGATATATTGCCTCGTTGATAGTTGGTATACTAGCCAAAAGCTTGTAGATAGCAGTCTAATGCAAGGATTTCATCTAATTGGTGCTTTGAAGTCCAATAGAAAGATATCTCCGTTAGGAATTACAATGCAGCTTAAAGAATTTGTAAAATATATTAATCCCTCTACCTTAGATGTAGTTACTGTCAAAGGTAAAGAGTATAGAGTATATAAATACGAAGGTAAAGTTTCAAAAGTTGAAAATGCATTAGTTTTAATATGCTATGAAGCTAATGGTGAAAGCTTTAAATCACCTGTATACTTTATGTCAACGGACATAGAACTTGATGTTCAAACTATAATAGAATACTATCAAAATAGATGGTGTATTGAAACTAACTATAAATATCTTAAAAATCATTTAGGTTTTGATGAATATAAGGTTCAAAGTATACTCTCTATCGGGAGATATTTCTTGCTTGTATTTTTATCAATCAATTTTTTAGAGTTGTATAGGTTATATCATCTTAATGAAGTAGAAACATTAGGTGATACTATTGAAGTAATGCAAAGCCTATCGGCTAAAGAATTAGTGTACCTCGTATATAAAAAAGCTAAAGACAATATTCCTATAGAGATAATACTAGGTGAACTAAAACTAGCTTCTTAAAAAAATTAATTGTATTGATGTAGGATAAGTCTAAGCTTAGTTACTGGATTAAAATTACCTAAAATAAATTTATAACCATAATTGGTAATTGGACTTTTAAAATTGCAGAACATAAGTTAGGTACTAAAATTAATTTTGATTTGAATTTTTTAAATTTAATTTATACTAAGTTAAGTTTATTAAAATGGAGTTTCGAATTTATTTGGTTAAAATAAACTAATAAAGAATGTAGTATTTTTATAATATAGAACATTTCTATATATTCAAAAACTGTATTCTCTCTTTTTTTTATTTTGAAATTTCTTGTTTATCAAGAGTTCGTTTTAAAATGATTTATAAAAGTATAATAAATATTGTACTGAATATAAATAAGGCAGAATATTATTTGTTTATTACTCATTTTATAAATTATAGTTCTTATTCACTTGAATATTGAAAAGTTATACTTAGATTCAAAAACAGACCTATATAAAAGATACATTTACTTTTTAAAACAATTGTAATATAATATAATTATAATATAAATTTTGGGAGGGTTGGTATAAAATGAAAGGTAAATTTGCCAAAGCTTTAGTTTGTTTAAGCATTACCTTGACAACTTTAGGAGTAACGTCTAACGTTAATGCACTAGCATTAAATACTTCAAATTTAAAAGAATCTCAACAACTAGAACTTCAAAGAAATAAAGAAGAAGCTAAAAACATAATTGAAAATTGGGACAAAATAAAAGTTAATGTTACACCTGAACAGGAAAATCAAATTATAAAAGAAAAGAGCATGTATTTAGAAAAACTCACAAAAAATTCATATGATTCAAAATTGGCAACTTCTAGGGCAGCTGCAATTACATCTTCTACGTCTATAGGTAGCTATGGTGATGTATTAATAACACCTGTATCTTGGGCAAGCGGTGGAAGTTTAACAGGACATGCAGGTCTTGTTGACTGGAATTCAGATTATACTGTAGAAAGCTATCCTAGTGATGGGGTTCAACGTCGTGTAAATGATTGGCGAACTAGATACACAAAAATTGTTGTAGGTCATGTTGGAAGTGCTATGAACATGACAGATGCAATTAACTATGCTACTTCTAAAATTAATTATGGGTACAACGCTCAATTTGCAAACAAATGGAGAACTGATAAATTTTACTGTTCTCAACTTGTATGGAGAGCTTATATAGATCAAGGTATAGATTTAGATAAAGATGGCGGTAATGCAGTATTTCCTACTGATTTAATTGATAATGATTTAACCATTTTCTATAAAAGTTATTAATTTAATCTCTTGTTCTAGTAAATTATGTTAAAATAATTTGCATGTAGAAAATTCTCAACATAATTGAAGTAATGATAATTTTATAATCCAATTACTTGGATTAATAATCTAAATAATTAAAATATAGGAGATTAATTTAATGTTGTAAAGGTTAAAGCTCTAGTATAAACTACTAGAGCTTTAATTTTTACAATATAATTAAAGTACCACTATAAACTATTTTATATTAGAAAGAGAGTGATAATATGAAAAAAAAATTAGGTATAATTACAATAATAATATTTTTAACATCTTTAATGATTTATTTTTTAAATATTAATGTGAATAAGCCAGTACTTGGAATATTATTTTCAGATGGTTCATCAAGCAAAAGTGAAATAGTACTTTTTAATAAAAAAATAAAAGCTAAAAAAATAATTAAATTAGATATTGCCGATGCCCCAATGTTAGCGATGCAAGGAAAGTCTATGATTATTCCCACCTCTATTAGTAATAAGCTACTTTCTGTAAATGAACAATTTAAAATATCAGAATCAATAACTGATGATGGAGCTACTTTTATTAAATTACATGATAATTGTCGATTAATGCTATTTAACCTTCCTAAAGGAAACATTAACAGAATACAATTTGTTCATAAAGATAATACTAAAACAGTTGATATTAAAAATTCTTTTTTATTATGTGGAGATTTCGATGAGAGATTTATTTATGTATTAGGAGCTAAATTCGATAATAAATTTGGCGAAACTTTTTTATTTATAATAGACAGATCTAATTTTAGTATAGTAAAAGAAAAAAAATTACCAAGTAATATGAGAGTATTATCTTCTGAAATAGTAGATAATAAACTTTTTATTGGAATAGATGCCAAGGTAAATTATTTTATTTATTATGATATAAAAAATAACTCATTTTCAACAATTAAATTTAATAATCTTATAAAAAATCGAATTGATGTTTGCAAAATTCTTTACAATGATTCAGATATATTTTTTATTTCCATTACAGGAGATATTGTTAAACTTAACAGAAAAACTCTTGAAATAAATAAGGTAGTCACACTTAAAGATAGGATTATTATTGATGGACAAATAATAGATAATAAACTTTATTTAATTAGCATAACTCAACCTAATAGCATTATAACAAAAGTTGATGTGTTAAATACACAAACACTAAATAGACTTGAACAGAATACAATATTGTCAAAAAATAATATAATGCCTAGATATATATTTGAATATAAGTAATGCTATAGATAATATTATTTTTAGTGATTTAGCAAGTGCAATAACTTGGTGTTGAAAGTACACTGTGCTCTTGATAGCAGGAATCTCTAGTAAAAGACAAGTGCGTTTCACGAATTCTCCATTTCATTTTGGACAATTTTTAATTAATTCTCCTATTTTTTTATAATTGAGTAAATTTCATATTTTATAATCATTGATTTTACTAACTTTTTTATTATTCAAAAAGGAAATTCACCCCAAAAGTCGAATATTTAAGTAGCACCCAAAATAAACAACAAAGAGGAGTGAATACTTATGTATATTCGACAAGAGTGCTTATTTTCCTTTGAAGAAATAATGAAATTTCAGCCTAAAACTAGGCTTGAATTAATTCTAGCTCAACTAGATTTTTCAAATGTATTAAATGGTTTAGCCCAGTTACACGCTACGCGTGGCCCGAAAGGGCATAATGAGCTAGCACTATTGTATGCTTTAGTTGCCATGCAAGTTGAAAAAATTAAATACTTTAATAAGTTAGTCGATAGACTTGCGACTAATCCTGTACTTAGGTACAATTGCGGTTTTAACCTCTTAGAAAAAACACCTTCAGCGTCGTAAGCGTCAAAGTTTTAGCACCTTTTATAATTCCAAGAATAGTATTAAAATATCCTAGTAAGGCAAGAATATGCTTTACTAGGATTAATTTATTTCTTATCTTTAATTTTCATATTTTCAGGAATCTTATTACTCCAAGGCATAAGATTCTCTAAGCTTTCGCTATCGGATATATCTATCTTTAATAGATTATCAAATAAATATACTAAGTACCTTTCTACAACTAGTTTATTAGCCTTGGCAGTTTCAACAATACTATAAATATTGCTACTTGCAGTTGCACCTTTAGCGGTGTTTGCAAAAAGGAAATTTTTTCTACCTATTACAAAAGGTTTGATAGCTCTTTCCGCAGCTTATTCTTATGTTTTAATAAGCTGCTTTATTCTTATCAATAAATTATTCTGAGCATCACCAGAAAGTGGCATAAATTGCACGGTTTTATCTTAAAATGCTCAGAATAATTCTTTTAATCTATTTTAATCCGTATAACTTAGCAAGTGTTTCTTCATCAGCTTGTTTCCATTTCTTTTCTTTAGAATGCAATGGATTTTGTTTCTGCAAAGAGTCCTCCATATCACGAAAAGCTTCATTTACCATTTCTGCATCTGTTTCTGCATAGATTTCTGTTGTCTCTAGTGATTCATGATCAAGTAGTTTTGCAATAACTGGCAAAGGAAACCCCATTCTGTATAAATGGGCACCATAACTGTGCCTAAAAAGATGAGGATGTACACTTTCAGGAACCTGTGAACAAATCTTACGAGCAGATTCTCCATATTTCTTTATAAAGCGTTCCGCATTTGCCACTGACATGCAATCTTTATTTTCTTTAATAATGGTATAAAAAAGATAGTCATCAGGCAATCTTAGTGGATGATAAAGTTGGAGATAATAATCTAAATTTTCTACTGTGATATCGATCAGTGGAACGCATCTTGGTTTGTTTCCTTTGCCCACAATTCTAACAAAAGGATCATTTGTAGCAAGTTCAAAATCTTTAAGCTTTACTTTAAGAGCTTCAGAAACCCTTACACCTGTTCCATATAAAAATATCATAAAAAATCTGTCACGTATTCCTATTTTTGTCCTTGGTGGCTGTTCAAGAATAACTTTGATGGCATCTCTTGTCATCCAGTTACCTTTTTTAGCCCGTACAGTTGCATGTTTCATTTTTGATATTAGAATATATTGTGGTGCCAGAGATATGTCTTTGGCAGAACAGTATTGCATATATTGTTTTATGGTAGTAAGTCTATGGTTACGTGTTGAAATGCTACACTTTTTTTTATCAACTAGCCACGTTAAGTACTCTTTTATCATTTCAGAAGTAACCATTTTAAATGTGAGTTTATCAACACCTTTTCCATATGCTTCTTTAGTGAATTTTCTAAAACTGTTTAGTCCCTGCTTATAGGATGTTACGGTATTATCAGATTTATATTCATGCTCCTTAAGATGAAGGAATAAGAAATTACTTACATAACTAAAAAACATTTTTTGCTGTTTAATATTCTTCGACATATGTCACACCATTGAGGATATCCTCATATCCTTTCGCCATTTTTCTAATTTCTGGAACAAGGGTTACTACCATGTGCAGATAATACATAGTGTTCTGCGGACAGGAGTGCCCCATATATCGGCTCAAATAACGAATCATAATATCAAAATCTTCTCCTTCAGAGATGCACTTTCTCATGCTATTCACAGCAAAAGTATGTCTAAGTCTATGACAGGTTGGCTTCTTGCTTGTCTTTCCGTAAAATGATGTTTTATTAAGTATGCTATCAAACAGTTTACAGATTAATATGTTAGTATAGCAATCAGACCTAGAAGATGGAAAAAAATATTTACGTTTTGGATTCAACATATCCATGACTAAATTATACTTTCTGCAAAGATTTATCAAATCGTCTGACATGTATACCATACGATTTTTATGACCTTTTGATTCATAGATTTTTATTATGCCCTCCTGAAGGTTTACATCACAGCATTTGAGATTGCAAGCTTCGGAGTTTCTTAATCCACAGCAGTAAATCATTCTGAAAATCACTGATGCTACTAGATGTCTATAAGGAGGATATTTAACTGCTTTAAAAGCATCACAGAGTTGAAAAAATTCCACCAATTGAACGTCTGTAAAAATATGTGGTTCCTTAGGTTTTACTTTTTTAATCCTGTTTTTAGCAATATATGTTTCACTTTTAAGTGGTAACATATAATTTCCAAGATGCATCATTGTACGAAATCTCTTTTGCATTTCCTGCACAGATTTTGATTTGGTATAATATACCCAGGCTTCCACTAACTCTTTATCAAGTGAAACCTTATTTGGAAAGTACTCCATACAAAAACTATCAAATTCAATAAGGTGCTTATCCATATATTTTAAAGAAAATCCAGAGTTATGTTTTTCCTTTACCATACCTTCTATATATCCTGCAAAGTTACTTGAAAAATTTTTGATCATAACAGCTCCTCCCTCCTACATTCAATACCACAAAGATTTAAAGCACATTTACGCATCCTTTTTGAATCTGTAGAAAGGTAAACATCTGCCGATGCTGGATCTATATGACCAAGTGACGCAGAAATAACACTTGAAGGTACATTGTTCTCAAATAGTTTTGTTGCTGCTGTCCTCCTCAATATATGAAATCCCTTTTCGGGACAATCATTTGAGTCAAATTCCGAAAGATATTTTAGTGATATTTTACTGGCAGAAGATGGTTTAATTGCTTTATAAGGTGCATAGCCTCTTAAAAATATCTCATCTACATTAGAATCCTCTCATGAATCAAGAATATAAGCCATTATTGCATTGCCTACATCCGTAAGAAGTGGAAGTGTTACTGGCACTTTCGTTTTTTGCTGTATAAATGTTATTGTATCATTTTGCCAGTTGATGTTACTAAACTTTAAATTCACTATATCAGAACGTCGTATTCCAAGACGCAATGCCAAAAGGAGCATTGCCTGATCTCTTTTTCCTAAGGGTTCCGAGAACTTATCAGCAGAAATAAGTTTTTCCTCAGCTTTATGTGATATCGTTGTTACTATTGAAACCTGTTTTGCAAAAACTTTAGGAATTGCGAGATGTAGATGTTCATTATAAGTAATTTGTCTATCCTCAAGGAAGATTAGTAATTTTTTTAGCTTATATGCATATGCTTGAACACCCATTGATTTTCTGCCTATGAATGCATCTTGTCCAAAAAAGTCTGATACATTTTTAGATGTAAGATTGCTTATACTGTAGATATTCATACTTTCAAGGTAATGAAAAAACATACTTGCTACTCTGGTAGCAAAAGTTATGGTGGCTATCGCCATGCCTTGCATGGCAAGATACTGTTTATACTGTTCTAATAAACTAGCATAATACTCAGTGGTTGGCCTTTCGGCTGTCTTTATAGGATATACTTTCCATTCGTTTAGTTTTCCACTCTGTAGGTCAAGTAAAAGTAATAAAGACCTCCTATATGACAGATACAAATTTCGTTCACTACGTGTTCCTTCTTTAAGACTTTCAAATTGAGAAAGCCATTGATTGCCACTTTCATCAGAGAATTCAAGGTTATTCTCTTTTAAAAAAGTTTCGATTAGCCTGCAAGAGCGGTTAAAGCTTTTAATTACACTTCGACTTTTAATACCGAATGTTCTAATTTTTGAAAGAGTTGTTTTTGATAGTTCACTAAAATTATTCATTTATTTCACCTCTGATATATTATTGCCCATAACTGGTTATATTAATATCAGAGAAAATAAAAAATTATTCTGAGCATTTTAGAATAAAACTAAGTAATTACGCAGTCTTCTTGTTAAAGTCAGAATAATTTATTGATAAGAATAACGCAGCTTATTATCAACTTCTAAAGAGCCATCTAATAATACATTTTTTAATCCTGGTAAATGCTTTTTAGCATACTCAAGTGCCTTACCTAACGGACTTCTTGGAAGAGCATCTTTTATTTCTCTTTCAACATAATCAATAAAGTTATCTATAATTGGAGCTAGTTTCTCAGTTCTTATTTTAAATCTAATATCATAATAATTTTCATCACTTGAATAAGATTCTCTAAGTTCTTTTTCAAGTTTATAAATTTGATCACAATAATTAAACCCTATTAATCCTCTAGAATTTTTTAGAGCTTCTTCATCTAAATCTACTATTATATTATGAAAGTATCTTCTTATATGAGCTAAACAATATACCCTTGTAGCTCCGCTGACGGAATTGTATCCAGTATATCCATCCGTTTGGAGAAACCCTTTAAAATTTCCTAAGAAACTTTTAGGGCAAGAGCTTGATCTAGTGCTTTGGTAATCATATAAGATCACAGGCTTAGAGTTAGTATTACTCATATATAACCACATGTACTTTTTAGATTTAGAATCTTTGCCATTATCATTAATTACTTTAAGAGTAGTTTCATCAGCATGAATGTAATTACGGCTAAGCAATTCTTTTTTCATATGTCTATATATAGGTTCCAGAGCTGTCGCTGCAGACATAGTCCAATTGCATAGAGTTTGCCTTGAAAGAGTAGCACCCATCATATCAAAGTAAGTTTCTTGCCTATATAGTGGCATTGCATGTTGATATTTAAGTATTAGAGTATGTGCAATTAACTCATTTGAGGCCATGCTATTATAAAAAATTGTTTTAGGGGCTTCTGGTGAAACTATTTTACTTTCACCAGTGGCTCTTTCGCATGTTTTACAAGCGTAGCTATAAATAACATGCTCCTCAATTATTAATTTAGCAGGAATGTATTTAACAATCTCTTTTCTAGATTTAACTCCGATAGGAGTAAGCTCTTCACCACATTCCTTGCAGTTAAGATCCTCACCTTCTAATTTATGTTCAACAACAACTCTTTCTAAATTAGCTAAATTGTCTTTCTTTCCAGTATAATTGCTTTTCTTAGCTCTTTTATATGTAATTTCCTCTAAAGTAGGTTCTTCTACCTTTGAATCACTATGTTTTTCAGCCTCGTTAAAAAAAGATAATTGATTAACATCTATTTGTTCACTGGATGCTCCAAATATCTTTCTATTTCTATTAGATATAACACCTTTTAAGAATTCTAATTCATTTTTAAGTTTTCTTATTTCTTCATCTTTTGAGCTTAATTCTTTATCTTTTTCATTAATTTCATTTTCCATTTTTTCAACTTTTTCAATTAATGCTTTTGTATTTTCATCAAGCTCATTAGTTAAAATTTGGTAACTCATAATTACCTCGTTAGTTTTATTTGATACCGTTATTATACCACAAAACCCTTGATATTACTAGGTTTCAAGGGTTCAAAGTTTATATTTTTTTAATAATAATTACTTGCTTTTACAGGTTTAAATTTAGATTTTGTTCTTACTTCATAGCCTTTTAAAAGCCAACGTAATTCATCAATATTAATCTTTAATGCATCGGCAGCTGTCGCTGGCCATTTGAAGCGATTAGCTTCTAAACGGTGATAATATAGCCAAAAACCTTCGTCAAAGTGAAGAATTTTTAATTTATCCATTTTCTTGTTACAAAAAACAAATAGTGCTTTATCAAAAGGATCTAACTTAAATTGGTTTTGCACTATCATAACTAAACCATCAATGTTTTTTCTTAAATCCGTATAACCGCAGGCAAGATAGACTTTTTCTACCTTATCTATATTTAACATTTTAGAATTAACTCCTTAATTATTGATGTTATTAAAGTAGCTTCGCTAACAGGAATAAGGATATTAGCATTGCCTACATTAATTTTTACTTCTTTTAATGTAGATTTATTTTCTTTAATATTATCAACTTTACTATTCAAAGAAATAGCCTGAAAAACAGGTTCTTTACTTTCAATTAATTTTTCTACTCTTTTTTTATGGTAATAAAATTGACTCTTATTAAGGTTATTCTCAGCACAGAAATCTTTCACTGTTATTGTATCTTTAACAGAGTTAAATTTATTTAAATATTCTTCCCAGGCATCATTATCTAATTTTCTATACATAAGTAAACCTCCCATTGATAATTTTTTACGCTTACGTAGTAAGAATAATATAGAGTTAGTTATAAGTTATCCTACAACATTAGTTAAAATTATAAGAGAATATATTGATTTTTTAGATAGAATAGAAGTATTTTTATTTATAATAAACAAGGAAATATATTAGATAGAACAGCGATAAATGAAATATTTGGTAAGTACTTTAAAAACTAGGATTTAAAATAAAGCCAATAGACTTAAGCTATAATTGGTGTAGCTTAACAGCATCATTAGGTGTTCATCCATCTAAAATAGCAACTCAACTTGGTCATACATCTATAAATACATTACTAAAATATATTAATTCTATTCAATTCCAATATACTAAGGAGTTTAAAGATATATTTGAAAATAAAAATCCTTTTTTTGATGTTAAGTGAAAAACTTGCATAAAATATTTAAACATATAAAGTTCATACTGTATAGAAATTAAAATAGTGTTTAATATGAGACTAATGTAAAGGCGATTTATATAAATACACTTTGATGAGTGTTGATAAGTTGTAAATAACATGTTAATAAGTTACACTTGATATTTAAGTTAAAATACTTATAGTAAAAATATAGTACTTCACTTGTCTAAAATATTTTACTGAAATAGGTTGATTTGATAAATTAATCAAAAATAATTTTGGTAAATTACTAAATTCATACAAAAGAATAGTGTCTAAATTGATATTTATTAGCATAATAAAGATAAGATAAGTAATATCAATGGTTTCACATGCTTAGACAATTATTCAAGTAATTATTCAATGGTATATCCTGCACTGAAGAAGTAAAATTGGCTAAGGAGCTAGGTATGACTGTGGTTATAACAGATCATCATGAATTGCCTTTTATAGAGGAAAAGGGGCAAAGAAAATATGTTTTGCCAAAAGCAGATGCAGTTATTAATCCTAAGAGAAAGGACTGTAATTATCCTTTTAAACTTTTATGTGGCGCAGGTATTGCGTTTAAATTTGCACAAACCTTATTTGATAAATTAAAAATGGACTATAATGTTGATGAATATATGGAATTAGCGGGTATTGGAACAGTATGTGATATAGTTGATTTAGTTGATGAAAATAGAATTATAGCGAAAAAGGCTATAGAAGAATTGAATAAAACCTCTAATTTAGGACTTAAATGCTTAATAGAACGTATTGGATGTAAAAGTGTGAATTCTTATACCATTGGTTTTCAAATAGGACCTTGTATAAATGCCACAGGTAGATTGGAAAATGCATCTTTATCTGTAGAACTATTATTATGTAATGAAGAAAAGAGAGCTAAGGAACTTGCTGATATTTTATATGGATTAAATAAAAAAAGGCAAGATATAACCAATGAAAATGTGGAAGAAATTATTGATAGTATAGAAAAATCATCTATGAAAAATCAAAAAGTATTTTTAATTTATAAGGAAGATGTACATGAAAGCATAGCAGGGATTGTGGCAGGAAAAATAAAAGAAAAGTATAATGTTCCAACTATTGTATTAACTAAGGGAAAGGATATGCCAAAGGGATCAGGCAGATCTATAGAAGAATATAATTTATTTGAAGAGCTTATAAAATGCAAAGAATATATATATAAATTTGGTGGACACCCTATGGCAGCAGGACTTTCAATAAAAGAAGAAAATATACCTAAGCTCAGAGAAGCATTACTTCAAAATTGTACTCTTACAGATAATGATATAATACCTAAAATAAGAATAGATAAAAGGCTACCTTTGAGAGAAGTTAATTTTGATATTATAAACCAAATAAAAATGCTAGAACCTTTTGGAAAGGGAAATTCAGCTCCTGTTTTAGCAGAAAAAAATATACCTGTGAAGTCTATAGCTATTTTGGGTAAGGATAAGAATACCTTAAAGTTAAGATGCATTTTTACCAGGGAAGGAAATTTTATAGATGCATTAGGATTTGGAAAGGTAGAGGAATTTATAGAATTATTAAAAGAAGAATATGGGGAAGATTATTTAAGTATAATAGATGAACCAAAGGGTCTTAAGGTGGATCTTATATTTTCTCCTTTTAAAAATAATTATAATGATAAATATTATCTTCAAATAAAAATAAATGATATTAGAATATCAAATAAATAAGATGAATAAATGGTTAGGGGTGTGACAAAATTGTCACACCCTATAATTATGGGCTTTAACATGTTAAGTCAGTTCAGCAGGCTAAAGAATAAACTAATTAGTATTAATTATGATTTATTTCAAGTGGGTTAAATTTAAAAGTATCGAAGCCATATTAAAATGCATACTAAATTTGATTTAGGTAAAAATGTAGCGGATATTTTAAAAAAAGGTAACTGTAAATTTTTACCAATAAGGTAAGAAAGAAAAGTTTATTAAAAGTATATGGAAAAGTTTGACAAATAAATTGAATAATGTTACAATTATAGTATAAATTTAAAAAGAAAGGAGGCAAATGTATGAATATAAAAGAGCTTATAGATTTAAAGGTTGAGACATTAGTATCAGATGACATTATTGATAATGAAGATATTAAAGATTTAGAAAATAGCTGTGGAATTAATAATGGTACCGGAACCTGTGGTGACTAGTTAAAAATGTTTAAGAACGTCGTGGAATAATCACGACGTTTTTTAAGTAAAGTATGTTTAAAAATTTGATAATGAAAATTATTTCTACTATTTTGTAAAAGTGGAATATGAATAGTATTAAAATATAGTAGGGAGGTATCAGGTGAAAAATAAAGGAATAAGATTAAGTAAATATTTTCGTTCCAACATAATAGTATTTATTCTATTGATAATTGCAGATATTGGGGTAGCTATTTCAATGGTTATTTGGTCACTTTTTATGAAAGGATTAGCAGATGTTGGAACAAAAGGTGATATAATGGGTATAAAAAAATTATTATTATTTGGAATTATTTTTTTAATATTTTCATTTGTAATTAATAATTTTCAATATTTTTGTAGTAGATATTTTTTAAGAAAAGTAAATTATCAGCTTAAAAGAGATATTTTTAATGCAATATTATCAAAAAATATAAATGATTTTAATGAAAGTAATAGTGCAAAATTTATATCTATTTTAAATAATGATATTGTTACAATTGAAAATAATTATTTTATTAATATACCAAATATTATTGAAAATATAATTACTTTTTTAGTTGCAACAATTACTTTATTTGTATATGAACCTTTAATAGCTATAGTTATATTATTATTATCGTGTATTCCTATGTTAATTCCAATGATATTTGGCAAAAAAATTTCAGAAAAACAGAAGAAATATTTTAATTTTTTAGAAATATATAATACTAAGATAAAAGATATTTTTAATGGATTTGAAATTATTAAAAGCTTTAATGCTGATAATGAAGCTAACAAACTACATACTAGTGCTACCAAAGATGTGGAAAATTCACGATTCGATTTTAGAAAATCTCAAAGTATATCGTGGGTTATACAACATACATTAACTTATACATCTTGTATAATTCAGTTAACATTTTCTATATATTTTGTGTTAAAAGGTAAAATCACTTTGGGGGTATTTTTAGGTATTATGCAAATATCTAATTATGTGAATAATCCAATTAGACAAGCTTCTAAGCAATTAGTTAATTTAAAATCTATAAAATCTATAAAAATTAAAATAGAGGAAATTTTGAATGTTCCAAAACAAGATGAAAATTCAAAGTTTATTGGAGAGAATTTAATAGAGTCAGCACCAATAAAATTAAATAATTTAAGTTATGGATACGATGTTAGTAGTTTAGTTTTGAAGAATATTAACTTTAACTTTGAAGAAGGTAAAAAGTATGCGTTAGTAGGAAGTAGTGGATCTGGTAAATCAACTTTAGTTAAATTAATTATGAAATATTATGATGCATATCAAGGAGAAATTATTATAGGTACACAAAATTTAAAAAATATTGATAAAACAAGTTTAAATAATAATTTTTCAATGATTCATCAGAGAGTAATAATATTTGATGATACTCTTAAAAATAATATAACTATGTTTAAGGAGTATTCAAAGGAGCATGTACAACAAGCTATAAAATGTGCAGGATTAGATGAATTGATTAGAAGTTTACCAGAAGGAGTAGATACAAAGGTTCATGAAAGTGGAAATAATTTTTCTGGTGGAGAACAACAAAGAATATCTATAGCTCGTGCATTTTTGAAAAATACTTCTGTAATGATACTTGATGAAGCAACATCAAGCTTAGATAATAAAACTGCAATGAAAATAGAAAATATAGTTCTAGAAAAAAAAGAACTAACAGCAATAGTGGTAACTCACAAATTAGTGCCAAATACTCTAAGAAAATATGATTGTATAGTTACATTAAATCACGGTAGAATCGAAGAATATGGTTCATTTGATGAATTAATGAATAATAAGGGGTATTTTTATAGCCTATATACAATAAATAGCTAAGAAGATAATAATGTTATTTTTAAATGTATTATTTATATTTTATAATTAAAAAAGGGTGTGGTATGATGAAAATATTTGATACTATAGAGGCATTTTTAAAGATTTCAATATCTATAGATGATTTGACTAATGATGGGAATTTTTACTTGTTAAAGGGAGATTTTAATTATGAGGATGAAATTATTAATATAATCGATTTTATTAATTTAGATGAATATATGGAATCATGTGAGAATGATAAATTACCTATTAGTAAAAAAAAATTATATGCTAGTATCAAAGAGTTTAAGAAAAATAAATGGGTATATATTCTTGTGCATGCCCGTGCATCTGAAGAAAAAAGTAAATCAGAATTTTCGTATGTAGATAGTGATTTATGTGAATTATTGAAAAATAAAGCAAATGAATTAGGATATTCTTTACCATTAGTATTTACTTTGGTTTGTAAAGAATCTTTAATATTTAAAATTTATTATAATGATAAAATTATAATACAAGATACATTATATACAAAATTTGAAGAATATGATTCATCAATGTGGAATTTAAAAGTGTTATCTAGCGATTCTTATAATAAAGCTGCAATATATCATAAAAATACAAACTCTATAATTTTAATAAATGCATCAGAGGCAAATAAAATTAGTGAATGGCAAATAAAGTTTAAAGAAAATAAATTAACTAGTTTACAAAGAATGGTATTTAAAAAATTTGTATATTCCAATTTTGATATAGATAACAAAAATAAAATGTTGTCTGATGAAAATTTTAAAAAAACAGGAATTATCAATCATCTCCAATTTATGGTTCAATTATCATGTAATTTAAAGTGTAAATATTGTTATGCTGATGAAGGAACATATGGATTTTCAAATAATATAATTCTTGATAAAAATCATGCAGTGGTAATACTTAATAATCTTATCAAGAAAGGTATCCATAAAATAGATAAGATAACATTTTTTGGAGGAGAGCCTAGTATTTATCCAGAAGTTATAAAAGCAATATGTGAACATTGTAAATATCTTAATAGTAAAGGTGACTTAGTATCAATTCCAAAATTTTATATGGTAACTAATGGAACGAATTTAAACGAGTTATTAATTGAAACTATAAAGGAGTATGAAATAAAGCTTACTATTAGTTTGGATGGCCCACTATATATCAATGATCAATTAAGAATAAATAAGAATGGGGAAGGGACATATACTTGTGTTTATAACAATTTAATAAAAATGAAAAAAAATAGTATTAAACCGGCAATGGTTGAGGCAACTTATACTAATATACATGAAATAAATAATATCTCAAGATGTGACTTGAGAAATATACTGAAAAAGGAATTATCTATACCTATTGTGTATTTAGCTGATTGTACATCAACGAAATTTAAACCCAAAACTGTTGAAAATGTCCAAGAAGGTATACTTAAACGTATAGATGATGCTATGATAAATAATAATATAGCAGAATTAGATAATGAAATTTTAAATTTAATAAAAAGGATTTTAAACCATTTGAACAACAAATCAATTACAAATAATTTATATTGTTCGTCGGGTTATAAAATGATCAGTATTTTAGGAAATGGTGCTTACTATCCTTGCCATAGGTTTGTTGGAAATGAAAATTATAAAATTGGAAATATATTGGATGATAAAATAAATCTAAGTTTTAAAGATATTTTGAAAAAAAATGAGATTGAATATTGTAAAGATTGTTGGGCAAGTGAATTTTGTAATAAATGTACATGGAAATTACTAAATGAAAAGAACACATCATTTATATCTGATGAAATAAATTCATGTAATAAAACAAGAACTATAATAAAACATGTAATATTAACATATATAAATTTGAATACTGGAGATAAGAAAAGATTTATAAACAATATAAAAAAATTGAATGAGCTATAAAATTGTTTTTATATCATTTTTTAAGTGTAATAAAAATCTTAGAGTCTTTTGAAAATGTAAATATGGTTAAGGGTGTGACAAAATTGTCACACCCCTATTATTTTAGCAAAGTGTTAAAAACAAAGTTCATTATGGTAGTATTGTAGAGCTAATTTTATAAAGTTCTTTCGTATTGTTCTACCATTCGTTTAACCATTTCTCCACCAACAGAACCACATTGTCTAGAAGTTAAGTTACCATTGTAATCTGTAAAAGGTACGCCTAGTTCATTAGCTACTTCCATTTTAAATCTGTTTAATCCATTCCTAGCTTCTGGTACTAAGTTTCTCATTATAACAACCTCCTTTTTTATTGGTGTACTATTATTATTGCACATTTTATATTAATTATATTGGGAGATTGAAGGATGCATATGAAATACGTACAAGGTATAGAAAACAAATGTCCAATTGGAATTTTTTTTGACAAAATTTATTTTAATGTATGGGCAATGTAGTATATAATAAAATTATAGTTGATAATAAACCTATATAAAGGATTATAAGAATGTCTAAAAAATGAATATAATAAAATTATAATTTATAATATACCATAAAGTAACAGTTGGTTTTCAACAATATATTTAAGTGTTCTTAATAATTTTAATTTAAAATTTTACATTCTAAATTTTAAATTAAAAGGGTAGTAATTCAAGTTTCAAATTTCAGATATAATAAAACTATAGTTGATAAATAGGAAGGATGAAATATAATGAAGATAATAATGACTGGTGGAGGTTCTGCAGGACATGTAACTCCTAATTTAGCATTAATACCAAAGCTAAGAAAATTGGGATATGAAATAGAGTATATAGGTAGTGAACAGGGGATTGAAAGAAAAATAATAGAAGAACAGGGAATAAAATACTATTCCATATCCACAGGAAAGCTTAGAAGGTACTTTGATTTAAAAAACATATCTGATCCATTCAAGGTTATAAAGGGGATATTTGAGGCAGCTGCTATAATTAAAAGCGAAAAACCTAAAGTTGTATTTTCTAAGGGTGGATTTGTTTCTGTGCCAGTAGTTATAGGAGCTAAATTAAATAAAATTCCAGTAGTTTCTCATGAATCAGATATGACACCTGGACTAGCAAATAAAATAGCCATACCTTATTGCAACAAAATATGTGTTACTTTTCCTGAAACTTTGAAACATATAAAAAGTGGAAAAGGAATTGTAAGTGGAACTCCTATAAGAGAAGAATTATTTGAGGGAAGTAAAATTAAAGCTTTAAAAATATGCAAATTTAATGGAGAAAAACCTATTCTATTAGTAATAGGAGGAAGCTTAGGATCTAAATTTATAAACGATTTAATTAGAAATAATATAGATAAACTTATTGATAAGTATGATATTATTCATATTTGTGGTAAAAATAATCTAGATACTTGTTTAGAACATAGGGAAGGATATAAACAATATGAATATGTGGGAGAGGAATTAAAGCATTTTATGACTGCAGCTGATTTAGTAGTATCTAGAGCGGGAGCTAATGTTATTTATGAATTATTGGCATTAACCAAACCCAATCTATTAATACCATTATCAGCTAAAGTAAGCAGAGGAGATCAAATATTAAATGCTGGTTCTTTTAAAAGAAGTGGATTTAGTAAAGTTCTTCAGGAAGAAGAAACTAATAATGAAGTGTTTATGCAAAATTTAGAGGAACTATATAATGAAAAACACTTATACATTAAAAAAATGAGAGAAAGTGGATTCCAAAATGGAACTGATATTATTATTGACACCATTAGGAAGGCAATGAAAAATTAAAATTGGGAATTTAAATTTAAGGATAAAACTACTTTAGAAGTCTTTAATAAAATATAAATTTAACAAATTTATGTGGAATTTCAACCTTCATTTTACATTTTAAAATTTACATTAAAGGAACATTTTAAACTAAAAGTTATATTTATTAAATGTACAGCTTTAAAATTATGTATAAAAGATGAGTTATTAATGATTAATTATTAATTCAAAAAGGGAGGGATTAAGATGGAGATAGAGTTTTATGGCGCAGCTGGGTGTGTAACGGGTTCTTGTCACATTCTTAAGTATGGGGGTAAGAAAATACTTTTAGATTGTGGTCTATATCAAGGTAAGGATGAAAAAGAAAGGGGAAATGATTTTTTTGCCTTTAATCCAAAGGAAATAGACTATGTGATACTATCTCATGCTCATATTGACCATAGTGGGAGAATACCTCTTTTATATAAAATGGGTTTTAAAGGAGAGGTTATTTGCACAGAAGCTACCATGGATTTATGTAGTGCAATGCTTAGGGATAGTGGATTTATACAAGAAATGGAAGTTGAGTGGAAAAATAGAAAGAAAATGAGACAAGGTTTAGAACTTATAGAACCTCTTTATACTGCTAAAATAGCAGAATTGAGTATGTATTTATTTAGAGGATATAAATATGATAAATTTATAGAATTATTTCCAGGTTTTAAGATTAGATTTAAAGACTCTGGTCATCTTTTAGGTTCAGCCATAGTAGAAATATTTATGGTAGAAAAAGATGGAGAAGTGAAGGTGGTTTATAGTGGTGATTTGGGAAATGTAAATGTACCTATACTGAAAGATCCAGCTACTATAGATTACGCAGATTACATAATAATGGAGACTACTTATGGTAACAGATATCATGGAAATATTACAAACCAATTAGAAAAGCTAGCTACCATAATTAAAACAACTATAGCTAGAGGAGGAAATGTGATAATACCATCTTTTGCTGTGGGAAGAACCCAAGAAGTAATATATTCCTTAAATAAATATGTAGAAAGTAATTTTTTTAAAAATGTAAAATTTTTCGTGGATAGTCCTTTAGCAAATGAAACTACTAAAATATTTGAAAAACATACTGAGGAATATGATGAGGAAGCTAAAAAATTAATAAGAAAAGGAGATGATCCTTTGAGTTTTAGGGGACTCACCTTTGTGAATTCAGTAGAGGAGTCTGTACAAGTAAATAAAATACCAAAGGGAGCGGTGGTTATATCTGCCAGTGGTATGTGTGAAGCTGGCAGAATAAGACATCACCTAAAGCATAATTTATGGAGGAAAGAGTGTTCTATAGTATTTGTAGGATATCAAGCTGAAGGAACTTTGGGATATAAAATATTAAATGGTGAAAAAAAAGTTAAAATTTTCGGAGAAGAAATAGCAGTTAACGCGGAAATCCATAGACTAGATGGACTTTCTGGCCATGCAGATAGACAGGGACTTTTCAACTGGATAGAGGGATTTAAAAACAAACCTAAGGGTATACTTTTAGTTCATGGAGAAAGTGAAACACAAAAAAGTTTTAAGGTCGCATTAGAAAGTAAAGGATATGATGCAAGAATAATGCAACAAGGAGATGTTTTTAACGGAAATAATTTCATCAAGGAAGATAAAGAAACATTTAAAGATAAGGTAATTAGGAAAATAGATTCCTATGAAAAGCTTGATGAAGGCAACATAGATGAACTAATTGAGGATATTAGGAATATAATTAAAATGAATAAAAAATAGCATAGTAGCTAAATTTCAATATTTATGTGAATAGAAAATATCAAAATAATATAGAAAATATCTATTTAAATATTTATATATATGAAACAATTGTTGAATTATTTTTTATATGGTATATAATAATATGTGGGTATTGAATATAAAAAAGGATATTTTTTCTAAAATAAAGTGTTGAGAGGTGAGCTTTGTGAAAAAAATGTCAATTATTTACTGGAGCAATGGTGGAAATGTTGAAGTTTTGGCAAATAAAATAAAAGAGGGTGCTGAAAGTTCAAATGCGAATGTAAATATGAAATTGGTTTCAGAAGCAAAAATTCAAGATGTAACTGAAAGTGATGTAGTTGCTTTTGGAAGTCCTTCTATGGATAATAATAGAATTGAACAACTGGAAATGGAACCTTTCATAAATGAATTCAAGATGCTACCTGTGAATGGTAAAAAAGTTGCATTATTTGGTTCCTATGGTTGGGATAATGGACAGTTCATGGAAGATTGGAAGGAAAAAATGAAAGATTACGGGTTTGATGTAATCGATACTTTAGTAGTAAGAGAGACACCTAATGAGCAGCAGCTTAATAATGCTTATGATTTAGGTAAAAAATTAGCTAATCTATAGACTGTGTAATTTAGCAGTCTTTACATAAAATAAAAGTGTCACTTAAAATTGCATATTTAAAGAAAGGAATGATTTAAATGAGTCCAATCCAAAGAAAATGGAAGACAATGGACGGTAATACTGCAGCAGCACACGTTGCTTATGCGTTTACTGACGTTGCAGCAATTTACCCAATAACACCATCATCACCTATGGCAGAGCACGTAGATGAATGGGCAACTCAAGGAAGAAAGAATATATTTGGACAAACTGTAAGAGTAATGGAAATGCAATCTGAAGCCGGAGCATCTGGAGCTGTTCACGGTTCATTACAAGCAGGTGCATTAACATCAACATTCACAGCTTCTCAAGGATTATTATTAATGATCCCTAATATGTATAAAATAGCTGGTGAATTATTACCAGGAGTATTCCACGTAAGTGCTAGAGCTCTAGCAACTCACGCTTTATCAATATTTGGAGACCACGGTGACGTAATGGCAACTAGACAAACTGGTTTTGCATTACTAGCTTCTGGTGGAGTTCAAGAAGTTATGGATCTTTCTCCAGTTGCTCATCTTGCATCTATAGAAGGAAAAGTACCATTTGTAAACTTCTTTGATGGATTTAGAACTTCTCACGAAATACAAAAGATACAAATGTGGGATTATGAAGAACTTGCAAAAATGATAGATATGGATAAAGTAGAAGAATTTAGACAAAAAGCTTTAAATCCAGAACATCCAGTAACTAGAGGTACTGCTCAAAACCCAGATATATACTTCCAAGGAAGAGAAGCTTCTAATAAATATTATGAAGCACTTCCAGAAATAGTAGAAAAATATATGGGAAAAATTAATGAATCTATAGGAACAAACTATCATCTATTCAACTACTATGGAGCACCAGATGCTGAAAGAATGATAGTTGCTATGGGATCAGTTTGCGATACTATAGAAGAAACTGTTGACTATTTAATGAACAAGGGAGAAAAAGTAGGTGTACTTAATGTTCACTTATACAGACCATTCTCACTAGAACATTTCTTTAAATATATACCAAAGACTGTTAAGAAAATAGCTGTTCTTGACAGAACTAAGGAGCCAGGTTCAGAAGGAGAGCCACTATACTTAGATGTAAGAAATGCATACTTTGAAAAAGACAAAGATATGTTAATAGTTGGTGGAAGATATGGATTAGGTTCAAAAGATACAACTCCATCACATATAGCAGCTGTTTATGAAAACTTAAATGCTGCAGAACCAAAGAATGGATTCACTATAGGAATAGTTGATGATGTAACTAATACATCTCTAGAAATAAAAGAAACAGTTGTAACAGTTCCAGAAGGAACTTCAGAATGTAAATTCTGGGGTCTTGGATCAGATGGTACTGTTGGAGCTAACAAGAGCGCTATAAAGATTATAGGAGACCACACAGATATGTATGCTCAAGGATATTTTGCATACGACTCTAAAAAATCTGGTGGAGTTACAATATCTCACTTGAGATTTGGTAAAAAACCAATTAAATCCACTTACTTAATAAGTGCAGCTAACTATGTTGCTTGTCATAATCAAGCGTATGTTTACAAATATGATGTATTAGCTGGAATTAAAGATGGTGGTATATTCCTATTAAATACTATATGGAATGAAGAAGAATTAGATAAAAACTTACCAGCATCAATGAAGAAATACATTGCAGAACATAACATTAATTTCTACACAATGGATGCAGTGAAGATAGCTCAAAGTATTGGCCTTGGTGGAAGAATAAACATGATAATGCAATCTGCTTTCTTCAAATTAGCTAATATAATACCTGTAGAAGAAGCTGCTAAATACTTAAAAGATGCAGTTGTTCAGATGTACGGCAAAAAAGGTGAAAAAGTTGTTAATATGAACCATGCCGCTATAGATGCAGGTGCTGAAGGCGTAGTTAAAATAGAAGTTCCAGCAAGCTGGAAAGATGCTAAAGACGAAGAATGTTGCTGCTGCGGAGGAGAAAGACCAGAATTCATTAAAGAAGTAGCAGATGTTATGAATAGACAAGAAGGAGATAAACTTCCTGTAAGTAAATTTATAGATTATGTAGATGGTACTATACCAGCAGGAACTGCAGCATACGAAAAGAGAGGTATAGCTGTAAATGTACCAGAATGGCAAATGGATAAATGTATACAATGTAACCAATGTTCATATGTATGTCCACATGCTGTTATAAGACCAGCTTTATTGACAGATGAAGAAGTTAAAAATGCACCAGAAGGATTTAAAGTAGTTAAAGCCAATGGTGGAAAGAACTTTGAAGGATTAAACTTTGCTATGACAGTAAGCGTTATGGACTGTACAGGATGTGGAAGTTGTGCTGAAGTTTGTCCTGCTAAGGAAAAAGCTCTTATAATGAAACCACTTGGAGAACAAGCAAAAGAACAAGATTCATTTGACTATGCATTAAAACTTGAAAAGAGAAACCCAATGGGAGTATCTAATGTAAAAGGTAGCCAATTTGAAAAACCACTTCTAGAGTTCAGTGGAGCTTGTGGTGGATGCGGAGAAACTCCATATGCTAAATTAGTAACACAACTATTTGGAGATAGAATGATGGTAGCTAATGCTACAGGATGTTCTTCAATCTGGGGTGGATCATCACCAGCATCTCCATATACTGTAAATGACAATGGTCATGGACCAGCTTGGGCTAACTCATTATTCGAAGACAATGCTGAATTTGGTCTTGGAATGTACTTAGGAGTTAAAGCTATAAGAGAAACTCTTGCTGAAATAGTTAAAGAAGCTATTGCAGGCGGACATGTAGGAGCTGACTTAAAAGCTGCTTTAAATGAATGGTTAGAAGTTATGAACAAGGGTGATGAATCAAAAGCTGTAACAGCTAAGATAGTACCATTGTTAGAAGCTGAAAAAGATAAAAATAATTTAACTAAGAAAATGTATGATAGAAAAGAATACTTCACTAAGAAATCTCAATGGATATTTGGTGGAGACGGTTGGGCTTACGATATAGGATATGGCGGATTAGACCACGTTTTAGCAACTGGAGAAGACGTAAATGTTCTTGTATTTGATACAGAAGTTTACTCTAATACAGGCGGACAATCTTCTAAAGCTACTCCAACAGCAGCTATAGCTAAGTTTGCAGCTGGTGGAAAGAGAACTAAGAAGAAAGACCTTGGAATGATGGCTATGAGTTATGGATATGTTTATGTTGCTCAAATAGCTATGGGAGCTGACAAAAATCAAACTCTTAAAGCTATAAAAGAAGCAGAAGCTTATGAAGGACCATCACTAATAATAGCTTATGCTCCATGTATAAACCATGGATTAAAATCAGGCATGGGCAAGAGTCAATTAGAAGAAAAGAAAGCTGTAGATTGCGGATACTGGGCTCTATATAGATACAACCCAGCACTAGTAGAAGAAGGCAAAAAATCTTTCGCATTAGATTCTAAAGAGCCAACTGGAGACTTTAAGGAATTCTTATTAGGTGAAGTTAGATATGCATCACTTCAAAAAGTATTCCCAGATCAAGCAGACTCATTATTTGACTTGAACGAAAAACAAGCTAAAGACAGAATAGCAACTTATAAAAGACTTGCTGACTAAACACTAACTAAAAAGGAAGTATCTTCTTATAAAAGAAGGTACTTCCTTTTTTAGTTGGTGCCTGGCACCTACCGAATTTTGTCGAAAATTTAGTTTGATGCAGGAACCTGCCGAATTTGGCAAAAGGTTTATAGTTTAAATTAAACTAATCGGTACAAAATATTAATAGAAAGGAGATGATATTATAATGGAAAGAATGATAAGAAGAATGAGGATGAGAAGATCACTTAATGGTATGGGAAGAAATATGAAAAGAATGGTAAGAAGAGCAAAAAGAATGTTTTAAATATAAATAATATAATTTATGAAAGAATTTCAAAAAAGGCTTTTAAAATTATCGAATTAAGGGTAAAATTATACCATAACCTATAAGGGGAGGTATAAATATGAATAATGAAGAAATGAAAAAATGTTGCTGCAACGAAGAAGAAAATCATAGCTGTTGTGAAGAACATGGTGAAGATCATGGATGCTGTGGAGAACATGATCATGAATGTGGTTGCGGTTGTGGCGAACATGAAACTCTAATGGTAGACTTAGAAGATGAAAATGGAAATGTGGTGAAATGTGAAGTAGTAGATGGCTTTGCATATAAAGACAATGAATATGCTATTGTTCAAAATCCAGAAGATGGTTCAGTATATTTATTTAAGGTAATAGGTGATGGAGAAGAAATAGCAGAACTCGCTATACCAGATGATAAAGAATTTGATGAAGTTAAAGAATACTATGAAAGTTTACTAGAAGATTAAATAAGGTAAAGAGTCGCTGCTTATGCATCGGCTCTTTATTTTAAATTAATATATTAATTTAAAATTAGTGTTAGGTACATGAAAAGAAATAACAAGTCAAAGATGCTAGTATATTTTGTGTTAGACAAGGAAGAAGGTTCCGTCGCTAGTATAACTGCCGGCGGGTTCTGTTGACGCAGTATGACGCAAAATAGACTAGCATACTGACTTATTATTTATTTGAATGTGCCTTAATATAGAATTAGCGATGATACGTATAAGGTAAATACATATTTGGAGGATTGTTATGGAAAAATTAGCTATATTTGATGTGGATTACACTCTAACTAAAAGAGAAACAGCTATGGAATTTATGTTTTTTATGATGAAGAAAAATCCTAAATTTATAATTCATTTTCCTAAAAGTGTTATATCGGCACTACTATATGCTATAAAAATATATGATGCAGGTAAAGCTAAAGAAAAATTTTTGGGATTTATAGATGGCATTGAAGAGAAGCATATGCAAGATACAGTAAAAGAATTTTATAAAAAAAGATTAAGTAAAATACTTTATAAAGATGCTATAGCAACTATGAAAAAACTAAAAGCTGAAGGATATAGAATAATTCTCATATCAGCTTCCGCTGAGTTTTATTTAAATCAATTATATAATATAAAAGAAGTAGATAAGGTAATGGGAACAAGGTTTGAAGTAGTAGATGGAAAGCATGGAAGTAGAATAATAGGTGTAAATTGTAAAGGTGAAGAAAAGGTAAAAAGATTAAAAGAATATATTAAAAAAGAAGGAATACAGGTGGATTTCAAGAATTCTTATATGTTTTCAGATTCTATGGCAGATTTACCATTATTTAAATTAGTTGGTAAACCTTATTTAATTAATGCAAGGAAAAAGAGAAATAATATAGAAGTATTATATTGGAAGTAATTTTGAGAAAGGGATGGTGCAATTATGTCTGAGTGCATAGAGAATTTTTATATATTGAATGGTGAAGTTAAAGATAGTAGTAGCTTTGATGGAAAATATTTAAAGGAGGGAAAAGCACTATATGAAGTTATAAGAATAATAGATGGGATTCCACTTTATTTAGAAAAGCATCTAGAAAGGCTTCAGAACACTGCTAAATTGTCACAAGATAAATTATGGCTTACTATTGATGAAATAAAGATTAGTATGAAGAGGCTTATAGAAATTAATAAAGTAAAAGAAGGAAACATTAAAATGGTTTTTAATTTTAATGAAAGCAATAATTTTCTGGTTTATTTTGTAAAGCATAGTTATCCAACGAAGCAGATGTACAGTGAAGGCGTAAAGACTATATTGTATCATGGGGAAAGAAATAATCCAAATGCTAAAGTAATAGACATGGATTTTAGAAGTAAAGTTACAGAAGAAATAAATAAAAGCAACGCTTTTGAAGCCATATTAGTTGATAGAGAGGGTAATATAACTGAAGGTAGTAAGTCAAATATATTTATGATACAAGGAAGTGAAGTTATAACTTCGTCATGTGATAAAGTGCTTCCAGGTGTAACAAGGGCTATGATTATAGATGTGTGTAGTAATATGGGTATAAAAGTTAGGGAAGAAAAGTTCCATTATAATAATATAAATAAATTGGATGCTCTATTTGTATCAGGAACTTCTCCAAAGGTATTACCTATAAAGCAAGTAGGGGAACTTTGTTTTGATTCATCAGAGAATAATATTTTAAATAAGATACGAGAGGGGTATGATAGGGATATTAAAAATTATATAAAAGAAAAAACTAGAAATTAAGGATTATTAAATAAAGATTAAGAATAAGTTAACGATAAAATAATAAATGAGCATTTTGTTTAAATGCAAAGTTATAAGTGTGGGGGAAATGATATGGAGGTATTGAGGTTTACATTTAAGACATTGGAAGAATGTATTAAAGAGGCTTGTAAAGAGCTTAATATATCAGAGGATAAATTGGAATACACTGTAATAGAAAACAAAAGAGGGTTATTTAAAAGTAAAGCAACAATAGAAGTAAGAGTGGAAGAAAATGAAAATCCAAATGATGAAATAGAAGAAAGTAAAAGGGAAAACATGGAAAATAAAAATGATATAAAAGAATTAGATAGAAATAATGGAACAGTAAGGGTTGAAAATGGGAAAATAATTGTTAATGATATTATTGGTGAAGAGAAAAAACCTTGTATTATTCCACCTGAAAATTTAAGTATATTTGTAGATGGAAATGAGATTAAAGGATCAACAGAATTGAGCGAAAATAGCGTAATTAAGATTTGTCAAAAAGAAGAAATACCCCAAAGATTTTTAAATATAGAAATAGATAATAATAGAATGCATGCATTTGTAACAATAAAATACGTACCTCAATATATATATACGCTTAAGGATGCTCAAAAAACAACTGTTTTAAGATTAGAAGAAGAAATATCAGAAGAAAATTATCCTCCGATATATAGTGAAGAGGAAATAATAGAGGCTTTAAATAGTAAAAATATAGTTTTTGGAATAATTAAGGAAAGCGTAAATAAGTGCTTAGATAAAGCAGGAGTAGAAGAAGTTTTAATAGCAGAAGGAATTCCTTTTGTACCAGATGAAGAAGATGTTATAGATATAAAATTTAAAGGGCATGATTTAGCGGACAAGATATCAGATGAAGTGCAAAAGGTAGACTTTAAAAATTTGCATTCCATAAAAGAAGTTAAGAGAGGCGATATAATAGCAGTAAAGCATACTGGAAAAGAAGGCCAAGATGGAGTTAACATATTAGGCAAAGAAGTAAAAAGACCCAAAAATAAGAAAAAACTTTTAAAAGTAGGACAAGGTGCCTTAATTAATGGGGATACAGTCATTGCAGGTATAGAAGGAAAACCAGTTTATAAAAATGGAATATTTTATGTTTTCCCAGTACATGAAGTTGTAGATGATGTGGATATTTCTACTGGGAATATAGACTTTATAGGTGAAGTGATAATACATGGAAATGTAAAGGAAGGTATGGAAGTTAAGGCACATGGGAAAATCACAATAGATAAAAATGTAGCTGAAAGTAAATTATTTAGCAAAAGTGATATAAGCGTAGAAAAAAATATTATATCCTCTGAAATTATTGGTGGAGGCGAAGATGTAGATATTTTAAATATAATAGATTGCTTAGAAAAAATGAAAGATAATGTACAAGAATTATTAGTAGCAGCAGAACAAATAAGGAATTTAACTAATAATGATAGTAAGGATGGGGAAATAATTAAGGTACTTATAGAAAATAAATTTAAGAATATACCTAAGTTATATTTTAAATTGCTAAGATATAAAAATGTTGGCAATGAAGAAAAAAATGAAGTATTAGAAGTAATAAAAAATAAGTTAATAGGATTAGGCCCTATAGAAATAAAAGGTATCTCTGAATTATATAAAATAATTGAAATAATAGAAGATAAATTAAAAAGTTTAAATAAAGAGGTGACTTTGCCAGTTAATGTGAGTATAGGATACTCTCAGGATAGCGTAATTAAAAGTTCTGGAAGCATATATATAAATGGAAAAGGAGAGTATGTTTCTGAGATTTTGGCTAAACGTGAAGTGATATTTACAAATGACAATGCTGTAGCTAGAGGGGGCATAATTGAAGCAAATAATAAAATAGAATGTGCTGAAGTAGGTAGCGAAGGCGGAGTAATAACAAAACTTCAAGTTGGAAAAAAAGGTCATATATATGCAAAAAAAGCTTATCAAAACACTGTTTTTCTTGTGGGAAGTAGAGAATATGTATTAGATACATATAGCAGGGATATACACGTTTATTTAGATTCTGAAGGAGAAATCGTTATTGAAAAGTTAAATGCATAGATTGATCAATGTACTAACAAGATAATAAGTTAAATGTATAGGAGGGTTCAGTATGAATGAAGAAGATATAAAAGTACTGATATTTAATATTAATAATGAATATTATGCTGCAGACATAATGGAGGTTGAAAGAATACTAGGATATAAAGTTCCTACTAAACTTCCTGATGCGCCTGATTTTGTTAAAGGCGTTATAAATTATGAAGAAAGGATTCTTCCTGTAATATCTTTAGCAAAAAAGTTTAATTTGCATGAGGAAAATATTTCAGATGATAGTAAAATAATTGTTGCAAAGAATTGTGATGAAAAAATAGGTATAATTGTAGATGTTGTGTCAGAAGTTAAAGATGTAAAAAATGTTCATATAGAAGATGCACCTGATATAGCGGCATCCATATCTAGTAGATATATAAAAGGACTTATAAAGTTAGATGGAAAAATAATAATATTTCTAAGATTAGCATCGATACTTAGTGATGAAGAAAAGGAAAAAATTATGAATAAATAATATTTCATAAAGGAGATGGGGTATGGAATTACAGGACATAAGAATTGGAATAGCAGACTTAAATGTTGTATGTTCTCCTAATAGACTTATAACTGTGGGACTAGGTTCTTGTATAGGGATAGCTTTATATGACAGTGTAAGTAAAATAGGAGGACTTGCACACATTATGTTGCCAGATAGCAAGAAGTTTTCCAATGTAACTAATCCAGCTAAGTTTGCAGATTTAGCTATTCCAATATTAGTGAAAAACATGATAAACAAAGGTGCTAAAGAAAAAAATTTAAAAGCAAAAATAGCTGGTGGAGCTTCAATGTTTAATTTTTCTGATAAAAGTATGATAATGGATATAGGAAATAGGAATAGTCAATGTGTAATTAAAACTTTAAATGATATGTCAATACCTATTATCTCACAGGATGTAGGGGGGAATAAAGGCAGAACCATGATACTATATACTGAAAACGGACTTGTAGAAATTAAAACAGTCGGTATAGGCACGAGACAAATATAGAAAATGGAGTGATCAGCTTGGAAAGAAAAAAAGTTATGGTAGTTGATGATTCAGCCCTTATGAGAAAAATAATTTCAGATATGATTAATGAACAAGAGGACATGGAAGTAGTGGCTACAGGAAGAAATGGTGGAGAATTATTAGAAAAAATACATAAAATAAATCCTGATGTAATAACAATGGATTTAGAAATGCCTAAAATGGATGGTATGACAGCTTTGAATAATTTGAAAAACAAGAACATACAAATTCCTGTAATAATATTAAGTAGCATATCTAATAGAGGAGCAAATATGACTATGGATTGTTTAGAGAAAGGGGCTTTTGATTTTTTAGCAAAACCTTCAGGAAACATTTCTCTAGACATAAAAAAGGTGAAGGATGATCTTATAGAAAAAATAAGAGTAGCATATTCATCTAAAAGACAAAATGCTGAGAAAATAAATATTAAGCATAAGGAAATAAACAGTAATGAAAAATTTGGAAAAACACATACATCTTGCAATAAAGTGAAAGCAGTTGCAATAGGAGCATCTACAGGTGGACCAAAGGCGTTATATAGTGTAATAACCCGTTTGCCTAGAAACATAGGTGTACCAATATTTGTAGTACAACATATGCCTGTAGGATTTACTAAAGCTTTTTCCGAAAGATTAGATAAAAACAGTGAATTAAAAGTAGTAGAAGCAAGTGAAGGTGAAAACATAGAAAATGATACTGTGTATATAGCTCCAGGTGGATTTCACATGGTAGTAGGATTAGACAAAAAAATTCATTTAAACAAGGAACCAAGCATTTGGGGAGTTAGGCCAGCAGTAGATAAATTGTTTTTTTCAGCTGCAGATTTATACCGTTGCAATCTTTTAAGTGCTGTACTTACCGGTATGGGAAAAGATGGGGCAGAGGGAACGGCGTATATAAAAGAAAAAGGAGGGATTACCATATCTGAGGATGAATCTACATGTACCATATACGGTATGCCCAAAGCAGCATATGAAACAGGAAAAGTGGACATGGTTTTGCCTCTCGATGCCATAGCGGATGAAATAATTAAAATCGTAAGCAATAAGGAGAGATAGCAGTGGATTTGTTTGAATTTGAAAAATGGGTGTTTAGGGAGTTTAACATAGATTTATCTGCATATAAGTCAAATCAATTACATAGAAGAATTGAAAGCCTTATGTCTAGAGTAGGAGTGAAATCTGTAGATGAGTATACTAGAGTTTTAAAAACTGATCCTAAACAAAAAGAAAAATTCTTGGATTTTATAACTATAAATGTAACGGAGTTCTTTAGAAATCCTGAGATATTTGATGAATTATCAAAAGTATTAAAAGAAGAGCTTTTGCCACTTAAAAGACCTCTTAAGATATGGAGTGCTGCTTGTTCTACTGGAGCTGAACCATATTCATTAGCCATGATTTTAAATGAATTAAATCCTGGGGTAAGACACAAAATTTTAGCTACAGATATAGACAAAAATATATTGGAGAAAGCTAAAAAAGGTGAATATGGTGAATCTGAAATTAAAAATATAAAAAATGTATATCTAGATAAATATTTTAAAAAACTAGACGATAAATATATTATAAGTGATAGTATAAAAAGCATGGTTAATTTTAAAAAGCATGATTTAATATTAGACAACTATGAAAATAATTTTGATCTTATAGTTTGTAGAAATGTGGTTATATATTTTAAACCTGAAATTAAAAATTCCATATATAGTAAATTTGGAAAGTCTATGAATAAAGGAGCACTTTTATTTGTAGGAGCTACAGAAAGCATATATAACTATAGAGATTTCGGCTTTGAAAAATCTTCTACATTCATTTATAAGAAAGCTTAGGAGGGAAATAAAATGGATACTTCTCAGTATATGTCTATGTTTTTGGAAGAATCTATGGATAATCTTCAAGTTCTAAATGATTCATTATTACAACTAGAACAAGACCCAGAGGATATTGATAAGTTAAATGAAATCTTTAGAATAGCGCATACTCTAAAAGGTATGTCTGCAACTATGGGCTTTAATGATATTGCAGATTTAACTCATAAAATGGAGGATGTACTTACAGAATTTAGAGAAGGAAGTATAAAGGCTGATCAACAAGTAGTAACTATACTTTTTAAATGTTTAGATACTTTAGAAAGGATGGTAAGTAATATATCAGATGGTATAGAGGAAGATATTCCAATAGATCATATAATAGAACAGCTACATAGTTTAACTGAACATGGAGATAGTGATGAAAAGAATAAGGAAAAAGAGCAATGTAATGAAGAAAGTTTTGATAAACAGGATGATGGAGAATCAGAAATAGAATTGAATGAATATGAAATGAGTGTAATAAAACAGGCTAAGGAAAGACAATATAAAGCTTATGAAATTCATATACTTTTAAATGAAAATACTCTTTTGAAATCAGCTAGAGCATTTTTAATATTTAAAGATCTAGAAGACTATGGAGAAATTATAAAATCAATACCTTGTACTGAAGATATTGAAAGTGAAAATTTTGATTTATCCATGGAACTTATATATTTAACTAAAAGACATGGGGATGAGGTATATGATTCCTTAATGCATATATCTGAGATCGATAAAGTAGTTGTAAAAGAAGTACAGGGAAGTAAAGAGTCTTCACAAGAAATTGAAGAGAAAAAACCAATAGAAAAAAGTGTAGAAAGTAGTAAAAAAAGACCCAAAAATAAATCTGTAAGTGATAACCAAACTCATCATAAAAAGAACCATCAATCAGTAAGAGTTGATTTAGAAAGATTAGATAAATTTATGAATATGGTTTCAGAACTAGTTATACATAGAACAAGATTGGAACAAATTGGTGAAGAAGTTAAAGTTCCAGAATTAAATGAAACCTTAGAGCAGGTAGCAAGAACTACTTCGGATTTACAGGATCTAGTTATGAAAATAAGAATGCTACCATTAGAAGTGGTTTTCAGTAGATTTCCAAGAATGATAAGAGACCTTTCAGTAGAGTTAAACAGAGAAATGGAACTTATAATTGAGGGCCAGGAAACTGAACTGGATAGAACAGTTATAGATGAAATAGGAGAGCCTCTTATACATCTTTTAAGAAATGCTGCGGATCATGGAATTGAAGATAAGGAAGAGAGAATAAAAAAAGGTAAAGATCCTGTTGGTAAAATAAAACTTGTAGCATATCAAGAAGGTACTAAGGCTGTTATAAAAGTTAGTGATGATGGAAAGGGTTTAGATCCTGAAAAAATAAAGCAAAAAGCTGAAAAATTAGGTATAAATACAGAGGGTATGACTGATACAGATATTAACAATTTAATATTTATGCAGGGATTTAGTACTAATGAGGAAGTTACAGATATATCAGGAAGAGGAGTTGGTATGGATGTAGTAAAGACAAAAATATCCTCATTAGGTGGAACATTAGATTTAGTTAGTGAAATTGACAAGGGAACTACTTTTATTATAACATTACCTTTGACACTTCAAATAATACAAGCTCTTCTTGTGAAAGTTGGAGATGAGAACATGGCTATATCTCTTGGATATATAGATAGAGTTATAGATTATCATGAAGAAAAGGTTAAAAAGAGTAATAATAAAGAAGTGATAATATACAGTGATAAGGTAATACCTTTAGTAAGAGTAAATGAAAAATTAGGAATGCCATGTAAACAAGAAGGTAAAAAGTATATAATAATAGTTAGAGTAGGAGAAAAAACTTCAGGACTTTTAGTTGATTCTCTTCTTGGACAACAAGAAATAGTTATAAAACCTCTAGGAAAAACTTTACAATCATTAAAGGAATATATTGGAGCTACTATTTTAGGAGGAAAGGTTACTTTAATATTAGATGTTTCCTCACTAGTGTAAAGGGAGGATAGAATGAGTTATTTGGATTTAAACGATTTACAGCTGGATGCATTAAAGGAAATAGTGAATATTGGAACTGGTAATGCAGCTACAGCGTTGGCTCAGCTTTTAAACATAAAAGTCAATATGTCAGTTCCTGCAATAAATGTTATCCCTTTTGATGAAATATTTAATAATATTGGAGGGGAAGAAGTTGTAATAGGTGTCTTGGTCAGGGTATTAGGTGATACGCCGGGAAATATACTATTTGTTATGGAAAAAGATGTAGCTATGAAAATTATAAACAAGCTATTAGATGGAAATGAGAAAGAAATAAGTGAAATGGGAAATTCTGTTTTATGTGAAATAGGAAATATAATGTGCAGTGCTTATATGAATTCCATAGCTAGGTTTACTAACATGGTTATAATGCCATCTGTACCAGCAGTTACCTATGATATGCTTGGAGCAATACTGTCTACAACATTTATTGAGTCTGGTCAATTTAATGAGTATGTTCTAGACATCGAGACTTTATTTAGTCAAAATGATGAAATGATAAATGGGCATTTTTACTATATACCGATGCCTGGTTCATTGGAAAAAATATTAAATTCTATAGGAATAAAATAGTGGAGGGAAAATAAATGAGTTCAAAAGTTTTAATAGTTGATGATGCTGCTTTTATGAGAATGATGATCAAAGATATATTAGAGAAAAATGGATTTGAAGTAGTAGGAGAAGCAAACAATGGTATAAAAGCTGTAGAAATATATAAGGCTGAAAAACCAGATGTAGTAACTATGGACATAACTATGCCAGATATGGATGGAATTGAAGCAGTAAAAGCTATAAAGAGCATAGACCCAGCGGCAAAAGTAATAATGTGCAGTGCCATGGGACAACAGACCATGGTAATGGATGCTATAAAAGCAGGTGCAAAGGATTTTATAGTAAAACCATTTCAAGCAGACAGAGTACTTGAAGCTATTAAAAAAGTACTTGGTTAGGGGGGCGTGTTATGCAAGTTGTGGTATTTAAGCTTCAGGATGAAGAATTTGCAGTGGAAACCGCAAAAATTCAAAGTATAAGTGATACTATGGAAATTACTAGGGTGCCTAAGGCACCCGACTACATAAGGGGTTTAATAAATTTAAGAGGAAATATAATTACTCTTTTAAATTTAAAGTTACTTTTAGATATAGAAAGTAATGATGTAGAACAAGAGAATATAATAATAGTATCTATAAATGAGGAATCTATAGGTATAATTGTAGATGTAGTAGAGGAAGTTTTAGAAATAGAAGAAAGTGTCATAGAAAGTGTAAGTGAAAAAGATAAAAAGGAATATATAAAAGGAATTATTAATTTCAAAAATAGAATAGTTACTTTAATTGATATAGATAAACTAGTTCTAAATTAAATAGAAATGAGGTATTAGTATGGCAGAGGTTTTAAGTCAAGGTGAGATAGATGCTCTCTTGTCTGCCTTATCTTCTGGTGAGTTAGAGCCAGAACAACTGGCCAAACAGGAAGAACATAAAGTTAAAAAGTATGATTTTAGAAGTCCTCAAAAATTTTCTAAAGACCATATAAGAACATTAGAACTGGTTCATGATAATTATGCCAGGATAATATCAAGTTATTTATCTGCTCATTTAAGAACAAATGTTAAGGTTAAGATAATGTCTGTTCAACAGATAACCTATGAAGAATTTATTCATTCCGTACCAAATCCAACTATACTTACAGCGTTTAACATGAGTCCTTTAAGTGGTTCTATACTCTTTGAGGCTAATCCTGAATTTGTATTTAAAGTATTAGATATACTTTTGGGTGGTAGTGGAGTGAAAGAATTTAAAATGAGGGAATTCACGGATATTGATAAAAATATAATAAGAAATGTTAATGATGGATTAATATCAAATTTGAAGTTGGCATGGGAAGATATACTTGATGTAGTAGATCCTGAAATAGAGAGTTTGGAAACTAATCCAGCTTTAAATCAGACTCTTGCCCCTAATGAGCCAGTGGCCCTTATAACATTTTCTGTGGATATGGTAGATAGCAATTCATTTATAAACATCTGCATACCTTATTTAAGTATTGAAAAGGTATTAGATAAATTAGTTGTTCAATATTGGTTTAAAGAAAGTGACGATGCTTTTAAAGAAGATTCACGAGAAAAAATTAAAGATAGGCTAAATATAGTTGATGTACAAATTAAAACTTTACTTGGTAAGTGTTCTTTAACTGTAGAAGATTTTTTAAGGCTTAATGTAGGAGACGTAATAACCTTAGATCAAAAGACAAGTGAGCCTGTGGAAATTTTAATAGGAGAGCAAGCTCACTATTATGGTAAAGTGGGGATAATAGGAAAGAATAAAGGTGTACAAATATTAGATATTAAGGATGTGGAAAATTATGGCTAATAGTTTTCTTTCACAAGAAGAAATAGATTCTCTTTTAAATGGTGGAAGTGTGGAGTCAAATGATGATGAAAATAAAGCTAATGAAGAGTATTTTACTGAAACAGAAAAGGATCTTTTAGGCGAAGTAGGTAATATTTCCATGGGATCTGCATCTACTGCTCTTTCTACTATATTAAATCAAGCAGTTAACATCACAACACCACAAGTATCTACAACTACTTTGAGAAAATTAAGGGAAACCTTTGAAGTACCCAATATATGTCTTGAGGTAAAATATATAAGTGGGATTACTGGAGAAAATCTTCTTGTAATGAAAGTATCAGATGCTGCTGTTATAGCTAGCTTAATGATGGGTGGAGATGGAATCGTTCCAGAGGATATAAGTAGTTTATCTGAAATAGAAGAAAGTGCTGTGTCAGAGGCTATGAATCAAATGATTGGTTCAGCAGCTACATCTATGGCTACTATGTTTGGTAGAGAAGTAAATATATCACCACCGAAATCGAGAATATGGAATGAAAATACAGAAACACTTACGGAAAGCGTAAAGGACGATGAAGAAATAATAAAGGTAGCATTTAAGTTAACTATAGGTGATTTAGTAGATAGTGAAATAATGCAAATACTTCCATTAGAAACTGGAAAGAAGATAGTAGGTATAATGACTGGAAAGGAAGAAAGTCCAAAAACGCAAGAGACACATACTACAAATGAAAATAATAATGTAAATTCAAGTAGTTCTAATAATATTCAGGAGGCAAATCCATTAATGGAAAAAGGTATAGAGCAGCAAGTTCGTGAACCACAAGTGGAGGTTAAAAAAGCTGCTTTTAAACCTCTTCAAAATTCAGCACCGACAGCTATGCCTAGTAATATTGATTTAATATTAGATGTTCCTTTAGAGATATCAGTAGTTTTAGGAAAAACTAAGAAAAGCATAAAGGAAATATTAGATTTAGGCACTGGTTCATTAATAGAATTAGATAAGTTAGCAGAGGAACCGGTAGAAATATTAGTAAATGGCAAGATGGTGGCTGAAGGGGAAGTAGTTGTAGTAGATGAAAACTTCGGCGTCAGAATAACAAGCATAATTAGCAATGCAGAAAGAGTAAGAAGTTTAGGGAAATAAAAAAGCATGAAATTAGGGGCTGTGAAGTTCCTAATTTTTACTTTTATAACTAAAATTTTTTAATTATGTACTAAACTTTTGAAGTTCTAATTCGATAAATATTTTAAGAAAGTAATTTGAGGAGTGTATATTATGAAAGTCAACGGAATAAACCCTAGTAAAATAGTAAACATGTATGGGGTGAAAAATAGCAGGGCCCTAGAGAAAAAAAAGGACGTAGACTTATCAGACAAACTAGAAATTTCAGAGATAGGAAAAAGTTTAAGTGCTTACTCTATGGAGAATGATGTAATTCCAAATGATAAAAAGGTTAGAGAAATAAAAAACAAAATAGCTTCTGGAAAGTATAGTGTAGATCCGGAGGATTTAGCTAAAAGTATAATGCAAGCCTTTGAAAGAAAGGAAATTTAGTTATGTTAACGGAGCTTAAAAAAATAATAAACGAAGAAATAGATGCATTAAATAATTTACTTATATTATTAGAAACTCAGCATGATTATATAGTTAGTGAAGATGTTTTTAAAATGGATGACATAATTAATAGTATAAAAGAAGCTAGTGTTAAAATTGCAAAAATAGAGATGGACAGAAGAAATTTAGTTGGTGACGTAGCAATAAGTGAAATAGTATTGGAAAGTAAGGATTTACAGTTAGAGGAGGCTTATAGAGAAATAAGAAAGGTATTACATTCCGTAACACTTCAAAAGGAAACCAATGAACTTTTAATAAAGCAAGGACTTAGTTATACCAATAAAATGCTAGAGATAATAAATCCATCAAGACCAGTGTCGAGGACATATGGAGCTACTGGAAAGATAAGAAGATAATTCCGGATTTTTAAGCTAGTATTTAGTTATAAATTCATAATCCACAGTTGGTTTTAGCTGTAATAAGGATTAAAGAGTTAGTTACTAAAAAATAGCAATTAGTAATCAGGATTAGTAGAAAGGGTGATTATTGTTGTCAGGATTATTTGCAACATTTAATGTAGCCAAAAGAGGGCTTTTTGCTCAACAGAAGGCTATAGATGTAACTACACATAATATTGCGAACGCTAATACAGAAGGTTATTCAAGGCAAAGAGCTATAATGGAAACTACAAGACCTTTTGCTATGCCTTCCGTAAATAATGCTATAGGACCAGGGCAATTAGGTACTGGAGTTGAAATATCAATAATTCAAAGGGTTAGAGATGAGTTTTTAGATTTTCAATTTAGAAATGAACAGAGTGTTATGGGTACTTATGAAGCTAGGGACAGATTCTTAAGTGAAATAGAAAGCGTATTTAATGAACCATCAGATCAGGGCCTTTCCACGGTTATAGGTAAGTTTTTTGATTCGTGGCAAGAACTGTCAAAGCAGGCGGATACGTCTAATGCTAGAACTGTGGTAGCACAACAAGCTAATGCTCTTGCTAATGAACTAAATCATACTTATAATCAGCTTCAAAAGATAAGAACTAATACTCAAACAGTTATAAAGGATACTGTTTTCCAAATTAATAATTATCTTGAGCAAATAGATTCTTTAAATCAGCAAATAATGAATGTTAAAATTTCTGGACAAGAGCCTAATGACTTAATGGACAGAAGAGATTTGCTTATGGATAAATTAAGTGCAGAATTTAATATAGATGTTAAAAAGAAGAATTTTTATACCATAGACTTAAGTCCTGGAGATGTAGAAGATATTCCAGAAGGTGGAGAAAAACTTTTAGTAAGAAAAGAACCTAATTATGCTGTAAGCAGATTTTCTTACATAAATGGAATAGAAGAAGTTAAGAACGATCAAGGAAAAGTAACTGGTTTAAAGATAAATTATTTAAAAGAAGGAGATAGTAATAGACCTGGAAAGGAAATAATGATAAATTTTAATACACCAGTTGAGCAAGGAAAGGCTAATGAAATAAAAAGACATATAGATGAATGTAGAGTAATTTGGGCAGATGAAGAAGGGAATGCTTATGTTGATAAGGCTATCGATATAACAAATCCAAATGATTTATCTATATTAGACAAAAAATTAGGATTATTTAAGCCATCTGATGGAAGTCTTCAAGGTTATATGTCAGTTCAGGAAGATGTAGATAACTATGAGGATCAAATTAATAAATTAGCCAAATCTATAGCTTTTTCAGTGAATGCAGTTCACAGTGGGCAAAGTGATGCTTCAAATGATGACATGCCTTTTTTCGTTAATAAAGATGAATTTAAATTGAACCCTGATGGCAGTATACAAATGCTAGGTGAAGAAGAAATAGATGCTAGTAATATAGCAGTAAATACTAAAATTATGGATAATGTAATGAACATAAAAACAGGAGCAGGAGATAATTCAGGTGAAAATGATGGTAAAAGAGCTCTAGCTATAGCAAAACTTAGAAATGTATTGTTCAAAATACAAAATATAGATTTGTCACAGATGGATAGGCAAAAATTTATAACTGATTTAACTGGTGGATTTGCAAAAGATGAGGAGTTAGAAGTTTACACTATACAAAGTAATGTAAATGGAATGACTATAGATAATTATTTTAAAGATACAGTAGATACGCTTGGAATACAAGAAAATGAAGCTAGAAGAATAGTAGGAAATCAAGAAAAGCTTTTAAGTGATTTTGATCAAAGAAGAACCTCAGTATCAGGAGTATCTATGGATGAAGAAATGGCAAACTTAATTCAGTTCCAACATGCTTATGGGGCTAATGCAAAAATAATTTCTACAGTAGATGAACTTTTGGATGTAGTTGTTAATGGATTAAAACGATAGAGGGGTGATAAAAAGTGCGTATAACAAATAAAATGCTTTCAAACAACTTTTTACGAGACATGAGGACTAACTTAACAAATTTAAAGACATTGCAGGAACAAATGACTTCCGGTAAATCAGTTAGAAGACCTTCAGATAATCCTTTTAAAGTAGCTAGAGCTATGCAACTTCATACAGAAATCAACTCAAATAAACAATATAATGAAAATATAAAAGATACTTTAAATTGGTTAGATACTACTGATACAGCCTTGGGACAGGCTGGAGATATTTTGCATAGGGTAAGGGAACTTCTAATATCTTCTGGTAATGGAACTTATAGCGCAGGGGAGAGAAGAGCTGCAAAAGATGAAATAAATGAAAAAATTTCAGAGTTTTCTCAAGTGATGAATACAAACTTTGATGGGAAATATATATTTGGTGGAACTAGAGGAACCACTAAGCCTATGGATACAACAGGTGGAAGTAGTTTTGCTGGTGCTGCTGAAACAAATGCTTTGAATTTTTCAGGTACAAGCAGTTTAACTGAGGGAGATAAAACCTTAGTAAATGAAATGAAAATAAAGTTTCAAATTGGTAGTGACACAACTGATCATGAAGTAACTATTGGGAATAATGTGGTAATAAATAATTTAAGAGATTTAGCTGATAAGCTAAATGATAAAATACAAGCGGATAATAATTTAAAAGGTAAAATAGAGGTTGTAGCAGATATAGCAAATAATAAGTTGGAATTTAAAAATAAAACTAGTGATAAAATTAAAATCAGCAATGAAATTACTGAACTAGGCATATCAGCAGATACAAAAATAGATGCCAATAAATCCGTAAGTAGCACAGATTTAAATTTATCTGGAGCTGATAGCTTAACTACTAATGGTTCCTTAAATAATGACCTAAAAATAGAAGTGGGTTCACAACAAATAATCATAAAAAAGGGTACATCAGTTAGTAGCTTAAGTGATTTAGCTGGTAAGATAAATGACCAAATAGCAAATAACGATAATATAAAGGATAAAGTAAAAGTTGTAACTAATCTAGCTGATGGGACGCTAAAGTTTGTAAATATAGATGATAAGGATAAAAAAGAAGTTCAAATAACATCTTCTACATTATTTGGAACTACTAATACTAAAACTGCTACTTTTAATGAAAATAATAATGAAAATGCTATGTTGTTTTACTATAAAAAAGGTGGTGGAGAATTAGTAGGTGGAGTAGAATATCAGCATATAGGTGAGAAACTAAAAGTAGAAGTATCTCAAGGTGTTGTATTTAACTATAATGTTTCAGCAAAAGAAATAATTGAGTTTAAAAATGCAGATGGCGAAACTAAAGATTTAAGAGATATATTTAAGAATATAGTTAATCACTTAGATGGAAAAAATGAAGATGGAACAACATTGGATGATGAAGCTGTTAAAAAACTTGTAAATGAAGATCTTAAAGATATAAGTGATGTAATGAATAATATATTGAAAGTTCGTTCAGAAGTAGGAGCAAAGCAAAACAGCATGGAAAGTGCTAATGATAAAAATAAAGATCAAAACTTTAATATGACGGAAATACTTTCAAAAACTGAGGATATTGACATTACTGAAACTACAATGCAATTTGCCACAGCACAGACAGTATATATAGCTTCACTTCAAACCAGTGCTAGAGTTCTTCAACCAACTTTAATTGATTACATTAGATAAATTTAGCGGACTAGTGAACTAGTGAGCTAAAGGTTAGTATTGAAAAACTAGCCCTCTAGCCCCCTAGCCCCCTAGCCCCCTAAAAAAAGGGGTGTATTACATGAAATTGAGCACAAAATATCACGGAATTCGTGAATATGGTGAAGAAGAGGTATGGAATTTTAATAAAGGTATATGTGGATTTGAAGATTTAAAGAGATTTATTTCCTTTCCAGTAGAGGAAAATGAAATTTTCAATGTATTACATTCTATAGAAAATGGTTCTGTGGGATTTGTGGTTATTTCTCCTTTTATAGTGGATAAGAATTATGAATTTCACTTATCTGAGGAAGTAATAAAGAGATTAAAAATAAGTACACAAGATGATGTATTGGTTTTAACTACAGTTACTTTAGATTCAGATGTAAAAAAAATAACTACTAATATGAGAGCTCCTATTATAATTAATATAAAAGAACGATTAGGGGAACAAATAATATTAAATAATGAAAAATATTTAATAAAGCAGCCTATTTTTAAGGAGGCAGAATAATGTTGGTAGTTAAAAGAAAAAAAGGAGAAGCTATAGTTTTAGGAGAAGATATAGAAATAAGTGTAGTGGATATAGATGGTGGTTCTGTAAAAATAGCTATAAAGGCACCTAAAGAGGTTGCCATATTGCGAAAAGAACTTCTAAAGGAAGTGGAAGAAGAGAATAAAAGTGCATTAAATTTTAACATAGATATACTTAAAAATTTAAAAAAATAGGAGCTAGCGGTGCTAAGCGCTAGGGGCAAAAGACTAGCCCTCTAGCCCCCTAGCCCCTAATAAGCGGGGTGTTTGATATGGAAATCAACTCAATAAGTCAAGGAAGACAGAGTATTGTAAATGTAAATTCTGCAGCTAAGGTATCATTACAATCATCTAATAATAGTGCCAAAGAAACATTAGAAAGTACGTCTAAAGTAGCATATAACAATAAGGATGCAAAAGTAGTAGACGGAAGAGAAGTAAAAAATATGGTGGATGGATTAAACAAATTGATAAAAAACGCGGATACTCATTTAGAATACGAAAAACACGAGAAACTCAACGAATATGTAATAAGAATAGTAGACAATGAAACAAAAGAAGTAGTGAAGGAAATACCGCCAAAGAAGATACTCGATATGGTTGCTAAAATGTGTGAAATGATAGGAATCATCGTAGATAAAAAAGCTTAGCTTTTTTATCTACGAAGGGGGCTAGGGTGTCAGGGGGCTAGAGGGCTAGGAGAGATAGAGTGCTAGGGTGTCAGAGGGCTAGGATTTTGAGGTTATAGATGGTGTTTTAGTTTTGTATTTCTGATAATTGAACTTAGTATTTTGATTATTTGAGTAATTTGATCTAGTAAATCTTTATAGGTAGCGTCATTTATAGTATTTGATGCATTGAGAAGTTCTAACCAGTATTTGGTTTCGGATGCTTCTTTAAGGGATATATATAATTTGGATATGTATTCTTTATGACTTTGAGCATTGAAACTTTCACTTACGTTGGCACCAATACTAGTGCTGCAACGTAGGATTTGGTTAGAAAGCACAAATTCCTTTTTAGAATTATTAAGGTATTTGCAAAGAGTTATTATTTCTAGAGAAAATTTAAAACATTTTTTATATATAATACTATTTTGTTCAGAAATCAATGAAACCACCTCATAATAAATACTATATTTACATTATAGACGGGAAATAAATTTTTTATACATATCAAATGTATAAAAAATTACACTAGCCCTCTAGCCCTCTAGTCCTCTAGCCCCCTAGCCCCCTAGCCCACTAAACGTGGGGGGTGTTTTTATGGAGTTTCGATTAAATAAAATAGACACAGAACTTAGACAAAGAGTGAAAGACACTACAAAGTCAGGAGTTGTGCACAGAAAAGACGAAATAAGAATAAACCATGACAAAAGTGAAGATACTCCTAAAGACAGAAGTTTTGCCTATAGACTTAAGAAATTTAAAAAAGGAGAAGGCAAGCTAGAAGTAGAAGCGTATAAATCACAAGATATTGATGTGGATGCCTACAAAGAAGAAGTAGAGTATTATAATGAAGATAGAGGAATGTTTATAGACATTAAAAAATAGGAGGAATAAGAATGTACGGTGGACATGCAAATGCATATAATGCCTACAAAAATAATAGTGTGAACTTTGCTTCAAAAGAACAACTTTTACTAATGCTGGTGGATGGAGCAGTTAAGTTTTCTAAAATAGCAAGGCAAGCTATAGTTGATAAAGATGTAAAAAAAGCTCACGAAAATATAGTTAAAACTCAAGATATATTTTATGAATTAATGGTAACCTTAGATGTAAATAAGGGTGGAGAATGGGCAAAGAATTTAGTATCAGTTTATCAGTTTATAATAGATAGTTTGGTACAAGCTAACCTTAAAAAAGATTTGCAAATAATGAATGAAGTGATACCACTTATTGAAGAAGTAAAGGATATGTGGGAGCAGGCCTATAAGGTTTCTAAAGGTGCAAAATAGTACATTTATTTTAATCACAATTGCCAATCCCAAATTTCCAAGATAAGTGAGCTAATTTAATATTTTGGAGATTAGTGATTGGATAATGGGAATTGAAAAAGGGGGTGTTTCAATTTAATACACAATTGAAAGAAAAACTCCTGTTATATAAGCAATTGACGCAAAAGTTAATAAATTGCATAGAGAAAGAGCAATTAGAAAATGTGGATGCTTATGTAGAAGAGAGGCAAAAAGTTATATCATCTATAGATAAGTTTAAATATACACAAAATGAGTTTAAAGATATATGTAAAGAAATAGATTTAGTAAAATATGAAGAAACGTTGACGAAATTAGCATGGCACAAAAAAGATCAAGCAAAACATGAGATGAACAAAATGAAAGTTAAAAACAGTGCCAATAAGAATTATAATAAAAATTCTATAGTTAATAGAAATTTCTTTAGCACAAAAATATAATGGAGGTGATTTTATGCAAATAAATGGAACGAGTAATAGCAATACAGATTATAGCAGAATTACAGGTCTAGCCACAGGAATGGATATTGATGGTATGGTCAAAAAGATGGTTGCTGGGGATAATATGAAATTAGATCAAATGAAGCAAGGGAGACAGGTAGAGGAATGGCAACAAGAGGCTTACATAGATATAATCAATGATTTAAAAGAGTTTTATAACTCATATTTAGATATATTAGCTCCAGAAGAAACTAATCTAATGTCAAATTTAGCTTATTCAGGATTGAAGGTTCAAAGTAGTGATGAAAATAAGATTAAAGCTATTGCTCTAGGTGGAGCTGCAAAAGGAAACTATGCAGTGAAGGTTTTACAAGTAGCAGAAACTGCTAGAAAACAAAGTGATGCGCTTGCAGAAGGAACAGACTTAAATACTAGTCTAAAAACTCTTGGCATTTCCAGTGGAACGATGAAGTTTCAAGTAGGTGACAAAGTAGGTGACAAAGAATTTTCTGTAAATGTAGATAATACCAAATCTATAGGTGATTTTTTAAATGATATTAGAAATACTAAACTTAGTAGTGATAGTCAAGATCCTTTAGGCAATCATATAAATATAAGCTTTAGTGAACTTACTAGAAAATTTACAATTGAAACTAAGGAGACGGGAGCTATTGAAACTTTAAGCATATCAGGAACTCCAGCTGAAAGTCTAAAAATAGATGGTAGTTTTACTGGTAAAGATGCTAAGGTATCTATTAAACCGCCAGGAGAAACTGAGTATTTTGAATCTAAAACTTTTGATAAAAATATTTTTACCATAGACAATATCCAATATGACATAGATGACGCTAATGTTAATGATGAAGTAAACATAGACGTAAAACCAGATGCCACAGATAAAATAGAAAAATTCAGAAAATTTATTGATAAATATAATTCATTAATAGATAAAATTAAAACTAAAGTAGATGAGAAAAGAGAATATAAATTCAAGCCACTTACAGAAGATCAAAAGAAGGAATTGAGTGATGACGAAATAAAAAGATGGGAAGAAAAAGCTAAAAAAGGAATACTTTCTAGAGAAGCTAGTCTTTCTAGTTTACTCACGAATTTAAGAGAAACTTTTTATAGCACCGTAGAGGGAGCTGGATTAAGTGCTCAAGAAATAGGTATAGAAACTACTAGTAAATGGAAAGACGGGGGAAAACTTAAACTAAATGAAGCGAAACTTAAAGAAGCACTAGAAACAAAAGGTGATCAAGTTCAAAAATTATTTACTCAAATTAGTGATAATGACGATGAAAAAGGAATACTTCAAAGATTTAAGGAGACCTTTAAAAGCTATATAGGTTCAGAAGGTGTTTTAATTCAAAAAGCTGGTTACAAAGATACTAGATGGGTAACAAATAATGACTTATCTAATAAAATAGAAAAAAGAAACAAGGCTATAAAGGAAATGGAAAAGAAAATTTATAGAAAGCAAGAAAAATATTATAATATGTTTGCTGTATTGGAGAGAAATATGAATAACTTGAATGCCCAAAGTAATTGGTTGTATTCACAAATGGGAATGTCTTAGGATTAAATAAAACTATAAAAAAATAAAAAAATATTAAAAAAGGTGTAAAGGTAAAGTGAGCGAATACGATAATTAAAGTAAGCAAGAGAGAAATGTTTATTATAAGATTGACTTTATATTGTAAGTAAACAGTAGTTAAAATCATTAAAGAGAATTTGAAAGCTAAGAAGAAATAAGAACATTTTTAACTGTATACTCTAAATTCTCAACTTAAAAATTGTTAGTAAGCTAAAAGCTTAACTATAAATAAAAAATAGTGCGCAGGGAAGTGCACTTTAAACTCAAGGAGGAATTTATTATGATAATTAACCACAATATGAACGCTATGAACGCTCATAGAATGATGACAGCTAACACAGTAGCATCAGGAAAATCAATGGAAAAATTAAGCTCAGGTTTAAGAATAAACAGAGCTGGAGATGACGCTGCTGGATTAGCTATTTCTGAAAAAATGAGAGCGCAAGTAAGAGGATTAGACCAAGCTTCAAGAAATGCTCAAGATGGTATTTCATTAATCCAAACAGCTGAAGGTGGATTAAATGAATCTCATTCAATTCTACAAAGAATGAGAGAACTTGCAGTTCAATCATCAAACGATACAAACGTAGCAGTAGATAGAGGAGAAATTCAAAAGGAAGTAGACCAATTAGCACAAGAACTTACAAGAATAGCTGATACTACAGAATTCAACACTCAAAATCTTTTAGGTGGAGATTTCCAAGGAAAATTCCATATAGGAGCTAACGAAGGACAAGATATTACATTAGAGATTAATGGTATGGGTGCTAATAAATTAGGTGTAGAAGGCGTAATTGGTGATAAAGTAGATGTAGCAGGTGTAACAGGAGTAGGAGTTAAGAACTTAACTGAAAATGAAGTTAAAATCACATACACTGCTTTAGGTGATAAAGATGTAAAAACAGCAGTTAAAGAGACAACAGCAAAAGCTAGTGCTGATGGAAAAACTATAACAATTACATTAGCGCAAGCTGCAGGTGATGGTACTACTGCTGGAGCAATCACTGCTACAAAAGCTGATGTGGCAAAAGCATTAGAATCAACAGGTTTAGTAAAATTAGAAATAGCAGATGGAACTGATTTAACTGCAGCTTTAGATGCAACTACTGCAGTACCAACTGATACTACAGTAACAGCTGGTACATCAAATAAGGATTTAGGTATAAATGTTTCTTCACAAAAAGTTGCATCAGCTGCTATTACAACAATAAACAAAGCAATTGAATCAGTTTCAGCTGAAAGATCAAAACTTGGTGCATACCAAAATAGATTAGAGCATACAATTGCTAACTTAAATACTTCAAGTGAAAACTTACAAGCATCAGAATCAAGAGTTAGAGACGTAGACATGGCTAAAGAAATGATGAACTTCAGCAAGAACAATATACTTGCTCAAGCAGCTCAAGCAATGCTTGCTCAAGCTAACCAACAACCTCAAGGAGTTCTTCAATTATTAAGATAATTGTTAAACTTATAAAAGAAATATTAAGGAGTCAGAGTGAAAACTCTGGCTCCTTAATTAATTTAAATTTAAAAATAATCTAAGTAAGGAGTTTTTATAATGAAAAAAAGGATATTATTAACTCCACAATATATGAAACAATTCCAATGTATAGGTACTAAGTGTGAAGATAATTGTTGTTATGGTTGGAAGGTAAGGATAGATGAAAATACGTACAAGAAATATAGAAAGGCTTCGGATTCATGTTTAAAGTCTCTATTAGATAAAAATGTAACTAGAAATCGTTCTAATCCTTCTTCTAGCGATTATGCAAAAATAAAGATGGATGAGAATGGTTGTTGTCCTTTTTTACAAGAGGATAAACTATGTAGTATACATAAGAAACTTGGAGGGGAGTATCTATCTAAGGTTTGTATGACATATCCAAGGGTTACAAATATAATTAATGGAATATATGAAAAATCAGTAATGCTTTCTTGTCCAGAAACAGCGAGATTAGTTTTGTTAAATTCTAATATCATGGAATTTGATGAAATTGAAGAGCAAGAAGAAATTCAACATAATATTCTTTATAAAATAAATACCAATAGTATCCAAAATGCTAATAACGTAAAGAGATATTTTTGGCCTCTTAGAATATTTAGTATATCTCTACTCCAAAATAGGAATTATTCACTTACAGATAGGCTAATTATTTTAGGATTATTCATGAAAAAAGTGCAGGAGTATTTGGATAGTAATAGAGTTCATGAAATACCTACACTTATAGAAGAATACAATATTAGTATTGAAAATCGGAAATTAAAAGAATTACTCAGTGATATTCCAACTAATTTAACAATTCAGATGGAACTTATGAAAGAGTTCAATGATCAGCGATTTTCTATAGTAATTTCACCAAATATTCAGTCGTATGTAAAATGTGTTGCTGAGTTCCTAAAGGGCATAAAGTATACTGACGATGCTAAAGTAGAAGATATAGGAGAAAGATACAAAGAAGGATATTTAAATTATTATGAGCCTTTTATGAGAGAACATGAATATATCTTTGAGAATCTTCTTGTAAATTATGTATTTAAAAAAATATTTCCTATAAGTTCAAAAGGGGAAGTCTTTGATGACTATATGAAGCTAGCTATACATTATTCACTTATTAAAATGCTTCTAATAGGAATGGCTACTTATAATAAAAAATTGGATGAAGCATTGATTGTAAGACTTGTTTATTCTTTTTCAAGAGCTATAGAACATAATAATATATTTTTTGATAATACATTTGAGCTATTTAAAGAAAATGGATATAATACTATGGCATATATGGCTATTTTAATAAAGAATTAATACGTAGCAAGCGCGGTCATTCCACTCCCTCGCTAGGTTACATGATATCTGTGGTTTGTGGTAGGTTTTGTCGAAGGAACATGTAAAGGTGATTTCTATTGTTAAAAAGTGATTATATAAATTGAAAAAGGATACTCAAGCAGCTTAAGCTATGTTGGCTCAAGCAAATAGTCAACCTCAGGGAGTATTACAACTTCTAAGATAAGTGAGAATCTAAATATTTGATTTAGTTATTCGAACTTACTACACCGACGAGAGGAGGCAGAGTTTCATAGGTTTACTATTCAAGGGGCCCTCAAGGAGTAATCCTTATTGTAAACCGGTTGAATTGCTGGAACTTCTTTAAGCTACTTTTCCTACAGCGTAGTTTGAAAGGACAAGCGTGATAGGTTGAAAAACAAAGTAGCTTGGATAATCAGCATCCAAGCTATTGTACCGAAAGGTTGGAGAAGGTTCAACGAGTAAGACGAACGAGCTAAGCGATTGATAATTAATAGTTAAAAATAAATAATGAATAATTAATGAAGAAATTCAGCTTGCTGAATTTTCACCAAAACTATTAATTATAAATTATTAATTGTATGTTCATGAGGTCTGTAGGGAATGAGGTTTCCCGAAGTGCCCGACAACCAAAGCAAAGTACAAATAGCAAATATTAAATATCCAATTATTTTGTTTGGTTGAAGATATAGTCTGGCAGATACTGAAAGGTATTTGATGGTCCGCAAGCTAACCAACAACCTCAAGGAGTTCTTCAATTATTAAGATAAGTGACACTCTAAATCTACGATTTAGTTAGTGGAACTTACTCATTCGAAGTAATGAGAAGGAGTTTCCTATAATTGATAGATTTATAAAAGAATTAAAAAAAGAATTATTAAGAAGTCAGGGTGAAAGCTTTGGCTTCTTTTGTCTATAAATAAAACTACCTGCTATGCAGGTGTTTAATTGTTGAAAAAAAATACCTCACTTTGATAAAATAGAAATAGTTTTGTTAGTCAATCTAAAATCAAAGGAGGTATTACTTAAAATAGATACTAATAGGTTAGCACATAATAAATGGAGATGTAAAGATCATATACATATGATTGAGTGTATTAAGATTTGCAGGGTTTTTAAAAGGGAAAAAATAGTTTAATGATATTTGAGAAATTTGCAATTTAAAATTGGAGGAAGAAGGATATGATATTTTTGCACTTAAACCACATATAAATTGTAAAATTGTTGATTTAATTATGGATTCTCAATTGGAGAATTATGATGAATTTGAACAACTAGTAAAGGATTCAATAGTTATTATCAATAGCTAATAGCTAGGTTGTCTGGTATGTGGTGGTTTTCGACGTTAGGAGAATGTTGAATAAATAAAAGTAACAGAGTGAAAGCTCTGACCCTTTTTATAAAAATTATTCTGTAAGGAAATGAAATGATTAACTCTATTTTTATTCTGTTAGCGTATGTATATGTCAACAACTTTTTAGTTCATGATTTTTTTAAAATATACACCTATGAAGTATATAATTTCATAGGTGATTTAATTCATTTATATACATTGCTGATTCATATATTTTTCATCATTTGCCCATTTTATTAAAAATACTCACTAATAAATACAAAAAAGTTTTTTTCTACGTTACACCCTTCTCTCTTTTGTAATATAGAGATGTAAAATTACAAGTATACAATAAAATACAAGTCAATATGTGTAAGAAAAAATACACCTTAACTTATGTGAGCTTTGTTTATTAATAATATTTAAAGTAATTGAGATGCTAAATATACCAAGTATTACTTCTGAAATAGCATAATTGTTTATTATTTATTTGCTAATTCTCGACATAATTCCTGGAATTTTCGAATAGTATCAGAATGATATTTTTTGTTGTTTCGTAAATCAGTTATCCAATTAGAAAACGGTTTGAATTCTATAACATTTTCAACTATTATAACATTAGCACCACTTTCAGGGTTTAACCATCTATATGATAAACCTAATTTTTCTGGAATTGATTCTACTTGATTATTATTAAACATAAAAATCCTCCTTATTTTACGTAACTATTTCTTACATTTTCAATTTTAGTCCTACCATGTGGATTATTACCTGTTCCGTCTATAACGTCAACTTGTACATCTGTCCCTAATAATGGTTTTACTCTAGTATTTAACCATTCGGATATACTAGTATTAGTAGCGGTTTTTCTAGAATAATCGTAATCCTTAAATTCTTGATTTTTATCGACTCTAATAACAACTCGTACCTCTTCTAACTCATAAATTTTTCTTTCTAATTCACTTGCAGTTATTTTAGACACTTTGCACCTCCTATTTTAAAGTATTATAATATTATTATAGTGTTAATATATATATTATTCAATGGTTATTTAAGGGTTAATCGGACAAATGTATAGAAACTTATAGCAAGCTCGGTCATTTCTTCCCTCGCTAGAGTACTGGTATCTGGTGGTTTGTGGTAGGTTTTGTCTAAGGAACATGTAAAGGTGATTTTTATTGTTAAAAAGTGATTATATAAATTTAAAAAGGATACTTAAGCAGCTCAAGCTCCTGTGCCAAAAGGTTGGAGAAGGTTCAATGACTAAGACGAACGAGTTAAGCAATTGATAATTAATAGTTAAAAATTAATAATGAATAATTAATGAAGAAATTCAGCTTGCTGAATTTTCACCAAAACTATTAATTATAAATTATTAATTAAACAAAGGCTAAAGATATAGTCTAGCAGATACTGAAAGGTATTTGATGGTCCGCAAGCTAACCAACAACCTCAAGGAGTTCTTCAATTATTAAGATAATATAAAAAAGCCGGGTTTCCCTGGCTTTTTTTATAGATATCAGATAACAAAGTTCAAATATCAAATTGGGTGGATTTTAAAAGTAAAGCTTTTAAAATTTTCATTGTCTATAAATAAAACCACCTGCTATGCAGGTGTGTTCGGAAAAGCTTAAGCGTTGAAAAAAAATACCTCACTTTGATAAAATAGAAATGGTTTCGTCAGCCAATCTAAAATCAAAGGAGGTATTGCCCAAAATGGACAATAATAGCTTAGCACATACTAAGTGGAGATGTAAATATCATATAATATTTGAACCTAAATATAGAAGGAAAGAAATATATGGAAAAAAGAAAAAAGAAATAGGAAAAATATTGAGAACGTTATGTGAATGTAAGGGAGTAGAAAAAATAGAAGCCAATGCATGTAAAGATTATATACATATGCTTGTATCAATACCACCAAAAATGAGTGTATCAGGATTTGTAGGGTTTTTAAAAGGAAAAAGTAGTTTAATGATATTTGAGAAATTTGCAAATTTAAAATATAGGTATGGAAACAGACATTTTTGATGTAGAGGTTATTATGTGGATACAGTAGGAAAAAATAAAAAGGCGATAGAAGAGTATATAAAAAATCAACAAAATGAAGATATGATCGCCGACCAAATAAGTATTAAAGAATATATGGACCCTTTTAAGGGTGGCAAGTAACAGTTAAATTGCGGCTGGCGATACTTTTACACGTGCCTTAAGGCACAATGCTGGTAAAATGCCCTTATAGGGCTTAAGAAAAACCACTAGCTTAGCTGGTGGATATTTATTATGTATGTAATTATTTAGTCATAATCATTAGAATAGCTTTCAAATTCTTCTCCAAGTTCATTAATGCATTCATTAATTTCACTTATAAGTAAATCAATATTGGAATGCAATTCTTCATTATTGCTAAGTTGTGTATTGATCAAATTTAAAAGAAAATTTTTTTTTGTAGGCTTTATTTCTTTTTCAACCTTTTTAATAGAATATTGTTGTTGTAAATGAAAAGAATCTTCTGAATAACTTTCAATATAATCATCTAAATCTACATAAATTTCTTTTTCATATATTTCATCAGAACCTTTTTTTAGATATTCAATAGTTAATTCAAATTCTTTCATAAGAGTCCCCTTTCTTCTATAAAAATTAGATATAAGCAAATAGTTTCATATAAATTGTATCATTTTAAATGTTAGTGTCAATAAAAATTCCTCAAAAAAGGGAAGATTTTTTCTTCACCTAAAAAATAGCAAGCTCGGTTATTTCTCTTCTCTCGCTAGGCTACCTGGTATCTGGTGGTTAAGAAATATTAAATAGTAAAGTTTGATTTTTGCAACAAAAAATGTTTATTTTTTGTTGTAAGTGTTATAATATATATAGTATATAACAAAAATCAACGAATTTATATTGGAGGGGATAATATGGCAAAAGCATATGAGCCTTTTAATTTACCTATAGATGATTTAATTAATATTAATGAATTTATTAAAGAATTATTAGAAGCAAACAAATTAGTAGGGATATATCAAGTGCTATTAAATAAATCTAAAATAGATCCAGAGTTATTATTAGCACCTATAACATTACAGGAAGCAATACAATCAACTAAAATAGAAGGAACTCAAGTTACTTTAGATGATATGCTTGAATATGAGGCTGATGAAAATAAAAAAACAAATGACATTCAGGAGGTATTAAATTATTCTGAAGCCTTAAGAGTTGGGGAAGATTTAATAAGAAGAATACCTATATCAGCAAGGCTAATTAAGGGAATGCATAAGATACTATTATCTGGTGATGTAAGGGGGAAAAATAGAAATTCAGGCGAATTTAGGACAATACAGAATTTTATAGGGCCAGAAGGATGTACAATTCAAACTGCTTCATATATACCACCAGAACCACAGAGAGTTCCTGAATATATGAGTAATTTAGAAAAATATATAAATGAGCCTAAGGATGACTTACATGATTTAATACGAATAGCAATTATCCATGCTCAATTTGAAACTATACACCCGTTTTTAGATGGTAATGGAAGAATAGGTAGAATACTTATACCACTATATTTATTTGATAAGGGTTTTATTGATTCTCCAAATTTCTTTATAAGTGAAAGTTTAGAAAAAGATAAATTTAAGTATTATAAGTTGTTAAATGATATAAGAATTGAAGGTTCCAATGATGATGATAAATTCAAAATGCTAGCATCACAAAGATGGAATGTATGGATAAAGTTTTTCATAACTGCTATTATAAATCAAGCAAATCAAAATATAAGATTAATTGAGAAGATAGATAAACTATATAATATAACTATAGAAGAGAGTAGAAAAATAATAAATTCAAATAAATTAATAGATATAGTTAATGTAATGTTTAAACGACCTATATTTACCAAGAAAAGAATATTAGAGATAGTTGATATTCCAAGCAGTACATTAGGAGTGTATTTGAATAAGTTAGAAGAAAAGCAAATTATTTATTCAGATGGCAAGAGTAGAAATAAAAAATATTATTTTTATAATTTAATAAATATTTTAAGGCAGCATTAGCAAACAAAAAAAGTCTTCCGCTTCGCTACATCCTTTTTGTTACGACCTCAGGGGGCACGTCCAGCTAAGCTGGACCATACTAGCTGGTGAAAGTCCAGCAAAGGTAATCGTCAAGGAGACTTTTAGCTAGCTACGGTGCCCCACCTGCATCCCAGGGGTGAAAATTTTCCCAGTGCCAAGCTATAACAAGGTAAATGAGAGAATAAAAGAAAGAGAAAAAAAGAATTAAAAATAGCATTAGAGTAAGAGCTACAGTGGGTACGATATAGACAGAATATGTTAGATACTATGAAAGAGGAACTAATACATATGATTATAATGAAAAAGTGTATATCGGATAAGTATACATATGAAAATTTTTTGAAAAATTTTAACATAGGCATTGAAGTATTTGAAAGATTTAATTCTACAGAGGAATCTAGGAGGAAAAAACTAGATACAAGCATATCAAGAATGCAAAAAAATGAACCTAATATAAAAAGAAATAGTATTAAAATTGATGATAAATTTAATGCTATTTTTCAAATTAAGAATGTTCGAGGAAAAGATAAAGTATATAAAATGGATTTTTTGCATGGAGAGGAATATCTTTATAAAGATGTAACTGCACAAACTTTTATATTTGCTACGGGCATAATTCTAAATGCGAGATTTCACAAAGAATATGATTATGCAACAATAAATGAATTTTACAAGGCTATGAGAGAAAGAAAAGATAGCAGTAAAAGTATTAATGATAGTTGTTTTAGAGAAATACTAAATGAGCTAAGTATATTAGCAGACGAAATTGGGTAAATTGGGTAACTGTTACTTACAAAAAACAGTATGAAAGGTTTAAAATATTTAATACTCATAGTTATGGGGAAGTAATTCATGGAGTGAAATACTCAAGGTAAAATTGCAATAGGAGGTGATAAGATCAAATGATAATAAATCATAATATAAATGCCATGACTGCTTATAGAAACATAATGTTCCATTCAAATATGTGTAGTAAGGCTATGATGAGGCTCTCTTCTGGACTTAGAATAAATAGCGCTGCAGATGATCCTGCAGGACTTGCTATATCAGAAAGAATGAGAGGGCAAATACGAGGGCTGGAACAGGCGGCTAGAAATACACAGGATGGCATATCCCTAATCCAAACTGCAGAGGGAGCACTAAATGAGACTCACTCAATTTTACAAAGGATGAGAGAATTGGCTGTACAAGCAGCTAATGATACCAATTCACCAGAAGATAGAAAAGCACTCCAAGAAGAGTTAAATCAATTAACTTCAGAGATAAACAGAATTGGAAACACCACTGAGTTCAATACTAGAAAGCTTTTAAATGGAGGTGAAGGAGATTTATCAAATATAATCCTCCAAACTGGTGCTAATAAAGGACAAGAGTGTTCGGTAGGAATAAAGGATATGAGATCTGAAGCTTTAAAAATAAGTGGAGATACTGCAGATGGAATTGTAACTTCTAAGGATGGAACTGTTACTGCAAAGTATACTAAAATTAAAAATGTAACTAATGATACTAGTAGTAATTCACAATATGCATTGGATATTTCTAATCAAGAAAATGCATCTTCTGCTATTAAAATATTAGATGATGCCATAAATGATGTATCTTCACAAAGAGCTAGTTTGGGAGCATCTGAAAATATGTTAGAACATAGAATAAGTTATTTAGAAAATACTTCTGAAAATCTTACTGCAGCAGAATCTAGAATAAGAGATGCCGATATGGCTAAAGAAATTATGAATTTATCAAGACATAGTATTCTTCAGCAGGTAGCACAGGCTATGCTTGCTCAAGCTAATCAGCAGCCAAATTATATAATAGAACTTTTAAAATCTCTTTAATTAAGTGATATGCTAAAGATTCTAAGGTTTTTTATTTTTGCTACGATATATAGATTAATACAAGGAGGGGTAATATGGATATAGCAGGTTTATCAATGACAATGAGGCAAAGTAAGCTTATGGAGCAAGCTAGTTTGTCTGTTATGAAATTAGCTTTAAATACGGGAAAAGAAAATGCAGCGGAAATGACAAAAATGTTAGAGCAATCAGCTGACCCTAATTTAGGAAGAAATTTAGATGTGAGAATCTAAAGGTGATTAAAGAGACACTAGTAGCTAGCATGAAAGTTACTAGTGTCTTTTGGTATAGGTATTTATACTAAACTGGAATGAATTTCTAGTTGATGTAATATAAATCTAATGATAATATATATGTATAAATAAATTATGGTGGTGAATTTAATGGATAAAGATATATTGAGTGCAATTAGTAATTTGCTAGATGAAAAATTAAATCCAATAAAAGAAGATATATCTAGTTTAAAGGAAGATGTAAAATTTATAAAAATTCAGCAAAAGGAACATGGAAGAATTTTAAGAATACTTGAAGATAAGGCAATAACTAATAAGGCAGAACATGATAATATGTGTAATGAAATTTCTCATCTTTCAGCAAAAGTTGAAAATATGAGAAAAGACTTGGCAACAGTAGAAATAGTAACAGCTAGAAATATGGAGAATATAGCAAATCTTAAGGTTATAAAATAAAATATGAAAGCATAAAAAAACACCAAGTAGATACTAGGACTTTGGTGTTTTTTTTACGATTACAAAGAGTTATGATAAAATATTAATAAAGAAATGAAGCAATAATTAGAGGTGGAATATGAAAGATATAGATAGTTATAGTAAGAAAATTATAGAATTGGATAAAATTGATGAAATATATAAAACAGAATCCTATGAAGAATTATGCAAGGTTGTAGCTGATTTAATAAAAGAGGAAAGACTTTTGCCGGTAAAGAATAGTGGTGGAAATGGTAAAAAGCCAACGCTATATAAAAAATATAGGATATTAGAGAAAAATAAAGATAATAGTGAGATCCTTGATGAAATAAATTATAAACTATCAACTAAATTCAGTATTGAATATTACAAAAATCATTTAGAAAAGTATAAGGAGCATAGAGAATATATTTTTAAATTAGATGATTTTATAACTAATAAGCAGTGGTTATTAAGTAAAACCATTTCTATGAATGAAAGAGCCTTTCAAATATGGGGAAGGGAGAAATTTTTGCAAAAGGAAGGGGGAAAAACTATTTTAAAAAATTTAGGAATTGATTTAAAAGAACTAAATTATTATGATACTTCTGAACCTTTGGCATACTATTCAAAATATAAAGAAACGCCACAAAAGGTTTTAATTATAGAAAATAAAGATACCTATTATACAATGAGGAGACATTTAATTAGTGGCGGAGATAATATTTTTGGAGAAAATATTGGAACTTTAATATATGGCGGAGGTAAAAATATTAATAAAGCTTTTAATGATTATAAAATATCAGTTGAAGATTATGTTTCAGATAGTAGAAATAAAATATTATATTTTGGTGATTTAGATTATGAAGGAATTATTATATATGAAGGTTTATATAAGCTGTTTAGTAAAGAGTATAATATGATTCCATTTATAAGTGGATATAAAAGGATGATTGATAAGGCTAAAATTGAATCAATATGTTTACCAAAGACTAAAGAGGGTCAGAATAAAAATATTAGCGAGATATTTTTAAAGGAATTTGATGAGGAGTACAGAACTAAAATAGAAGAAATATTAAAAAATGATATATATATACCACAGGAGATAGTTAGTATTATAGATTTATAGTTGGAGGAGAAAATGGATTTAAGCTTTTTAGATGTACAGCATATAAGAATGAAGAAAATTGGTGCCTATGCTTTGCTTTTTAGAAATAGTATAGCTAAGGGCACTTGGAAAAAGTATGGTTTTAATGAAGGCTATGAACAGGATAATTTAATATTTTCAATATTGCTTTACATAATGGAACAATCTTTAAAGGAAGAAATGTGTACTATTGACCATATAGCAGCCTTTATTGATGAGGTTAACAATCTTCATTTAAAAAAGGGTATAACCTATGAGGAGTGCAAGAATTTAGGGGAGTTTATAGTGAATGCTATTTTATGTGATGAAGGTAATGCAATGTATTTTAAGGCCTACAACTTTAAGGAAGGGCAATATACGGATATTAATATAAGCTTTATTAAAAACAAAATGGAATATATTGATGGTGTAAGAAGGGTGTCATATTCATTAACAGATGATGGATACTCACTGCTGTTATCTACCTTAGAAATTGAGGAAAATTTAAAAATTACTATTCATGAAATTGTATTTAAAATGCATTTAGAAAAAGCATCTTATGATAAGGCAGTGGATGATATTAAAAATATATTTAATATGCTTAGAATAAGAGTTCAAAGCATGGAGAATGCCATAAGGAAGATAAGAGAAAACCCTCTTTCCTATTCAGCAGAAGACTATAAGTCTATGATGGAAGGAAATTTAGAAATTTTAAATAATACTAAAAAACAGTTTCTTATTCATAGAGAGATGGTAAATGAAAAGATTAATGAGTTCATTGAACATGATATACATATTAAAGAGTTAAATAAAGAGGAAGAAGAAAATCTTAATAATTTAAAAATAATAGAGAAGTATTTAAGCAGGACTATAGATGAGGATCAAAAGGTGCTGAAAAAGCATTTTGATTTGAAGGATGTTTATGGAAGGGAACTTGAGAATATCTCCAAAATGTCTTTGATTGAAAGGTTTAATTTTAAGTCAGAGGTTTATGATAAAATACTAGAGAGTCCAGAGAAACTAGAAGATATTGATATATTTTTTAGCCCACTATTTAAAATGAAGCCTCACAAATTTTATAACATAAATAAAGCATTAGAATATCAAAAGATTATTAGAAAAAATCAAGTTGAAGAGGATGAGGAATTTGCCATTGATGAGGATGAAGTAATTGAAGCTGAAAATAAGAAAAAGCTAGAAAGACTAGACAAGTATAAAGGGGTAATAGAATTACTTTTGGAGCTAGCCTCTGAAAGAAATAAAATTTCTTTAGGGGAAATTAATTCACTGATAAGAGAAAGTAACATATTAATGAAAACTTTAATTCCAACAGTGGAAATATTTAGAGAAGTTATTATTGAAATGCTTAAAAATAGAATTATAGATATAGCTGACATAAGAGAGGAAAGAAAAAACTCTGTTGAGTCTGGTGAAATAGAATTTCAACTTAATAAGAGTATTTTAGAAATTATTGATGGAAATAAAAGTTTTAAAAACATATGGAAAATAAAAGTTCAAAAGATATTGGATAGTGAGGACGTTAAATTAGAGGGATTAATGAATGAAAATGGAGATATAAAAAACTTCATATGCTCGGATATTTCTATTGAGATTACAAAGTCAGGAGGCTTGAGATTATAATGGCATATACTACTGAAGAAATTAAACTTAGCAATAAAATATTTTACTATTTATTAAAGCATGGTGAGCTGAAAGAAGATGTAGAAGAACTTTACAAGAATTATTCTGAAAATGAGAATGTAACGGAGCTTGTTAAAGAGCAGGGGGAGGCGTCAGAATGCTATGTTAAAAAGTATGGTGGAATAGTATATCTGATACCTAAGGAAGACAATGACTTTATAGGATATTCAAAAGGGGAGCTTAAAAAAGTATTATGTAAATCTGGAGCAAATGATAAGGATTATTATTTATCTCAATTTGTCATATTAACTCTTTTAGTTGAGTTTTATAGTTCTCAAAGTATTTCTAGCAAGTCCAGGGAGTATATTAAAGTTGGTGAATTTTTGAATATTATCACTGATAGATTAAAGGATGGTATTGATAGAGAAGCAGATAATGTTGAAAGTGGAATTGCCTTTGAAAATATACTTGAAAGATTTGAAGCTTTAAAAAGTAGTGATAGTAAAAGTACCTCCAAGACAACAAAGGAAGGTTTTATAAATACAATTTTAGATTTCTTGGATAGTCAGGGTTTAATATATTATATTAAGGGCGACGATATGATTAAAACCACTAAAAAACTGGACAGTTTTATGGACTGGAATTTGTTAAATAAGAATAATTATAATAGGGTATTAAAAGCTTTAGGAGAAGAGATAAATGAGTAAAATACATAAAATTAGATTTGTTAATTTAAATTATAATTACAATACTATGAAAATAGATGATGAGAAATTTTATTTAAATGGCGAAAATACTATGCTTAACTTGAGAAACGGTGGAGGTAAATCTGTACTTGTTCAAATGGTTATGGCTCCTTTTGTTAATAGAAGATACAGAAATACAAAGAATAGAGCTTTTGAAAGTTATTTTACATCAGGAACTCCTACGTACATATTGGTTGAATGGAAACTGGATGATGGAGCAGGTTATTTATTGACAGGTATGATGGTTAGAAAAAAGCAGGCAGCTTCCGATGAAAATTCAAAAGAAAAGCTGGACATTATAAACTTTATTTATGAATACAGAGATAAAAATAAATATGATATTGATAACATTCCTATAATTGAGGAGAAAGATGATAGGAGGGTAGTAAAGAGCTATGCTAATTCCAAAAATCTATTTGAGAATTTGAAAAAGAATAGAGAGCTTAAGTTTAATTGTTATGATATGAATAACTCTGTAACTACTAAAAATTATTTTAGTAAATTAGAGGAATATAAAATTAATTATAGGGAATGGGAAACTATAATTAAGCAGATAAACTTAAAGGAGTCAGGGTTATCAGAACTTTTTACTAAGGCTAAGGATAGCAAGGGTTTAGTTAAAGAATGGTTTTTACCAGCAGTAGAAAATAAGCTAAAAATTGATGAGGACAGGATTGATAATTACAGAAAATTATTAGATAGATACATTAAGCAGTATAGGCAAAATAAAGCAAACATTGATAAAAAGGCAAAGCTTGAACTATTTAATGAGTTATCTAAGGGTATACATATGTGTTGTGATGAATTTATTGGTACAGCTGAAAAAAAGGAAGAGATAAAAAATTATATTGGGAATGTAATGGAATTTTTAAAGGAAAAGCTTAAAGACAAAGAAAGGGAAGAACTGGAATTAGAAGAATTAGCTAAAAGTCTTAATGACAAAATAGAAGAGCTTAGATATGAAGAAGAATCAATAAAAATATATAAAAGGCAGGAGGAAATTTATACTTTAGAAGCTCAGAGTAAAACCCAGCAGGAGCTTCTTAATGAAAGTGAAGGTAGAAAAAATAGTTTGATAAGAAAAGGGAATATATTAGAGTGTGCTAAGATATACAGGTTGTATCAAAATACTTCAAAAGAGTTACAGCAGTATGAAACTGAACTGCGTATATTGAATAAAAAGAATGAAGATAGTGCACCGTATATTAATAATCTTGGTTTTACTATAAGAGGAATTCTACAAAAGCAACTAGATACTGTAAAGATAGAGAAATCAGATAAGGTACAATTGAAGAAGGATTTAGTAAAGGAAAAAGAGGATATCAATGATAAACTTAATGCTACTAGAAAAGAAAATTATGGTTTAACGGAGAAGAAAGGTAGCTTGTCAGCGGAGATTCTATCCTTTGATAAATTAGAATATAGCTTTAACAGTAATTATAGTTTAAATCTATTTAGAAATATTGAGGGGTATTTTGATGACCAGAAAGTGCTTGTTATTGATAAAGAAATTAATGATGAAATTTTTACCTTAAATAAGGAAAGAAAAAGTATTGTAGAAAAAATATTATCTGATGAAGAAAAATTAAAAAGTAAACAAAGTGAAAGAAAAAGAAATTTAGAAAATATCTATGATGTTAAAAATAAATTGGCTAATAAAACTTTAGACCTTGAAAAGGCTGAAGAAGAAATAAAGAAACGAAAGGATATAATTAAGTTTGTTTATTTAGAAGAAGATAAGGTTTTTGATGGTGAAAGCATAGTCAACGCTTTTGATAGAAAAATAGACTTCTTAAAGGAAGATGAAACAAAGTTAAAAAGGCAATTTGAGAGTATAGTAAGTGAAATTGAAAAGCTTAAAACTGGAAAAGTTCTAGAGCTTCCTAAGGATGTTGAAGAAAAGCTTAGACAGAAGGATATTAGTATAACTTATGGAATGGAGTGGTTGAAGAAAAATGGGTATTCGCTAGATAAGAATAAAAAGCTTGTAGAGGCTAATCCATTTATTCCGTATTCTTTAGTAATGGATGATAAAGAATTGGAAAGCCTAGAAAAAGAATGCTTAGATATTTTTACATCTTTCCCCATATCGATTCTTAACAGAAAGGACCTTGAGAAGGGAATTGACAATATCAATGCAGGTATTGTGAATTTAAAGGGAGTTAGCTTTTTTATTTCCTTTAATAATAAGCTGCTAAATAAAAGTGAACTATTAATATTGATAGGGGCTAAAGAAAAAGAGGCAGAAGCTGTACAGTCTAAGATAAGTGAAAAGAAAGAGAATATTGCTTTCTATGAGGAAAAAAGAAATCTAGTTAAGTATTCAGAATTAACCCTTGAAGGTTATGAGAAATTAAAAAGACAAATAAAACTATTAGAGGAAGAAGAGCAAAAATTAAGAGAAATTGAAATTGATTTAGAAAAGAATATCTTAAGCCTTGAGGATGAAATAAAGAATAATAAAGAAAAGGGAAAGCTTTTAGAGAAAAATATTGAAAGCAACAATGCTAAGGCAAAAGCTTTTAAAGGGCTTATAGAAGCTTATGAACAATATAAAAAGGATAAAATTTCTTTAGAAAGAGTTCAGGAAAGACAAAAGATAATACAGAATGAAATAGATAAAGGAGAAAACAGAAAAAATCAGATAGAAAATGAAATAAATGAGTGCAGCATCTCAATTAATCATTATAATAATAAAGAAGAAAAAGCTTTGAGGGAGCTTTCTAACTTTAATATTTATAGATCTGGAACTGAAATTGAAAAAGATATAGAAGATTTATTATCTGAATACTATGCTTTAACTAAAGACATTACAAGTACAGAAAAAGAATTGCGAGATAAAATAAAGGTTCTTTCTGAGAAGTTTAATGAGGTTGAAAGAGAACTTAATTTAAAAGCTGATAAATATAAAGTAAGTGAAAGTGATTATATTAATGAAACTTATGATATTCATAAAGAGTTTGAAATAAAAGACGAATTGGATAAAGAAAGTAATAGCTATAGCAGTTTACTTAAGGAATATAATAAGCTCAATAGTGGTATTAATATTGCAAAAAGTAAGTTAGATGATTTATATAGCTTTTTAAAAAATAAATTTGATAGAGAAGATGCTAAAAATAAGAGTTTATTAGTAGAAAAGGATTTTAAGCTGGAAATTGAAAAGCTTAAATTAATGATTCATGAAAGTAACAATAAAAAAGTTCAGGTTAATAAGTTAAAAGCTAAAATAGAAAATAATATAACTAGCTTGAATGAATTTAATGACTTAAATGTTATAGAAAAAGTGGTTGTAGACATAGACTTAAATCAATTAGATAGTTTCATAGGAAGGCTTAAAAGAGATTTTAATAATATTAAAGATGAAGAAATTAATAAGGAAAAAAATCTAACTAATTTAGTTGTTGATATTGAAATAAAAGATGAATTTAAACATGAAAGCTTATTTAAAGAGCCAATTCAAACACTTAAAGCCTTAAAAAGCAAGCCTAAAGAGTTTAAGAAACAATTGAATTTAATTACTAATTCTTATGAACTGATTATGGAAAAGCTATTGGCAGATATTGAGCTTATTGAAAAAGAAGAGGGCAAAATACTAGAGAGCATATTAGAGTATATAGAAGATGTTCATGAAAATATTGAAAAGATAGATGAGAATTCATCTATTACCATTGGAACCAAAAGGCTAAAGATGCTAAGTATAAAGGTTTCTGATTGGAATGAAAATAAAGAGCTTTATAAGATCAGATTAAAGGAATATATCGAGCAGGTAAGAGGGCAAAGCATAAAGGCTTTAGAGCAGAACGAAGATATAGAGGATATTATTAGTAATAATATCAATATAAATAAGCTTTATGATGAAGTTGTTGGGATTGGATCAGTAAATATTAGGTTGTACAAAATTGAAGAAGATAGGCAAAGGCAGATTACTTGGGATGAAGTTTCAAAGAACTCAGGAGGAGAAGGATTTTTATCAGCCTTTGTAATACTATCAAGTTTGTTATCTTATATGAGGAAGGATGAAAGTGATATATTCAGCAGAAAAGAAAGTGGTAAGGTGCTTATAATGGATAACCCTTTTGCTCAAACAAGTTCAGCTCATCTTTTAAAACCATTAATTGATATTGCTAAAAAGAGTAATACTCAGCTTATATGTTTAACAGGGCTTGGTGGAGATTCTATATACAATAGATTTGATAATATTTATGTGTTAAATCTTATACCATCTAAGCTTAAAAGTGGTGTTAAGTATTTAAGAAGTGAACATACAAAGGGAGAGGAAGAAGTCATTGTAGCATCAAGATTTAAAATAGAAGAACAAATTAAATTGTTTTAGATAAGTTACCTGATATCTGGTGGTTGTTGGTTAATCCTTGGTATGAAATTCCACTAAAATTGAGTAATTGTGTTTTCATTGGGATTTTGGATGGTTTGTTCTTTAAGAGCATGTTCAACTAAATTTTTAATAACACCAGGGTGTTTTGGTGATAGTTTTTTATTCTTCCCAAGTTTTTTGCTGGGCTTGAAAGTAAAAAGTTACTAGTGTTTTTTAGGTAGATGTTACTTAAAAAGGGGGATGATAGATTTTGTCTTATAGAATAAATACAATGTATTTTAGTGCTACAGATACAACTAAAAAAATAGTATTAGGTATAGCAAAAGAACTTCGGCATAATATTGGTTTAAAAGAAAATGTAAATATAATTGATTTTACATTACCGGAGGAAAGAAAAAAAGTAATATCTTTTTCAAAAGATGACATTATTATCATAGGTGTTCCAGTTTACGCAGGAAGAGTACCTAATGTACTTTTAAAATATTTGAATTCTATCGTAGGTAATGGGGCGTTAGCAATTTCGGTGGTGGTTTATGGGAATAGAAATTATGATGATGCATTGATAGAACTAAGAGATATACTGGAATCAGATGGATTTAGAGTTATTGCGGGAGCTGCTTTTATAGGAGAACATTCTTTTTCCAATGATTTAGGTAAAAATAGACCTGACGAAAAAGATATGCATGTGGTAAATGAGCTTGCTAATAAAATCTATAATAAAATTATATATGAGAACCCTATAGAAACTGTAGTTGTAAAAGGAAATAAACCCTATAGAAAATACTATATGCCTAAAGATGAATATGGAAATCCTTTTGATATAAGAAAAGTTAAACCAAAAACAAATAATGACTGTATAAATTGTAAGCTTTGTGTATCAGTTTGTCCCATGGGGTCTATTGATTATCAAAATGTAACTAAGTTAAATGGAATTTGCATTAAATGTTGTGCATGCATCAAAAAATGTCCTGTGCAGGCGAAATGTTTTGACAATACGGTATATTTGAGACATAAACAGGAGTTGGAAATTAAATTTCATTATAGGAAAGAACCAGAGTTATTTATTTAGGTAATTATTACTTGGAAAAAATGCTTAAGTTATTTATGAATTATACGAAAAATAAAATTATAAAAATGTATTCTAACTCTAAGTGAAAAAGGAATTTCACTAATTTTTCAAGGAGGAAATCACTAATGATAATCAATCATAACTTAAATGCTATGAATGCCCATAGAAATATGGCTAAGAACACTGTTGACTCAGGAAAGTCCATGGAAAAATTATCTTCTGGCTTTAGAGTAAATAGAGCTGGAGATGATGCTGCTGGACTAGCTATATCTGAAAAGATGAGGGGGCAGATTAGGGGATTAGAGCAAGCGTCCCGAAATGCCCAAGATGGAATATCATTAATTCAAACTGCAGAAGGTGGATTAAATGAAACCCACTCTATTATACAAAGGATGAGGGAGTTATCTGTACAAGCTGCTAATGACACTAATACTAAAGAAGACAGGGATAAAATTCAAAAGGAAATTAGTCAATTAACAGCTGAAATTGATAGAATAGGGAATACTACAGAATTTAATACCATAAAGCTTTTAAAGTCAGGTGGAGAAAGTAGTGAAACAGCTAAGAATATAATAAAAGGTCTTAAAGAAGGCTGGCTTGAGATGGCTGAGAAGAGAGTAAAAAGTCAGTATGGATTGGAAGGTAAGGGAACTACAAGTCTTAAGATTATATTAGAGTCAGGAACTCCTTATGGGGAGCTTGCACATGTTGGAGGTAATTCAGCACTGCTTGAGCTTCACATAGATATGTCAGATTTTGCACCTGGTACTGGTGATGATGGAAATAATCATCTTGAAAAACTTTATAATGATCGTATTATAGCTCATGAAATGACTCATGCTATTATGGATGATGCACTTGGTGCAAATAAAATGAACACAATGCCTACTTGGTTCGTTGAAGGTACTGCGGAATTTATAGCAGGAGCAGATGAAAGGGTTAAAAATTTAATTAAAGATGTAAGTGGAACAGGAGCAGACGCAGGAAAAGTTACAGAACTTATAAATAGAGCTTCTTCTTTGCTTGGAGGAGCAGCTTGGAATGGTGATGATAAGGACTATTCAGCAGGATATATTATAGTTAAGTATTTAAGTTCTAAATTAAATACTTCTAATAATATGAGTAATTTAATGACTGCTATAAAGGGTGAGGCTTCATCTGATGGAGCTACTGCTTTAGGTAATGCATTAGGAGTTCATGGTACTACTAATGGTATAGATTCTATAGCTAATTTAAAAACTAAATTTGATGCAGATGCTGCTGCATTTATGAATAATATAACAACTAATCAGCTTAATTGGGGAACAGATGAAACAGATGTTGGAGCTATTGGTGGTAGTACTACTGGAGGAGCTGCAATGAAAGCAGAGGATGTTTTGGATGAAGGAGCGGCTATGGATAAGACAGATGGACAACCTATGCAGAAATTTGCTGTAATATGGCCAGAGGAAGAGGAGGCATCTAATTCTGAATTAATTATGCAAATAGGAGCTAATTCAGGTCAAACTGCAGCTATTAAATTACAAGATATGAGAGCAGCAGCTCTTGGTGTAAATTCTATAGATGTTTCAGATAGTAAAAAAGCTTCTGAATCTATAACAAAGTGTGACAATGCCATTGCAAAAGTTTCTAGCTTTAGATCAGCTTTAGGGGCAATACAAAATAGATTAGAACATACTATTTCTAATTTAAATAATACTTCAGAAAATTTAACAGCTTCAGAATCACGTATTAGAGATGTTGACATGGCAAAAGAAATGATGATGTTCAGTAAAAACAATATTTTAGCTCAAGCGGCTCAAGCCATGCTTACACAAGCTAATGGACAACCTCAGGGAGTATTACAATTGTTAAGATAGGATAATAATTGCTCGTATTAAATTAATTTTAAGGTTATAAAATAGAATGATAAAATAATGAATGAATAAAAAACACCAGTAGTTCTGGTGTTTTTTTAATAAAGTAACTATTATTTAGTATGCTTACGAGTGTTTAGGAAAAATATTCATTTTTTAAAGTTTCTTATAAAAGTAACGATAAGAATATAAATTAAAATTAAAAAATATAAATTATAGTTAATAAATAAATTATACGACAGAGAAGGGAAATGATTTTATGCATAATGAGGGCTTGATTTATACTTTAGAAGAAAATTGTGTGGGATGCAATCAATGTATAAGATATTGTCCAGTATTTGAAGCAAATGCTGCTTACACAGTAAATGGAGAAAGTAAAGTTAGAATAAATCCAGATAAATGTATACATTGTGGAAAATGTATAGATGTATGCGAACATCAGGCTAGAGATTATAATGATGATACTGAAAAATTTTTTAAAGATTTGAAAGCTGGAAAGAAAATATCTATTCTGGCGGCTCCAGCCATAAGAACTAACTTTTCTAATTATAACAAGCTTTTTGGATATCTAAAATCATTAGGAGCTAATGATTTTTATGATGTGTCTTTTGGAGCAGACATAACCGTTTGGGCTTATTTGGAATATATAAGGAAAAATAAAGATAAGAATTTTATATCTCAACCTTGCCCAGCTATTGTAAATTACATAGAAAAGAACAATTCAGATCTTATGAAAAATCTCATGCCAATTCAAAGCCCGCTTATATGTGCAGCTATATATGTTAAAGAATATGAAGGTTGTAATGATGAACTGGCCTTTTTATCTCCTTGTATAGCTAAAAAGGATGAAATTGATGATAAAAATACTAATGGATATGTAAAATACAATATAACCTATAGAAAATTTAAAGAATATATAGAAAAAAATAAAGTGAATTTAAGTTCCTATAATGAGGAAAACTTTAAAGATGAAAGTACTCTTGGATTTTTATTTAGTAGGCCAGGGGGGCTTAAGGAAAATATACAAGCTTATGATGAAAATTTATGGATTAGGCAAATAGAGGGACAAAAACTTGTATACGATTATTTGGATAATTATGGAGAAAGAGTTCAAAAGGGTCATGTGGTTCCCAACGTTGTAGATGCTTTAAATTGTGAATTTGGGTGTAATGTTGGTACTGGTACTGAATATGATGATGTATCCATAGATGATGTGGATTATAAATTTAATTTTATGAAGAAAGCTAGACATTCTAAGGAATTAGTTAAAAGATATAAATTATTTAGCAAGAAACTTGATGTAAAGGATTTCTATAGAAGTTATAGCGTTGAAAAATTTTCAAAAATAGAAGAACCTACGGAAGAACAGTACAATACTATATTTAATGAATTACTTAAGGATACAGAAGCCACAAGGCAAATAAATTGTTCTGCTTGTGGTTATAGTACATGCAAACAAATGGCTTTAGCTATGTACAATGGATTAAACATAAAAGAAAATTGCATGGATTATAATAAAAGTTTGATATTACAAGAAAAAGGTGCAGTAGAACAAAAGAATTTAGAAGTTCAAAGAGCAATAAAAGAAGTGGAAAGTTTAAGTCAGCAAAGATTGGAAGATGCGGAAAATTTAAAAGAGAGTGTAAACGAAATAATAAAATCACTTCAAGAGATATCCGATGGAAACATGGAAAATTTAAATCAAGTGGAGAATATAACTCGTGAAATACAGAATATGAATGATGTTGCTGAATCTTTAGAAAATAGTGTAAATGACATGAAGGAGAAGGTAGAATTATTTGTACAATCTTCCAATGAAATAGTTAATATATCTTCCCAAACTAATCTATTATCTTTAAATGCATCCATAGAGGCAGCTAGAGCAGGGGATGCAGGAAAAGGATTTTCGGTGGTAGCTTCAGAGGTTAAAAAGCTCTCACAAATGAGCAGTGAAATGGCAGCATCTACGGTAAATGATCAAAAAGAGATGTTTTATAAAATAAGTGAAATTTCTAAAGTATCTGACGAATTAAAGTTTAAGAGTGGAAAATTAAAGGAGGCTATAGACAACATATCTGCTGTTATAGAGGAAACTACTGCTAAGGAGCAGGAAATTTCTTCTACAGCCATGAATCTTTTAAGATAACTGTTACTTGCAATAATTTCAAAAAAATATAGCATAGATTGTTAAACTTTTATATGGAAACCTAACCTTGTAATAAGGTTGATTCAATGTATAAAGTTTTATAAGAATCTATACGATAAGATTAATGTTAGGAAAGGAATTCTAATAAAACTACAGGGAGGTGAAAATGTGATAGTTAGCAGCAATGTGGCAGTACTTAATTCTTTTAATAAAGTTACTAAGAATAAAGGTGCCAAAAATGAATTAGTAGAGAAGATATCCTCTGGAAAAAGGATAAATAGGGCAGCTGATGATGCGGCAGGTCTTTCTATAAGTGAGAGTATAAAGGCTCAGGTTAGGGGTATGTCTATGGCAGAAAAAAATATTCAAGATGGAATTTCACTTATTCAAGTAGCTGATGGAGCTATGGGTGAAATAACTAAAAACCTTCATAGGATGAAGGAACTTTCTGTACAAGCTTCTAATGATACTTTGACAGATAAGGACAGAGGAAACTTAGAGGATGAGCTTACTCAACTGAAACATAATATAGATACCATAGCATCAGAGACAGAATTTAATGGTATCAAAATTTTAAAGGAGGACAGGGTGCTTACCCTGCAGGTAAAAGATAGCCCTTATACTACTTATGAGTTACAATTATTTAATGTAACTACTGGAGCTTTAGGCATAGAGGATATAAGTGTAGCTCTTGGTCAAAAGGCTCAAAAAGCTAATTTTAAAGTTGATGAAGCTTTGAATAAAATTACTGGATTTAGAACTAGTTTGGGCAGTGATTTAAATAATCTTCAGCATTCTTTCAGTGATGCTAGCAATTCAGGGAGCAACTTAACAGCAGCTCTTTCTGGAATTGAAGATATAAATATGGCTACAGCCCTTATGAGATCAGTAAAAGAAAGAGTTATGCTAGACTGCAATGAATCTATGTTGACAGCAGCAAGACAAAATAATGACAATGTGAATGTGGTTTTAAATAAGTGGCTTTCATAAAATAAGTAGGGGATTCCTAAGTAACTGTTACTTGGGAATCCTTGGCAAAATTTAAAGTGCTTGAAGTAGAAGTATAATATTCAGAAAATTTTGAAAATAGCAGGAAATATTACTAAATGATGTAAAAATTATTGTATTTATGAAAATATTATATAGGAGGAAGAGCAGTATGAAATCGATGAAAAATATTAAAATAACTAGTGGTGTTATTACTTTAGGTATCATAGCGCTTTTAAGCACTTTTATTGTGGCTTTTGTAGGCTTTTTTGGAATGATGAAATCTACTAACAATATGAAGAATATATATGAGAATAGATTAACCAATATAAAAAATCTTGGATATATTAATGGAGAACTGGGAGTGCTTAGAAATTCCCTTACTAAAGTTATTGATAGACCTTATAATGAAGAAGAAGTAAATATAATAAGAGAAAATGATAAATATATAAGAGAAAATTTTAAACAAATGGATAGTTTAAAGAAAGATGCAAGTGAAGAAGAAATTTTAAAAAAGATGAAGAGCAATTATGAAGAATACATGAGAGGAGCAGAAGAAATAATAAATAAAAGAAAAGAAGGACAAAATATAGAAACAAGTTATGCGCAGGAGTATGGCAAATTTGGAGGAAATGTATCAAAGATTATCAAAGAATCCATGGATTATAATAAAGAAGTGGCAGAAAAAGTATATGAGGATTCTAGTAAGCAAGCAAAACTTATAAATAGTATATTCATAATATTATTCGTTGTGGCAGTAATTTTAGTTTCATTAATACTTTTTATAATGTCTACTTTTATAAAAGGTTCTATAAAGAAATTTACACAATTCCTTAAGAAATTATCTTCAGGTGATTTTACAATTTCTATAGAAACGGATGAAAAAAATGAATTTGGAATTATGAAAAAAGAATTGGCATATACTGTTAATTCTATATCTAATATACTTAAAACTATAAAAAATGATATGGAAAAAATAAGCGATAATTCAATAGCTCTATCCTCGGTGTCAGAAGAAATGTCTGCAACTACACAGGAGGTGGCTAATTCCATAGAAGGTATAGCAAATGGTTCTGTAGCTCAAGCTAATGATCTTATACAGACATCAACCCTTGTAAATGATTTTGGGGAATCTATGGACAATATAGTTGCAGCTATAAAAAATGTAGATGGAAATGCTAAAAATATAAATGGCTTAGCTAAGACAAGTAATTCCAATCTTTCAGAGCTTATTCAATCATCAAATGTAATGAAAGAATCTTTTAATGAAGTTAGTAATAAGATTGCTTCCCTTGGGCATAGTGTAAAACAAATCAATGAGATTACAACTATGATAAATGATATAACAGATCAAACAAATTTACTTGCACTAAATGCAGCTATTGAAGCAGCAAGAGCAGGAGAAGCTGGGAAAGGTTTTGCGGTAGTTGCGGAAGAAATTAGAAAACTTGCAGAGCAAAGTAAAGATTCTTTAGGAGAGATAAATAATCATGTTTCAGTTATTTCGGGAGAAACCGAAGAAGTTATTGAAAATACCGAAAATGTTAATGTAGAATTTATAAAGCAAGTAGAGGTTATAAACAATTCTATATTATCTTTTAAGGATATTATAGATGAAATTAATAAAATTATACCTTTGATTGAAAATGTAAACTTAGAGATAGATAGAATAAATGGAGAAAAAAATCAGATTATAAGTAAAGTTGAAAATGCTTCAGCTGTTTCGGAAGAAAATTCAGCTTCTGCAGAGGAAATTTCAGCTTCTTCACATGAAATGAATGCATCATCCGAAGAGGTAGCAACTAGTGCAGAAACTCTTTCTGCGGTGGCAGTAGAAACTCTTGAGGAAATAAACAAATTTAAACTAATGTAACTAAAATATATTTTTAGCAGCTCATAATTGAGTTGCTATTTTTATGAATTTATATAGAGTAAAGGAAAAAATTTAAAATATATACGAGTCTATATCAAGTAAAGTTTTTTATATTCAAATATAAATTTTAGTTTTACATATAAATATTTTTTTGAAATCACCGATGTATATATGTGAGGGAATAAGCTTAATTAATTAAATAGTATGAAAGGATTGATTTTATGAGGCTTATGCACAATTTGGCTTCTTTGAATATCTATAGAAATTATTCTAGAACACTAGAAAGACAGAGTGTGTCTATGGGTAAAATATCTTCAGGATATAAAATAAATGGAGCTAAGGAAGAAGCTAATGATTTAGCAAAGAGTGAAAGGATGAGAATGAGCATACGGGGTCTTAATATAGCATCTAGAAATGCTCAGGATGGTGTCAGTATGCTTCAAACGGCAGAAGGTGGAATGGAAAATATGACGTCCATTCTTCAAAGGGTTAGAGAGTTAACGGTTAAATACAATAATGGCACTAATAGTAACAATGATAAATCTATTATTCAAGAAGAAATAAATGAGCTAATAAATGCTTATGACGGCATATGTGAAAATACAGAATTCAATGGTAAAAAGCTTTTATCCCGTACAGAAACTATTGAAACAACTATTGGATCAGAATGTGGAGAAAATTTAAAAATAGAATTGAAAGATTTAAGAAGCGGTAGTATAAAAAATGGAGATATTAAGCTGGAAGATTTAAAAGAGATATATGATAAAAATATAGATTCTAATAAGTCTATAGAAATTTTAGATTATTCTATAGATACACTTGTAAAAGCTAGGAGTCAATATGGTGCTTTGGAAAATAGACTTGGAAGCACTATGGATAGGTTAGTGGAAATAAAGGATAGAGTGCAAGGCGCTGAAAGTGAAATAAGAGATACGGATATAGCCGAGGAGGCGTTATCAGTCGCTAGAGATAATATATTAATTGAAGCTTCTAATGCTATGATGGTTCAAAGTAACAAATTTCCTCAGGATGTGTTAAAGATTTTGGAGAATGTTAGAAGTAAATAAACCTTTTGTATATACAAGAGGTTTTTTTATTTTGTAGAATATTATAATTTTTTTAGAATGTTTAACTTTTTTACACAAATATTTGAAATCTATATACAAAATATGCTAAAATAATACTAGAGCAATTGTTTAATGTGAATTTTAATTGTATTCAAGTAAATTATTATAAAATTCGCCAGAAACAAAAAAATATTTGTTAAGTTTTACGTTTTATGCAGGAAAATTCATTATAAGTGTTTAATAGTATAGAAATATAGAAAGGATGTGAAAAAAATGCCGGTAGAAAATGTAAACTCGTATAATTTGTTGAAAAAGTCATTAGATGCATCAGCTTTAAGAAGTAAGGTTATATCCAATAATTTGGTTAACATAAATACTAAGGGTTATAAAAGGAGATATGTTACTTTTGAAGATAGCTTGAAAAATGCTGAAGATGATATAATAATGAAAAAAACTTCCCAAAAACATATGGATATAGGACAGGTTTGGGGCAGCATGGAAGTAAAAAAGGATACGAAAACTTCTATGAGACAGGATGGAAATAATGTGGATATTGATAGCGAAATAGTAAATCAATCAGCTAATACTTTAATGTATGATGCTCTTACAGTAGAACTAAATAATAGAATTCTAATGAGAAGAAGTGTAATAAAGGGGGGTAGATAGATATGACAGGTGTTTTTAGTACTATGCGTATAAGTGCTAGTGGACTTTCAGCGGAAAGATTAAGAATGGATACTATAGCTTCTAATATTACTAATTATCAAACTACTAGAGACAGTGAGGGAAACAAAAAAGCATATAGAAGAAAAATAGCTGTTTTTCAAGAAAATTTATCAAATAGCATCGAGAATTTAGAAAAAAATCAAGGTAATGAACTCTTAGGGGTAAAGAGCATAGGTATAAAGGAAGATAATTCTCCTCTTAGAAAGGTATACGATCCTGCTAATCCAGATGCGGATGAAAATGGATATGTAGAAATGCCAAATGTAAATGTATTAAATGAGATGGCAGACATGATAGCTTCTTCTAGAGCATATGAAGCAAACATTTCAGCTATAAATTCAGAAAAAACTATGTTTTCAAAGGCATTGCAAATAGGAAGGTAGGTATTTAAATGAGAATTAATAATTTTACTCCAGACACAAAAATTTTTGAATTTTCCCAAGATGAAAAATATAAGGAACAAGATAACTTGAATTTTGAAAATTTTCTTAAAGAAAAATTAGACAGTGTAAATGAAAAGCAGATAAAAGCTGAAGAAACTACACAGAACTTTATAACTGGCGAAGAAAAAAATATACATAATGTTATGGTCAATACTGCAGAGGCAAAATTATCATTAGATATGGCCATAGAGGTTAGAAATAAAATAGTTGAAGCATACCAAGAGTTAAATAGAATGCAGGTTTAATCTGTATTTAATTAATAGCAAGGTTGTAAGGAGCAATAGGAATGGACAAACTTAAGGAATTTACTAAAAAAATTAAAGATAAGTGGTCAACACTTACAAAAGGAAAGAAAATAACTTTTACCATTATACCTATTGGGATTATATGTGCAATCATAGTTCTAGTTATTACTATGAATTCACAAAAATATGGTGTGTTATTTTCTAATATGAATGATAAAGACTTAGGAGCTATTTTATCTAAGTTGAAAGAAAAGAAAGTGGAATATAAGGTAGAAGGAAAAGCTATAAAAGTTCCAAAAGACAAAGTTGATGTTTTAAGATTAGAGCTAGCTTCAGAAGTTCCTTTGACTAACGGTAGTGTTGGTTTTGAAATTTTTGATGAAAGCAAATTTGGAGCCACAGATGAAGAAATGAAAATTAAATATCAAAGAGCACTAGAAGGGGAGCTTGAAAGAACTATAAAAGGTCTTCCTGAGGTGGATGATGCAAAGGTACATTTAGTTATGTCAGAGGATAGTGTTTTTATAAAACAAGATACTCCGTCCAGTGCTTCTCTAACCTTACGCTTAAAATCTGGAAAAGAATTAAAAAAAGATCAGGTTAAAGCTATTGTAGCATTACTTTGTGGTAGCGTAAAAAACTTAGATAAAAAGAATGTAGAGGTAATTGCTGCAGGTGAATACGGAACAGCCCTTTTAACAACTCCAGATTTATTTAATGAGGAGGATAAAGAATACATAGGTAATACCCAGGAACAAGAAAAAATGAAAAATTCGCTAGAGAAAAGTTTGGAATCCAAGATACAGTCTATGCTTGAAAAAGTTTACGGAAAGAATAATATTGTTGTAAAAGTAAATGCAGATTTGAATTTTGATGCTATACAGCAAAATAGTACAGAATTTGCTCCAAAGGGTACAGTAGTAAGTGAGCATATTATCCAGGATAGTAACAACAATGGTGATACTGCTAACACTAATAGTCCAGTAGATGATAATATGGCGGCTAGAGAAGAAATTACTAAAGGAAATTCTAATATTACGCATAAAGAAGAAAAGAAAAACTATGAAATATCTAAAAATGAGAAAAAGATAATAAAAGCACCAGGTGCCGTGAACAAAATATCTACTTCTGTACTATTAAATGGAAATATAGATACAATGACTAAATCTTCCATTAACAATTTAGTTACAGGAGCTATAGGGTATGATGAAAAAAGAGGAGACACCATAAGTGTTGAAGGAATGAATTTTGATAAGAGTCTTGAAAATAAAGCCCAAAAAGATATAGAGGCTATGGAAAAACTTAAAGAAAAGGAAAGATTAAAGAAGATAATAATGTATAGCGTAATAGGAGTAGCACTGTTAGTAGCTTTAATAATAGCTTTAATAGTAAAAAATAGGAAGAAGAGAAAAGAAGAAGAAATAGATGATGAAGTTAGTGGAATTGATGTGGTTATAGGAGATAATGTAGAACCTAAAGAAGCTTTTGAATCAATTAATTTTGAAGAAGACAACGCAAAAACTCATTTAGAGAGAGAAATACAGAATTACGCAACAGAGAAGCCAGAGCAAGTAGCAGAAATAGTAAAATCATGGCTTACGGAAGATGAGAGGTGATTTTAATTGGCTAGAAGTATAGAAAAACTAAATGGGGTTCAAAAGGCAGCTATATTGTTTATAACTTTAGGGCCGGAGGCTGCAGCTAAAATAGTGAAAAAGCTTCCAGAAACAGATATACAGAAAATAACCTATGAAATAGCAAATATAACCACTGTGAAATCAGAACAAAGAATGGAAATATTAAATGAATTTATAGAAATAAATAAAGCTAAAGATTACATAAAAGAGGGCGGTATAGAGTATGCCAGAGATGTATTATCTAAAGCATTGGGGCCTCAAAGGGCTATGGATATACTTAATAAGGTTACAGAAGCCACTCAGCAGTATAGACCATTTGCTATAGCTAGAAAAGCAGATGCTCATCAGCTTTTGAATGTAATAGCAAATGAGCATCCTCAGACTATCGCACTTATACTTTGCTATATGCAGGCAGAAAAGGCTGGTCAAATAATATCAGCTTTGCCAGAGGATATGCAGAGTGATGTAGCATACAGAATAGCTACTTTAAGTAATACGTCTCCTATGGTAATAAAGGAAATAGAGAAGGTTCTTGACGGAAAATTATCTTCGGTAGTTCGCTCAGATGCTACAACCATGGGTGGTGTTCAAACTCTTGTTGACATTTTAAATAGAGTGGATAGAACAACTGAGAAGAATATAACTGAAGGTCTAGAGAGAGAAAATGAAGAATTAGCAGAAAAGATAAGACAATCTATGTTTGTATTTGAAGATATTATTTCATTGGATGATGTATCAATACAAAGAATTTTAAGAGAAGTGGACATAAAAGAATTGGCACTAGCTTTAAAGGGTGCTTCGGAAGAAGTTTCAAATGTAGTATTTAGAAATCAGTCTAAGAGAGCTTCAGCTTCATTAAAAGAAGATATAGAATTCTTAGGACCAGTAAGGCTTATGGATGTAGAAAAGTCACAACAAAAAATAGTAGCTGTAATAAGAAGATTAGATGACGCTGGAGAGATAGTGATTTCAAGAGGTGGAGAAGATGCAATCATCGTTTAACGTAATTAAAAATGAAAATGCAAAAGCCTTAGGTGAAAAGGAAATAATCGTAGATTATGTACCTAAAAAAAATATAAGTATAAACTTAAAAAATGACGTAAAAAATAATGCGGAAAATGAACCTTATAATAGACTTGCAGCATCTATATTGGAAACAGCTAGAGGCAAAAGTGATGAAATAATAAGAAATGCCTATGAAGAAGTAGCAAAAGCTCAGATGAAAGCTGAAGAGCAGGGATACAAAAATGGATATGATAATGGATATGCAAAAGGTTATGAAGAAGGCTATAAAAAAGCTTTAGCAGAGGCTTACGATGAAGCTTCTGCTATAAAAGAAGATGCTAACAATATAATAAAGGATGCTAAAAGGCAATATGAAAATTATTTGGAAGAAAAAACTGAAATTATAAAAGAACTTGTGGCAGAAATAGTTTCCAATATACTAAAAAAAGAAATAGAATGTGAAGATACAGTGGCTAATTTGATAAAAGAAACTATAAAAGAATCTAGAAATGTAGAAACTTTCATAATTAAATGTAATAGCATTCATGAGCAAGAATTAAAGAATAAAGTGGACTTATGGAAATTATCTTTGGGGATTAAAGGAGAAATTTTTATAGTGGCTGATGATTTCTTAGAAAAAGCTCAGGTTATTATAGAGAAAGACAATGGAAAAGTAGAAATACATATAGAAGATTCTATAGAAAAAATCAAAGACATAATTTTAAATTCTTGAAAGGAATGAGACTTCTTGATTAATATAGATTTTGAAAAAATATTAAAAGAAGTTAAGGATACAAATTTTAACTATGAAGAAGGAAAAGTTAAAAATGTAATAGGTTTAACTATAGAAGTTCAAGGAATAAAGGCTTTTATAGGGGAAGTATGTAAAATATATAATGAAAAAAATTATCCCATAAATTGCGAAGTAGTTGGATTTAAAGAAGAAAATGTAATATTAATGCCACTTGGAGAACTGGTGGGTATATCGCCAGGATGCAGAGTAGTGCCTGGAGGTAGACCTCTAAGTGTTAAATGTTCTGATAAACTTTTGGGAATGGTTTTAGATGGTATTGGAACACCTCTGAATTCGGAGGAATTAACCCAAGGCTATATGTATCCATTAGATACAGAACCACCAGATCCTCTTAATAGAAGGAGAATTAAAGATGTTATTCCCACTGGAGTGAGAGCTATAGATGGATTTCTAACCTGCGGAGAAGGCCAAAGAATTGGTATATTTGCAGGAAGTGGAGTGGGAAAAAGTACTACTTTAGGCATGATAGCTAGAGAAGCTAAGGCTGATGTGAATGTTATAGCACTAATTGGAGAAAGAGGAAGAGAAGTTTTAGACTTCATCGAAAAGGATTTAGGAGAAGAAGGAATGAAAAAATCTGTCATAGTTTGTGCTACTTCAGATAAACCAGCCTTAGTTAGGCTAAAAGGAGCTTTTACAGCTACAGCAATAGCAGAATATTTTAGGGATGAGGGTAAAAAAGTTATATTAATGATGGATTCTGTAACTAGATTTGCTATGGCTCAAAGAGAAATAGGATTAGCTATAGGTGAACCACCTGCGACTAAAGGATATACTCCCTCAGTATTTGCAAAGCTTCCAAGACTTATGGAAAGAGCAGGAATGTCTCAAAAAGGTTCCATAACAGCTTTTTATACTGTTCTAGTAGATGGCGATGATTTTAATGAACCCATTGCAGATGCTGTAAGGGGTATTTTAGATGGGCATATAGTATTATCTAGAGCATTAGCAGCGAAAAATCACTATCCAGCTATTGATGTGTTGAATAGTGTAAGCAGACTTATGTCAGAGATAGTGGAAGATGATCATAAAAAAGCAGCTTCTATAGGTAGAGATATGTTAGCCACTTATAAAGAATCAGAAGATTTAATAAATATAGGTGCTTATGTAAAAGGAACTAATAAAAAACTAGATCTTGCTATACAATATAATGATTTTTTAGAAGATTATCTTAAGCAAGGTATAAACGAGAAAAGTGAATTTAATGAAAGTATAGAAAAACTAAAAAGTATTTTTTCCACTAATTAAATTTAGGGGGTACAAAAGTTGCAATCTTTTAATTTTAAACTTCAAAAATTATTGGATATAAGAGAAAATATGGAAGAACAGTGTAAAATAGAATTTAAAAAAGTACAAAATGAAAAGAATAAAGTAGAGAATAAATTACTAAATTTAAAACAGAATTATCATAAACATAGAATTATAGATTTTAACAATTCTACAATAGAAAAGAAGATACAGCAAAATTATCTTAATTCATTAAATATATCTATAAAAGAAACAGAATCTCTTTTGAACATTAAGGAAAAAGAAGTAAACGTGAAAAGAGAAGAACTAAAACAAAAGCAAATAGATAAAAAAATTGTGGGAACTTTAAAAGATAAGAAAAAACAGCAGTTCATAAAAGAGCAAAATTTAATTGAACAAAAGAACAATGATGAATTTGCTCTTTATGCATATATAAGAAATAATGCGAAAGGAGGTGAAATATAAAATGGTAGGAATAACGAATACTACGTCTAGTTCCATAGAAATTCCAGTAAAAAATCTATCTAATGATAGAGGAAATTGTAAAGAATTACCTAAGACTGAGGAAAAAAATTTCTTTAAAGAAAAATTAAGAGAAAAAGTAGATAGTAATTCCAAAGGTAAAATAAACTGTGAAGAAAAGTGTTTAAATACTGAAGTTTCATCAGAAAGAGAAGAAAGTATAAATTCTAAATTAGGATTAGAAGAGGAAACAAAGAAGTCTATTTCTGAAGATAAAGATGAAAAAGAACTTTTATCAGAAGATAGTCAAAATTTAATGAGCATATTAGAAATTCTTTACCAACTTTTACATGAAAAGAATTGTTTAGATAATACTGAACAGTTTAAGGATCAAGTAAATTTGGATAAAAAAGAAAAAATAAATGATATGATTAGTAAGACTTTTGATAATCTTTTGCATCAATCTACAAAGGTAAATGAAAATGACAGCAAAGATATTGCAAAGTTAAAGCTTCTTCTTGAAAATGGTGAGCCTGTTTTAGTTTCTCAAAATGCAATAGAAAAGTTAATTGGAAAAATCCAAAGGGAAATTAATAAGCAAGTGCCTACAGACAAGGAGAATTTAAACGTAAAAGATTTAATTAAATTTATAAGTGAAGAATTGGAAAAAGAAATAAAAAGTAATGAACCAGTTCAGAAAAATATAGATGTTGCAGAATACATAACAAATAGAAACAATATAACAAATACTAAATTACAAAATAATACCTTATCTAGGGAAGAAAGTTTCTTAAAGAATTTAATTGAGCATGGAGAAAAGCATAACGAACCTAAAAATAAAGATGTGGAACTAACAAAACTAACTAACTTGGGAGAAGTAAATAAATTTAGTTCAATAGATAAAAATGTATCTGTTGAAGTAAATGAAAACAAAATGGTTGCAAAAGCAAATATAGTGCAAGATATGGTTAAAAGTATAAAGTACATGGAAAATAATAATTTGAAAAATTTAACTGTTAAAGTTATGCCTAAGGAATTAGGAGAAATAGTTATAAGACTAACTATGGAATCAGGAAAAATAAAATTAGCGTTAAATGCTACAAACAAAGAAACATACAGCTTATTAAATTCTAATTTAGGAGAAATTAGTGAAAAATTAACCACTGCTAATTTAAAAATACAACCGGCAGAAATAAATGTTTATAATGGTGATACTACATTCTTCAGTGGACAGTTCATGGGAGATAATCAAAGAGAAGGAAATGAAGGGACAAAGTATAATTCAACTCACTCCAATGATAATGTGGCAGCCGGTGATGAACAAGAAACCATGGTTGTAGATGAAAATTACAATGGAAACTTAAATACTAAAGTTTAATTTTTAAATGAAAAACAAAGTTTTTAAGAAACACTTAAAATGAATAGGAGGTATTTTATATGCCTGTAAAAGCACAGACTTCAAATGGCACTGGGATTTATAGTGGAATTTCAGGGAATTATGAAACTTCCAGAGCTACAAAACGAGGTACAAGAATTGTAAAAAAAGGGCAGGAACTTGATAAAAATTCTTTTTTAAAGATACTTACAGCTGAGTTATCAAATCAAGATCCAACTAACGCTAAGGATTCTACACAGTTTGTATCTCAATTAGCACAATTTTCATCTTTAGAACAGATGACTAATTTGAATACTACCATGACATTTTCCAGTGCGCAGTCTCTTGTAGGTAAAGTAGTAGCTTTAAATGATTATGACAGCAGAGGGGTACAATATGGTGGACAAGTAGTTAGTGTGAATAAAAATGGAGATGAAGTTAAATTAACTGTCCAAGTGGTTGAAAATGGTGAAATTAAGTATAAAGACTACAATTTTTCCGCAGTACAGGATGTAATTCATTTAAATGATGATAGACTGGATTATATCAACTCAAATGTTGGATTTTTACTAGCTTCAAATATGATGGATAAAAGAATTGAAGCGGTAATGAATGAAGTGGATGAAAGTGGAAAAAAAGTAGAAAAAACTTATTCTGGTATAGTGAAGGGAATTTCTAGGAATTCAAGTGGAATTAACTTAACAGTTTTAGTGGAAGAAGATGGAAAAATTAAAGAAAAAACTATCCCTTATGACGCAGTTACTAAAGTTGGCATGTCTTCTGATGAAGATGGAGATAGTGAAAAGAAATAAACAAATATTTTAAGCAAAAATAGATTTATACAGAAAGGATATTGATAGTATGGGATACAGAGTAGTAAATGGAAAGCTATATCCCGTAGAAAATTTGAACGCTCCTTTCAATGGCAGCAAAAGTTGTTATAACGATAAGAGAAAAGTAGATGTAAATTTTAAGCAAATATTAGAAAAAGCCATAGATAGAGAAAATGGATTTACTATATCTAATCATGCATCTAAAAGATTGGAGAGTAGAAAAATAAAATTTTCTGAAAAGGATATGGAGAAGATAAACAATGCTATAAATAAAGCTTGTGAAAAAGATGGAAGAGAATGTTTAATATTGTACAAAGACACTGCTCTAATAACTAATATAAAAAACAGAACAATAATAACAGCAGTGCCTAAGGAAGAAATGAGCGTATTTACAAATTTAGATACTGTAGTACTAATATAAAAAAGAGCTGGACCGAAAGGAAGCTCAATCTTTGTGGATTGACGGAAGCAAAGAGAGGATTAGTTTGCTAGCTGTCTAGAGTTTAAAAGGGGAGCTACATTGAAAAGTAATGATTAAAATTAATTTTAGGAGGAATATAAATGTTAAGATCAATGTATTCAGGTATTAGCGGAATGAGAGTTAATCAAACCAAGCTTGATGTTACAGGTAATAATATAGCTAATGTTGGAACTACAGCATTTAAAGGTTCTAGGGTTAGATTTCAAGATATGTTAAGTCAAAGTATGAGTGAAGCAATAGGACCTGGAAGAAATCAGGGAGGTGTTAACCCTAGACAAGTTGGTCTTGGAGTTCAACTAGCAGGAATAGACACTTTGATGAGTCAAGGAATGATGCAGCCTACAGGAAGAATTCTTGATGTAGGAGTTGATGGAGAGGGATATTTTATAGTAGGAAGAGGTCCTATTCCAGAAACTAATGCTTCAGGTATAAAAGTAGATCCAAATGAACATACAATGAATGGTAATGGAATGCAAGTTAGCTTTACAAGAGATGGTTCCTTCACACTAGACCATAGAGGGAATTTATTAACTTCAGATGGATATAGAATTATGGGGTATGCAGTAACCCTTAAAGATGCCAATGGAAATAATATGGGAGCAAATAGTATAGAGTATAGTGCTAATGGAGTTTGTAATTTTGTAGATGTGGATTCGGAAAATGGGATAAAAGCTACAGATACATTAGTACCACTTAGAATACCAGAGGCTATATATGTAAAAGCTGAAGTACTAAATAATAATGCTGATGCTACTAAAAATACAAAATTAAATTACACAGGCACCGTAGATGCTACTTTAGATAAGGACAAATTTCCTACTATAGGTATAGATAGTGGGGATAACAAGTATAAAGGGACACAAGATGCAAAAATAGAGATTAAATGGGTAAAGGATTCTGCAGATCCTTCAAAAGGTACCTTTAATGTATTTGTAAATGGAAAAAATTATGGGAAAGCAGAAGAGTTTAATAATAAAACAGATATAACAAATGCTGCAAAAGATGAAGGATTGTGTAAAATACTGGGAGATACTAAATTAAATATAGATGTAAGTAAATTACCATCAGATACATCAACTCCAGCAATAACTGATGAACAAAAGAAATATAGTTGGTCATATGTTTTATCATCAGAAGGAGACAAAAAAGTAACTAGTTTCTCTATAGAAAAAGATGGTGTCATAAAAGCTACTCTTGATGATGGTAAGGTTTCAGCTCTTGGACAAATAGCCATGGCTAGCTTTAGAAATACAAGTGGGTTAAAAAAATTAGGTAAAAATATGTATCAAAATACTGCTAACTCTGGAGAACCTAATATAAGAAGTGGAATAGGCAGTAATCCAATGATAGATAATAGTGATGGCTATGGAGATATGATGCAGGGAATGTTAGAAATGTCAAATATAGACTTAGCAGAACAATTTACAGATATGATAGTAGCTAGTAGAGCTTTTCAAGCCAGTGGTAAAATGATAACTACAGGAGATGAGATACTACAAGATATTATTAATTTAAAGAGATAATAATACTAAAATAAAAAGTATTTTAATTAGTTTAGGTTGCTAGGGAGCAGGGATTAGCCATTGGGGATTTGGGATTAGTTTGATTAGCAAACTAATCTTAGCCCACTAGCCCTCTAGCCCCCTAGTCCACTAAAAAAAAGGGGGTGTGTTTTAATGATTCAACTTACAAAAATGACCCATAAGAAATTTATATTAAATGCGGAACATATTCAAGAAATAGAAGAAGTTCCAGAGACTCTTATTACCCTTATTAATGGTAAGAAGTATATTGTATTAGAAAGTGTGGATTCTGTTGTTAATGAAGTAATAAAATACAAAAGAAAGATATTTTCAGGTGATTTGTAGGAGGCATTATTATGAAGAAGCAAGACATAATGACAGGCATAGGTATGTTAGCAGGTGTTCTATGTGTTCTTTTTGGAATGATTACAGGTGGAAGTGGTTCTTTAGCTAAAAAGATGATGACTTTCTTTGATGCAGGTTCTATATTTATAACATTAGGAGGTTCTTTTGCAGCTTTATTAATTAACTATCCCATTGCACAATTAAAAAAGATGATTAAAGTAAACACAGAGGCCTATAAAGAACATACTATGGAGAGTGGCGAGATTATAGGAGAATTTATAAATTTATCTAGAAAGGCTAGAAGAGAAGGTCTTTTATCATTGGAGGATGGAATTACAGAGATAGATGATAATTTCTTAAAAAAAGGTCTTCAAATGGTTATAGATGGTATAGAGCCAGAAACTATAAGAGAAGTTATGGAATTAGAAATAGATGAAATGGAAAGAAGACATAGGCAAGGAGCAGATATGTTTAAGGCATGGGCAGCTTATGCACCAGCTTTTGGTATGATAGGAACATTAATAGGTCTTATACAGATGCTTGCTAATTTAAGTGATTCATCTTCACTAGCTTCAGGCATGTCTAAGGCCCTTATTACTACATTTTATGGTTCTATAATGGCTAATTTAATTTTTAATCCTATAGCAGCTAATTTAAATTATAAAACAGACATAGAAGTTGCAAGCAGAGAAATGATGCTTGAAGGTGTTTTAGCTATTCAATCTGGTGTAAACCCAAGAATTGTACAAGAAAAATTAGTTTCTTATTTATCACCAGAGGAAAGAATAAAGTTTAATGAAACTCAAGTTTCAGGAGATGAGGTATTGTCAAATGTCTAGAAAAAAGAAAAATGGAGGTTCAGGGTTAACAGGAGAGGAATGGTTAACTACCTATTCAGATACTATTACCCTTTTACTTACTTTCTTTGTTCTTTTATATTCTATGTCTACTGTAGATGCAAACAAATTCAGACAAATAGCTAGCTCTTTGCAAAGTGTTCTTTCTGGTACAGGAAGTAATTCCATTTTGGATTATCAAAGTTCATCAGGTGAAGTACCTATAGTTGGTGAACCTATGGTATCTGATGGGCAAAATGAATCTGCTAATAAAAAATCTATGTATGAAGAAGTATCTAAATATGTAAAAGAAAATAAAATGAAAGATAAAATTGAAGTTCTTAAGGATCCAAAGGGAGTAGTTTTAAGACTTAGGGAAAATGTATTATTTGATATAGGAAAAGGTGAAGTAAAAGAAAATAGTTCAGAAGTATTAAATATGATAAGTACTATTTTGCAAAAGTTTCCTAAAAGTCATGTTATTGTGGAAGGGCATACGGACAATATGCCTATAAGCAATTATAGGTATCCAAGTAACTGGGAATTGTCTACTGCTAGAGCTGTAAATGTACTTAAATATTTTGTGGAAGTAAGTAAAATGGACCCTGATAGATTTACTGCTGCAGGATATGGGGAGTACAGGCCTATAGTGCCTAATAATAATGATGGAAACAGAGCAAAAAATAGAAGAGTAAATATAATTATAGAAGATACAACAACTACTGATAGTAAAAAAGGAGAGGCAAAATAAAATGAAAGATAAAGAAAAAGATAAAGGTACTGGTAAGGGAAAGAAGTTTATTATTGTTATTTTATTTTTAATAGTTGCAGGAGGTTTTGCTTTTGGAGGCTATTATATTGCCACTAAAAATGCTTCCGCATCTATGGCAGTAAATACCGGAGAAACAAAAAAGGCTCCTTTGGTTGAAGAGAGTTTCTTTCAATTAGGAGAATTTACAGTGAATTTAGCTGATGAAAATTCAAAAAGTTATATAAAGTTAAATATTTATATATCCTATCCTAAGAAAAATAAGAAATTAGCTAAAGAAGTTGAAGAAAGAAAATCTACCTTAAGAGATGCAGTTAATTTAGAGTTGATGAGTAAAAAAAGTACAGAACTAGATGTTAAGGGAGTAGAAAAATTAAAAAAAGAGCTTTTAGATAAAATTAACTCTAAATTGTACAAGGGTGAAATAATGAATGTTAATTTTGATAACATAATAATTCAGTAAGGAAGATTCAAAATGGACAAAGAATTTTTCATGATGATAATAAAGCTTATATGTTTTTTCCCTTTTATACTTTTAAGCATATATTTAGTTTTAAAATATGGTGGAAGTAAAATCGGAAATATGCAAAATGGCAAATACATAAAGATTTTTGAAAGAGTTCAACTATCTAAAGATAACAGTATCTTGGTGGTGAAAATTGGACAAAAAGGGTATGTTATTTCTAATACTAATAAAGGTATAGAAATACTTATGCCTGTTTCAGAGGAAGAACTTTTAGAGATTGAGAAAGGCAAAAAAATACCTCAATATAAAGACTTAAAAGAATTTTACGGAAGATTTAAGAAGAGGAAAGAATGATATGAAAAAAAATACTAAAATTATCACATTTGTGATTTTATTTATAACATGCTTGTGGATTTTTTCTGGAAGCAGGGCATATGCAGCATCTAATACCAATATTCCAGTGCCTAAGGTGAACTTTTCTGTAGATGGAGCTGACACGCCTAAGGAATATGTAGACAATATTAAGATACTAATAATGTTTACAATTCTTACATTATTGCCTTCTTTTATAATAATGATGACTAGTTTTGTAAGAATAGTAGTGGTTTTTTCCTTCTTAAAGAGTGCTTTAGGAGCTCAGCAATCTATACCTAGCCAAGTTATTATAGGATTAGCGCTGTTTTTAACTGTATTTATAATGGCACCTACTGTAGGAAAGATAAATTCAGAAGCTATACAGCCCTATTTAAAGGGCAGTATTACCCAGCAGGAAGCTATGGACAAAGGAACAAAACCCTTAAAAGATTTCATGTTAAAACAGACTAGAAAAAAGGATTTACAATTATTTAAAGAAACAGCAAAAATTGATGAAAAAGTGGAACTTAAAGATTTACCTTTACATGCTATAATACCTGCTTTTACTATAAGTGAGTTAAAAAGAGCCTTTGAAATAGGTTTTCTATTGTACATACCATTTTTGATAATAGATTTAGTAGTGGCAAGTATACTTATGTCAATGGGAATGTTTATGTTACCACCAGTTATGATATCAATGCCCTTTAAGTTATTACTTTTTGTAATGGTAGATGGATGGTATCTAATTGTAAAATCATTAATATTAAGTTTTAGATGAGGTGAGTTAATTGACAGAGAATATGGTTATTTCAGTTATGAAGGATGCTATTTCAACAGCATTAACTTTATCAGCACCTATTTTAATTACAGGAATACTGGTAGGGCTATTTGTTAGTATTTTACAGGCAACTACTCAAGTACAAGAGCAAACTTTAACTTTTGTACCTAAACTAATTGCAGTGGCAATAGTAGGACTTATAACAGCTCCTTGGATGATGCATGTAATGAATGGATTTACTAGAAGAATTTTTGATATTATTGCAAATTTAATTCAGTAGGTGAGGCATTTTGTTAAACGTAGCATATTTTACAGCATTTTTACTTATATTTTTAAGGATTACATCGTTATTTATAGCATCACCTATTTTTTTCCCTAAGGGTGCACCTAAAGCTTTAACTATAGGATTTTGTGCTATATTAGCTTATGTTCTTGTTTCCACAGTAAATTATTCCGCTTTAGCAGGGGTAGACAGTGGGGCAACTCTTATGTTTTATTGCTTAAATGAAATTTTAACAGGATTAATGCTAGGATACATAGTTAGATTTTGTTTTTTTAGTATTAGCTTTGCGGGACAACTTATAGATGTTCAAATAGGTTTTGCTATGATGAATATGTTTGATCCTCAAACAGGAAGTAATGTAACAGTGCTTAGTAATTTAATGTATTGGCTTTCTGTAATATTGTTTTTTTTAGTGGATGGTCACCACATATTAATAAGAACTCTATCAGAAAGTTTTACTGTAGGGAGTTTAGGCAAACTCTTACTTACAGATGAGTCTTCCATGATGGTTATAAAAGGTTTTATAGACTTTTTTACTATAGGATTTAAAATCGCTCTCCCTATTATACTCGTTATAATTATTACAGACTTAACACTAGCTTTAGTAGGAAGAACAGTTCCTCAATTAAACGTTATGATATTAGGACTACCTATAAAAATATTGGTGGGATTAATGGCCATATCCATAGCTATACCTACTTTAATTCATTTTATAGTAGAGTCTTTTGATAAAATACCGTTGATAATGCGAAGAATTATAAGCATAGCGCCTGTAATTGTAATATTTACCTCAGAGGATAAAACGGAAGAAGCTACTCCTAAAAAGAAAAAAGATGCTAGAAAAAAAGGACAAGTAGCAAAGAGTAAAGAACTAGGTTTAACATTTACACTATTAGCATCTACCATAGTATTGGTCGCATTAGGAGATTTTATATTAAATAGTTTAAGAGAAGATATGGTAGCTTTTTTAAATAACTATATTAATATGCATATAGATTCTAATAATATGCAATTTATTTTACTTACTGTAATGGTAAGAGCGGCTTTAGTTATATTACCTGTAGCAATACCTATTGCAATAATGGGAATTATAGCTAATTTTATACAGAGTGGTTTTCTTTTTACAAAAGAAACCATAAAACCAGATTTGAAAAAATTGAACCCTCTCAGTGGTTTAAAAAGAATATTTTCCATGAGAACTTTAGTAGAACTTTTTAAAGATTTAGCTATGATTTTTGTAGTAGCCTTTGTGGGTTACAAGTATTTAATGAAAAATTATGGTTATATCTTGAATTTAGGTTATTCAGGAATCAATTACATTCCACCCGCTATAAAAAAATTGGTGGTAGAAATTTTTCAGAAAGTAACTTTAGTAATGATTGCTATTTCACTTATGGACTTTATATATCAAAAGCGTCAGTACAATAAAGAATTAAGAATGACTAAGCAGGAGATAAAAGAGGAGTTTAAGCAAGATGAAGGAGATCCTCAAATAAAAGGAAAAATTAAGCAGATGCAAAGAGAGATGGCTTCTAAAAGAATGATGCAAAGCGTACCAGATGCTACTGTTATAGTCACAAATCCAACGCATATATCAGTGGCTTTGAAATATGAAGAAGGACAAAGTGCTCCAGTAGTAGTAGCAAAAGGTCAAGGTGAGGTAGCTGCAAAAATAAAAGAAATTGCAAGAGAATATGAAATACCTATTGTTGAAAATAAACCTCTAGCAAGACTTATGTATAAGGAGGTTGAGATAGATTCACAAATTCCCGTAGAAATGTATGAAGGAGTAGCAGAAGTATTAGCTATTGTATATAAACTAAAAAAGCAAAAAAATAAATATTAAGGAAGAAATATTAAATATCAAATGAGACATAAGAAATGTTTAATATTTAAAATTTGATATTTCCATTCTTTAATCTAATAATATTTAGAATTAGAGAGTGTAGACTGTGGATTAAAAGAAAGGGTGTAGCGGTTTGGAGCAGCGAAGATTATTAAATGGTAATTTAAAAAAGAATATAGATGTAATCGTAGCATTTGGAGTTATGGCTATAGTGCTTATGATGATAATACCTTTGCCCACTTGGGTTTTGGATATACTCATAGCTGTTAATATAACTATTGCTTCAGTAATAATACTTTTGACTATGTTTACCACAGAAGTGCTTCAATTTTCATCTTTTCCAACATTGCTTCTTGTGACAACTTTATTTAGGTTAGGACTTAATATATCCTCTACAAGGTTAATACTTAGCCAGCATGATGCAGGTAAGATAATAGAAGCTTTTGGAAGTTTTGTAACAGGAAATAACTATATAGTTGGAATAACTATATTTCTAATACTTATAATAATTCAATTTGTAGTAATTACTAATGGTGCAGGAAGAGTATCAGAAGTTTCAGCTAGATTTACATTAGATGCTATGCCAGGAAAGCAAATGAGCGTAGATGCAGATTTAAATGCTGGTCTTATCACAGAAGCACAGGCAAAGGAAAGAAGAAAAAAGCTTCAAATGGAAGCAGATTTTTATGGAGCTATGGATGGTGCTTCTAAATTTGTAAAAGGTGATGCTATAGCAGGTATAGTTATTACAATAATAAACATAATAGTTGGAATAATAATAGGAGTTTTGGTAGAAAACATGGCTGCAGGAGAAGCTGCCAAAACTTATGTTAGGTTAACTGTTGGTGATGGTCTTGTAAGCCAAATTCCTTCCATTTTAATATCTACTGCTTCTGGTATATTAGTAACCAGATCAGCTAGTGATACAAACTTTGGTTCGCTAGTTACATCACAGCTTACTAAATTTCCTAAGGTACTTGCAATAGCTTCTGCTGTAATGTTATTTTTAGCTTTTGTACCAGGAATGCCTTGGCTTCCTTTCTTGATTCTAGCTATATGTTTAGCTGCTGGTGCATATTTCCTTTATAAAGATGAAAAGGAAAAAATGGTTCAGCAAATAGAAACAGAGCAGCAAGAAATTATAGAAACTGAAAATAGAGAACCGGAAAATGTATCCACATTAATACAAGTGGAACCTATGGAGATAGAAATAGGATATGGACTTATTCCTTTAGCAGATGAAGCCACAGGAGGGGATTTGCTTCAAAGAATAGCTTCTGTGAGAAGACAATGTGCTATAGAAATGGGAATAGTGGTACAACCTATAAGAATAAGAGATAATCTTCAGATAAATACAGATGAGTACACTGTTAAAATAAGGGGTACAGTCATAGCAAAAGGTGAAGTAATGCCTAGTATGCTATTATGTATGGATCCTACCAGTGAAAGTATAGATTTGCCAGGTATAAGAACTGTTGAGCCTACTTTTGGACTCCCAGCAGTTTGGATAAATAAAGATCAAAAGGAAGATGCAGAAATAAATGGATTCACAGTGGTGGATCCTACCACTGTGATGGTTACACATTTAACGGAAACTATAAAAACTCATGCGTATGAGCTTTTAGGAAGACAAGAAACTAAGATGATAGTAGATTCACTAAAAGAAAAATATAATGCGGTAGTAGAGGAATTAATACCGGATCTAATGACATTAGGTGAAGTTCAGAAGATTCTTCAAAATTTACTTAGAGAAAAGGTTACTATAAGAGATATGGTAACTATATTAGAAACTTTAGCAGATTATTCAATTAATACTAAAGATATAGAAGTTTTAACAGAGTATGTGAGAATGGCTTTAGGTAGAAGTATATGCAATCCTTTATTGGATGAAAATAGATCAATAATTGTAGCTACATTGGACCCAAAAATAGAGGATTTGATAGGAAACAGCATACAAAAATCTGTGCAGGGTTCTTTCCCAGCAGTGGAACCTGAAATTACTCAAAAAATATTTAATTCTATGAAAAATATTTTAGACAATGTTTATTTTAACGATAATCAGCCAGTATTTCTAGTATCACCTAAAATTAGGCCAGCGTTTAGAAGACTTACAGAATTAGTTTTTCCAAACATAACTATTTTATCTTTAAATGAAATACCTAATGATGTGGAGATTAGAACAGAAGGGGTTGTGACTCTATAATGAAAGTAAAAAAGTTCATTGTAAAAGATATGAATGAGGCAGTTTCAAAAATACGATATGAATTAGGTGAAGGGGCAGTAATAATAAACCAAATTAAAGTGAGACAGCCCGGTATCAAGGGCTTTTTTTCTAAAAAGTTGATTCAGGTTACTGCAGCTGTAGATAGCGAAAAAGAAAAAAATAATTCGTTTTCTAATGATGATGTTTTGATAAATAGCTTGGAGGCCATAAAAAGAGCAGTTAATGATGCTAATGTAGAGGAAAAAAAAGATTACACAGAAAAAATGGAAATCCCAATAAAACAGTCTGGTGTATATGAAAAAAAAGAGAATGTAAAAGAACAGTTAGAAACTAATAAACTTTTAGATGAAATGGGTCAGATGAAAAGTTTATTAAATAGTTTAGTAAGTAATAGTAAAGATGAATATAAGAAAGATCCGCTATATGAAAAGCTAGAGGATTTAGATTTAGAACCAGCACTTATAGAGGATATAATGGAAGAAGTTAATATAATGGAAGAAGATCTTTCCTTAGAAGAAAAACTTAAAAAAGTTTTAGAGAAGAAGATTAAAGTTTCTCAGGTGGATATGAATGGGCCAATAGTTTTTGTGGGACCTACAGGAGTAGGAAAAACTACTACTATAGCTAAGTTAGCAGGAAGACTTTCTTTAGTTGAAAATAAAAAAGTAGGTTTAATAACTGTAGATACTTATAGAATAGGTGCAGTAGAACAGCTTAAGACTTATGCTGAAATTATGGATATACCTTTCAAAGTAGTTTTTGATATAAATGACATGGAGGAAACAGTGAATTCCATGAAAGACTGTGATGTTATACTTATAGACACTACAGGAAGAAGTAGTAAAAATTCTATGCAAATTTCTCAGCTTAGAGCGTTTGTTGATAAGGTAAATACGGAAAGTATAAATCTAGTTATAAGCGCTACTACTAAAAATAAAGATATTTCTACTATAGTAGAAGGATACAAAAAGCTGAATTTTAATCATATTATAATAACTAAATTAGATGAAACAATTTCCTATGGCTCTATTTTAAGTATACTTTATCATGGAAATAAAGATATAAATTTTGTAACTACCGGTCAAAATGTACCAGATGACATAAAAAAATTAGATTCGCCTTCCATATGTAGACTAGTATTAGGAGAGGATAGTGTATGTTAGACCAAGCTGAGAGACTGCGACAAATGACATTAATGAAAAATAAAGAAAATGATAGGGAAAATAGTACTATGGAGAAAACTAGAATAATAACTATAACTTCTGGAAAAGGCGGAGTGGGTAAAAGTAATATAGTGGTGAACTTATCCATAGCTCTTCAAAAGATGGGAAAAAAAGTGCTTATTTTAGATGCAGATATAGGAATGGGAAATGACGATATATTAATGGGTTTTTTACCTAAGTATACTGTGTTTGATACCATATTTGATGATGTAGAAATAGAAGATATTTTAATAGAAGGACCTTATGGAGTAAAACTTCTTCCAGGAGGAACTGGCATATCTAAGATAGAGGAGCTTACAAATTATCAAAGAGAAGAATTGTTAAACAAAATAAGCTCATTAAATGGATTTGATTACATACTTATGGATACAGGAGCAGGTATTAATAGGACTGTTTTAGGATTTGTGGCGGTGTGTGATGAGCTTATAGTGATAACTACTCCGGAACCTACAGCCTTAACTGATGCTTATAGTTTAATGAAAGCTATAGCTAAGTTTCAGTTGAAACCTAAAGGAAATATTATAGTAAATAGAGTTATAAAGGAAAGAGAAGGAGAAATAACCTTTGGAAAGTTTGACAACGCTGTAAAAAAGTTTTTGAATATAGATGTAGAGTATCTTGGAAAGGTTTCAGAGGACAGGGCTTTAATTCAATCTGTGAGAGAGCAAAAACCGTTTATAGTTAATTATCCCGATAGTGAAGTCAGTAGAGATATAAAAAATATAGCATGTAAATTAACTGGAGAAGTAAATAAACCAAATTCTATAGGTATTCAAGGACTGTTTAAGAAGATTTTTAATATTTTTTCTTAAAGTTGGGAGGTAGGCGAATGAAGAAACTAGAGATTAAGCTAAATAATAAAATTAAAATAATAGGTGAGGATGGCGATTACTCTAGTAATGTGCAAGATGTAAGTGATGATTGTATTTCTATAAGTATTCCTGTAAGACAAGGTTCATATTTATTTTTAAGAGAAGAGGATTTTATAGAGGCAGTGTACTACAATGAAAAGGAACTGTACTATTTTAAAAGTAAAGTTTTAAGACGAGAAACTGGAAAGGTACCTATTATAGTTATAGAAAAACCAGCATATTATGAAAAAATTCAAAGAAGAAATTATGTAAGAATAGAACATGTATTAGATGCCTATTATACTTTAGTGGAAAAAGAACCTAAAAATAATGATTTAGAAATATTTTTTATAAATAATAAAGATAAATTACAAAAAGCAATTATAGCTGATTTAAGTGGCGGAGGTTGTAAATTAAAAGTAAATGAGAAATTAGAGTATGGCAATAAGGTATTTTTGAGATTGCCTATATATGGGGAAGAAATGAATTTAATTTGTAAAGTGGTTAGAGAAGATGAAAAGGAAAATAATTTATATGTATATGGGGTTTCTTTTTCTTATGTTCAAGAATCTTCCAGAGAAAAGTTAATAAAATATGTTTTCGAAATAATGAGACAGCAGAGGAAAAGAGCATTGAAAAGATAAAGGAGGACAATGAAATGGCTATAGCCACTAATAATAGAGAAGAAATAATAAAAAAATATATTCCTCTAGTGAAATACATAGCTTCGAGGGTTATAATTGGAAAAACTAAGTATATAGAATATGAAGACTTAGTGAGTTATGGTCTGTTAGGTCTTATGGATGCTATGAAAAAATTTGATGAAACCAAAGGAATGAAATTTTCTACTTATGCATCTATTAGGATAAGAGGGTCAATGATTGATGAAATAAGAAGAAACAGTCCTATATCTAAAGGTGCTATGGACAAGCTAAATAGATATAATTCGGCAGTGGAAAAATTACAAAATAATTATTGTAGGGAACCTAGTAAAGAGGAAATAAGCAAAGAACTTAATCTATCTTTAAAAGAACTAGGTGAAATAGAAAATTATATAAATTACATATCATTGGTATCTTTAGAGGAACTTATATTTTCAAAGGAGGATGAAATTCCTCTAAAAAATGCTATAGAAGATGAAAATAGCCCCAATCCAATAGATAGTTTTGAAAAAAAGGAACAAATACAGTATTTAACTAAAGCCATAACAATGCTAGGAGAGAAAGATAAGACTATTATATCACTTTATTATTATGAAAGACTTACATTAAAACAAATCGGAGAGATTTTGGGAGTTTCTGAATCTAGAGTGTGCCAATTACATAGTAGAGCAATTTTAAACATAAGAAATATGTTAAAAAAACTTAAGTACTGTATTTGAATATATATTTTTAATTTAAAGAAAATAGAACTATAATATTTGGAGTGATCTTATGTGGTTGTTTTTAATTTTAATAGGAGTAATGTTAATAGTTTTAAATTTAGGTGCCATGAAGAAAGAAAAAAATAGTTTTGATAATATACTTTTAAAGAAAGAAAATAATACTAAAGAATATGAAGTAGAATTATTTAGATTGAGAAGTGAATTTAAAGAAGAAATAGATAAATTAGAAAAAGATATTGAAGAATTAAGAAAAAAACTCGAATATAATAATAGTGTTAGTATAGAAAATATTGGCCCTCACATGAAATATTATAAAGAAAAAGCAAAGAATTCTAAGTCAAAACTTAAAGCAAAAATAGATAATGTAAGTGAAGTTGTAATTGAGGGCAATAAAGCAGAGAATAATTTTGAAAAAAAAGAGGAAAAAGAAACAAACAATAGAAATAAAAGCATAAGAGTTTTAGAAATGGAGGAACTTCTAAGGAAGGGATTTACCATAGATCAGGTGGCACAGAAATTAAATATAAGTAAGGGGGAAGCACTATTAATAAAAGATTTATATATAAAATAAAGAGTATTTTAAATTTTTTATGTGATAGAAAACTGCTTATTGGAATTGGTATAGGAATGATCATATCTACTCTTTTAATGGTTGGAGGAAGAAAAAATACAAGTTATGAGAAATCAATTATAGAACAAAAAGCGAGAAGTATGGGAATGGAATATCCAGAAGAGATGAGAGTTATAAATAATAAGAAAGGAAGTAAGTAACATGATTAGAGGATTATACACTGCAGTATCGGGACTTATAACTGAAGAAGCTAAACAACAATCAATTACAAATAATTTAGCTAATGCAAATACTAATGGATATAAAAAAGAAGATCTTAGGTTTAAAGATTTTAAGGAAGCAGCAATGATAAATTATGACAAAGTCATAAATGGTAGGAATGTTAAACAAAAATTGGGTAATTTATCTCTAGGAAGTAAAATAGACGATGTAATAGTAAAATTTACCCAAGGAACTATTGTAGAAACTAACAATAAAACAGATTTTGCTATAGATGGACAAGGATTTTTTGCAGTACAAGATGAAAAGGGAAAGGTGTTGTACACTAGAGATGGTAGCTTTAGAGTAGATATACAAGGAAATTTAGTTAATTCTAATGGATATAAGGTTTTGGGCTTCAATGAAAATAATAATTTAGAACCTATTAAAGTTGGAAATGATAAAATTGCATGTGATTCACTAGGAAATATAAAGTTAAATGAAAGGAATGCTTATAGATTTGCCTTTGCAGGATTTAATGAGGGTGAAATAAAGAAGATAGGAGATAATCTTTATTCATCAGATAAAAATCCTACATTTATAAATACTCATGTAAAACAGGAATGCGTTGAGAAATCAAATGTTAATATTATAAATGAAATGATAGATATGATGACGGTTATGAGAAACTTTGAGTCAAATCAAAAAGTAGTACAAACTATGGACGATACTTTAGGAAAACTTATAAGTGGAGTTGGAGAAGTTAGATAATTTAGAGTTTATAGTTGAGAATTAGAATTAAGAATAGATACCAAGCCATTACTGTTTTATCAAGTCCTAGTACGTAGTGTAAATTAAAAATTAATAAAAATTGTGAATTGCGTATTAGTGGTTGGAGACTAGTTTAGTTTATGGAGGGGATTTTTATGCTTAGAATGTTTTGGAATTCTAGAACAGCTATGAATTCTATGCAAAATAAATTAGAAATAATATCTAATAATATGACAAATGTAAATACTGTAGGTTATAAAAAGGTAGATGTAGGTTTTCAGGACTTATTGCAAGAGTCTTTAGATAGAAAAGGATATCCAGTGTCAACAGGTAGTAGAAATTTACAGGTAGGTACAGGGGTAAGAAATACAGGTATAATTAGGAGTAAAAGGCAAGGCGTATTAAATCAAACGGGTAATAAAACAGATTTTGCTATAGATGGACAAGGGTTCTTCAAAGTATATTTGCAAGATAATTCTGTTGCTTACACTAGAAATGGTAGTTTTCAAGTAAATACTGAGGGAAAACTAGTGGATGGAAGTGGAAACTTAGTTAGTATAACAGATGAAAATGGAAGAGAAATAAATGGAAATATAAGATTTACAAGAGATAATTTTGCTGTAAATGAAAAGGGTGAAGTGTATGTAAATCTTGAAGACGGAAAAAGCACAAAGATAGGTAATATAGGTGTTTATTATGCTGTTGGAGATGATGCATTTAAATCTGTAGGAGAAAATTTATATGTACCTTCTGACGGAAATGTAGAAATTTTAAAAAGTAACGACTGTGATTTACTTCAGGGGTATTTAGAATTTTCTAATGTTAGAATGGAAGAAGAAATGAGTGATCTTATTATGACTCAAAGGGCATTTCAATTGAATTCTAGTGCACTAAGAACTGCAGATGAAATGTGGGGAATGGCGAATAATCTTAAAAGATAGATATGGTTTATAGTTTAGAAAGCTGTTTAAAAGCAAATAGTTTTGCTAATATAATGAGAATTATTATATAAGACCTAGCACCATGTTATTAGTGCTAGGTTCTATATTTTTGGTATGGAATTATTATACTAGAATAAGCTTTTGTAATTGAATGCTACAACATCAACTATTTAAGTGAATTTATAGCTGATGTTAAAGGGGGTATAATTTGTTTTTTTCTAGATAGCACATCTGGAAGATATATAGATGGACCGTCTAATTTTACATTAAAGGCCCGTTCAACTATATCACTGTCTTCGCCTACTACTAGAAGTTCTGAGCCACCATTTAAAATATCAGTAACCATTAATATAACTAAATTAAAGTTTTTATCTTTGCATACATTATTCATTAGTGCTAGTATATCATCTTTTACAGGTAAAAAACTTTCCATATACATGGTACCTACTTGAGAAACGCCTATTTTGTAATCTTTTATAGAAAATACTTTAAAATCTTGACTAAATATTTCTTTAGGAGTTTTTCCTTCTAGTGAAGTTCCTGCCTTAAACATTTCTTTTGCAAAATCCTCTATATCTATATTAGCTATATCTGATAAACGGTTTAACATGAGTTTATCTATGGAGGTGGAAGTAGGGGATTTCAATAGTAGTGTGTCAGATATTATAGCAGCACATAAAATACCAGCTACCTTTTTAGAAGGTCTTATGCCATTTTCAAAAAACATTGAAGCTACAATAGTAGAAGTGCTTCCTACAGGTTCATTTCTAAAATATATAGGAAGACCTGTTTGTATGTCTGCAATTCTATGATGATCTATTATTTCTAAAACTTCAGCATCTTCAAGTCCGTGAACAGATTGAGATTTTTCATTATGATCCATTATGATTACTTTTTTTCTGTTTTTAGATATTAAATGATACCTTGATATGGTACCTATAACTTTATTATTTTTATTTGTTACAGGATAACTTCTATATCTAGTTTCTAACATTATTTCTCTTATTTCATCTACAAAGTCATCTGTACTAAATCCTGTTATTTTTTCAGATGTCATAACATGCTTAACAGGTATACTTTGAATTATAAGTCTAGATGCTGTGAAAGTGTCAAATGGGGTTGATATTATAGATGTTTTTTTGTTTTTAGCCATTTGTATAATATTTTCTTTAACTGAATGATTACCAGTTATAATTAGTATGGAAGCACCGTTTTCGATGGCACTTAGCTGAGAGTCTTCTCTATTGCCACAAATAACTATATCACCAGTTTCTACTAGATTTTTTATTTCAGTTGCATCTAGAGCTGCAACTATTATTTTGCCCTTTAATTTTGGGTTTTCATTATGCATATAAACTTGTTTTGCACAAAGGGTGTCTAATATATTTTGTATTTTAGTTCCACTTTTAGATAATATGTAATTATCCCATACGTCCATATAGTTAGAAGTTAAGTTAGAAAGAGAAACTATACCTAATAGCGAATCGTTCTCATCTACTACAGGAAGCGTTTTTACTCCATATTTTTTCATCATATTCCAAGCCATTTTTAGAGAAGTGTCAGGAGAGATAGGAACTGTATTGTCTATATCTAAGTCAGACACTTGAGTTTTGACAGTTTCAATAAGTTCAGGAATTTCCATATTAAAATAGTTCATTATAAATTTAGTTTCTCTATTTAATTCACCTAGCCTTACAGGAATTGCTTTAAGTGAACTGGTTTTATTCTTAAATTCTGCATAAGCTATAGCAGAACAAATAGAATCGCTATCTGGATTTTTATGACCAGTTATGTAAACTGCATCTTTCATGGGTATAACCTCCATATCTTTAGTTTGTATAATGATATATTATACTCACCTATTTAGAGCATTGTCAACTTAGAATAAAAATGTTCTATATAAAGAGTTGTCCACATATAATTACTATAGAAAAAGCTGATTAAATATTTAATAAAGTTCAGGGCGGCTAAGGAGGTATGAGGTATGGTAAATGAAACGAGAGTGCTGGAAGGACTTACAGAAGAAGAAGCAAGTAGAAGGGTGAAAAAATACGGTTTAAATAGATTAAGTAATGGTAAAAAAGTTTCAGCAATAAAAATATTTTTAGAGCAGTTTAATGATTTTATAATATGGGTTCTTATAGGTGCAACGATTATTTCAGGATTTATGAATGAAAAAGCAGATGCTATAACTATATTAATAATTGTAGTTATGAATGCAATATTAGGTTTCATACAAGAGTATAAGACTGAAAAGTCTTTAGAAGCATTAAAAAAATTAGCAGCGCCTACAGCTAAGGTTAAAAGAAATGGAAAGCTTAAGGTTATAAATGCAGAAGAGTTAGTGCCAGGGGATATTATTATTTTAGAAAGTGGAGATAGAATTCCGGCAGACTGTGAACTTATAAATAGTAATAATGTAATGATAGATGAATCACTTTTAACGGGAGAATCTGTTGGAGTTGAAAAAAGTGACAGTGGTAAAAATAAAAATTTATATATGGGTACTATAGTTTTAACAGGAAAAGCATTAGCTAAAGTAATATGTACAGGTATGGTTACAGAAATGGGTAAAATAGCTAATATGCTAGATGATATAGAAGGAGAAAAATCGCCTTTAAAGGAAAAACTCGCTCATTTAGGAAAAATATTAGTTGTTATATGCATTGTAGTATGTGCAGTGGTTACTATAATGGGAATCTTAAGAGGGCAAGATGCTTATGGAATGTTTTTATTAGGCGTTAGTCTTGCGGTGGCAGCTATACCAGAGGGGTTGCCAGCTATAGTTACAGTGTCACTGGCTTTAGGAGTTTCTAAAATGCTAAAGAGAAAAGCATTAATAAGAAAACTACCTGCAGTAGAGACATTAGGATGTACTTCTGTCATATGTAGTGATAAAACTGGGACTTTAACAGAAAATAAAATGACTGTAAAAGCTGTATTTTTTAATGGAAAAATATATAATTTAGATGAAGAGGATATACCTAAAAACAGTCAGCTTAAAAAGGCTTTTACATATTGTAATGACTGTAATTTTAATTTTAGAAATGAACGGTTAAAAGATGGCGTTTTGGGTAGCCCCACAGAATATGCGCTTATAGAAGCTTATTTTAGAGATTTGAAAGAAGTTAAGGAGTTCTTAACGCAGGTAGATAAAGTACAGGAAATACCATTTGATTCTGATAGAAAAATGATGTCAGTACTGGTTAAGGAGGGGGTCAAATACAATTCCTATGTAAAAGGAGCCCCTGAAAAAATAATAGATAGATGTAAATATATATGGATAAATGGGGAAGTAAGAGTATTTACTGATTTATATAAAAAAGAGGTTTTAGAGGCACTAGATCGTATGTCTTATAAAGCTTTAAGATGTGTAGCTGGAGCTTATAAAGAGAAAGCTTCTAGTAAAAATGATATGGAAAAAGACTTAACATTCATTGGAATAGCAGGCATGATAGATCCACCTAGAAGAGAAATAAAGGATGCAGTCTTAAAATGTAGAATTGCAGGAATTAAACCTGTTATGATTACTGGAGATCATAAGAATACAGCTTATGCTATAGGGAAACAAGTGGATATATGTAAAAGTATGGATCAGGTTATAACAGGTAGAGAATTGGATAATTTAAAAGATAATGAATTAGAGAAAAGTATAGAAAAATACACTGTATTTGCTAGAGTAACTCCAAAGCACAAGCTTAGGATAGTAAGAGCTTTTAAGAAAAGAGCACATATTGTTGCTATGACTGGAGATGGAGTAAATGATGCTCCAGCAGTAAAAGAAGCGGATATTGGAATATCTATGGGCATTTCAGGTACAGATGTAACCAAAGAGGCATCAGCTATGATACTTTTAGATGATAATTTTGCCACTATAGTTGCTGCTGTAGAAGAAGGTAGAGTTATTTATAATAATATAAGAAAGTTTATAAGATATCTTTTATCCTGCAATTTAGGAGAGGTTTTAACTATGTTTTTATCATCATTATTTTATTTAGAAAATCCTCTCTTACCTATTCAAATTCTCTTTGTAAATTTAGCTACAGATGGGCTTCCGGCTATAGCTTTAGGAGTAGATCCAAAAGATGAAGATATAATGATGGAAAAACCAAGAAGAAAGGGTGAAAATATTTTCTCTAGGGGATTAAGTGAAAAAATAATAATAAGAGGAGCTTTAATTGGTATATGTACAGTCTTTTCTTTTGTAGCAGGTAAATATTATGGTATGGGGATAGATGCTTCAAGAACTTTGGCATTAAGTACTCTTATAATGTCACAACTTATACATGTATTTGAATGCAGATCTGAAAAACATTCTATTTTTGAAATAAATTTGTTTACAAATTTATATTTATTGGGAGCTGTTGTAATTTCTATAGTTATGTTATTATTTGTGATTTATGTACCTTTTTTACAAAATATATTTCACACTAAAGCTTTAAATTTAGGTCAATGGCTTATTGTGATTTTTTTCTCGGGAATAATATCTTTCATAAACAGCCTATATATTTTTATAGGTAATACTAAAAAAAATGGGCGTTAAGCCCATTTTTTTATTTTTATCTCATTCTATTTGTTTTCCTTACTTTTTGAACCTTAGGCATTCCGCCTTCAATAGGCATAAGGCTTTGTCTAGTTGAAAGATTAAGAATATTTATTACTTGTAGGCTATCGTTAGTGTTTTTATTCTTTTTACTTTTTTTACCCTTAAGTCCTTGAACGATTACAGAATTACCTTGAGATAGTTTCATAAACTCAGGTTTTTTAAACCAACGTTTTTTATTATAAGTACATTTAGCAACAGCTCTATTGCCATCAAGTTTTACTACTAAAGAAACAGTTAACTTGTGGAAAATCCATAGTATGCTTTTTTCATATATTTTTACAGAAAGTACATTACCTTGAACTTGCGTAATTCTATCTCCATACTTTTTTAAATAGGCTTCACTATAATATTTAGCAAATTTTTCTTTAAAACTCATAATATATTACTCCTTTTCAAATGATTTAGTAAAATACTAGCAAATAAGTGCTACAACTTCATTATAAATTATAATATTAAAAAGTACATTTGTATAGGGTTATGATAAAAAAGTATTTATAAGACTTTTTTTGCCTTTTTGTTCCTAAAATAAACTTTGAAGAATACTATTATACTAAAGAAGTTCATTAAGGGGGAAGAAGCATGTATAGAAAGTTAACTCCTAAAGAAGTTGTTTATAATCTAAATTTGGATTTGTTAAATATAAGAGAAATAGAAAAGAATCTGGATTATAAAGATGTACTTAAGGTTATAAAAACAGCTCTTAGTATAAACAAGGAAGGATATAACTTATATATAATAGATGATTTTTCAAAGGAAAGAGTCAAAAATATAATTAGTTATATTGAAGAAATTTATGAAAATAAAAAGGCACCAAGGGATATATGTTATCTTTCAGATGGTATAGATAAGTGTCCTAAATCTATATTTTTAAGTTCAGGTATGGGAAGTTTACTTAAAGAAACTGTAGAAGAAATTAAAAATTTCTATTTTAATATAACTTTTGATTTTTATAACAATTCGTCTAGTAAAGAAAAAGAAGAAATTATGGATTTAATAGATGAGAAAAGAAATCATGCAGTGGAAAGGCTTATTTTAATATCTAAAGAAAAGGGATTTCATATGAAGGCCGTCCATAATGGTTTTACTTTTATACCTTTAGATGATGGAAAAGAAATGACAGAAAATGAGTATGATGAATTAAATGAGGAAAGGAAAAAAGAAATATTAGAAAATATAGCAGAGTTAAAAGAAAAATCTAGAGAAGTACTAGATGAACTAAAAAAATTAGAAGAAAATAGTATAGATAAAATTAAAGTAATACTCAATTTATATTATGGTGAAAAAAGTTATGAAATTAAAAGGAAGTATAGAAGAACATTTAAAGAACAAGAAGAAACTTTGAAATTTTTAGAAAAAATGTGCGATGATATTGAAGAAAATGTATTGGAGAATTATTCTGCAAATTATAGTGATGATGAATCTATTATAAATGGAACATTAGAGAAATTTGCTGTAAATGTATTAGTGGATAATACTTATAATGAAAAACCTAAATGTATATTTGAAGAAGATCCTAGTGTACAAAATTTAATAGGTGGTATTGAATTTGAAAATAAAAACGGAACTTATATTACAGATATAAATTTAATAAGAGCGGGAACGTTATTAAAAACAAATGAAGGCTGTATAATAATGAGGATAAAAAGTTTGCTTAGCAATGCAGCTTCTTATTATTATTTAAAAAAGGCACTTATTACGGGAAAGGTTGATTTTAATTATAATAGAGGATATTTAGAAATTTTATCTTTAAGTGGATTAAACCCTGAACCCATACCAATTAATAGCAAAGTTATATTAATAGGAGATTATGAAACCTATGATTTATTGTATAGTTATGATGAAGATTTTAAAAAACTGTTTAAGATTAAGGGAGAATATTATCCTATAGGAGATATAGATGATCAGTCCATAGGTATAGTAATAAAAAATATAAAAAATATATGCAAAGATGAAGAAATTCTTAATTTAAAAAATGATGCGGTAGAAGAAATTTTTAAGTGTCTTTCTAGGATAGTTGAAAATAATAAAAAAATATATTTAGATAAGGATGAAATTAAAAAAATAGTAATTTTATCAAATTATAGAGCAGAAGAAAAAGAAAAGGAATTTATAGATAGAGATGATGTGTTGGAAGCAGTTTATAAGGAAGAAATAATAGAAAAAAATATATTGAAGAGTTATAAGGAAAAAAAGCAACTTATATACTTAAATGAAAGCGAAATAGGTCAAATTAATGGGTTATCTGTTATAGATGGGGAATATTTTAAAATTGGAAAACCTGTAAGGATTACTTGTAGTTGCTACAAGGGAAATGGAAATATATTTGACGTACAAAAAGAAAGTGAGTTAAGCGGCAACATACACAGAAAATCTATAAATATATTAAAAGGGCTCATAAATAATTTATTAGGTGGATACGATTCTTTGCCTGTAGATTTTCATTTAAGCTTTGAACAGTTATATGGGTATTTAGAAGGTGATAGCGCTTCTGTAGCAGAAGGTGTTGGGATTATATCTTCCATATGTAGAATACCTATAAAACAAAGTATAGCAGTGACAGGTTCAATAGATCAGTTTGGAAAAGTTCAACCAGTAGGTGGAATTAATGAAAAAATCGAAGGATTTTTCAATGTATGTAAAGAAGTGGATTGTATAAAGGGAAAAGGTGTAATTATACCTAGTACTAATGTAGATAATTTAGTTTTGAAAGGAGAAATTGAAGAGGCTGTAAGTAGTGGGGATTTTTCTATATACAGTATAGAAAATATATTTGACGCAACAGACATACTTTTAGAAAGGGATAAAGAATTTATACTAAGTACTATTCAAAAGGAAATTAAAAAATATTCAAAAGGAAAAAAGAAAGAGTAAAAAATATGTTAAGTAGAAATAAAAATCTGCCGCTTAAGAGCGGCAGATTTTTACTATCTGAAATTTACAGAATTTTTTCACAGGCTAAATTTTTTACACATTAAATCTAAATACTACTACGTCTCCATCCTGCATTACATAATCTTTTCCTTCTAATCTGTAGTAACCTTTTTCTTTGGCTGCGGTTTCAGAACCACATTGGATTAATTTATCGTAAGACACTATCTCAGCTCTTATAAATCCTCTTTCCATATCAGAGTGTATTTTGCCTGCAGCCCCTGGAGCTTTAGTGCCTTTTACTATAGTCCAAGCTCTTACTTCTTTTTCTCCAGCAGTTAAGAAACTTATAAGACCTAGAAGTTTGTAGCTGGCATGAATTAATTTATTTAGTCCTGGTTCCTTAAGCCCATATTCTTCAAGCATTTCGATTTTTTCTTCATCCTCTAAAGTTGAAAGCTCTTCTTCAAGACGAGCACAAATAGTTACTACTTCAGAATTTTCCTTTTGAGCGTATTCTTTAACTTTTTTAACTAAAGGAGTTTCTAAATTTCCTTCCATTAAATCATCTTCGCATATATTAGCTACATATAACACTGGTTTTGAAGTTAAAAGAAATAATCCATCTACGAAGAGTTTTTCATCATCAGTTAACTCTAAAGTTCTCACAGGTTTATTATCCTCTAGATGAGATTTTAATCTTTCCATTAAAGCTAGTTCAGTTTTAGCTTTCTTATCACCAGAACGAGCTAATTTAACAGCTTTATCTAGTCTTCTTTCTAGAACTTCGATATCTGCGAATATTAACTCCAAATTTATAGTTTCTATATCTCTTATAGGGTCCACAGAACCATCTACGTGTACTATATTGTCATCTTCAAAACATCTAACAACATGTACTATGGAAGAAACTTCTCTTATGTGAGATAAAAATTTATTCCCAAGTCCTTCGCCTTTACTAGCACCTTTTACAAGACCAGCTATATCATAGAATTCAATGCTAGTATGAGTTTTCTTTTTGGCAGTATACATTTCTTCTAACACATCAAGTCTTTTATCTGGAACTGCTACTACTCCTACATTTGGTTCAATGGTACAAAATGGGTAGTTAGCAGATTCTGCTCCGGCTTTAGTAATAGCATTAAACAAGGTGCTTTTACCTATGTTTGGTAATCCTACAATTCCTAATTTCATATCTATGTACATTCCTTTCCTACATTAATATAAGAATAATTAAATCTTAATTATTCTTAATTTACAATTCTAAATTTTAAATTAATTACAGTTTTATCTTTACAAGTCAAGTAAAATTATACTCTAGAATTTATTTCATTTCAAGGAAAACAGAATTGAGGCTATTTGTGAGAAGAAAAAAAGTAACATTTATTGTAATGAGAATTTTAATAATTCTAAAAGAAATATTAAAAAATATTTATATTAGTTGAAGGAATTTAAGTTTTTATATAGAATAAAATATTTAGTGGTTTAAAGTGGAGTAAAGTGGTGTAAAGTAGTCCATGGAGGTATGGATATGTTCATAGGGGAGTATCAACATGCTATAGATAATAAAAATAGAATGATAGTGCCCTCTAAGTTAAGAGAAGGATTAGGGGATAAGTTTGTGCTCACCAAAGGATTAGATGGGTGTATTTATGCATATCCTATGGACGAATGGACTAAGTTAGAGGAAAAATTAAAAAATCTTCCTTTAACTAATAAAAATGCTAGAACCTTTGTGAGATTTTTCTTTTCTGGAGCTAATGAAGTTACACCTGATAAACAAGGAAGAGTTTTAATTCCCCAAAGTTTATGCGAATATGGGAAGATAAATAAGGAAATAGTAAGTATAGGTGTGGCTACTAGAATTGAAATTTGGAGCAAGGAAAATTGGGATGAATATAATAACTCTAATATAGATTTTGATTCTATAGCGGAACAAATGAGTGAACTTGGCATATAAATTTAATTTTAAGGAGAATAAATATGAATTTCAAACACATATCAGTATTATTGGATGAGGTAATAGACGGGCTAGACATTAAACCTGATGGAATATATGTGGATTGTACATTGGGAGGTGGTGGACACTCTATAGAAATACTAAAGAGGTTGTCTGAAAAAGGAAAGCTTATAGGTATTGATCAGGACACTAATGCCTTAAAGGCGGCAGGAGAGAAACTAAAGAATTTTAAAAATGTTATATATGTACATGATAATTTTTATAATATAGAAGAAATACTTAAAAGCTTAAACATAGAAAAAGTGGATGGCATTCTAATGGATCTTGGAGTTTCCTCCCATCAATTGGATGAAGGGGAAAGAGGTTTTAGCTATATGCAGGATGCTCCTTTGGATATGAGAATGAACAGAGAAAGCGATTTTTCAGCTTATAATGTGATAAATGAATATGAAGAAAAAGAATTATATAGAGTAATAAAAGAGTATGGTGAAGAAAAGTTCGCAAAAAGAATTGCTTTTAATATAGTAAAAAATAGAAATGAAAAGCCCATAGAAACTACTCTTCAATTGGTGGATATTATAAAAAGGTCTATTCCGGCAAAATTTAGGAGGGAAGGACATCATCCAGCCAAAAGAACTTTTCAAGCCATAAGAATAGAAGTTAATAGAGAGTTATACATACTGGATAAAGCAATAGAAGATGGGGTAAATAGGCTAAATAAAGGTGGTAGAATTACTATAATAACTTTCCACTCTTTGGAGGATAGAATTGTAAAAAATAAATTTAATCAATTACAGAATCCTTGTACTTGCCCTAAAGATTTTCCAATATGTGTTTGTGGTAAAACATCTAAGTTAAAAGTTATAAGTAGGAAACCTATAGTTGCGTCAGAAGAAGAGTTAGAAGATAATCCTAGAAGTAGAAGTGCAAAATTAAGAATTGGAAAAAAAGTATAGTTCTAAAATGTGATAGGGGTGAATAAAGTGATATTGATGAATAAAAACAATATAGATGGTAGCACGGCATTAGTACCTAAAAGAGAAGAGATAAATTACGAAGAAGAACGGAAAAAACAACAGAAAAAAGAACTGGAATTATTAAATAAAACAAAAGAAAAATCCCTTAAGAACAAATTTAAAATTATACTTGGTATTGGAATGGTATTTTCTATAGGTATGATTTTAGTGTTACGTTTTGCTTATATTTGCAATTTGAGACAACAAGTTATAGATACACAAAATCAAATAACAAATATAGGTAAAGAAAATGAAAATTTAAAAGTTGAGTTATTAAAATACGACAATATAAAATATATTGAAAAAATTGCTACGGAAAAACTAAATATGGAAAGACCGAATTTAGGTAATGCAGTCTACTGTGATTTAGGAACTAAATATTTTAAAGAAAATACTAAAGCTGATAGTATTAACAAAGGAAAAAAATTATCTTTTATAGAATTTATTAAGAGTAAGTTATTCTAATGGAGGTAGTAGTTTGGCAAAAAGAATTTATAAAGATAGAGGAATAATGCGAAAGAGAATGGTAGTGGTGTTCTTAATTTTCGTTTTGGTTTTTTTTGCATTAGTTTCTAGACTTTGCTATTTAATGGTATATAAATCTCCAGAATACAAAAAAAAGGCAGTATCACAATGGACTAGCATTGTGCAAATAGACCCAAAAAGGGGAGATATATTGGATAGATATGGCAATGAATTAGCCATAAGTGCCAATGTATACAGAGTAGATTTGGATTTAAATACATTAAGAGCCTATATGAAAGATAAAAAAGTATCTGAGGTGGAAGTAAGTAAAAAATTAGCAGAAGCACTAGATATGGATGAATTAGAGGTATTAAAAACCATAAAGAAAACCATAAATGGCAAAAAAATAGGAGCTGCTATATTAGCTAGGAGAATTGAAAAGGAGAAAGCAGATAAAGTAAGAAATTTAGATATTGAAGGGGTTGTTATTTCAGGAGACACTAAAAGGTATTACCCTAATGGAAACTTTTTAGCTCATGCTATGGGACATACTAATTCTGATGGAAAAGGTTTGACAGGTATAGAGCTTGTATATGATGAATATTTAAGGGGTACAAAAGGGAAAAAGATTTCTGAAACAGATAGTAGAAGAAAAGATTTGCCTTATTCTATATCTAAGTATGAAAAACCTATAGATGGATATGACATAGTATTAACTATAGATCAAATGATACAACATTTTGCTGAAAAAGCTGCAGATGAGGCTTTAAGAGTAAATAAAGCAAAGGCAGTTTCAATATTAGTAATGAATCCTAATAATGGTGAAGTACTTGCTATGGTTAATAAGCCAGATTATAATCCTAATAATCCATGGGAGGAAAATCTTTCTTACGATGAACTCCAAAAGAAGTGGAGAAATAGAATTGTAAGTGATACTTTTGAGCCAGGATCCATATTTAAAGTAGTTACTGCCACTGCTGCATTAAGTGAAAATATAATTGACCCTAGTACTTATAGTGTGGTATGTAATGGTTCTAGAAGAATTGGAAAAGAGACTATACGTTGCTGGAAAACTACAGGTCACGGAACTCAAGGATTTGTAGATATATTAAAAAACTCTTGTAACGTAGGGTTCATGGATGTAGGAGAAAAAATAGGAGCGGAAAAATTAAATAAATATATAAAGGCTTTTGGATTTGGTAAAAAAACAGGTATAGATTTAAATGGAGAAGCTTTGGGAATTATAAAAGCTACTGAAAAAATAACAAATACAGATTTAGCTACCATATCTTTTGGCCAAACAAATACTTTGTCTTGTATTCAGTATTTAACAGCTTTTAATGCCATTGCTAATGGTGGAAAATGGATAAGACCTCATATGCTGAATAGAATATCTAGAAATATTGATGGCAAAGAAGTAGTTTATAAGGAATATGATAAATATGATGAGAATCAAATAATAGATAAGAAAGTTGCAGATCAGTTAAGAGGATATCTTGAAAAAGTAATTTCCGAAGGGGGAGGAAGAAAAGCTTTTATAGATGGATACCACATAGCTGGTAAAACGGGAACAGCACAAAAGGTTATAGATGGAAAATATGCAAATAATAAATATATATCGTCTTTTGGAGGAATGGCTCCAGCTAATGATCCTAAAATATCTATTATGGTATCTATAGATGAGCCAGATCCACATAATTATTATGCAGGACAAATAGCTACAATAGTAGCTAAGCAAGTTTTTTATGATACTTTTAATTATTTAGCATTTAAACCAGATGCTGCTGGAGAAGACATAGCTAAAAGCTTATTAAAGGATGTAGTAGTTCCTGAAATAAGAGGTATGAAAAAAAGTGAAGCTTTAAAGGTATTAAAAGAAAATGGATTAAATGCTGATATTGAGGGAGATGGAGAGTATATACAAGATATAAATCCTAAACCAGGTTATACAATAAAAGAAAACTCTAAAATTATACTTTACAGTGGAAACGGTGGAAATTATAATAAGGAAGTAGTAGTTCCTAATTTATTTGGATGTACTCAGGAAAGTGCTTCTAAAATTTTAAGAGAATTAGGCTTAAAAGTTCAGTATACTGGGCAGGGATTGGTATCTGAGCAAAGTATAAAACCTGGTCAAAAAGTATCCAAGGGAACTTTAATAAATTTACATCTTAATGTGATAGGCGATTAATAGTAAGCTGTTGACAAAATTATTATGTTTGTCAACAGCATTTGTATTGCTAGTGAAATGGAGTGTTTTTATGAATTTAAAAAAATTACTAGAGGGATTAGATTACAGCGTATTGCAAGGAAATGATAGTGTAGAAATTAATAATATTCAGTATGATTCTAGAAAGATACAGAAAGGTGATGTATTCTTCTGTATTAAGGGATTTAATGTAGATGGACATAAATTTATTTCCTCTGTACTTAAAAAGGGTGCCAGTGCTATTGTGTGTGAAGATGATGTAGTAGGATACGAAGCCGACACTACTATTATAAAAGTTAAAGATGGAAGAAAGGCATTAGCTTTATGTTCTGCAAATTTTTATGGTAGGCCTGCTGAAAAAATGAGAATAATAGGCATAACTGGTACCAATGGAAAAACTACTTCTGCTTTTATGATAAAAAGTATATTAGAAGAGGCAGGTTATAAGGTTGGATTAATAGGAACTATAGCCAATTATATAGGAAATGAAAAACTTCATTCTGAAAGAACTACACCGGAATCATTAGAGCTACATGAACTATTTAAAAAAATGGTAGATAATGGAGTGGAGTATTGTGTTATGGAGGTATCATCACATTCCTTAAGTTTAAACAGGGTATATGGAGTAGAATTTTGCCAAGGAATGTTTACAAATTTAACTCAGGACCATTTGGATTTTCATAAAACTTTTGATAATTACTATAAAGCTAAATTGGAATTGTTTAAAAATAGTGTTAATTCTATTGTGAATATAGATGATTCCTATGGTAAACAAGTAATAGAAGATGCAAATAATAATAAGATAAGCTATGGAATAAAAGAAGATGCTGACGTAAAAGCAGAGCATATAAGCATGCATCCTAGAGGGGTAGAATTTAAAATTTTGTATAAAGGTAACTGTGAAAATGTAGAATTGCAGATACCTGGAAATTATAATGTATACAATGCACTAGGTAGTGCAGCCGTATGTTTAAATGAAGGGGTAGATATACAGAAGGTTATAAGAGGACTTAATGGGGTTCAAGTTCCAGGACGCTGTGAAATAGTTACTAAGAAATATAATTTAGCATTTGATGTAATAGTAGATTATGCACATACTCCAGATGGATTACAAAACATACTAGAGACTGCTAGAGAATTTACAAAGAGAAGACTTATAAGTGTATTTGGATGTGGCGGAGATAGGGATAAAGCTAAAAGACCTATAATGGGTAAAATAGGCTCAGAACTAAGTGATATAGCCATAATAACTTCAGACAACCCAAGAACTGAAGAGCCTAATAAAATAATAGAAGATGTAATATCTGGAATAATTAAAGATAATTATATAGTTATTACTGATAGAAGAGAAGGAATTAAAAAAGCTATGGAAATAGCAAAAAAGGGTGATGTTATTGTAGTTGCAGGAAAGGGACACGAAGACTATCAAGTACTTAAAAATGGAACTATTCACTTTGACGAAAGAGAAGTTATAGCTGAGATAGTAAAGGAGCTGTTTTAAGTGGAAAAATTGACTTTAGAGGAAATAAAGGTTGCTATAAAAGGAGAGGTGATTTTAAAGGGTAGTAGTCAGAAATATACGAGAGTAAATACTGATACTAGAACTTTATCAAAGGGAGATATATTTATAGCTTTAAAAGGAGAAAAATTTGATGCTAATGAATTTATAGAAGAAGCTAGTGAAAAAGGAGCCAATCTTTGTATTGTAAGTGATGTTAAATTTAATAAAGATAATATCAATGAAGAAACATCTGTTATATTAGTAGAAAATACATATAAAGCACTATTAGACTTAGGTAAATATTATAGAAAGAAATTAAATTTAAAAATTGTAGGCATAACTGGATCTACAGGAAAGACATCAACAAAAGATGTAGTAGCTGCAGCACTAAGTGGGAAATATAAAGTTTTTAAAACAAAGGGTAATTTCAATAATGAAATAGGACTTCCACTTATGCTTATGTCACTAGATAATAGCTATGAAGTAGCAGTACTAGAAATGGGCATGAGTAATTTAGGTGAAATTCATAGACTTGCAGAAGTGGCAAAACCGGACATAGCTATTATAACGAATATAGGAATTTCTCACATAGAAAATTTAAAAACTAGAGAAAACATACTCAAAGCAAAGATGGAAATAGTGGATTTTTTCCAAAATGAAAATACTTTAATACTAAATGGTGATGATGAATTCTTGTCTACAGTGGAGAAAAAGAATTTTAATTTAATTAAAGTGGGAATAAATAGTAATAACCACTACTGGGCTGAAAATATAATATTAAATGAAGATGGAATTTCATATGAGCTTAAAGAAAAAGATTCAGATTTAAGTGAAAAGATAACTTTGGATATGATTGGCAAGCATAATGTATATAATTCATTATTAGCCATTGCTTGTGCTAGAGGGTTAAAGGTAAGCTATGAGGAGATAATTAGAGGATTTAAGAATATAGAGGCTACTTCTATGAGATTGGATTTTATAAGAGGTAAAAAGTTTACCATAATAAATGACTGTTATAATTCTAGTCCTGATTCTGTAAAAGCTGCTGTAGATGTGCTTGTAAATGTTAAATGCAATAGAAAGATAGCTATACTAGGAACTATGAGAGAACTAGGGCATATGGCATATGAAGCCCATAAACAGGTAGCTGAATATGCTAAAGAAAAAGGGATAGATTATTTATTTTCTTTGGGCGAATTTCATGAAGCTTTTAAAAGTGGTTTTGGAGAAGAAAATTTTAAACAATTTGATAATTTACAACAATTGGAAATATATATGAAGGATTTTTTACAAGAAGATGATTATATTTTGGTAAAAGCTTCAAGATACATGAAATTTGAAGATGTAGTAGAAAAACTTCAGATAATAAATTACTAGAGAAGGTGAAAATATGAAAGTAATGATATATTGGTTATTAGTTGCATTTTTAGTATCTTTAATTGGAGGACCTATATTAATTCCTATGCTTCATAGATTAAAATTTGGTCAAATCATAAGGGCAGAAGGTCCTAAGAGTCATATGAAAAAGGCAGGCACTCCTACTATGGGAGGAATAATATTTATAGTCTCTGTGACCATAACTATTATTATGGCTATTAGAAATCCTCAAGATAAATCCATGGTGATTTTATACGCGTTTATTGCTTTTGGTGCCATAGGATTTTTAGATGATATGCTTAAAATAATACACAAAAATAATTTGGGATTAAGAGCTTATCAAAAGATGTTACTTCTATTGATAGCATCAGGTGTATTGGCTTTTTACGGAGCTAATAATGTGGGTACTTCTATAATAATTCCATTTACAAATAAGTCATGGAATTTAGGAAGCTTATATATTCCATTTATAATTTTATACTTCGCAGCTACTACTAATGCTGTTAATTTAACTGATGGATTAGATGGTTTAGCTTCTTCAATTACACTTTTGGTAATGACTTTCTTTGCATTGGTAAGTTTTTCTATGGGAGAATATAAAATAGCAATCTTTTGTGCAATTACAGTAGGGGCATTACTAGGATTTTTAAGGTATAATGCTTTTCCGGCAGCAATATTCATGGGAGACACTGGATCATTGGCATTAGGAGGAGCGGTTGCCGCAGTAGCTATGATGCTAAAATTGCCTTTGATAGTCATAATAGTTGGAGGAATATATGTATTAGAGGCTTTATCTGTAATTATACAAGTTGCTTCCTTTAAACTTACAGGGAAGAGGGTTTTTAAAATGAGCCCTATTCACCATCACTTTGAGTTAAGTGGATGGCATGAAACAAAGGTAGTGTCAATATTTAGTATAGTAACAACTATATTGTGTTTGATAGCCTTCTTATCCTTGCCAACCTTATAGCAATTAATCAGGAGGAGGTATTATGAATACACCCAAATTAAAAAAGGGAAAAATTGATTTCGTTTTATTCACTACAATACTTCTTTTAGTAACATTAGGAGTAATATTAGTAGGAAGTGCAAGTTACAATAGTGCTCTTTGGTTCCAAAAAGATGGATATTACTTTTTAAAGAAACAATTTATTTTTTCTGTTTTAGGCACTATTTTTATGATAATAGCACTGAATATAGATTATCATAAATTAAAGAAATATAATGAAGCTATTATGTTAATAACAATAGTGTTATTATTGGCAGTATTTGCATTTCCACCAGTGAATAGCGCTCAAAGATGGATAAGACTAGGACCATTAACTATTCAGCCATCTGAAATAGCTAAATATACTGTGGTGCTTTATATGGCTAAAAGCGTAGAAAGAAAAGGAGAAAAGGTTAAGAGTTTGATTTACGGGATTCTTCCCTTTCTTTTGGTGTCTGGTGTTTATGCAGCATTAGTTTTAAAGGAAAAAAACCTTAGTATAGCATCTGTAATAATGATAGTTACGGTTATAATATTATTTTGCTCTGGAGCAAAAATGATACATTTAATTGGGCTAGGGTCCCTTTTAGTTGCGGCAGGGGTCTTTTTTACAGTAACGGCATCATACAGAATGGAGAGACTTATGAGCTTTAGAAATCCTTGGTTAGATCCTAAGAAGACGGGATATCAATTAATACAATCCTTGCTTTCACTAGGTTCTGGAGGTATTTTAGGTGTAGGGTTTACTAGATCAAGGCAAAAGAACTTTATGCCTGAACCTCACAATGATTTTATATTTTCAGTTATAGGTGAAGAACTAGGGTTAATAGGATGTATATTCATAATAACATTATTTGTAATATTTGTTTGGAGAGGAATAAAAACAGCTGTAAATGCAAAAGATGTATATGGTAGTATTTTAGCTATAGGCATAACATCTGTAGTCGGTGTTCAGGCTTTGATTAATATAGCAGTTGCTACTGGTTCTATGCCGGTAACAGGGGTACCACTACCTTTCATAAGTTATGGAGGGTCGGCATTACTATTTAATATGACTGCTATGGGAGTACTCTTAAATGTTTCTAGACATAACAATATAAATTAGCATACCTACTGGTATGCTAATTTATATTATGTTAAAATAATACTAATGATACTTTAGTAATTCATAGTTATTATGTTAAAATAATAATTAATTTAATTTTTACAGTTATAAAATTAACAGAAAAACCATTTAGGCGCTTTAAATAAAATATAATTAAAGAAATTTTTGCGAATTTGAATCTTTAATGAGGAATTGTTTTAAATTAAAAACTATATTTATATTTTCTTTATTCATTTAATGTAGAGTTTCAAAATTACGTGCGAAAGTTGAATAATTAAATTTTGAATTATTGTAAAAAAAGATAGTATATGACTAGAATATAAAAACTATATTAAGCTTAGAAAGATGTGAAAGTATGGAGAAAAACAATAAAAACAATAATGTTACTTATTTAGAAGAAAGCAAATATATAATTGAAAATAGAGATAAGCTTATAAAAAAAAGAAAAAGAAAAAAAATGGCCATAAAACTTTTATTTTTAACTTCTTTACTTGCAATAATTTCTTTAACTTTACTTTTGAAATTACCTTATTTTAGTATAAAAGATATAGTTGTGATTAATAATAGTAATGTAACAAAAGATGAAATAATAAAATTATCGGGAATTAAAAAAGGAAATAATATATTTAGTATTAATGTTAGAAGCATTAAGGACGATATATTAAGAAATCCATATATATTAAAAGTACAAATTAAAAGAAGGTTACCTAATAAAATATTAATAGATGTTAATGAGAGAAGTGCAGCTTTTTATGCTCAAAAGGATTCTAATTATTATATAATAGATAAAGAATCCGTTGTGCTTGAAAAAAGGAAAAATATTAATACAATGAAATTAATAAAATTAGTAGGATATGAAAAAAATAATTTGGTTATAGGACAAGTACTTCCTTACAAGGATCAAAGAAAAGCAGAAGCTGTAAAAAACATAACGGATTTAGTAATTAATAATACTTCAAAGATGACTATGAGTATTGTTGATGTAACTAATATTTATGATATAAAAGTTTATTATGGTAATATGTGCGTTAAAATGGGTGATTATAATAATTTAGAAGATAAATTAAACAGGGCTGTAGCTATAATCAAAAAGCAAAATTTGCAAAAAAGAAAAGGATATGTAGATGTGAGCTTTAAGGGGAATCCTGTATTTCACATAGAAAAGTAGGAGGATTATATATGAAGAAGTTAGGAGCACAAATTTCTATAGCGTTAGTATGTTGTCTATTGGGCTTTATGCTTACATATCAACTTAAAATTGTGAATAAGAGGCAGGAAAGTATAGATAGTAATAAGAGCGATCCAGAAATAGTTGTTGAAATAGAACAATTAAAGAAAGAAAAAAAAGATATGGAGTTTAAAATAAATGACCTACAGTATAAATTAAGGCAATATGAAACGGAAGTTGTGGGTAGAGACGACTCCACCAAAAAATTAAAAGAAGAATTGGATGATACAAGAAATTTTTTAGGTGAAACAGATTTGGAGGGAGAAGGTATAGTTATGTACATTACCCCTAGAAGTGATTTTTTTAAAGTAGGGCTTGAGGGTTTTCCTATGAATGATAGAGATATTCTTTATATAATAAATGAATTATATGCAGGTGGTGCAGAAGCTATATCTGTAAATGATGTTAGAATAACTTCTAATACAGGTATAAGAAATGGCGGTAATGCTATAAGGATAGATAATGATAAAATATCTCCAGTAAAAAGAGTAACTATCAAGGCAATAGGTGATAAAGCTGCATTGGAGCAAGCTATAAATTTTCCAGGTAGCATACCATCGGTCTTAACTGAAAGTTGTGATGTTAAATGGAATGTTGAAAAAAATATATTAATAAAGAAAACTAATAAAATATTTAAATTTAATTATGCTAAAACTGTAAAGGATAAATAGGGGGAGTCACTATGATAGCTCTAGTAGGATTAATTTTAGGAATAATTTTAGGTGCTGTTTTAAATATAAATATACCGGATAAGTTTTCACCATATATATCTGTTGCGATATTTGCTTGCTTGGATTCTGTATTTGGAGCCTTAAAGGCAAGCTTAGCTAAGCAATTTAGAGTAGATATATTTATATCTGGTTTTTTTGGAAATGCAGTTCTTGCAGCAGCATTGGCTTATTTAGGAGATAAATTGGGAGTTCCTATTTATTTGGCAGCAGTTATAGTTTTTGGTAGTAGAATATTTGACAACTTTGCTACCATAAGAAGAGTGCTTATTGAAAAAGCTAAATCACATCAGTGAGGGTGATTAAATGAGGACTAATGAAGCTCATATATTTGTATTAATTTCATGTATAATTATAGGAATTTTAATTTCTATGAATATAGATTTTAAAAGTGAGAAAATTAATAATTTCTTGTCAGTAGATCAATATCAAAATGCTTATGCAGATAGAAGTAAACTGTACAATGAAATTAGTAATTTAAAAAGTCAGTACAGAAAGTATAATTCAAAGCTTGCTAAGTATAAAAATAGCGAAGAGGATAGATATAAAATTATAGCCGATATACAAGATGAATTACAAGAAAATAAGGCTATTTTAGGTATGACTGATGTGGAGGGAGAAGGAATAACTATCACAGTTAATGATGCTATAGATGAATATAATACTACAGGAAGCGAAGATTATTTAGTACATTTTTACGATATTATATTTATAATAAATGATTTAAAGAGTGCAGGAGCAGAAGCTATTGAGGTAAACGGACAGAGAATAGTAGATGGGACCTATGATTATTGCGGAGGAACTAATATTAAACTAAATGGAATAACCATAGTATCTCCTTTTTATATTAATGCTATAGGTAATAAAGATGTTATGGAAAAATATATGCTTATGAATGAAAATTATTTAAAGTATTTGATGATTCTTAGGAAAATAAATGTAGATGTGAAGGTTCAGGACAATATAAAGATAAATTCTTATGTAGGCAGTAAAGAATATAAGAAGGCAAAACCAAAGATAAAATAATAAATTAAATTTAATTAAAAATTATTCTGTTTTGAAAGGATTTTCAGTGTTTTTGAAGAATATTATAAATAATTTACCATTTATGACGTAATTTTTGTTAGGGAGCGATAGAATTGTCTATAGAAGAAAATATTAAACATGTTTTAAATGAATTAAAAGAAGGTACTACACTTATTGCCGTCTCTAAAACTAGAAATATAGAGGAAATGGAACATGCATATGACATGGGCATAAGGGATTTTGGGGAAAATAAAGTACAGGAATTAGTAGATAAGTATGATAAATTTCACCAAGACGTCCGTTGGCATTTAATAGGTCACCTTCAGACAAACAAGGTAAAATATATAGTAGGGAAAGTTCATTTAATTCATTCTTTAGACAGCATAAAGCTGTTAAAGGAAATACAGAAGAGGTTTAAGGCTAAAGAGGCTGTGGCAAATGTATTAATACAAATTAATATAGGTGAAGAAGAGAGTAAAACAGGAATTTATTTAAGTGAAATGGATGAACTTATAGATGAATGTGCGCAATGTAGTAATGTGAATGTAAGAGGCCTTATGTGCATAATACCTAAAGGGACAGAAGAGGAAAATAGAAAGTACTTTAGAAAAATGAATAATATTTTTCAAGAGTTAAAAAATAGAAGTTATGAGAACATAAGTATGGAGATACTATCTATGGGCATGTCTGGTGACTATAAAGTTGCACTAGATGAGGGCTCGAACATGATAAGGGTAGGCCAAGGAATATTTGGACCTAGAAATTATAAATAGGAGGTTGGTGTAATGTCAGGTAAAATGTTAAATAAAGTTATGGGTATATTTGGTTTGGAAGATGAGTATGAAGAATTAGAAGAAGATGAAATGGAAATGGAAGAAGAAAAAGAAGATGAGATAGAATGTTATGATATATCAAATAATAAGAAACAAAGCAAAGTTGTAAATATACATACTAATGCTTCGGCAAAGGTAGTAATAGTGAAACCTGAATCTTTTGATGAAGCAGCAGGTATATGTGATGATTTAAAAAACAGAAAAATAGTTGTAGTAAATACATCAAATTTAGAGGGTAAATTAGCACAACGTCTTTTAGATTTTATTGGTGGTGCAAGTTATGTTTTAAATGGTAGCTTGCAGGAAGTGGAAAGAAATGTATACATACTATCACCATCAAATGTAGCTGTTAGTAATGAGCTTAAAAATGAACTTTCCAAAGGAATATTTAGCTTCACTAAATAGAAAAAACTATTAAATAGGAAATATGGAGGAAGAAATGGTCTTTAGATTTTTTAATATATTATTAACTTTTCTAGAATATGCAATATTTATAGATGTTATTTTATCATGGGTTCCATTTGGAAGAGAGAATGAATTTATAAGGATACTTCATATTATTACAGAGCCTTTATTGCGTCCAGGAAGAGAGCTACAACAAAGATTAATTCCTGGTTTAATGATTGATCTTTCTCCTATAATAGCTTTATTAATTATAGGTATATTAAGAAGAGTGGTACTTACTTTATTTATGGGATTTTAGGAATGATTATATGGATAAAATTAAATTATCAAACGTAGATGATAAAATTTGGTTAGCTTATAAAACTAATATGGTGTTTTATTCTAGTGAATTCTATACACCAGATGAGTGTAATGAAATTAAAGTAATAAGCAACAAGCGAGGTGTTAATTTTTATTCTTATGGTGTCTTTAAAGATGCAGAAAGAAAGATGGTTGCCTTTTCAGCTGAAGAAGAAAAGAAACTATTTTATCCATTAGAGTTATTAAAAATAAAAGCTAACACCAAATTTTTAAATCTTAAGCATAGAGACTTTTTAGGTTCCATTATGGCATTGGGAATTAAAAGAGAAAAGCTAGGAGATTTAATTTTAAAGAATGATTGTTGCTACCTTCCAGTTGCAAAAGATATGGTAGATTTTATAAAATATAATTTACAATATATAAACAAAAGCCCGTGTAAAATATCCCTTTTAGATATCATAAATGATGAAATACCACAGTATAGTTTTGAAGAAAGGGTAATAATAACAACTTCTAATAGACTAGATTCTATGGTTAGCAGTTTATGTAATGTATCTAGAAGTAAGTCTATTGAGTGGATTGAAATGGGTAACATATTAATAGATTATGTGCCAGTGTGTAAAAAAGATTATAGAGTTAAAGCTAATTCAGTTATAACGGTGAGAGGTTATGGGAAATATAGAATAGGAGATATTTTAGGATATACTCAAAAAGATAGAATTAAAATAGAAATAAAAAAATTTATTTAAACTGAGGTGATGGGTGTGATAACTCCTGTAGATATAAACAATAAAGAATTTAAAAGATGTTTTAGGGGATACGACGTAGATGATGTTGATGAATTTTTGGATCTTATAGTAGAAGATTACGAAAAGGTATATAAAGAAAATATATCTTTAAAAGAAAAATTGCATCTTCAAAATGAGAAAGTTGAACACTATTCAAAAATTGAAGAAACTATACAAAATACATTGATTTTAGCACAAAATGCAGCTGAACAAGCCAAAAAGGCAGCTCAACAGGAAGCAGATTTAATTATTAAAAATGCCAATGATTCTTCGCAAAGAATATTGGATAAAGCGCATAATGATGTAGTTAAAATAAATGATGATTATGATACAATAAAACAAGAATTCCTTAAATTTACTAATAAATTTAGAAACTTTATGAAGAGTCAATTAGATATGTTCGAAAGTTTGGAAAAAGACTTTGTAAAGAATTATAATGTAGGAAGTCCTATTGAAGATATAGGGGAAAAAAACATAGAAGATTTTGCTAATGATGAAAAAAATGCTGAATTGGACATAAAGGATTTTGAAGAGAATGAGTTAAAAGAAGATGATTTGAATCAAATAAAAAGCTTTTTTGCAAAAGAAGATTAAGGAATTAAAGTGTGACAATAGGATGCTTCAAGAGGAAGTATGATTGTCACATTTTTTATTATCTAATAAATAAACATTTTTTAGAATAATTTCAAGGAGGAATCTTATGCATGAAATAATAGTTGGTAAAGATGATAAAGCGTATAGAGTATACTTAGAAAATACTATGGATAGATTTTTAGGAGCGCTTAAAGAGTATAAAATAAATAGAGAAAATAAAATATTTCTAATAACAGATGATTTAATATACACCACATATAAAAATAGTATTGATAATTTAAAAAAGAGAATTCCTTTCGAAATATTTTATTTTAAAAATGGTGAAGATAGAAAAAATATAGATACAGTTAAAAAAATATACGATTTTTTAATAGAAAAAAAGGCTCATAGACAAAGTATATTAATAGCTTTAGGTGGAGGAGTAGTTGGTGACTTAGTGGGATTTGTAGCGTCTACGTACATGAGAGGAATAAGATATATAAATATACCAACCACTCTATTATCACAGGTGGATAGTTGTATAGGTGGTAAGGTTGCCTTTAACTATGGAGGCATAAAAAACGTAATAGGAGATTTTTATGATCCAGAATTTGTTTATATTTCTTTGAATTTTTTAAAAACTCTGGATGAAAAAGAAGTTTTAAATGGATTGGGAGAAATAATAAAATATGGTCTAATTTCTGATGGGAAACTCTTAAATTTTTTAAATGAAAATGCAGCACAGCTTTTAAATTTAGAACATGACAAGTTAGTGCATGTAATATTAGAGTGTTTAAAAATTAAAAATAAAATAGTAGTTCAGGATACTAGGGATTTAAATTTAAGAAATGTATTGAATTTTGGACATACCATAGGCCATGGAGTGGAAGTAGATTCAAGATATAAAGTATCTCATGGAGTAGCAGTGGCATTAGGTATATTAGTAGCAATAAAGCTTTCTGAGATTAAATTAGGTTTAAACGAATCTATTTATGATAAACTGCAAAATTTATATAGAAAACTGGGATTGCCTACTAGCTATAAGGTTGACAATTATAAATCCTTTATGTATTCTATTAATCGTGATAAGAAAAATATAAATGAAAATATTAACATGGTATTATTGGAAGATATAGGTAAATTTAAGATAAAAGTTATCGTAAAGGCTGAAGATATTTTAAATGCATTAAAATTGAGTATTAACAAGGAGGATCAATAAATGGCTATAGGAATTATAGGAGCGATGGATGAAGAAATAGAGATATTACTAAAAGAGTTAGATTTGCAGACAAAAAAAATAAAAGCTACAATGGAATTTAATAGAGGAATACTATGGGGTAAAAATGTAGTAATTGTGAGAAGTGGCATAGGAAAGGTAAATGCAGCTATATGTGCACAAATACTTATAGATGATTTTAAGGTGGATTCACTAATAAATGTAGGAATTGCTGGAGGAGTGGGAGAGAAAATATATCCTGGAGATGTGGTTATCGGAGAAAGTTTAATTCAGCATGATATGGATACTTCTGTATTTGGAGATAAAATAGGTCAAGTGCCAAGATTAGATACCTTTGATTTTAAAAGCAGTTGTAAGCTTGTAGAGTATGCAAAGCAAGCATGCAAAAGTATAGAAGAACACAATTGTTTTGTAGGACCAATAGTTTCAGGTGATCAGTTTATAAATGATGTGGAAAAAATAAAATGGTTTTATGAGGAATTTGGAGCCTATGCCTGTGAAATGGAAGGTGCTAGTATTGCGCAAGTTTGCTATTTGAATAAAATACCTTTTGTAGTAATAAGATCTATTTCAGATAATGCTAATAATGGTGCACATATAGATTATGAAATTTTCAAGGATATAGCAGTAAAAAATTCTTGTAGTATATTAAGAAATATGCTTAGCAGTATGTAGGTGATAATAAAAGATGAAAAACTTATTGGTAGATAAAAATAGTGGAGAAGATATAAAAGTAAAAGTAGGAGATTTTTGCATAGGCAATGAGAAGAAAATAATAATATCAGGGCCTTGTTCAGTGGAAAACTACGAAATTATGTTAAACATTGCTAAAAGATTAAAAAATGTTGGAGTACACATGTTAAGAGGAGGGGCTTTTAAACCTCGAACTTCTCCATATGATTTTCAGGGATTACAATTTGATGGATTAAAGATATTAAAGAAAGTTGGAGAAGATCTTTCGATGCCAGTGGTTTCAGAAGTAATGGACACTAGGGATTTAGAAGAAGCTTTGAAATATGTGGATCTTATACAAATAGGCTCTAGAAATATGTATAATTATAGCTTGCTAAAGGAAGTAGGTAAATTAAAAGTACCTGTACTTTTAAAAAGAGGTATGAGTGCTACAATATCTGAATGGCTTTATGCTGCTGAATACATAATGTCTGAAGGAAATAATAATATTATTTTATGTGAGAGAGGTATAAGAACCTTTGAACAATATACAAGAAATACTTTAGACTTAAATGCTGTAGCAGTAGTAAGAAAGAAGTATAGACTTCCAATAATTGTAGATCCTAGCCATGGAACGGGTATTAGAGAGTTAGTATCGGATATGTCTATAGCGGCTATAGCAGCAGGAGCTCATGGACTTATTATAGAAAGCCATATAAGTCCAGATAAAGCTATTTCAGATAGTAAACAGACTATTTCTATAGAAACGTTAGAAAAAATAATAAAAAAAGTAAATAAACTGGAAGAAGTATTAGATTGATTGTATAAGTTTATTTTAGAATAAAAAAATCTCCTTTAGAAAAACTAAGTTTGAAAGTATTATTAAAGGAGTGATATTATGGACCTTAAAAATAGGGAACATTTTAAAAATAAACTTTTAAGTCAAAAAAAAGATGTAGAAATGCTGCTACAACAGATGGAAGATAACGATACTATAAATAGCAATATGGGATTAGAAGATGAGTTATCTAATTATGACAACCATCCTGCAGATTTAGGTGGCAATCTTTATGAAAAGGAAAAGGGTATTGCACTTAAGGAACATGAAATAACTATAATAAAGAAAATAGATGATGCTTTAAGAAACATAGAAGGTGGTTCTTATGGTAAATGTAAAGGCTGTGGAAAAGAAATACTGAAGGAAAGATTGGAATTTATACCTTATGCACAGTATTGTACTAAGTGTCAAAATGAAATTAATACTGCTTCTGTAGCAAAACAAAGACCTATAGAAGAGGAAGTATTAAAAACTCCCTTTGGATATGGTTATAATGATTTAACTGATAAAGTAGAATTTGATGCAGAGGACAGTTATCAAAGCGTAGAAAGATTTAATGAACCTTATAATAGTTATAGCTCAGTAAAATATTATAATTATGGGGATTTTGATGAGAATGAGGATGAGATAGGTTATGTGGAACCTATTGAAAGAATAAGTAATGATCAATACAAAAATCAGTTACCAGATTAAATATAGAAATGAATTGTGAAATTAAACATAGAAATATATTGTAACATTAATATGAAATTGGGGGATGGGAATGGAAATAATCATAATAATACTTGGTGTATTACTTGATAGGATTACAAAGTTTTGGAGCATAAACATATTATCTAGTATTGGAGAAATAAAAATATTAGATGGTTTTTTTAGTTTTTATTATTTAGAGAATACTGGTGCAGCATTTGGTATAATGAAAAACAAAATATATTTTTTAAGTATAATAACTGTATTGGTATTAAGTGGTGTAATTTATTATTTAGTATGTAAAAAACCAAAAAGTAAAGTACTAAGAATAAGTTTATCTCTAATAATTGCTGGAGCCATAGGAAACTTGGTAGATAGGATTTTATATAAGTATGTAATTGACTTTATAATGCTTCATTACAAAAATGTTTATTATTTCCCAGTATTTAATGTGGCTGACATATTAGTTTGTATAGGTACTTTTTTATTAATAATTTTTTTAATAAAGGAAGATAAGAATGAAAGAGGAAAATAAATATTTATTTAAAGTAGAAGAGGAATTTGAAGGTTTAAGAATAGATTTATTTCTTGCAGAAGCGATGGATGGCAAATCCAGATCTTATATACAAAAATTAATAAAAGATGGGAATGCTACAGTAAACAAGGAAATAAAAAAGAGTAATTATAAATTGAAAGAAAAGGATATAGTTGAATTATCCATACCAGAACCTATAGAATTAAATATACAACCAGAAGATATCACATTAGATATAATATATGAGGATAGTGATGTTATAGTAGTTAATAAACCGCAAGGAATGGTGGTACATCCAGCTCCGGGAGTTTACAGTGGAACACTGGTAAATGCTCTATTATATCATTGCAAAGATTTATCTGGTATAAATGGCATAACACGTCCAGGTATTGTTCACAGAATAGATAAGGATACTTCAGGCGTTTTAGTAGTAGCTAAAAATGATAATTCTCATAATTGTTTGGCATTGCAGCTTAAAGAGCATTCTATGAATAGAGAGTATATTGCCCTTACAGAAGGCGTTATAAAAGAAAATGAAGGCAAAGTAGATGCACCTATAGGAAGACATAAAACTGAAAGAATTAAGATGGCTGTAATCCAAAGTGGAAAGAAGGCTGTTACGCATTTTAAAGTAGAAAAGTTATATAGAAATAATACACTTATAAGATGTAAATTAGAAACGGGAAGAACGCATCAAATAAGAGTACATATGGCTTATATTGGTCATCCACTGGTGGGGGATCCGGTATATGGATATAAAAAGCAAAAATATAAATTAGAAGGGCAAATGCTTCATGCGCATAAACTTGGATTTATACATCCTACTACAGGAAAATATGTAGAATTCTCTACGCCTCTTCCAGATTATTTTCAAAATCTTATTGAAAAATTGGAAAATTGCCTGTAAAATAGTATATAAGTATTAAAGTGCGTTTAGATCATTGGGATCTAGACGTTTTTCTATTTATATAATTGGAGGGGTTCATATGAAACTTAAAGCAGTTATTTTAGACGAGAAAGCTATGGGGAGAACACTTACAAGAATAGCCCATGAAATAATAGAGAAAAATAAAGGTGTAAAGGATGTAGTTTTAATAGGAATAAAGAGAAGAGGGTATCCACTTGCAGAAAGAATAGCTAAATTAATAGAAATCATAGAAGGAGAGAAGGTTCAAGTGGGAAGCGTAGATATTACTCTATATAGAGATGATTTGTCCCCATTAAATGAGCAACCAATAATAAATAACAATAATTTGCAAGTAAAAATAGAAGGAAAGAAAGCAGTGTTAGTAGATGACGTATTATACACAGGAAGAACTGCAAGAGCAGCTCTTGAAGCTATTATAGACAATGGAAGACCCGATAGAATAGAACTAGCTGTATTAGTAGATAGGGGTCATCGTGAGCTTCCTATAAGAGCTGATTTTGTTGGAAAGAACATACCTACATCACGAAAGGAAAATATTTCAGTTGAAGTTAAGGAAATAGATGGAAGTGATTCGGTAAAAATTTACGAATGATAGTATAAATGTTTAGGAGTTGAATAGTAAATGTATGAATTGATAGCAACATCCACTTTTGGTTTAGAGTCTGTGGTGGCAAAAGAATTAAAACAATTGGGTTATGAAGATTTGAAGGTAGAAAATGGTAAGGTTACTTTTGAGGGAGATGAATATGATATAGCTTTGTGTAACATTTGGCTTAGATGTGCAGATAGGGTACTTATAAAAGTTACAGAATTTAAAGCAGAAAGCTTTGAAGAGTTATATCAAGGAACATTAAAGGTAAATTGGGGAGATATAATTCCTGAGGATGGTTTTATGCATATTACAGGAAAGTCAGTAAAATCAAAGCTATTTAGTGTTCCTGATTGTCAAAGTATAGTTAAAAAAGCTGTAGTTGAATCCATGAAGAGAAAATACAATAAAGAATGGTTTTCAGAGGACGGACCAGAATATAAAATAGAGGTAGCTCTTTTAAAGGACATAGTAACATTAACTATCGATACTTCAGGCCCAGGTTTACATAAAAGAGGATACAGGGAAAAAGCAGGTGAAGCCCCTATGAAAGAAACATTGGCAGCAGCTTTAGTGCTTTTAAGTAACTGGAATAGTTCAAAACTTCTTATAGATCCTTGTTGTGGTTCTGGAACTATAGCAATAGAAGCTGCCTTAATAGGTAAAAATATAGCTCCTGGACTAAATAGAAATTTTGTGTCAGAAAATTGGCCTCAAATTCCTAAAGAAGTTTGGGAACAAACTAGGGATTACGCTAAAAGAAAAATAAACAATGAAGATTTAAAGATAATGGCATTGGATATAAATAAAGGAGTTTTAAGAACTGCCAGAGAAAATGCTAAAGGTGCAGGAATTTCGGAGTACATTCATTTTCAGCAAATACCAGTTCAAGAGTTTACTACAAAGAAAAAAGGAGCATGCGTCATATCTAATCCACCTTATGGAGAGAGAATAGGTGAGATTAAAGAGGTTGAAAGTATATACAAAAGATTAGGAGAGTTGTATAAAGAAAATGATACTTGGTCATTTTTTATAATAACCTCTAATGAATGCTTCCAAAAGAACTTCGGTAGAAAAGCAGATAAAAACAGAAAACTTTATAATGGCCGAATTAAGTGCTATTATTATCAGTACATAAGATAAGAAAATTATGACTTTGTCATAATTTTCAGTGGGCTAGTGTTCTAGTGTGCTAGAGGGCTAGTAAAGGATAATTTTTCTCCATTTTATTACGAAAAATTTTAAAATATAAAAATAGGGTCTATCGCATTAAGAAAAATCTAATTTTAATTCCGTAATAAATGTGTAATTTGGGACTGTTCACGATACGCCAAGAACTTCTAAATGTCTCACAGTTAAAGCCCCTAAAGCTTTCAAACTCACTCGTTCCTCGTTCAAACATGAAAGCTTCTTAACGGGTCTTTAACTGTGAGACATAAGAAGTTCTAAGGCTAGTTCAATAGTCCCAAATTCCACATTTATTACTACATTAAAATCATATTTTTAGTTTAATATGTATGTGGTTTGAGAGGAGAAGCCTACTAAAGGATGATTTTCCTCCTCTTCGCTATAGAAAATCTTTAATTTATAAAAAAACGCTCATAATATTTTTTAGGCGTAGCCTTTCGTTTAATCTACAATATTATTTTTATTAATTGTGAGATAGAATTATTAACTTTGATTATATACTAATGAATAATTGATTATGAAAATACATTAATATGTAAGAGTTAATATATTTTGCCGTGAGGCATTGGTTTGTATAAATCTTAATCATTTCTATGTATTTAGGTTGGCTATCGCCAATAAAAGATTTTTAAAGCGCTAAAAGAAAAAGCTATAACTATTCCATTTAATGAAATAGTTATAGCTTTTTTGCTATCCCATTTATTTAATTAAAGATTTTCCGTAACATAGTGGAGGAAAATCCTCCTTCAGTAGGCTGTCTCGCCCATAAGTAATGTACGTATGAACCGAAAAATCTGTCTTTAAGGTAACAATAAATATATTTTTTTAGACTATTGAGCTAGCCTTAGAAATTCTTTGTTTTCAAATATCAATACCCGTTAAGAAGCTTTCATGTTTGAGCGCCGTTAGAAGCGAGTTTGAAAGCTTTAGGGTATTGATATTTGAAGACATTAGAATTTCTTGGCGTATTGCGAGCAGTCTTAAAAAATATATTTATTGTGGACTTAAAGACAGATTTTTCTTGTAGCACTTGCTTCGTAATTTATTCTTATTTTGAGGTTTCTTCTGAAACTAAAATTTTGGGTTCTGCCAATATGGTTTTATTAGTGTAGTAAATAACCATGCCTGGTTTAGCACCAGAAGGTTTTTTTACATTGCGGATTTCTGTATAGTCTACAGCTACTTTCGAGGAATTTCTTCCCTTGCTATAATACGCTGCAAGTGAAGAAGCTTCTTCGAGAGTTTTATCTGTGATATTTCCGTTATTTTTAATTATTACATGAGATCCGTGCACATCCTTTGTATGCATCCATATATCATTTTTTCTAGCAAATTTTAATGTTAAATAATCATTTTGTAAATTATTTTTTCCTACATAAATATCACAGTTGTCGCTAGAAACGAAGTGAAGAGGTGAAGATTCTTTTTTATTTTTATTCTTTAATGATTTTTTAAATTTAATGTATCCAGTTTCCATTAATTCTTTTTTTATATCATCTATTTCATCATAGCTATCTACATTTTCAATATTGCTCAAAACTGAAGATAAATACTGAAGTTCTTCTTGTGAATTTTTAAGTTGAAGGCCTCCCATTTCTTCTGAGGTTTTTAATTTATTATATTTCTTATAATAATATTGAATATTTTCTGAAGGAGTTTTATTTTCATCTAAGCTTACAGTTATGTATTCTTCATTTTCACTGTAATAGTTCAGCAATCTTGCTTCAGAATCGCCTTTTTTTAAGCTGTATATATTAGCGGTTAGTAATTCACCATAGAGTTTAAATTTATCTTTTGATTTACATTTTTCTAAAGTGTCGTTTAGAATTTTGATTTTCTTTTTACATCTATCTATATTTGTGTGAATTAATTTTTGTAAATCGGAACTCTTAGATTTCAATCTGTCAATCTTATCTTTTTGATAGTAGAAATCCTCTAATAATAAAGATGCTGAAGTATATTGTTTTTTTATGCAGTTTTCTTCTAATCTTAGCAAGTCTACGCAGTGGAAGTCTTTTAATAAACCATTGTTGTCCATATAATAAGAAAAATTAAAGTGGTTATTTAAAAATTCATTAAAGAACTCTTTTGAAAAAGTAAATAAATCTTCTAAAGTGAATTTATTATTATGTTTATTATTGTTTAATCTATAGAAAAGTTCTTTTGAAAAATCAGAGCTTACCCCAGTAAAAGTTTTAGAAAACAGCTTTTCAGAAATATTTATGTTATTTTGATTTACCCATTTAATAAAATTCTCCATTGAAAAGTCGCTAGGGTTAAGTTTATTTGATTTTGGAGGGTATATATATTTTATGCCAGCATAAAGATTTCTATAGCTATTTATATCTGAGGTAATATGTTTTATACTATCCATTATTATATTGTCTCGTTCCCTTACAAGGGTTATATTACTATGTCTTCCCATGATTTCTATTATTAGGTGATATCTGCTATTAAAGCCCATTTCATCAGAACTTTCGAAAGTTATATCTAGTATTCTATCGAAATTTATTTGCTTAATATTTAGAATTTTAGCACTGTTTAAGTATTTTCTTAAAATCATGCAGAACATAGGTGCCTTTTGAGGGTTTTGTTTTTGTATATTTGTGAGATGTATTCTTGGATAATTGGAACTAGCGCTTATTAAAAGTTTTTTGTTTTTTCTATTTTCTCTTATGGTTAATATTATTTCATCTTTTTCAGGTTGATTAACCTTATCTATTTTACATCCTATTAATTGTTTTAATTCTTCTTTTATGCTATGTAAAAATAATCCATCTAAAGCCAATTTATTTCATCCTCTCTAAAAAAAAGTTATAAAATATAAAACAATGTAACCAAACTTGTATTGATTATTTATTTAAATATTGTATACTTTAGTATAGCATTAATAAAAGATGATTAAAACATTAAGACATTTAAATTTTTATGATACAATATATTTATATAAATATGGAAGGTGATATAAGTGAAAATGTATTTTACTAAAATGCATGGTTGCGGAAATGATTTTATAGTTATAAATGATTTAGATAATAATTTCAATAGTTTAAATGAGTTGGCTCCTAAGTTGTGTCATAGGAATTTTGGAATTGGAGCAGATGGAATATTATGCGTAAAAAAAAGTAGTGTAGGGGATATTAAGATGGAAATAATAAATTCTGATGGTTCCTATGCTGCTATGTGCGGAAATGGTATAAGATGTTTTGCAAAATATGTATGGGAAAAGGATATTGTAAAGAAGGATAAGATAAATATAGAAACAGGAGATGGCATAAAAATAGCTAATCTTAATATAAATAAGAATAAGGTAGATACTGTTACTATAAATATGGGAAGTCCAGAATTTCATCCAGATAAAATACCTACAGTAAGTGCAGATAAAATAATAGATAAAACTATAAATATAGGACAAAAAAATTATAAAATAACCAGTTTATTAATGGGAGTTCCCCATACGGTTGTTTTTGGAAAATTAAAAGATTTTAATGTAGAAGAAGGTAAATTAATAGAGAAGCATAATATTTTTCCTAAAGGAACTAATGTGAACTTTGTAGAAGTAGTTAGTAGAGAAGAAATAAAAGTTATGACTTGGGAGAGAGGAGCAGGAGCTACTATGGCATGTGGTACTGGATGTTCAGCTTCTGTAGTGGCTGGAAGGGAATTAACTTTATTAGATAATAAAGTTAAAGTTCATGTCCCAGGAGGAGTATTGCAAATAGAATTAGAAGATAATAAAGTGTTCATGACAGGTAGTGCTGAAATTTCTTTTGAAGGAGTATGTGAAGTATAAATGAAATTTACTGGTAGATTAGTCTCAACAACATTAATATTAATAGTTACTTTAAATATTGCGGCCTGTAGTAAGCCTAACATGAATAAAGATATTAGTAAAAGTACTTCAGAAACATCTATAGATATAAGAAATATAAAATTCCCTAATATAACTATAATGTGTAACAAAAAAGAATATAATCAGGTATTTAGTATAAATAAAGATACTCTAGATAAAATAGGGAAGATAGCTAAGGAAGATATTTTAGATTTAATATACCACAAAGAAAAAGGCTTGTATATCTTTCTTGTAAAAAAAATAGATGAAAGCGGAAAATCTAAAAATCAGATAAAAATAATTAAGGATGAGCATACAAAAGTATTAAATGAATCTTCAGTTTATTCAGATATTAGAATATCTCCAGATTCTAATAATATATTATTTAGAAGTTTTAAGGATGTAGATATGAATGAACCTGAAGGAATTAAAGTGTATGATATACAGAATAATAAGCAAATACAAATTAAAACGAAAGTTTTAGTATCTGGGGATGTATATGAGTGGTTAGATAATGAAAACATAATTTATTATGGCATTATATCTGATAAACCTAATTCAGGGAATATATATAAGTATAATATAAAGTCAGGAGAAGAATCTGTTTATTTTAGTAAGTTAGAAGGATTTTGCTCTAGAATGTACTCAATATCTAAGGATGAAATCTTGGTTTTGGACAATAAAGAAGAGCAATATAAGCTTGTCTATTATAACGTGGATACTGGAGAAAAGAAACTTATATCTCAAAATATAACTGATATGACAAATGCAGTTGTGAATAAAGATAAAAATTTATTGTATTTTATAGGTGAGGCTTCTGAAAGCAATAACTTTGCTTTGTTCTCTATAGATTTAAATACTTTTGAATGTTCTCAATTAACTTATGATTTGCCTAAGAATGTAGATAAAAAAGCGGGATTAGCTATTGACACAAATGGAAATGTAATATTTGGAGGGAAAGATAGCGAAAATAATAATGATATATATATTTACGATGTGAAAAATAATTCTACTAATTTAATAACGGAGAACTCAAACAATTATAAAATATATGGCAATAATTAAAAATTGAACTTTCTTAGTTATAAATTATAATTGAAAATTGAAAAATTAAAACTATATTCGTATTTTTTTCATGTACCTTATATGCAAAAGTTTAGTTTAAAATATATTAAAATTTTAAGGTAGTCTATTTACTGAAATAGGCTATCTTTTTTTATGTACTCTTTTGTTTAAAAAATACATTAAAGGATATAAATATAATATAAAAAGAAAGGAATTTCATATGGTTGTAATAAAGGAACATAACATAGACGTTTTAAATTTAAAATTAAATATGGATGTGTTAAGTAAAATTTCGGGTAATATTGCTTATAAATTTTCTATTTTGCCGTTTAATATACAAGAGAATAAAGTGTGTATTTTAGCTTCAAAGGAAATAAAAGAAAGCACTATAGATTATATTAAGTTTATATACAAAAAAGATCTAAAAGTATACATAGTAGATAAAAAAGAAGTGCTTATGGCAGTAAAAAAATATCATAAAAAAATGATTCTTCATGGAGCTATAAAAGAAATTGAAAAAAACAATATGCTATATAAGAATTTGGATACAAATAAAAATCTCACAGATATAGAAAATGCTCCAGCAGTTAAAATAGCCAATACTATAATTAATGAAGCTATAGCTATGAGAGCTAGTGATATTCATATAGAGCCCTTTGAAGAAAAAGTAATAATACGATTCAGAATAGATGGGTCATTGATAATTTACACTGAGTTGTCTAAAGAGGTCTATATTTTTTTACTTTCTAGAATAAAGATTATGGCTGATATGGATATATCTAAAAAATTCATGCCAGCAGATGGGAAAATTTATTATAAACTAGAGGAAAAAGAATTTGACCTTAGAGTATCTACTGTGCCAACAGTGTATGGAGAAAAGGTAGTAATAAGGATTTTACACAAGGATGGAGAAAAACTCTCATTAAATGCCTTAGGATTTCAAAAGGAAAGCTGTAATTTAATAAAAAAGTGTATAGGGAAACCTAATGGAATGATTTTAGTTGCCGGTCCTACTGGAAGTGGCAAAAGTACTACTCTTTATTCACTTTTAAAAGAACTTAATGAGAAGGAATGTAATATTACTACTATAGAAGATCCTGTAGAATACAACATGCCTTTTGTAAATCAAATAAATATAAATAATAAAGTAGGATTGACTTTTGCTCAGGGGTTAAGAAGTATCCTGCGACAGGACCCAGATATAATAATGATAGGAGAAATAAGGGATAGTGAAACAGCTAAAATAGCTGTTAAAGCTGCTATGACAGGGCATTTAGTATTTTCAACATTACATACCAAGGATTCCATAGGAACTATACTTAGACTTATGGATATGGGCGTAGAGAACTATTTATTAGCAGACACTTTATTAACTGTAATTTCTCAAAGACTTGTAAGAAAGATATGTAATCACTGTAAAGAAAGTTACAAACCTTCTAAGGAAGAAATAAGGGTGTTAGACTTAGAAGAAGGGCAGTTACTTTTCAGAGGAAGAGGATGCACTTATTGTAATAAGACGGGGTATTCTTCTAGAACAGTGCTTTATGAAATATTAGTCATAGGAGAAAAGGAAAGAGAATTTATAAGAGGTATAGGTTCAGTATATAAAGCTTCCTATGGAAAAAATCTTTCTTTAGGAAAATCTCTAAGAAATAGAGGAATTCAATTGGTTAAAAAAGGTATAACTACCTATGAAGAAATAATAAAACACATTATATGAAAATGCATATATTCATGTAATGTAGAATTTAAAAATATATGCGAAAGTTGAGTTAATAATAAATGTGGGTGAAACAATGAAAAGGTATAGATATAAAGCTTTAGATATAAATAGAAACAAAATTAATGGTATGCATGTTTGTAACAATGTAGAAGAAGTAATAAAAGAGTTACATGGTAAAAGATTATTTTTACTTGATTGCAAGGAAATAAAAGATGGTAAGCTGAACATAAAAAGAAAATTTTCACTAAAAGAAACCTATATATTTTGTCAACAGTTTTATCATTTGATTAAATCTGGTATAAGTATACCAGAATCTTTGCGTTTATTAGGGTCGACATTTAAAGATGAGTTTATTAGAAAAAAAACTTGTGAGCTTTTTCAGTTAGTTTCTCAAGGAGAAAGTCTCTATAGTGCTATGGAAAATTTAAAAGGGGTATATCCCTCATTTATGATGGCTATGATTAAAATAGGAGAAGAAAGTGGAAATTTAGAACAGGTGTTTTGTAGATTGAGTAAACATTATTATTATTCTCAAGAATTGAAGAATAAGATTAAAAAATCTATGACATATCCATTAATAACATTAGGAATTTCTTCAGTAGCTATGGTATTACTTAGAGTAAAAGCAATACCTACTTTTACTAATATGATTATAGAAATGGGTGGCATTGTTCCCATAAGTACAAAGGTATTTATATTTTTATTTGATAAGGGATGTATGCTTATAGGTATATTGATAATATTATTTTTATTATGTTTTAGGCTAAATAATGTTTATAGCGGGAAGATGAAATTTAAAATTCCCTGTATATCAAAATATGTTTTACGATGGGAAGAAATAAAGTTTGTAAAAAGCTTGAATATATTGTTAACAAGTGGTGTCAATATATTGAGGTCTCTGAAAGCTATTATAGAGGCTGCAGATAACATTTATGTTAAGGAAAAATATATGAGTTCTTTAGATAAAATTAAAAATGGAAGTAGTATTTGCAGAACCTTAGAGGAAATAGAGATATTTCAAAGCTTCACTATCTCTATGATTTCTGTAGCAGAAACTAGTGGGAATATGGAAGAAGGTCTAAATAATGTGGAGAAAATTCTAGAAGAGGAATTTAAATATAAGCTAAATAAAGTTTCTCAAACCATAGAACCAGCATTAATAGTATTTATATCTATATTTATAGGCATGATAATAATTGCTGCTTTAATGCCTATTATAAATATGACTTCATCTATTAACCTTTAGAATGGAAGGGAGATGGTGATTTGAGGAGAGGTATAAATAAAGGATTTACATTAATAGAGCTTATTGTAGTTATATCTATAATTTCAATAATAACTTTAATAGCTACTCCAAATTATCTAAAGTATAGGGAATATGTTATTAGAGAGGAAGCTTTAAATATAGGAAAAGGTATATATTTAAGTGTCGTGGATTACTGTTTTATTAATAACAAATATAATATTAAAGGTAGTGGTGATATAGACTCTATAAGGAAGTTTATTCAAGAGGATGTGGAGCTTCCCGTAAGCAGCGTATCCAAATCAAAATCTTCAGTAGAGCATATTTTAGATATTAGTTACTATTACAAGAAGAAGGCATATAAATGTGAAGTAGATTTAAGTAGAAATAAATGCAAGATATTTTATATAAAAGATGGTAGTAAAAGCTTAATTTATCAAAATTATTGAGATTGGAAGGGAGCAGATGAAAAAAGCATATACATTAATAGAAATTTTAATAGTAATGGCTTTAATTTCAGCAATTTACTGTGGAACAGTATTTACTTATAAAAGTTTTAATAAAGTAAAAAGAAATTTAGATATAAATTTTTATGCTAATAATATAGTTTTATTTATAAATAAGTGTAAAAGTTATTGTAAAAGCAATGGTGTCAATGGAGCAATACAGCAATTTGAGCATGAAAACGGATTGTTTTTCACACATAATCGTCAAAATATAGATACTTTAAAGTTGCCGCCAAATGTAAAAATAGAAAGTATTAATGCTATAACTGGAAAAATAGAAATAAGTAGTTTAGGTTTTACAAGTAGCGCTTGTACTATAAAATTAAATAATTATCCTGATAATAAAAGGGTGACAGTTGAAGTAGGTACCGGATATACAAAGGTTAAGGTGGATTAAAATCATGAAAAGAAAGAAAGGTTTTGGATTTGTAGAGGTTTTGTGCAGTGCGTGTATATTTTTTATGGTTGTTGCTTCTATATTTAAACTTAAGATAACCATTAATAATATTGCTAAGCGTCAAAAAACTATTGAAAATTATTATTGTTTTTTATCTGGGCTAAAATACAATCTATTAAAAAATGTCACTTATCAAGAAATAGAAAAATTGAATGAAAATAATGAATTAAACGTATCAGGAGAAAAAATAAATGTGGATTTACTGTGTAGCGAAAATTTAGAAAACATTTTTGAAAAAGAGAAAAATCAGGATTGCCCAAGGATAACTATGGAAATAGAAAATTTCAAAAATGAAAGTGTATTAAAGATAAGACTAAAGTTATGTTTCTTAGTGAATGGACAGCAAAAGGAAGCAACTACAGAGTTTTTAAAGGGGAACTATCAATGAAGAAAAGAGCTTTTACACTTATAGAATTGATAATAGCAGTTAGTATTGCCACTGTGTTATTTTCTTTAGAGATTAGAGTTTTAGTTAGAGAAATAAGAAGCTTTTCAAGAACATGTGAAGATACTGTTAATTATTCGTCTATAAATGAAGGACTAAGTTTTATTCATAAAGTTTTATATGGCAATGGACAGGTGAAAGTAAACAATAATACTATTAAAATAATTAACAAAAAAAATAATCAAATAGAATTTATAAAATTAGTAGATGGTGTATTGAAAATAGAATATGAAGATATAAATTGTAATGCAGGTAAAAAGACTTCCAACAATATCTGCAGAAAAATTAAAGATTTTCAAGTATATAAAAATGGAAAAGTTTTATTTATAAAAATTTCAGACAAAAGTGGGAGGGAGTGTTTAAGATTTATCCCCATAGAAAATTAAAGAAAAAAGCATATATATTTATTTATACTATATTTGCAGTAATTATACTTATTACACTGATAAACTACACTATTTCTTTAAATATTTCAAATATAACCATAAATAATTATATCAAAAATTATCAATTAAAAAGTGATATAAAAGAGGATAATAAGGAAGTTTTACTTGGGAGACTATATAATTCTATAAATAAAACAGCTAAATCAATGAATTATGAAGAAATAAAAAGATGCTTAAAGAGTGAATTGAATAATGATTTACGTTATGAACAGTCATTTATAGAATATGTGCAACCGGAGGAAAAATATACATATTTAGAACCAGATATATATTTTCAAGTAGTTACTGAATTTTCTCCAGTATATAAGATAAAGGAGATATATAAGTGCACCATAGAAGATGAGAAACTAAGATTTATATATGTTTTAGCAGATACCTACTAAATATAAAATTTAAAAATGAAGATAATCATGGATAATTTAAAAAAGAAAGGAGAGTAATTTTTTTGTTTAAGAAAAGTGCATTAATAAAAATAGAAGATAGAGATACTTTTTTATGGAATAAAAGTAAATTTGAAAATATTAAAAATATAAATATAGATTTGAAAAATAGAAATTTATATCTAGTAGTGGAAGGAGAAAGAGTATATATTAAACTCTTAAGTATTCCTAAGGTATCAAAAGAAAAATTATATAAAATTATAGAATATCAGCTAAAGTATTATTTTACGGATATGGAAGAAATATTGTTCGATTATTATGTATGTAAAAAATTAAAAAAGTCTTATGATGTATTGGTTTTTTGTATTAATTCTAGGAAACTTAATAGATTACAGGGATTAATAAAAGAAAAAAATAAATTGAAATTAGTGAATTTAATACAATTTGTTATTTTAGATCACGTTAAAAACTATATAAATGATGCTCAATATACATTAATTTTTATGAATAAAGATAATTTATACATAATGGTTATAAAAAATCAGATTCTAATAGAGAATTCTATAATTAAAGATTTTAATGGGGACTCTGAAGAGTTTTTTTTAGAGTTTAACCCTATAGTAGAAAATCAATGTCTAGATCATGAGAAATGTAGTATATATACTCTATGGTTCCCCTATAAGGACATATTGGAGGAGTTAGATAAAAACTATAGATTGACACTATTGAATTATAGTGAAGAGATTATAATGGAAAGTTTTATAAAAGACGGGAAGTGCAAAATTTGCATAAAATAAATTTTTTACCTACTAAATATAGAGAAAAAAATAAAAATAAAGTTTTTTATATGAATTTTATAATTTTTTTTATAATAAATACACTTTTATTAATAAACATTTTCTTTTATAGAAGGCAAATAAAGGACATAACAAAATTGTTGGAAAGTAATAAAACATGTGCTTCGGAAAAGCAAATCAATAATAAAAACAAAAATATTAGTACTATAAATAACTTTATTTATTTATACAATTTTATGAAAAATGATATTGTCTTTAGTCATATAACTTCAAATGAAAAGGAAATTCAATTTGAAGGAAGTAGTAACAACATAAAGGAGTATATAGATTTTTTAGAAAAAGTAGAAAAAGACAAAAAATATAATATTAAAGATTTTAATAATATAAATAACCAAGGAAAAGGTATAAACTTTAGTGTAAAAATGGAAGTGAAATAATGAGTAGAAGAAAAGTTTTTAGTTTAATAATAATGATTATGATTTTTATATCATTAGTTTTATATGATTGTAGATTAAATAAAGAATTGAAAATTAAAAAAAATGATTTTAAGGTTGTTAAACAGCATAAGAGAGAAAATAAAAGTATAGAAAAAAGAGAAAAAATAGAGTGTAGTTATGTTTTAAAGGAAATTCATAGATTAAAAACTGTAGAAATAGATGAAATGTCAGTAGAAAAAAATAATACAAACCATAGTGTAAAATTTAAACTGAGGTATATTAAACCTTTAGAAGAGTTTATAAGAGACGAGGAAATAAAAAATTTTTTTGGCAAAAATAAAAATTTTATTATTGAAAGTGTGATTTTAAAAGAAAATAAGGTAATAATAAGTATGAAATGTGTTTTGGGCTGAAGAAGTAAAATATATATGTAAATATCATATGATAAAAGAAATATTTGCAAATATCAATTACTTTTGATAAAATATCATTGTTCAACATATGAAGTTGCATTGAGTATGCATATGATGGATATAGATACAATATATTTGTATTGATTGCCTACTAAAGGTTATAATAATAAATGAAATTTATTTTTTTGGAGGGATACCGAATGATTTCAGCAGGAGAGTTAAGAAAAGGAACAACTTTTGAATTAGATGGACAAGTTTTTACAGTAGTAGATTTTTTACATGTAAAACCAGGTAAAGGAGCAGCTTTCGTAAGAACGAAGATAAAGAATGTTATATCTGGGGGAGTTGTAGAAAGAACATTTAACCCAACTGAAAAGTTACAAGAAGCTGTTATTGAAAGAAAAGAAATGCAATACTTATACTCTGATGGAGAATTATATTACTTCATGGATCAAGAAACTTATGAGCAAATTCCTTTAAACTATGAAAAAGTTGAAGATGCTATAAAATTCTTAAAGGAAAATATGTTTGCAGTTATAAAATTCTTTAAAGGAGAGGCTTTTTCAGTAGAAGCTCCAAACTTTGTAGAACTTCAAATAGTTGAAACAGAACCAAGTGTTAAAGGTAATACAGCTACTAACGTTACAAAAGCAGCTAAAATGGAAACTGGAGCAATGATTCAAGTTCCTCTATTTGTAGAAGAAGGACAAATGGTGAGAATAGATACAAGAACTGGAGAATATATGGAAAGAGTTTAGGTTATACTAATTATAACTTAAATTGTTTATAAGGAAGTGGTTATATGAATTCGGTTAAGCAAAAAGTATCCTACCTTAAAGGATACATAGATGGATTGCACATAGATTCTGAAACAAAAGAAGGAAAAGTAATTAAAGAAATTACAGATATACTAGAATGTATAGCTGATGAAATTTGTTCTCTTAAAAATTCTAATGGTGAAATAAAAGAATACATAGAACAAATTGATAATGATTTAATAAATGTTGAAGATGAAATATATGGATTAAGTGAAGATCTTATTGATGAAGGTTGTGAGTATAATGAGGATGATTTTAGGGAGATGAAATGTCCTAGTTGTAATGAATCTATATTTATAGATAAAACACTATTCCAAAGCAATGAACATTTAGAATGTCCTAACTGCAGATATAATATAATTTTATGTGGCAAAGAGGAAGAAAAAACTGAATAAAATGTAACCAAGAGGCTTTGAACGAAAAGGGAGTATGCATTATAGCATTACTGCCTTTTTTATATTTTTTGTGATTTAATCATTTTATTACATAGAAATATTTTAAAATTAAGTAATAAATTTCACACATAATAAATAGAAATTAATTAAGAGAGGAGGAATATTTGATGTACTTGTATGGTTTAGAAAAATTTCTAAGTGAGCCTTTAATTAAACTAATAAAAAACACAGAAGAATTGGACAAACTTCAAGAAATACGCATAAGAATAGGAAAACCAATAATTTTGGGCATAAATAATAATGAAATTTTAAAAGAGTATATTCCTAAAGAAGAGGAGCTAAAAAGCATTGTTCAAAGATTTAGCAGCTATTCCCTATATGCCTTTGATGAAGAAATAAGACAGGGATATATAACTATAAAAGGCGGACATAGAATTGGTATATGTGGAAGTTGTGTGGTAGAAAAAGACAGAATAAAAACAATAAAAAATATAAGTTCCATAAATATTAGAATTTGTAGACAAATAAAAGGTTGTGCAGATAATATAATGCCTTCTTTAATTGAACAAGGAGAAATAATGAATACAATAATAATTTCACCACCAAAATGTGGGAAAACCACTTTGATAAGAGATGTAACTAGAAATGTATCTAATGGTATAGAAGGAATAATTGCTGGGAAAAAGGTTTCTGTAATAGATGAAAGAAGCGAAATAGCAGGATGTTATTTAGGAGTTCCCCAAATGGATGTAGGAATAAGGACTGATGTTTTAGATAGCTGTCCTAAAAGTTATGGTATATCCATGGCCATAAGAAGTATGGCGCCAGAAGTTATAGTTTCTGATGAAATAGGAACATACAAGGATATGGAGAACATAATACTTGCATTAAACTCTGGTGTGAAGGTTATTACAACCATACATGGGTACGATGAAACGGATCTTTACAGAAGACCAGTATTTAAAGAAATAATAGATAATAAAGTTTTCACTAGAGCTATCATACTTAGCAATACTAGAGGTGTTGGCACTGTTGAGTATATATACGATTTTAACAATAATACCAAAGTTTAGGAGATGTGGCCGTGATTAAAATTATAGGAAGTTTAGTTATAATTTTATCTTCCACTTACATGGGATTTGCATATGGCGAAGAGCTTAAAAAGCGAGTAGAACACTTAAAAGAGTTTGAAAAGGGAATATATTTATTGAAAAATGAAATGTTTTACACATACACATCTCTACCAGAAGCTTTTAAATCCATAAGCTCTAAGTCAAAAGGAGAAGTGAAAAGCATTTTTAAACGTATATGGCAGCTTTTAAATAATAATGAAGTGGAAGATGTATATGAGGGATTTAAAATAAGCATTGACGAAAGTAAAAGCTTAAAGTTAAAGGAGGAGGATATAGACATAATTTTAAATTTGAGTAAAAATTTAGGCAAATCCGATTTGGAAGGGCAAAAGGCAATAATATTATTTACTATAGAAAGCTTGAAAAAGCAAATTAGTGTTGCAGAAAAAATAATGGAAAAGAACACTAAAATGTATAGATACTTAGGATTTTCTATAGGTGCCATGTTGGTAATTATGTTGTTATAGGAGGTAAGTATGTTAGACGTAAGTTTACTATTCAAAATTGGAGCCGTTGGTATACTTATAATCATATTGGACAAGGTTCTTAAAAGTGGTGGAAAGGATGAATATGCAGTTATAACCAATCTAGCAGGAGTAGTTATAATACTTTTGATGGTTATTAATTTAATAAATAAACTGTTTAATACAGTTAAAACACTATTTCAGCTGTAGTATATTAAATCCTTAGTTTTTTAATTTAAAAATTGAGGCTTTATTGTTAAGTGATCAATGATCATTTGTATATTGCTTATTAATTATATTTTTCAATTTGATATTAATGTTTTAATTTTTGGTTGGTAGTAAAACAATAAACAAATTAAACTATAGGAGGAAAGTATGGAAATTGTTAAAATAGTATCATTTGCCTTTATAGCCTTATTTATAATATCCATATTTAAAAAAAGAAGAGACGATGTAGCTTTGCTCATTAGCATATTTTGTGGATGCTCTATATTCGTATTTATGATAGATAAATTATCTGTAATAATTAAATTTCTTCAAAGTTTGGCCACTAAAGCTAATATTGATGTTGTTTATTTGAATATAGTGTTTAAGGTGCTAGCTATTGCTTTTTTAGCTACTTTTTGTAGTGAAATCTGTAAAGATGCTGGGGAAGCTACTATAGCATCTAAAGTAGAATTTAGTGGCAAAATACTTATTTTAGTATTATCAATACCCATATTGATGGCAGTGTTAGATACTATTACAAAAATTTTATAGATAAAAAAGTGAGGTAGATATGAAGAAAATAGTGGGTTTAATAATAATATTTACCCTGTTTTTTACAAACTTTAATGTACAAGCATCATCAGTAGATCACAAAAAAATAAACGAAATTGCCAATGGAGAACAAATGGAAAGTTTATATAACTATATATCTAATATGAAAAATAAATATGAGATAATACAAGAATTAAATCCTAAAGAATATGTAATGGAGTTTATGAAAACTGGTGATGGTAAATTTTCTATTAAAAAATTTGGAAATGCTCTATGGTCCTATACTTTTAGGGAAGTACTAGCTGCTTTGAAAATAATGATAAGCATTCTCATCCTAGGAATTGTAAGCTCACTACTTAAAAATTTGGAAAATGCTTTCAGTAACGAAAAGATGACAAAGGTAGCTTATTTTGCTTGCTATTCACTGGTGATAATAGTGGTGGCTAAAAGCTTTAAAATAGGGGTGTCACTGGTAACTAGCACTATAAATACTATGGTAGACTTTATGACGGCATTGATACCAGTGCTTTTAGTAATGCTTGCTAGTGTAGGAGGTGTTGTAGAGGCCGCGGTTATGAACCCAATAATAATTGTAGCTATAAATATATGTTCCAGAATTTATGTAAGTTTTATTATTCCTATGATACTTATGAGTTTTGTTTTAAATTTCGTGAACAACATATCGGATGATTATAAAATAAGTAATTTAACAAAGATATTTAGTAAGGTAGCACTATGGACACAGGGTATAATTATGACTGTTTTTGTAGGAGTAGTAAGTATAAGGGGCATTACTTCTAAAACTTTAGATGCAGTTACATCAAAAACAGCAAAATATGCAGTGGATAATTTCGTACCAGTTATAGGTAAATGTCTTTCGGATGCAATTTCTACAGTAGCAGGATATTCGCTTTTAGCTAAGAACGCTTTAAGTAGTTTAGGACTTGTAATAATTTTAGCTATAATTGTAATACCTATAATAAAAATATTTATCATAGCATCAATGTATAAAGTAAGCGCGGCACTTATAGAACCTATATGTGATAAAAATATGGTAAAGTGCATCAGTAATTCTGGTGATTCTTTAATTTTACTTATGTCCACTTTAATTAGTGTTTCATTTATGTTTTTTATAATGCTATGCATTATAGCAGCAGCTGGAAGTGGAGTTTTAGGAGGATAAAAATGATTGAGTTTATGAAAAACTGGGTAATAACCATAAGTGTTTGTGTATTTTTTATAATTGCAGTGGAGGCTATACTGCCATCTAATAATTTAAAAAAGTATGCAAAATTTGTATTAGGGTTGATATTAATAATTACAATAATAAATCCTGTTATAAAATTTATTAACAAAGATTTAAATATAACTAGTGCTATAAATTTGGAAAAATATACTGAAGATAAGTTGTATAAAAATACTTATGAAGAATATAAATATAAAAATATCGAAAACACCTGTGAAAATTTTGAGTACAATTTAGAAAAAGAATGTAAAAATAAACTTAAAGAAAAATATAAAGACAATAATTTCAAGGTGGATGTGAAAGTAAAATATCAAGAGGATGCTAATAGCTTTAAAATAGTAAATATGAGTATAGGGGTAGGAAAAGAAAAACTAGTAAGAAAGGTGGAAATAAATACTAAAAAGCCTAGTGAAAATAAAGAGAAGCTGGAAAGTCAGTTAAGTAATGACATGAAAAACTATATTAATAGTGAATTTAAAATTCCATTTAATATTATAAGTATATATAAGATCTAAGGAGGTTAAAATGGACTTCAAAGATAAAATTTTAAAATTTAAAAATCAATTAAATAAGGACAAGGATAGTAATAAAAAAATTTTTAATTTAATAGTAATAATACTAATTGGATGCATATTGATGATAGCAGGCAGTAGTTTTAAAGGAAATAAAAACACAAAGATAGCTACTGCAAATACTCAAAATACTAAAGAAGATATAGAATATACCGGAGATAATGATAAAGAATATGAGATATTTCTTCAAAATGAACTAAAGACAAAATTAGAGAAGATCCAGGGAGTTGGAAGAGTAGAGGTGATGATTTATTTTGAAAGTGGGGAAGAAAAGGTTCCTGCAGTGAATATCAGTAATTCTGATAACGTTACTAATGAAGAAGATACTGCAGGAGGTAAGAGAAAAATTTCTCAGAACAACAATGATAAAAATGTAGTAGTTACCAATGAAAATGGAAGTAATAAACCACTGATAGTTAAAAAAAATAAGCCTAGAATTACAGGTGTACTAGTAGTGGCAGAAGGGGCTGAAAGTAAAGTTACGGAACTAAGGATAAGTAAGGCAGTATGTGCATTATTCAATGTACCAAATGTTAAAGTGAATGTATATCCTATGAAAAAATAGCATATAATTCTATGTAAGAAGAAATGGGGGGTTTTGTAATGAATAAGAAACAAGCTATTATTATTGTGACATTATTGGTGTTGATTGTTTGTTTAGGTATGGTGGCAACTAAGGTAAATAGTTCATTAATATCTAAAAATGGTGGAAAAACTAAGGATAAGAGTGCCATATCCTTTACTGACAGCCAAAAAGGAGAAACCAAGAATAATTACTTTACAGAGTCAAAGATGTTAAAAGAAGAAGAAACTATAAAGACACTTCAAAATTTAAAATCTATAATTGATGATGAGAGTGTTGAAAAGGAACAAAAATCTAAGGTTATAGAAGAATTCAGTAACATATCTACTAATGCAGATAAGGAAAATAGAATAGAAATAGCACTTAAAGGAAAAGGCTTCGAAGATGTTATATGCATGATAGAAAATAATAATAAAGTTAGAATAATAGTAAAATCAGATAAAAAATTATCAGACAAACAAGCTAAAGAAATACAAGATGTAGTTATGAGTATTGCAGGATTAAACAATGTAGAAATCGAAAATAAAGAATAATAATTGTAAATATAAAATGTATTTGATATAATGTATCTAAGGGTAAAGAGATTTATTTAAGAGACATAAGGAGGTAAAGAGATGGACGAAGGTTTAAAAAAATCAGAAGCAGTGGGAGTTGTAAAAATTTCTGACGAAGTTGTTAGTGTCATCGCTGCATTAGCTGCGGATGAAATAGAAGGTATAGAAGAAATAAACGCTGGTTTAGCTGGAGGAATATCACAAATACTTAGCGGTAAGAAGAATATATCTAAAGGTGTTAAAGTAAATGTGAATGAAGGAAGTGCTGCTATAGATTTATACGTAGTGGTAAGGTACGGCATTAGAATACCTGAAGTTTGTGAAAAAGTTCAAAAAAATGTTATGAAAACAGTGGAAACCATCACAGGCTTAAATGTTTCAGCAGTTAACGTATATGTCCAGAATATATCAATTCCTAAGATTGAAGAGAAAAATAGTAAAGAAGAAAAGGAAGACTAAATATCACCCTCTGAAATCAGAGGGTTTTTCCATGTTTATTATTATGAATAAATTTAGTATATTTACATTTTTTTTGATAATACTTAAATAATAGAGATAAGAACACTACTGAAGGGAGAATTTTTTATGAATAGAAGAAAATCAAGAGAAGTTGCAATGAAGTTATTATACGGTAGAATTATAAACAAAGGTGAATATGAAGATCTAATAGAGGATTTTAAAGAAAATTCTGAAGAGAGTACAGAAGATGTTGATTTTTCATATGTAATAAAGACTTTAAAAGGAATTGAAGATAAATTAGTAGAAATAGATGAGGAAATAGAAAAATACTTAAATAATTGGAAACTTAATAGAATTTCAAAGGTTAACCTTTCAATATTAAGGTTAGCTGTTTATGAGATAAAATTTACAGAAGAAATACCTTATAGAGTATCTGTGAATGAAGCTATTGAACTTGCAAAAAAATATTCAGATGACAAGTCACCAGCATTTATAAATGGTATATTAGGTAATATGACAAAATAATCATAAAATAGGGGAGGTTAGTCACCTAGATATGTTTATTAAAACTTTAACTGTTGGTAAATTAAACAATTATATAAAAAAAATAATGGACAACGACTTTATACTTAAAAATATTTACGTAAAAGGTGAAATATCTAATTTAAAGTTACACAGCAGTGGACATATATATTTTTCTTTAAAAGATTCGGATGGTAAGATAAGTTGTATTATGTTTAGAGATGCAGCTAAAAATCTTAGTTTTCAGCCAGAGAATGGAATGAAGGTTTTAGCTACTGGAAGGGTATCTGTATACATAAAAGAAGGAAATTATCAATTATACTGTAGTGAAATGCAGATAGAAGGAGTGGGAGAATTACATATAGCATTTGAAAACTTAAAGAAAAAGCTATATGAAAAAGGGTTATTTGAAGATGAACATAAAAAATCCTTGCCTAAATACCCCAAAAAAATAGGGGTAATAACTTCTGCTACTGGTGCAGCAGTAAGAGATATAATAAATGTGTGTAAAAGAAGAAATCCTAAAATAGAAATATTAATTTATCCTACGCTGGTACAAGGAGATACTGCTAGCGTAGAAATTATAAATGCCCTAAAATACTTAGATAAAAAAGAAGACATTGAAGGTATAATAGTAGCTAGAGGCGGAGGAGCGCTAGAGGAACTTTGGGCTTTTAATGATGAAAATTTAGCTAATGCAATTTATAAGTGTAAAACTCCAGTGGTATCTGGAGTTGGGCATGAAACAGATTTTACTATAGTGGATTTTGTATCAGATAGAAGAGCACCAACGCCTTCTGCAGCCGCAGAGATAATGATTCCAAAGCTAGAGGATATGTATAAGGAAGTATATGATTATGGACAATATTTATACTCATACATGGAAAGATTTATGGATTTGTCATATAATAAAATTAATTCTTTAAAGAGCAAGCTAGAGTTAAATAGTCCACTAAATGACATTGTCAATGGATACAGAGTACTGGATAATTATAAGAACAGTCTTGAAAGTATTATTAAAAATAAAATATATTTGGAAAAAGATAAATTAAACGAATATAAAATAGTATTAGAAGGAAACAATCCTTTAAACTCTTTAGAGAAAGGGTTTTCAATTATATATGATGAAGATTACAATATAATAAAAACTAAAGAGGAAATAGTAGATAGTGATATAGTTAGGGTAAGATTAAAAAATGGAGAAGTAAAATTAAAAATACAAGTTCTGGAGGAGAGCAATGGCTAAAAAGGTATCTTATGAAGAGATGATAAAAGAATTGGAAGGCATTGTTAAACTTATGGACAGTGAAGAATTATCTTTGGATGATGCCATAAAAAACTATGAAAAAGGAATAAAGTTATATAATAAGTTAAGTTCCATACTTAGTACAGCAGAGGGTAAAATAAAGATAATTAAGGATAATGAAGAGAAAGATTTCTTAGATGAGAGGGATTAGTTATGTTAGATATACGTATAAAAGAGGAAATAGAAAAGTGGATTGAGGATTATTTTGAAAATAAGGGAAACTATAATAAGATAATATACGATGCGATGAAATATAGCTTAACTGTAGGTGGTAAAAGGGTGAGACCAACATTAATGCTTCTCACCTATAAAATGTATAAGGAAGACTATAAAAAAATACTTCCTTTAGCATGTTCAGTAGAGATGATACACACTTATTCCCTTATACACGATGATTTACCTTGCATGGACAATGACGATTTGAGAAGAGGAAAGCCTACCAATCATAAGATTTATGGAGAGGCTATGGCAGTTTTAGCAGGTGATGGACTTTTGAATGAAGCTATGAGCATAATGTTTAAATACATAGTGGATAATAAAGAGGGATTTGATGCTTGCTACACCATTGCAAAAGCTTCAGGAGTAGAGGGAATGATAGGTGGTCAAGTGGTAGATATATTAGGTGAAGGTAAAAGGGTTGAAGAAGAAGAACTTATATATATGCATAAAAAGAAAACGGGAGAACTTATTAAATCACCTATAATAGCAGCAGCACTATTAGCAGGTGCACCTAAGAAACATGTGGAAAAGCTCGGAATGTATGGAGAAAAATTGGGATTGGCTTTTCAAATTAAAGACGATATTTTAGATGTAACTGGAGACGCGGATGTGCTTGGCAAAAACATACATAGTGATGATAAGATGCACAAAACCACTTTTATAACTACTTATGGATTAGATGAGTGTAAAAGAAAATGTGTACAGCTAACTGAAGAGTGTCTCACTATATTAAAAGAATTAAATTTAAATGTAACACCACTACAGGAGCTAACTAAATTCCTCTTGGATAGGAATAATTAGTAAATTTATTTTAAACTTAATTTAGGCACATTCAAATAAATAATAAGTCAGTATGCTAGTCTATTTTGAGCCATACTGCGTCAGCAGAACCCGCTGATAATCTTACCAAAGGCGGAACCTGCTTCCTTGTCTGACACAAAATATACTAGCATCTTTGACTTGTTATTTTTTTCATGTGGCTTAAAGTTTTTGAATAATTAATATTCATATGATATAATTATTCTGCGAGGTGGTGCAGTATTCTAGTCGGGTAAGTATTTTTCGAAGACGGGGCTAAAAATCCGTCAAAGGGCACATCGATGAAGTTCCTGGTGCTGGCTTATGACGCCCAGTTATGGGTTGGTGCTGGGAGTAAGGGGGATGGGGCAATCGCAATGGCATGCGACACTGACCCTACCTTCGTGGAGACCACTGCTTGTGGGTTAGGCTAGTCGCCTAATTTACGACAGTGGATTAAACCTGCATTGTGGTAATTAGCTATGTGCAGTGTAGCCTGCCTTGAAGTGGTGTAGGGAGAGGTATGAACAGATTAGATGACTTTGGCCGAAGTCGTTTAATTATTGCATGCTGAAACCTATGCTGCAAAAGAGGATAGAGAAATACCTAACTGTCGAGGAAAACTCCTAGACTGTTCCATAAGAAATATATTAAGGATTAAAGTACGGACTAAGTGGCAATCCAGTCCTGTTTTTGGTAACAAAGCAGATAGAGCATTAAAGGGAAACCGTCAAAGTGGCGACACTTCGATTACTCTATGGGAAATCCTACTGGACCTAAGCCGTAAGATTTACTTAATATATTACCACCTCTTAATCCTATGACTAATAGCTTTAGGGATTTGATCCTTTTTATAAATTAAAATTAAATTTAAAAATTGTTATCGGTTGATACATTCTATTTTACATAGAATGAAAGTATTATAAAAGATAAACATGGGTCAAAAGCTTGAATATATAGTTTTACTAAATAAAATGGGGGAATGATTAGTTGGGAAGTCGGAGTAAAAAGGATGGTAAAAAAAGTAATAAAAAATGGGTAATTACAATTGTCATTTGGAGTATATTAATTGGCGGAAGTGTTACCCTATTATCAGATACGCTACTAAGAGGAGTGGACATTTTAGTAGCTTTTGTTATATTAGTTTTTATAATTTTTGTTGGAATTGCATTTGATGCTATAGGAGTAGCAGTAACTGCAGCAGATGAATCACCTTTTCATTCTATGTCTTCTAAAAAAATTCCAGAAGGAAAGATTGCAGTCAATTTAATAAGAAATGCTGATAAAGTGTCCAATGTATGCAATGATGTGGTAGGTGATATTTGCGGTATAGTCAGTGGTTCTGTTGGAATTTTAATATTACAAAAATTAGTTGGTGTTTTTCCAAAACTTGATACGCCCATAACCAGCGCTTTTATAGGTGCAATTATAGCTTCTGCAACCATAGGGGGAAAAGCCATGGGAAAAGGTGTAGCTATAAATAAAAGCAATGATATAATATATAATGTAGCAAAAGTCATTAAAGGGTTCAAAAAATTGAGTTTAAGAAGGAAAGATGATAATGGGAAATTTATTGGAAAATTATAAGGACATGCAGGAAATTAAAAAAATGTCCTTTAAAGATTTAGATGTATTTGCAAAAGAAATACGAGAATTTTTGATAGAAGAAGTATCAAAAACAGGAGGACATTTAGCATCAAATCTAGGTGTGGTGGAACTTACTTTAAGTTTATATAAAGTTTTCAATTTTAATAGGGATAAACTCATTTGGGATGTGGGACACCAATCCTATGTACATAAAATACTTACAGGACGAAAAGAACAATTTAAATCCTTACGACAATATGATGGCATGAGTGGATTCCCTAAAAAGAAAGAGAGTCCACAGGATGTATTTGAAGTAGGACATAGTAGTACATCTATTTCAGCAGCACTTGGTATGGCAAGAGCTAGGGACTTAAATAGTGAAAATTACGAAGTTATATCTGTAATAGGTGATGGTGCTTTAACAGGGGGCATGGCCCTAGAAGCTCTAAATGACTTGGGATATTCAAAAAATAAAGCTATAATAATATTAAATGACAATCAAATGTCTATAGATAAAAATGTTGGAGGATTATCTACATACTTAAGTACCATAAGAACAGATCCTAAATACAATAAATTTAAAAATGACTTTAATAGTACCATTAGGAAAATGCCTTTAGGAGAAGGATTAGCTAATTCAATACAAAAGGTTAAAGATGGAATAAAACAGTTAGTGGTTCCTGGAATGTTATTTGAAGATATGGGTATTAAATACCTAGGTCCAGTGGATGGCCATAATATAAAACAAATGGTTAAGATTTTATCTATGTGTAAGAATATAAATGGACCAGTGCTTATACATGTTATAACTAAAAAGGGTAAAGGATATACTTATGCAGAGTGTAATCCTAATAAATTTCATGGTATAGGACCTTTTGACTGGAAAACAGGGAAAACAGTTTCTAAGGGGAAAATTTCATATTCCAAAGTATTTGGAGATGAAATAGTTAAAATTGCAGAGAAAAATAAAAAGCTGGTAGCTATAACTGCAGCTATGCCAGATGGAACGGGACTTAAAGAATTTTCTTTAAAGTATCCTAAAAGATTCTTTGATGTGGGTATAGCAGAACAACATGCAGTTACTATGGCAGCAGGAATTGCTTCATCAGGTTTTAAGCCTGTTTTTGCAGTTTACTCTACTTTTTTACAGAGAGCATATGATCAAGTATTGCATGATGTTTGTCTACAAAATCTACCAGTTATTTTTGCCATAGATAGAGCTGGAATTGTTGGAAATGATGGAGAAACTCATCAAGGAGTGTTTGATATATCCTTTTTATCACATATTCCTAATTTAACTATTATGAGTCCTAAAAGTACTGAGGAATTAAGGACTATATTGAACTGGTCAGTAGAACAAAACTTTCCTATAGCAATAAGATACCCAAGAGGTGGTGATGAGGGGCAAACGCTAAAGTCAGTGGAAAAAATTAAACTTGGGAAATGGGAAGTATTAAGTAATGAAGGAAATATAGCTATAATAGCTACAGGAAATATGGTAGAAAGAGCACTAAGGGTTAGAGAAAAACTAAGTAGTTTTGGAATAAAATCATCTGTTATAAATGGATACTTTATAAAACCTTTAGATGAAAAACTTTTAGAAAGTTTAGGCGAAGAGAAAGAGTACATATTTACCATAGAAGATAATGTAATAAATGGTGGTTTCGGAAGTAACATACTAAATTACTTGAATAAAATAAATAAAAAAGTTAATATTGTTAATATTGGGTATGAAGATAAATTCATTCCTCACGGTGATACTAAAACCCTTTATAAGGTAAATAATATGGACGTAGATGGAATAGTGCAAACTATTTTAACAACTGTTAAATAAAGGTGAGATATTATGTGTATAGAAAAAGAAAGACTAGATGTAGAATTAGTAAAGAGAAATTTATTTCCTTCCAGAGAAAAAGGAAGAGAGAGTATAATAAAGGGCGAAATCTATGTTAATGGAAAGAAGATTACTAAAGGTTCCCAAAGGGTTTCTTCAGAAGATAATATAGAGTTTATAGGCGAAAAAATGCCTTTTGTAAGTAGGGGTGGACTAAAACTAAAAAAGGCTTTAGAAAACTTTGAAGTAGATTTGACTGGTAAAATATGTTTGGATATAGGAGCATCTACAGGAGGATTTACAGACTGTATGCTTCAAAATTGTGCAGTTAAAGTTTGGGCTGTGGATGTAGGAACAGGACAATTAGACAGAAGGTTACAAGAGGATGAAAGAGTTGTAAATTTGGAAAAGACTAATATTAGATACTTAACTAGAGAAAAAATCAATGAAGATGTTCATTTTGCTAGTATAGATGTTTCTTTTATATCTTTAGAAAAGGTAGTACCAACGGTTGTTAATCTTTTGTGCAGTAGCGGAGAAGTGGTTGCACTGATAAAACCTCAATTTGAAGCTGGAAAAGGAAAAGTAGGAAAGCATGGAGTGGTAAAAAAAACTTCTGTGCATTTAGAAGTTATAAAAAGAGTTGTAAATTTCTTAAGGGCAGAAAATTTAAAAGTTAAAGGTGTAGACTATTCTCCTATTAAGGGGCCAGAAGGTAATATTGAATACTTAATTTATTTTACTAAAGATGTTTCGTATGTGGATACTATAACAGATGAAAATATAGAAATGACAGTAAAATTAGCACACAATTGTTTAAGGTAGGGTTGAAAATGAAAAGTGTAGGAATTAATATAAATAGCCAAAAGGATCCAGAAAATAAAATTTTAAATAGAATATTGAAAAAATTAGATAATATTTGCAATACAGTAGTGTTTAGTGATGCTAGGGAATTAAAGGAAAGTTGTGATGAATTTGATTTTGTAATTTCTGTTGGCGGAGACGGAACCATATTGAGAACTGCTAGAGCAATAGGACATAGAGAAATACCTATACTTGGTGTAAATTTTGGAAATTTAGGTTTTTTAACTACTGCAGAAGGGAAGGAATTAGAAAATACCTTAGAAAAAGTATGTGAAGATCAGTATTCTATAGAAGAAAGAATGATGCTAGAATGTATTGTACGAGATGGTCAAATAGAAAGAAAATTGTTAGCTTTAAATGATGTAGTTGTTTCTAAAGGAACCTTATCTAGAGTTATTAATTACAATGTAAATATAGATGGTATGCATTATAATAGCATAGTAGCAGATGGTATTATTATATCAACACCTACAGGCTCCACAGCATATTCTTTATCAGCAGGAGGTCCAATAATATATCCAACTTTGGAATTAGTTACTATAACTCCTATATGTCCTATATCCTTAAGTGCAAGAAATTTTGTGCTGGATGCAAATAGCGAAATAAACATAAATTTACATGAAAATAAGGAAAGTGCATTTTTGACTGTGGATGGACAGGAAGCTTTTGAACTTAATGACAGTAGTGAAATTATAATTAAAAAATCTAAAAATAAGACTAAATTAATAAAGATTCATAATTATGATTACTTTAATGTATTAAGAAAAAAAATAATATCAAGAATTAAAGAATGAGAAGGTGATTATTGTGAAAATAGCTCGTCATGCAAAGATAATAGAAATAATAAATTCAAAAGAAATTGAGACACAAGAAGAGTTAGCTGACGAATTAAGAAAAAGTGGTATAGAAATAACACAAGCTACAGTTTCAAGGGATATAAAGGAACTTAAGCTAATAAAGGTTTTAGGAACTACAGGAAGGTACAAATATGCTACAATATCTCCTACAGAAAGTTTTTTATCTGATAAATTAATATCTATATTCTCTCAAACGGTACTTTATGTAGAAAACGTTTCGAATTTTGTGGTAGTAAAGACTATTTCGGGATCTGCTCCAGGTGCTGCTGAAGCAATAGATTCAATGAATTTTGAGGGTATAGCAGGAACTATAGCAGGAGATAATACAATATTTTTATTAATTAGAAGTGAGGAAAAGGCCAAAGAAATAGTTCAAAAGCTTAAAAAAATGATAAGCGAATAGGAGGTATAAGCATGCTCCTACAATTAAATATAAGGAATTTTGCTTTAATACGAGACATAAGTGTATCTTTTGAAAAGGGATTCAATGTACTTCTTGGTGAAACCGGTGCAGGTAAATCTATATTAATAGATGCTATAGATTATGTATTAGGTGGAAAGTTTGAAAAAAGTTTAATAAGGATAGGAGAAAATAAGACTTATGTAGAAGCTATTTTTTCTGTAGATAATGAAATTACAAAAGAAATTTTGGACAGAAAAGGTATAGAATACGAAGAAGGCATCCTTATAATAAGTAGAGAAACTTTTCAATCTGGTAAGAATGTAGCTAAAGTTAATGGTAAAAGCATGATTTTATCAGACTTAAAAGAAATCACAGCTACATTGCTAGATATACATGGCCAGCATAAAAATCAAAATTTATTAGATAGTAGCAATTACATAGATTATTTGGACTCTTATGGAAGAGAAAAAATACAAAATATATTAGAACAATATACTACTTACTACAATAGATTAAAAGAAATAGATTATAAAATAAATGAACTAATAGGTGATACAGGCGAAAAGGAAAAATTAGTAGATTTTTTAAAGTATCAAATAGATGAAATTGACAAGGCAAATCTTAACATAGGAGAAGAAGAAGAATTAGAAGAAAAGTTTACCAACTTATCTAATTATGAGAAATTGAATAAATCTTTAGGAAGTGCATATACTTTATTAAATAGTGGCGATGGTAGCAATCTAGCTGTTTGTGATGCTATAAATTTAGTTTTGAAAAATATAAAAGAAGTAGAGAATTTTTCTGATAAATTAGGTAAGATATATAATTTTTTTGAAGAAACCTACTATAATATTCAAGAGGCAGCAGAAGACTTAAGAGATATAGTGGATAATTTATATTATGATCAAGAGGAATTAGAATTAATAAATAAAAGAATGTATGAAATAGACAACTATAAAAGAAAATATGGTAATTCTATAAAAGAAATATTGGAATATAGAGAAAAAATAAATTCTAAATATGATGAAATGGCTAATTATAAAGATATAGTAGATAAATTAAATAGAGAAAAGAAAAATATAATAATTGTTATGGAAGAAAAAAGTGAACAAATTCATAGCATTAGAAGTATTTTAGCAAAAGAATTAGAAGAAAAGTTAAAAAGTGAATTAAGTTATGTAGGATTGGATAAGGCTAATTTTAAGATTAATGTACAATATGCTAAGGATTTTAATGAAAAAGGAAAAGACATTGTACAGTTTTTAATATCTACTAATCCAGGACAGCCGCTTAAAGAATTAGCAAAGGTAGTGTCTGGTGGAGAATTATCAAGAATAATGCTATCATTGAAAACAGTATTTATAGATAAAGATGATATACCATCTATAATTTTTGATGAAATTGATACTGGTATAAGTGGTAGAATAGCTGAAAGAGTAGGAGAAAAAATGTATATGGTGTCTACAAAACATCAAGTATTTTGTATAACACATTTACCTCAAATAGCTATTATGTCTGATAATCATTACTTGGTTCAGAAAAATGTGGAAAGAGATGAAACATATACTAAAATAGTAAAAATATCTGAAGAAGATAAAATAAGAGAAATAGCAAAAATGATCAGTGGCAGTAATTTAACAGAGATAGCTTTTAAAAATTCTAAAGAACTTATAAAAAATGGCTACAATAAAAAACGTTGTTTGTGTAAAAAATAAGACTACAATAATATAGTGGTCTTATTTTTTTATTAAAAAATATAAATATTATAAACTACTCAATAATATTCTAAAGAAAATTAAAACAAAAATATTATAAAGTTTTAGTATATATAATAATTTAGTTTATAAATAAATCATTGACTTTTAAAGCATTAAAATTATAGCATAAGAGGACTATTAAAAGGGTAACTTAAAATTAAATAAAGAGATAGGAGGCGAAAGAATGGACAAAAAAATACAGAAATCCATTATATTTTTAATAGCTCCTCTCTTCTTTTTGATTTTAAGTATCCAATATAAAATATACCCTGGATATTTAAACACTTCTGCTGTTAATGCCAAACCTAATATTCAAGTTTATCCTGGAGGGCAACCAATAGGAGTCAAACTTAATACTAAGGGAGTTTTAATTGTTGGATTATCTAATTTAAAAGGAACGGATGGAAAGATATATAATCCTGCCAATGAAAAAGGAGTAAAAGTTGGGGATACAATAATAGCTATAAATGGTGTAGAAGTAAATACATGTGAAGAAGTTTCAAATAAAATAAGAGAATCAAATGGTAAAACTTTAGATTTAACTCTACAAAGAAAAGAATCTAAAATAAATAAAATGGTAGAACCTATTAAGACTTCAGAAGATAAAATATATAAAATAGGATTGTGGATAAGAGATTCTACTGCGGGAATAGGAACATTAACCTTTTATCACTCCGAAACAGGAAGTTTTGGTGCCTTAGGGCATGCAATAACAGATATGGACACAGGAGATATAATGAAAGTAAGAGAAGGAAAAATAGTACCATCATCTATAGTATCAGTTAGAAAAGGTATTAGAGGAGAACCAGGTGAATTGAGAGGTATATTCACTGATGAAAATGAACCTTTGGGGAACATAAAAAGTAATACAAATTGTGGAATATTTGGAGAAAGTAAAAAGGAATTGATAAATAAAAGTTTCAATAAGCCTTTAAATATAGCGTACAGAAATGAGGTAAAAAGTGGAAAAGCACAAGTATTAACTACTATAGAAGGAGAAGAACCAAAACTATACGATATAGAAATCCAAGAAACATTAGAACAAAAGGATCCAGGACCAAAGAGTATGGTTATAAAAATTACAGATAAAAGATTATTAAATACTACTGGAGGAATAATTCAAGGTATGAGTGGAAGTCCCATTATACAAAATAATAAGGTTGTTGGAGCTGTAACTCATGTTCTTGTGAACAAGCCTGATGTAGGATATGGGATATATATTGAGTGGATGTTAAAGGATGCAGGTATAATAGGAAAATAAAAGTAGAAAAAATATATTAAAAATAGTAAAATAAGAGTAGAAGATGTTTAAGATTAATTCTTTTACTCTTTTTTTTATATATTTTTTTTTTATTAAGAAGGAATCAAAGTTTATTTGTCGAATACTATTGTTAAGATATGGGAATTAATTATAAGGGAGCGTGTGAAATGGAGGATTCAAGAATTAATGTGGTAATTGCGGATGATAATAAAGAATTCTGCAATATACTAAATGATTATTTAATGAGCCAAAGAGACATAATGGTATCAGGAATAGCAAAAGATGGATTGGAAGCGCTAAGATTAATTGAAGAAAGAGAACCGGATTTAGTCATATTAGATATAATAATGCCTCATTTAGATGGTCTAGGTGTATTGGAAAGAATTAACAGCATGGATATGAAAAAAGTGCCTAGGATTATAGTATTATCTGCTGTAGGACAAGATAAAATAACACAAAGAGCTATAAACTTAGGAGCAGACTATTATGTAGTTAAACCTTTTGATATGGACGTATTTATAAAAAGAATAAGGCAAATGTTCAATAATACTATATCTAATTCCGATATTAAGAAGACTACTAATCATTATTCTAACGATAATGATTGTGCTTCTAATAATGAAAAGAAGCCGGTGGATTTAGAAACAGAAATAACAAACATAATTCATGAAATAGGTGTTCCAGCACATATAAAAGGATACATGTATTTAAGAGAAGCTATAACTATGGTAGTAAATGATATAGAACTACTATCAGCGGTTACAAAGGAATTATATCCATCTATTGCTAAAAAGTATAATACTACGGCTAGTAGAGTTGAAAGAGCTATAAGACATGCTATTGAAGTGGCTTGGAGTAGAGGACAAGTTGAAACAATTAATAAGTTGTTTGGGTATACTATACACAATGATAAAGGCAAGCCAACAAATAGTGAATTTATCGCAATGGTTGCTGATAAACTTAGACTAAAAAATAAAGTTAGTTAAGGCTCATGATTGATGGAGTTGTTAAAGAGTTCATATGGATTAACTACATAAAAATCGCTATGGATTTTAACATTCTATATCAATAAATTTAAAATTAAATTGCATAACAACACCTTTTGTATATTGGTTTAAGGCTAATATACAAAAGGTGTTTTATTCGTGGCTATAATAAGTATCCCAACACTTGTATTATTGATATTAGCTTCTATATTTAGTTTTATGCAAAAAAATGTAAAACAAGTTAATACTGATGTAAATAGTAATATTGATAATACAACTGTTAATTAAAAAGTTTATGTGGCTTGGTAATTCTCACACTAAATAGAATTACTTACTTTAATAAAATTAAGAAATAATAAAAGTATATTGAAGAAATTTAGCCAAAGTATAAATATTTTTTGGCATTCTGTTTTGATTTTTTAATTATTTTATGTAGAAATTCTTGGAGTATAAACTTCATTGTCAAATATCAAGATAATGAGGTTATTTTTATGCTTATGTAAATGAAAAATAACTAGTTACTTTTGTTCTCAAAAAGAACTACAGAAGGAAAAGTTATTTAAATAAGTTATTTAAATTTGCAGATGCTAAAGTGTTGCCATCTTAATGTGAATAGTTTAGTAAAATATATCAGTCCCTTTAAGTATACTAATTACATAGTATATATATTAGGGGTGATATGTATATGAAAATAGCCATTGATATGGGGCATTGTGTGTCCGGTTATGATTTGGGAGCACGAAGCCTAGGAATTAAAGAAGAAAATTTAACTAGAGAAGTTGGCAGAGAAATAGTTAAAAAGTTGCAGGCTATGGGTCATACTGTTGTAGATTGTACAAAAGAAACCTCTTATAGTGTAAGTGAATCTCTTTCTTATAGGGCCAATAAAGCTAATGAAAACAATGCAGAATTATTTATAAGTATACACTTTAACGCTGGAGGAGGCACTGGCACAGAAATATACACTTATAAAGGACGAAAGCTTAAAAATACTAGAAATATATTGAATAATATGAGTAAATTAGGCTTTAGAAATAGAGGGATAAAAGATGGAGCTTGGATATATGTTATAAGAAGAACTAAATGTCCAGCTATGCTAATTGAGATTTGTTTTTTAGATAACAAAAGAGATATGGAACTTTATAAGAAATTAGGCAAAAATGCAATTGCAGAAGCAATTGTACAAGGATTAGAATTAGAAGATTTAAATTCAAAAAAAGATGAGGATACAGCACAAATTACGCCTAAACCAGAGTACAGAAAAAGTAATATGATTTTAAGGCTTCAAAGACAGCTAAATATTCAGTTTAATTCAAAACTTGTGGAAGATGGTATATTAGGTCCTAAGACATCATCTGCTTTAGTTAATGTGAAAAAAGGCGCTAAAGGTGAAATAACTAAAATAATACAGGAGATATTGCAGAAAAGGGGATATAATATAGGAGTCTCAGGTGTAGATGGTGTGTTTGGACAATTTACTGAAAATGCACTAAAAGCTTTTCAAAGGGATAAGAATTTAGTAGTAGATGGTATAGTAGGCATAAACACTTGGAGAGCACTACTTTATTAAAGTCAAATAGAAGTAATATTACTCCTCAGTTTGTCATAAATATAATATGATGATAAACTGAGGAGGATTTTATATATGACAAGTAATGTGGGAAATAATTTAAATAAACACATAAAGGATAATACTTCATTATATTTACTCAGTATAGCTTGTATTTTTATAGGAATGTTTTTGGGAGTGTACTGCGTTAAATACATGGGACAAGCTGAAAAAAATACTTTATATGAGTATTTGAATAAATTTGTAGAAAACATGTCTTCAACTAGTACGGAACCTAAAATTATTTTTATTCAGTCCATAAAAAATATGTTGCCAATGATTTTAGGTATATGGTTTTTAGGTTTAACAGTAATAGGAATACCTATAATATTAATAATAGACCTTATAAAGGGATTTACATTGGGATTTTCTATAAGTTCATTAATAAATGCGTTAGGTGTAAAAGGTATATGGGTAAGCGTACTCGGACTTATACCTCAAAACATAATATATATACCTTGTATTGTATTTGTATCTGTACTAGCTATGCAGTTTTCCTTATCCATGGTTAAAAATAGATTAAATAAGCAGTGGACTACAAATGTTATTGGTAAAATAGCTTCATATTCTCTTATAATATTAATATGCACACTTATATGTTTTATGGGTTTTTTTATAGAAGGATATATAGTGCCAATTATTATAAAAATAGTAGTTTAAATTTGAACTATTTAAATTCTATTGAAAAAACAATAAAATTAGTTTAATATAATCTATGAGAGATCAGGTGATTACATATGAATGAATTAAATTTAAAAGAATATGTAGAAAATTTGAGAAAAAAGAAATTAAGTGAAAATACTATAGAAGCTTATGAGAGAGACGTAAAAAGATTTCTAGAATTTTTAAATTCTAGAAATGAAAGTATACAGGAATCAGATACTATTACCATAATGGCATATGTACAGGAATTGCAGAAGAGTAAAATGGCAAATAGTTCTATAGTGAGAAGCATAATTTCTATAAGAGGGTTTTATATATTTTTAATAAGTAAAGGACTAGTGGAAGATGATCCCACTTATAAATATGAGGTGCCTAAAATTAAAAGGGATATACCTAAAATACTTACGATAGAGGAAGTAGATAAACTTTTAAATATGCCAGATTTAAATAGCCATAAAGGCATAAGAGATAAAGCAATGCTTGAAGTTATGTATGCTACTGGTATAAGGGTAACAGAACTTTTAAATTTAAACATTTATAGTTTGAATTTAAAACTAGGCTATATAAAATGCAAAGGAACTAAGGGTAAAGAAAGAATAATTCCCATAGGTTCTTATGCAGTAAATTGTATTGAGGAATATTTGAAAATAAGGTATGAACTTAATATAAATAATTTAGATTACTTATTTTTTAATTCTCAAGGAAATAGATTAACTAGGCAGGGATTTTGGAAAATAATAAAGGAATATGCCAAGGATGCTGAGATAGAGAAAAATATAAACCTATATACTTTAAGACATTCCTTTGCTGTACATCTACTTGAAAATGGAGCAGATATAAGAATAGTTCAGGAGCTTCTAGGACATACAAGCATAGCTGCAACTCAAATATATAGTAGTATTACTAAAAAAAGTAGGATTGCTGAAGTATATAATAAGACTCATCCTAGGGCATAATTATAATAATATATTGAAATTAGGTGTACAATATTAATATATGATAATTTGATTATGTAACAAAATTTAAATTATATGTTTAAATTTTTTGCCTAATCATAATATAAATTATATATAAAAGATAAAGGAGGATTACATATGGAGCTGTCAAAGTTAATGGAAAGTGTAGAATATGTAAAAAGCAAAATTAATGATGAACCTGAAATAGGAATTATATTAGGTTCAGGGCTAGGAGATATAGCAGAAGAAGTAGAAGATAAAATTACAATAAAATATTCAGAAGTTCCTAATATGCCTGCATCAACTGTTAAAGGTCACGCTGGACAATTTGTATTTGGAAGCTTAAATGGAAAGAAAGTTATAATGATGCAGGGAAGATTTCATTATTATGAAGGAAATCCTATGTCACTTTTATCGTTGCCAGTTTATATAATGAAATATTTAGGTGTTAAAAATCTAATAGTTACTAATGCAGCTGGTGGAGTAAATACAAGCTTTAATCCAGGAGATTTAATGATAATAACAGACCATATAAATTTTGCAGGTAATAATCCATTAATAGGAAAAAATCAAGAGGATATAGGACCAAGATTTCCAGATATGTCAGAAGCATATAATAAAGGTTTAAGAAATTTAGCTAAAGAAACAGCAGAAAATTTGAACATAGATGTTAAAGAAGGAGTTTATGTAATGATGACAGGACCAACTTATGAAACTCCAGCAGAAATAAGAATGACTAGACTTTTAGGTGGAGATGCAGTGGGAATGTCAACAGTTCCAGAAGTTATAGCTGCAAATCATTGTGGAATGAAAGTTTTAGGAATATCTTGTATAACAAATATGGCAGCTGGAATATTAGATCAACCATTAAACCATGCTGAAGTTATAGAAACATCTAATAAAGTAAAAAGTAGTTTTATAAATTTAGTAAAAGAAATAATGAAAAACATGTAAGTTTCTTCACATAAATATTTTTAAAGTGAAGTGTTTTTATTGAAAGTTGTGAAAGCGCTTACTTAAAAGCGTTATAATAAATATTGCTAAATAAAACCTATATTTAATTATAGGTTTTATTTTATTTTTCTGTGATAATATTTTGAACTATTGGTAAAAATAAAATTAGAAAATTATATGAAAGGAAGGATATATGTGAAAAGGTTTAATAAATTTGCTATAAGTTTATTTTTACTTTTATGCTTTTCAGTTCAAAACGCTATAGTAACATTAGCACAAGAGCCTGATGCATCTGGAATAGATGTTGAAGCTAAAGCGGCATTACTTATGGAACCTACCACAGGAGAAATAATATATGAAAAAAATTCTAAGGAAAAATTTGCTCCAGCTTCTGTTACTAAAGTAATGACAATGCTTATAACTATTGAGGCCATAGATAGTGGTAAAATAAAACTTTCAGATAAGGTGACTGTAAGTGAAAATGCTAAGAAAATGGGTCAAGGTGGCAATAGTAGTATGCTTCTAGAAACTGGTGAAATAAGAACAGTAGAGGAACTGTTAAAAGGTATTGCTATAGCATCAGGTAATGACGCCTCTGTTGCCATGGCTGAATATTTAGCAGGAAGTGAAGAAAATTTTGTAAATATCATGAACAAAAGAGCTAATGAGCTAGGGATGAAAGATACTACTTTTAAAAATTGTCATGGAATATCAGTAGATGGACATTTAACCACAGCATATGATATATCTATAATGTCTAGGGAACTTTTAAAACATCCTAAAATACTTAAGTACACAGGAACTTATATGGAAACTATATCTGAGGGAAGAAAAAGCCCTATAGGACTAGTAAATCACAATAAGTTAGTTAGATTCTTTAAAGGTTGTGATGGATTAAAAACAGGGTATACTAGTGAAGCTAAGTATTGCATATCTGCTACAGCAGTTAGAGATGGTGTGAGAATGCTTACAGTAGTTATGGGGGCCCCTACATATAAAATACGTAATAAAGAAGCCTCTACCCTTATGAATTATGGATTTTCCAAGTTTGGAGTAGAGAAAATAATTACAAAGGGAAAAGATTTAGGGAAAATAGATTTAAACAAAAAAGGTGACAGGTTTTTTATGGTAAGGTCTAATGATGATTTAAATATAGTAGTTCCAAAAGGTGAAAAAGCTAAAATAGACAAAAAATTTGTAATAGATAAAGGTAAAAAGGAATATAAAAAAGGTGAAAAAGTAGGATACTGTGAAGTATATGTAGGAGGTAAATTGTATACTAAAATACCTATTTATAGTGATAGAGATATAAAAGCCAATACAATACTAGATAATATAAAAGAAAATATGCAAAAAATATTTGATAATGCTGTGTAAAGTATTGTATTATTAAGATATAGTCGACAAGGAAGACGGATTCTTTTGTCGACTTATTTTAATAAGTTTGAAGGGAACATATAAAAATGGTGGATTTTTCTATAACGGATTTTTTAAATGAAGATGAAAAGTATATTTTTAATATTTTAGTGAAGTATTTTAAAAGAAATAATATAAGAGCTTATGTGGTAGGAGGATCAGTTAGAGATACTTTATTAAGAACACCACCTAAAGATGTTGATATAGCAGTAGAAGGGGATGTTCAATTTATTATTAAAAAGCTTCCATTAATTGATAAGGTTATTTATCATGAAAGATTTAAAACTTCTAGTGTATATTTTAAAAATGGAGTTCAGTTTGATATGATAACATGTAGGGAAGAAACTTATGCCAAATATGGTTCATTGCCTGAAGTTTATCCAGCAACCATAGTTGAAGATTTAGCTAGAAGAGATTTCACTGTTAATGCAGTGGCTTATGACATAATAAATAATTGTTTAATAGATCCGTACAATGGAATAGAGCATATTAAACAAAAAAATATAAAAAAAATTAAAAAGGATTCCTATAGAGAAGATCCTACAAGAATTTTTAGAGCGGTAAGATATTCAGTAAGATATGGATTTTCATTAGAAGATGAGGAAGAAATATTGAGGTGTATAGAAGAAAATACATTCTCTAGCATAAGTTATGATAGGATAATGAAAGAAATAGTACTCATGGCAGGAGAGGAAAGATGGAAGCAAAATATATATGAGTGTTTTCGATTAAATATAATGAAGTCATCAGAGAATTTTTTAATTGAAAATAAATTGTTCTTAAAAGATTGTTTGAACATTAGGCTTTGTAGCATATATAGAATTCTTAATGATTCTAATGTAAAGAATATATTTAAAAATAACTCAATGTTAGAGAAAAGTTTAAAAAAAGCTTTTCGGGAATATGATAGGGTGGAAATAGAATTATTAAAGTGCAGGGATAATAGTTGTATATTTAATTTATTAGATAAATGCAATGTTTATCATTTAATACTTTTAGGATATAATAAAAACCTTACTTATAAATTACTTAATTATATGAATTTAAAATATAATTATAAAGAAATAAAAGCTAAGTATATATTAGAGTTAGGAATAGAAAAAGGAAGGCTAATTCATGATATAATAGAAGAGGTAAAAAGGGTAAGATTAAACACCTTTTTAGAAATAGATGAAAATTATCTAAGAAATAATATAGGAGAGATATTAAATGGCATTGAACATAAAAATACATAATTTTGAGGGGCCCTTTGATCTTTTATTGCACCTGATTAAAAAAAATCAAATGGATATATATCATATTAGAATCCATGAAATTACAAAGCAATATATGAATTATATAAATAGTATGAAGGAAATGGATTTAGAGATTACATCAGAATTTATAGTTATAGCTGCAACTCTTTTGGAAATAAAATCAAGAATGCTTTTGCCTAAGGTCACTGTGGACAAGGATCAAGAATCAGAAGAAGATCCAGAAGAATTTTTATTGAAAAAACTTATAGAGTATAATAAATTTAAAAAAGCTGCAGAATTTTTTAAGGAAAAAGAAATAGTAACAGGAGCAACTTTTGGAAAGAAACCAGAAATCATTGAAGAGAAAAAGAATAATAATGAAGAAGACTTTTTAAAGAATGTAACTATGCTTAAATTATTTAATATATATAGCGAACTTATGAGTAATTATCTTAATAAATTAAATAAGAATAGTTCAATAGAAAAGGAACTTTTAATTGACAATTTTAAAGTAGAAGATAAAATGGCCGTGTTAAAATATAAAATACAAGAAAGCCAAAAGTTGAAATTTTCAGATGTAATGAAAGAGTGCAGAAAAAAAATGGAGGTTATAGTGACATTTTTAGCTCTTTTAGAGTTGGTGAGGTTAAGAGTTGTAAAAGCATATCAACAGGATAATTTTAATGAAATATTTATAGAAAGGATAGAAGAAAAAGATGGAATATATGAGCCAGATGGAGATAGAGACAGCGTCTCAAAAGAATAGACTTTTTTCTATAGTAGAATCGCTTCTATTTGTAAGTGGAGAGCCTATGAAATCTAAATATATAGCTTCTATATTGGAGTATTCTAAAGAGAAAATAGAAGATTTCATGCAGGAAATGATAGAGAGTTATGGTGATGATTCTAGGGGAATCAAAATAATTAAGATAGATGATTCATATCAAATAGTTACAAAGCCAGAAAATAGTGTATATATACAAAAATTATTAAATGTAAATGTAAGACAATCTCTATCTCAAGCAGCACTTGAGACTTTAGCTATAATAGCTTATAAACAGCCTATAACTAGGATAGAGATAGAGGAAATAAGAGGGGTTAAATGTGATAAAGCTGTGGTAAATTTAGTAGAAAAAGGTCTTGTAAAGGAGTGTGGAAGGAAAGAAGTACCAGGAAGACCTATATTATATGCAACAAGTGATACATTTTTAAAGCACTTTGGTTTAGAAAGTTTAGGAGATATGCCGGATTTAAGTGAATTTGAAGAACATATAGTGGAAGAAGAGAAATTTAATGAAGATTCAGCTAATATAGAAAATATAACTAATATAAAAGAAATAGAAGAGGAATAAAAGGACTACAGCCTTTTATTCCTCTTCTTTACATTGTTCTTTTTTATCTTTTTTACTATTTTTTTTATCTTTAAATATAGGCATATCTTTTATTGTATCTATGATTTGAGGCATAGTGTCTATTACTTTGTCATAAGTGTTCTTTTGATCTAGGGAAAGAAGTCTTAAAGAATCTGGTTTAATTACTAAAAATGCTACAGGTTTTACAGTGACACCAGCTCCAGAGCCACCTCCAAAAGGAAAATCGGGGTTATCTCCAGAGGCTTTACAATTTGCAAACTCACTGCCTCCAGCTACAAAACCAAAAGATACTCTGGAAATTGGAAGTACTAAAGAGCCATCTTTGGATTCTATAGGTGTACCCACTATGGTATTTACATCTACCATATCCTTAATATTTTCCATGGTAGTTTTCATAAAAGTTTCTATAGGATTGTTTTCCATTTATATTCCTCCTCCAAATTTAACTTTAGCTTTTTTATTTTTAGATTTTTTCATAAATTTTTTTTCTTTAAAATATAAAAAAGTAAACTTCAATGATATATATATAACTTTAACTAAATTTACAAAAATTATACTACTAATTTCTATATATATGATTTGGTTATTAAATATTGGTTTTACATTAAATTTAAACCATTTAATTTTAAAAAGCTTACATAGCATGTTATATATAAATCCAGGAATAGTATTTATAAATCCATAAGTCATGGCAGTTATGGAAGCATCATTAAATCCAAAATTTATATTAAAATTTATTTTTAGTGTAGGTTTAAAAAAGTTATTTAAGCAAATATGAAAAAATACTTTTGAAAAAGCTTTATTTTTTTGTTTCTTGTTTTTAATATTCTCTTCATCTTCAGTATCCTGCTTTTTAGCTTTTTTATTTTTTAGATTATCTAAAGTTTTATTTAAATCAAATTCATTAAAAGATTTTATTTCTTTTTTATAAATGAAAATTTTTAATTCTTTGTTATTAAATACTAATTTAAATTTTAAAGGTATGGGAAATAATATTATTATTAAGGCTATTAAAAAGATATAAAACATATATAATTCCTCCAAAGTATTTCCGTGCTAGAGTCTATGGTATTCATATAAATGTATAAAGTAGTATTAAATTTTAATAACTTTAAAAGATAGTAGTTCTATTTAGTATTTTAACCATAAATTTCAAATATAAACATTGTATTAGATTGAGATGATGTAAATATATTAAATTGTAATTACTTCATAATGAATTTGGGTATATAGAATTTTATTTCATAGGGTTGTATACATAAATAAAATTATGTATACAAAATTAAAAGTAAACTAACAACTAATTTATTAATTGGTATTAAATGATATATTAAAGTAGCTAAACATAAAGAGTAAATTATAATTAACATACTAGTAAAAAGTTAGTAATTATATATAAGAACGGTTTAAGAAAGGAAGTGGAAAATGTGCTGAATTTAAAAAAAATATATAAAAAGACTTTTAAATATAGAATTATAAGTGTTTTAACTTTAATTTTTATGTTTTCGTGGATAATTTCAGTTAAGGGTGAACCTATAAAAGATAAAAATGGAAAAAGTATTTATATAAATGCTAGGTATGCCATTGCAATGGATGCTAAAACTAGAAGAGTTTTATTTGAAAAAAATTCATATGATTTAGTTCCTATAGCTAGTACCACAAAAATAATGACTTCTTTAGTGGCTTTAAATTATGGAAACTTAAAAGATAAAATAGTTATATCTAAAAAAGCAGCTACTATTAATGGATCACAAGTAGGATATAAGGAAGGTGAAGAAATTTCTATAGAGGAGCTGCTATATGGTCTTATGTTTCGTTCAGGAAATGATGCTGCTATAGCTATAGCAGAAGGTACTGCAGGCTCAGTAGAAAATTTTTGCAATCTTATGGATGAATATGCCTATTCCATAGGAGCGTTAGATTCTCATTTTGAAAGTCCTCATGGATTAGACAGTGAGAACCATTATTCTACAGCTTATGATTTAGCTCTTATAACAGCTAAGGCTAAAGAAATAGATAAGTTTAATGAAATAGTAGGAGATAAAGAAGTAACTGCAGAAGAAAAAGGATTTACTAGATCATATAACAATATAAATAAAATACTTTGGCAAATACCTGAGGCCAATGGAGTTAAAACAGGGTATACAGGAGGAGCGGGAAAATGTCTTGTAACATCGGTAGATATGGATGGTAATGATATAATAATAGTGGTTTTAAATTCTCCAACTAGATGGAATGAAACAAAGAAAATATACAATAACATAAAAGAAAATTATGAATTTAAAGAAGTGGTCAAAAAAGATGAAATAATGGCTTCTATGAATATAAATAAGAGAAATAAAGTTCATTTACTTTGTAGTGAGGATATTGTATTACCTCTTAAAAAAGGCGAAAATTATGTAAAAAATATAGTAGTAAAAGAAGACATAAATAATGTACAAATTAAAAAAGGTGAAGAAATAGGAAAAATAACAATAGAAGATGAAAAGGGAAATTTAATATATCAAAAACCATTAATATCAAATAAAACCATAAATTCATCAAATAAAACGGAAGGAAGATTTAAAAAATTAAAGGAATTTTTTAAATGATTTCAGTGAACTTTAGGAAGCTATTATGCAATTCAGTAGCTTCTTTTTTATTTTATATTTAAAATACTATAATTTACAAAATAAAGAAATCTTTTTAATAAATTAGCTATGTATACAACTAATTTATTAGGTTAATCCTATTAAATAATTTATAATTAAATAGCGCCATAGTGTAATATAATAGAGTTGAATAATGTATATTATTACATAATTAAAATTATGTAAACTAAATAAAATGTAAACCTAAATGTAACAATTTAATCCCTCAATGGATATTCTATTATTAGAACGTTTTTTGGAGGATAGACTATGGATTATGAAATAATCGACTGTATAGATGCTGGTAGTGAATTTTGCCCTTGTAAATTAGCCGAGAGCAATGAATGCATACTCTGCTCCCAAATGAGTGGTAAAAAGTTTTGTGATTGCATAAATTGGAAGGGAGTATGCATATATCAAGAATATTTTTGGAATGGAAATAAGGCTAAAGAAGAAAGAAAAGAATATATTTGCAAAGTAATTAGTAAAAAAAATTTACAGCAGTGTGTAATAGAGTTAGGCATAGTGGTACCTCATAAATTGGCAGTGAATTTATGCCATCCTGGCAGCTTTATATTTCTTAAAACACCTAATACAAAAGAATTCTACAATACACCAATATCCATAATGGATGTGGATACTCAGGAAAATTTAATAAAAATCATGATAGAAATAAAGGGTGTAAAAACTAAAAAAATAGATGAAATTGGAGAGGGAGAAGATATTTCTATTAAGGGACCTTATTGGAATGGAGTTCAAGGTATTAAGAATATTTACGCCAGTAAAGAAAAAACTTCTCTAGTTATATTTAGAGGAATAGGTCAGGCTCCGGCAGTTCCAGTTATTAAAAAACTTTATTCCAATGGCAATAATATAATTTGTATTGCGGATAAGGGAGGATATGAAGATATATATATAAAGGATTACCTTCAAATGTATAACTGTAAAGTTTATTATGTGGATACTCTTAAAAATGGGGAACTTACAGAGGAAGTGAAAGGGTTAATACAAGATATTTTAATAGATAAAGATGTAAATTTAGTTCATATAGCAGCTCAGGATATACTTATATATTTAATAGTAAATTATATACATGATGAGAATATAAAGCTTTCTTGCTGTAATAACGCCAAAATGTGCTGTGGAGAAGGGGTATGTGGTTGCTGTACTGCTAGATATAAAGGGCATAAGATAAAAAGACTTTGCAAAGTTCAAACAGATCCTAGAAATTTATTTGAAGGGAGAAGATTTATATGAAGGTAATCATTATAGGGGGCGGTTGGGCTGGTTGTGCTGCAGCTATAACTGCTAAAAAAGCTGGTGCAGAAGTTTATTTATATGAAAAAACAGATATGCTTCTAGGACTTGGAAATATAGGCGGCATCATGAGAAATAACGGAAGATTTACGGCAGCAGAAGAAATAATAGCTTTAGGAGCTGGCGATCTCATAGATTTAACAGACGAGAATTCAACTCATAGAAACATAGAGTTCCCTGGACATGATCATGCATGGCTATACAATGTCAATAAAATAGAACCAGCCGTAAAAAATCATCTATTAGATATGGGAATTAATTTAAATTTAATTTCTAGAGTTATTGATGTAAAAAAAGGTAATGATAAAATTGAAGGTATTTATTTATCTAATGGAGATTATGTAGAGGGAGATGCATTTATAGAAACTACAGGTTCTACAGGACCCATGGGTAACTGTTTAAGATATGGAAATGGCTGCTCCATGTGTGTTTTAAGATGTCCTGCTTTTGGCCCTAGAGTAAGTCTAAGCTCAAGAGCTGGAGTTGAAGATTTACAAGGAGAAAGAGAAGATGATGTTCTAGGTGCATTTAGTGGCTCCTGTAAACTTTGCAAGGAGAGCATATCAAATGAAATATTAGAGGAGTTAGAAGAAACGGGAGTAGTAGTTTTAAAAGTTCCTAACGAAGATGTAAACCTAGACAAATTAAAGATAAAAGTATGTCAACAGTATGCATTAAAAGAATTTGCAGAAAATGTAATTTTACTGGATACAGGACACGTTAAACTTATGACTTCCTACTACCCATTAGAAAAATTAAGAAAAATAAAAGGGTTAGAAAATGCAAAATACATTGATCCATATGCTGGAGGTAAAGGTAATTCCATAAGATATCTTTCTGTTGCACCAAGGACAGATGACATGAAGGTAAAAGGAATAGATAATCTGTTCTGTGCTGGAGAGAAATCTGGGCTTTTTGTAGGGCATACAGAAGCTATCTGCACAGGAAGCCTAGCTGGACACAACGTGGTAAGATGGGCTCTCGGCATGCCACCTTTAATTCTTCCAAAAGCCACGGCTATAGGAGATATAATATCCTATGCTAACTATAAAATGACCACTAAAGAAGGAAGAAGAAAGAGATACACCTTTGCTGGTGCGGAATATTTTAGCAGAATGAAGGAATTAGGACTTTATACTATAGATGTAGAGGAAATCAGAAAAAGAATAAGTAAGTTAAATTTAAGTGGCATAATGAGTGATAAATTAATTTAATAAAAAATAGTTTAGAGAGCTGAAAGGCTCTCTTTTTTATATTATTTTTATAGGTAGTATTTTACTAAATAAAATAGGAGATATGTCAGTCCTAGATGAAAGTACCTCTGCTATGGACGAAAATATAGAAAAGATAATGTAAAAGAATATATTTAAACAATATAAAGATTCTATAGTAATCTTTTGCTCCAATTAGCAAAAAATATTGAATTATGCTGATTATATCTTAAAATTAGTTGTTGATTATTTTTGCTAATATAAAGAATAGGGATATGTAGCTTTTATAAGTAAGTTGCCACCACTAATAAAGTTAGTGATTGCACTCCTGTTTTTATGAAAATAACAATTTAAAAGTAAAAAAATTGAATTAAATAATATAAATGGTACAATAAGATATGATATAAATGTAAAATTAATTACATTTGTGATTTGTATTACATTGCTAACAAGCATCTCTCAATAATTAAGGAGGTATTCAAAGATGATAAACGGCTTTTCAAAACCTAAGGTGCTTCTTCTTGGAACGTTTCATATGGGGAAAACGCCAGATATGTATCATACAGAAGTAGGCAATCTTTTTTCAAAAACAAGACAGCAAGAAATACGTGATGTTGTAGATAGGCTAAAACGTTTTAATCCAACCAAAGTGGCATTAGAAATTGTCACAGAAGATGATAAAGTTATAAATAATAAATATAAGGCATATGTCAATGGACAGTTTCAATTAGAAGGAAGAGAACAACATCAGTTGGGATTCCGAATAGCTTCAGAATTAGGCCACGAAAGAATATATCCTATTGATTGGATGGATGTAGGCGTTGCTACTAGACCTTTTGGTGAAGTATATGAATGGACAAAAACAAATCAGCCGGAATTATTTAATGAAATTTTTCAAAAAGAAGTTTTTAATAATAATGCAAATAAAAGTATATTAGAGATGTATCAAAGTTATAATGAACCAGATAAAATTAAAAAAAGTCATGAACTGTATATCAATATGGCTCGTATTGGCTATGTGAGAGAGTATGTTGGCATTAGTTGGTTAACATGGTGGTATCAACGCAACTTAACGCTTTTTTCAAACATTTGTCGTTTGGTAGAATCAGCTGATGACAGAATACTAGTAATTATAGGAAGCAGTCATATCTATTTATTAAATCAATTTTTGAGAGAGAGTAATATGGTTGAGTTAGTAGATGTTAATAAACTGCTTCTATCTAATGATTAAGATAATAGTTAAGTCACAATAATAGATAATGTGTATAAAATAAAGTGCAATAAATTATTAAGTTGCATAAAAATAGCGTTATAGCAATAACGTGCCCCTTAGGAAGCACTCGGGAAAATGGATACTCCTAAGTGCTTTCTAAATATCTGGAATTATCTTGAAGATTATTTGTTAAAAAGTATTATTAGGATTAAAGAGTTATTTAGCACCCCATTAAATATTAAAATCCTTACGTATATATATATGGAGGGATTCAAGATGCGAGTTAATAAAATAATAGAAACTAATGAATATTATGAACAAAGACTAAGAGTTGAGCCTAAACCTAAAAGGGAAAATAGCAATAAGAAAGAGATATCATTTTTAGAAATTTTAAAGAAAAATATATGCAAAGATAGAGTATAAATAAGCGACTGCTTAATCCAAGTACTTTATACCAATATTGTACTTTTTAATTATACTAAATACTAATTTCAGTTTTAATTATACATATGAAAATTAATACAAGTAAGTGGTTTAGTTTTAAGAGGGTACTTGAAAATATTATTATTAATGGTATAATGTTTCTAGAACATTTGAATATAATGTCTTCAGGGCAGGGTGAAATTCCCGATCGGCGGTATAGTCCGCGAGCATGAGAATGCAGAACTTGGCATGTGTCCAAGTTAGGACTTGGTGAAATTCCAAGACCGACAGTATAGTCTGGATAAAAGAAGGCGTGTTAATTGATTGTAATAAATGATTACTTTTTTTGTGTTTCATTTTTTTACAATTCTAATTGTCCACCTAATTGCAATTAACACCTGAAAGACATTTCTTTCAGGTGTTACTATTTTTAGGGGGAATGTAAAATGAAAACAAACACTAAAAAACTCACAACATTGGCAATGTTAAGTGCTATTGCCTATATTATTATGGTTTTAGGACGTATTCCTATAGTAATGTTTTTAAAGTATGATCCTAAAGATGTTATTATTACTATTGGAGGATTTATTTTTGGTCCGTTATCAGCATTTATTATTTCAGTGCTAGTTTCTTTTGTGGAAATGTTCACTGTTAGTGATACTGGTTTTATAGGTTTTATTATGAATATCATTTCTACATGTGCTTTTGCATGTACAGCAGGTTATATTTATAAACGAAATCATACACTTAAGGGAGCTGTATATGGACTTATTACTGGAAGTATTTTAATGACAATAGTTATGCTTCTTTGGAATTATCTTATTGCTCCAATTTATTTAGGGTATCCTAGAGAAGCTGTGGCAAAACTATTGATTCCAGCATTTTTACCTTTTAATCTTTTAAAGGGTGGATTAAATGCAGCCTTAACTATGCTTTTATATAAACCTTTAGTAAATTCCTTGAGAAGAAGTAACCTTATTCCTGAGTCATCGAAATCTAATCCAGTTAAAAAAATTAACCTTGGGGTGACACTTATTTCCGGTTTAATACTAGTTACATGTATTCTTTTAGTATTAGTATTAAATGGAACAATATAATTATTTTATTGTAGTAGCTATTATAGTGTTCAAAAAGTTAAATGAAACAATTAAACTGGATGATTCCATATACCCATATAAGTTAGTTGTTATATAAAATTCAGTAGTATTAATTGAATATAGAAAACTAAATCAACTAAAAAGGAATACTAAAACTTATATTTAAAATTTTTAATTGGTTAATACTTCTAATATTGGAATAAATAATATATAATTTTATTATATGATATATTAGGGGGAATCGTTATGAAAAGAACAGCTGAATTTGTACTAGGACTTATAGGGGGAATTTTAGGTATAATAATAACATTTATAACTTTGGTTGGAGCTATTTCTTTGTTGTTAGGAAATGAACCAGTAGAGAGTACTGAGACTGTATTCACAGTAATATATATTATAGGTTTAATATTATCAATAGTTGGTTTAGTTTTTGCTTGTAGAGTAAATAAAAATAGTAAAGTTTCTGGCATAATGATGATAATTGCAGGAGTTGGAGTTTTTTTATGTAATCTCCTTAATGTTGCCTCATTGATATTATTTTTGATAGCTGGAATAATGTGTCTTACTAGAAAAGTGGAATCTAAAAATGAGCAGATAATACAATAGTTTATTAACAAAACTAGAGAAGCGCTAATGCGGTTCTTTTTAGTTCTTGCAGTTTCATATTTTTCTATATTTTTACCTTTGTGTTGCATTTAAAAAATTTATATGATACAATTTCTAAAAAGGGGAGCTTGGTTGCAGGCTGAGAGGAAGTTTATGCTTCGACCCATAACTTGATTCGGATAATGCCGACGTAAGGAAATATTTAGTTTATACTATTTGTTTATATATCTTATGAGTGTAAATGAGATGTGCCTTATTTGGTGTATCTCATTTTTTATGCTGCAAAGAGAATATTTTTGATTAGTGAAGGAGGAGCGCCCTGAGCTAATATTGCAAAATACAACTAAATAGCGAGGGAACTTGTGTTTCAAGGTGAGAGGAGGCTTTTGAGCTTCGACCGACCAGTATGGCTTATGTCATATAGGGAATTGCTATTTAGTTACGATAAAACTATACCTCGATAATGGTGTTTATTCCCTATATAACATATTGGGAAAATGAATATTATTAGGGAGGTATTTTATTATGGAAAAAAACTCAAAATTATTAAAAAAACTTATGCTTGCAATGTTGGTGGCAATGGGAGTTGTGATTTCACCGATTCTTCGTATTGAAGGCATGTGTCCTATGGCACATTTTATTAACATAGTATGTTCTGTTATTCTTGGACCTTGGTATTCACTGCTTTGTGCTACACTTATTGGTGTCATAAGAATGTTTTTTTTGGGAATTCCACCTTTAGCTTTAACTGGAGCAGTTTTTGGTGCTGCTTTATCTGGAATTTTATACAGAGTATCTAAAGGAAACTTGATTTGTGCCATTATAGGTGAGATTATAGGAACTGGCATTATAGGAGCTATAGTTTCATATCCTGTTATGACATTTATTTGGGGTAGAACAGGACTTACATGGATGTTCTACGTTCCTTCATTTATTATGGGTACACTTATCGGTGGAACCATTGCATTTATTTTTCTAGCGGCATTAAGCAGAATAGGGATGCTTGCAAAAATTCAGAGGACTTTGGGGGCGAAAGTTTATGACAAATCAAAATGCAACAATAAACGATCTATTGCAAATAAGACAGAATGTTAAATTAAAAAAACCACTAATTCATTGTATTACAAATCCTATTTCAATAAATGATTGCGCAAATATGGTGCTTGCGGTTGGTGCCAAACCTATTATGGCGGAGCACCCTTTGGAGGTTGCTGAAATTACTGCTACTTCTAAAGCTTTGGGAGTTAATCTTGGGAATATAACAGACACAAGAATGAAATCTATGTTGATTTCAGGTAAAATTGCCTTTGAAAATAAAATTCCACAAGTAATTGATTTGGTAGGTGTGGCTTGCAGTAAACTTCGATTAAATTATGCAAAGAAATTTATTTTCCAGTGTCATCCAAATGTTATTAAGGGCAACATGTCTGAAATAAAAGCAATTTATGGTATAGAGAGTAATTCAAAGGGTATTGATGTGGGTGAATTTGACATGGTAACAGAAAAAAATTCCGAAAGAAGTATCGAAATGTTAAAAAAATTGTCTTTGCAAACCGGGGCTGTTATTGCAGCAACAGGAGTGGTAGATATAATAACAAATGGTATTGATACATATTTAATAACCAATGGCTGTGAAATGCTTTCAATGGTAACTGGTACAGGTTGTATGCTTAATACACTTATAGCAAGTTGTATTTCTTCTAAAAATATATTTGGAGGTACTGTTCTTGCTATAGCTCTTATGGGAATATGTGGTGAACTTTCTCAGCATGTTAAGGGGACTGGAAGTTTTAAAACTGAACTTATAGATAATATGTTTAGTATTTCTGATGATATGATAACAGAAAAAATAAAATATAGAGTAGAATAAAAATAGAGAGTAGCATCTGCTTAGTGAAGTGCAGATTAAATGTTATGCATATGATATATTATATGCATAACATTTAGAGTTGTAATTCATTATAAGTAGATGCTTTTTATTATGGTTAAAATTTAAAAATTAATCAAAGAAATAATAAAATGTGATATATTTAATATAGAAGTTTAATAATAAGAAAATTTTGAAGAGAAATAAAATTAGAAAAGACAAAATACAGCTTACAGAATTAAATATGGAGAGAATCTTAAAAATAAGAAAGGAGGGAGTTACTGCAAAATAAGTAGCATTGTAGAAGGAAAAAATAAACTTTTATAAATTTTCAGTAACGCATAATATGGATTCGAAGGAAAGAAGAAATTTAATATTGGAAGGAAATATGTACAAAGTTATAATCACATTAGCTTTACCAATTATGATAAATAATTTAATACAGACTTTATATAATTTAGCAGATGGAGTATGGGTTAGTAAAATAGGTTCAGTACATTTTGCAGCTACATCTTTTGTTTGGCCTATTAATTTTTTATTTGTTTCTATTGGAATAGGATTGTCCATAGCAGGTACATCGATTTTATCCCAATTAATAGGAGCATCTAAATATGACAAAGCTAATAAATATGCCAGTCAATTAGTTGCCATTTCTTTTTTTATTTCTGTAGTTTTTTCAGCAATTGGATACATAATAAGTCCATTAGTAATAAAACTTATGGGTGGTTCAGGAGAATTGTTAAAATATAGTAGTATATATTTGAAAATAACTTTTTTAGATATGCCATTTATGTTTTTATTTTTTAATTATAATTCTATAATGAATGCCCAAGGTAATACTTTACAACCTACAATACTTAGTGCAATTAGTGCAATTTTGAATATAGTATTAGATCCTATTTTTATATTTAATTTTAATATGGGCATAAAGGGTGCTGCTATTGCTACTTTATTAACAAAAGCATTACTTAGTGTAGCTGGATTTTCTATGTTAAAGTTAAAGCCGGGAACTATAAAAATAAGTTTTAAAAATTTCAAATTTAATAAGGATATATTATATAAAATTATAAAAATTGCTGTGCCATCTTCTATTGGACAATCTGGTTCTGCATTAGGTTTTATGGTCTTAAATAGTTTTATTGCCTCTTATGGTACAGCTACTATAGCCGCCTTTGGTATGGTTAACAGAATTACGGGACTTGTAATGCAGCCTGCAATGGGTATTGGAGCTGCTTTAACTTCTATTGTAGGACAAAACTTAGGAAATGATCAGATGAAAAGAGTTAAAGAGGCTTTTAGAAAATCTTTAAAACTTACAATAGCATTTTCACTATTAGGATGCATAATTATGTTAATTTGGGACAAGCAAATCATAGAATTTTTCATACAGTCTAAAGATGATAGTAGTGTAATATCTCAAGGTATTACATATCTTCAATACATAGCTTATTCTATGCCTTTGATGGGGATTTTTAGTGTACTTCAAGGAATATTCCAAGGCTCTGGACATACAAAGTATTCCATGGCTATGGAAATAGGTAGACTTTGGTTTGTAAGATTGCCTATGATACTTGCATTTAAGTATTTAACAAATATAGGATCTACTGGTATTTGGTTTTCTATGAGTTTTAGCAATCTTATAATTTGTATATATGGATATTTAATTTACAGGAAAAATCAATGGCAAAAAAGAATAATAAAATGATAGATATCATTAATAAAATTTATAAAGATTAACTATAGGAGGGATGATTGTGAAGCCTAAAGTATATATTGCTCGAAGAGTTTCAAAAGAAGTTCAGGAATATATTTCAAATTTTTGTGATCTTGAAATGAATGAAGGTGATGAAATACTCTCCAGAGAAGGAATAATAAAAAATTATAATTATATTGATGGCTTGATAACCATTGGAACAAAAATAGATGAAGAATTTTTAGATTCTATGCCTAATTTAAAAGTAGTAAGTAATATATCTGTAGGATATGATAATTTTGTAATTAAAGATATGAAAAAGAAAAAAATAGTAGGTACTAATACTCCAGATATACTAAATGATACAGTGGCAGATTTAACTTTTGGACTTATATTATCATTGGCAAGAAGAATACCAGAACTTGATAGAATAACAAAAGCTGGAATGTGGGAAAAAGTTTATCCAGAAGAATATGTAGGTACAGAAGTACATCATAAAACTTTAGGCATAATAGGTATGGGAAGGATAGGTGAGGCTGTAGCTAAAAGAGCTAAATTAGGATTTGATATGGATGTATTATATTATAATAGGCACAGAAAAGAAGAGATAGAAAATAAGCTGGGAGTAAAATATTCCTCTAAAGATAAGCTTATAAAAAATTCTGATTTTATTGTGATTTTAACTCCCCTTACTGAAGAAACATATCATTTCATTGATGCTAGAGAATTTAACTTAATGAAAAAGTCAGCAATAATTATTAATGTGTCTAGAGGGCAAACGATTAATGAGCTAGCTCTAATTGATGCTCTAAAAACTGGCAAAATAGCAGGGGCAGGATTAGATGTGTTTGAAAAAGAACCTACAGATAAAAATAATCCTCTTTTAAGAATGGATAATGTAGTAACTCTGCCACATATAGGATCAGGTACATGGAAAACAAGAAATGATATGAGTATGATGGCAGCAGAAAACATGGTTTCAGCATTACAAGGAAATATACCTAAAAATTTAGTAGAGGAACTTGCTTAAAAGTTCTTTGAAAATAATTTAGTATATAAATATTTGGTCTTAAGAGAAAATAGTATGAAGTAGAATAATGTTTTAGGGTTGTCGCACTAAAAATAAATACTACAATATACTGTGTTAAGTTTAAACTTGCAAAACAGTATATTGTATGTAAATTTCTTAATGCGACAGCTTCTTTTTATAAATAATTTTAAACAAGAAATCGCTTAACCTATGTAAGCGAACATAGAGTTCATTTAACGTTCAGACATATAAGATTAAAATAGTAGTATAATGAAAAAAATATAAGTAGATGCATTTATTATTAAGACAGCGGTAAGGAGGTGAACTGGGGCTATAAATCTATATAACATAGAAAAGTTAAATATATAGTAAATAGAAAATTAAAAAATATTTATAGATTATTGGCAACGGGAATTTATGAACATATACTTAAAGTATTATTTTATTTTTTTAAATTTATTAGGATTTATATGTATGTATATTGATAAAGAGAAAGCTAAAAGAAATAAATGGAGAATAAAAGAAAGTACTTTGTTGGCAATAGCAGCATTTGGAGGAAGTATAGGAGCTTATTTAGGTATGAAAATATTTAGACACAAAACTAAACATACTAAATTTAAATATGGTATTCCCATTATAATATTAATTCAACTATTAGTACTTTTATATTGGAACAATAAAATATATAAATAAAAAATCAATACAATGATTCAGCCAAAAAAAGTACAATAGAGTAGAATTATTAAATTTCTCCTCCATGACTTGCATAAGAGCTGGGAACAATAAATTTAATTTAAACAGTTCCTTTGCTTCTTGTGCAAGTCATTTCAGAGAAATTTCATAATTCAAGTAATGTAATACTTTTGTGGGAGTGGGATAATCATATAATTATTAGAAAAATAAAATAATAACTTGCAAAAGGAAATATTATTTCTTAGTGTTGTTATATTATATAAGTAACATGAATTAGATAGGAGAGGAATAATATGAGCAAGGGATATATAACAATAGTTGGATGTGAACACTATTTTGGAGATAAGATACTGAGAGTAGGACAAATAGTAAATCTTATTAAGGACTATGAAAATGAATACGATGATGAGGCTATAAAAGTAGAGATATCTAGTATTGGTAAAGTAGGTTATGTGGCTAATAGTCCTTATACTGTAGCTAGAGGTTGTAAAAGTGCTGGAAGAATATACGACAGCTTTGAGGAAAAAATTACAGCAAGCATTAAGTTTATTGTAAAGGGAGTAGCTATTGCAGAGATACATGATAATTCAAATGTGTAGGAAGTTTAACGAAGAAATTTTCCTTTCACTTAGGCTTTACTGAATTTCTTTTGAAATCCTTGTATCCTATTTTATTAAGACCTGAAGGATATTCAGAGAACAGCTTTGAAGGCTAGAAACCCGAAAGGAATCCCTGAGGCTCTGCTACAGTGAGTATGCTTATTAAATCTAATCATATTTTATGTTGTGTGAAGATTTTGATAATTAGATTATAAGTTAATAATGACTTAAAGAGTTGTATTATTTTGTATTATAATATCATTGGGGGTTTGATTTGTATTAAATACAAAATATATGTTGGCTTTAATTATTATATGGCAAGTATAATGAAAGTAATATCTAAAACTAGACTAAATACATCTATTATAATTAGGCAATAACGAGAATTTAAAGTATATAAAGATTTTATTTAAAAAGTGCCATCAATTGTAAATATGATTTATTAAATAGGGGGAAGATGGATGAAGATACAACTAAAAAGGGACTTAATTGAGCAGATAAAAATTTCAACTGAATTTCAAGTAAAGGAATTAACTACAGTAGGAAAAGAATTGAATGATAACTTAAATTATTGCCTTTCAAAATTTACGGAGGGAATATTAGACCCAGATATTGCAGGGAAAAGTCCTAATAAATTTATTTCTAATCTTCAAAGGGGACTTTTGGGTGATTTTTCAAAAAAATATATCATAACTGCACAGGACCAAAATGATACAATAGGTATTTTAATAGGTATACCAAAAGAGGAGAAATTATTACATATTTATTCTCTACATGTCTCTCCAAACTATCGAAATAAAGGTGTTGGGTCAGCGCTATTATCTAAGTGTATAAATGATGCGTATTTTAATAATATAAAAGGAATAATTTTAGATGTTCATATTGATAATAAACCTGCCTATAATTTATACAAAAAATTTGGTTTTAAAGAAGTATAAAAAGGTAATAAGTAAGTTTAGTAATGCACATTCATTTTTTAGTGCGATAGCCCCTTTTTAATTAGCTAAAAGTTTCTCGATATAGTTAAAATCAATTTTGTTGTTATTTATCTTATAATATTTAGTTGTAGATTTTTTGTAATCTTTTTGAGAATCTTTAAAATAAGGAATAATTTCAATAATGGAGTTGTCAAGAAAATTTATTGTTATCATGCTAAAAATATTATTTCTACCTTCTTGTAAATTTTGATTAAAAATAATGGTTGAAATCATATTTATATTTGCAGATTTAGTATTAGTATTTTTAAAAGCTCCTTTATCACTTAGTTCAGTAAGTTGAAACTGATTTAGGTAATCTAAAATTTTTTTACTTTTTTCTTTGTAATTCGTATATATTTGTGGATTTTCTTGATTTTCAGTTTTTATAGTTCTGGTAACTACCATGGTACTATAAGTAAAATCATTATAATATTTACTTACATTTAATGAATATAAGGTTCCAGTTTCTTTATGAATGTGTTTATATAGGATATAAGTAATGAATACACAAAAAATAATCATTACTATAATAATTATTTTTTTCGTGTTTTTTCATTTAAGTACTTCCTTTCTAAATGATACTGTAGATTAATTATATATAATATTGTACCACATATGAATAAAATGGTAAATAAGAATATATATTACATTTAATAGAAGATACTTAAACGCTTTAAAATGTAAAATAAAACGAATTAAAGATTATTTAGATTATCAAGGAGGATATATAACTTTGGAAAATTTATTATTGAAACTACGAACACTTGAACATGTAAAAATCTTTTGGAAAAAGTCTCAAGATGAAGAGATAGAGAGGCTATTTCCATTTAACAGGGGTACATTAAGCGACGCAATCAAATTATATAAAGAATCATTAAAGCCTGGTGCAAGGAGCTTTGGAAAAGTTATCGATATAAATGGTAAATATATAGGTGATGTTTGGTGCTATGGAATAGATGAGGATGATGAGAAGCAGGCATTCGTAAGTATAGTCATATTTGATAAAACATGCTGGGGGAAGGGAATTGGCAAACATGTATTAAAACAATTTTGTCAACTTGTTTTTGAAAGATATGCTATCAATAAATTATGTGCATTTACTTATAAAGATAATAAAAGATCCATAGGTGCTTTGGAAAGTGTAGGATTTAAAAAGATTGAGGAAGTGGAAGAAGATGGTGTGTTTTCATGTTATTATGAATTATTGAGGTTGTAAAAAGTGTATAAATACATGTGGAAAACATAATGATTGACGAGTATATAATTAAAACATTATAGAGAAGAGAGAGTAGAAGAATCATTAGGAGCACTCTCAGAATCCCCAAAAGGCTGGAAGAAAGAGTTAAACTTAATTTTCTGGAATGATAAAAATCCCAAATATGATTTAAGAGATTGGGATCCTGAGCATAAGAAAATGGCTAAGGGTGTAACATTGACAGTTGAGAAATTGAAGAAGCTAAAAGAAATTTTAAATGGCATGGAGCTATAGAAAATAATATAATATTCAATATATCTTAGGGTTCTGTTTTTTCTATAAATACTTCTAATAATTTAGATTTAAGGGTAAAATAGTAACATAATAAAGAAAAGGTAGAGGTAGGTGCATTCTTTGGAAGGAAAGTGCTATTTAAGATACTGAAAGTAATACAAATAGTAAGGCGTATTAAAGATTATGAAAATGAATATGATATGTCTATAAAAAATGTTTAACTGGAACGTATGAGAACTATATAGATATAGTTTTTATACGTTTTTTCATATTAAAAAAATGTATTTTATAATTGATAGAAAGTCTACCTTGTGGTACAATGTAGCTACTAGATTGTACCACAAGGTAGGTGAGAATATGAGTTATAATACGCAATTATATAGAGGGGTAATTGAGGGAGCTATACTTAAAATAATTTCTACTTCTGAAACTTATGGTTATGAAATATATCAGAAACTTAAAGAGTATGGATTTAGTGAATTTGCAGAAGGGTCCTTGTATCCTATTTTATTAAGACTTGAGCGAAATAGTTTTATTGTTGCAAATAAGAAAAGATCTCCATTAGGTCCCGAAAGGAAATACTACAACTTAACATTAAAAGGTCAAGATTTGTTAAGTGAATTTGAAAAGCAGTGGGATACAGTTGTTTTAAATATGAAAAAGGTTTGGAAAGATACTAGAGTCTAGGAGGATGATGTAATGACAGTATATGAAATTTACGAAGAAGCAAATAAGCTAGGGGGAGAATATTATACAAAATATGATAGGATATATAACTATATAAGGTCATCTAGTTTAAAAGAAGAACACATGGAAGATATTTTAACAGATCAGTTAGATGTATTTTTAGATATGCAGATTAGAAATGAAAATCCAAATAATATAATAGGAAATGATACAGAAGAATATTGCCGTCGAATAATAGAAGCCTCTAATTCTAATTTAAGTAAATCACAAAAATTTATGCTTAAAATTGAAAATATATTTTATATGATAGGTATATTTTTAACTGTTTTATCATTGCCATCAGCTGTAGAAAAAGGCGAATTTGTATTTTATCAGTATCATTTTGTTTTACTACTATTGGTAGTAATGTTATCTGCTGCTTCTTTGAAGATGATTAAGAAAGGTGTAGAACCTATAGTTTCAGCTTTAATTATAACATTTATACTAATACCTAGTGCATTTTTAATACCTATATTTGGAGCAAGATATTTTGGAGCTGTAGTTTTAAAATTAAATTTATGGATTTTAATATTAATATTAGCCATAATATGGTCTAGTTATTTTTATATAAGAAATAAGAATAAAAAAAATGTTGTTAAGGATATTTAATAATGTTTATAGTAGTTTTATGAAATTACATGTAGTTTTATGTGGTTACGTTGAAGTTTCATGCGTTTTTTAGTATAATATAGGCACAAACACAAATTGATTGGGTAGTTAGTTGTGAAATTATAAGGAGGGGATAAAGTGGTAGCTATTAATACTGATTATATGCAAACGTATCCATCTACATCACATACAAAAGGCATGCTTAAGCAAATTGCAGATGCTGGATTTACTCATGTGCATTGGGTGCATGAGTGGAAGGGAACATATCAATATAGTTATTCAGAAATGTTACAAATTAGAAGCTTATCTTAGGTGACAGGCACCTACCGAATTTTGTTGAAAAAACAGAAGTTTTAGATAAATAGCTGAAAGAGCTAGCTATTAGAAGCTAGGGCTTTTGTTTAAAAGATGTTACAAAAATAAATGATAACTATATAAATACCTAATTCTATTGTATATAATAGTGTTAGGTATTTATTTTACAATTAGTAGTAAATATAATAAAGTGTAAGAAGTAAAGGTGATAGAGATAGGAAGAAGTATGTTTTAAATTTAATTACATCAAAATTAAATAGTGTATTAAAATATTTAAGATTTGAGCATGTAAAGGGAGAAAAAATTACAGAAATTCTTGTAGAAATTAGATTTATATTGCAAGAAGTAGCTGTGGAACAGTTGGAGTTATTTTAAAGCAAAAAATATAATAATTTTACAAAGGTACACTAAATAAAATTAGTGTACCTTTCAAATTTTTGTGTATATATTGCAAAAAAATAAAATAAATGCTAAAATAAAATTGATATTGAAAATCATTATCATTCATAAAAGGGAGGAGTAATTTATGAAGAAAATTAATATAATATACTGGAGTGGTACAGGTAATACGGAAAAAATGGCAGAAGCAATTAGGGATGGAGCATCCTTAAATGATGTAGAAGTAAATTTATTAAATGTAACTCAGACAGAAATTGAAGATATAACAGGCGCAGATGCTATTGCATTAGGTTGCCCAGCTATGGGTGCTGAGGAACTAGAAGAAGGTGAAATGGAACCATTTATAGAAAGTATTGAGTCAAAATTAACTGGAAAGAAACTAGCATTGTTTGGATCTTATGGTTGGGGCGATGGAGAATGGATGAGGAATTGGGAGAATAGAATGGAAAGTTTAGGTGCCCAGTTATTAGAAACAGGATTAATAATAAATGAGGAACCAGATGAAGAAGGGCTAAAAAAATGCAACCAGCTTGGAAAAAAATTAGCTGATATTTAGGGGAAAGTTTGTTTTATGAGTGAATTAGAGTCAAAAAAATATATTAAAATTATGAATAATGTTAATGAATTAGAGTATTTACTTTTTACTATAGTGTATAATGTATCCCCAACAATAGCTGGAAAAAAAGCATCTTCTCTTTTGGTATTTAGAAAAAATGGAAGAAATCTATATAAATTATGGTTAGAGAATAAAGAAGAAATTAGAAATACTTTAAAATTAAAATACTTTCATTTAAAAAACACTCATGATACTTGTGTAGTTTTATTCTATAATGAAGAGATGCTAAATAACATTCTTCAAGATAATAAGACACAAAAATTTTTAAAAAGGTTTAATTATTGTAATTTTAATTCACTATTAAGTTGTTTGGAACTATTAAGAGAGAGATATGAATATGCATGTCCTCATGAAATGGGAATATTTCTTGGATATCCCCTAGAAGATGTAGTTGATTTTATTGAGTGTCCAAATAAGCAGTGCCTTTTAAGGGGGTATTGGAAGGTATATAATAATGAAAAGTTTGCTAAAGATAAATTTGATATATATGATTCTATAAAAAGTAAAGTATTAAATCTTTTATATAAGGGGGAAAACCCTAAAAATATATTAATGGGTAAAATATAAATTTTCTTTGGATTAAGGAAAGAATAGTTTTTGCATGCTAGACTTTCCTTTCCTTATTTCTATTTCATGCTTTGGTGAGTTTTACGACTTTTTTTCATTTTAATCTCCTTTTTTCTAAAGTAATAGATACGTAATATGATTATATGTGTTGATTTTTAGTTTTACAAATATAAGGCATTGTACAAACATTTATTTACAAATTATGTAAATAACAACGATGAAATAAAATTTAACTTGTAAAATTTTCATATTATAGTATGTTTTTTGTATTTTTGCCTTTACTTTATTTTGTTATTGAAATATAATAGAAAATGTTGGGATTAACGATTTGATATATAGGAGAGGGAGAAACTATGGAAGAAGTTAGAACTTTATTACATAAGATAATAAATGATACCAATTTAGCTTTAAGTAGTGAAGAAGTGGTAACTATTAGTCAACAGTTGGACAAGCTTATTTTAAAGTTTTATTTAGAGCAAAATGAATGAGGAAAACTTAAATTTAAAGTGAAAAAGAAAAATTTAAATTTAAGAGTGGTATAAAGTTTGTAAGAGGTGTTTCTTTTGCAAACTTTATTATATTATGGGTACATATGAGAAAGTTTATATTCATATTGTAAATTTCTTATTTGCGTGATACTATTAACTTTATACTTTTAATTATACTGCATACAAACAAAAGTATAAAGGAGGGCATAAATTGAAATTTGATAAGAATAAAATTAAGTATTTTGATTTAATAGTAGCAGTTTTTATAATTTTTATAGGTATTGAATTAGTTTTAAATTATAAAACTGCATTTTATTTATTAAGTAAAGTGGTTAAAATTTTAAAGCCTTTTATTGTAGCATTTATAATAGCCTATGCTTTAAATCCTGTAATTAAATTTTTAGAAAAGAAATTTAATTTTAAAAGAAGCTATAATATACTAATAACATATGTTTTTTTAATAGGAATTATAGTTCTATTTTCAACAATATTAGTTCCTAAAATATTTTACAGTGGTATGGATATGTTGCATAACATCCCTAATTTTGTATCAGAAATTAGTCAATGGATAGATGTAAATTTAGCAGGCAAGATAGGAGATTTAGGAGAATTTTTTAATAATAATGCTAGTGGATTGTTGAAAAAGTTAAGTGAACTATCATCATCTTGGCTGAATGTAGGATTATCAAAGTTATTTAATTTTACTAATTCATTAATAAATTTAGTTTTTGGATTAATAATAGCCATATATATTTTAGCAAGCAAGGAGAAATACAAAGAAATTTCTGAGGACTTTGTATATGTAATTTTTAAAGATAAATGGGGAAATAAAATAATTGAGTTTATAAAAAATGTAAACAGAATGGTAAGTTTATATATAGGAATAAAGGCCTTAGACTCTTTAATAATAGGAGCTATAGCTTTAGCGGGTTTCATACTATTTAAATCTCCATATGCCCTAATTTTTGGTTTAATAGTGGCGGTTACAAATATGATACCTTATTTTGGACCTTTTGTAGGGATGATACCACCATTCATAATAAATATTTTTTATTCTCCTAAAAAGGCAGTATTTCTTCTAATATTTTTAATTTTGCTTCAACAGTTTGATGCTTGGTATTTAGAACCAAAATTAGTAGGGGATAAGGTTGGATTAAGTCCATTCTTAATTATATTAGGTATAACCGTGTTTGGAAGTTTATTTGGTATATGGGGAATGTTATTAGCATCACCTATAATGGCCGTACTTAAAATATATATAGGTGGATGGTTTACAAGAAAAGTAGAAAAATATAAGAATACATAATTTATAGTAAATAATTTCATACAAGGAGGGGTTTCTATGTGGGGAATTATAGGTACTTGGGAAATGGCATTAGAAGGTATAAAGAAGGCTTCTAGTTTGTTGGAGAATGGAGATAGTGCTGGTATAGCTATTATTGAAGCGATAAAGAATGTGGAGGATAATCCAAGCTACACGTCTGTAGGTTATGGTGGCCTTCCAAATGAAAATGGTGAAGTAGAACTAGATGCAGCTTTTATGGATGGAAGTAATTTATCTTTTGGTGCAGTGGCAGGTATAAAAAATTTTAAAAATCCTATAAATATAGCTAAAGAACTTAGTAAATCTAGATTTAATATTTTTCTAGTGGGAAAAGGTGCAGAAAGTTTTGCAGAAAAAAGTGGTTTTGAGAAAAAACATATGTTAACCTTAAAAGCAAAAAAAGTTTGGGAAAAAAGATTAAAGGATATTAAAGAAAAAAATTTAAGTCCATATGCTGGCCACGATACTGTAGGAATGGTATGTTTAGACAAATATAAAAATATGACAGCTGCTACATCCACTAGTGGACTTTTTATGAAAAAAGAAGGTAGAGTAGGAGACTCTCCTATGCCTGGATCTGGTATTTATGTAGACAGCAAAATTGGTGGTGCAACTGCAACTGGGTTAGGTGAGGATATCATGAAGGGTTGTATTTCTTACGAAACTGTCCGACTTATGGAAGAAGGATACACTCCTCAGGAAGCTGCTCGTATAATTACAGAAAAATTTAATAGAAAACTTATGGATAGAAGAGGCGTTGCAGGTGCTTTTTCTATAGTTTGTATGAATAAACAAGGGCAATGGGGAGTTGGAACTAATGTAGAGTTTCCATTTGTGGTGTCCACAGAGATAGAGGGAACGAAGGTCTATATGGCTAATTTTAAAAATAATAAAACTGTATATAAAGAGTTGATTTAAAACCAAAAAACTTTTTGGCTTTAATAACATCACTCGTTAAAAGATAAATTGCAATTACCATTTTCTTATATAATATATTGGTAATTGTAATTTATTTAGATTCTATAACTTTTTCGAATTTCAACTCCATTTTTGGGATTAGTTCCTGGGCATTAGGAATTATATAGTGTATTATTAAGGAGCCTATTTTGGGGCTTCTGCTTCTGTTCTTGCTCCCATTGGAAATTATATAGTATATTATTAAATCAATTACTTTAAAATTTCATAACTACTAACTATTACGGGTAATTTTAATGTATCTAGAACCCTTTCTAAAAGCACTCCCTCTCTATTAGGATATTTAAATCCATAACTAGCTTTAATGCTTGTGCTTATAAATTGCACACCTCTATCCAATGCTATGGGTAAACTGTCTCCTTGAAGAAGACTTCCTATGAGCACGCTAGTAAAAGAATCACCAGTTCCAGGATAAAAAGTAGGAATGTATTTACAACTAACTTTCCAAAAGACATTATCTTCTTTATTGTAGGCAACTACACTGGTATTTTTATCATTAGATAAATCTGGAACGCTAGTTATTATTACTATATTAGGTCCTAAATCAGATAATCTAATACAACAATTTTTAATTAAATCTTCAGTGACATCTGAATCTTTATTTAGATTTTCGCCTATAAGATAAGCAGCTTCTGTAATATTAGGAGTTATTATATCAGCTTTTTTTATTAGATTCCTCATATTTTCAATCATTGATATATCCATTGTATTATATAGCTCTCCATTGTCACCCATAACTGGATCTATTACAACTAAAGTATGTTCCCTTTTAAATAAATCTATAAAATTAGATATTATGCTTATTTGTCTAGGAGAACCTAAAAAACCGCTATATATGCAGTCAAAATCTATTTTTAGTTTATGCCAGTGATTTATATAACCTTCCATAGAATCTGTAAGATCTAAAAAACTATAGTCCTCAAAACCATCAGTTTGAGTAGAAAGTATAGCTGTAGGTAATGGACAAACCTGTATTCCCATTGTGGAGAGTATTGGTATTATGGCTGTCAAAGAAGATCTTCCAAAGCCTGATAAATCATGTATAGCTGCAACTCGTTTTACTGGTTTGATCATATAAAACTCCTCCTTATTTTACGAGAACTTATAATTATAGTCTCTTTGTACTTTAATGCTCCTACAGAGTTATATTTTATTATTTCATAAAGATGCATATTTTTCAAATGTATGGATACAATTTTGAAAAATACGTTATACAATAAATAATATACCATGTAAGAAGGAAAAATAATATCATTATTGAATAATTAATATATACAAAAAAGTAAGATATGTATTTTATAAATAAATAGAAAAGGCAGGTGAGAGTCTGGGAAGAACCATTTCAGACGAAGATATGAGAAATACTTTTATTGTTTGGTTAGTTTTTGCATTGCTTATAACTATTTTTACAATTCAAAATGCTGCAGTTATAACTGTGAAGTTATTTATGTGGCAATTTAATATTTCTCTTGCAGTGATAATTTTATTATGTATAATTATAGGCGCTGTGGTAGGAACATTATTGGGATTGAAAAAAGAGATGAATTTGAAAAAAGAAAATAAAAAATTGGTAAATGAAATTACTAATTTAAAAGGAAAAATTAATGATACAAAATATAATAAGGAAATTGCAACTGACAGTGATAAGTTTGAAAACTGTAATATAGATGAATAAAATGAAAATTAAAATTAAAAGGGACCATTAATAATATGGTCCCCTTTAGAAATTTAAGTTAGCTATTTAATTGTTTATTGATTATTTTATATTTCTTTCGTAAGATTCAACCATTCTCTTTACCATTTCGCCACCAACAGAACCGTTTTGTCTAGAAGTAAGGTCTCCGTTGTAATCGCTTAGAGGTACGTTTAATTCATTTGCTACCTCCATTTTAAATTTGTTTAAACCAGTTTTAGCTTCTGGAACTAAAGTTCTATTATTATTTCTTGCCATATTTATTACCTCCTTTTTTTTTAGGTTGTATATATATATTGTGCAAATTAAAGGTGAATATGTTAGTAACTCTATGGTTTGTAATCCATATTATAGAATAAAATTAGAATTTTACTAAATAAACGTTTAAAGAGAATAAAAACGCTATATGTATTTACAAATATGTGCAAACTTAGTATAATATTATAAAAGGATTTAAGGAAGTGATGTTTATGGATAATAATAAAGATAAAATAGTAAGTGAAGAAACTACTCGCTCACATTCTAATATTGTTTCTATGACAGGTAATGTGTTAAAACCTTCCAAGGCTTCTAAGGGAATAAATAAAATTGAATCTAATAAAACATTGAAGGAAAAAATCTTTTCTATTATAATTGCTGTGGCTCTTATAGCTGCTCCTATAGGTGCAATAGTGCTTATAAATTATTTGATTAATTTAAATAGATAATATAAATATAATATATATAATTATGTAAAGAACCTTAAAAAATATTTTGGTTCTTTATTTTTTTATTAAAGTCTTATATAAGTCTTTATAAATAAATATAAGTATAATAAAATAAATTAGTATTAAGAATGAAATTCGTTTTTAAATTATTGTTTAAGAGTCAATAAAAAGTAATACAGAGAACTAAAAAATTTAAAATAGATAAAGGATGGTTTAAAATGAAAGAGAGATTGCAAAAATATATGGCTAGGTGTGGAGTGGCATCAAGAAGAAAATGTGAGGAATTCATAACTAATGGAGAAGTTAAAGTAAATGATCAGGTAGTAACTGAATTAGGTTTTAAAGTAGATGATTGTACAGATAAAGTTATTTATAAAGGGGAAATTTTAAAACCAGAAGAAGAAAAAATATATATAATGTTAAATAAACCTGCAGGATATATTACGTCAGTTAAAGATGAAAAAGGCAGAAAGACTGTTTTGGATTTAGTTAAAACTAAAGAAAGAATATATCCTATTGGAAGATTAGATTATGATACTTCGGGATTAATACTGCTTACAAATGATGGTGATGTATACAACAAACTGATACATCCAAGAGAGGAAATAGATAAATTATATGAAGCTATTATAAAAGGAATTCCAAACAAAATGGAAATAGATAAATTTTGTAATGGTGTTGATATTGGTGGATATATAACATCAGAAGCAAAAATAACTATACTAGATAAAAAAACAGGAAAATCAAAGGTTCATATTATTATACATGAAGGTAAGAATAGGCAGGTTAGAAAAATGTGTGATGTAATAGGTCATCCAGTAATGAACCTTAAGAGAAAGTCTATAGGAAAATTAGGACTTGGAGATTTACAAGAAGGCAAATGGAGGTACTTAACTGAAGAAGAGCTTAAGTATATAAAAAATTTATAACAAAATTTGTTTTAAGTTTATATTGTAAGAAAATACAAAAATAAGGAGAGTGCCAATGTTTAATTATGGTAATAGTATAAGTAAATTAGCTCAAGATATAATAAAAAATTATTGTAGTAATTTTAAAGTAGCTATAGATGCTACTTTGGGCAATGGACATGATACAGATTTTTTAAGTTCTATTTTTAATAAAGTATATTCTTTTGACATCCAAAAGTGTGCTGTAGAAAATTATAAAAGCAGAGAAAACCATAATGTAATTGCTATAAATAGTTCTCATGCACATATAGATAAATATGTTCAGGAGAATGTGGATTGCGTAATGTATAATTTAGGTTATTTACCTGGTGGGGATAAGAGTATAACTACTAAAGTAGATAGTACACTAGAGAGCTTAGAATCTTCATTAAAGCTCTTAAATAGTGGTGGCATAATAACTTTATGTATATATTGGGGACACCAAGAGGGAAAGAAAGAAAAAGAATCTATTTTAAATTTTGTAGAAAAGCTTTCAAAAAAAGATTTTAGCGTAATGATGCACAGCTATTTAAATAGAAGTAATGAACCTCCAATACTTTTAATTATAGAAAAGAGATGATTTATATTATATACATATGAATTATAAAAAATAAAAACTTGAAATTGTAGATATAAAAGAGTTTTAATAATAGAATCTCATGTACAAAATAGTGAAGCTTTTCAATAAAAGTCTAGTATAATTAAATATGTGATTTGATTTAAACTAAAAATGATAGAAATATAGTAAATATTTATAGAGAAAATTAACAAAAAAATGAAAGAAATCTTGAAAACTTCTTCAATAGATGATAAAATGAATCATATAATTCATTTCAATGATAATATTGAAGAAAGGATTGAATAGCTATGGAAGATACTAGACAAGATTTAATGAGAACCATTCAAATAAAATTTCCACGATTAAGCAAAGGACAAAAATTAATTGCAGAATATATATTAAAACATTATGATAAGGCTGCTTTTATGACAGCAGCAAAGTTAGGGATTAGTGTAGGAGTAAGTGAATCTACTGTAGTAAGATTTGCCAATGAACTTGGATTTTCAGGATATCCAAAGCTTCAAAAGGCACTTCAAGAACTTATAAAAAATAAATTAACTACAGTTCAGAGGATAGAACTTTCTAATGATTTAATTACAGAACATAATGCCTTGAAGGGTGTATTAAAATCTGATATAGAAAATATTAGATCAACTTTAGAAAAGATTAATCATAAGACTTTTGAAGACGTAGTAGATCTTCTTTTTAAATCTGAAAAGATATATATTATAGGACTTAGAAGTTCTACAGCTTTAGCAGAGTTTTTAGGATTCTATTTAAACTTAATATTGGACAACGTTAAAGTTGTAGGATATGGCATGAGTGATATATTTGAGCAAATGCTAGGATTAACAGAGAAAGATTTGGTAATAGGTATTGGCTTCCCAAGATACGCTACTAGAACTATAGAAGCTTTAAATTTTGCACAAAGCAGAAATGCGAAAGTGGTTGCTATTACTGATAGTTTACTATCACCTTTAGCTGCTAGTTCAGATTATTCACTAATTGCTCAAAGCAATATGGCTTCTTTTGTTGACTCTTTAGTAGCACCGTTAAGTGTTATTAATGCCCTTATAATTGCAGCTGGATTAAGAGAAAAGGAAAAAATTTCATCTACATTTACAGATTTAGAAAGTATCTGGCAAGAATATCAAGTATATTCTTATAAGAGTAAGGAAGAAGAATAATATATTTTTAGTAGACGGTACAAATGTAAAATTAATTACATTTGTACCGTCAAAATTTGTAAAATAAAAACTTTTTAAAATAAAAATAAAATTTTTTAAATTTTTAAAAAAAAAGAAGGATTACTATGAAAGATATCGAATATAGTATTATGTGAGAAAGATGAAATGCAATAATTAAACACAATGAAATATAAAATGCAAATTTTATTAGGGGGTAATAATTATGGCAAAAGAAACTTTAAATCCATTAGTAAATGCTCAAAAGCAAGTTAAAGATGCTTGTGAAAAACTAGGTATGGAGGCTTCAGTTTATGAATTATTAAAAGAACCTTTAAGAGTTATTGAAGTATCTATTCCAGTAAAAATGGACGATGGTTCTGTAAAGGTATTCAAAGGATTCAGAGCTCAACACAATGATGCTGTAGGCCCAACAAAAGGTGGAGTAAGATTCCATCCAAATGTAAGTTTAGACGAAGTTAAAGCTCTATCAATCTGGATGACTTTCAAATGTTCTGTAACTGGAATTCCATACGGTGGAGGAAAAGGTGGAATAATCGTTGATCCTAGAGAATTATCTGAAGGAGAACTTGAAAGATTATGTAGAGGATATGTTGATGGTATATATAAATTAATCGGCGAAAAAGTAGATGTTCCAGCACCAGATGTTAACACAAATGGACAAATAATGTCTTGGTTTGTTGATGAATACAATAAATTAGTTGGACATAGTGCAATGGGAACATTCACTGGTAAACCAGTTGAATTTGGTGGTTCAAAAGGAAGAAATGAAGCTACAGGATTTGGCGTTGCAGTAACTGCAAGAGAAGCTGCTAAAAAATTAGGTATTAATATGAATGGAGCTAAAATAGCTGTTCAAGGTTTTGGTAACGTAGGAAGATTTACAGTTAAAAATTGTATTAAACTAGGTGCTAAAGTTGTAGCAGTTGCAGAATGGTGTAAAGAAGAAGGAACATATGTAATATACAATGAGAATGGTTTAAGCTTTGAAGATATGAATGCATACATGGGAGAACATCATAACTTAGTAAACTTCCCAGATGCTAAGAAAATATCAATGGAAGAATTCTGGGGATCAAAAGTAGATATATTAATTCCAGCAGCTCTTGAAAATGCTGTTACAGCTGATGTTGCTAAATTAATAAATACTAAATTAGTTTGTGAAGCAGCTAATGGACCAATAACTCCAGAAGCAGATGCAATATTAAATGAAAAAGGAATAACTGTTACTCCAGATATATTAACTAATGCTGGTGGAGTTACTGTTTCTTACTTTGAATGGGTACAAAACCTATACGGATACTATTGGGGAGAAAAAGAAGTAGAAGAAAAAGAAGAAGTAGCTATGATAAACGCATTCAATGCTATTTGGTCAATAAAAGAGGAATACTCAGTTCCAATGAGAAAAGCAGCTTACATGCATTCAATTAAGAAAGTTGCTACTGCTATGAAATTAAGAGGATGGTACTAATCCTTATATAAAGTACTGAGGTAAAAGAGGGTTAAAAATTAACCCTCTTTTATAATGCAAAAAAACTTTTTAATACATTAAGTGTAGTTCACATTATTATTATAAAATACTGTTCAATATAAAAAACCTTTGAATATATTAAGCTAATTCTATTGAATAATTATTGTTATTATATTAAATTATAATAGTAAGTATAATAAGGCGGTGATATATTGGCAAAGGTTGTTGTAATAGGTGGTGGCCCAGGAGGAATGATGGTAGCGGTAACTGCCTCTAAAAATAAAAATCAGGTTATATTGTTAGAAAAAAATGAGAAGCTAGGAAAAAAACTTTTTATCACAGGTAAAGGAAGGTGTAATGTAACTAGCTATAAGGATATAAGTGAGTTTTTTCAATATATTCCTACTAATTCTAGTTTTCTATACAGTGCACTTTATAGTTTCACAAATATAGATACTATGAATTTTCTCGAAGAAAATGGAGTTAAACTTAAAGTTGAGAGGGGAGACAGAGTTTTTCCAGTGTCTGATAAATCTTCAGACATAATAAGGGCATTTGAAGATACATTAATTAAAAATAATGTAAAATTAAAATTTAATTGTGATGTTAGAAAATTTATAACAGAAGATAATGAGATAAAAGGAGTTAAACTGTCCTCTGGAGAAATTATTTATGGAGATAAATTTGTACTCTGTACAGGAGGGTGCTCTTATCCTCAAACAGGTTCAGATGGATATGGTTATGAACTTGCTAGGTTAGTAGGGCATAGTATTGTAAAGCCTAAAGGAGCTTTAGTGCCAATAGAAGTTCAGGAAAGCTGGGTAAAAGAGTTACAAGGACTTTCTTTAAAAAATGTTGAAGTTAAAATTTATAGTGAAAATAGTAAGAAGGTATTATACAAGGATTTTGGAGAAATGTTATTTACTCATTTTGGACTATCAGGTCCTATAATTTTAACTGGAAGCAATGTAGTAAATCGAAATGATAATGTAAAGATAAGCATAAATTTAAAACCAGCTCTTACACAAGAACAGTTGGATAAGAGAATTCGAAATGATTTTAAAAAGTACTGCAATAAGGATTTTAAAAATTCATTGGATGATTTATTACCTAAAAAACTTATAGATGTGATTGTTAAATTAAGTGGTATTGACCCAATTAAAAAAGTAAATTTAATAACTAGAGAAGAGAGAAAAGAACTGGTACATTTACTTCAAAATTTAACCTTTAATATTAAGGGTACAAGACCTATTGCAGAGGCAATTGTAACTTCTGGGGGAGTAGATGTAAAGGAAGTGGATCCTTCTACTATGGGTTCTAAAAAGGTTTCTAATTTATATTTTGCTGGAGAAGTGTTAGATTTAGATGCGGAAACTGGTGGTTTTAATATACAAATTGCTTTATCCACTGGATATTTGGCAGGTATGGATTTTTAAATTACATGTTTTATATAGTTAAAAGAAAGGCGGGCATAAAATTGAATATATCAATAGCAATAGACGGTCCTGCAGGAGCAGGTAAAAGTACCATAGCAAAATTAGTAGGAGACAGATATTCTTTAATGTATATAAATACTGGTGCTATGTATAGAGCAGTTACATTAAAGGCTATGGAGAAAAATATAAAACCTGAAGATACACAAGAATTAGTAGAACTTATGAATAATTTAGATATGCATTTTCAAGGGGAAAGACTTATAGTAAATGGAAAGGATATAACGGATGGTATATACATGCCTTTAATAAGCAAAAATGTTTCTTATTATTCCACCATTAAGGAAGTGAGAGAAAAGCTTGTAGAGCTTCAGAGAAAAATGTCCGAAAAATATAGTGTGGTAATGGATGGAAGAGACATAGGAACTGTAGTTTTAAAAGATGCAAAATTGAAGATATTCTTAACTGCCAGTGCAGAAACTAGAGCAAATAGAAGATATAAAGAATTAGTGGAAAAAGGTATTGAAGTAAACTATGAAGAAATTTTAAAGGATATTAAAAGAAGAGATCATATAGATTCCACTAGAGAAATAAGTCCTTTAGCTAAAGCTAAAGATGCTATAGAAATAGATTCATCTAATTTAGATATAAATGGTGTAGTAGATAAAATATCTTATTATATTGATAATATTAAAAAATAGAGTTTAGTATATATTTGGAGGTTAATTATGAAAAATGTAATTGTAGGGGATAAGTCTGGATTTTGCTTTGGAGTTAAAAGAGCTGTAGATTTGGTTATTAAGTGCCAAAGAGAAAAAGGAAAAAAGATTTATACTTTAGGACCTCTTATACACAATAATGATGTTATAAATTATTTAAAAGGAAAAAATATATATCCAATAGAAATTAATGAAATAGATAAATTAAATGCTGATGATGTAATTGTTATAAGATCTCATGGCGTATCACTAGAAATTTTAGAAAAGTTAAAAAAAGCAGGGTTTGAAGTAATCGATGCTACTTGTCCTTATGTGGCAAGTATTCAGAAGAGAGTAAAAGAATATTATAATTTAGGATATAATATTCTAATTGTGGGAGATAAAAATCATCCTGAAGTTCAAGGAATAAACGGATGGTGCAAAAACACTGCTTTAGTAGCTAAAAATGAAGGGGATATTTCATCTTCTATTGGTAAGAGAGTTTGTGTTGTATCACAAACTACCGAAAAAGAAAAAAATTGGCAAAATGTATTGAATTCTGTAATAAGGAATTCTAAAGAAATAGTTGCTTTTAATACTATATGTAGTGCTACAGAAGTTAGGCAGAAATGTGCAGAGGAGTTATCTAAGGATGTAGATGCTATGATAGTAATTGGGGGTAAACATAGTTCTAATACTACTAAGTTATATGAGATATGTATCAAGAATTGCAAAAACACCATACATATAGAAAGAGCTGAAGAAATACCTATGGAAATTCTTGAAAATAAAGATATAATTAATATAGGAATTACAGCTGGTGCATCTACCCCAGACTGGATAATAGAGGAAACTGTGAATAAAATAAAAATGATAAAGTCATCTTAGATAAAATAAGATGACTTTATTAACTTTATATATATTTATAGAGAATAAAAAATAACTTAACCTATAGTTAAGCTATTTTTGGTGGAGGAAGATGGATTCGAACCATCGAAGCGAAACGCAACAGATTTACAGTCTGCCCCCTTTGGCCACTCGGGAACTCCTCCAAATATTAAATTAATGGTGGACCTTCAGGGACTCGAACCCCGGACCAACCGGTTATGAGCCGGTTGCTCTAACCAACTGAGCTAAAGATCCATGTTGGCGACAAGGATTATTATATATTAAAAATAAATTTTTGTCAACAAAATAAGTAATATTTTTTTATAAGTCTAATATAATCTATTAGCACTAGTATTAGGAGGAAATCTTATGGAAACTCGTTCTAGTTATAAACAAGACTTGAACAGGAAGGAAAGGAATACTATAGTTAGAATATTAAATAAGTATGATTTACAAGTAGAGAATATCTCTAAAAACAGAAGTGTGTATAAAGTTAAAACGGACAAGGAAACTATATGTTTAAAGAAAATAAGAAGTAAAAAGTATAAAGTTAGGAATGGTATGAATCTAGTTAATGAACTTAAAAACAATCATTTTAATAACACAGCGGAGTATTTAAAAACTACTAGAGATAACTTAATGGTTAAATATAAAAATATAAATTTTTATGCTACAAAATGGATAGATGGTAGAGAATGTAATATAGATAATATAGATGAACTATTAAGTAGTGTAAAGTTGTTAGCTAGATTTCATAAATGTTCTAGAAAAATAAATACTAAAGAAATAAAGCTAAAAAATAATTTAGGTAAATGGCCTGAAAGTTTTAATAAAAAACTTCATGATTTAGATAAGTTCAGAAATTTTATTAAAAACAAAAGAATTAAAAGTAGCTTTGATAATGAATACTATAACTGCATAGATATGTTTTATAAAAAAGGGCTCATGGCATTAAGTTTATTAAATTCATCAAACTATTATAATTTATGTAGAAATGATAAGGAGTATAAAACCATATGTCATAACAGTTTTTATTATCAAAACATAATAAAGAAGGATGAAGATTATTACTTAATTGATTTGAATAGTATTGTATTTGATTTAGCTGTAATGGATATAGGAAAATTTATAAGGCGTATTATGTATAAAAAAAATTATAGATGGGATTTCCAAAAAGCCAAATTAATAATAGAAGCGTATAGCTCTATTAACAAACTGTCTAAGGAAGAATTAGAAATAATGTTGGCATTAATTATATTTCCACATAAGTTTTGGAAACTTGGTAGAAAGAAATATGTGAGACATAAAAACTGGAGTGAATTAAAATACTCTAAAAGATTAGAAAAATTAATAAATTGTAATGAATTAGAAGATAAATTTATAGAGGATTTTTCAGAGTATATACAGAATTATTAAATATGAAAAATAGTTATTATTAATATAAATTTTATTTTAAAGAGGTAGATATGTTTACATGTAAAAGATTAAGAAACACAAATATAAGTATTTTTAGGGAGCTTAATAGTGAGAGAAATACTTTTAATGATTTAAATGAAGACTTTTTTTATCTGTATGATAAAATTACTTCTATGGATAGATTTATTATGATGAAAAAAGTGATTTTACTGCAGCATGAAGAGTCTTTAAATTATATAGGATATATATGGCTCTATAAGTTAAATCGCTATAATTATAAGATAAGAGCTTTTAATGTGGGGGATAAATATAAATATAACTTAGAGGCTTATAGTAAACTTGTAAATTATGCTTTTAAAGATACTTTTTCTGTAAATTATGTTTGCAATAAAAATGACTACAATTTTAATATTTTGTATTCATTAGGATTTAAAAAAAACAATGGTACATTGAAAATGAAGAAAAACCTAAATTGTTACATGTGTATAAATAAACCTAGTTCAGTAGAAATCTGTAATGTTTATGATGAAAAAGGGGATAGTTTAAGATGTAAAATTCAAAACTCTATTTTTGAAAGTAATAATAGGATTCCATTAACTTTAGATGATATATTTTTTGAAAAAAAGCAAAAATACTATTATAATGATGGTTGTTTTTTATTAAAGCTAAAGAATGAATATATAGGGTATGGCCAAGTTATATTTGAAGAGGAGGACATACCTTGCATTGTAAACTTCGGCATAATATCTAAATACAGAGGACTTGGGTACAGTAAATATTTTTTAAGTTTTATTCTAAACAGAATTTATAAAGCAAATTATAAATTGGTAAATATAAAGGTGAGTTCAGAAAATAAAGTAGCTATAAATCTTTATACTTCTATGGGATTTTATATAGAAGAGGAGACTTGTAAATGGCAACTTATAAAATAAAACCTCCAGATTTCACAATAATCTGGAGGTTTTATTTTATATTTTATTTTTCTGTTTTCTTATACTCTTCAATGGCAATTTTTAATAAATTCATAGCATCTTTTAATGAATCTTTATTTAAGCAGTAGGATATTCTTATTTCATCTACTCCTAAACCTTCGTTTGCATAGAAACCTTGTGCTGGGGCAACCATAACAGTTTTATTTTCATAAGAGAAATCTGTTAAAAGCCATTTCGCAAAGTTTTCAGCATTTTTAACAGGTAATTTAGCAACTACGTAGAATGCTCCAGTAGGTTTTTTACATACTACTCCTGGTATACTACTTAATTTTTCAAATAGTATATTTCTTCTTCCTTCATATTCTTCTTTTACTTTTTTAAAATATTCCTTAGGCGTATTAATTAAATTAGTGGCTGCTAATTGTTCTATAGTAGGAACACAAAGTCTAGTTTGTCCAAATTTTAGAATTTGTTTCATCAAATCTTTATTTTTGGATGCTACTAATCCTATTCTTGCTCCACATGCACTGTAACGCTTAGAAATACTGTCTATTAATATTATTCTATCCAATACATCTTTCATATAAAGGGCGGAAGTGTATTTTAGGTTATCATAAACAAATTCCCTATAAACCTCATCTGCTATAAGGTATAAATCTTCTTCTTTAACTATATCAGCAAGTGTTCTTATTTCTTCTTCAGTATATACAACACCAGTTGGATTTCCAGGATTTGATATTAAAATAGCTCTAGTTTTATTAGTTATTTTACTTAAAATTTCTTCTTTGCTTGGTAAATGAAAACCATCTTCTGCCTTGGTAGTAAATGAGGATACGTTTACACCAGCTACATCAGAAAAACCATTGTAATTTGTATAGAAAGGTTCAGGAATAACCACTTCATCTCCTACATCACATATGGCCATAAGTGCAAACATTATAGCTTCACTTCCACCGTTAGTTATCATTATTTCATCCTTTTCGAATTCAATGTTCCATTGTTTGTAATATTTAATAAAGCTATTAATTAATTCTTCCATGCCTTGAGAGTTAGTATACTTTAAAACTGACTCTTTAAAATTATTCATGCCTTGAAAAAAGGTATCAGGTGTTTCTATATCGGGTTGTCCAATATTTAGGTGATACACCTTCATGCCGTTTTTCTTTGCTACATCCGCATATGGAGCTAATTTACGAATAGGTGAAAATTGCATTTTTTGAACACGATTTGATAATTTCATTTTGTTCCCCCCACTTTATAGTTTCTTTAGATTATTATAGTTTAATAAAATATATTATCTATTGGTATATAAGAAGTTTTAGTATTTAACATATTATAGTTTTGCTGTTGTCTAAAATATCCAGTAGTAGCAATGCAATCATAAGTTAATTTTTGATTTTTTTTTGAAGCCTCTTTTTTAGCATCATACATAATTAAATCACCTCTTAAATTTATATTGCTTAGAAGTGATTTAAATTATGCATGATTTAAACTAAATTAATAATATTTCTTTAATACATCACCAAGTCTCTTAATACCTTCAACTATTTTTTCTTCACTCATATTAGAGTAGTTTAATCTAAAGTGGTTTTTATTTCCTCCATTTGGATAGAAAGATCCGCCAGGAACAAAGGCAACATTTTGTTTTAAAGCTTCTTTATTAACTTCAGCTGCATCTATGCCTTCTTTTAGATTAACCCAAGTGAATAAACCACCCTTTGGATATGTGAAAGTAACTTCTTTAGGGAAATATTTTTTCATGCTTTCTAGCATTAAATCCCTACGTCTTCTATAAACTTCTATTATTTTATTTATATGTTCGTCTAAATTATGTTCTTGCATAAATCTAGCTGCTATCATTTGAGTAAATGTATTAGATTGTAAATCTGCCCCTTGTTTTATCATTACATATTTTTTAAGTATTTCTTCTTCAGCACAAATCCAACCTAATCTAAGTCCAGGACAGAAAGTTTTTGAAAAAGTTCCTAAAGTAACTACATATCCAGCTTTATCAAAGCTTTTTATACAAGGATATGGTTTACCTTCAAAAATTAATTCTCCGTAAGGACTATCTTCTATAACAGGAACTTTGTACTCTGCAGCTAATTCAGCAATTCTTTTTCTTCTTTCTATAGACATAGTTTTTCCGCTAGGATTTTGGAAATCAGGAATTGTGTATATCATTTTTACATTGTCATTATTTTTTAAAGCTTCTTCTAGTTTGTCTACTTCCATTCCATCGTCATCCATAGAAATTTCTACAAAATTAGGTTCATATGCTTTAAAAGCATTTAATGCACCTAAATAACTAGGACTTTCACAGATAATTATATCACCTTTGTTTACAAAAAGCTTTGCAGAAAATTCCAATGCTTGTTGTGAACCACTAACTACAAGGATATTGTCCACTGTTGTCTTAACCCCATTTTTAGCCATTCTTTCATTTACTATTATTTCTCTTAAAGGAAGATATCCCTCAGTGGTGCTGTATTGAAGAGATTGAGCACCTTGCTCTTCTAAAACTTTAGCTGTTACTTCTTTTAATTGTTCAATTGGAAATAATTCTGGTGCAGGAAGTCCACCTGCAAAAGATATAACCTCTGGACGTTGAGTTAATTTCAAAAGCTCTCTTATTTCAGAAGCCTTTAGTCCATTTGCTCTATCAGAAAATTTTATTTCCATGAAAAAACACCCCCATACTTTATCATTATATGTTCATATTAACTATATTCTATAAATTTTTTTATATTCCTTCATGTAAACAATGAAATGAATAAAAAATTTCAAATTTAATAAATTTATTGAATTGAAAATATATTCAAAATAATTATACATTATTAAATTTATAAGTATATTTTTAAGGAATTAATCAATGGTAATATAGTAATATGGATAAAAAACTTTTAAAAACATTATAAATTATATATAATAGATTAGTAAACTAAAATTTATTCAAAAGGAGAAACAGAATGAAAGATAAATTAAAACAAACCTATTTCATTGAGACTTGGGGTTGTCAAATGAATGAAGAAGATTCCGAGAAAATATCTGGAATGTTAAAAAATATGGATTATAAAAGAACATTAAATAGAGAAGATGCAGATATAATTATATTTAATACCTGTTGTGTTAGAGAAAATGCAGAACAAAAGGTATTTGGAAATTTAGGGGCTATAAAAGCTTTAAAAAGAAAAAATCCAAACCTTATAATAGTTGTTTCAGGATGTATGATTCAGCAAGAAAGTATGGCAGAGGAGATAGCTAAAAAATTTCCTTTTGTTAGTTTATTAATAGGAACACATAATGCTTATAAATTTCCTGAGTATTTAAATAGACTTAAAAATGGAGAAAAACAAATTATTGATATATGGAAGCAAGAAGGAGAAATAATAGAAGGTCTTCCTGTAGATAGAAAAAGTTCTGTAAAGGCTTTTGTAACTATTATGTATGGTTGCAATAATTTCTGTACTTATTGCATAGTTCCATATGTAAGAGGAAGAGAAAGAAGTAGAAAACCTGAAGATATAGAAAATGAAATTAAAGAATTAATAGCTAAGGGATATAAAGAGATAACTTTACTTGGTCAAAATGTTAATTCTTATGGAAAGGGATTGGAACCATCCATTAATTTTGCAGAGTTATTGAGAAGAATTGATAAAATAGAAGGACTAGAAAGAATTAAGTTTATGACATCTCATCCTAAGGATTTATCAGAAGAGGTTATAGATGTTATAGCAAGTGGAAGAGCTCTTTGTGAACACATACACTTACCGGTACAGTCTGGTTCTAGTAAAATACTTAAAAATATGAATAGACATTATTCAAAGGAACAGTATTTAAAGCTAGTTAAAATGATTAAAGAAAAGATTCCAAATGTAGCGTTAACTACAGATATAATAGTAGGTTTTCCTGGAGAAACAGAAGAGGATTTTGAGGAAACTATAGATTTAGTTAAAGAGGTTGGTTATGATTCAGCATTTACATTCTTGTATTCTATAAGAAAAGGTACCCCAGCAGCTGAATATGAAGAACAAATTGATGAAAAGACAAAACATGAAAGATTTAATAGACTAGTAGAAGTGGTTAATGATATAGTAATCAGTAAAAATAAAGCCTTTGAAGGTAAAGTAGTAGAAGTTTTAGTTGAGGGCTTTAGCAAGAATAATGAAGAAAGACTTATGGGAAGAACAAGAGATGGAAGACTTGTTAATTTTGAAGGAAATAAGCAGGATATAGGTAAACTTATAAATATTAAAATAACAAGATCTCAAGGTTTTTCATTACTAGGGGAAAAGGTTATATAAAAAGCTCTTTTAAGAGCTTTTTTTCAAAGCTTACATTAAGATTTAAATGGAGTTTTAATCCATTTTAGGAGGTAAAAATATGAGTTTAACACCTATGATGAAGCAATATTTAGAGGTTAAAGAACGTTGCGGCGATTGCATATTGTTTTTTAGATTAGGAGACTTTTATGAGATGTTTTTTCAGGATGCTGAGACTGCATCTAGAGAGTTGGAACTAGTATTGACGGGACGAGACTGTGGGCTTGAAGAAAGGGCTCCAATGTGCGGAATACCATATCATGCAGCTAGTAATTATATAAGTAGATTAGTGCAAAAGGGTTATAAAGTTGCTATATGTGAACAATTGGAAGATCCTTCTTTGGCAAAAGGAATAGTCAAAAGGGATATAATTAAAATCATAACTCCTGGAACACTTACAGATTCATCTTTCTTAAATGAAGGAGAAAACAACTATATAATGAGTTTGTTTAGTAACCAGGTTAGAGGATTATGTGGTATGAGTTTCTCTGATATTTCCACAGGAGAATTTAATTGTACTTTATGCCCAAATAATATAAGTATTATATTAGACGAAATATCTAAATTTCATCCAAAAGAAATTCTTATACAACAAGATTTAGATGAAAAATTAGTAAAAGCTATAAGGGAGAAATATAATATATCTTTTTCTAAATATGATAATGAGTATTTTTGTACAGATAGTTTGAAAAATATAAATAATCATTTTAAAACTTTAGATACTAAAGATGTAGATGATTGTATATTGTACTCTTGTAATGGGTTATTAAATTATATAAAAGACACTCAAAAGATAACCTTGTCTAATATAGATTTAATAAATATATATAATATAGTAGACTATTTAGCAATAGACTCTAATTCTAGAAGAAATTTAGAACTGACAGAAACCCTTAGAGATAAAACTAAAAAAGGATCTCTCCTTTGGGTTCTAGATAAAACTAGTACTGCCATGGGAGCTAGAGAGTTAAGAAGATGGATAGACCAGCCTTTAGTTAGAAAGTGTGAAATAGATGAAAGACTGAATAGTGTTGAGGAATTAGTTGAGAATTTATCTTTAACAGATGATTTAAAAATTGCTTTAAAGGAAATATATGATATAGAGAGATTGGCAGGAAAGATATCTTCTCAAAGCATAAATGCCAAAGAGATGATAGCTTTAAAAAACTCTATAGGTAATATACCAAGGGTAAAAGAAATTTTATCTAAGTTTGAAAGTAGTTTATTTAAAAAAATGTACAGCAATCTAGATGAATTAGAGGATATACACAAGCTAATTAATGAATCTATAAATGAAAATCCATCACTGTCTTTAAAAGAAGGAGATATAATAAAGGATGGCTTCAATTCATCAGTGGATGAGCTCAGAGGTGCTAAAACTCATGGTAAAGAGTGGATTGCGAGGCTTGAAAATAGTGAAAAAGAAGTTACAGGTATAAAGTCGTTAAAAGTAGGATTTAATAAAGTTTTCGGATACTTTATTGAAATTAGAAAGACAAATTTAGAATTAGTTCCTAAGGATAGATATATAAGAAAGCAAACTCTTGCTAATGCAGAGAGATATATAACAGAGGAATTAAAAGAAGTAGAAGAAAAACTTTTAGGAGCAGAAGGAAAATTAATAGACTTAGAATATAGCATATTTGTAGAAATAAGAGAAAAAATAGAAAGAGAAATAGGAAGACTGAAAAATTCAGCAAAAATAATATCCGCTGTAGATTGTTTATGTTCTTTAGCTACCGTGGCATTAGAAAATAACTACTGTAAACCTAATATAAATGAAAAAGAAAATATAAATATAGTAGGTGGAAGACATCCGGTAGTTGAGAAGGTTATAGCCACAGGAAATTTTATAGAAAATGATGTTTTTTTAGATCAAAAGAGTAATAGATTTTTACTAATTACTGGTCCTAATATGGCAGGAAAATCAACCTATATGAGACAGATAGCTTTAATAACAATACTAGCTCAAATAGGAAGTTTTGTTCCAGCTAAATCTGCTGATATAAGTATATGTGATAAAATATTTACACGAATAGGGGCTTCTGATGATTTAGCCTCTGGTAAAAGTACATTTATGGTAGAAATGTGGGAAGTAGCTAATATACTTAAAAATGCTACAAGCAAAAGTTTAATTTTACTAGATGAAGTAGGTCGTGGAACCAGTACTTATGATGGACTTAGTATAGCTTGGGCAGTTATAGAGTACATTTGTTCTACACCACATTTAAAAAGCAAAACATTATTTGCCACTCATTATCATGAACTTACAAAATTAGAAGGAAAAATTGAAGGACTTAAAAATTATTCTGTTTCTGTAAAAGAAGATGGAAAAGATATAGTGTTTCTTCGTAAAATTGTACAGGGGGGAGCGGATCAGTCCTATGGTATTCAAGTAGCTAAATTGGCTGGTTTACCTGAAGAAGTGCTAAAGAGAGCAGATGAAATATTAAAGGATTTAGAAGGAAATAATAATAAAGATGTAGTGTTGGAAGTGGATGATTATATATATTCTAATACAGAAACTACTACAAATTATAAAGAAATAAATGAGAGGCCAAAGAGTTGTTTAGAAGTAGATGAAGCAGCTTTAGATTTACAAAAGGAAAGTATTAAAAGTAAGGAAAACATGGCAAACAATGATATAATAAAAGAAGATAATAGTATAGTAACGCAACTGAATTTTTCAGATATAGAGAAAGAAAATTTGATAAACTATATTAAAAGTATAGATGTGTTAAAGTTAAATCCTATGGAGGGTTTTAATAAATTGTATGAAATAATCGAAAAGGCAAAATCTATTTAGATAAAAATTCATATTTTGTGATTGGTATATGAGTACATTTATTGATAATCAAGATTATATATTTATACAGAGGTGATCATTTGAAGAGAATTAATTTATTGGATGAACAAACCTGTAATAAAATAGCAGCAGGAGAAGTTATAGAAAGACCTTTCTCTGTGGTGAAAGAATTGATTGAAAATAGTATAGATGCAAAGGCTAAAAATATATCTGTATATATAGAAGAGGGCGGACAGAAAAGTATAAAGATAGTTGATGATGGAATAGGAATTCATCCTGAAGATATAGAGAGAGCATTTTTACCTCATGCTACTAGTAAGATTAAAGGTGCAGATGATATTTTTAAAATAAGTACTTTGGGATTTAGAGGAGAGGCTTTAGCTAGTATTGCCTCTGTATCCCAAACTATAATGAAATCTAAAAGTAAAGAATTTGATTATGGAAAAGAAATATGTATAGAGGGTGGAGTAAAAAGATATATTAAAGATATAGGATTTAATACTGGTACTTCAATAGATGTAAATGATTTATTTTATAACGTACCAGCTAGACAAAAATTTTTAAAATCCAGTGCAAGGGAATCAGCTCTTATATCAGATATTGTATCTAGATTAGCTCTTGTGAATACAAATATAGCTTTTAAATTAGAAAGTAACGGAAGAAAAGTTATAACTACCTACGGCAATGACAATATGAAAGATGCCATAAGAGCTATATTTGGAAAAGAAGTGGTGGATAATATATGGTATTTTGAAGGACACAGTGATATTGCATCTGTATATGGATATGTAGGAAATGAAGCTATAAGCAGAAAAAGTAGAAATAAACAAAGTATATTTGTAAATAAGCGATACATAAAAAGTGGCTTAATTACCGCAGCAGTAGAAAATGCTTTTAAGTCCTTTCTTACAGTAAACAAGTTTCCATTTTTCGTATTGTTTTTAGATGTGTATCCTGAATTTATAGATGTAAATGTACACCCTACCAAATCAGAAATAAAGTTCAGTGATGATAGACATATATTTAAGCTAGTTTTTAATTCAGTTCACAAGGCCATAAGTGAAAATTTAAGAGAAACATTTTTTATAAATGAAGATGAAGAAAAGGAAGAGACTAGAGAGGGAATTACCCAAGTAGCTATCCCTATTGATTTAAAAGCTTCTAATAGTGATGGACGCAAAAACTTAGATGGTAATATAAATAATATTGTAAAACATGATATAACTGATGAAGGGGTTACTGAGCCTAAATTAAATGATATTAACGCTAAGTTTATAGATAAACATGATGAAAATAATAAAACTCAATTAGAAGAAAAATATTGGTGTCAGGATAGGGGCAATAATAAAATAAAAGAAAAAGACTATGTAGAAAGTGAAAAATTTGATATTAAATATGAAAACATAAGTAATGAGAGGAATAGGGGAGAAAACTGTGATGTTATTAAAGAAAATTTTTGTAGTAAAGAAACTTCATTTTTCCCGGACATAAATATAATAGGACAATTCAATAATTCATATATATTAGGAGAATATAACAAGGAGCTGTACATAATAGATCAACATGCTGCCCATGAAAAGATATTGTTTGAGAGATATTTAGATGAGATATCTAAAAGAGATGTAGTTGTACAAGGATTATTATCTCCCTTAATAATAGAATTAACTCATGAAGATTTTGCATATTATAAGGAAAATGAAAAAACTTTTAAAGAATTAGGTTTTGTAATAGAGGAATTTGGTATTAATTCAATATATATAAGGGAAGTGCCTATTATATTAAATGAATCGAATATAAAAAACTTATTCTTTGATATACTTAATAATTTAAAGAATATGGGTTCTGGGCAAATAACACAAGTAAAGTATAATAAAATAGCATCTATGGCATGTAAAGCAGCTGTAAAAGCTAATGATAAACTTTCTGTTATAGAGATGCAAAAACTTATAGAGGATTTAAAATCTACAAGAGAACCTTTTAACTGTCCTCATGGGCGACCAACTATTATAAAAGTGACCTTAACAGAACTTGAAAAACGTTTTAAAAGAATACAATAAATTAAGGAGACAAACATGAATAAATTAGTTATAATAGCAGGTCCTACAGCGGTGGGAAAGACAAATATATCTATAAAAGTAGCTGAAAAAATAAATGGAGAAATTATATCTGCTGACTCAATGCAAATATATAAGTATATGGATATTGGTTCTGCTAAAATAACTCCTGAGGAAATGCAGGGCATACCACATTATATGATCGATGAAGTGGAGCCAAGTGAAGAATTTAGTGTGGCAGAGTTTAAAAATAGGGGAGAGAATTATATAAATGAAATATATAATAAAAATAAGACTCCCATGATTGTAGGTGGCACAGGTCTTTATATAAATTCAATAATATATAATTATAATTTTACCAATACAGATAAGGATGAGGAGTATAGGCAATATCTTCACTGTTTAGCGGAGGAAAAAGGGAAGGAATATATACATTCCATGCTAAAGGAAGTGGATATGGAATCCTATGAAAGATTATTCCCTAATGATTTAAAGAGAGTAGTAAGAGCTCTAGAAGTGTTTAAAAGTACAGGAAAAACCATAGGGGAATTTACTAAAGAACAAGAAAAAAATCTGTATAACATACCTTATAATTTAAAATATTATGTTTTAAATATGAATAGGGAAAAATTATATGATAGAATTAATAGAAGAGTAGATATAATGTTAGAAAAAGGATTGATAGAAGAGGTTATAAAATTACGCAATATGGGTTATAATTCAAATATGCAGTCAATGAAAGGTATAGGATATAAGGAAATATTATATTATTTAGAGGGAAATATAAGTTTAGAAGAGGCTATATATTTAATTAAAAAAGGAAGTAGAAACTATGCTAAAAGGCAATTAACCTGGTTTCGAAAAGATCCAAGAGTAGTTTGGATTAACAAAGAGGACTTTAAAGATGAAGAAGAGATTATTAATTTTATAGCAGAGCATTCTAAAAAATAAGTTAAAAATAGAGGAATTTTAATATTTTTATAGAATCATATTAATTAAAACATATGGAGGGTGAGAATCTATGAGCAAAACTATTAATAACTTACAAGATGTATTCTTAAATAATGCTAGAAAAAACAAAATACCAGTTACTATACACTTAACCAACGGGTTTCAATTAAGAGGTATTGTAAAAGGTTTTGATAATTTTATAGTTATTCTTAATTGTGAAGGAAAACAGATGATGATATATAAACATGCTATGTCTACTATAACTCCTTTAAGACCTATATTATTTTCTGGAGACAATGATAGCGAAGCATAAAAGAAAATTATTTATTAATCCTAGAACTTAATTAGATATGCATATTATAACATACAGCTGTGATATAAAAAGAATAGGTGAATAATTGCCTATTCTTTTTTAATATGCTAATATAATTAGGTATTTGTTTTTAAGGAGGATTAGTAAGTATGATAGATTTAACTAAAGATGTTTTAAGAAAACATTATAATATAAGTGACAAGGTAATAGAATTATATGAAAAATCTCTTAAAGATGTGGAGAATATATTTAAAGAATTAGATTCTATACGAGAATTTAATCAACTTAAAGTATTGAATGCTCTTCAAGAAGAGAGAATAAGTGAAAGTCATTTTACCAATAGCACTGGATATGGGTACGGTGATATGGGAAGGGATAGCTTAGATAAAGTTTATGCTAGAATATTTAACACGGAAGCTGCTTTAGTGAGACCTCATTTTGTAAATGGAACTCATGCTATAGCTACAGCTCTTTTTGGAAATTTAAGACCTGATGATACTATGATTTCTGTTTGTGGTACACCTTATGATACTCTTCATAGTATAATAGGAATTAACAAAGAAGAAAACATTGGATCTCTTAGAAACTATGGAGTTAAGTATAAACAAATAGATTTAATGGAAGATGGTAGAGTTAATCTAAAAGAAATAGAAAAAATATTAAAAGAAGATAAAAGTATAAAATTAGTACATATTCAAAGATCTACAGGTTATGGATGGAGAAAAGCTCTTTCTATAGAAGATATAGAAGAGATAATTAAATGTGTTAAAAGTATAAAAGAAGATGCTATATGTTTTGTAGACAACTGCTATGGGGAATTTATAGATACAAAAGAACCTACAGATGTGGGTGCTGATTTAGTGGCAGGATCTTTAATTAAAAATATTGGTGGTGGCATAGCTCCAACAGGAGGATATGTGGCAGGCAAAAGTGAATACGTACAGCAAGCTGCTTTTAGATTAACTACTCCAGGTATTGGAGGGGAATGTGGTTCTACTTTTGGTGTAGTGAGATTATTTTATCAAGGATTATTCTTAGCACCACACATATCTATAGAAGCATTAAAAGGAGCTATACTCTGCGCAAGAATTATGGAGTTATCTGGTTTTGAAGTTTTACCTAAATTTGACGATAAAAGAAGTGATATAATACAAGCTATAAAATTTAATGATAAAGATAAACTTATTAATTTCTGCAAGGGAATTCAAAAGGGTTCTCCGATAGATTCCTTTGTTGAATGTGAACCTTGGGATATGCCGGGATATGACGATCAAGTTATAATGGCTGCAGGCGCTTTTGTTCAAGGAGCTTCCATAGAATTATCTGCTGATGCTCCAATAAGAGAACCTTATATTGCATACTTACAGGGTGGACTTACTTTTGAGCATGCTAAAATTGCTATATTAATAGCATTGTCAAAAGTATTAGCAACTTCATAGTTATAAAACTTAATACAAAGTTTTTATTAGATGGATAAAAGGCACTTTTATTTAAACTGATACCTATAGGCTAAATGTTTTGTAAAGTTTAGTATATAGGTATCAGTTTATTAAAAAGGTGCCTTTATTTATTATATACTTATATATCGTTTATTTATATAAAATTAATGAAAATAAATATAGGTTGAAATATCTATTTATATATAATATATCAATAGATATTATATTAGAAAATAGTATGCTAGATTAAATAAGATATATTAGTATTTTCTGTATATAGCTACTAGTTTACCTATGATTTCACAAGAATCTACTATAATAGGATCCATTGTTTTATTTTCTGGTTGTAGTCTTATGTGATCTTTTTCTTTGAAAAATCTCTTTATGGTAGCTTCTTTATCTATTAAAGCAACTACTATATCGCCATTTTCTGCAGTATTAACTTTTTCAATAACTGCAAAGTCACCATCTTGTATACCAGCTTCAATCATGCTTTCGCCTTGGATTGTCAATATGAAGAGCTCATTATTACTTTTAACAAAATTAATAGGTAGGGAAAAGTAATCTTCAATATTTTCTACGGCTAAAATTGGCTGACCAGCAGTTACGTTGCCTACTATGGGGATGTTAACTAATTCTTTTCTTTTCATTGTATTTTCTACTATTTCTATAGCTCTTGGTTTAGTGTGATCCCTTATTATAAGGCCTTTTTTTTCTAGCTTTGATAAATGACTATGGACAGTAGAAGTAGAACTTAAACCAACAGCTTTGCATATTTCTCTTACTGAAGGGGGATAACCTCTTTCCATAGTTATATCTTTTATATATTGATATATTTCACTTTGTTTAGTAGATACTCTACCCATTTTAATCATCTCCTCATCCTAGTGGATTATTTATTAATAATTAAGAGCGATAATACTTTGCTATAATTAATTGGTGTAATAACTCCATCTTTATGAAATTATAGCATATTACCGTAAAAACATCAAACTAGCGTTCTTGGAAAATAACTGCCAATTGATTGAAAAAAATAGCCATTACCTTAAGTGTTCTAATATATATAGGCTTATCTCTAAATATATCCAATTACTTACTCTAATCGNAAATTTAAGAAATTAGAAAAGCTATACATGTATTTTTTTGATAACAAGATAGGATTAAAGCCATATAAGCTAAGGAAAGAAATTAAAATGCCGAAGGCGCCGGAAGGATTAGAATACAGAAATTTAGGCACAATGGAGCATAATATCTGTGATGTATTAGCTCAAAGAATGAAAGGAAGAAAAATGAGTTGGTCAATTAGAGGTGCTAATAATTTAGCTAAAATACTAGCTGAAAAGGCAAGTAAAAGAATATACAATGTAGTAAATGAAATGTGTTCTAGTGTTATTTCAGATGATGAGCTAGAAAAAATAACAGAAATGATTACATTAACAGCAGCTGATGTAAATAAGAAAGTTGGTAAAGGCAAAGTATACCCAATACACCAAGGGAAGATGCCATTTACAGGCTGCGCCAATACAAATGGTCGCAAGGCAATAAGAGCCTTAGTTGAAAATAAAGGGTTTAATGACTTAGGATTTATTTAATAAAAGTATAAAATTATGTAGGTGAAGTGCGCCCTTTCGGGCTGGGGCGTAGCCCCTTATATAGGCTAGAAATATTAAATTTAAAAAAGTGTAAAAGTAAATTCAAAAACTATATTATAATGGATAAAATTTTAGAAAATAAAATTGCCCACTAGAACTTGACACAAACACTCTAATCGAAGTATATTGATTAAATTAATGTTGTTTGCTATAATAAACTGATTAAGGCACATTCAAATAAATAACAAGTCAGTATGCTAGTCTATTTTGCGTCATACTGCGTCAGCAGAACCCACCGATAGTTCTACTAGCGACGGAACCTGCTTCCTTGTCTGACACAAAATATACCAGCGTCTTTGACTTGCTATTTGTTTTCATGTACCTAAATATAAAATAGTGAGGTGTTTGAATGACTAAAAAATGTATATTCGACAAAAGTAAAGATTGCAATGATTGTGGCGAATGTTACATATGTGAATTAGATTCTAAAAAGAAGTGTAATAATTGTGGTAAGTGCATGGAAAAAGAAGGTTTTGACCTTAGAGAGATAAAAATTGATGAAGTTTTAGAAATGCCAGAAGAAATTACTGAATACGAAAATTTAGACGAAGAATTTTGCAGAGATGATAAATATGTAGATTTGACGGATTTGCAAAATGAAACTTTTGATAATGATTCTTCAGAAGAAATTGATTTTGAGTATATTGAAGATCATGAAGAAATTAAGGGAATTTTAGAAAACGAAAATGAATTTAATAAAATGGCTGATGAAGTATTTCCAGGCCTTATAAAAATAGCTAGAAAGAAATAAGTTCTTCTAGCTTTTTTTTATGTGTTATAACTATTATATATGTACCATAACAGAACATTATATATTTAAAAAATAAAATGTTTTATTAAAATTGAAGTAAAGCCATTAAATTAACCAGTTAACTAAAGTTAACTGGTTAATTTAATGGCTTTACGGTTAATCTAGTAATTTGAAATTTCAGTGGGCAGAGATAATAGTTATGACTATTATTCATTAGAAAGTGGATTGGATTTAACTGCTTCACGTAATTTTTCATCATCTACATGGGTGTAAATCTGAGTAGTGGATATATTTTCATGACCTAATATTTCTTGTAAGCTCCTTATATCTACGCCGCCGTGCTTGTACATTAAAGTGGCTGCGGTGTGTCTTAATTTATGCGGAGTGTATTTTTCTGTATCTAAATTAGCTTTACCTACATATTTTTTAACCATCATTTCTATGGCGCGTTTGCTTATTCTCGTATGGTTTTTGCTAAGAAATAGAGCATCTTTGTGTTTCACTGGTATCTTATCTATTGTTTTGCTTCTTGCTCTTAAATGAGCCTCTATGGCCTCTAAACAAGCTTTATTTAAATAAACTGTCCTTTCTTTATTTCCTTTACCTATAACCGTCAATACATCATCTTTTATTCGAGAAATATCTATACTGCAAAGCTCTGATATTCTAAGACCACAGTTTAAAAATAAAGTGATTATGCAATAATCTCTTTCCTTACTTGGGCCGTCTATAGCTTCTAATAATTTTTTGCTTTCATCCAGTGTTAAATAAACAGGATTTCTCTTATCTATTTTAGGGGATTCTAGTTCTAGAGCAATATTTTCATCTAAAATTTTAGCTTTTCCATGCAAATACTTAAAGAAAGATTTTAAAGTGGCTACCTTTCGCGCTCTTGCATAAGCACTGTTATTTCTATGTTTTTCAGTAAAAGATAAAAAGGCATAAAGATCAGATAAACTTATTTGTTTTAAAAACGAATTTTGTATGTCGTTTATAGGAATTTCGTTAAATTTCATGGAGCTTGATATATTGCCGTAATCTTTATAAACTTTTAAAAATCTGAAAAACATGGTTAAATCTATTCTGTAACCATTTATGGTATTGAAAGATTTGGCTTTGATTACTTCTAGGTAGTTTAAAAAATCTGTTAAGCATTGAGGCAAACCATTGTTTTTGTTTTTTATCTTTTCAAAATCTAATTCCATAAAAACCTCCTGAAATTGTTTATTAATAGTTTGTTCTATTGCAACTATAGAATTTGAAAAATCCAATCTGAAAAAGGATTTGAGTTAAAATACGAGGGGTTATTTGCTGTAACCGTTGATTTTATTATACTATAACCTTGTCTTTCATTCAATAAAATAACTTCGCTAAATATACATTTAGCGAAGTTGGGTAAAAATAAGAGAATAGGGGCTTAATTTATCTTAAAAATCAAATAAAGTTTTATTACGCGCTTATAAATATACTTGCTAAGAAAAGTTTTTTCGAATATTTTATACAAATCGATGCGCTACTTAATGAATTTTTATAGTTAGTTATATAAATATAAGCTTATGAAGAACAACGTACTTGGTTATTAATATATATAAAATAAATACAAAACAAGCAAACGTTACATTGCCTTGTTTTCGCGGATATTTCCCAAGAACTCGATAGGCAACTGATTTATGGTTTACAGATTATATATTATGTAAACTAGATAAACAATATTTGCGTTTTACTTAATGCTTTTTTAATTATCAATCATGGTTAACTAAGTTAACTCAATATAAATTAAGTTAACCATAGTTCTTATTTGTGCTTTGCTTGTATTTTTAGTTATAAAAAAACAGGAATTTTATAAAGTTCCGAAAATGTTCTTGCTTGTTTCAGAGGTAGTTTATAAAATTCCTGGGATTTAATAACTTTAGTAGTGCTAAAAGTAAAATATAATAGCTATACATAAAACGCCAATCATAAAAAATATACTTGCTTTTTTTAAACTTGATGTGAAAAGTTCACTAGGATTTTCTTTATAATAAGCAATTTTAATTTGATCTCCTACAGAAGCATTCATTGAAACTTGAATTCGATTTGAAGGTACATACTCTTTTCTATTTACTCTGAAGCTTACAGTAGCCCATTTGGAGTTATTTTTCTTCATGGTTTCTGGTACGATGGTTTTTGTATCAATTATTGTTGCTATTGCATAGCTTATTAGTTCTTTATTCATCATAAAGCTAATATATTGATATGCAGAATACACTATACAAAATGTGGCTGCAATTCCGAAAAATATAATAGAATGTGCATTTTGTTCCATTATATCACCATCCTAATACTCTTTATTTTCAATAATCTTATTTGATGCTACGGTTCCAAGGCTAATGGATACACATATTATCAATAATGATATAATAATAATGAGCCAGTTGGAACTGTTTTTAATATTATCTATCAATGAGAGATTATTACCTAAATGATTTATAATAAGAGGCATTAGAAATGGGCATATAAAAATGAACCCGGCACTAATCATTTGCAATTTAACATAACCAAATTTAAATGTCATAGGGATGTAAATTCCAAAAAATATTTCTATCACTACAAAAATCAATAGTATAGTTTTTGTATCTATTTTACCTACAGAAGACACTGGTACATGTGACAGCACTAGAAATAAACCTGTGGTTACTATAAAAGTAAAGGTAACTACAATATACTTTGCCATAACAATTTTGTTAATTGATATAGGTGTTATTCTAAGATAAAGTTCACCTTTTTCTTTCATTTCCTCCATAGATATTGCGTGATACACCATAAAAGTTATCATTAATACTAACATACTATAAAGGATATCTCCCTTTTGTTGAAAAGCAACAGTTCTATAGGAAATAAATATGGGAGCTAGTACAATGAACATAAAAATAGGTAGTAAATACTTCTTTATTAGTAAAAAGTCTTTTTTAAATAAATTGTAGATCATATTCATATTATCCCTCCTCCACCATTGTCAAAAATATATCTTCTAGAGTTGCCTTTTCTGTAATAATACTTGAACTTAGAGATTGTATTGTTTGAAATTCTTTAGTAATACCTGTAAAACCATATCTTGACTGAGCAAGTATTTTAAAAGGAACTTTTTTTATTCTTTCTAAATCATCTAATGTACCTTTTATTAAGCGATATGACTCCATTAAATCTTCTTTTCCTGCTTGTTTTACAATTCTTCCGTTATTAATAATTATGATTTCATCGGCACATCGTTCTAAATCGCTAGTAATGTGCGTTGAGAAAAAAGCACTCTTCCCCTCTTTTTGAACAAATTCATTTAATATTTCCATAAGTTCTTTTCGTATTTCTGGATCAAGTCCGGAAGTAGGTTCATCCATAATAAGTAAATCAGCACCGTGTGATAAAGCTAATGCTAAAGAGTATTTAAGTTTCATGCCTTTTGACAAGGTTGATATAGATTGCTTTGGATTTAATCGAAATTTTTTTAAATATTCCTTATATATCCCCTCGTCCCATTGGTTATAGCAGGAAGCAATTAAATTTTTCATTTCACTTAGAGTTAGATTTTCATAAAAAAAACCATCATCTAGTACAACACCTATTTTATTCTTTATCAAAGAATTCTTTCCCTTATATTTATTTGAAAAGAACGAGATTTCACCACTATCATTTTTTAATAAACCTAATAAAATTTTTATTAGTGTGGTTTTACCTGCGCCATTCTTTCCAAGAAATCCTGTAATACAATTTTCTTTAATATCAAAAGATACATCCCTCAGGCTGAAATTTTGAAATTTTTTTGAAATCTGGCAAACATTTAATACATTATTCATTGTTATCCCTCCTCATAAATGATGTCCATCATATCCATAAGTTCTTTTTTATTTATTCCCATGGCTTTTGCTGTAGACACCATGTCGAACATTTTTTCCTCAACCATTAATCTTTTTGTATCTCTGATTAAATCTGTATTTCCAGCCAATACAAAAGTCCCCTTACCTGCCTGGCTTGCAACAAAACCTTCTTTTTCTAATTCATCATACACTCTACGAATTGTTAAAACACTGACCCTAAGATCCGTAGAAAAATTACGTATGGATGGCAGCAATTCACCATTCTTAAGTTCACCTTTTAATATTGCTGATTTTATTTGCTCTTTAATTTGTTGATATAAAGGTTTTTCTGAAGTATTTGAAAGAACAATGTTCAAAATATCCCTCCTAACTGTGTATCTATATACATCACATTATATACATCAGGCACAGCTGTGTCAAGAAAAAAAGCAACTCTATTTAATTTGAAAACATATACTTACCCATTGACCTAACTTAATATTAAATATTACTAGCATTTCATACATAAAAAAACAGAGACTTATAAATACCTCAAAACTTTTTTGTTTGTTTTGTTGGTAGTTTATATAAGTCTCTGTTAATAATTTTGTTTAAAGATTACCAATATGAATTTTAATTATACCAAATATCGAGTTGAAGATTGCTTATTTTGATATGAAATTATCTTTCGAACAAATATTCTTCATGCACTTCAAGTTCATTAGATGAATTTACTTGGTATCCTACGCAAGAAAATGATGATTGGAAGTCGAGAGCTTTTTTAAATCTTAACTGTTGTTTTTGATTTACCATCTGCAAGGCTTCTTTTTTAGTAAACCATTTTACTTCTATACTTTCATCGCTGGTTGTCAAATTACCTGATGCATACTTACAAATAAAATCTATGGTGACAATTGTAGGTACTTCTTTAACTCCATTGTATCCCTTTTTCTTCTTGGTATTTGAATATATTCCTACAATGTTTATTATCTCTGCATTAATACCAGTTTCTTCTTTTATTTCTCTAATTAAGCCTTGAGGTACGGTTTCACCTGGTTCAACAATACCGCCTGGGTACTCCCATCCTTTACGAGGATTTTTTACAAGTAAAATTTCATTTTTATTATTTGTAATTATTCCACCTGCCGCAACGATATGTGTTGGTAAAATTGTAGAATTATTTTCCATGGCAAGATCACTCACTTTCTTAAAAAATATGTAACATTAATTAATTATACCATATAAATCCAATTACAACATTACTATTAAAATTAAGAATATATAAAGTAGACTATTAACAAGTTTTAGTTAATAGTCTACTTATAATTTTAGATTATTATTTAATTGATTTATTATATTATTAATATCAATAATGTACATAAAAGGTACATGAAAAGAAATAACAAGTCAAATATACTAGAATACTGACTTGTTATTTCTTTGAATGTGCCTAAGTTATCTTTTCATGCATAGAATAATATATCTATGCTCCAAGCTATTAATATAAGGAAGATTTTTTGTATAAATAATCAATACTCTTTTTAAATCTATTCATTCCAGTTTTTAACTTTGATAAAGGACAACCACAATTTAAACGTAAATATTTTTCACTACCATACACTTCACCTTTCATAATTCCTATACCACCTATATTTACTAGCGCATCTTGAATCTCTTCAGAAGAAAAAGGCATTTCCCTACAATCAATCCATGCTAAATATGTGCCATCGGGTTTTTTAAAATTTATATGGTGAAAATTATCATTAATAAATTTCTCTATATAGTCCATATTTTTATCTATATATTCAACAAGTTCATCTACATAGTAATTACATTCATTATAAGAAACCATTGTAGCATGCATGCCTAAAATACTAACAGAATTTAAGAAATCTTTAGTTCTAGTTGTATGTATAAATAATTTATTTATAGTATCATTAGGAATAATTGCATAAGATCCTATTAAACCTGGATAATTAAAAGTTTTGCTTCCAGATGATACTAAATAGACTTCATTGTACTTTGAATAATAAGAAAGAATAGGAGTATGTTTATGTCCTGGAAAAACTATGTCGCTGTGAATTTCATCGCTTATTATTTTTACACTATATTTTTGGCAAATTTCTATAATTGATTGCAATTCACTTTCATTCCATACTCTTCCAGTAGGATTGTGTGGTGAACATAATAATAATACCTTACACTGTTTTACCTTTTCCTCAAATTCTTCAAAATTAATAGTAAACTTTCCACTCTTTTCATGTAATAAAATCTTTACTAATTCACGATTATTTTCTCTTATTACATTAAAAAATGCATCGTACATAGGATTAAAAGTAGCTACTTTATCATGATCACTGCATAACAATTTCAATAAAAGTGATACTGAATACATAACTGAAGGGCTATAAAGTATCCATTCTTCATCAATATTACAATTAAATTTTTTCATAAAATGCTTTGAAATAGAGCCTTTAAAATCATGATGGTTCCATCTAGAGTATCCGTATATTTGATGTTCTAAAACGTTTTTTAATCTTTCGTAAACAGGTAAAGGCACCTTAAAATCTGTATCAGATATAGAAAAAGGGATTAAGTCTTCTTTGTTAAAGCGATCTTGAATATAATCCCATTGGGTACAATATGTATTTAATCTATTATTAACTTGGTCAAAATTATGCTTCATAATTATTCCTCCAAAATTATCATTTCTTTAGTTGTTTTGTTTAAAGGAACACCTATTCCATTTGATACCAAAACATCATCTTCTATTCTAATTCCACCTATATTAGGAACATATATTCCAGGTTCACATGACATTATCATATTGTTTTGTAAAATTGTAGATGAAGTTTGATTTAAAAATGGATACTCAACTCCATCACCAATACCGATTCCGTGTCCAAGGCCGTGATTAAAATAATCTCCATATCCCGCATTACAAATCACATGCCTTACTATTGCATCAACTTCTTTTGCTTGTATATTTGATTTAATTGCATATATTCCAGTTTGCTGTGCATCCTTTACAATGTTATAGATGTTTAAAATTTCTTCATTAGGCCTTCCTATGAAAACCATTCTAGTCATGTCTGATTGATAATTTTTATATTCAATTCCAAAATCAATCATTATGGGTTCATGTGCTTTTATTTTTCTATCAGTAGGACGACCGTGTGGTAAAGCTGTTCTAGGGCCAGAAGAAATTATAGGATCAAAAGACAATTTAGTTGCTCCTGCCTTCAAAGAGTAATAATGGAGCCATGCATTAATTTCTCTTTCAGTTATTCCAACTTTGATATGTTTTATAACTTCATTAAATATGCTATCTGTTATTTTACATGCTTCCTTTAATATATTAATTTCAAAGTCATCTTTTATTATTCTTAATTTATTAATCTCATCTTTAATTAATGAAATCTTAAAATTATACTGTTTAAGTTTTTCATAATCTGTAATTGAATAGGCACTGGCTTCTATTCCTAATCTAGAATAATGATATTTTTTTAAAATATCATTTATAATATCAAAATGTTCTCTTTTAGACTGAGCCGGAGTATTTTCAATTATTTCAAAATCTTTTTCTATATCATTTGCTTCTTCAACATATCTTCCATCTAAAATCATATATGATTGATCTTTGGTTATAAGAATATGAACTCCACTTCCTGTTATAGTATTTAAATACTTTTTAGTTGTTTTTGACTTTATTAAAACCGCATCAATATCTAATGATTTAATTAACTCTTTAATTTTATTAACATGAATAGCCATAATATCTCCTTTATTTAAAAGGGTAAGCCTTTTAAGCCTACCCTTATTTTTTAAAAATCCAAATCTCCTAATAGAGCAGCATCTTCTTCAGAAATTTTAGATTCTCCTTCTTTATTTTGTAAATTGTTTTGTTTTTCATATAGTTTGAAGAATGGGTACCAAATTATAATTGATCCTATCATTTGTAAAGCATTAACTACAATAGTTAGCCAATGACCATTTACTAAAAATCCCTCTAAGAATACTCCTACATATGGTGGATTAAAGAATGGTTTTCTTAAAATTCCAGCCCACATTAAAAATGCTGGGAAAGTTCCTAGGATAGTTCCACCAATAACATATGGTAAAAAGAAAGTAGGATTTAAAACTATTGGTGCTCCAAATAATATAGGTTCATTAATTCCAAATAAAGCTGGTACGATTGAAACTTGTCCTACACGTTTATAAGCTTTATTCTTTGATAAGAAAAACCAGAATACTAAACCAAATGTAATACCTGTTCCAGTGAAATTAGCAAATGCACTTACCATACCACCTGTATAGAAATGTGGTAATACTTGTCCATTGGCCATAGCTTCTATATTTTCTGCTAAGAATTGAGCTGCAATAGGTGCTGTAATTGGTGATAATACTGAAGGATGTATTCCGAAAAAGAATAATAAGCAACTAAGGAAAGTAATAAATACAAATACAAATGGATTATCCAATGAACCAACTAGTGGCTGTAAAAATTTAGTTAATATTTCTGGTGGTAATACATTAAAAATTGCTAAACTAGTAAAACGGATTGCTGCAAATAATCCAACAATAATAACTGTTGTAGGAATTAACTCAAAAGATCTTGAAACAAAATCTGGTACACTTTCAGGCATACGTATTGTAAAGTTCTTCTTTTTACACCATCTATATAATTCAACGGCAATAATACCTGAAATCATTGCTATAAACAGTCCTTTGGTTCCTAAATATTTAATATTCATTCCACCATCTTTTGTGAAACTGAATGTCATCAAGAGGAATCCTACTGCACCTAAAACCATACAGCCTGGTACGTATAACTTATGGTGTTCCCCTAAGAAATATGTTATACATAGACAAACATATAAACCCATCATACCAATTGTTAAATAAAAAGGTAAATAAAAACTATCCATATTAGCTAAAATAAATTGTGATATACTATTATTTTTTCCCAGCATATTTGCAATAGCTTCTGGTATTAAACATAAACTTCCAATAATAAGAATTGGAGTCATTGCAACCATTGATTTTTTGATTGCACTTAAATGTGGCTGCTTATCCATTTTACTGGCAAGGGGAGTTAAATATTTATTCATAAATGCCTCAAATTTCTTAAACATAGTATTGCCTCCTAGTATAAATGAATTTTTTAAATTATTAATATTATTTTTTATTTAATTGAGCTTTTTTATAAGCAATCAAGGCCATTTTTAAGGAAGTAGCTCCATCCATTTTCCCATATGTATCTTGATCAATTACGGTATAAGGAATATTCTTAGGTCCAATAATGCTCTTAATATAATCTAATTTGTGTGCAATTTGTGGACCTACTACAAGAACGCTACAATTATTAACCTCCTGTTCTAACAAATCAACTGGAATGGCTGCAAATTCAAAATCATCATTATTTAATTTTTTACTTTCTCTTACTACTTTTTTCATACTGTCCATTAGCATTGTGGTTGAAAAACCTCCTGCACAACATAATACTATTCTCATTTTTAATCCTCCTTAGACTCAAATATATTAATTATTTCTTCTATTAGATCTCTTGCAAGTTGTGAAGACATATAGTGATCCTGTGCATGAACCATTAGTAAAGTTATAGGTTGTTTGTCCTCATTTCCTTGTGAGAGTTCTGCTTGAATTAGGTTTGTTTGAGCTTTATGGGCCTCAATATCAATTGCTTTAGATTCTTTAAGCAAAGCCCTTGCTCCATCATAATCGCTTTCTTTTACTTTTCTTAATGCTTCAAATGCCTTAGCTTTACTTTCACCTGCAGATGATATAATTTGTAAAATTTCCATTTCTAATTTATTCATTTTTTTGCCTCCTATATATAGTTTGATATAATACTATATTCTTCTTTAGTAAACGATTTAATAATATGGATAAGTAATTCTGTTAAGGCTTCAATATCTCTTAAATCCGTCATTGAATAATTTCCATGACAATACCTTAAAGGTATTCCTAAGACAATAGAGAGTTTACCTCCATTTGTCAAATGAGATAAAGCTGCATCCGTTCCTCCACCTGAAAACATATCACATTGAAATTTGATATTGTTTTCTATAGCTTTTTTCTTAGTCCAATTAAGCATTTTTCTATTGGGAATCATTGTTTTATCATAATGAACTATCATGCATCCTTTAGAAATTTGACGCTGGTTAGTATAGTTTCGTGTTAAATCTGGTGCACAAGCCACATCAACTGCGATTATCAGGTCTGGATTAATAATATTAGCTGTGCATTTTCCTCCTCGCGTCCCTACTTCCTCTGAACTTGTAAAACAAAGATATACATCATTTTCATGTTTGATTTTTTTCATTTTTCTATCAATTTCTTTTAAAATATAACATCCTACCCTATCATCTAAGGCTTTTGCCATCAATACATTTTCATTAATCATTTGACTTTTGCTGTCAAAGCAAACCATGTCTCCAACACTTATTCCCTTATTAATAACCTCTTGTGCTGAACTGAGTCCTATGTCTACATAAATATCTTTTACTTTATGCTTTTCATCATAGGAACAATTCATTAATCCTTTTATTTTGTCACCATCTACTGTCGTAATAACAACAGATTGAAAGGATTTAGCAGAGTCCTTTACCCCACCTACTGGCATTAAGTATAGCATTCCAATATCACTGATATATCGAACCATGAATCCTACCTCATCCATATGAGCGCAAATCATTAATTTAGGACCTTTTCCATTATGATGACTAATAACACTTCCAAGACCATCAAATATAATTTCCCCAGTAATATCTTCAATTAATGCATTACGAACTTCTTGTTCATTGGATGCAATAGCATTTAAATTACATAACTTTTTTAATAATTCTATATCCATAGATATCACCTAGACTTTCTTATTAATTAATGCTATAAATTCTTTAAAGCTGTTTACTTTAATTAACCTTTGTATCATTTGAATATCATTCATAATTTCAAATAAATCTTGTGTAATTTGTTTATGCAATTCTAGATTATCTTTTTTAAGTGCTATCATGAAAATTATGCTAACCTTTTTATTGTTAAATATAATTGGGTTTTTGAATATCTTTACAAAAACTAAGTCTTTATTTGCCTTCATTTCTATAGGGTGAGGAATAGCCACTCCATTTAAATATATAGTTGAGGAAAAAGATTCTCTTTTTAAAAGAAGCTTTGAATAATCTTCACCACCAATACCGGCTTTTTCAACGATTTTAGACATATTTGATATACACTTAATATAATCATCTTCACGCTTTTCAATTAAGAAGTAATTTGGATCAAAAAACCGTTTAATATAATAATCTTTTGTTTCACTTATAGAAGCACCATGAATTTTATCAAGACTAACCAGCTGTTTTATTTTTAAAATATCATAATCGTCTAGAAGCTCTTTAATATAAATCAAAGGAACTTTTAAATTTATATTAAAATCAATAGTAGAAAATACAATATCTGGATTGAATTCTTCAAGTTCTTTTATTTGTAATATAGAAAATGTCTCTATATTTGAAGTTTCAAACAAACTAGCAATTTTAAGTTTAGTTAAATATGCACTACCACCACCTGTTGAACAAACAATTGCAATTTTATAATATTTTTTAAATTTATTAGCAAATTCTTTCTCCATATGCACTGCAAAATGTGTAGCGATAAATCCTATTTCATCACGGGTTATTTTAATTCCATATTTATCTTCAAGCATTTGACTCAACGATATTGCAATATTAAATAATGTTGGATACTTAATTGATAATTCATCTATAATAGGGTTAGTATAAGATACTTTAAACTTCCCTCTATTAACTAATGATGCTATATGCATTGTTAATAGTTGCTTAAAATCATCATCTGAATTGAATGATGTATTATTTTTTTTATCAACATCAATAAAAAAAGCACAAATATCTGAAGGTAGTTCTTCTAAATCTTTTATATAATCTTCATTGCTTTTTGTTTTAGTTTTAAGTAATTGAGTAAATTCTTTAATGTCACCTTCTGGAATACCTATATTGAATTTTTGTGCAATAATATTTAATAGCTCACTATTTTCATGCAAATTTATTGGTGTATTAATCTTTAGATGAATATATATAGTAACTTTTAACCAAGCAATTATTTCATTTAATTCAACATAATAAATATCTAAATTCCTTCTTTTTAGTTTATTAATTAATGTTTTTTTTACATAAATAAAATTATCACCTATTTTATTATCAATATATTTTTTTACCATTTCATTATCCTTTAAATAAAGCTCTATAAGTAATTTTCTATGTTCTATTAAAGGATTATTTATTTTAATACCATAATGAGCTTTTCTATCCATTACAAGATTATATTTACTAATATAGCAATCAATTTCATTTTTAGATTTTTTTATTAGTGATTTACTTGTTTCTAATATGTCAACTAACTCATCAGTTTTTATATAATTATCATGTAATGCTATATAAGCAACAATATTTTCAATACTTACTTTTGGTTTATTAGAAATTTTATCTAATTTACTAATAAAATTATTTAACTTTTCTATATCTAGTACTTCTAATAAATATCCTCGCCCCCTTTTTTGCATTAAATGAAATCCGTTTGCTTTGCCAGCATTAGTCAAATACGAAAAATCATTTTGCAATGTTCTTTTTGAAACAGAGTATTTATTCATAAAATACTCTATAGACAAATAATCATTAGTTTCAATTAGATCATTAATGATATTTAACTCCCTCATAAACGCACTTCCTAACTGTTTTAAAATCTATTGAAGAAACCATTAGGTTTCTATTTATCTTGATCCTAGAGAGTATTTTTTATTACTAGCTCTAAGATTTTGAACAAAACCTAAAAATTTTATAAAATAATATATTAAATGTTTTATAGTCAGTGGTAAACAAAGTAAGCTAACATAAATTTTTTTGAACTCAATCCTTTAGTTATCGTTTTCATTTATATACTATTATAATACGGTATTGTAATAGTATATAAAAGAGTATTAATTGCATACTATTGTGCAATCAATACCCTTAGATGCTTATTTACATAAGCTACTTTTTTATCATTGTAAAAAAACCCTAAACCGTAATTGGTTTAGGGTTTTTAGTGTTTTGTTAATTTTATTCCAATACCGATTGTTTATAGGTTACATAAGTGGCTACATAGTAGATAACATATATAAATAAAAACATTCCCATAGCACTAATAATGCTATTAAGGAAAAAATTTTGACTAGTATAGCCTTCCATTAGAAAGGAAAATGCCCATACAAAAAGTATAGATATTGGCAATCCTAACACTAATGGAGATGAAAATTGAATGGTGGTTTGCTTTAAAACTAACCTTTGTATCTTTCTTTTATCCATTCCAATATCATTTAACAATTTATATCGGTATTTATATTTTGTACCTTCTGTAATTTGAGAAACTGCCAATACTGTTGCTAAAATTATAGAAAAAATAAGAGCAATATAAAGTAAAGCTAATATAATCAAAACCATACTAGATTTACCTTCTTCTAAAAAAGTTCCTTTGATTTTAAAGTTTATAGGAAGGTTTTTAGATTCCATATTTTCATATTGATTATAATACTTTAATATATTATCGCTTAATTTTTTATCCGTTTCTTTTTTTGTATTCCAAATATATTGAGTTCGCAAATATTTAAATTCTTTAGTAAATTCATCTGGTACCACAAGATAATAGTTTTTAAAAAATCCTATATCTTCTGTTTGCATAGGATCTGATTTTATTTCTTTCAAATTTAGCTTATTCCCTGCAATATTGTATTCTTCTTTTTTTAGTCTTTCTTCAAAGATGAATCCTGTTGATGCTGTAGTCTGAATTAAAAACTCATTCTTATTAAGTTTTTCAGCTTCAAAACCTGCTAATTTTCTTATTTTATTATAATCAGATAATTTAATGACAGTTTCGTATTTCTGTTTTTTGGATACTAGTGTTGAGGATAGTATATTGTTATATACATCAGTATTGTGGATTTCATAATTTTCAATGGCGACCTCACCTTTAATGTCATATGGGGAAATTAAGTTTCTAATACCATCTACAAATTCCCTATCTTTATCCCAATACATATTAAAATCAAAGGTATAATATTCTTTTGTTTGAATTTTATAAAAATCTCCCATAAACATTGCTATAGTAAAACAGGATAATGATGCAATGAGAAGAATTGTTATAGTTCCAAGGGTTTTTGTCATAGTGTTGATTCGTGAATTAAAAAATCTTAATAAAATCATTTTTTCCTTAAATCGTTTCTTCCCCTTTAAGAAAACTAGGTTTATCATGGAAGATATACACCCTGTCAATCCATAAATAGAAATAATAACTAACAATAAAAATAATAGACCTTTTCCTGTTATGTTTTTATAATAGAACATTTTTATAATTCCCACCATTCCTATTACCAGCATAACTGAAAATAAAAGAAAACTAAATATATTATCTTTACGTCTGTGAAATCTTCCGCTTTCATTTTTCTTTTCCATGTACATAAAATCATATATTTTAAATTTCTTAAAAGTAAAAAGATTTCTTATAAGAGAGAAAATATAGATTAAAATAACAGCCAAAGCGGTAATACCAACCACCTTCCAAGAAAATACAATATTCAATTGAAATGGAATTTCAAAGAAACGATAAACTATAGCTTTTATCATTTCTAAAAAAATAGTACCTACTAGAATTCCAAATACAAAGGAAACTCCTCCAAGTATAAATTGTTCATATACAAACATTTTTGATATTTCATTGCTCTCTATTCCAAGAAGCATATAGGTTCCAAGCTCTTTGCTTCGTGATTCTAAAATGAAGGCACTCATATAGTTCACTAGCCACGCTACAATTAATATAATTCCTACAGTAACATAATATAATTTTTCAAGAAAATTAGGTAAATGTTCCCCTAGCGTGCGAATATCCTCTGATGCAATCAATCCATTTATTGCATAAATAAATGAAATGGCCAAAGTAATGGTGACAATATAAAGAAGGTATTTTTTTATAGACCTTTTAGAGTTTCGAAGTGCCAATTTAAACAACATTGGATTCACCTCCCAAAAGAGCCGTAATATCCATAATTTCAGAGAACAACTCTTTTCTATCTCTATCCCCACGAACTAATTCACTAAATATTTTTCCATCCTTTAAAAATAGAATCCTACTACAAAAGCTTGCAGAAAATACATCATGAGTTACCATTAATATTGTTGCATGATCCCTTTCATTAATCTTTTGAAAAGTATTCATTAGCATCATAGATGCATTTGAATCCAATGCTCCTGTAGGCTCATCTGCTAATAATAATGTAGGCTCATTTACTAAAGCACGTCCACAAGCACATCTTTGTTTTTGTCCTCCTGATATTTCATAGGGAAATTTTTTTAAGATATCATGAATTCCTAATTTTGCAGAAATATTGTCAATTCTATTTTTTATATCATCTTCATTTTCATGATTGATAATTAAGGATAAACCTATGTTTTCTTCTACAGTTAAAGTATCTAATAAATTAAAATCTTGAAATACAAATCCTAAATTTTCTCTTCTGAATTGTGCTAACCCCGATTCTGGTATTTTTGAAATGTTATTTTTATTTAAAAATATTTCTCCTCCTGTAGGAGTATCTATAGTAGAAATACAATTAAGTAAAGTGCTTTTTCCAGAACCAGAAGCTCCCATAATTCCAACAAATTCTCCCTTGCATACTTCAAAAGAAATATCATCTATAGCTTTTGTAAGAATACTTCCCTTTCCATAATATTTCTCTAAATGATTGATTCTTAATATTTGTTTCATGTTCATCCCTCCTTGTATAATAATGATGTAGTCATTAAGACTACTCATCTCAATTTAATTGTTTCTATAATAGATAACAGAAGAAGGATTTCTTCCTTCATCAGATGTTATCTTAGTTAATTATCATGCTTGACGGTTCCTATATAGACTCCAGACTTTTCATAAAGTATAATCTTCAAGGATAGGACAAATAATGTTTTCCTCCTTGGGAAGTCAGTATCTGCTGACTCATACCCGTGATTTAGTCAATTAGTCCATTCAATGAGGTTTTATGATTCGGCTGGTTGGGAGCCTCAGGCTATACCTGTATAACTCGCAAGGTTGTGTACTCATTAGATGGAAATGGATTCCTATCGGAAAGGAGCTTTTGCTCATGTCAAACATTTTATTTAAAAATTTATTTATCTCGGTCGGTATTGATGTTGGTGCAGATTTCAGTTGGATGTCTATCGCACTTCCTAACCAGACCTTTGTTGGAAAGCCTTTTAAAATACTACATTCAAACATTGATTCCCTTGAACTCGCTGTTTCTAAAATAAAAGAAGCAGAAGAGTTGTATTCTTTGGAAAGTCGCATTTTCCTAGAATCCACGGGAATTTATCATTACCCACTCTTCTGCTATCTTCGTGATACTGGATTTAATGTTAACCTAATTAATCCTATCATCACTAAGAATAGCACAAACATTAACATTAGAAAAGTGCATAATGACAGATTTGATTCAAAAAAAGCTGCCTTAATAGGCTTAAAGCCAGATTTAAAAGTATCTCTTATGCCATCAGATCTTGCTCTTGATTTAAGAAATCTTTCAAGAGAGTATTATGATTTGATGGACAACCGTTCTGCTTATGTGAACAAACTTCAAAGTGAACTTCGGATGGTATTTCCAGAATACCTTAAAATTTTTTCAAAAATAACTACTAATACATCATTAACCTTATTAGAAACATACACATCTCCAGATGCATTTTTAAATGCTTCCAAAGAAGAGATTATTGATTCTATAAGATCTACAGCTCGTTTTGGGCTTACATATGCTAATAATAAGTATAATGCCATTATAAAGGCTGCCAATGATGCAAAGACCTTCGGTTATTCTGTAAGTAGTAATTTTAAGCGTATTAGATTATACATAAGCTTTATTCGAAAGTATGATGAAGAGATTTCTTCTATACTCTCTGAAATGCATAAGCTTGTTGATGAAAATGAAAATACTGATTTTGTAAAGCAAATTCACTTGATTGAAACATTTAAAGGTGCAGGTTTTCTTTCTGCTGTAAGCCTCATGGGAGAAATCGGAGATTTCTCTGCGTTCAACTCACCAAAACAGCTTTTTGCTTATTTTGGTTTAGATCCAGCAGTAAAGCAATCTGGCAACTTTAATGGCACAAAAATCAGTATGTCAAAGCGAGGCTCTCGAATTGCCAGAAGAGTAATTCACACTATGGCATTAATCAGCATAAGCAAAAACAAAGATGGCTCCGCCAAAAATCAAGTACTTCGAGAATACTATCTTTTAAAGTGCCAAAGTAAGCCTAAAATGATTGCTCTTGGGGCAGTTATGCATAAAGTTTGTAACATATTATTTGCCATTCTTCGTGATGGGAAAGAATTTGAAATAATTACACCAGAAGAACACCAAAAGAATTATCTCAAAGCGAAATGCGGCTTCGCTGCGTAGTATAATTCCATAAATATAATTTCCGTTTTTTGTTAGTCTAACAAAAGTTTATTAAGGTTACCCTTTTTTAAGATAATAAAAATATTAATTATTTTTTTAATTCTTATTGACATTTCTTAGCTGGACTATGCTTTTATTGTACGATACGAGATGATAAAATACATCTTACAGAGTTGTAAGGTCATTTTAATTTATAGTAATCCCCTACTGGAAAACCTATGATTACCCTTGTATATTCATTTTCCCTTGATTCTATAGATAAGTCTATTCGCATTTTGTCTGCACTTTTTTTACATAGATAAAGTCCAATTCCGGTTGCCTCTCCCCTTCTTTTATTACTTCCTGTAAATCCTTTTTCAAATACCCGTGGAAGATCGCTTGAAGATATACCGCATCCATTGTCTTCCATAATAAGCTTTATTATCCCAACTTCTTTGATAATTTTGAAAGATATTTTTCCTAGTGGCTTAACATATTTTATTGAATTTAATAGCGTTTGATACAAAATAAACTCTATCCATTTCTTATCGGTATAAACCGAAACATCAACATTGTCATGAATAATTTCTATTTCTATTCTCTTTTCTTGTATTGCAGCTTTTTCTTTTAATAATACTTCATGTATTATTTTAAAAAGATATATCTCTCTTACATGATAATCTTTTTCTAACGTATTAGCTCTTATATAAAACAAGCTGGTTTCCATTAAATTGGATAATTTGGAAAGTTCTCTACTAATTTTATTTGAGCTATCCTTTTGTGTCATGTCCAACATATAAATTGTGGTAAGAGGTGTTTTCATTTCATGAATCCACTCTTCAATATACTCCTTATAATCCTGGTATTCTTCTTTTGTTTTGCCATATCTGTAACCATATCATATAATGCTTTCTCTAGAACTCTATAGTATAAGCTTCCATATAAATCTTTAGGTTCATTTAAAAGCTCCTTAATTAAATATCTTTTATCTAATTCTGAAATAAGCTGATTTATTTTTAAACATGTTTTTCTATATTTCAAGTATTCAAAGCCAAGATTTATGATAAAAAAGATTAAAGAAATTAAAGAAACTAGTATAAGAACACTCTTGTTTGTACCTGTAAAATATAAAAACAATATTACAAGAATAAAATATAAACAGTTTTTTGTAATTCTTGATTTTTGAAAAGATAAATATCTTGTTACATATAGAAAACCCCTTAGAGGGTATAGTAGTGATAAGATCATCGGCACCAATGGACTTTAGTTTTTTTCTTAATCTTGACATATTAACATATAAGGCATTTTCGTCAATATACAGATTATTATCCCACAAATAATTGATCAATCTATTTTTATCAATGACTTGATTTTGATGGAGTCCTAAATAATATAAAATCCTAAATTCATTTTTTGATAATTCTACTTCTTCTTTTGTTTCTCTATGGATGACAGCATTCTTGCTAATGTTTAAAACAACATTGCAGATAATCATCTCGTTAATATATTCATAGGATTGATAACTTAATATTCTATTTATGCGAGCTAAAAGAACATCTTTTGAGAAAGGCTTTCGAATATAATCATCTCCACCAGCAGTAATTCCCTTTATCTCATCTATATCACTATCTCTACCTGTAACAAAAACTATAGGAATTTTATTTTGTTTTCTTACTTTTTGGCAAATAGAAAAACCATTCATATTTCTTAAGTTTATATCTAACAAAATTAAATTAGGTTTGAATTCAACTATTTCTTCCATATAGTTTTCTAAATTATCCAAATATATGACTTTGAAACTTTGATTAATCAAATATTCTTTTAGTGATTTTGCTAAATCCAAATCATCTTCAATAATCATAATCTTTTTCAATATTATCACCTCGTAGATAAACTCTATAAACATAATAACATTATGTCCTATTTTTTACTATATAGGCAGTATTTTTATTATTAAAAAACTAAGCCTATTTGGCTTAGTTTCCCAGTATCATATCATTTTCAGCTTCATTTTTGTTTGCCATAAAGCCCATGCTTTCGTATAATTTTATTGCGCCCTCATTACACTCATCTGCCATAAGGAATGCCCTTTTAGCTCCGTAATATTTTCCATAAGATAATGCTTGATTTAATAATTTTTTTGCTATTCCCCTTCGCTGATATTCTGGACGTACAGCTATTTCACGTACCCATAATACTGCACCTTTTTCACTTTCATGCCCATAGATTGTTACGCAAACAACTCCTGAAATATGATTATTTTGTGAATTTTATATTACTTCATCTGCTTTCCAGAATAAACTTCCTTCCCCTCTCTCATGGGTTTCACTGTCATACAATGTAATGGTAATCTTATTATACTCATATTTATTTAAGTTTTTAGGCAATCCTACATGTATTAGATAAGAAATAAGTTTTTTGTTATCTCCTCTATCTTCAAAGACTTTATTTATTTCATAAATTTTTACTTTTTCTTCATTTATAATTACATGAATATGGTCCTTAGTGAGATTTGGAGATATAGGTGCAATTTCCAATGCATCTATTTCTCCTGATTCTTTTAAGGGTTTGCTTTTTTTTAAGCTCATAGGTCTAAAGAATAACATAATCCTATTTGGAGTAGCTCCCTGAACCTGAAAAGCATTGATAGCATATACTTCTAGACCATCTATTTTCACATTCAATTCCATGTGGCCTAATAATGGAAGATTCCAAGCCCAATATTCTAAATTATTTACTGCATAATCTTTGCAAGCAAAAAAAGAAGCATATATATTAGGTTTTACATTTAATTCATATAATCCTTCTTCATTAGTGATAGTTTTATATATTGGCTCAAATTCTCTACTTAAAATCTTAATGTCAGTGCCTGATAAAGCATTGCCTTTAAAATCTGTAACTTTCCATATAATTTTACTAGACTCTTTTCATTTGATAGTTCATCTTCAATTATTGTTTTCTTTTTTATCACAAAAATTCACTTCCCCATTTTTATTAAATAGTCATGATAATATAATTTTATTAACCCATTCCTTAAAGCTCTCATACCATTCCTTTTTTAGACCTTCATGTCCACATTCTGATGTAAACACTGTAGCTTTATTATTAACTAAACTAATTTTATCTAAAAATTCTTTAACTTCCTTAAAATCACAGTTCCCATCTTTTGTTCCATGATATATTATCATATCTGCATTTTTAAATTTACTTATATTATGATCGTCTAAATAATTAGGTTGATTTTCGATTTCAAATATATTTGCAAGGTTATGGTGGCCTGAAAATATGGCTAATGCTTGAAATTCTTTTTTACAATAATCAAAAGTTCTTAAGACACCGTATCCACCCATTGAGAAGCCTTGTAAAATTGTCTTTTTGTTATCTAATTTAAATATAGATTTAATCTTTTGTGTTATCTCTATTATTTCTGATAAAGCCTCAGTAGTACAATAGCAATGAGATGTTCCCCTTGCGAAAGGTGCCAACATAATTAATCCTAATTCCTCGGCTAATCTTTTATGAAAAATATTAATCCCATGTCTATCATCACTTCCACTACCATGTAAACATACCATTAAGCCTTGGAAATCATTATTTTCTACTGATTTAGGTATATATAGTGAATATGGTTGAATAGAAGCATCTTCACGAGATTTAAAGCCTAATCTTAATACTTGTCCTGCTTTGAATAAATCTTCACCATTCTTTACTAAATCTAATTTATATTCTATATCTTTTATGTAGTTATCTAAAGTTTCAAAAGACTCATATTCTTTTAATTGACTTAAGTAGTTATTAAAATCTTTACAATAGAATTTTAATGAATCAATACTTTCTTTTAAAAACATATTTTCTGCTTTATTAAAAGTGTTTATCTTATTTTCTAGCATATTGAATTTTTCTTCATTATAAATGTAAAGCTGAAAGTTCTTTTCCATAGTATATGTATCTAGATTTACTTTTAAATTTATAATATTATTATATTCTTCAAGATTATAGTTATTTAGTACAATCCTTATTAGGTTTAACCCTTTAGTTACCTTTTTAACTTTATTTATACATTTCTTATTATTTATTTTAAGATGAATATTTGCTGTAGATTCATTATTACTATTTATTGCTATTCTTAACATCACATTTTCATAGGTCTTACAATTAATTTTATCTAAATCAATTAATATATCTGGCGTATCATTGCTTGTTGGATTTTCAAATTTAAATAATTCATATTTTCTAAGACTATTTTCTGATTGAATATAGTCATCTTCTTTTAAAATAAATGTTTTCTTCTCATCATTAATATCCCTTACAAAACTTATATTAAAACCTAATTTTTCACAAATATATGGTTTATAAGGATTCAATTCTTCCCAGGATATTGAAGCTAAAAAATACATGTTTCCATCAATATATTTATACTTTATATCACCATTAGTAATTTGTTTTCCAGTACACTCCACATTTTTATACCATTGAAAAATTCTTCGCTTATTGTTGCTTAATGGACTGACTCCTATTACATAAAATTCATCAGTTGGTATACCATCTTCGTTAGGTTTTGCTATGACAAAATGAAATCCATCACCATTTTGATAAGCTCTATCGTTATTTATAATTTTGTCTTGGTTACTTACAACTAAAACATATAAATTTTTCACAGAATACAGAACTAATGTTCGAACTTTTAAATCATTATTTTTATCATTAATTGCATTAAGTTTATTTTTTTCATATCTATCAAAGATTGTCCAATTACCACTTAAAATTTCATTTTCTTCGTGCCCATTCATATAATAAATTATATTATCCATATCATCGCTCTCCTTCCATCTTTTATCTGATGGCTATATCGTAATACTCCACTCTCCGAAAAAGTGTGGGATAATGGCATCTATGTCCATGGACAACAATTTCAAAGTTTATCATTACTATTAAGTATTCTTTATATACTTTTTAAATCCTTCACATGAGTATATCCAATCATCAAATAGTTTTTTTACACTTTGTTTTTTATCATTTGTAGCCTTATCAATATAAAAATTGCAGAAATCCTCAAAAGTTGTAGGCTTATTTTTAAACTCGTTTAAGAATTGCGTGGTTATATTATCAAAGATGTTTTCACTAATGATATTAGTTAATTCATATAAACATATAGCTCCTGCAGTATAGCTTAAATCACCATATTCATATTCACCAAACTTATGAATTGGAATTTCTTTATATTTGCCAGAGTTCATTTGTTCATTCCAAGTTTTAGAATATAAATCTAAATAATGTTCATTTCTCTCTAGTGTATTCATAATTGGCATTTCATAATAACTTGTAAAAGCTTCATCGAAAAAGCGTGAACGGCTAACAGTTCCTTCAGCTTTTGCATTCCATCCAAGATGAGTAAATTCATGTATAATTTGATTCATGTTCTTTTTTGAAGAAAAAGTAGATTCTTGTATAAATATTGTGTCATTTTCTTCACAGGTGAATCTTCTAAAGTTATGATTAAATAAATTCAATACTTTAAATAAATAATAATTCTTTTATGGAATCAATAACTGCATCAGGCCTAGTTTCGTTTATACAATGATTACTATCTTTAACAATTGTGCATTTGCTATTATTAGATAGCTCTTTTAATCCGTAAGATAACTTTTGAGATAATTCCACAATTCTTTCAGCCTCTATTTTAGGTACTCCTTCTTCCACCATTTCTTTAATGGAGTACGCTGGATCTTGAATTAATATTATTAATGGACAATTAGGAAAATTTCCTGAAGTATTCATATTCCCTGCAGTACTTCTTAAATCAATTAATTCAGAAAGTTGATTTACATATATTTCAGGTCTTACGTAAAAGTCTAAAAGCTCATTTTGAATATCCAAAGGCTGCTTTAATTCTTCCTTTGATAGCTCTGGCTTTATTTCTTCTATTAATTTATCTTTAGTATATTTAGAATACCTTGTCCACAATTTTAAATAAATTTCATCTGAATCGGTTTTATTTGATATAGGGCATTCTAATTTATCAAATTTATCTTCTCTATACATTGATGCTGATTCAACAAGTAATACACTTTCTACTTTTTCTGGATACAATCTTGCAAAATGCTGAACACATAGTCCTCCATAGGAATGCCCTACTAATATAACTTTTTCATTTATATTCAGTTCAGTTAATAATGAATATAAATCCTTGGCAGCTATCAATGTATTACTACCTTCATGGTGTAGTTCGCTATTTCCAACACCAGGTCTGTGTATTATGATAACCTTTGCATATTTAGATATTTCATCTGCAATATCTAACCAAGCATACATGCTGCATCCCATTCCAAGCATAATAACTACAGTGTTCTCTCCACTCCCAGTAATTAAATATTCTATTTTTCTTCCTTTAATGGTTGATAGTTTAATCATGAATTGCACCAGCTTTCTTTTGGTATAAATTTGGTTTGTTATAGTAAGAGGTAATAAGTTTACTATATGTTATAGCAATTGAAAGATATAATTGAATTTTAAATAGTTTTTAATTAAGAAGGTTACGAATCACCACTTAAACTTTTATATATCTTTAGAAAGTTTTTATAACTTAAAACATAAGTTAACTGTTTAATTTCAGCACCATTGAATGCATCTACTTCAGATGTATCTTCACTTCTATCTCTGACAAATCCTATTTTTTCAAGTATCCTTTGACTTGCTAAATTACTTTCATAGCATCCAGCCCAAACTTTTCGAAGTTTTAACTCTCTATAGCAATAGTTAAGTCCTAATAGAAACGCCTTATACCCATAACATTTTCTTCTATATGATAGCAAGGTCAGGCTCATCTTTTGGAGGAGACAGCCTTATAGCACCAATTACACTCTTATTTTTTTTATCAACAATTGAACTAAAGAAATGAAATTGTGAAATATCGGTTTCATGGAACTCTTCAAAACTAAGGTCAAAGGCAAAATTATATCCTTTTTGAGTCCTAATGTCTAACCAACACTTATACATTTCCTTATCATCATCATGGGTATATTTAACTAATGATATTTCATTATTTTCTATAAATATAACTTTATTCACTTATGCACCTCCACAATAAATTTTAATACCCCGTTTGAATTTAGGTTATTAAAATTACAATACTTGATGACTTAGCACCCTTTTACATTGACTACACCTTTTAAATAAAATCTTTATATGCTTTAACATCTGGTTATTAGCCTAATGGTGAGCTTGAGTATTAAAAATTATAACTTTTCGTTTTCAAAGCACCTCTAAACTTAGCACCACTATAATTGGTTTTGCAGATGTGTTTTGTAACTTGTTATACAAAGTTAAGTTGAGTATTTTACTAGTGGAAATTATTATTACATAAATATCGATATTGGTATTAACTGAACTGCCGATCTGGTAATATTTCCATTTTTCAAACTATTACTTTAAGTTTCTATTTGATCTAATATCTTTTTATTTTCTCAAGCTTTATTTTTATTAACTTTAGGATTATTAGCTTTATCTTTATCAAATGCTGTGACCAATTCACCTAATATATACATTGAATCCATAAAATCAATTAAAGGATTCTTAGAAAACTCTCCCCTAACTTCAATAAAATCGCATGGAACTATCTTCTCTTAGTATTTTTAATACAACCTACCATAGCCTCTAATTCCTTATATGCTTTTATGATAACTCCAAGAAAATACTCAAGCCATGTTTGCAGATTATTTTTTCCATCATGCCATAGCATAGATGACTTATTCAATGTATCACAATAAGTTTCTTTGCTATCCTCGATAATTTTTTCTAAACTAATAAATCTTCCAACTTCAAAGCCACTTTGGTACAAAAACATTATCAGTATTTTTATAGTTTCCCCCCTTAGCTGATGAAAATTTGTATAAATCTCTATGTAATTGTAATAACACAGATGATTTTATAGGTATAGCATCAAAAGCACTATGAATAGTATTTAATACATATCTATAACAGCTATCTCACTTTCACTTCTATCGCTTGTTTCTATTTTATTATCCATTATTTCACCCAAGCTTTTACTCGAAGTATAAATACCTTCTATTCTATTAGATGATTCTATACTTTGTATAATTGCACATCTTTAAGTGTGTTTAATATTTGAGGTGATTGCTTTTTATACAAATCTTGCTTCCCTTTATATTCATTTATAGTAGTTAACATTCTCACTATGCTCATAGGTAATGATAAGTTATTCAATTTATTATTTTCAAAAGAAATCCAGCCATTCTGCCTTTATCAAAGGCTACAACACCTAATCCATTACTTGCAAAATGGTCTAAGTCTGGAAGAATATCTATAGAAGGAAGTATTGGTACATACTCACGCTCCTCATTATAATTAGCAATAGCAATTAACTTTGCATCCTCCACATGTTTCATTTCAAAATCAAAAATTCTCATATAAATCCTCCATTCAAATATAGAGGGTTTATATTGGTGAACTATTTCACTATAGCTAGGGGGTGGTATTGAATTTGTTTGATACATTTATAAAGTGTATATCAAATTTTCATAAAAAATAAACATAAATAATTTTTCTAAAAACTTATTTATCGCTAATATAAATTAAGAATTTATTTGATTAATTTTTTTGTGAAACAAATAATTCTATTAGCTTCAGCAAAACCTATAGCCAAGTGAAATTCTAGGCTTTCTCTATTAGTCAATTCACAATCACTAGCAAATTCTGTACATCCTATTTCCATTGCCCACTTTTCACACGATTGGCATAACATACTGGCTATACTCTTGTTACGAAACTCCTCAATTACATAAATACCTTCTAAATATCCCACCGGAGTACTGTCTGTCCCCTCAACATAGTCTTTTCTTAATCCACATTGAGCAACACCTACTGAAATATTATCACTATAGGCTATAAATATTTCTCATTCGTTAGATGTAATCTTTTCAAACAACTCTGCTTGTAAATCATTTATATCCGAGTCACTCCACATATTATGAAATAATTCTGCTACTCTTTTACTATCTTCTGGTTTTGCTTTACAAATATTAATCATTATTTAATTCACCCATCCTTTTTTTTATATTGTATCTCATTAGTCTTTATATAGCTTAAGTTTTCATAAAACCTTTGAGCATTAAAATTTTGATTACCTGTTAATAGCTCAATCTTCTTAATATTATTTTCATATGCACTAGCTCTCATGGAAAATGCAAAACACAACCATAAGTTCCGATACCCTCATCATTCTTAGCGCCGATACCTGCATACTATCCTAAAATTAGTACTTATCTATCAAGTTCTGTTCTTAGTTTAATTGGTATAAATGTTTCCATCTGTGCCCATCCCTGTGCCTTGATAATATCCTTAGGAGTAATAATATGTCCCATACTATAATGGTTAGTACGTTCATCTAGTTCAAATAACTCCGATTTATTAATGTAGGCTATAGCCTCATTATACAATTTATTACCCATTTCTTCATCGCCGTCTCTATATGTGTAAGTAAGATAATATCCGCCATCAAAGTCAACTACATCGTTACTACCGCTATCCATGTCCTCAGTTAACGCCCACCACCAAACCATACCTTGTTCCACAGGATCAAAAAATAAAAAATCTCGCGGCATAAAGTCATCTCGTGGCAATGGCTTAATAGCAGAAAAATATGCATCAAACTTTCCTAATATTCCTTCTGCAGAAAAATCAAAATTTTTATCAACACCTGATGAAGCAGCTTTAAACGGTGGTAATGAAACAATTCTAAACTCCATACTCTCATCTCCTTTTACATATTCCAATAATTTCATCTTATATAATTATAGCATATATTCTATGGAAAATGCCCACTGGATAACCCATAAAAAATTTCAATATCTTTTGGTTTACAATTTATTGTACCTAATGCACACTTAACCTATTACCCTATCACTATCACTTTCACTAATGTTTTATCAGCATATACAGCTACCAGTTTAAAGTTTTCCTGTTCATATTTTTGTGGTAAAGTTGTATGAAAACAATATTTTATAGAGTTTTCTACCTATATTTAAATCATCAAACAATCCATATATTAAAAATTAAGTTAATTATGATATAATTAACTGTAATGCATTGGGGGTGTTTTTATGAAAGTCTGTGATACATTCAGCTCTAAATCAGCTTGCTCCGTGCAAAGACTACAACAAAGTAAGCTATGCTTTGTTTGGAGCCTAAGCTTTTAATTTAGCTGAAATGCAAATATGTTTTAGGCTCTGTAACACATAGCTTTTTGAGTATTCTTTGCTTTAACACTATGATAAAAAAGCAGAGGAGTAAGGAAATGAAGTATGCAAAAGCGCAAGATGTGTTACCTGAGAAAATTGTTAAAATAATACAAGAATATGTAGACGGAAAATATCTTTATGTACCCAGGAAAAATGAAAACCATAAAGCCTGGGGAGAAAAAAGTGGTATAAAGAATAGTCTTAAGGCTAGAAATAGTGAAATTTATAAAAAATACATTAATGGTGCTACTATTAATGCATTAACTAAAGAATATTACCTGTCAGAAAAGAGTATAAGAAGAATAATAACTCAAGAGAAAGATTTATACTCATAATTATTACAGAATTATTTATTGGATTGAATACTTATTTTAAAACATGTTATGATTTCATTGTGGCATTCCAATGAAAGTTATTATTTTTAATTTAAGACAATATTCAAAAGATAAGAAATAAAATGATTGTGAATATAGCATGTTTTAAATCAAGATGATTACTATTACTTTCAGTTGGAGGAGTAATAATAATCATCTTTTTTTAATGGGCATGTAATAAAATGTAACTGTAAGTAAGATATTATGATTAAACCACAAAAAGGTACAATGAATGCGGTGGAATTATGAAATTTCTCCTCCGTGACTTGCATAAGAGCTCGGAACAATAAATTTAAACAGTTCTTTCGCTTCTTATGCAAGTCATTCCAGAGAAATTTCATAATTCAAGTAATGTAATGTTTTTTGTGGGTTAATCAGGTTATTTAAATGGATATAAAATTACATATGTTAGAAAAGAGGTGATAGCCTTTATGGAGGCTTTTATAAAAAAATATGAATATAACTATATAAAGAAATGTTTACGGGATTTAAATAGTGCTTTCAGAAATTGTGTAGATACTAATGTTATTGAAGTAAGTAAAGCATACATACATGATAAAATACTAAGCCTTTTTACAAATTTATCTGATGAAGAAAGAGAGCTGCTTGATATTAGTAAGATAAATGATCCCACACAGATTGACAAGTATTTAGACGAGTTAAACGAATATGTATATGGAATGCCAAGTATTACAAAACCTAAAATTATTAAATTGTTTAGAAAGGAAAAAAATTTAAAATTGCCAAAGCCAAGTCTACAGGATTCAAAAAATGTGTATTTAGGCTGGATTGATGAAACCAATAGAAAATTATTTTTAATTTACAATATGGATGGTAAATTTGTAGGTATGGTATGTAAAATTCCAAGTCATAATTCTAACAATACTAATATGTGTTCCCTTTGTAATCATGTAGGTTCTGAAAATGAGGTGGCTTTTGTCTCAGCTATTTGTAAAACAAAAGGTAACTACAAGTCACTAGGATTTAATATATGTTTAGATAGTCAGAAGTGTAATGAGCGAATTGTATCTATAGAAAAGCTTGAGAAAATCTTAAAAGATGTTAACAATATAAAATAACAGTGACATACATTTTATAATACGGTACATTTACATATAAAAATCGACTTAACTAAGTAATATCAGTGATTAAGTCTATTTTTATATGTAAGCTACTACTCTAAGAAAAACATCCATAAAATGGCTTAGAGTAAGTATCAATTTTTTTAGACAATGATCCCTATTACAAATTTAAAACATTCTTGGCAACATTGCAAGGTTTTCTCTATTACCAAAATCTACATCTGCAATAGTATCTCTCATGTGTGAGTGTTTCTTATCTGCTCTTACAAATCCTTCTCTTCTATGAATTGAATCAGGAGCTATTGAACCTGCATAAAACAGTCCTTTATTTGTAATTACTCCATCGGGTAATGTATTTATTATTCTATTGGCAATTGTCAAATGTGTTATAGTACCGGGCATATTATCCCTCCGTTCCAATCTTAATTACATCTGATAGAAATTGTTTTTCTGCTATTAATTTTCCTTTCCTTTAATTCCTTTAAGTTCTTTTAATTCTACTCTAAATTGTGCTATTAGCTTTGATATTTTTTCTTCATCTGAAAATTCTGTCCGTCGTATAATCATAGTTTTACCTCCTGGTAATTCGTAATTAATACTTTTTTATCCCAATCTAAGAATAACTTAAATAAAATTATTGATTCTAAACTAGCTTTCTTTATAAATTCTATGATATTCCCGCTCTAAAATGCTAAAATAAAATTGGTCTACCCATTTACCTCTACATTTATATTCTTCTCTAAACACACCTTGTTTTGACATTCCTGCTTTTTGCATTACAGATGTTGATTTGAGATTATCACAATGGCACATACCTATAACTTTATGAGCATTTAATTCATTAAACGCAAAGGATAATAAAAGCTTAGCACTTTCTAAACAATATCCATTACCTTGAAACTCTGGTAAGATAACATATCCAATTTCCCAGCTTTTACGTGTGGAACTACATTGCCATATATAAACTACTCCCATCTGTGCACCATCTGAACTTCGTTTAACAATAAAATCAAAAACATCGTTTTCTTCAATTCTTTTAGTAAATCTTTCTTGAATATGTTCCTTGCTAATTTCAACATATTCTTCATAACACCATAATTTTGAATTACTTTCTTCATCACATATAAAATCCATATGTTCCTTTGTTACAGGAACAAGTTCAATAGCTTTACCTTTTAATACATGACCAATTTGTTTTTATATATATTCCTTCTCCATCGTTATCCCACTTTCATGTTGTATAAGTTTTTTTATTAAATAAACACATGCTTCATCTAAATATTCATACTTACTATTATATACTTGATGTTTTAGACAAAATTAACATTGATAATATCTATAAATACTAATTTTTAAAGTTTACAAAAGCTATGCATCCAACCTCTTCACTTTTAAAAAGCCACAATGTTTATAGAAATTAACAGTTTCTATCTGATTGTCTGTCAGTAATACTTTCTGATATGCATTTTCATATTTTTTAAGAACAAGTTTTAAAAGCTTTGAGTCAATACCCTTTCTTTATCTTTAGAAAGTGTATGGTAAGTACCAACCCTTCACTAAAACTCCTCTCTTTTCTTTTTAGACTATTTTTGTGTATAACATATTAATAACTTAGTTAACAATTCGTGATATAAAAAAATACTAACCTTTACTAAATAACAATTTGGCAAGCTAAAGTGTACATTTGTAACACCTATATTTAGCTTGAACTTCAAAACCTGCAGCTAATGCTGAATTTAATTCATCAGTAGAATTTTCATCAATAAAATATACAATTTCTTTTATTGCACCAAATTCATTATATAATTGTGTAAGCATTTTATTAATTAATATACTTTCAATGCCCTTATTTTTGTATTTCTCATCTATAAACAATCCAAATACTTCTGCATCTTCTTTAACTATTTTAGCAAAAATGCTCCCGTGTATCTCTTCATCGTGCCTAAAAGCAAATATTCGAAAGCGATCTATATCTATTTTTAAATTTTTGGCATTATAATACATTTCTAAAGGAATAGCGTGTTCATCATGGAACCTAGCGTATTCCTCAAAAATGTTTTTGTTAATTTCCTCTACACAATCATTCCTTTGATTCGTATGGAATTCCAAATTACATATTCTTGTAACAATGCTTGCTTCAATACACTCAATATTTTTTTTCTTAAAATATTCATTTGCATTTTTATTGGTAAAAGGTATTCCAGTTATAAGAAATTGATATCCAGCTAATTGATTACTTATATAATTAATAAATTCTTCTGCAATTTGCTCATAATCATCTCTAATTAAAAATACCTTTGTTTGAGCATACTTTTCATCAGTTATCCAAAAATAAAGACAAATTCCACACAATACACCTTGATGATAGCAAGCTAGTACATTTTTGCTGTCATCACTTACAAATTTTTCAATATATTCTTTAAGCTCTATAATTGATTCCTTTCTTGGATAGCTCGCATTTAGGTTATCCTGACTCAATTCCCATGCGAAATCAATTACTTCCTCAATATTACAAATTGTTTTTATCAATTTTAACACCTCACGCCTCATATCTAGTGTATATCTCTATACATCATTTGATTTTATTTATTTTATACATATATTGCATATAACCTATGTCGATGTAGTTGTACATAGAAAAATTGCTGTATATAACTTATTAATACTTCATAAAAGACTACAATTATGAACTAAATTTTATAAATATTCAAATATCTCGTATTAAAGTTTTAAGTAAAAGTTTTCTTTTGTTGTTATTTAAATTACGATAGATTTCTTTTGGCTTATAGTCAGGTATTATAAAACTTGCATCAATATTCATTAATTTTGCTAAATATATATTAAAATCGTAATGACTTACTGGTTTTTCACCAGATATATTTATTATTCCTGTAAAATTATTGTATGCAAGTTCAATTATTGCATCTGCAAGGTCTTGAACATTAACAAAACTAGCGTACATATTTGCTGTTCTTGAATAATTTTCACCTGTTTTTGAAATCTCAAGAAGTTTTTTCATTCTAGAATCCATTTTACCATCATAGTCATAGCCATAGATACTTCCAGGTCTTATAATTACATGGTTAGGATGTTTTTTTGCTATACTTTCACCTTCAATTTTGCCATTAATATATTGGGGCAAATATTCATTAGGCATACGTTTATGTGGAGTTACATTTTCAGTCTGATCCTTTCCTCTCCCAACGGTGGTAGAAACATAAATCAAGCGTACATCTTTAGAAATACTATTTACTATGCTACTTAAACCTATTTTTGATAAGGAAATTTCTTCATCTACATTATAAATACTCCAAATAATTACATCTGGTTCAAATGAAAGTAATTTCTTTATATCCAATTTATCTAATACATTAACTTGTAAAAGCTCCTGATTATTGAAGTTGCAACAAGTTCCATAGATATCATCACTTCTGAACTCCTTAAGTTTTTTATATACTGTGTTTCCCAAATAACCACTTGCTCCTATTATCAATAATTTCATAGATGTCCTCCTTCTTATTAATGTCTTTATCATATTATTAATTATATATCTTTTATTTCACTAATAATGTCCTATAATAGGCTTATCTTTTGTCCTATGTTTACGACTAGGTTCATATTCCTGCCAATACACTCTTTTTTCATCCAATCGCGTTCTCGCTTCTTTTCTCTCAGCAGGATATCCAAGGTATACAATACCAAGAGGGGTAACATGCTCTGGTATATTGAGTAGCTTTTTTACTGGCTTTATATTACTTTCAATAGGATATACACCTATCCAAACTGAACCAAGTCCCATACTTGTTGCTGCAATTAAAATATTTTCTATTGCGGCACTACAATCTTGAACCCACATATCTTTACCAGGACCTTTAAATGCTAATTTCATATTACCACATACGACAATAACAGCAGGTGCATTGTACCTTGCAAAATTTAATTTGTCTTTTAGTTCTGAAAGTTTCTTTGTATCATCAACAACTATGAATTCCCACGGCTGACAATTTGCTGCTGTTGGTGCTGCTGTAGCAGCTTTTAATAAAGTCATAATCGTATCTTTTTCAACTTTTTTATCTAAATAGTTTCGTATACTCCTTCTTTTATAAATAGCTTCAATTATGTCCAAATTAAAACTCCTTTCAAACCTTAAATACTTGAATTTGTAAAATTAAATATATAACTTTTACTTATTTAAATTTAGTTTATATTTATTAATAAGCATCATTTTGATTTGGTATTTATATATTTGCTCACTATATTTAATTAAGGTGGAAGGAAATCAATCAGTTGCTAATGTAATACTATATTTGTACAGATATTCATTTTCGTCTTCATCGAAAATAGTTTCTAATAATTTTCCGTTGTTCTTTTCTATAATTTTCTTTGAGGCTATATTATCTATATTACAAGTTAAAATTACTTCTTCCATTCCTATCTTTATAGCCATTATCAATGCTAGTTTTAAAATTTGAAAACCATAACCGTTATTTCTATGATCTGGGGATATATCATACCCTATATGACCAGCACATTCTACCTCTTGATGTCTAATTCTCACTACACCTACTACTTCTTTTTTATCAATTAACCAGAATGTTGAGGTTATAACCTCTCCTTTAGTTAAGTTATTTCCCTTGGAATAATTATGTAAGTCATTTAAATAATCTTGGAAATTCCGTAGTGCTTTTTTATATTTATTAAAATAATGTTCATCATTTATTTTTCTGTATGCTAGAGCGTAATTTTCAAAACTCTTTTGATACTTTTTATTAGGTTCAACTAAAAATAAATTTTTCATAAGTATATCCTTTCTAACTAATTTATATTGTCATTTAAATATTCATATTTTTTCATTTCTATATACCCACATCCAATTAATGTCTAAGTAAATATAACCTCTCTCCTAATTCTATTAAGTTATTTTTATTAACAGCTTGGACATCATCATACCATTTATTATTAACTGTATCTGGCGAAATTGCTCCTGCAATGGCTGAACTCATTGAGGCAACAGAATCACTATCCCCACCTAAATTAGCTGCTAGTAATGTTGACTTTTTTGCTGATTTAGTAATGAGAGCAATAACTATAGAAAGTGGGACTATATTAATTGTAGTTTTAGGAAAGTAATTTTCATTTAGATAGTTAATATCTATTTCACTTCGTAACGATAAGTCTTGGTACATATGCATTAATGCTTCATAGTATTTAAGATCTTCATTTGATTTTCTGTACTTTTGAGATTCTATGCTAGCCTTAAGTGCAATTTCAAAAATGTTCTCTATTGATTTACCATCAATAGCTGCTGAAACCGCTCCAGCAATAGATGCAGCTGCACATATGGCCAATTGGGACCCATGAGTAGGAATGCAGCATTCAAAAACATCAGAAACAATTTCATGTAATTTATCACTTGAATGAATAATGCCTATAGGAGCTACTCTCATTGCAGCACCACACCCATCACCATCATACACAACTCTATTTACATCTCGAATCTGTTAAAATTTTCCAAGCTGAAGAGTAGGCCTATTAGATTTTTTACATAACATTAGTTTCTCACCAATTTTACTATGAGATACTGTCCCTTCTTCTATTATTGATTCAGCAACAGCAATAGTTTGTTCAGTATCATCTGTAGTTTCTCCGAACTTCCATTCATAATGCCTGTCTATGTATCTTGGCATTATAGTGCCGAGTTTACCTTCAAACCCGTTTATACAATTAGGATACCATTCTTTGATTTTTTCAAAGGATAAAGTTTCTGTTTGTTTTCCTATGGCATCTCCAACTGCCAGGCCTTTTAAGCAACTTAATATCCTAGATTTAGTCGGTTCAGACATAATACCCCTCCTAAAAAGTTATTTTTAATTCTATATAAAATTAAAATATGGAATTTAGATCTAACCATTTTTTAAGTTTAAAATATCATCATCAACGTTTCTAATAACAAGCGAGTCTCCCCAAGTATTTTGTAAAAAAGAAATGTAAAGAGTACCAATATTAAAAATCCTTCGGAATGGAATAAAGATTTCAATTGACTTAATTTCATTTTCGTTCATAGCTCTAACCTTGTTATATCCATTTAGAAATTGATTTTTACGCTGTTCTCTTCTTTTGAACTTTGCTAAATCACATCCCATACCAAAGGGAAAAGCATACAATGATATATCATACGCCCTCCATCCATTCCCACAGAAATCAAAATCAAATAGTACAGGATTGTTATCAGCATCAATCCGTATATTTCCACCATAAATGTCACCGTGACATATTCCATATTGTGGTTTTTTAGTAGCTAGACTTGTCAATTTTTTCTTTACTTCTTTTGCAACTTCCTCTAAAAAGTCTATGTCGAAATTATGGATATTATAAAATTCTCTTATATTACTCATAGACTCATCTATAAATGAATGCAAGTCTAAATTTGGGCGATTAATAACAAAATTACATTTGTCCCAAGCGTTATGAATGGAAGCAACATAACTTCCTAGATTTTCGTTTAATTCAGCCGTTTCATCTATTTGGTCAAATTCACGCATTCCAACAGACGTGTACAATACGCCATACCTTATTCCATTTATAGTCTTAAATTGTCCAATGAATGTTCCATCCTGTTTAATGACAGGATATGATACTTTAATATCCAAATTCTTCAAATGATTAAGTAAATCAATCTCAGATTGAATTTCTTCTATGCGTCTTATTCATTGACGATATACCTTGAAAAAATACGTTTTATTGTCTGAATTAATCTTATATATGTCATGCAAACCCCTATAAAATAGTCGACATCTCAGTGATGCCTGAGGAAAATATTCTTGTGCAATATAATTACAAAGAGCGTTTGATGACAGGACAGATACTTCCAATGGAAAAAAGTCATCTAACATATAGCAACATCCCACCTATCGTAAAAATCTTGTAACTATGCAACTATCCTAAATAATTACTATTTTTAACAAATTTCTCTATACAATTATATCATAATATATTCAATTAATGTATTAATTTTATCAAATATTACAAATATTTATAGTTTAAAATTTTTTACTATTCCGTAATATGAACACATGTATTTTATAAATGTAATATCATATCAATTTCACCATCTAGAGCTTCTCCCATTTGTTCAAAACCCAATTTAGTATATAAGTTTTTAGCAGTTTCATTTCCTAATATATATGTGGTAACGATATCATGACATCTATTATCTTTTTTCATCCATTCTATGGCAAGTTTTAGTGCATGCTTCCCATATCCTTTAAACTGATATTTCTCATCAATCATAAATTGCCAAATGAAGTAGTTGCTATATTCTTTGTTAAAACGCATCATTATAAATCCTACCATAATGCCATCATTATAAATTGCAAAAGGTGTAACTATATCACGAAATACATAAGCCTTTGCTAAAGAAAGTGTAGTTGATGATACAAATTTAGTTTGATCTTCTGCAACCTTCAATTCCAAACATTCTTTATAATTATCCTCTGTAATTTTTTCTAATTTGATCATGTAAATTGCCCCCTTTAATTTCTTAAATTTTCAACATATACTAAATACTCTTTAAGAATTTATGGTTAATTATATTACGTAGACAAAATTGTAATTTTTGGATTGGAAAATAAAGATATAACTTAAGAAAAATGTGACTTGACTATCATATATAATTTTTTATTTATACTGATAAATTTTTAATTTTGGATATTATTTTATTATAAATTTTCTTCATATGGGATTCATTTGAGTGTATATCTATCTCATTGATCGGAATCCATTTTACAGCACTATTTTCATCTGGCTTAATAATAACTTGATCATTCTCATCAGCCTGAACTAAATATACTATTGATATATGTAAGTGTGATGAAACATACTTTCCTTTTCTAAAATGTCCAAACAAAGGTAAAATATCTAATGAAACAATCTTATTAGTGATAGGAATAATATCTTTTACTCCTGTTTCTTCTTTAATTTCTGATATAGCAACATCTAATAAATTTTTCTCACCGTCTGCATGTCCTCCTGGCAAAGACCATGCATTGAATATATTATGATGTACCATTAATACTTTGTCTTTATCCTTATTTATTACAAACCCAGAGCTTGTTATATGAATAATTTCATTATCTCTTTTTAAAATATCATCAAACATATTTATGTATTTCAATATTATTTTCTTGTCTTTTTTCTCTTGCTCATTAGAAGGGACAAATTCTTCTATTGGCTCAACCCAACTCATATTCTCATCTACTTTCTAAATATAATTTGTTATATAATAAAATTTAAAACTTAAAGTTTTTTTGCTAAATATAAATCAATCGTATCATAAATGATAATCTTGCCTCCAAACGTATCTATTGCCTGTACAATTTCATTCTCCAATTCATTTTTAACATCGCTCTGCAAGGCTCTATGGTCTGAATATGTATTCAACAAAGAAATATAATCATGTGAATTTAATTCTCGCCTATTGTGATAAAGCTTAGTTCTAACATCTGTGAAATGATATGCTGACAAAATATCTGCATACTGTTTGCATGTACTTCCATCAAATTCAGTAGGTGATTTACCTGATGGTCTATATTTAGAATATGCCTTCCTAATTTCTCTATGAACCACATCATCTTCACGATTAACAAATGGATGATTCCAGAATAAAGCTATGGTTCCACCAGGTTTTAATAAACTATGAACTTTAGTTAAACCCAAATCCTGTGGTATCCAATGAAAGGCAGTTGCAGAATATATAATGTCATATTGATTGTTTTTAGTAATAAATCTTTCAAATTCAAGGTTCTTTACTTCAAAATTACTGAATTTTGAAAACTTATGTTTTACATATTCAGCCAAGTTTTTGCCAAGCTCAACAGCGGTGACTTTACAGTCTGTTTTCAAAATTGGCAGGGTTGCCTGACCAGTTCCTATTCCTATTTCAAGTGCTTTTTTCAAACTATTTAATTCAGAATAATTGATAATATCATTAAACATTTCTGCTACGTAAGTTGGACGAAATCTGTCATAGTTTAATTCATCCTCATTAAATTTTAATCGTAAATCTGTTTTCTCATCACTGTTATTATATAAATAGTTATTAAGCATGCTTATCCCCCCATAAAATTACAATTTGATTTTAAAATTTATTATTCTCAAGCACTGGTTATAGACATAGTATCATTATTCATTATAACTGTACATATTTTAAGCATTACTAACATAATTTATTACATAAAGTACCTATATAAAATAAAGAGATCCTTTGGGGATATTTATATGTGATTAGAATATTGTCATAGTATGAAGGAAGATTCACAGCTATTTATTTTTTTAGGTGCATGAAAAGAAATAACAAGTCAAAGATGTTGGTATATTTTGTGTCAGACAAGGAAGCAGGTTCCGTGGCTAGTAGAACTATCCGCGGGTTCTGCTGACGCAAAATAGACTAGTATACTGGCTTGTTATTTGAATGTGCCTTAACTAATCATAAAAAATATTGATCTTGTTATTTCCATCTTTATCTATGCTTTTATTATATTCTTAAAATTACCCTTAAATATATCAATAAAATATTCTTTATTAGATACTTTTGAGACTATACCCTTTTCTTGACCAGCGGTTTCATTTCATAACTAACTACCTGATAATCTTTATTATAACCATATACTATAGTAAAACATTTTTCCTTATTTGAATCTTTTATATCATTTACAAATACAGTGGAAAAATTAAATAGAGCATTACTCCCACCTTGTGCTGAAGCTTGATAATTTTTATAATATAATCCATTAAATTTCTCTAATATTTGTTCCTAAATTATAGTCTTATGTAATGATTATCATAACATTTTTTACATAATATTTAATAAATCAATGCATTATTCTTATAATTTAGGTTTAAAATAATTGTTTTTTATTTTAGTTAGATACCCTGTCATATTGATATCTTCATTTTGATTGTAGGTGTATCCAAAATTCTCAGAAACAATTTTGGCAATAGTTCTAAACAGTTCACAAGCTTTAAATACTGCTGTCCAAAAGTTATTATAATCACTATCACAATAGGTTTTTGAATACATTTCATAAAATTCATTTGGTAAATACTTTTTAAAAAACTTGCCTAGCTTTCCAGCAGATAAAGAGAAATTTGTATTGATGCCAATATACCATTCTATCATTTTTACAAGCATATCCCGCACAGGTACATTAAACATCCACATGGCATAAGGTAATTCGTCCCTTGCAATACCCTTTGCAACATTATTTAAGCACCACCAAAATTCATTGCAACAACTTGCATATTGCAATTCTGTAGGTTTTTTTACCCAGTAATTCTCATCAGTTGAAGGAGGTATTTTAGGTAAACATTTATCCTTATCTAAAAGTGGGATTGTCAGTTTTTCATCAGCATATTCTACTATCATTTTTTCTTTAGTTTCTATTCCTAAATCAATTCGAGTCCCATCTTTAAAAAGCATCAACCATGTATAAGAGCGGCTAAAATCGTGTTTTATACCAAAGGTAATATCAACTAAATCAGGTTCTTGAACCATAGAAATATCCCCAAATACAGAAATCCAATTTTTATTATGCAAAAATGATTTAGTTTCAGTTACAACATAAGTGATGTCATAATCTTGATAAATATCTTTTTTTATATTAGGATTGGCACGTGAGCCACACATATAAACGGCCCTAATACGCTCGTCATTTTTAGCAACTCTAAGTATTAAATCCATCATTTCTTTTTCGCTACGCATATTATCACCTCTAAAAAATATTGGTAATTTTTTACTTAAATTTTCTTAAAGTCAAATTTATCATGAGGAATATTCAATTATGTGACCATTAATTTTGTTAACTATAGTTAAACATGTAATGGAATATTTTCAAGAAAATTTCTTTCTACTTCTGCAACTTCTACTCCATATTCAATCATATCATTCCAACTACTGTCTTTTTCTTGAGAAATTTCAAACCATTTATCTTGTAAGACAACATAAAGTTTTTCTTCGTTAAATGCATGGATATACCAAGTAGGCTTAATATGTTTCTCTAGAATCGTAAGTAGTTTTATAATTTCCCTATCAGGTATATGATACTCATTAGTATGCCATATGGGTACATCATCTTCGGGAACCTTTTCAATTCTTTGTGAATAAAAGAATTTTTTAATCATACCTAATATATTTTTATTATCTAAACTTTCTTCAATTATGCCTAAACGATACATTTTAGATTAACCTCCAATCTTTTATTTTTAATTGATTTTATAGTTCGAATAAAGTTTTTAAATTTCTTGGAATTGCATCATACCATTTATTTATTCCAAGCCTGTAAATTTTTCTTTTAAATTCATTAGAAAAGGTATCAGTGGCCTTTCCAGCTAACAACATATTAGTTTCTTCTTCTGTAAATGATATATTTTCAATAACAGTATCCATTTGCTTATAATTCATAGGACAGATACGCTGACATATTAAACAATCATATAATGTATGGTGTGCTGTTTTAGAAAGCCAATCTGGAAATTCACCAGGAACCTCATTAATACATGATAGACATTTTTGATTATCTATTAAAAATCTATTTTTAAGAATAGCGCCTGTGGGACAATGCTTAATACATAAGTTACAATTACTACAGTTGGCTGCATTTTCTACTTTAACCCAAGTGTCTTCTTCACACATCATATCTGAAAAATATGCTGCATATGTAAAATTACTTCCTAAACCATTAATATACGTAATATTATTTCGCCCATACTTCGCTAGTCCACTATGTGCACCTAATCTTTTCATTGGTAAATTCTTTGCTAACTTAATAGAATAACCATTTTCTTCTACAAATTTTCTTAAATATTCTTCTGTTCTATTAAAATCACAATTCACCAAACTAAGAAAGGTTTTCTTTTTTCCTTCTTTAACAAAGTCGACTTTGGCATAAAATGGATGGTGAATTGCAATAAGTATAATCGAATTAACTTTGAAATCTTCTGTAGGTATCTGAAACTGATACAGTTCATTTATAATCCATTTTTGAAAATCATTAAGTTCTTCTTGATCCTTGAAGTTCTCAATGATCCGCCGTAGTTCTTTTAGATGTTCTATTGATATGACCTTTAGCCTATCCCCATGTTCAATAGCAATCTTTTCAAATTTACTTTGCATATTAGCTACCTTCTTTCATAATTCCACTCATTATTCATAAAATCTTTCATTAGTATTAAATCCTCCATAAAGTATAATCTTTTATAGCATTTTACATATAATTTATCTACTAAATTTTAGCTGGTACTATAATACAAAGTTTCTTTTTTATTTATTTGTAGTATAATATAAATTATATCATATATTGTAAAATAATGTATTGCAGTAATTGAATATAGCAAATAAAATTAATGGAGTGAAGTATAATGAAAATAGGAAGAATAGTAAGAATTTTAGAAGATAAAGAAAGAAAAGAAAAATTAATGGAATGTAATGACAATAAAAAAGTAATTATAAGTTTTTATTATCCTATTGATGAAACATGGAAAGAAAATAGACAGGCACTTTATGCGGACTTATATAGTCCAAGAGAAGATGAGTTTATTAATACATTTAGAAATTTTGTACTTTTGGAAGATGATGCAGAAAAGAAAAAATTTCTTGAAAGAATAGAAACTAACATATATAATGATGCTCCTATAAGTAAAAATGAGGTTAAATATCCAGTAATTATACATTCAACAGGACTTGGAGCTCCAAGAGATTATATGACTTTTAATGTTGAAAAATTAGTAAGTGAGGGGTATGTGGTGTTTACAATAGGACATACTTATGATAGCATGCTCACTATTTTGCCAAATGGGGAAATGCTTAAACCACCAAAGAAAGAATTAAATCAAAATGACAAGAAAAACCTTATAGATATTAGGAAAAATGACATTTTATTTGTATTAAATAAACTTGAACAATTAAATAATGAAGATGATGTTATTAAAGATAAACTCGATTTAAAGCGAATTGGAGTGATAGGACATTCACTAGGAGGAGCATCTGTTTTTAAAGCTTCACAATGTGATTCTAGAATTAAAGCCACAGTGCTTTTTGATGCCTCTTTACAATTTTTCAACATAGAAGAAGAACAAAAATTAAATACACCCCTTTTGAATTTTAGAAGAGGTACTTTTGATTATGAAACATCCATTAAGGAATTTATTGATTATTTTAAAAATAAATTAGATGGTGAAAAATTCAAAAAGGAAATTATTCTCTATGATAATATATTAAGAGATTCTCATAAGGAGCAAAAGAAACTTTTTAATTATTTGTGTGGGTATAAATCTTTTATAAAACTTAATGGTTCAAAACATATGATTTTTTCAGATTATTCAACAATAATAGGTCAAAAAAAGGAAAGTGAAACTTTATCTGTAGAAAAAGCACATGAAGTAATAAATGATGTAACAATAAGATTTTTTGATGAGTTTTTACGTGGAAAACAAGAAAAATATAGTGGTTTTATTAAAAATAATGATTATATAACACTAATTTAATCTCTTGTTCTAGTAAATTATTTTAACATAATTTACATATAGAAAAGCCCCAACATAATATGTTAACCTTTCATTAAAAATGACCAAATAATCAATGGAGGTAACATATATGTTAGAGCTTTCTAAACACAACATTACCATAAATATTGAAAGTTTAAAAGACTTTATTACTGTAAGTTTTGTCATTATTGATGATATTTATCAAGAAATAACACCTGACTCTGTAAAGAACAGAAAAAATGTTAATACTGCAATAATGCATGATAGTGAAATAATTACTATAGCATTAGTTGGAGAACTTTTAACAATAGACTCAGAAAATGCTTGGATTGGCTATTGTAAAAAGAATCTTAGGGAGTTATTCCCTAATTTCTCATGTCGTACTCGATTTAATAGAACTCGAAGAGCGCTTTTCAAAGTTATAGAAAGTATTAGAAAAAAACTTAGCGAAATTCTTTGCATACAGTATGATAACCATCTTATTGTAGACAGTATGCCTATTTATGCATGTAAGTTTGGAAGAGCACATTTTCATAAGACCTTTAGAGGCGTAGCCGCCTACGGCAGATGTGCATCAAAAAAAGAAACTTACTATGGATTTAAACTTCATACACTAAATACACTTGATGGATATTTAACTGATTATATACTAACCCCTGCAAATATAGATGATAGAGTAGCCTTATGGGACCTAGTTGACAATAAAAACTTACTCACACTAATAGCTGACAAAGGATATATAGGTAAACAGTATGCTAACGCATTGTTTAATGAGCGAAAAATAACTCTAATAACAATAAAAAGAAACAAGGTAAAACTTCAGTTCCCAAAGGAATTTAGACAATTAATATTTAAGAAAAGAAGATTAATTGAAACTGTGAACCACAGCTCACCGAACAATTAAACATTTCAAAAATATTAGCTAAATCTCTATTAGGAGTTATTGCTAGGTTGGAAACTAAAATTTTAGCTCATAACCTATGCTATTTTATAAATATAATCCAAGGTAATGTAGAGAATATGCGTAAAATAAAAGAACTAATATTTGGATAATATATCCTTAAAATTAGAGTGTTGAAGTGATGAGAATTTTATACTCTAATTACTTGGATTAGTAATCTAAATAATGAAAATATATGATTTAATTTTTAAATAGCATAAGAGATTAATTTAGGCTTAGTATATTTAATGATTATTAAATTAAAGAAAAATGAAAGTAGGTTTAGAGGCCTCAATCCACTAATAGAGGAGGTACTTCTTTTTTCAACGGCTTCCGTTTTGCACTTCAAAACAGAAGCCGTTGTTCTTTTTTATAAATTTTTTTCTACAAACTTTACTAGCATATCCTCTTTTAAGTTTTCTACTGTGACCTTATCTACTAAATTTTGTAAAATTTTAAATGAAAAATACAGAGCTGTAGCAGGTCCTCTGCTTGTTATAATGTTACCATCTTGGACTACAATTTCTTCAACACATATACTTTTCCCTAATTCCTTTTCAAAACCAGGATAAGAAGTTACTTTTTTCCCATCTAAAATCCCGGCCTTACCAAAAACCATAGGTCCTGCACATATAGCAGCTACTATTTTATCTTCTTTGTTGAATTTTTTTACAAATTCTATAACTCTATCATCATCTCTTAAGTTTGTGGCACCAGGCATACCACCTGGAATTATTAAAGCATCATATTTATCTACATCTGTCTTTTCTAATAGATTATCGACTTTTACATGAATGTTGTGGGTTCCTACCACTTCTTCATCATCATTTATAGAACAGGTTATGCAATGGATTTCTCCTCTTCTCAAAACATCCAATACAGTTAAAGCTTCAATTTCTTCAAAACCCTTAGCTAATAGTACTATAGCTTTTTTCATATTGAACACCTCTTTTAAATTAGTAGTTATATTCATGATTTCCAGCACATATTTTTTGAGTTAATATTTCATTTTCCCAAGGCTTTCTTATTTCAATAAGATTTAAAACATCATATCCTATTTTAGAGTATTATTATAAAAAATTTATTGAAAGAAAGATAAGCGAGTATAATAAACTTTTTTATTACGGTAAGTACATAGAAGTCACCGTTGTTTATCTCGGTGGTACTTCACTTTATATTTTCCTTAATACATTTAAATAAAAAATAGTTAATTAATAAAGAAATTGGAGCAACTATTACGAATATGCCTATGATACCTAATAATGTAAATCTAATATTACTAGGTATGACTTCATTAAAAATATAAGACCATATTTTCATTAAAATATAGAAATACACACTACAATTTAAAAGGAAAATAAATTTGATTTTATTAGTTTTCATTTAATTACCATCCCTAACTGTGCTAGTATAGCTAAATTAAAGTACTGTAAATTAGCTAATACTGCAATTGTAATATATTATTTTTAAGAAGTATAATAGTATATACATATGTCACAACACCCAAAATAATCATTTTTACTGAATTTAGAATTGAGAAATACAGTTGAAGTGATTACTTTAGTACCTTTTTTATATACCTATAAACATCTCCACCTGTTTTACTTGTATAATAAAAATATTCAAAACCTGCTTTTAAAAGTTCCTCATTAGGCTTAGTTCTTTTTCTGTCATCCTCACCCATGCAGTCAATTATATATCCATTAGGTTTGGTAACTCTCTCAAGTTCTGAGAGTTCTTTGCTATAATTATCCCCCACACCATGTCCCGACATAACAATATCAAATAAATTATCTGGATATGGAATATTTTCTACAAATCCGTCAATAACAACTATATTAGAAATGTTTTGCTTTTTAATTTTGTCACGCATATATTCACGCATGCGATCAACTGGTTCGCTGGCGTAAACCATTTTTGCTTTAGTAGCTGCTGTAAAGGCCAGTCTTCCGGTGCCACTCCCTACATCAAGAACTATTTTATCAGTAAAATCAGTCATTGATAGTAGACGCTCAGAATCCCAATATTTAATATAGGGGCAGTTTTTATTCATTATTTCAGGATAAACATAAACTATTGCCCAATCAGCGTAATCAATAACATATTCCTCCGCTTTTCTTATTTCCTGATGCGAAAGTTGTTTCGGTGATTTATCGATAAGCTTATCCACTACTTCTTTACATTCAGGACAGCGGTTAATAAAATACCAAGCTACAGATGGATTATTAGCTAGTGCAATTCCCATATTTGTACAAAATTCATCTTGATGGTTACTTAAAATCTGACTAATTAACCATCTATCCATTAATAAAAAACTGTTAAATGAAAATTCTTTTGAATTAATCCAATTAAACATAAAATCCCCCTCACATAAAATTTAAATTACTGGATTTAAAAATCCTTAGGAATAAACGCTAAGTTTCTAAAATTATCAATATATTTCGCTTCCTTTTCTCTAAAGATTAAATCTTTAAATAGTATTTTTAGTAAGTGACTAAAGAAAGCTATCAATTATCTAAGAATTTTTAGTTATCATAGTAAGTTCCTTAATAGTCTTCTTATATTCCTTATCAAGTTTCTCAATATCCTCTTTTTTATCTGGCATAGATAATTTGCCTATAAGGTAGGAAACTTTATTTTGAAGCAATAAAATTTTCTGCTCTCTTTCTTTATCAAAAGATTTAACTTTTCTAGTTTTATTTTGAATATATTCTTTATAGGTTCCTTCAAAAGAAACAAGCTTTTTATTTTCTATTGAAATTATATGATCAGCTAGATCACTTACAAATCTTCTATCATGAGAGACAAATAGTATGGTTCTTGAATAATCCTTTAAAGCTTCTTCTAAAGCTTCCATAGAATAGATATCCAAATAGTTTGTAGGCTCATCTAATATAAGAAGATTTATATCTTGTAAGAATATTTTTGCAAAGGAAACTTTAACTCGTTCACCTCCGCTAAGTACTCCTACTTTTTTATAGATATCTTCTCTTTTAAATAGAAGTCTTGCTAAAAGTGTTCTTGCAAAGGTTTCACTGTAAATGCACTCTTCCATAATATTTTCAATTATACTAAGTTTATCATATAATACATCAAGAGATTGACTAAAATATCCTATTTTAACTCCAGGTGATATTTTAAAGTATGTATCATTTCTCATTATCATATTTATAAGTGTACTTTTACCACTTCCATTTGGTCCTATTAGTACTGTCTTGGAACCATTACATATGTTAAGATCCCCATCCCTAAAAATAGTTTTTTCACCAAAGGCTTTGTTTATATTTCTTCCACTTATAAGAATTTTACTGTGGAGTTTATTTGTACTTAAGGCATCTATTTTTATTTTCTGAACATCTTTTGGTCTTTCTTTAATTTCTAAATGTTCTAGTCTAGACTTCATGTTTTTTATAGCTCTATCTAAATTTGCCTTAGATTTTTGATTTCCCATCTTATGAAGTCTTGCTTCAGAATTTCCCATTCTTTTGGGTGCCTTTTTTATAGATTTAACCCTACCTTCAGTTTTTTCTATTAAATCTTCTAATCTTTGCTTTTCATTTTGGTATTTTTCATATTCAAATTGACACCTTTTAACTTCAATTTCTTTTTTATGTTTATATTCTGTATAATTACCGTTATAAAACTTTACTTTTCCTCTGTCAATCTCTAAAATTTTATTACAAATTCTATCAAGAAATTCTCTATCATGAGATATTATGAATAGAGCCCCATGGTAGGACTTAAATTTTTCTTCCAAAAGCTTTATAGATTCTATGTCAAGGTTTGATGTAGGTTCATCAGCAAAAATTATTTCACTATTGCTGTCTAGGCTTTGAGCTAGTTTAAATTTAGTCTTTTCTCCTCCACTCATATATTCTTTCCAGCTAGCTGTTATTCCAAATTTACTAGCCAGTTCTTGATTAATTTCTTCCTGATCTGAAGCTTCCAGCTGAGAGATATAGCTAATATTACCATAACTTTTGATAAAACCTTCATCCGGCTGTAATTTTTCACATAGTATATTCATAAGAGTAGTCTTACCTACACCATTGATTCCCACTACTCCTATACGATCTTCAGAATATATTTTTAGATTTTCTATATCTAGTATTAGCCTATCACCATAATATTTTTTTATATTTGCACACTCAATTAACATCATAAAAAAAACCCTCCTTAGTAAACCGGAGAGGATAGTATTCGGGTCTATATAAATAACAATATATTTTAATTTTTAGCAAGCACATAACTTTTTACATATTTATATACGGAAAATCTTAAACTAATAGTTTAGAATAAAATCTTTGTTTAATATAAAAAATTACGTTATTAATGCTTAAAATAAAATTATTATTTAAAATAAGAAAAAGCTTTCAGTTTAAACTTAAATACCATCCACTCACGAATAAAATGCATCATTAAAAAACCTCCACTGAGAAGATTTTTAGAAAAATATTATTACATTTTATAAATATTTATGATTTGTAAATCTTTTAAAAGTGGATTAAATATTCACGCTTAAGTACCTTGCCCTTTCTTTATATAAAATTCTAATTTTCCATATTCTATGTTTTATGTATTTATTTTAACTTATTTTTATAATATTTTCAACTAGTATGTAAATACTTTAATACAAATTAATGATTTTAGTAACATTTAAATTCTAGTTTTTTAACACACTCTTTAAACAAATTTCCACGAACCTCAAAATCCTTAAATTGATCCCATGAAGCACATGCAGGACTTAGAAGAACAACATAGCCTTCACTAGACGAATTATATGCTAACTCAGTAGCCTCTTCTAATGTATTGACAACTTTACAAGGAATACCACATTCCATAGCAAAAGCCTCTATTCTCATTTTTGCTTCACCATATGCTACAATTAGTTTTACATTCAATAAGTAGTCCTTCAATTCATCAAAATTATGACCTCTATCTAGTCCACCCAGCAATAGTACTGTTGGTCTTGTAAATGAGGCTAAACCAATTTGTGTTGACGTTATATTAGTGGACTTAGAATCATTATAAAAATCTATATTATTTATAGTTTTAACATATTCCATTCTATGTTCTACACCGCCAAAAGTTTTTAAAACATTAACAATGGCATTATTGGCTACCCCTAGTTCTTTAGCAACGGCAATTGCTGCCATAACATTTTCGTAATTATGCTTGCCTTTAAGTTTTACTTCATTTAAAGCTATTATTTTATTGTTATTATAATAAATATATTCATTAGCTATTGAACAACCCAATTTATTTGGTGAATTAGATGAAAAATATTTTTTAGTAGATTCAATGTCATTTGTCAAATCAAGAACTTCTTTGTTATCAAAATTGAGAATTGCTATATTACTTTTGGTGTGATGATTGAAAATTTTCTTTTTCATATTTTTGTAAATATCATATGACCCATGAAAGTCAAGATGAGCTTCTGATAAATTAGTTAAAACAGATATGTTTGTTTTAAAATCTGTGACATTACATAGCTGATGGTCTGATACTTCCATAACCGCTATGTCATTATCTTTTAATTTAGACACAAAAGAGCATACAGGATATCCAATATTACCCATCAAATATACACTTTTTGAGCTATTTTTTAAAATCTCGTAAATTATTTTTGTCGTAGTTGTCTTGCCGTTAGTTCCCGTAACTCCAATAATTGTAACCCCTGCCGGGAAATAGCGAAACGCTAACTCTAACTCATTTATAACAGGGATGTTAAGTTCACGAGCCTTTTTTATATATTTATGATTATTTGAAATACCAGGATTTTTAACTATCATTTCAAAAGTATTATCAATCAAATCCTGAGGATGACGTCCTAAAATAATCTTTATACCCAAGGATTGTAGTTCTTTCATTTGTTTTAAATTTTGTTCAGTGTTAGCATCATTTACAATAACTTTATAGCCTTTGCTTACCAGTAATTTTGCAGCTTCATAACCACTTCTAGCCATACCTAGGACAAAAACTTTCCTATTATTATTCATTCTATCAACTCCTTTTTCAAACCTGTATAGCACAGTTTTTCCTTTAATAAATTTTTCCTACAGCTATATTACCATTATATCCTATACTTGTACATATTTTAATACACATTAGTTTAAAATATTGAAGTACATCATGGAGTGTCTTAAATTCTTTTTTATCAGTATTATAAATTGAATAATATGGTGTAAAAATTAATATGTTTCTATATTGAAAAACTAATAGCAATTACATAATATGATATAATTGTTATTAGCTAAGTGTGAATTGCAAAATTCATAGTAATATTATAAAAGAATGTGTTATATGTGATTCGAGAAATGAGAAGAGAAGATTTATCTTTTGTGAAATCTCTTATGCAATCAGTTCCTTGTTTTTGGCATGATTGTTGGACTGATAATACGTTAGAGAAAGCTTTTAATTTTTCAGGAAATTCTTCATTTGTTTATGAACAAGAAAATAAAATTATAGGATGTATTTTTGCTTATGATTTTGGTTTTAGAGGTTATATTGCAGGACTTGTAGTATCAGAAGAAATGCGCAATAAAGGTATAGGCAAAAATCTTGTTGAACATGTGAAAAATATGTTAGAAGAAAATGGATGCGAATTAATCATTGCAGATGTTCTGAAATCCTCAGAATCATTCTATAAAAAATTAGGCTGGAGGCTTCCCCAAAGGAATATTCCAATATGAAACTTCAAAAACTAGAATTATTTCATAACCATAGAATTAGAACATATGAGTAATTATCTTTAGTGAGAGTAGTATTGTTAATATCAAACTCTCACTAAATTTATACTCCTTTTCTTTTATACATTTTTTAGTGGTTAATATCTTTTGATTAGCTTTAAAAGAACATTACGTCAAAATATTTTATAAGTTATAATCCATTTCACGAAAAAATTTATAATTTTAAAATCATTTCATATTGGCCAATAACATATTCAAATCCTAAATGTAGTAAAAATTCTTTCGTAGATTTATACTCGTCGTCTACATTAAGAACAGCCACCCTAGATGATTCTGTATTTTTTAGTAAATCTGTAACTATACTTCTTGCAATTCCTTTACGTCTATAATTCTTATTTACTGCTATTTGGGGAATATCTCCTGTTTTCTTGTCAATAATTCCATAGCCTACAATAGTATCATCAAAACGTATAATGGAATATATAAATGTATCTGATACATTGTTGATTGAATCGATAGAATTTTGCCAAGATGGTGTAAAATCCCAAAAATCCATTAATTGTTTCCAATCAGTTGAATTAATTCTATCAATATGTTTAACTTTGTAAGTTGTCATTGGATTATATTTATTCTTATCTAACTGAAAGCATGTGAAATTTCTTATAATCTCAAAACCTTGTTTTTTGTAAAGTTCAATTGCAGATGTGTTAGATTGAATTACTTCAAGTAAATATTTGTCTACTTTTTTTTCTTTAATCAACTCCCTAATACTTAAAAGCATAGTACTTGTTATCCCTTGTTTCCTATATTCACCTATAACCCCAGTCCCTATGTCATATATAGTTGGATACCCATTCCAGTTTCTAAATCCATTTAAAACAAATCCTACTAACTCGTCATTTTTAAATGCACCTATGGAAATACATGAAACATAACCTCTTCTTTGAAGCATTTGTTGAAACTTCCAAAGGGGTAAATCAATTTTAACTTGATAATTAGAAAACGCACTTAAGAATGCTTGGTGTATTATTTTAATATTTGTATTTTCAAGCGTTTTATAAGTAAACATATTTATCTCCCCCCCAACCTTAGTTTATATTAAATTGCTTTTGGAATATTTTCGTAATTTTCTCTAATAATTTGTTATATTCTTTTGTTTTTTCAAATGCTTTAAAGGCATCTTGCTGCATTGTAATAAAACCAATATTTGTTATTTTAGCTACAAATTCTTGAAAGTTTTACATCATCACTTCCATATTATATTAATAGAAATGCATTTTCATATAATTTAGAGGCTTGGATATAATTCTTATTATTGTAACATCCATATGTTTGCATTAAATAGTTATCAAAATAATTAAACCACCCAAAAATTGGCGCATACTTTTTCCTTAATTTAAAACCAATTTTTTCAGCTGTTTTTTGTGATGCAATGTTGTCTTCGAAACAATGCCATCCTATTTTGTCTAATTTTTCTTTTTATACAATTTATAAATAACTAATTTTTTTCATATAACTTTCTTACATCTTTTAGTCCTTGTTGAATCTCAAGTTTTGAAAAATTACATTTGCGAAGTTTAGCCTCATCCCACTTACTAAGATCTTTATAAAAGAATAGTGCAGTTTCTAAATTTTTTTTAGTTTTTCTAAATTCTATAGCTTCAAATAAAATATTTTCGGCTTCGTTAATTTTGCCTTCACTTATATATTTTTTTATCATAAATTCCAATAATTCATCTTCTGAAAGATTCATATTATAATTATCAATATCACTTTCCACAGCATCTTTTCCTGCAAAAAGAGCCACTGCTGTTTTTACTCCTGCTTTTATAAGTCTAATAATATATTCATCTTCAAACATTTATTATTAAGTCCTTTCATTAGTTTTTCAAAACTCTAATGGATAATTGGAAAGATAATTCTATATTTTTGTGTTTCGCCACCTTATTTCGTTTTATTTTATTGTTGTGTGCTACTCTTTGTAAATATAATACCATTATTACTAATAACTGTACATATTTTAAGTGTTATTAATACAACTCAATCAATAAAATACATATCTAAGGCAACTTCTCTTTGATTTAGGTACATGAAAATAAATAACAAGTCAAAGATGCTGGTATATTTTGTGTCAGACAAGAAAGCAGGTTCCGCCTTTGGTAGAACTATCGGCGGGTTCTGCTGACGCAAAATAGACTAGTATACTGACTTGTTATTATTTGAATGTGCCTTAGATTAGTGTTTCTTAATAATTTTAAATAAATAATACGATGTAACTACTAAAAATATAAATACAAATAATGCTCTTTAGACAATGAATAATGCGACTAAAAAGAAGAATTACTTCATATTTGTTGGAAATTAAGTTGGTTTTTATAATGATAATTATGGTATAATTACTATTAGTGAAGTAAAAATAGTAAAATATTGTTGATAAATAATACTTGCATAAAAAAGAGTATTAAGAATAGTTATATTATTATAAGATAATACGGAGGTTTAATATGAATATATTAACATTGACTTGTAATATAGGGATTCCTATAATAATGATTTTCATAGGCATTTTATATAAATGTAATTTATATAAAAATATAGACAGAACATTAAATTTAATTATACCTGTAGCAATGATTTTTACTGGATTTTCAGATGATAAGAGCGTAGCTTATTCTAAAGATACAAATACATTGGCTTTGGCTAATAGAAAATTTAGCTTAATATGGAGTATATCAGGAATATGTACATTATTACTTACTATAATGTTTCTAATATTAAATAAATCTACTGTTTATAATATAAGCGTTATCTTATTAGAACTTGAATGCTTAATATTAGTTGGAGTATTTATTACTATAGAATATATTTTTAAAAAGATTTTTATAAAAAAGATGAACAATCATATCATTTAGTATAACAACTTAAAAAAACGAATAATTTAATTAAGCCCCATTATTCATGAGTTGAATTTTGGGGCTTAATTAAATTATTCAGTTTTCACTCTCTATTATTTCTAATAACTTTTTCTTTCTTAACAGAACCAATATTGGTATTAAGTATATAATATAACTAATAAAATTTATGTAGCTATATCTGTTTATTTGATTGGTAATTGAATTAGTTCCAAATAATCCAGAGCCTATCAAGGAACTAAAATCCATAAAAGCATGAAGAATAACGACTACCCATATATTTCTTGTTCTCAGGTAAATAGCAGCAAGTAATGCTCCTATCACTGTAGCTCCCACTGCTTGTATGAATGAACTTTTAATAGAAACTCCAGAAAAAATATTTGTCATATGTGCAGCACCAAATATAACACTAGATATAGCAATTGAAGCATAAATTCCTTTTGGTGTTTTATTGAATTTATCTATAAGCAGATTTAATATAGTTCCTCTAAAGATAAATTCTTCTGATATTCCTATTCCAACCATAGTAGCAATAAATACTGTAATTTGTGATAAGGGCAATAATTGATTAGCCTTTCCACTGTGCAGCACGTTTATCAAACTAAAAATAACTCCTAATAAACAAATAACAACTAAAAATCCTCCTACAAAAAGTCCTTTCAATATACCTATACCTTTTTCTTTAAGAATATATTTTTTTCCTACTAAATGCATAATTATTAATGCTACAATAATCCCAATACATTCCGCTGTTAGTTGAAATCCATACCCCTTAAACTTTATTGAAAATGGAATTATCCATTTTGTACATTTAAGTATAGTAAGGTAAACAGTAGGTATTAATATACATAATATTAATGTGTATTTTTCTTTTAAACAATCAATCTTATCTTTCATTTTTATATACTTCCCTTTTATATTAATTTTTAATTTCGAATAGCTCTTTTACCGTTGCACAAAATATTTTTTTTACATTTACATGGTAGAATCAATGATGTTTGGTAGTTTTACTTTACCATGACCACTCTTCTACAAAAGGTTGAGTAAAAGAACCCGATTCAGTTAATTTTAAATTTACTATCCAATTGAATATTCTTTTTCAATTTCATACTCACGTCCAGGAATCCCTGCATTATTAATAACTATATCAATTTCATTTGTAACCATACCTAAAATTGAGCTTATCTTTTTTTTTGAATCATCAAATCTTAAATCTGCAACAATAGGGTAGAACTTTTGTTTAAAATCATTTTTCATTTTTTTTGCTACTTCATTAGTTCTTACAACAGTGAATATTTCATAATTATTATCATAGAAAACTCTAACTAATTCATATCCTAATCCTCTATTTCCACCAGTAATTAAAACTTTTCCCATAGAAATTTCCCTTTATCTATTATTTTACCTTATAAATATAGCACCATCGTTTTAAATAATTGCATATATTTTGATAATCATTAACACACTTATATAAAACAATTATAATATTGGAATGAAATTCTCTATTAAAGGTTTCAGTATAGATAAAAATAAGATCCTTTATAGTACATTTGCAGTAAAATTAACTACTTCTTTAAAATGCTTATTATGAGGATCATAATAAAATTACGACTTATTTATTTTAGATTTGTTTTTTGCACTTAAAGATTCATTTATATGAACCACATGATGCCTTGTCACTGGCATTAATATAATTCCCGCCACATTTTTTCTTCCCCAAAAATCTATAAGCCAATTTGATGCTTCTACATTTAATACTGCTCCCTCATCTAATATACGCTGTAATCTATCTTTATCAAATTTTCTTTTCATATCTCCAGTGGAGAGATTTTTTATTATGTCCCTTGTCATTCTTCCTACTTCTATTCTATAATTTTTTAATTCTTGCATATTTATGTCTTTACTAAATTCTAATATTTCATTTTGAGACATTGCATTACCAGTATCTATAATTTTTGAGTTTATTCTTTTCTGCCAATTTTCTTTATTAAATATCTGTTTATCCCCTGCGACCAATAAATTCATTGTTATGTCCTCTATCCTAGTGGAGTGCCAAATACCGTATGCAATAGTACGACCTTTTTTATTTTGTGAAGTCCTGAATGTATTTTCAGCTAATCCTTCCCATAGTTCATCTTCAAAAGTTTTTTTATCTATTCCCGACATAAGTGAGGAATGAACCATAGAGTGTAAGTTTAAAGACAAGGTTTTACTTTCTTCAATTCTATCTGGTTTTAAAATTATCTTCCTTAACTGCTTAATTTCATTATTCCATGATTTTAAATCCATTTAATATTCCCCCTTGTATCAATCTATAATATTTCACTATTATTTACAACTTCTTATGAATATAATACCATTATTGTCCATAACTGTACATATTTTAAACAATATTAACTCAACCTAATCAATCTAAAAATATGTTTATATTTGTTTTGTTAAATTATTATATTAAGAAAGTTTTAAGATATTTTTAAATAAATTTTAAATAATTAATTGTACAATGTACTTGTATTTGGCAATAAAAAATTTTAAAAGGCATTTTTGTTTAATTTTAAAGTGAAATTTTAATTAGGTAGTTACTCAACTTTCGCAGGACAAAAAGACTAACTTCTCCTTGATATAACAAGGTAAAGCAGCAATAAAACTATCTATTATTGAGTCAATAATGTCTTTTGAAAGAAGAAGTTTTTCAGTTAATACATTTTTTAAAATATCTATAATAAGATTCATTACTTCACAAAACTTAACATCTTGAAGTTCATCACAACATTGATAAAAAAATCCACCGATAGTTCTGACATCATTATTCTTACGACTTTCTAAAGTAAGCATAATATACCTAGTAAAAACTATAGAAGTATGTGAAACCATGGAATCATAAGAACGCCCTTGAAACTCTTTAGCGAGTTTTAGAAAGGACTTGTTCATTTTAAAGAAAACCTCTATATCCCAACGTTTTCCATAAATTCTTACTATCTCGTTATCATCTAAGGATATATTGGTTGAAATTAAAGCAAGCCATTTTCTACTTCTGTTTCTGTCCCTTACAAATACAATTTTTGCTTTTACTTCATTACCATTTTTGTCAGAGCCAATACCTACAATAGCAGAAGAGAGAATTTTGGCCTTACCACGCCTTTTTCTTAAAGCAGCGTAAAGATCTTTAAGGTTCAATAATTTACCATTGTAATTGTAGTAAACCCTTGGCATTGCTTTAACCATGGCAATAGTATTAAGTTTGAGTTCTAAAATCTGTATAAGAGTTTTTGGGTACGTAAACCAGCTGTCAAAAAGAACATATGAAGCAGGAATAGCATATTTTGAAACTTGTTTAAGTAAACTAATCATAACTTCGGGTGACTTTAAAATAGCCTCCTTACGGAGTTTAGATCCATTAGTTCTTTTATCAATATTGTGATTTTCTGAGCAAAGTCTGTTTTTCTCCTTTTCGGAAGAAAGTAGAGTGAACGCAAGTGGTAAAAAAGTGTTGCCATCTGACCAGCCAAGAGTAAGAAGGCGAAAGCCCTTGATATATTTATGATCAACATGATCACGAACTCTTGCAAGAAGTTCAACAGATTTACTTCTAGATCTACTGTATAAAGAATCATCAACTACAAGTACATTAACTCTATCTTCAGAAGTAAGAGGCACAATAATGTTTTTTATGATTGATGAAGAAAGTAAAAACAGAAATTTTCTCCAATTGAAGTTTGGTGAGTTAAGGAATCTATATATAGTATCCTTTGAAAATTGATTATTTTTTCCAAATTCCAAGTTTCTAAATAAGTTTTTTCCAGTAAAAACAAGCATAAAGATATATTTAAATATTTTTATACAGGAAAATCCTTTTTCTTTAGAAAAATTACATTGTTTAAGTATGTATCCAATTTTGTTATCCTTAAAAAATCTATTTATAGTAAAATTAAGTTGTTTATCAGTAGTATCATTTGATATAATAGTATTCATAAGAAACATTCCTTTCCTTGGTGTGATGTTTGTCATGATTCTATTATACCAAAAGGAATGTTTCTTTGCTTTATATGTTTATTTTAAAGGCTTCCGCCTTAAATTTTATGTGCGAAAGTTGAGGTAGTTAATATTAAGTTAAAAAAGAGAGGAGAAAAGTGATGAGTGAATTACTAAGTTTTATAATATCATTTGTTTTAATAGCTATTTTAAATATTTTTTTATCTATGAGAAGTAAAAAATTTGAAAACAAAGTGAGCTGGCAGCATTACTTCTTTGGATACATGTTTATATTGTATCTTGTAATTGCATTAACACAAGTAGTAGGATTTCCTTCTTTAGGGGAATGGCAAAGGCTTTCAAGGCTTAATAGGCCTATATTCAATCCTAATATAAATTTAATACCTTTTAAAGATGGAATTGAAATATCATCAATACTCAATATAATATTTTTTATGCCTTTTGGATTTTTACTGCCAACATTATGGAGAAAATATAGAACATTTTGGCCAACATTGTATCAAGGAATGTTATTTTCACTTATTATTGAAATTGGTCAAATGTTTATCCCATATCGTGCAACGGATATTGATGATTTAATAATGAATACAATAGGGACTATTTGTGGGTGGATTATTTTTAATATTATGAGTAAAATCTTTCATAAACTTGTCAATAAAACAGTAATCCAAACAATCCCGAAGGATGGACTAATCACAAAATTAGAACCTTATCTATATATTATAATTGCAATTATAAGTTCACTTTTACGTTTTACGCTAAAAATATAATTTAAATGTTTTATTAATCATATCTTATTTTAACAAAACAATTGAAAAACAAATGATTTACAAAAACACTGTAAAATTCAAATTTGAATTTTACAGTGTTTTTTCATTAGGATACAAATAAGTTTTTGATCCATAAAAATATTATTACATTTTAGAAGTTTTTTAATGTAGGTTGATTCTCTTCATAGAAGTTTATTTTGAAAAACTCCACTTATTTTTTACAGTAAATTGAAATTGCTTTTGAAATAAATTCTGCTGTTCCATGGCCATTTTGGTCAATATTCTTCTTAAAACGTTCATCTTCAACGTACATCATACCAAGGCACTTCAAAATTTCATTTGTACAATTATAAAAATTTGCTGTTATGAAATTCTGCCACTCTTTAACAAGTGCTTGAACTTCTTTGCTGTGGGGATGTTTATCCATATTGGCAGCAAAGGTTTTAAAAATATCTTTGCTTTTTTCATCTACTTTTTGCCATTGCTCTTTACTATAATTCTTAGTTTTTTTCTCACTTTCTTTGTAGGCACTGGTATTACCCCAACGTTCTTTAGCTTCTTTTGCATATTTTTTTTTCATATTTTCAATTTCAGTCATATTAAACTCTTTAAAACTCATATCACATTCTCCTTTTATAGTATTATCTACAAGGGTTATTAATTTATCAATTCGTTCACGCTTTTTAGTAAGTAACTCTTTATGAGCCTTTAGTGCTTTTAGTTTATCAAAGGAAGGAATTTGCATGATATTTTTTATTTCAGTAAGAGGAAAATCCAACTCTTTGAAAAATAATATTTGCTGAAGTGTAAAAAGGTCATTTTCTTCATATATACGATAACCAGCTTCAGTAATTTTACTAGGCTTGAGTAATCCTATTTCATCATAATAATGTAGTGTTCTTACAGTAACTCCTGTTAATTTCGCAACTTCGTTAATTTTCAATTCCAAAACTCCTCTGTTTCCTTTAAAATAATATCGGTTGGTATAATAGTAGCTTCAAATATTGTTTTGCCTGTCTTTTTAAGATAATGTTTGATTAGCTCATAACCACAAGCATATCCTGCACAATAAGGCATACCAACCGGAGTCATGCCGCGCATGGTAGCAATTTCATCGCCATATAAAAATGTTGAAAGTTTATTGAAGTCACTACAGTTTAAATTATGCTTAATTGCAGGTTTAATAACATTTGAAAGTATTTCTGCTGTTGTATTTTTAACCCACATACCTACTTTGTCCTCTCCAAACATAAATGCGGCAAAGTTTTCTGCTAAACCTTCGCTAATAATCATATCTCCTAGTGTAATTTTATTACTCCACTGCATAAACTGCCATCTTACATTATGATTGGTTTCGTGTGCAAGTGCAACAGGCAACATTTTAAGAGAATGATTATTAGGTATAATTGTTCCTATGATATAACCAGGTATTCCACCATCCCCACAATAATCACCAGTCATTTTTGACATTGGGTTTAGTGGATCATTCAGTAAAACAGTAAAAATATAATCTTTTGTAGGAAGTGAAATACCATTATCCTCGAATTTATTAAGCGCTTTTGTAATACTTTTCTCACAATCATCCCAAAATTTTTCATCGCTAATTTTTTCAACGTCATTAATTCGTTCACTATTAATTTGCCTTGGTTTAAATCCACCACCCATACTGCTTGCCATAACAACATCATAACTACCTGGCTGATCCGCTTTAATTGGAACACCAATACATGACCATTTGAATTCAAATGGTTTCATCAGTTCATAACGGTATATGTCATCACGTTCATCAGGTTTTGCAGAAATCATTTTGTTATAGATAACATCTGATCTAATTGCTGTAATTTTCATTTTTTTCCCTCTCTTCTTTTTAGTATAGTTATAAAATACACTATCACGCTACGTTAGAGTCAAGAATAAAAAAATGAAGTGAATTGAAAAAAATATTCAAAATGTTATTTTGACCAGTTAGCTGGATTTGATATTCCAATGATGATTATTTGTATGTAGGGGTAATACTTGGGTAGCTACTATAAACCGCAAAGTCAATTCCTTAAAATGTAAATGTAAGTTAGCGTAAAGTTATTGTAGGGAATTAGAAATAGAATATATTTCCATATAGAGTTGAAAAGAAGATATCATCCTACTAAAATATAAGTTGAGAAACAAATAAAAATTAGAAAGGATTGATATCTTCTATGTATAATAGTATACAACATTTTAATGAATTTGGGGTAAAAGAAATTAAAAAAGAGATAAAAAGTTTTGTTTGTGAAAGAAAGGATATTGCTGATTTGATTATAGATTTAAAAGAAAATCTATTTGAACTAGGTAGAAATATACTGATAGAGGTTTTGAAGGATATGGATGATTATCTGCGTAGCAGCGGGATAAGGAAACAATATTATGAGATAATCAGAAAAGACAAAACAAGTTTATTGACTAGTTTTGGAATGATAAATTATAAGAGAACGTATTTTAAATCTAAACAAGATGGAAAAAGACAGTATCTTGTTGATAGCGTTAGTGGAATAGAACCTCACGATAGAGTGAGTTCAGATGTTGTTATTAATGCAATTGAAGAAGCGTTAGAAAGTAGTTATAGAAAAGCAGGTGAGAAGGCATCTTACACTGATAAAATAAGCAAACAAGCTGTTATGGATAAAATACATAATGTTGATGTAGTTCAACCTAAAATTAAGGAATCTAAAAAAAGAAATATTAGAATATTGTATGTAGAAGCGGATGAAGATCATGTACATCTTCAAAGTAAAAATAATAACAATAATAAGCAAAATATGCGAAATATAGCTATGCCTAAATTAGTATATGTACATGAAGGCATTGATCAAGATAAAAGCAGCAAAGCAAGAAAAGTATTGAAAAATTTACGTTATTTTGGTGGCATGTATAAAAAATCGGAAGATTTATGGCTTGAAGTAGCAAATTATATTTATGATCAATATAATACTGATTTTATCGAAACAATATATTTATCTGGTGATGGTGCTTCATGGATACGTGAAGGAGTAAATTGGATTCCAAAGAGTAAATTTGTACTGGATTCTTATCATTTAAGTAAATACTTAAGAACTGCAACAGCACACTTAAATAATGAATTAATTGCACAAGAATTAAAGGATGCTATAGATTGGCCCGATAGAGAAGAAACACGAAAAGTGTTCAAAAAAATAATAAGTTTAACTGAAAATGAAACAAAAATACAAGCAGTAAAAGAAGCTCAACGTTACATCCTAAATAACTGGGATGGTATAGAAATAAAAGCTGATAAAGGTTATGAAATAATAGGATGCAGTGCCGAAGGCCATATTAGCCATATATTTTCTGAACGATTAAGTAGTAGACCAAGAGGCTGGAGTAAAATAGGAGTATCTCAGATGTCTAAATTATTAATATATAAGAAAAATGGCGGCAAAATATATGATCTTGTGATGGCTCAAAAAATTAAGAAAAAGAGAGAAAACAAAGAGCATATACAGGATAAATTAATCAGCGAATTAAGATGTTCAGCAAATAAATCTAAGAGTCCGTATGATATCAGCCTGACGGCTATTGACAGAGGTCAAAAGACTGGATTATACAATGCATTAAGGTCAATAATAGGCATGTGAAACTAAATAATATGGTCATTATTTGATACATAAATATGAAATCATGGTATAATATGAGATAGAATAGTTATATATTTTTATTAATTCAAATCTTTATTTTATTCAGGGTGATTTCTATCGTTCATTTTCCTACAGTAAATTAACTCTATCTAAATGTAATGTTAACTTGACATGGAAATTAAATAATATTATATTTATAATGTAAGGTCAACATTACAGGAGTGATATTTAATGAAAAATAAATTGAAGCAATTCCTTGAAGAACTAGGGTTAACTCAGGAGCAATTAGGTGAACTGGTAGGAGTATCAAGGCAAGCAATTAATGCTATTGAAACAGGAAAATTTGAACCATCTATTTGGTTAGCTTACGATATTGCTAAGGTATTCAATGGTACTATAGAAGAAATTTTTCTTTTTGAGGAAAGTGAAAGAAAATCAAGAGCAGAAAAAAGTAGAGGTGTAATTTAGATGGCATTAAGACAAATTAGATTGTTTGACGATGAAATATTAAGAAAAAAGAGTAAGGTAGTTGAAGTTGTAGACGATAAAGTAAGACAAATATTAGCTGACATGGCAGATACTATGTATAGTACAGAAAATGGTGGTGGATTAGCTGCACCACAAGTAGGTATATTAAAGCGATTGGTTGTAATAGATATGGGGCAAGGACTTATAAAATTAGTAAATCCAAAGATAATTAAACAAGAAGGAGTTCAGGAAGTTATAGAGGGATGTTTAAGCATTCCTAATACATGGGGAAAATTAAAAAGACCATATAAAGTAACGGTAGAAGCATTAAATGAAAATGGAGAAAAAATCACATTAACAGGCGCAGGAGATTTAGCAAAATGTTTCTGCCATGAAATAGACCATTTAGAAGGTGTTCTTTTTACTGATTTAGTAACTGAATACATAAGATAATATTATTTATATTATAAGTTTATTTAACCATTGACGATACATCAATTAAGAATTTTAATAAAAGATGGATTTTTCTTTGAAAAAGAAATATACAAGCTCTTTTCTTCTGTATTGGTGAAAATATTGCAAAGCATTAAGAAGACGTAATTTATGCTATAAAGAAAGGTTTTGTAATAGGAAATCATTATGGAGTATTGCCTATGCATATTAAATATGAAAATAAAGTTAAATGAGTATGTATAGTAATAATTTTAGTTTTTTACTCATAAAATTCCTCTGTTACTTCATATTTTATATAATCTAGTTAATTATTTTAAAAGGAGCTGTCGCACTAAGAATAAATCCTACTATATATTGTGTTAACTTTAAACTTATTGTATGTGAATTCTTTAATGCGACAGCCTCTTTTAAAATATTAGTTCATAAAAGTTACATTCATGTACTCTTTTAAATTCTTTCTTTATTTCATCTGTATTTTTCCCTACATAGTGAGCAAAACAATTACATATAAATAAATTTTCTATTTTTGATTCAGCAATCTCACCACATTCTTTTCCTTCGGTATAAACATGTAAATATGATTCCTTAAGGATAAATCCCCTTCTTTTATACCAATCATTCACCCATTTGTCGTCCCGTGTCCATGCTTCAATCTTTTTTATGTTTTTAGTCTTTAATTTCCTTATTGCTTTATATAATAAGGAAGTTGCTATTCCTTGGCCTCTATATTCAGGTAATACTGCTAGGTGCCATATAACTCCACCTAATTCACTTGTATAATAGCATACTGAGCCTTTTTCTATCTCATATTCTATATCAATTAAACCTATTATTTTTCCATCTGCCTCCGCTACTAATTCAATTGATGGGTTTTGGTAATGTTCCTTTTCTCTTAATACATTATCAAAATATGCGCTATCTAAAAAGGATAAAACTCTGCATCTTACCCATGCTAAATTATCATTATCTCTATACTCTCTTATTATCATAAGCATACCTCTTTAAAATATATTTTCGTATAATGAATTACTATTTAGCTCTTATTTAGCATGAAACTTTTTTATATAATCCTCAAAGTATTTACCTATTTTTACAACTTCACCCATAACGATTTTTATTTTTTCTTCATCTAAAAACCAATTATCTTTTTCAATTCTTCTTTTGTCAGGAACAGTTGCAACAAAAAATTCTATATCCTTTGGAAATAATAATTGATATGTTAATAATGCACGTCTTGAATGATAAGCCTTACAAACTAAGATAGCTTTTTTTATTGGCAAATTACTTTCTTTTATTACTTTCCATGAAAATTCTGCATTTTCAAAAGTATTTCTTGCTCGATTTTCCTTTAGTATTTTTTCTTCTGGTACACCTGATTTTACTCCCAGACATTTTAAAAATTCCCATTCTGAGTTATATTCTGGTATTTTAGGATTAACTGAGCCACTTGGTAATATATATGGTGCTAATCCCTTCTTATATAGTTCTGCTGCCTTTTCCATCAATTGAGGATGGCTTCCTCCTGGTACCAAAATTATATCTGCACTCTGAATTTCCGTATGGACAAAAACCAGTTTACTTATACAATCAAATGGATAGTTCATTTTTATATCTCCCCTTAATATATAAAATTCAGTAAACTCTTTGATTTTTCAACTATTTAATTGCATTATTATATAATGGTATCTAAAAGCATCATACCATTATATGCTATAATTGTACATATTTTAAATTAACACAATACAACTTATAAACTATCTATGTGACGATAAAGTGAGTATAAAAAAGTTCCTTTTATAAAAATTATAATATGGGAGGGCTTGGTATATATTTATATAATGTATTATTTATATTTATTAGTTCTTTCTTATTATTTTAATTTCTCCAGTAAAACCATCTAATGTAGCTTCATCCCCATCCCTAACATAGGTCATTATATTTCTAACATTATATATAACTGGTATATTCATTTCTCTGGCAAGAATTCCTAAATGCTCAAATGGTGAACCTACCTCTACAATAATGCCTTTTACGAAATTCACTATAGGCTCAAGCTCTCCACAGCGTGTAAAAGGAACTACTAATATACTATTTTCTTCTAAATAAGCAGGCATTCCAATTTTAACCTTTCCATTAACTTTTTTTCTTAACCCTGAAAGTCCCTTTAAAACTATAGCATCTTCACAGAAGCCTTCTTTATCTTGTTCGTTATTTTCGTTTATGCAATCCGTATTTTCAGTATGATTTCTTCCAATAGTAGGTGGTGCAAATAATTTCTTTTGATAATTGTATAGCTTTTTTCTTTCATTTATAAGCTCCCTAAAATCAGTACTATTTAATAACCCCATTTTAATTTCATTAAGAGTAAGAAAATATATGTCTGATTTATTTTGTATCTGCTTATTTTTCATTAATATCTTTGTAGTCTCTCCTAATGCTAGACGTAAGTATGACTTTGTCATACGTTCAAAGTAATAATGATGGTCATCTCTTGCCAAATATGCTTTTTCTGCTAAAGTAAGTTTATTTAAAAATTCTTCAACTTCTTTTTTATCTAAATTTCTCAATATATTCGCTTTAATTCTTTTTTTATTTTTTAAAGAATTTTCTATTGAAGCTTTAAAATTTTTAATATTAAGGTCTAAAAATCCACGGATATGTCCTATTACTTTAGAAGGGGCTTCCATTAATAAAGGCTCTAAATAAGGGCTATTAACATCAATATCTAAGTTACAAATTCCAAATAAAGCTATGTAATCTTTTATTAATTTCAGTAGATTTTTACTTTCAGAAATTCTAGTGAGTCTTGAATATAGAAGTTCATTATACTGGCAATTTTTAAACATTTTATTTAAAATTGCATTTGAATTTACTTCATTAGCCATAGCAATATAAAATTCTCTTTCTTTATTTAGTATACTAACATTAAATACTAAATCATAAAAATCCTCTACAGTATAATCATCATTTATACTTTTGTAATATTCCATGAAAGTGTCTAGGTAATCGCATCCATGGGTAACTGGCTGATGATTTGCGGATAGAAAATTCATGTAGCTAATGGATTTCTCCAAGAATATTAACACTTCTTGTGGTGATAACTCTTTTCGTATATAATTATCTAAATCTTTTTTAATACACAATAATTCTGGTAGCACAACATCTTGAAATATATTCTTATATTTATTATGTAGCTCATCTATCATAGCTAAAAAGTTTTGTTCTTGATACTCCCTATTTAGCATTTTTTTATCTCTATAAAAGAAGTAACCATTTTGTACACAATATTCAGTATAAAAGTCTTGAAAACCTGTTGCATAAAAGCCTGAATTTAATGCATCTCCCTGTATTAGGTTTAATTCATTAATTAAAGGTTTATAAGGTATATCACTTTCTCTATACCAAGTATAGTTATCATCCTCTTCTTTTTGCCAATTAAATTGGAAATTCTTAATTTTAAAGGTGGTAATAGCTCTAGCTTGTAGTATATAAATCTTATCATTGGTAATGGTCCATTCCACATCTTGATATTTACCAAAAATTCTTTCTATTTTCAATGTGATTTCATATAACCTTTTTATTATATTCTTTGATGGAGAAAGAAAGTTTTCTGGAATTTTTTTATCAAGTATTTCACCATTTTTTTTGTTGATTTTATAAAAAGCTGAACTAGCTTTACCACTAACATAATTATCACATAAGCCATTTACTGCATTAATATGCATTATGTCTTCATTCATATCAATAGTATCAACTGAAAAATTAACTCCAGAATAATCTCCTAAAATAAAATTCTGGACTATTATACACATTTTCAAATCTTCAAAAATTAAATTATTATTTACAAAATATTCTATGACTTTATCATTAAACAGTGAAGCATAACACTTTTTTATACAATTTTTAACTTCTTCAAAAGAATTTAAGTTTATGTATGAAGAAAACATACCTGCCATACTATATGTGTCATTATCTTCACTTAATGCAGAGGATCTTACTACAAATTTTTCTTGGACTTCTTTAGTTTGTATGTTGTTGAAAAATCTAAGAAGGCTTGTCTCCATTTTACAAGAAAACTGCCCATTTAATATAAAATTGTAGATTTCTTCATTACAAGCTACGTAGTCTTGAATGCTATAATGAAAATTATTATACTTAAGAAACTCAATAAAAAACTCTGAAGATAGTGCAAATCCATTTGGAACTTCTTCTCCATTGTTCATTAGCTCACCTAATGAACTTGCCTTAGTGCCATATTGATTTTTGTCACTTAATGATAAATCTATTAACATTGATAACATAATTAAATCGCCCATTTCATTTTGTAAATCTTGTAATTAATAAAACTAATTATATGTATTTACTTGAGACTTTACAAACGAACGAAAAGCTTTGAAATGAGACTAAGACATATTAACTAATATGAATAAGATTTTTCATGCTTTTTTGAAAAAAACATTGACAACTTCACGTTTTTGCAATATAATATATTGACTCATTAAGAGAGTTATAATATAAGTTAAATTATAAATATAGCTTTTCCAAAGGCTATATTTGCTAAATTAACTCTATTCTTTCCTTAAACTTCCTTATAGCCAAACGTTCTTTTTCGCTAAAACTGGCAAGGTAATTATTAAATTGAAAATACCATTCTTTTTCATACTCTCCTTCAAAACTTAAATCAGATATGTACTTTGATAAAAGTACAATTTCCGTTTGAGATAAACTTTTAAAATACATATTATATTCATCTCCAAATAAACATTCGGCACTTAACATATCCACTAAATCTTCTAAGCTTTTTATGTTATTTTTAATTAATGTAATTTTATCTTGAACAGAAGAACACTCTCGAATTTCTTCACTTAATTTTTTAAACACTGAGTTACTTATTTTTTCCCCATCTATATATTTAATAAATTCATTTCCGCAATCTTTGTTGAAGGAGATAAAGACTGTTTCTAATTTATCTATTTTAATGCTTTCATTTATAAATAAGCTTATTTTTAGTGTAGACTTTGTAATATAATCTATTAATGCTATATCTTTAATATCTAAAATTTCACAACATATTTTTGCATATTTTAATAACTTTTTTTGTAATTCCTCTAAAGATAATTTGCCTAACTTAGTTTTTATATGTGCCCTATCCATGCTATTAATATCAAGATTTATCAAAGATTTATCACATATAATTATACCTAGGGAATTAATTAATACTAGCTCAAATATGTTTATTAATAATAGTTCACATTTCCTATCGTACCCTTTTAGCAAATTAATAATTTCACAAATATCAAAATTCTTACAAAACTCATTTTCTAAGAATAATATTTTTAAGTAATTATATATATATTCAATACCCACATAGTTCATATTATCCATACAAAGTTGATAATCTATTGATCCTGGAGTTTCGTGTGCTGCAAAAAAGTCTTCATATTCTTTAAAAAATAGAGGAATACCATAATCTATAGTATCGTTATATGAATAATTATCAACTTTAAGCTTATTCTTGTTGATTTCTTGCAATAACTTCTTTCCTTCTAATACTTTTTCCTTAATTAAATCATGTCCCATTTTTACAATATAATCTAAACTTTTATTTTTTAATTCTTCTATTACCAATTCTATATTATCAAAAGTTTTTAAATAAATTCCTATGGTATAATCAATACACTGTAAAAGACTTTCAGCTACTTCCACCATAACTGAGCTACTCTCATCTTTTGTATAATATTTTAATTTAACTTTTAAAATCTCCATTCTTTCATAATATATCCTAGATAAAGTCTCATTATCTATTAAATTATTTTCATAACAGTTTATCAAAACATCCTCAAAGAAACACTCTTCTCTGAAATTTTCATCTATACAATGTCTATATTTTTGAAGCTTATTTTCTTTACCCATAACATATCAATCCTTTTCATTATCAAGATTTGTATAGTCTTTTACACCATGTCTTATATTATCAGCAATTTTGTATAATACTTTTCCTTCTAAAAGTTCTAACGATCCTTGGCAATAGTTGTTAAAATATTCTTTCATAATATCTATTAATTCATCATCACTTATATAATCTAAAGTTTCATTCTTATAATTATAAAAAATTTCTACAAGTTCATTTATTGTGTCACTGTAATTATATTGTGATATATATGGTGAATCACAAAAAGCTATAATAATTTTAGTTATAATTTGCCCATTGAATTCTATTCTTGCACTATTTTTAAGAGACATATTTCTTGTTTTAATAATTTCTTTTACATCCTCCTCTTTGAGCTTTAGTCCATATTCACTTGTAAATTCATTACACTTAAGCACAGCATTAAAAAACTGCTTTTCTAGTAAATTGTTTTTAAATAAATCAATAGAATTTTTCAATTTTAAAACTTCCTTTCAAAAAAGTATTGACATCCAGTTTTAAATGTGTTATGATATAAAATATATGAGTATAATTGTTTATTATACCATTGGCATATATTGTTGTCAATGTATTTTATAACGTTAAAAGAGTATCTTCAAAATCGAAGATACTCTTTTGGATTTTAATATAAATATTCTATGAAACAGGAAAAAATCTAGTGCTAGATACTAAAAATTTTCATCTTAGCGTAATCAAGTGGTAAGTAGTTTACTTTTGGGTTATGTTTTCCAAAATATTCATTCCTAGTTCAAAAGCTTCTTTAACTTTTTGTTCTTTTTGTTCAAAATCTTCTTTGACTTGTACACCTTCTACGGTAAATCTTTTTACTGGTTTTATTCCTAAATGGCCATAGTAATGCTCTATGGTGTGAATTAAGTGCATGTTTTCTTCAATTCTACTGCCTGTTCTAACAGCTACAGAAACTCCAATCTTGCCCTTAGGAATGATTGTGTCACCATTTGTATCAGATAATGGCGTTGATCTATCAAAGAACACTTTCAATTGTCCAGTAACATCTCCCCAATATGAGGGTGAAGCAATTACCACAATATCCGCCTGGATTAAATCATTAATTATTATATTCATATCATCATTTTGAATACATTTTTTTGTCTTATAGCACTTCATGCACCCTTTACAATAATTTATGTTCATTTCTCCAAGTACGTATTTCTTAACATTAATGTTGTTTCTTTTCATTCCTTCTATAATTTTATCTGTTACACATGCTGTGCTACCATTAGGTTTTGGACTTCCTATAATACATATTGCCTTCATAATAAATCTCCCCTTTAATAATTATTACATGTATCCCCTTTGCCTCTAGTTTTCCGCATCTCGCTTTATATCCACTTATAAATGATAAAAATTTTTCTTTATTAATGTTTCCTTTTTCATCTTCAGCCCAATAAATAGCCGTTTCCGTTAATTGTTGCATGGGATTTACATATCCAGCTACTTCCCAATCAATGATAATGGGATTATCTTGGTTCCACATAACATTTTTAGTACTAGATCTGTTTAATTTACTATGACTTCATTAATATTTCTTTTCCAATCCTCAATATAATTCTTATCAAACTCATTTATTTCATCTGGTAAATTATCTTTATTAAAGAAAATATGTCTTAAAGTTTCATCTGTTTCTTGCAAAATTTCACCTTTATACTCTGTAGTTTTAAATACTATACTTGTAACACAACAAATATCATTATTGGGATATACTATTATCCTGTCTTCACCAGAATATATCCCCAAAAGACATAGATTTTCTATTTCAATACCTACTTCTTCAAATACTTCTCTTTTAGCAACATCAATATATTTCTCCCCTATTTCCATGGCACCACCAGGAATACCCCATTTTTTATTATCTTTTCTTTGCTGTAGCAAAATCTCCCCTTTTGAATTTTCAATTATTACTCCACAAGCAGTAGTCATTAACGGGGCATGTCCTATATTTTTTCTTATTTCTCTAATATAGTTTTGTTTATATGGTTTAATTATTTTTTTTAATTTTTCTTTCATATTCTCACCTACCGTAGTTTAAAATAGATTTATATAACTAATATATCGTAACTATTACCTATATTTTATATCTACATATAAATTTTTACAATAATAATATCTTTTTATTGTGATAAAAAGCACCGTAGAATTCATTTTTGAATAATACAGTGTTTTAAAATACTATTCATTTTTTCAATAGATATGTTAAATATGAATAGTGGGCTTAACACAACTATAAATTTGCTTATTCATTAATAGTTTCCGAATTCTTAGTTGCAACAATCATTGGGGTATCATTGTCTCCCTTGTATCCCAGTAATTCAACTTTTTCAAATCCTGCTTGTTTCATTAAACTAAATTCATGTTCTAGCGTTAAAGGTGTATCAAAATGTACAAACATATCTTCCGAAATATTATCTCGCTTTCTTCTGCGGTTACATTCAGCAAACAATAATTCCTCTTGTTCTTGGGTTCTTGCAATATAATCGCATTCAATATAACAGCCGCCATCTCTCAAGCTATCGTATAACTTTTTAAAAATAACAATTTTCTTTTCTGGTTCAAAGTGATGTAATGTTTGAAAAGACACTGCTACATCGAAACATTCCTTTCCAAAAGGTACAGCAAAATAATCTTCACAGATTAGTGAAAGATTCCTATCTTTATGCTTTTTTTTAAGTTCATGTAACATAGACTTTGCCAAATCAATACCTGTTACTTTTATGTCAGGAAATCTTTTAAAAATATTGTCTAGCTCTAGTCCAGTTCCACACCCAATATCTAACAGCTCCTTTGCATCTTCTGGAATGAGTTGTGCCATCCATTCATAATATTCTTTCCACGAAGACATATGTTCTTCATAGCCATCAACCCGTACTTCAAAAAACTTATCCATTGCTTCTAGTTTTATATCTTTTGTTTCTTCAAGCCATGCCTTAAGACCGTCTAAAAATTCCATATCTTTTTCATCCATTTTACTAATCCCCTTTTAAAAAACACTTAATTGCATGTGTAATTAATTCTTTTATCTCCTCAGTAGATAAAATTATAGCATTCCCATATATTTGTGTTGCAACTCCATGTGTATACAGCCATGTATCACGAAATAAGTTTTTTGCCCTTATTCTAGAAATGTTATATTTATTCATTGTTTGTTTAATAACTCCTTGATTCCATTCAGCTTCCAATACATCTGTAATACTCCAAGGTGAATTTACATTTGATACAAACATCGCTTCAAATATATTATGTTCGGCCCGCGCCAGTTCTGCATATGCTACACTGATAGTTAATAATTGGTCATCCTGTTTTATATGCTGCTCTATAAAAGTATTATAAAAATTACAAACTTCTGTCAGGATATCAGCTTTACAAGCATCCATATTTTCATATAATCTAAATAATGGTTTTGCTGAGCAGTTTAATTTAGCTGCAAGACTTCTTGCATTTAAACAGTTAAATCCCTGTTTTCTAACCAGTTCAAAGCCTGCATGAACTACCATATCTTTATTTATTTTTATATTTGGTGGCATATTGACTCCTTTCTAGTAACATACGTTGCGCAACACATGTTGCTTAATGTATGTATTTATTATATTATACATATTAAGGGATGTAAAGCAAAAAATGGATAATTCACAAACTTCCTATTTGCCATTATTATTTTCTTAAAAATAAATCTTTTCTCTTTAGTCCATTTTCTTTAATAGCCTGTCTCCATCCCATTTCTGCAGCTACCTTATATAAAACTCTTGGGAAATTTGCTGTAATAAATATATTTTCTTCCGAAGTACATTTTAATATATTATTTGAAAGCCATTTAAGTGCTTTCTCTAAATTTTTCTTATTTTTGTTTCTCTAAATAAACGTTATCCTTTGTGTATAATATATACATCAATAAGGAAGCTACTAGAGATAAAACACCTATTAAGAGCCATAAATTTCTTATATTACTATGTTTAATGTAGGTTCCTGCCATAATTGGACCAATCATAAATCCCAATTTTCTTATAATAGGGAAAACAGAATTAAATCTTCCTCTATGGGTAATAGGAGTATGCTCTGCAATATATACACTTGTATTAGTTGAAACCAGTATTTCACCTATAGTCCAAATGATTGTAGAAATAATAAACATATAGAATTTATCTATAAAGAATATCATGCCAAAACCAACAGCATATAGTAGTCCTCCAATGGCTATACTAAGTGAAGCTTTTATATTTTTTATTGCTGAAGTTATAAATATGGTAACAGTACTGCACAGTACTGCATTTATAGTCATAAGCATTCCAAAAATCTTAGCTCCTCTAGCATTAAAAATATCTCCAACCTGAAGTGAAAGTCCAAAGTTAAACTGTGAAAATACTATAAAGTATATAACTATAATAAAGGAAAATATCAATAATACTGGCCTTTTTATAAGTGCTGATAATAAGCCTCCCTCTTCTGCACTTTCAAAAGTTTTTCCCTTTAATTTTTCAAGTTCTTTCTTAGTTGGCATAGTCTCAGGTACAAACATCAATATAAGGAATACAGATATAATGGTAGTAATCGCATCACCCAAGAAGAGCCATGTCAAATAATTTTCATATAGAAATCCTGCTAAAAGTGGTCCTACTGAAAAGCCTATATTAATAGCCATGTATTCTAGTGAAAAGGCAGCTTTTCTTTCCTCCCCTTCTGTTAAATCTGTAATTATAGTACTGTACACAGGCTGAGAAAATCCTCCTAGAAAACTTGAAAGCATTAATAATAAAGTAATAATAACTGGCATCTTTGCAAAGGCACATATAACATATCCTACACCCGATGCCGTTCTAAATATCATAAGTATCTTTTTCCTACCTAGGGTATCAACTAGTTTACCACCTATCATTGCTCCAATCATTCCCAAAGCTGAATTTACAGCAACTATAATTCCAACTACCGAAACGCTTATGCCTATCTTATACGTTAAGAACAATGTTAAGAAAGGACCTACTAAATTGCCCATACTATTAACGATAGAAGCAAAAAAAATTACATATATACTTCTAGGCAGCCCCCTATAGGGTTTAAAATAATTCTTTATTTTTTCCATTAACTTATCCCCCAATCATATACAATGAAATAATTAAATATTTTCAATTAAGTTATAAACTTATATTTATAATATTTTTTAATATTATAAATTCCTCATTAATAAATTTTTTATATTGTAAATCTATCCTTATTTAAATTTTAAGAGACTGAATTATTAAAGTCAAAGAATATATCTTGAAAAATTCTTACTTAAAAGTTATCTTTAATGCTATAATTGTATGTAAAGTTGACTAATTATAGTGAAATATACCTTTATATTTTATTTAAATGAACTATTAGTTTATTTAAAACTCGGCATTAAGTGAATGAAAAGAAATAACAAGTCAAAGATGCTAGTATATTTTGTGTCAGACAAGGAAGCAGTTTCCGCCTTTGGTAGGACTAGCGTCGGGTTCTGCTGATGCAGTATGACGCAAAATAGACTAGCGTATTGACTTATTACTTAGCTAATTGGTACAAGGAGAGTATGTTATGAAAGGTACAGTAAAAATTTTTAACAAAGAATTTGAATATGATTTCTTATCTGCTTGGATAAAATACAACAGGCTGCAAAATCAGTACACTCAAGAAGCACTGGCACACGGAGTATGCTCTACAAGCCACTTAAGCTATTTCGAAAGTGGTAAAAAACTTCTTCGTGGAGAAATAATAGAAGCACTTCTTAAAAAAATGAATATTCACGAGATAAAGGAAATTTATGATATGGGTGCAATAAGGCAGAAATTTTATAACATGATGTTTGAAATAGAAAACTTAAATTATGATAATGCTAGGGCCATATATCAAGAAATCTCCAGCATGGAGTATTTGATAATTTTATCTCCCTATAATATTGAATATACAATATATAAATTTATTTACAATTTTCTTTTGGATAAAAAAAGCTATACAGATTTGAAACAGGATGTACTAACTTTAGATAAAATTTATTCATCTTTAAGTGAAGAACTTAAGTATCTTTATATGTTTATGTCAGGAAAACTTATATTTAAATATAAAGATCATGATGAAGGAATTCAAAGGCTACTAGCGGCTAATAAAATAAAAGACACACCTTGGATTAACTATCATTTAGGCTTTTCTTATTGTTTTGATGATAAGCCCTTAAAGGGAGTTTATTATCTTGAAAAGTCATTAGAAAGCTATGAAAGAAATGGAAGATACCTAAATGCTTTGTGGTGTCATAATTACTTAGGAATATGCTATAATTTTTTAAACATACACGATGAGTCAGAAAAACATTTTAAAGCAGCATTAACAGGTGGAGAATATTTTAATATTGATGATATATTATGGCATGTATATACCAATCTATCTGATTTATACTTGCACCTAAAAAAATATAATGAAAGTGTTCTTTGGTCAAAAAAAGCTCTTCATACACCACATGATCCACTTTTACCAGCATCCAATTATGTAGAGGCATGCATAAAGCTAAACAAGCTTGAAGAATGTAAAAAAATATTCTCTACTTATTTAGTAGAAGAACATAAAAATTCCAAATATTATTATTGGTTGTATTTTTTAAATTTAAGTATCTTTCACATTGAAGAAGAACTATTTTATGAAGAAGTAACTCAGAAAATTTTACCTTATTATCAAGGTATAAATTATATAGAATTTTGGAAATCAATTAAAATTAAATTAATTGAATATCTTGAGAAAAGACGAAAATATAAGGAAGCAAATAAAATCTATAAGGAGCTTTTAACCTAATAATATGTCCAACAAATATAAAATAAAACTATACGCAAAAGACTTGGACAATTGTCCAAGTCTTTTATGTTGTATCTTGCAAACTATTAAAGCGTGTATATCTCACTCTACTGAGCCGGTGCAGAAATCTTGATTTCCAAACCAAATCACATCATTGCCTTTTTCTATATAGTAATAAATTAATCCATTTACTCCAAATCCCTCTTATGGGACTATATTCGATTTTCTAAAGATTAATTTTCAAATAAAAATATATCCCCTAAAGTTCCATCATCATATTCTGAATTAGGGTATGACTCAATAAGTTTATAGTTATCTTTTGTATATTCCGAAATAACTTTATTCCAAAAGTGTACAGATGCTATATTTTTAGGATGTCTTTTCAATTGCCATTTTCCATGAAACATATCAAACACTTTCATAGCAACAAATTTTCCTATACCACTACGACGATATTTATACATTACAAAGAATTCTGCCAAAGAATAATCAGTTTTTTCATCTACTTCAGGATAATCATTTACCATTACAAATCCCGCCAAGTTTTCATCTACAACAATGAAAAAAGCCCATCTATTTTCTTCTGTCCAATAACAATCAAGATAATCATATCCATATAAACCAAGTTTGTTTACATCTCTATTATCCCATTGCGAAAATTCATAATCATATTTCTCTAGTAAATTTTTAAGTATTTCTTTATCTTCAACAGTTACTCTTCTAAGCTCTATGTTCATTCCCCTATATCTCCTCACGTAATAAAAATAACTTCTTTTATAATTTATGACATATTAGAGTATTACATGTTATAAGTGTTTTCCCAAAAGCAAGTCCATTAATAGGATTATTTGAATACTCTTTCCTTGAAGAAGCAATATTCGATCCAATTATCACATCACCACCTATTGGCATCATTTCTTGGTTTTTTAATACTCCATGATGCTCTATTACAAAATTTAAATTTTTAAGTTTTTCTTTAAACTTATTTTGAAATTCATTCCAATTTTCATTTTTAGATAATGCTCTAGTTAAAAGCTTTTTATCAATGCTATTTATTTCAGTAGAGTTTGTCCAGAATCTTGGATATACACAAATAAATTTTCCATTAGGTTTTAACATTTTATGTATTATGTCTAAACTATCTAAAACAGTATATCTAAACATTCCTGAATAAGAAATTATTATATCTACTGAATTATTTTTTATTGTATAATGCTCATTTCCTTCTATATCGGTAATACTCCCTAAATACACAGCTAAATTTTCTATGTTAAAATGTTCTTTGCACCTTTTAGCATATAAACAATGTACTTTCTCTAATTCAAATGAAATTACAGTATTGCACTTATTTGCAAATGATGCTGCAGTACTACAAATTCCCCCTCCAATTTCTAAGACATTAAATTTTGAAATGTCGTCTTCTAAAAAACCATTTTGAATAAGATTATTAATAAATTTACTTTTTTCAATTATTTCTTTATGAAAGTCATTAATAGGGTCATAATCTTTTGGATAATCAACACCTTTTAGTGATTCCGATATTTCTTTCTTTGGATCTAAGCCGAACTCTTCTAGAATTGATTTTATTGAATGCATTATATTTGCCCCCCATATATTAAAATAAGTTATTGAAATAATTTATTAATTACGTGTCCATTAAGGTTTTGTATTAAAAATATCCTTATCTATTTATTTTTTCTAAAATGCAATCCATAGAACCATGTAATGTTCCATCCAAATGATGCTGCAGCTATTCCAACTAAAATTATGAAAAAAATTTCTCCAGCGCCACCTTCTATACGATGTCCAATGAAACTAAATACAGCCATCAGTGCAATGCTGAAAACCAGTAAGAATATATTTATATTAACACGCTTTTTTCTAGCCTCTTCTAATGGTGTTGGATCTGTATATATTGGCAGCGTTCCTGGTGATGCTTTGAAAATTCGATAACCATAAGATTCACAAACAAATTCCCAGCCAGCATGCTTAAAAATCATCAAATATTCATCTAAATCATCAATATGTTCCTGAAAATCCATAGTATATATTAAATCCTGAGGTTCACCCTTTATAAACTCAAAGGAAAAAATTGAGCTTGAATGAAGCAGCCACCCCTCTTTTGCCCATTGAGACATTTTATCTAGCATAGTATTTTTTGATATATCCCATCCATTATTACTCATTTTCCGTATATTTTTATTCATAATAATCCCCCATTCCTTTTATAACTTTTTCTGCATGAGAAACCATTTCTTTACGTCTTAAATAGTCCTTCATTAAAAGTGTTTTACCTTTTTTTTGAATCTCATATGTTTTTCTCTCACCTTGCTCTTCTGAAACTAACCTAATTAATCTCGCATCTAAAAGCTTTTTAAGTGAAGTATACAAATTAGCAGGACCAATTTCAAAACTATTATCTGAGATTTCTTTAACTCGCTCCATCATGGCATATCCATGAATAGGTTTTAGCATACATAATAATAAATAATAATAAGCATCTGTTAAGTATCCTTCTTCCAGTGTATTACGTCTTGCCATGTAATCACTCCAATTCTTATACTATATCATTAAAAGATATATCATTTAATGATATAGTATCATGCTGTAAATAAAATGTCAATAAGATATAAGGGGTTTTTATCAAATCCAAAATCGCCAAATGAGCCTGCTAAAGGCAAGGTTGCCTTTGGGTGGTGGGAAGAAAAGATAGAAAAGACATTAAAAATCCGGTGAATGTAGCCGTGATTTTTAATGTCTTTTCTATCTTTGAAATAGTGAAATTGTAATTATAGATTCTACGATACTTTCCAAAACATCCAAGCAATTTTAGCTTTAGTTGTTTCCTTTATCTTATCATTCTTACTTATAGTTTCTAAATAATCTTTAATTTTTTCTTTTAAATGCTTATCATCTGAACCTTGCTTACTAAATTGTAAAATATAAGATTCGGTTGCTTTTTCAACGGTACATTCTTTTCTCCATACTACATCTTTATAAGTTATTTCGGGATGAAAACCAAGGTTCCAAAGGATATTAAAAGCACAATAAATGCTATTGCCAACTTTTTTCTTATTTTTTTGTTCTTGTCCAAAAAGTTTTTTTGATAACTCATCATAAATATTATTATTTCTATGTACAAAACCGCTAATAAAACAGTAATTTTTAGAGGTTTCAATCATCTTAAGAAGGGTCTCTTTACTATTTATAGCAGGGCTCATAGAAGCAAAGGAAAGATCAAATTTTTTATTCCATCCTAATTCTTCTATATTTAAATTTTGCCATGGAATAAGTTTAAAACTTACATTGTTTAATCCTTGGCTTTTTACATTTTTTTCAGCATATTCAATCATTTTAGGAGATATATCAACACCCATTACACTTTCTGCAATCTTTGCAAATTCCATTGAATATTTACCAGGCCCACAGCCAATATCTAAAATATTATTTTCTTTATTTAAAGCCCCTTTTGAAAAAAGGAACTCTATTAAATCTAATTTTCTCATTTGTGTTTCTTTTTTTGTAGAGTTTTCATTAAAATCCTCCGCACGTAAATCCCAAAAGTTTTGTATTTCAGATAGATCCTCTGAAAACGAACCTTTCCACATTTCTTCAAAAATACCATTATCCATAATCAATTCCCCCTTAATCCTTTATGAAAACTAAAACATATCTCTCATCTGTCTAGAGAATAAAAAAGCCACGAAAATTAAATCATAAAACTTCCATGATTATAACCTTCGTGGTTAATATACTTATATATTACCTATATAAATTATAAGGCATTAATCGAACTTTCGTAGTTCAATCTAAATTTATTATATATGGTTTATTTTCCAAAGTCAATGAATGATATAGGTATAATTTGTTAGTTTTTACCCTTTTGAATAAAGTAATATTGCAAAACTTTCTTTTGCATAGGTATAACATAATGGCTTCCACCTTTAGACTTAACATCTTCAATTATAGTAGCGAGTACCATTTTAGGATTATCAGTATTCATAGTAACAAGCCATCCATATTCTTCGCCAGTAGTATCATCAACACTTTTTTTCAATTCTGCTGTACCTGTTTTACCAGCCAAAGCTACTCCATCTATTTTAACTCCACGTCCTGTACCAGATGGATTATCTATAACCTGTTTAAGATCTTCTAAAAGTATATTTGCATTTTTCTCAGAAATAACATTTTTCTTCCATATCTTTGGAGCATTCTTATCACTTTGAAGATGTAGACTAGGCACCATCATATTACCTTGATTCACCACGGAACTATACATTAAAGCTACATGTAGTGGACTCATCAATACTTGACCTTGTCCGTAAGAACTATCTGCTAGTTGAATATCGTTTTTTATGTTATTATCAGAAGAAATTTGAGATTTTACAATTGGATAATCTATAGGCATTTTTTCTCCTATACCAAAAGATTTAGCTTTTTCTAAAAAAGCCTCCTTACCCATTTTAAGACCCGCTTGAGCAAAATATATATTATCAGAATATATAAAGGCATCTTTTAAATTAACTGACTTTCCTGGGTCTGCTACTCTTGTAACCTTATATGCTCCCCAACTACTATCAGGTTGCCACTGCTTTCCTTGTATGTTAATGGCTTCTGCTGGGTTTATACTCCCTTTTTCTAATCCTGCTGCTGCAGTAAATAACTTAAATGTTGAGCCAGGAGCGTATGCAGCTTTGAATCTATTATCAAATTGTATATTTTTATCCTTTTCCCATTGTGCTTTAGTGCTTTCAGGGGCATAGGTTGTAAACAAATTAGGATCAAAAGATGGGGAACTTACCATTGCAAGAACTTCTCCAGTTTTAGGGTTTATAGCTGTAGAAGCCCCCTTCTCTCCATTCATACTCTCGTATATTTTCTTTTGAAGTTCTGCATCTATAGAAAGAGTTATGTTTTCTCCATTTTTAGGTTCTGTTTTTGCAATTTTTATTTTTTTTGTTTCAGTTCCATCTTTTTGTTTTGATATATAAATAAATTTACCATCTTTAGCTCTTAATTTATTTTCATAAACCTGCTCTAATCCTCTTTTACCTATAATACTAGTAGCACTGTATCCTTGGCCATCCAACTTTTTAAGTTCCTCCGCTGTTATAGATCCAACGTATCCTACTAATGAACCCATAGCTTCCCCACCTTGATAGATTCTACTTTCTGGTTTCTGATGTATTACTCCATTAATTTTCATAGCTTCTGCAATTATATCTTTTTTATCAGGAGATATATTAACAATAGGTACAAAGTACTCAGGATTACTGTTAGCTTTTAATTTATTTTCTATCACTGAAGGTTTTATATCTAAAATTTTAGCTAATTTTGTGATATTATCTTCTTTATTTACATTAAAATCTTTAGGTTTAACGCCAATAGACACGATAGTTCCATTTGTAGCAAGTCCATAGCCATTTCTATCATGAATTTCTCCTCTTTTAGCTGGAATAGTCTCAACTCTAACTTTGTCTTTAGCCTCCATTTGAGGGAATATCATTTTTTCACTCCAATTAATAGTCCAAACTTTTTTATTATCTGTTTTCTCTTTAATCATAGTTGCTTCATAGCCCTTAATATTTATCTTTCCGGCTACAGTTGTCATAGTTAGTGAAAAAGGTATCTTTTCCGCTTTTTTATCAGTAGTTTCTACATCGATAGAAATATTCTTTGCCTCTATGCCATTATAAATATTAGAATATCTATCTACAAAGTTTTTTTCCGTAATTTTAGATTTTGCTTCCTTAGATAACATTCCATACATGCTTTTATAATCTTTTTTTTGCCAATAACCTTTATACTCATTAAAGGTTTCTATAGCATTTTTTTCTTTTAAGGAACAACCAGCTAAAATAAAGGTTGTTGAAAATAGCAATACTACTGTAGTTAATACAGTAAAAAGTCTTTTAAAATTTAGCTTTAACATATAGTAACACCTCTTATAACGTTTTTAGTAAAAGATTTTGTATGCCTATTTTATTACTTTCCTCCCTATAATAGATTTAAACATAATATAATTATACCATAATATACAATATTGTGATTGATAATTAATATTACGTGTGTGACAATGTTAGAAACTTTAAATTAGAATTTGCACTTACAACTATAAAATTAAATTTAAAACGAAATAACAACTTTCAAGGACTGCATTCTGTAGAATATAGTCCTTGAAAGTTGTTTAATTATACTTCATATGTTTATTTTAGTTTTTTATTTAGTTTTCTTCTACACTATAATTTAGTATATAATCCAAAACAGGATCTTTTTTATTTAAATAATCTTTTATAGATATTTCAATCATCTTATCAGGCATAAAAGTATTAGAGTTATCTTCTGATAATTTATTAAATTGTGTTGAATATTGTACTGCTATTTTTGAATTAGGAAGTATGAATTTTTTTACAGCTCCATAATGATTAGGTCTGCCACTAGTAGGCTCTCCAACAAAAGTAGCATTAGTTTCTTTTTTTAACATAACAGCATTAACTATGGCTGAAGAAAAAGTCTTTCTTCCTACTATAATAAAAAGATTGTTTTTGTTATTTATTTTTTTATTTTTTAGCCAAGTTATAAAAGGCTTTATATATTTATCACTACCACCAGAATTATCTCTCATGTCAATTATAAACTTATGAATAGGATGATTGTTCATAAATTTTAAAAGTTCATTTGTAAATTCTTCCATGTTTTTAGCTTTTTCATTATTAGACTCTTGAACTCCAAGGCACTTATTATATTTAAAGTATAGAGTTTTTTCACTTGAAATATATTTATACCAATAGTTTAAATTTGATTTCTGCATATATAATGGATATGTATCATTATATTTATCAATAATAAATTTCCCTTTAAATGTTTCCATATCTATGGTATCTATATTTATATCAAAGGTCCTGCCCTTTTCATTTTTAAAAGTGAAAGTTGCCTCTTTTGTGTTAGATACAATTTTAAGGCCATGGAGAACCTCAGCATTCATTAAATATTTTGGAATACTCTTCTTTAGCATAGCTTTATTGTCCTTAGCAACTAAAGGTAGAATAGCTTGTTCAACTTTTTTCACATCTGTTCCATTTATTCTTATTAGTTTTGAATAAAGCACGTCCTTATATTTACTTATAGTATTAGTTACATAAATTCCTTCTTTAAAGTAATAAAATTGTAAAGGGTACATATCTAAAGATTTTTTATAAGCTGATGTATGGGTATCACCTACAGAAGCAATTATTTTATATATACCGTTAACTATTTCATCATCATTTAAATTATCCACAGAATTTTTTAAAGTATTTATTTCTTCATTAAATTTTTCTTCACTGATTTTAAAAAATAAGTTTACATGTTTCTTAGGAAGGGCCTTTTGTAGATAGCTTAAATCTTTTTTCCACTTAATGTTTCTATCTCCTCCTAAATATTGTGATCCGCAACCTGTAAAAAATAGTGTAAAAAAAATTAAACTAAAGCAAATAGTATTCTTTATAAATTTATCCATTTTAACCTCCATTAAGCTTAGTATAAACAACTTAATCTATATCTTTTTTGTTAAATTCATATATAGAAATAGTCATAAAAAAAAGAAAACATAAACTACCAGAAATTATAATATAATTAAAGTTAATATATTCAGACAAGTAAAAATACTTAACTGAAGTAAAAGGTGTCAATAAAGGCATATACTTGATATATCCGGAATAGGAAGAAAAAACACCTGATATAATGAAAGCTAATATACCAAATACTGTTGGTATCATAATATTTTTACTTATGTTTGCAATTAGAATTGGGATAGGCACTAGTAAAAATTGAAAAATAAGAGAACACAAATTAGCTTTTATATCCTTAATTATAAGGTGCCCCGCTGGAAAATTTCCATTTAAAAAATAATAACTTAAAAGTATAGACGCAACCTCAATGACATAAACTAAAGAAATTAGTATATATATTATAAAAATTTTTGCTATAAAAATTTTTATCCTACTCACTGGATAACAATATAAGACATTAGCTGTTTTCTCTGTAAACTCTCTAGAAAAAACATAGGCTGATATTAATGAAAATAAAACTACATAAAGTAATAAATAATTTATTTGCTCAATATTATATGCGTAATTTTCAAAAGACATATGTGTTTCAGTTACAAGTCGTGCTGTAAACATAAGTAATGACATACTTATTCCGCCAATTAAAACTATAAGCATAATATTCGATTTTTTCAATTTTAAAAATTCAGAGTATATTATATTCATCATTTTAATCCCTCCTCAGCTTAATTTATATCTAACTTATTGTAATAATAAATGCATAAAAACATAGATATAGTAAAAGTAAGTACAGCATTAGTAATAGTTAATATAAAATCAATAGGATCTCCAATATGAAAATAATATATTGGTAGTGCAGGTAACATAAAAGGAGAACACTGCATATATATACCCGTAAACATCATAAATGAAGAAGACACAGCACCAAGTATTCCATATACTACAGGGAAAATAATATTTTTAGATATACTTCCTATTAATATAGGTATGGGCATTATTAAAAATTGTAATAGTGCAGAATATATATTAACTTTCAAATCTGTAATAATAATATTCTTAGGAGGTAACTGATTCCACGCTATGTATACTGTTAAATATACGGCTAAAAACTGAATTACATATATAAATATAATTATTATATATAGAGTTATTAGTTTACCTATAAATATTTTTGTTCTACTAATTGGATATGAATATATTATATTAGCTGTTTTATCAGTGAATTCTCTGGAATAAATATAGCCAGCTATTAAAGATAAAAAAACTGTATATAAAAACTGAAAGGAAACTACTTCTATATTCACTCGGTAACCTTTCATAAGTGCGTATCTTAATACCTCTGAGACTCCATCATAATTATTTGAAAGTGATTGAATGCATTGAATAACGGGAATAAAAATTGACGCAATTAAAGTTATAATAAATAAATATGATTTTTTTATTTTTAAAAATTCTGAGTAAACTATATTAAACATTTATTGGCCTCCCGTAAGTTTTATAAAGTGATCCTCTAGACTATCTACCTTCAAGCAAATCTCATCTATAAATATGTCATTTGAAACTAATATTTTGTTTATATTAGCTACTTGCTGTAAATTTTCGTAAACTCTTAAAATATTTTTTTCCCATATAACATAATCTTTAATATTTAGCTTTTGCTCTAGAATGAAAGAAGCTTTTTTATCATCGTTTACTCTAATATTAATATAATGCCTGTTTCTTTTTTGTAATTCATCATAAGCTATTTCTTCTAAAAGCTCACCCTTATGAATTATTCCTATTTTACTTGCCATTTGCTGAATTTCACTTAATATATGGCTGGATACTAAGAAAGTAATTCCTTGCTTTTTACATAAGTCTATAATTAATTCTCTAATTTCTTTTATTCCTAGTGGATCTAGACCATTTGTAGGCTCATCCAATATTAAAAATTCAGGATGATGTAAAATAGCTCTAGCTATTCCTAATCTTTGTTTCATACCTAAGGAAAAATCTCTCACTTTTTTATTTGCTACATTTTCTATACCCACTATTTTTAATGAATCTGCTATACATTTTTTATCTTGAACCCCCATCATTCTTCTATGTATCTCTAGATTTTCTTTTGCTGTTAAGTTAAGATAAAATCCAGGATATTCTATCATAGAACCTATTCTTTGAAGAAGCTTTTTATTTGAAGCCTTTTGAGAGAAGAGTTCTATCTCTCCAGAAGTTGCTTTTATAAGCCCCATAATCATTCTTATGGTAGTTGTTTTACCTGCACCATTTTGTCCAAGGAAACCATATATCTGTCCTTTTTCAATACTCATATTTAAATTTTTAACTGCAGAAAAACTTTTAAATTCCTTAGTTAAATTGTAAGTCTTAAGAATATACTCCATTTTTATGCCTCCTTATACTGTTTCATTATAATTACACAACTAGTCATATAATAGCTTTTTAACATAGATTATTTGAAAATTTTATATAACTCATATAAAGTTAACCATATATATAATATACAATATATATCTTACACTGCTTTTACACAGTTCTTACAATTTTCTTAAATCAATATTTCTACGTACCTTGTTTTTTTATTTAGTAAAATATTACCAATATAATAGTAACTTTTTAGATTTAACACTAGAATCTTAATTATGCTTCATACTGAGCGCACGTAAAAATGAGATAAAACTAATGTTTTATCTCATTTTCTATTAATGTTTTAGGAAGTGCAAATGTAAATTCAGTCTTTTCAAAGGGAATACTTTTTAGAGAAATAGTCCCATTTTGAGCTTCCACTAATTTTTTGACTATAGTAAGCCCTAAACCGCTACTCTTTAAATTTAATTTTCTAGACTTTTCGACGGTATATAATCTATCGAAAACATAATCTATTTCTTCTTTTGGAATTCCAGCACCATTATCCCATACATCTACAAAAACATAGCTTTCATCTTCTTTTAAATTAATTCCCACAAGAGTACCTTCTGAACCATATTTCAAAGCATTGTTTACAAGGTTATTTAAAATTCTATTTAATGATTTTTCATCCCCAAAGGCGTATATATCCTTTTCCGGAATATTTATTTGTATCTTCTTATTATATTCCTTAAATTCATTAAAAAATAATAGTACATTTTGTCTCACAATTTCTGAAATATTTAATTGTTTTATTTCCAATTTAACATCATTAGATTCAATTTTAGAAACCTGAAAAAACTCCTCCATAAGACTATGTAAATGATTACCTTTACCGTAAACTATCTCAATATATTTTCTTTTTTCCTCTTCACTTAAATTGGTATCACTAAGAATAAGTTCTATATATCCAAGCATTGAAGTTAACGGTGTTCTCAAGTCATGAGATATATTAGATATCATTTTTTTTATAGAATCTTCATTGATTTTATTTTTTTCAAATATCCTTTGAAGTTTTTCTATTAACTTATTTATGTTAATAGTTATAGTATTTATTGATTTTATATGATTTTGAAGTCTTATTCTTTGATTAAAGTTTCCTTGTATAACTTCCTCTAGTATTTTACTTATATAATTTAATTTTCTATTTAACAAAACTATTAAAATCATAAGAATAATTATTATAATTATTAAAATATACACAAATACATTCATTTTAATCACCAAGTTTATATCCAATTCCCCATACGGTTACTATATATCTAGGATTATTGGGGTTGTCCTCAATCTTATTTCTTAATCTTTTTATATGAACCATTACAGTATTATCATCATTTACATATTCATCTTTCCATACATTATTAAATATCTGAGCTTTTGTAAATACTCTATCTGGGCTTGAAAGAAATAATTTTAAAAGTTTAAATTCTTTTGGAGTTAAACTTAGCTCTTTAGTTTGTTTATATACCTTATAATTTAAAGTATCTAATTTTAATTCATCATGTTCTAAAATAGGTCTTTTTTTACTTTCATTATAATAAACATATCTTCTAAGTTGAGCTTTAACCCTTGCAATTAACTCTCTTACTGAAAATGGTTTTACCATATAATCATCGGCTCCCATACCTAATCCAATTATTCTATCTGTTTCTTCTGCTTTAGCTGAAAGAATAATAACAGGTGCGTTATTAACAGTTCTAATTTGCCTAAGTACTTCTATTCCATCAATATAAGGAAGCATTAAATCAAGTATTACTAAATTAAAGGTATTGTTATATTTTTCTATAGCTTCTTTTCCATTAAAACATTGGACTATATCATAGCCCTCATTTTTTAAAGCACGATATATTAAATCATTTATTTCTTCATCATCTTCTACCACTAAAATCTTTGATTTTTTCAAATTCAACACCTACTTTATCTTTTTATACGCCAATTAATTATATCATAATCCTAAACAAATATACTAACAATGGTTAATCTATCTAATAATATATTCATTATATTCTAATTTTTTGCATTCTTTATTAAAAATAAGAACATAGCGTTGACGATAATGTATTTTGAAGTTATATTAATTCACACTTATCCTTTAACAGAGCCTAATTTTATAATTTTTTGAAATTCTAACTTCCATTTCTCTCATAATATTAAAATTTCCTCTATACTCTATAGTTCCCTTTTTAATAAGTTCCTGTATTCTCCAAAAGATATAGGAGTCAGATATAAAATCCTTACTAAAGCCTAAAGTACTTCCCACAACTCTAGCGGATTTTGTAAATTCATTGGAAGTGTACTTAAGTATTAGAGCATCAAAATAATCTTCATCTACTGTTACAATTTCTCCGTCTTGATAAACTCTTAGATTTCCTTCCTCTTCTTTTATTCTATTCCAATTATTTAATATAAATTTATATGGCTTATTTTCCATTTTCCTTTTAATACTTAAAAAATCTGAAAATCTTTTAGGATCTATTTCACCTGGGCATCTTGGAGTAAATTCATTAACTAACCCTTTATTAAAAGTAATTTCTGATACATTAACAATGTACATGTTATCTAACGTTATATTTATTTTTTCTAAGGTAAACATTAAAGATAATAAATCCAGTGCATTATTTCCAATCCAAAAATAAATAGTATCTGTAGAGGTCATTTTAGAAATATTTTTATTGAATTCATAATAGTTTCCTTTTAAGTATTCTATATAATCAATGTCATGCTCTTTAATGATTTTCTTCCACCAATTAATTCTATATCCCAACTTCACTTCCCCATAAATAGGTCCACTAGATAAATCATCAAAAAATCCTATAACTTTATTTCCCTGTATAATCTTAGTGCTTAGGGCATACTTTAAACTTGCTCTTGTACTTTCAGAAAAACATACGTGAATTATTTTTTTCATAGTATTCCTCCAATTCTTTTAAATGACTTATCAACATAATATTATTATCCCACAAAAGCATTACATTACCTGAATTATGAAATTTCTCTGGAATGACTTACATAAGAAGCAAAGGAACTGTTTAAATTTAATTTTAGAAATTCTTCTTTTAGACATATAAAATTATCGTAAGCCTGGCAAGGACGCCAGGCTAGCGAACCTGAAGCAGGACGCTGAATGTGAGTGTTAGATAATTTTATATGGCTAAAAGATTAGAATTTCTTAAATTAAATTTATTGTTCCGAGCTCTTATGCAAGTCATGGAGGAGAAATTTCATAATTCTATCACATTATACCTTTTTGTGGTTTAATTATAATATATATTTTAACATATTTAATTTTATCTAAACATTGCTCTAAAACATAAAAGTGTAATTATTTAAACCAATTTCAAAATCTATTTTTATATCTATAGAAATAGATTCACAATAAATGTTTTTATATATATTATATATATTATGGATCAAATTAGTAATTTTATAGTATGATTGGAGGTAATCAAAATAATGTTGAAAGATGCATATTTAAAAGAACTTACAGAATTAACAAATGAGTTTAGAAAACAATCTATTATATTAAAAGAAGAGGGTTCAAATGATGAGGCTATTTTAGAAACTATAAAAGCAAATATTTGCGATATATTTTGCAAAGTATTTAATGTAAGCTATAATAAAGCATTTAAAAGTTCTAAAAATACTGATGAATGTTACAAAAATCTCTATAATTTCTATATCAGCTTCTTTAATAAAATACCAGCTCCTTGGATTGAAAAGATGGCTAAAGATATGGAATATGGCATGATGGAAGAATATTATAAAGAACAAATTAAGTTAGAAACAGTTAATAAAATTAAAGATTTATTTGAAAAATATTATAATAAATATTAAAAGGAGGATTAAATGGATAAGTTAATTATAAACATTTTTAAGTGCTTAGCTGATAAATCTAGGTTACAAATAATAAATAACCTAATGGAAAGTCCCATGTATGTTGAACTATTATCACAAAGATTAAACTTAGCACCATCTACCATATCCTTTCATTTAAAAAAATTAGAAGATGTAAAATTAGTCTATTCCACTAAAGAACAATATTATGTGGTTTATCATTTAAATAAAGATATACTTTCATTGAAATTGAATGATTTAATTAATGGAGTAGAATCAGAAAAAGATATTCAAAAGGAAAGAGAAGAACAGTACAGAATAAATGTTATAAATGCATTCTTTGAATATGGAAAGCTTAAATCCATCCCTGTTCAACGAAAGAAAAGAAAAATAGTTTTAGAAGAAATTGCAAAGAGCTTTGAATCTGGCAGAGATTATACGGAAAGAGAGGTTAATATTATTATAGCTGATTTTCATGACGATTTCTGCACAATAAGAAGAGAAATGGTTGGATTTAATATAATTGAAAGAAATAATGGCATTTATAAATTAGTTAATTTATAAATATAACACGGAGGATTTTAAAATGGGAAAAATCTTAGTATTTATTTATGATGAAATGGCAGATTTTGAAGTAACCTTTATTACTCATCTTTTAGGAGCAGATTTAGATAAAGAAATAATTACTGCTGGATATGATGATAAATTAATAAGAAGCAAATCGGGCATTATTTATAAACCTTCAAAACTTATTAAAAATATTTTAGATGATTTAGATGACGATATAGAAGGTTTAATAATTCCAGGTGGATGGAATGGCGAAATATTGAAGTATGTGATTGGTTTGGTTATTTTGAGAATCAAGAAGATAGAAATAGTTTTACAAAAGCTTTTAAAGGTATATAATTACAAATATTTAAGAATAATTAGGTATTAAAAATACTCGCACCTAGTTATTCTTAAATATATTAATCTTAAAATTTTTATGAGTGTTTGCACAAAATCCTTAGAATAATCCAAAGTGAGCCCATATTGTTAATTGCTATGCCACATACCAAGATTCTTGGTTTTTGTACATCTTTGCATATATTCCATCTTTATTTAGTAAATCCCTATGGACTCCTTCTTCTGTAATTTGCCCCTCATTAAAAACTACTATTCTATCAGCTCTCTTTGCAAATCCAAGTCTATGGGAGATAAATAGAACGGTTCTGTCTCCTGCCAGATTATATATCATGTCATAGATTTCAATTTCAGAAATTGGATCTAAATAAGCTGTAGGCTCGTCTAATATCCATAAAGTAGCCTGTGGGTTAGCCATTAGCCTTGCAATGGCAAGCCTTTGCCACTGACCTTTTGATAATTCTATACCTTTTTGTAGTTGTCCTAGTGGTGTGTCAATGCCCTGTGGTAGTTTTAAAACCCTCTTTTTTAACCCCACCGTATCCAGTAGACTCCATATTTCTTTCTCTGAAAATTTATGATTTTCATAGCCTACTTCAATGTTCTCTCTTATAGTCATTTGATATTGAGCAAAATCCTGTAATATACATGAAACACTGCTTCTAAGAATGGATTCTGCCTTTAAGCCTTTGTATCCGTCCACTACAATTTTTCCATTAGTTGAACTCATAAGTGCCATTAAAAGATTAGTGAAGGTGGTCTTTCCACTTCCATTATGCCCTACTACTGCAATCTTCTCTCCTAATTTTATATTAAGCTTAAGATTCTTCAAGGCGTATCTTTTAGCTTGCGGATAAGTGTAGATAACATTTTCAAAGGAAATATTGTCTACTTTTTCTTCAGTATATATATTATTATCCTCTTCATAGTCCATTATTTCGTCGTAACTTTTAATAAACTTACAATCAACACTATTAGTCATAATTGTATTTTGTACTCCTGCAAAAGTATCTATTATTCCATTAAAAAGCTGATTGCATAACATTAGAAAACCTATCTCATGTTTACCTACAACTATTTCAAAGGCTACATATATTAACATAGCTATATAGGGAAGATTAAAAACGATTCTTGCTATTTGAAGTGTAATTTCAAATTTTTTAAATATCTTCATTCTATATTTATATTCTTTATCATATAATTTATCCCATCGACTGCTTACAAATCCAAAAAGTCTATTGAACTTAAACTCTTGATGAGTAACCTTGTCTCCACTAAGACTAAAAAAGTAATTCTGCTTTTGACTATAAGGTTGTATTTCCTCCCAAATATTCATTATACTATTGTACATGTTACCTGCAACCTTATTGAATATAACTACTAATGCTAAATATATTACTACCACTAATATGTTAATCTGTATAAGAAAATATCCATATACAATGGCATGAAAAACTGATTCTATATAAAACATAGTGCTTTCAATAAAGTTTTTCATAGTTTCTAATGTTTTAGTTCTAACTTCATGTATCTTTACATAAGTCTTATTGCTTTCATAATAATCTATTTTAATATTTGAAAGTTTAGTATTAAGCTCCTTTTCAAAGGCATAGGATAGGCTTAGATTCAATTTATTTATAAGTAAAGTTTTTATAATATCTATTATCTTGAAAATTATTTTTGACAATGTAAAAAGAGTGATGCCCATAACTACAGATTTAAAATAAATAGTTTTATCAAAAAGCCTATAGGCTGAATTTATAGTGTATTCTGTAGCTTTTAGTAGTATAAATGTATTAATAGCTGAAAGCGATGTTGTTAGTACTAAAAATACATATGCTAAGGGGCTACTTTTATATGCTAGTGCATTTACCTCTTTTAACGCCTTTAGTGTATAGACTTTTTTCTTTTTACGCACTTACATCACCTTCCTTATAAAGCTCTTGTTGTGAAGTAAATAATTCATAGTATTTACCTCTCAGTTTTAAAAGCTCCTCATGGGTGCCACTTTCAATTATTTGTCCTCCCTCCATTATGCAAATACGGCTTGACATCCTAGCAAATCCAATACGATGTGAAATTAAAAGAGCAGTTTTGTCCTTTACTATGTCCTTAAATTGATTTAACATTCTCATTTCTTCAATGGGATCTATAGCTGCTGTGGGTTCATCTAGTATAAGCACATCAGGTTCCCCCATATATGCCCTAGATAGAATTACCCTCTGCCATTGCCCTCCACTTAAGTCCTCACCAGCCTTATCATACTCTTTACCTAATATTGTATCCACTCCACCGGGTAGCTTCTTTATTACCTCTTGTAAATTCCCCTTTTCTATAGCCTTATTGATGTGTTTCTCATCATTAAAGCTTTCAATCATTCCAACAGCTACATTTTCTTTCAAAGAGATACTGTATCTAGTAAAATCCTGAAAGCCTATGCCAAAATATCTATATAAGCTTTCCTTATCATAGGTTTTTATGTTCCTGTCGTTTAACTTTATAGTTCCTGTATAATCCTCTAAAAGTCCACACATTAGCTTTGAAAAAGTACTCTTTCCACTTCCGTTATATCCAAGAATACTTATAACTTCGCCCTTTTTTAAGGTGAAATTTAAATTATTAATTGCATTTTTATCTCCATGAGGATATTTATAACATACATTTTCAAAGGTTAAACTTTTAAAATCCTCAATATTACTATTTATTTTTGAATTAGATTCGCATATATTTTTTAACATTGATAAGCTTGTTTTTCCTGTAAAGTTTTCGTATCTTTCTACATACTGATAGTTTTCAGCTAAGTCCTTTGATAGGATATTCACTATATTACCTACACTATAGGTAAGAGACCACATTATTGAGTTCAAGAATACAAACTCTCCTACAGCTAATTTTCCAGTGTAAACGAGATATAAAAAATAAATTGTTAATCCAAAAGTCATAAATTGCTGAATAATAGTGGAAATGTTCGATAGTATTGTAGCTTTTACTTCAAATTTATACTTAGAAATGGTGTACTCTTTATACCATTTATCCCACTTCTGAAAAAATTTATTTTGTAATTTGAATATTCTAAGCTCTTTTGCATGTTTTCTTGAAGAAAGTAAATCTCTATAATAGTTGCCCTGTCGTTCAGCATTAATATATGATTCATTTAACGCCATTCGTCTTTTTACAATATATTTATTTATAAAAATTAAAGCTAAAGATAAAAAGAATATACATACTAATATAATTGGGTCAAAATATGAAATAGCCAAAGCTGATAAAATGAGCTTAAAGCTGGACATAGCAAATTTATTAAATACCGTTACTGTTATTTCAGTAGTATTATCCATGTTTTTTCTTACAAACTCATAATTATCATAAAAGCTATTATTATAAAAATCATCTTGTTTAGACTTATAACTTTTATATAAAAAGAATTTAGAGAAAAGTTTTTTAGACCTTTTGGTATAGGCAGTTATCATCATATTCTCAAAATTTCTTGTATTTCCACCTATACATATCATTAAAAAGAAAAATAGTATAGGCATCATCACTTTAATACTATACACTCCAGCCTTTTGGTAGTATAATATTGTATCTGTTGCTAATTTAAAAGAGTAGCTAATCCCAATTCCAGCCAGTGCCATAATAAGCAGTACACTAATATTTATAATAAAAAATCCTGGTGCTGAAGCAACACTTATTTTACAAAAATTTAGTATTCTTTTAAACACTTAATTCACTCCTCAATAAAGAGAATTGTTGATATACCTTTTGCTTCTTCAGAAGTTGGTTCCTTTAATAATCCTCTGTCTAATAAATTTTTCAGCACATAGGTTTTTAAGGCTGTTAATTTGTTCTGACAGCTATATCTTATAGCTTTATGCATGTGAATAGGTTGAGAGGCTTTTTCAATTTCATATACAACTCTATCTAGCTTATTTCCTAACTTTAAAAGTTTCTCTGAAGCTGAGGGCAATATTTTAATAAACTTATCTTTTATTTCTTTATTCTTACAATAAACCACATTTACTTTATAACCATTTTCAATTCTTATTAAATAGCCCTTATCTATTAGTCTTCTGTATATATCCATATTTACATTGTTTTCTCTTAAGTTGCCATTTATAAAATGATAAAGTCCTATATAATCCGACATAATATTGTCTCTCCAATCAAATGCTCTATTACTCCACCCTGTATTAAATTGCCATCCTAGAATTGGAAATTCGTCATTACTTCTATACATATCTCCACAAGAGTTATAATTAAATTCATCACTTTTCTTTATTTCTTTATAGATAGAAGCAAGTGCAATATAATTTCCACCATCTTTACGCAGTGTAGTAACTTCCTTATAAGGTATTTTCTCCAATTGAGAGAAATTTAATTTTTTCATGGCATAAGGAATTACACTCCATAAAAGCAAGTTAAAATCATTATTGGGATAATAAATATTGAGACTTCTAAACTGCTCTTCCATATTAAAAAACTGGAGAAAATACTCATCTACAACTATGTCAGCATACTTTTTATATATTTCCTGTAGTGCTTCCCATTTTTCTTCCGACTCTTCTGAAATCAACATATTAGTTTGATACTTTCCACCAGGTAGTTTGTCCATAAAACCATACTCTTCAAGCTCACTAACTTCATCTTCTACAAATATAGGAGATATACCTAGTTCCTCTGCAATTTTATTTATTGTTAATGGCTCACCATAAGCTGCATAAGCTATATTTTGAGTTATAGTTCTTCTAAAAAAATCCTTAGTGTCTCCTCTTTTTCCTGGTTCCCCATTATGTGTCATACTTGAAAATTTAATAGGACTAATTCCCAAGTTCCCAACAGTTCTCATTACTTCCATACCTTTTTTCATCTCCTTTTTACTTTCATAAAGGTGCCATTTTACAGTGCCTTCTGGTAGATTTAATTTTTTAGCAATTTCTTTTATTTTTAATCCTTTGTAATAGTGAAGTATTACTATTTCCCTTTGCTGTTTTGACAAAAATGATATTTCTAACCTGAGTTTTCCTGCCATTTCACTTTTAAAAATATCCTTGTCAATTTCTAAGTCTGAGGAAATAACTATTTTATCAATTGATATATTATTAATACTTTTTGTTTTACCATCAATATATTTTGTCCAAACATTATAAGCGATTTTAAAAATATAGCTATTTAAATCAATAAAGCTATCTCTTTTTATAAGCACATCATATACCTGAAGTATAATTCTACTTGCAAGTTCATCAGCTTCATTAATATTTCTAGTTTTATTCATAGAAAAACCATACAAGGGTTTTATATATTCTTTTATTATTCTATCGGCTTTATTCTTTTTCAATACTAAATTTCATCCCCTTTCCCATTACACTTATATACTGTCTAACTTTTAAAAAAGGTTGGTAAATAAGTGAAAAAATTAGCATTATTTATACTATACATCCTACCATATGTTTATAAAAGATTTTTCATTTTTACTAAAAAAGACCAAGATTTTAAAAATCTTGGTCTTTTTTTATATGCTACTATACAGTTATTTCAGCTTCTACACCTAAAGCTTTTTTATTGTTTTCAAGTAAAGGCTTAACATATTCTTCAATAAATTCAACTACTTGCATAGGTGCTCTTCCAGTAAATTTAACTGGATCTATGGTATCCATTATTTCTTTTTCTGTCATATTAAAAGCTTCATCCTTAACTATTAATTCAATTAGATTATTTTCCATACCTTCTGCTTTAACTCTTTTAGCTGCTTCCATAGAATAAACTCTTATTTTTTCATGAAGCTCTTGTCTATCTCCCCCACGTTTAACAGCTTCCATGAGAATGTTTTCTGTAGCCATAAAAGGAAGTTCCCTATTTACGTGAGATGATATAACCTTAGGATATACTACTAAATTACTAGCTACATTTAAGTATAGGTTTAGTACTCCATCTAAAGCTAAGAAACTTTCAGATACAGCTATTCTCTTATTAGCAGAATCATCTAACGTTCTTTCAAACCATTGAGTTGATGCAGTTATTGCTGGATTTAATGAATTTACAATTATATATCTAGCTAAAGCACCTATTCTTTCTGAACGCATAGGATTTCTCTTATAAGCCATAGCTGAAGATCCTACTTGATTCTTTTCAAAAGGTTCTTCCATTTCTTTCATGTTTTGAAGTATTCTTAAATCATTGCTGAACTTATATGCACTTTGAGCTACCTGCGCTAAGGCACTTAAAACTATATAATCTAATTTTCTTGTATATGTTTGTCCAGTTACAGGAAATACTTTTTCAAAACCCATCTTATTTGCTACGGTTATATCTAGTCTTTTAACTTTTTCTCCGTCACCTTCAAATAATTTCATAAAACTTGCTTGAGTTCCAGTGGTACCTTTTACCCCTCTAAATCTACATTGTTCTAATGCAAAATCTATACTTTGAACATCCATCAATAGTTCTTCTATCCATAAAGTAGTTCTTTTACCCACTGTAGTTAATTGAGCTGGCTGCAAGTGTGTAAAACCTAAAGTAGGTAAATCCTTATACTCTAAAGCAAACTTGCTTAATGAGTTTATAACATTTATAAGTTTAATTCTTACTAAATTTAAAGCTTCCTTCATAATTATTAGATCTGTATTGTCTCCTACATAGCAGCTAGTAGCTCCCAAATGTATTATTCCTTTAGCATCTGGACATTGAACTCCATAAGCATATACATGACTCATTACATCATGTCTTATTTCTTTTTCTTTAGCTACAGCTATTTCATAATTTATATCTTCTACGTGTGATTTTAACTGTTTTATTTGCTCTTCAGTTATATTTAATCCTAGTTCTTTTTCACTTTCTGCTAGAGCAACCCATAATTTTCTCCAAGTTTTAAATTTTTTATCCTGTGAAAATAAATATGACATTTCTTTAGAAGCATATCTTTCCCCTAATGGTGATGTGTAACTATCTCTCATGCTAAAAACCTCCAATATGTACAAAAAATATTGTAATTTTATTATAATTCATATTATAACATACTATTTTCAAAAATGTAATAAAAATGTTCGTGTTTATATCATATTTTTAAATTTAAAAGTATATCACTTTTTAATTATAGTTAAAAATGTCCATACCATAAAGGTATACGATTTTATGAATTATATTATAAATATAATCTAGTTCCAAGTCTTCTGTCAAATTCAGACCATCCAGGTAATTGAGTATTCTCTCTAACTTGTTGAATTTTATTCATCATAGCATCTACATAATCTGCAAAGTGAACCACATAAGCTTCTTCAGTTTTTGGTACTTTAGGAGAGCCAAATTCAACTTTTCCATGATGCTGTATTATGCAGCTTTTAATTCTCATCTTAAACTCTTCACTATAAATATCTGTTTTCTGGAAAGCTTTCTCTAATAAGCCTGTTCCAATTACAATATGTCCTTCCATATCTCCTTGTGTAGTAACAGAAAAAGGACCATCTATGTAATTATTCATATACTTTACCTATATCGTGAAGCTTAGCACCTAAAATAGCTATTTCCTTATGAGCTAAATTATATCTATAACTTAGATTTTTAGCTATATACATAGAGTTTAAAGTGTGTTCTGCTAATCCCCCTAAATAGTTGTGATGTTGGCTCACTCCCCCTATACCTTTCTTAAATTTATCTACAAAATCCTTATCTTTAAAGAAGTAATCATTTAGTGTTTTTACCTGTATATCTTTAAATTCTTCATTTGATAAATCAGTCATCTCCTTTATTATATCTTCTATAGGCCTATTTATAGAAGGGAGAAATTCATAGAGATCAAAGCGTTCCACTTTTGTATATTCATCTATTTGCAATAAATTATCTAGAGAAATCCCTTTTACTCTAATTACATCTCCTACATTTAAATCAACCCCTGTATATTTAAGCTTAGCTTTTATATCTCCGGTTTTATCCCCTAATATTACTCCAATATATCCTATTTCTTTAAATAAATTTTTTAATATCATAAATTCACCTAAAACTTCAGTTCCTTTACGTAAATCTTTTATAAAAAATCTTTCCAACTAAATCCATCCTTTCGTACAAAGTATATAAATATTATTAACTATAAGATTTTTTTTATCCTTTGGCATTGAATAAAGGTACATTTATTAATAACTCAACTTTTGCACATAAAGTTCAAGCTCTACATTAGATTAATAAGTGGTTTTAATTTAAAATTTAGAATGTAAGATAGGAATTTGTAGAGTAGGCAAGAGGTAAAAAGTAAGAAGTAAGAGTGAAAAGGTAAGAACTAATAGGTAAAAGGTAAGAGTTTCTTTAAAAAATTCAGCAAAGCTAAATTTTCATCATAACTATTACTTATTACCTGCTACTTATAAATTAATTATAAAAAACTCTTTGAGTTTTATCCTTAACTCTTACTTCTTAGCTATTACTTATTACTTACTTGTAAATTTCAAATTATAGTTAGTTTCTAAAAGAGCTTCATTCTTCATTTTAAATTTTATCTTTTTATTTTATAACTGCGAAAGTTGAATTAATAACTCAATTGATGATTTCAATTAATATAATTTATAATGAACCATATTCATTAAAATTATATTTGTATCTTATTTATTAATCTAATGTAGAACATAAAAATTATGTGTGAAAGTTCAGTATTAATATATGGCTTCACATTAGCAATTGCATATTAATAAGTGCTACGCTTGGTAAAATTATAGTATAATGTATTTAAGCGGTAAAACTAAGTGAAATCACTATACAAAAATTGAATAAGTACTAACAAGGGGGGTATTTTTATGGACAACTATAATTTAGAAAATAGAAATGGTAAAGTAAAAGCATTTACAGATGCGCGATTTGGCATGTTTATTCACTGGGGCTTGTATTCTATCCCAGCTAGAGGTGAATGGGTTAGATCTAATGAAAGAATTACCATAGATGATTATGAAAAGTTTTTTTATGAATTTAATCCTGTAAATTATAATCCTAGAAAATGGGCTAAATTAGCTAAAGAAGCTGGAATGAAATATGCAGTTATGACTACAAAACATCATGATGGATTTTGTCTATTTGACAGTAAATATACAGATTATAAAGCTACTAATACTCTAGCTAAAAGAGACCTTATAAAAGAGTATGTGGAAGCTTTTAGACAAGAAGGTTTAGCAGTAGGATTTTATTATTCTCTCTTAGATTGGCACCACGAAGACTTCCCTGCTTATAAAGACAGACATCACCCTATGAGAAATAATGAAGATTTTAAAAATAAAAAGATAGACTTTAATAGATACATAAAATATTTTCATAATCAAGTAGAAGAGCTTCTGACTAACTATGGAAAAATAGATATTATATGGTTTGATTTTTCCTATGATGATATGACAGGGGAAAAATGGGAAGCTTCTAAACTTATTAAGAGAGTAAAAGAACTTCAACCTCATATAATAATAAACAATAGACTGGGAGGAAATTTAAAAAAGAATATTCCTGAGGATTATGCAGGCGATTTTACAACTCCTGAGCAAATAGTACCTCCTGAAGCCTTAGTTAATGAAAAAGGTGATTTAATACCTTGGGAAGCTTGTGTTACATTAAATGATCACTGGGGGTATTGTTCCCAAGATAAAAATTATAAGTCTTCAAAAGAAATAATAAGAGCTTTAGTAGAATGTGTTAGTAAAAACGGGAATCTAATATTAAATGTAGGACCAAATGCTAAAGGAGAAATTCCTCAGGAATCTATAGATATCTTAAAAAAAGTGGGACATTGGATTAAACAAAATGGTCAAAGTATATATGGATGTACTAATAGTATAAATGCTAAGCCTGAATGGGGTCGTTATACTCAAAATGATTGTTACCTATATGCACATGTATTACAAAGAGGTGTGGGACCAATTAATTTAAGAGGACTAGCTGAAAATATTAAGAGAGCTAGACTTTTGTGTGATGGTTCAGAAATTTCCATAGAAACTCCATGGAATGCAGAAGATTACAAAGAAGATGCTTTTTTGAATTTTAAAAGTGCTTCACTTCCTGATGAAAATGATACAGTTATTTTATTAGAACTAAAATAAGGCTACTGAAACATCAGTAGCCCCTTTTTTAGGAGTTAATCATTACTCTTCTATAGATTCTATTAAGCTAGAAATTTCTTCCAACGCTAAAGTTTCATCATCACCAGAAACGATTACTTTAACTGTAGCTCCACTTGTAACTCCTAAGGATAAAACTCCTATTAAGCTTTTAACATTAGCTTTTTTTCCATTAAATTCAATACTTACATCTGATTTAAATGAAGATGCTTTTTTTACTAACAAGGTTGCAGGTCTAGCGTGTAACCCTGTTGAACTTTTAACTACTACTTCTTTAGTTACCATGTAAATTCACCCCTAGTATAAATTTAGTTATTTATTTATATATATATAACTACCTCATTATATCATAGAAGAAATATTATTACAATAATATAACCTATGAATTGGCAATTTATAATTTTGTATGTTACAAATTGTAGAACTTATGAATCCTAGAGAATATTAATATACCACTGCTTTCATAATTATATCCTCTGTATTATAAGCGTTATAATTTATAGCAAGGGTCTTTATTAACTCAGTATTTACAATTATAACAGGAGTAGTTAAGGAAATTTGGGGTGCTAAATACTCTTTGTCAAACCAAATGAGTTTATCTCCCCTACTAACTTTTTCCCCTGGATTTATGTAACAAGCGATTCCCTTTCCACCAAAGTTATTGCTATCTAATCCAAGGTGGATTAGTATTTTAATTCCTTCTTCGGTGCTTATTAAAATAACATGTTTTTTTTCGTAGACTAATTCCACTGTTCCATTTACTGGTGAATATATATAATTATCTTCAGGTTCTATAGCTATTCCTTCGCCCAAAATTTTTCTATTAAAAAGATAATCTTCTACTTCAGTTAATGGTAATACTTTGCCTTTTATAGGCAAAAATATTTCTACTTCTTTAAACATACAGTATCACCTACCCAAAATCATTAGAGCCAAAATTCTTCTAGTAATACTTATTATTAAGTGAAATTTTTCAAACTATTTTAAAGACTTTTAACGAAAGTATCTATTCTATCTAATCCTTTAATGATATTTTCCATAGATGTAGCATATGAAAGTCTTACAAATTCATCTACTCCAAAAGCCACTCCTGGTACTACTGCCACTTTTTCTTTTTCTAATAAAAGACTAGAAAATTCTAAAGAAGATTTAATAACTTTTCCATCTACTTCTTTTCCTAATATTTTTGATATGTTTACCATAACATAGAAAGCACCTTCTGGTTTAATACAGCTTAAACCATTTATTTTATTAACTCTTTCTACCATAAAATCTCTTCTCTTTTTAAACTCTACTATCATAGCTTCTACATCTTTTTGATCACCTACTAGAGCTTCTACTGATGCATGCTGAGCTATTGAATTAGGGTTTGACGTCATATGACTTTGTATATTAGTCATAAGCTTTATTATTTTCTTATCTCCAGCAGCATATCCTATTCTCCATCCAGTCATAGCATAAGCTTTTGAAACACCATTTATAACAATTGTTCTCTTATAAGCATCTTCTGATAGACTAGCTATGCTTACATGTTTATCATTACTATATATTAATTTTTCATATATTTCATCAGAAACAATTATCAAATCATGCTTTTTAGCAAAATCTGCAATAGTTTGTAATTCCTCTTTATTATAAACAGTTCCTGTTGGATTGTTAGGACTATTTAATATAAGAGCTTTCGTTTTGTCTGTAACTGATTTTTCAAGGTTTTCTATAGTATATTTAAAACTATTTTCTTCTTTAGTTTGTACAAATACTGGTTTACCATCTGCAAGCTTAACAAGTTCAGGATAACTTACCCAATAAGGTACAGGTATTAAAACTTCATCACCTGGGTTTAATATAGCTCCAAAAACATTAGCTAAGCATTGTTTAGCTCCTGTTGAAACAATAACTTGTGATACATCATAAGTTAACTCATTATCATTTTTGAATTTATTAACTATAGCATCTTTTAATTCTGCAATACCAGGTGTTGCAGTATATTTAGTTTTTCCCTCTCTAATTGCTTTAATAGCTGCTTCTTGAATATTCACAGGTGTATTAAAATCTGGTTCTCCAGCACCAAATCCAACTACATCTATTCCGTCAGCCTTCATTTTTTTTGCTTTTGCTGTTATTTCTAATGTCAAAGATGGTGCTATTTCTTCTGCTTTTCTTGATAAAATCATTTCAATCCCTCCAAGTTACTTTACAAACAATTTGTTCCAAAATATTTTAACAATTGAAAGTTATCATTCATATATACTAATATATCACTTTATTCCTTCAATGTAAACATTTAATTTATATAATGATAACGAGCAATGTAAACGTAACCTTCATTTAATACTAAATGCTACCCCAAATTACATTGTTATATTTAACTTCTTGCTATAAATATTACTCCAATAATTATTAATGCAGTTCCAAATACCCTAGGCAATGTGATATTTTCTTTAAATATAAAATAAGAAAATATCATAACTATTACATAGCCTAAGCTTACCATGGGATAAGCATAACTAAGTTCTACTTTACTTAAAACCTTAATCCATAATAAAAAACTAACACCATAAGATATAATTCCCATCATTACAGGTAGATTCTTAATAATATCTAAAATGCTATAAAAAATATTTATACCTGAAAAGTTAAGTTGAAGATTAGGAGCTCCTACTTTAACAAGTATTTGGCCAATTGCTCCTAAGAATACAGAAACTAATATAAGACCTATCATTTTATATTTCTCCTTATTTAAGTTTAATCTTTTTAAAATTTCTTTTATTTTTTACCATGACTATGAAGTTATAAAAAGTGTAACAGAAAATAAATATCATAGGAAATGCATATCTAGCTTGTCCTTCTGTTACAAAATAAACACAGGTAAACATGTAAAACAAAATACAAAGATATACAGTAAATTTATCTAATTTATCTACACTTCTCTTTATCAAGCAAAATATAATATAGATACTATAATATAATATATAGCATATTGCTATAAGTAAAAAAGTCGCTCTAAATGTTCCATAAACGTAATACATTTTAAATTTAGTACTTTCATTTATATTAACTCCTTGAAGACTATAAGCTAGATCATCTCCAACAAAATAAGTGTTTCCTAGTCTCTTAAAACCTAAAATAGTAAATTCCTTTGGATGAGTCTTTATCCATTCTTTAGCTGCTTTTTTAAGCATTTTACTTTTTGTAGTCATATTTGCATTTTTATATTCTTCTTTATTTACTATAGAATTTTCTACTTCTTTTGCAGGCATCCATCTTCCAATGTTATTTTGAGAATTATTATTTATATAAAGAACAATTCCGCCATTATTTGATACAAAGGTAAATTCTCCATTATATTTTGTGTTTCTGTATACCCAAGGGGCTAAAACTAAAAGGGCAACCACTAGGATTACAAGAGAATCTTTTATAGTTTTTAATATATTTTCTTTAAATATTATCTTATATAAAAATATAGCAAAGAAATATACAATGAAAAAAGGTTTAACCATTGTGTTTATTCCTACTAGTATACCTATATAAATATACTTAAATTTGAAATTTTCTTTAAAAAATAAATATGTTATCAGTAACATTAAAAATGTAAATAGTATTTCACTTCCTAAAATAGTATTGTAGAATATTGTACTTGGAAAGAAAGCAAATAATATAAAAATTATAAATTTATTCTTCTCTCCCATAGAGGTAAAATCCAATATTTTTTTAAATAAAATTATTGATAATAGACTTAATACTAAATTTACTATTTTACCAACAAATATATTAGCTCCAAATACCTTATAAAAAGCAGCTAAAAATATTGGATAGCCTACAGAAGTATAGGTATCTCCCCAAATCCCTCCATGAGCTATTTGGATTGCTAGTTCATGATAATATTGAAAATCTGAAAAAGGTTGAGTATTAATTTTACATATCCATAATATATTAATAATTAAAAATATCCCTATTGCAAAATAATAATTTTTCTTATAGTTTTTTTCTAACATAACATAACTCCTCATAATTTTTCTGTAATTCTTTTACTTACTTTATAACTTAAAATATATTATTGTAAGTATACTGATTCCCCATAATAATATATTTACTAAAAACGGCATGTCTTTTGTAAATACATCTTCTGGTTTTGATCCTATATTAGCTTTTTCCATAAGATATTGATATCTAAATACTCCATATAAAACAAAGGCTATAGTAATCATCATTGTTCTACTCTGTACAGAATTAAATGTATATAAGCAGTAAGCAATGAAAATAGATGGTGTTATTATGCTAAGCATATTATCAATAAATTCTATAGAATAATCTTTTAGGATTGCCCTATGTTTTGAACTACTATCTTTTAGCATTTTTATTTCACTCTTCCTTTTATTTAGGGCTAAAAATAAAGATAGTAAAATAGTACATAAAATAAGCCATGGCGATAAAATTACATTAGTAGCTACGCTACCGCTTTCTACTCTTAAAACAAAGCCTAATGTAATTACCATAACATCAATTATTACTATATTCTTTAGTTTAAATGTATATAATATGTTTAAAATTATATAAGATAAACTTATTATGAATATTTTATAATCTACATTTATCCCTAAGACAATTACCCCCGCCAATAATAAAATATCTAATATTATACCTTGAGTCTTAGTTACCTTTCCACTAGCTAAAGGTCTATTTTTCTTTTCAGGGTGACATTTATCTTTTTCTATATCTATAATGTCATTTAATACATAGATACAAGATGATGTTAAACAAAATATTACAAAAGTCGTTAGGTTTTTCTTCAGCAAGTCCATATTTAAGAAATTACCAGAGAAAACTATAGCTGCAAACACAAATGAATTCTTTATCCATTGTTTTGGTCTAGTTAGTTTGAGCATTTCTTTAAAATTCAAATTCATATTGTTCTCCTTTCAAAATGTATAAATAGCACTCTATAAGATTTTAATACATTTTCTATTAAATTAAAAGGGCTTGTTTTTAAACATTATAAAAACAAGTCCTAAGAAAACATTTTCATTAACAATAACCTAAATTATCTTGGTTCAACTATAAGCTTTATAGCTGTTCTTTCTTCACTTCCAATTTTGATATCTGTAAAAGCTGGTATACAAACAAGATCCACACCACTTGGTGCAACAAACCCTCTTGCTATAGCTATAGCTTTAATAGCTTGATTTATAGCACCTGCTCCTATAGCTTGAATTTCCGCAATACCGTGTTCTCTTATTACCCCTGCTAACGCGCCTGCTACTTTGTTTGGTATTGATTTAGCTGAAACCTTTAATACTTCCATCTTAAACCTCCTATAGTAAATCTTATAGTATAACTCATACCATACTATTTCTACAAAAAATACAAAAACCCTTTTAAATTTTGCTTTTAAAGGTACAAAATTCAAAAGGATTTTGGTTGTAAATTATTTAGCGTATTCTATAGCTCTTGTTTCTCTTATAACATTAATCTTTATTTGTCCTGGATACTCTAACTCGTTTTCAATTCTCTTAGCTAAATTTCTAGCCATTTCAACAGTAGCAAAATCGTCTACACTATCCGGTTTTACCATTATTCTAATTTCTCTACCAGCTTGTATTGCAAATGATTTTTCTACGCCTTCAAAATCGTTAGCTATTTCTTCTAATTTTTCCAATCTCTTAATATAAGCTTCTAAAGTTTCTCTCCTTGCTCCAGGTCTAGCAGCTGATATAGCGTCAGCAGCTTGAACAAGTACAGCCTCTAAAGATTGAGGTTCTACATCACCATGATGGGCTTCTATTGCATTAACTATTACAGAAGATTCTTTGTATTTCTTAGCTATTTCTGCTCCTATAGCAGCGTGTGGACCTTCTATTTCATGGTCAACAGCTTTACCTATATCATGTAATAGTCCAGCCCTCTTAGCAAGAGCAGGGTCTATTCCAAGTTCTGATGCCATAAGTCCAGCAAGATGTGCTACTTCCATTGAGTGCTTTAACACATTTTGCCCATAGCTTGTTCTGTACTTCAATCTTCCTAAAAGTTTAATAAGTTCTGAGTGAAGTCCATGTATACCGGTTTCAAATGTAGCTTGTTCTCCTTCTTCTCTAATTATGTTTTCAACTTCTTTTTTGGCTTTTTCCACCATTTCTTCTATTCTTGCAGGATGAATTCTTCCGTCGACTATTAATTTTTCAAGAGCAATTCTAGCCACTTCTCTTCTTATAGGATCAAAAGCAGAAAGAATAACAGCTTCTGGAGTATCATCTATTATAAGATCTACACCAGTGAGAGTTTCTAAAGTTCTTATATTTCTTCCCTCTCTACCAATAATTCTTCCTTTCATTTCGTCATTAGGAAGAGCAACTACGTGCACTGTAGTTTCAGCCACATGATCAGCAGCACATCTTTGAATAGCATAAGATATTATTTCACATGCTTTTTTGTTGGCTTCTTCTTTTATTCTTGTTTCTTCCTCTTTAATTAGCATTGCAAGATCATGTCTAACTTCTTTTCTAGTTTGTTCTAATAATAATTGCTTAGCTTCTTCAGAAGTTAAATTAGAAATTCTTTCTAATTCTTGTTTTTGGCTTAAATATAAATTTTTCACTTCTTGCTCTGTTTTTTCAAGCTCTTGTTGCTTTTTATTAATAGTCTCTTCTTTTTTCTCTAAAACTTCACTTTTCTTATCCAAAGATTCTTCTCTTTGAAGATTTCTTCTTTCTAGCCTTTGAATTTCATTACGTCTTTCTCTGGATTCTTTCTCAAGATCATTTCTTAATTTGTGTACTTCCTCTTTAGCCTCTAAAATGGACTCTTTCTTAGCAGATTCAGCTTGTTTTTTAGCTTCTTCTATAATATGTTTTCCCTCTTCCTCTGCCTTAGATATATTAGCACTGGAAATATTTTTTCTAATATATACTATAGTAGTAAAAGCTATAAGTAAAAAAGCTATAACTGCCATTATCGTATACTGTATAGGCATTTCAACACCTCCCTTGCTTATTCGGTTTCCGTCAAAAGGAGCAAAACGAAAGCTTTGAAAAGGTGTTTCATTTACTAAAATAATGGGTAATTACTAAACCAGTATTTGTATTTATTTTATATTACTTTTATATGGATGTCAAGATTTGAAAAGAATAAGAATTTTTAATTGCTATTCATTTTTCTTTTTTGTTTCCTTTTCTGCTTCTTTTTCAGAATTATTTGCTTTATCAGAAATAGATTTTAATCCATTTTTCTCTCTTACTCTATTTTCTATTTCTAAAAGTAATGATGGATTATCTTTTAAAAACTTTTTAGAATTTTCTCTTCCTTGACCTAAACGAGTATCTCCATAAGAGAACCACGCACCACTTTTATTTACTATATCCTCTTTTACTCCCATATCTAAAACATTGCCCTCTCTAGATATGCCTTCACCGTACATTATGTCAAATTCAGCTTGTTTAAAAGGAGGAGCTACTTTATTTTTAACTACTTTTACTCTTGTTCTATTACCTAAAATATCTTCACCCTGCTTTATATTATCTATTTTTCTTACGTCTAGTCTTACAGAAGAATAGAATTTTAATGCTCTTCCACCTGGAGTAGTTTCAGGATTTCCAAACATTATACCAACTTTTTCTCTTAACTGATTTATAAACACAGCTATACAATTTGACTTATTTATAGAACCAGCTAATTTTCTTAATGCTTGTGACATTAATCTTGCTTGAAGTCCTACATGAGAATCACCCATTTCTCCTTCTATCTCAGCTCTTGGAACAAGAGCTGCTACTGAGTCAACAACTATTACATCTACCGCTCCTGATCTAACTAATGCCTCTGCAATCTCAAGTGCCTGTTCTCCTGTGTCTGGTTGTGAAACTATTAAATTTTCTACATCTACTCCTAAATCATGCGCATAATTAGGGTCTAATGCATGTTCAGCATCTATAAACGCAGCTGTTCCACCACTTTTTTGAGCTTCAGCTATTATATGAAGTGCTACTGTAGTTTTTCCTGAGGACTCTGGTCCATATATCTCTACTACTCTTCCTTTTGGTACTCCCCCTATACCTAATGCAATATCTAAACTTAAACATCCTGTAGAAATACAATCTAACTTAGGAATTTCATGTTCTCCTAATTTCATTACTGAACCTTTACCAAATTGTTTTTGGATTTGACTTAAAGCAGCATCTAATGCTTTTAATTTTTCATTATTCATATTATTTCCCTAAAGGGATTCACCTTCCTTTCGAACAGTTGTTCTTATTATACAATATATATTTATATAGGTCAACATATGTAAAAAGCCCCTACTACATTTTTGTAGGAACTTTTATTTTAATTATTAACCTTATATACAAATTTTAATCACTTATCTAATCTACATTACTTACTTATCTAATTTTAAAACTTCCTTATTTTTCACAAAATAATCTACACCAGAAATTATAGTAATTATTACTGCTAATAGTATAGTTATTTTAGATAAGGATATAATCCAATGTTCAGGATATGTTTTACTTATTAAAGAAATTATTATAGCTACCATTTGAGTTACGGTTTTAATTTTTCCCCACCAACTAGCCGCAATAACTATTCCTTCTGAGGCTGCTATAGTTCTAAGTCCTGTTACAGCAAATTCTCTAGCTATTATTACTACTGCTGCCCAAGTTCCTATTATATGAAATTCAACTAATGCAATTAAAGCTGCTGTTACCAGTAATTTGTCAGCTAAAGGATCCATAAATTTACCAAAACGAGTTATTTGATTTCTACTTCTAGCAATATAACCATCGAGTTTATCTGTTAGAGAAGCTCCAATAAATATAATAGTTGCAATAGTGGTACCATAAGGTATCTCTGTTATAGTAATAAAAACCAAAAATATAGGTACTAAAAAAATTCTTATGAGTGTTAACTTATTTGCAAGATTCATCACATACAACTCCTATTAAATCATATTCTAATGCTTCGGTAACTTTTATTTCTATAAAGTTTCCTACATCTAATATTTTATCACATTTAAACCAAATTGCACCATCAATTTCCGGAGCCATTTCATAACTTCTTCCATACCAATATCCATTTTTTTTACCTTCTATAAGTACTTCATATATTTTGCCTATTTTATTATGATTTTTTTCCTTAGAAATCTCTTGTTGATGAAGCATTATTTCTTTATATCTCTCCTCTTTAACTTTTTCTGATATTTGTTTTTCCATTAAGGCTGCTTTTGTTCCTTCTTCCTGGGAATATTTAAACACACCTAACTTATCTATTTTCACAGACTTAACAAATTCTTTTAATTCACAAAAATCCTCTTCTGTTTCTCCAGGAAATCCTACGATAATAGAAGTTCTCAAAACCACATTAGGCATTTTAGTTCTTATATACTCTATTGTTTTCAATATATCTTCTTTATTACTTTTTCTTCTCATGTTTTTAAGTACATTGTTGCTAATGTGCTGAAGAGGTAAATCTATATAGTGACATACCTTAGGGTTACTAGACATTTCATCTATCAAATCTACTGTTATCTCTTCTGGATAACAATATAAAATTCTTATCCACTTAATAGATTCTATATTAGATATTTCTTTTATTAATTGATGTATTTTATTATGACCATATATATCTACACCATATTTAGTAGTGTCCTGAGCTACTAAAATAATTTCCTTAACTCCTCTTTTTGCAAGTACATGAGCTTCATCTATAACATCTTCTAACTTTCTACTTCTATATTGCCCACGGATATACGGTATTGCACAATAAGAACAATAGTTACTGCAACCTTCTGCAATTCTCAAATAAGCTACATATGATGGTGTAGTTAATATTCTCTCTCCTTCATTTATGCATGAGTTACTATAATTACAATAATCCTTTTTTTCCTTTGTACATAAAAACTCATCAATACCTTTTAATAAATCCTCATAATCATTTACACCATAAATCAAATCCAATTCTGGAATAAGTTTCAAAAGTTCTTTGCCATATCTTTGTGTAAGACATCCAGTAGCTATTAACAATTTACAATTATTATCCTTGTACTGAGCCATTTCTAATATTGTATTTATTGCCTCTTGCTTTGCTTCTTCTATAAACCCACAAGTATTAACTATTAATATATCAGCAGCTTTTGGTTCATTAATTATTTCATATCTTTCATGTAGCTTACCTAAAATTATTTCTGAATCAATTCTGTTTTTGTCGCAACCTAAACTAACAAGACCAACTTTGTATTTATTCAATTTATTTCCCCCTTATTAACATTTATTTCCTTGGTAATAATTTCTTATTCATTTTCTCTATCTAATAATACTTGTCTTGGTTTACTTCCATTTCTTCCGGAAATTATTCCTTTATCTTCTAACTGCTCTATTATTCTAGCAGCTCTATTATATCCTATTTTTAATTTTCTTTGCAATAGTGATGTGGATGCTTGTCCTTCTTGTACAACTATATCTATAGCAGTATCTAATAATTCATCCTCATCATTATTTTTTTTTGATACAGAGGAATTAATTTGCTCTATTATTTCCTCTTTATAGTCTATGTCCTCATGTTTATCCTTTATGAATTGAACTACATTTTCTACCTCTTCCTCAGATATAAACGCTCCTTGTATTCTTATAGGTTTAGATTCGCCTACTGGATAAAAAAGCATATCACCTTTTCCTAAAAGTTTTTCTGCCCCTGAAGAATCTAGTATAGTTCTAGAATCTATTTGACTTGAAACCGCAAAGGAAATTCTAGATGGAATATTGGCTTTTATAACTCCAGTTATAACATCCACAGATGGCCTTTGAGTGGCAATTACTAAATGCATTCCAGCAGCTCTAGCCATTTGAGCTAATCTACCTATATATTCCTCAACTTCCCCAGGGCATACCATCATCAAGTCAGCTAATTCATCTATTATTATAACAATAAAAGGTAATTTTTCATCCACTATATTTTTACTATATAACTCATTATATCCATCTATATTTCTAACACTATTGTCCGCAAAAAGTTTGTATCTTCTAGTCATTTCATTAACTGCCCAATTAAGTGCTCCAGCAGACTTTTTAGGATCAGTTACTACTGGTATTAAAAGATGTGGTATTCCATTATATATACTTAATTCAACCACTTTTGGATCAATTAAAAGTAGTTTTACATCTTTTGGAGAATATTTATATAGTAAACTTATAATTAAAGTATTTATACAAACACTTTTACCTGAACCCGTAGCTCCAGCTACTAGAAGATGTGGCATTTTACTCAAGTCCGCCACTACACACTTACCTGATATATCTTTTCCAAGGCAAAAAGTTACAGATTTGTTGGAACCTATGAATTCCTCACTTTCTATAACTTCTCTTATATAAACTGAAGTTAATTCTTTGTTTGGAATCTCTATTCCCACTGCTGATTTTCCAGGTATAGGTGCTTCTATTCTTACAGCAGATGCAGCCAGACTAAGGGCTATATCATCTGATAAATTAACAATTTTACTCACTTTAACTCCGGCTTCTGGTTGAAGCTCGTATCTAGTTACTGAAGGACCTTTAGTTACTTGAAGTACCTTTGCCTCCACACCAAAACTACTTAAAGTTTCTTCTAATTTATTAGCGCTGTTAATTAAATCTCGCTTATCTCCTTTTTTCATTTTAGATAAATCATTTATATTTAAAAGTTCTGTAGAAGGATATGTATAATTTATCTCTTCTGATAATGAGGAGCTCTTTTGTATTTCTCTTGAAAGCTGATCATTTATATTTTCATTACAATCCTCTACATATGGAGCGGATTTATTCTCCTCTTTATTTTGCTCATTATTTTCTTCATCTTGAAAACCATTTTTTAAGAAATCGATAATTTTTATTTTATCATTTTTATCCTTTAAAAGCTTTGGTTCGGTATATTCTGCTGTAGCACTTTCTCGTATATCCTTATTACTGTATTCATCACTATTTTTTTTCATTTCTTTTAAATTAGCTTTTATATTATAAATAATATTACTTAGAGACAAATTTAGTATTATTATAGAGGATATTATATATATGCATAAAAATATAATATAGCTTCCAATTTTACCAAAGAGTCTATATAGTTGCACGTCTATTATATAAGCTATAACACCACCATGTAATGCACTAGATGAATTCCATATTTTTTTTATACCTTCTAGCATATATCCTACTGAATAATAGTTATCTATGGTTAACATTCCAACAAAAAGAAGTGTATTAATAAAAAATAAAATTATTCCATAAAATTTACTATTTACTTTTATTTTACCACCACTGTATATGTACATTATCCCTAAAAATATAATAAGAAATGGCAAAACATAAGTTCCTATTCCGCAAAATAAAATAAACGTACTTTTTATAAACCCACCAAAAATCCCTGAAGATTTTGTCATGTATATACTAAATATGGATAACAAACCAAAAGTCACTAAACCTAATCCTTTTATTTCATTATGGCGATTTACACTTTTTTTAGTCCTACTCCTTTTTTTCCCCAACAAAATCACCTCCAAAAAAATATTTCTACATAACCTACAAATATCCTCTTATAAATAGAATATAAATAAAATATAACCATAGGATTTACCTATGGTTTTCGGAGCTTTTTATCATAGAATTTAGTTTTGTCAGTGCTTTACTGATTCCACCTACCTCATCTATAAGACCATATTCCACAGCCTTTTCTCCTATTAATATGGTTCCCATATCATTTAAAAGTTCATCAGTTGCTAACATCATATTTCTTAGAGTCTCTTTATTAATATTAGAAGTTCTCACGATAAATTCAGATATTCTTTCTTGCATTTTGTTGAAATACTCAAAAGTTTGAGGCACTCCTATAACTAGTCCATTCATTCTTATAGGATGTATTATCATAGTAGCAGAAGGTGATATAAATGAATATTGAGCTGAAGTAGCTAAAGGAACCCCTATAGAATGACCTCCACCTATAACTAATGATACTGTAGGTTTCGAAAGACTTCTTATCATTTCCGCAATGGCAAGCCCTGCTTCCACATCACCACCTACAGTATTTAATATTATCAATATTCCCTTTGTATTTTCATCTCTTTCTGCATCTATTAATTGAGGTATAACATGCTCATATTTAGTAGCTTTAGTTTGAGGTGGTAACATCATATGCCCTTCTACTTGACCTATTATAGGTAAAATTTTTATGGGGTCTGTAGTAGGTACAGGCATATTTGATATTCCCAATTCCTTTATGTTCTCTCTAATGCTTTCTTTTTCATTTTGTAGTTGTTGTTCATTAGTATCCATATATACATTCCTCCTAACAACCATATTTTGTGTTAGAAAGGATATATATATACATTAACCTAGTTTAAATTCTTTATGAAGAGCATTTATTGCATTTTTACAGTTTTTAGATTCCACTAGACACCAAATAGTAGTATGGGAATCTGCAGTTTGAAGAACTTCTATATTTTCCTTTGTTAAAACCTTCAATATTCTAGCCATAACACCAGGTATTCCCCTCATTCTAGAACCTATAATAGAAATTTTGCTACAATTTTCGATACTTGAATAGGATAAATGTAACTTTTCCATTAAGCTATTAAATTTACCCATGTCTTCTTCATTTATAGTAAATACCGTTTCCTTTGGGAATATGTTTATAAGATCTATACTTATAGAATTATTTGATAGTATATCAAAAATGTTATTATAGTCTTTTTCTTCATTAAATTTAACTCTTACTTGAATTCTGTTATCCATAGATGTAATTCCTGTAATAATATTATTGGAGTTTGAATTTCCAAAAACATTTATCACAGTACCTTCGCTATCATTTAAAGTATTTTTTATAACTAAAGGAATATTTCCCTTCATAGCCACATCTACAGCCCTAGGATGTATTACTTTTGCTCCTTGATCCGCAAATTGAAAAACTTCATTATAACTTATCTCTTTTATTAAAGCGGCGTCTGAAACCACTCTTGGATCTGCGGTCATAATTCCATCTACATCCTTATAAATTTCTATTTTTTCAGCTTTTAAAGCAACTCCAAGAATAGCAGCAGTAAAATCGCTAGCACCTCTTCCAAGAGTAGTTACATATCCATCTCTTGTTTTTCCTTGAAATCCTGCTATAATTGGTATTTTTCCTTCTTGTAATACATTTATTATGTTTTCTATGTTTGTTTCTTGTACTTCTGCATTTCCATGTTTTTCATCAGTTATTATTCCTGCCTGACCGCCAGTTAATGGTACAGAGAAAATGTTTTTCTTATTAAATTCATAACTCATGACAACAGTACTTATAACTTCGCCACAACTCATAAGTAAATCTGTCCCTAAAGGATTGTTTATCTTAAAATCACTGTCAATTAAAGATAATAATGTATCTGTAGCATAAGGTTCGCCTTTTCTTCCCATAGCAGATACAACAACAACTGGACTATACCCTAAACTTTTAGCCTGCATAACCTTATCAATAACTAATAATCTTTTTTCATGTGTTGATACAGAAGTTCCTCCAAATTTTTGAACAATTATTTTCATTTTCATCCTCCACTACACACCAGTTTTTTTCATTAGTCTATCGTCTATATCTATTATAATAGTTTTAGAACCTATTTTTTTTATATATTCCCAAGGCACTTCACTAAACGTATTGTTACTAAAAAAAGAGAATCTATTCTTAGGTTCATTTAAAATTAAACATTTAAATTCGCCTTTTTCATCAATTACAATATCATTATCACATAAATATCCATGCTTGTCACCATCATTTATATTTATTATTTCAAAATGATCCATTGAACTAAATAACCTTATGTTATCTTCCATAAAAATCCCTCCCAAAATACCTTTCATAAAAATACTATGAAAAGGCTTATTGGAATATTACAGATTCTTAATTATTTCATCTATGCTAGAAACATCGCCTACAAATGATGAGTTTACAATACTCTTTTTAAAAGTACAATTCATAGTATTACTTATCTGTTCCATAGATATTTTATCTATTTTGCTTAAAATTTCCTCAGGAGTTTTAATTTTATTTTGGAACAATGCAGATTTACCATTAGAAAACATTCTACTGCTAGTGCTTTCTAAGCCCAGTATATAGCTTCCTTTCAATTGTTCCTTGGCATTATAAAGTTGTTCTTCATTTATACCTTTTTCTATAAAGTTTTTTATTTCTTCCTTTATAGCATTTATTGCTTTTACAGCTCCAGAAGGATTTAATCCAACATATATGTTTATAATTCCAGTATTTTTCATAGAAGACATACCACAATATACAGAGTAGCAAATTCCCATTTCTTCTCTCAATTTTTGAAATAGTATAGAAGAGGCTCCACCACCAAATATATTACTTAGGATTATTAAAGGGTATATTTTATCGTTGCCCATTTCTATTCCCGGTATACCTAAGCTTATATGTAATTGCTCAATTTGTTTCTTCTTATATAAATTATTTTTTAAAATTAATGGGTTAGAGTAACTAGTTATTACTTTTTTACTTTCATTAACATGCCAATGGCCGAAATATTCCCCTACTAAGCTTTCAATAATATCTACATTAAAATTGCCGCATATAGATATTACAGAATTCTCAGGTATATAATATTTACACATATACTCTTTTAATTTTTCACTGTTAAACTGCTCCAAACTTTCCTTAGTACCTAATATAGGAAGAGATAAAGAATCATCACCCCAAATAGCTTTGCTGTGTAAATCTATCAGAACATCTTCTGGTGAATCTTCACTCATATTTATTTCTTCATATATTACATTTTTTTCTTTTTCAATGTCTTTCTCAGATAATTTAGAATTTAGTAGCATATCTGATAATATGTCTAAACATAAATCTAAATGAGTATTTAAACTCTTAGTATAAAAGCAAGTCATTTCTTTGCTGGTAAAAGCATTAATTTGTGCACCAACATTTTCTATAGTTTCAGCAATTTTCTTAGCATCCCTTTTATATGTACCTTTAAACAACATGTGTTCTATAAAATGAGAAATTCCATTAGTTTGTTCCTGTTCGTTTCTTGAACCAGTTTCAATAAAGACTCCTACACTTACGGAACTTACATATGAAATATGTTCTAGCACTATTCTTAAACCATTATGCAATTTAATAAGTTTATACATCTATTTCACCCTTCTATGCCATATAATAAAAAAATAAAAAGGCATTAATGCCCTTCTATTTTTGATCCTCTTTATTTTCAGATTCCTTTATAGCATCTTTTCTAGATAAATTTATTCGTCCTTGTTTATCTATTTCAGTAACTTTTACTAATATTTCATCTCCAATAGATACAATATCTTCAACCTTGTTTATACGTTTAAAGTCTAGTTGAGAAATATGAACTAATCCTTCTTTTCCTGGAAGTATTTCAACAAAAGCTCCAAAGTTAGTTGTTTTTGTTACTTTTCCTAGATATATTTCTCCAATAACAACTTCTCTAGTTACGTTTTCAATCATTTGAATAGCTGCATCAGCACTTACCTTATCACTAGAAAGTATGAATATAGTTCCATCTTCTTTAATATCTATCTTTACTCCAGTTTCACCTATAATCTTATTGATGTTTTCTCCACCTCTACCAATTACGTCTCTTATTTTTTCTGGATTTATTGTCATAGTATAAGCTCTAGGTGCATACTCAGATAATTCTTCTCTTGGTGATGGAATACACTCATTTATTTTACCTAATATATAAAGTCTTGCTTTTTTAGCATCTTCTATAGCCTTTTGAATACAGTTACTTGAAAGTCCTGATATTTTTGTATCTACTTGTATAGCTGTTATACCTTTTTCAGTTCCAGCAACCTTGAAATCCATATCTCCAAAGAAATCTTCCATGCCCTGTATGTCTGTTAAAATTTCTTCATGAGATAAATCTTCACTAGTAATTAAGCCCATTGCAATTCCTGCCGCTGGTCTTTTTATTGGAACACCCGCATCTAAAAGTGCTAGGGTACTTCCACAAACACTAGCTTGTGATGTAGAACCATTAGAACTTAATACCTCAGAAACTAATCTTATTGTATAAGGAAACTTTTCTTCTGACGGAATCAATGGCTCTAATGCTTTTTCAGCTAAAGCACCGTGACCTATCTCTCTTCTTCCTGGTCCCCTCATTGGACCAACTTCTCCTACACTGTAAGATGGAAAATTGTAATGATGCATATATCTTTTGGATTCTTCTGCACCTAAACCATCTATAATTTGAACATCACCTAAAGCACCCAATGTAGCCACTGTTAAAACTTGAGTCAATCCTCTTGTAAATAATCCCGTACCATGTGTTCTAGGAAGTAATCCTACTTCACAACTAATAGGCCTTATTTCATCAAATGCTCTTCCATCAGGTCTTCTGTTTTCATTTAAAAGCATGTTTCTAACTACTTCTTTTTGCATTCTATATACAACATCTGCTATATCTACTAGATTATCTGGATATTTTTCATTAAATTCATCACTTATTTTTTCTTTGATTATATCTAATTTTTCATTTCTTTCATCTTTATCAGTAATGTACATTGTTTCTTTTACCATATCAAAAGCAAAGTCTCTAACTTCTTTTTCAATATTTTCATCAGCTTTAAAACATATAGGCTCTTTCTTTTCTTTACCCATTACTTCCATTAATTTTACTTGAAAATCTGCTATCTTCTTACACTCTTCAAATCCAAACATTATGGCATCATACATAGTGCTTTCTGATATTTCATCTCCACCAGCTTCTATCATCATAACCCTGTTTCTTGTGGCTGAAACTGTTAAATTCAAAGGACTTTTTTCTCTTTCTTCCACTGTAGGATTTATTACAAATTTATCATCTACTATTCCAACTGACACAGTTCCTACAGGTTCTGAATAAGGAATACTAGATAAACATAAAGCAATGGATGCACTGTTAGCAGCTAGTATTTCTGGCAAATTATCCTGTTCTACTGATAAAACTGTACAGACAACTTGAACATCATTTCTATACCCTTTTGGGAATAGTGGTCTAAGAGGTCTATCTATAGCACGAGCTGTAAGTATAGCCTTATCTGATGGTTTACCTTCTCTCTTAATAAATCCTCCAGGTATTTTACCAACGGAATAAAGCCTCTCTTGATATTCTACGCTGAAAGGCAGAAAGTCAATTCCCTCTCTAGGCTTACTTGATGCATTTGCATTAACTAAAATAGCTGTATCACCATATTTAACCAAAACTGCTGCATTAGATAACATACCAATTTTGCCAAATTCTACTGATAATTTTCTACCTGCAACTGTTGTTTCACATACATTATTCATAATATGTACCTCCTTTCAATACTAATAATATTATATCCCATGTATTGAATTTTATTTTTCACTATATAAATAGAGCGGATAAACCGCTCTATTTTACTTTCTTAAATGTAATTCTGCTAAAATCTTACGATATCTTTCAATATCACGTTCTTTTAAGTAGCTTAAAAGACCTTTTCTTTTACCAACCATCATTAAAAGACCTCTTCTTGAGTGGTGGTCTTTTTTATGAGACTTTAAGTGTTCATTTAAGTGGTTGATTCTTTCAGTTAGTAATGCTATTTGCACTTCTGGAGAACCAGTATCTCCTTCATGAGCAGCAAATTTTTCGATTATTTCTAATTTTTTAGCCTTATCCATTATTGTACACCTCCAATTGTTAATCCCCACTAATCCATGAATAACGTCGGCAATGCATTATTCATAGGTTATGGTTCACTATGTAATTATAACAAATATATTTTATATTGTAAATTAATTTTTCTAAATTTTTCATTTAAATTACTGTTTATATGCAAATATTTTGTCTCTATTTAATTGCTCCATAAGTCCATATACACTGTTAAATTTAACTTCATCTCTGATTCTTTTTATGAAACTAATTTTTATTTCTTTTCCATATATATTTTCTTTGAAGTCAAGTATATGAGTTTCAATGGTAAAATTTTCACCATCTACAGTAGGACTATATCCTACATTGGTTATACCTTTATAACTTTCATTTTGATACTGTACTTTTGTATAATAAACTCCTACCTTAGGAACTATCAAGTTTTCATTAAAACTTATATTTGCAGTAGGAAATCCTATTTTATTTCCTAATCTTTTACCTTTAACCACTTTACCTGCTAAAGTTAAATTAGAATAAAGTAGCTTATTAGCTTTTTCTATATCACCATTAAATATTAAATTTCTTATATATGTACTACTTACTACATGTTCATCTATTTTTATAGGCTCAATTACATTTAATTCAAATCCCATTTCAGTGCTTAATTTCTTTAGTATCTCTATATTACCTGAATTCTTTTTTCCAAATCTAAAATTAAAACCTACAGTAACTCCCTTAACGTTATAGTGATTTATAAGCAATTCAATAAATTTTTCTGGCTCCATATTCATACATTCTTCATCAAATGGAACAAAATTTACTAAATCTACACCTATTTCATCAAGATAACTAATTTTTGTATCATTATCAATTATAATTTTGGGTGTTAAATCTTTATTTATTATACTTAATGGATGTTTTTTAAAAGTATAAACCATAGATTTAATATTATTCTTTTTTGCACTGTTTATAGTTTTATTTATTAATTCCATATGTCCTATATGCAAACCGTCAAAATTACCTAGTGCCACATATGTTTTGTATGGTAAAACAATTTCGAACTTATCTTCCATAACTATCATAAAAATTACCTCTATTTTATTATATATAGGTTAAGACAATAATTTGGATATTTTCAAACCATTAACTGTCCTAATTCCAATCCCCATAAAAGTTTTCTCATCATATATTCTGTACATCTGATCTAAAGGAATATCTCCTATGAGATATTTATTTTTTACTTGAACGCCGTTTCTTAATAAAGTAGCTGTATTTTCTTTTACCACTAACTTAGGATACTTATTCAAAGCATCTTCTATTGAAATACAGTAATCTTCTACATTATTTGAATCTAACGTTGAAAGAAGTTGAGAATTTTCCTTTTTAAAAGGTCCATTTTCTGTCCTTTCAAGCTCCCACATAGTAGCTCCTAAACTTAAGGATTTACCTATATCATAGCAAAGACTTCTTATATAAGTTCCCTTGGAACATGCAACTTTAAATTTTACATAAGGTATATCAATATCTAAAATCTCTATACTATCAATATTTATTTTTCTAGCATTTCTTTCTATCTCGATACCTTCACGCGCTAATTCATAAAGTCTTTTGCCACCAACCTTTAATGCAGAGTACATAGGTGGTATTTGATCTATTTCGCCTACAAAAGAGTTTATTACTTCTCTTACTCTTTCCTCACTTATGTTCTCTATGTTTTTTTCTTCTATAATTCTTCCTTCTCTATCATAAGTATCTGTAATTACACCTAATTTTAATTTAGTTATATATACTTTATGATTTTCCATTATATACTCTATAATTTTAGTACCCTTGCCTAGACATACTGGAAGTATGCCAGAGGCCATAGGGTCTAATGTTCCTGCATGACCAACTTTTTTTTCGCCAGTTATTTTTCTTATAGACTTTACAACATCAAAAGAAGTAATACCCTCTGGTTTATATATATTTAATACACCATTCATACTTATCTCAACTCTTTTTCTATTACTTTTATAATAGTTTCTTCAGCTTTATCCATAGGTAATTCTAAAAACATCCCTGCAGCCCTTGTATGTCCTCCACCCTTGTACATTTCAGCTATTCTTCTAACATCCACTTTATTTTTAGATCTTAAACTTATTTTAGTACCATTATTCCATTCCTTTAAAAGTGCGACCACTTCAACAGTGTCTATATTGGTGCCAAAGGATATAGCATCACCTGTATCATCAGATTCTACACCTATGGAATCTAACATATCTTTTGTTACTTTCATTATGCACAACTTACCATTGGAAATCACATTCATATTTTCAATGATTTTTCCATATAATTTAATTTTATTCAAAGGCTTATTTTCAAAAACCTTTCTATGGATTTCACTAAAATCTATACCTATATCAATAAGTTCTCCAGCAATAGCATGAGTAGTTGAAGTGGTACCTGAATGTTTAAAAGAACCACTGTCAGTTATTAGTGAAGTATATAGACATGTTGCAATATCCATATCTATAGATATATCCATTTTGTTCATAATTTCATATATAATTTCGGCCACAGCTATAGCATCCGTGTTCACATAGTTATAATCTCCATACATCTCATTTGATAGATGGTGATCTATATTTACTAATATATAATCTTTATTTTCTAAGTTTAGATTTTCAACATTTATTCTCTTAACATCTCCACAATCAACCACCAATACACAATCAGTATTTTTGGGTATAATTCTATTTTCACCATTTATTTCCTTTGAATAAGGCAAAAATTGGAGATACTTAGGTGTACTATCCTTAGAAATTATTTTTACATGTTTATGGAGCTTCTTTAGTCCTTGCATAAGAGCTAAAGAAGTTCCAATAGAATCACCATCAGGTGACTCATGAAAAGTTATAACTATATTTTCACTTTCACTAATTTTTTTCAATATTTCATTCATTATCATTTTGACCCTTCTCCTTTATTTTTTCTAAAAGAGAGTCTATATGCATTCCATGTTCTATGCTATTATCCATCTCTAATATTATTTCAGGAGTATGTCTTAAATTAACTCTTCTACCTATTTCTCTTCTTATAAATCCTGAGGAATTTTTTAATATTTCTAGTGTTTCTTCTTTTTCAGAGTGATTTCCAAATATACTTACATACACTTTAGCATAGTGTAAATCTTTAGTAACATTTACATCCGTAACACTTATCATAGTATTTACTCTAGGATCTTTTATATCATTTTGAATTATGGAGCTAATTTCTCTTTTTAATTCCTCATTTATTCTTCCGCCTCTATATTTTCCCATTAATATCACTCCTTTTTAGTAAGGGACATTATAAGGTTTGAGGTTTAATCTCTTCAATTATATAAGCTTCTAGTAAATCTCCTTCTTTAATATCATTGAAGTTTTCTACCATTATACCACATTCATATCCTGTTGCCGCTTCTTTTACATCGTCCTTGAATCTCTTTAAAGAGGCAATTTCTGACTCAAATATTACAATACCATCCCTTATAATTCTTAATTTACTATTTCTAGTTATTTTTCCGTTTTGAACATAACATCCTGCTACAGTTCCTACATTTGATACTTTATAAGTCTGCCTAACTTCTGCAGTTCCTAAAACCACTTCTTTATATTCTGGTTCTAAAAGACCTACCATTGCCTTCTTAATATCTTCTATTGCATCATATATAACTCTGTATGTTTTAATGTCTACATTTTCTTTTTCAGCTAATTCTGAAGTTTTAGCATCTGGTCTTACATTAAATCCTATTATTATAGCTGTAGATGCTGTGGCTAATATAACATCTGTTTCATTTATAGCACCTACACCGCCATGTATTACCCTAACTTTTACGGACTCTGTAGATAATTTTTCAAAAGACTGTTTTACTGCCTCAACGGAACCTTGAACATCAGCCTTAACTATTATATCAAGTTCTCTAACAGTTCCTTCTTGTATTTGGTTATACAAATCTTCTAGTGAAACTTTATGTGAAGAATGAAGTCTTTGTTCTCTTAATTTTTCTTTTCTCTTATCAGCCATAATTCTAGCAGTTTTTTCATCTTTAACCACGTTGAATTTGTCTCCTGCTTCAGGAACTTCAGATAATCCTAATATTTCTACTGGTATAGATGGACCTGCTGATTTTATTTTTTTACCTTTATCATCAAACATAGCTCTTATTCTTCCATAAGTAGAACCAACTATTATAGAATCACCTGTTTCTAAAGTACCATTTTGAACTAATAGTGTAGCTACAGGACCTCTGCCTTTATCTAATTTTGCTTCTACAACAGTTCCTTTACCACTTCTTTTTGCATCTGCTTTTAATTCTAGCATTTCTGATGTTAAAACTACCATTTCTAAAAGTTCATCTATACCATCTTTAGTATGAGCTGATACTGGAACACAAATAGTATTTCCGCCCCAGTCTTCTGGTATAAGATCATATTCAGTTAATTCCTGTTTTACTCTATCTGGGTTTGCTGAAACCTTATCCATTTTGTTGATAGCTACAATTATTGGAACATTAGCTGCCTTACAGTGACTTATAGCTTCTTTAGTTTGAGGCATTATTCCATCATCTGCCGCTACTACTAATATTACTATATCAGTAACTTGAGCTCCTCTAGCTCTCATAGAAGTAAAAGCTTCATGGCCTGGTGTATCTAAGAAAGTAATTTTTTCATCATTTATTTGAACTGTATAAGCACCTATGTGTTGGGTAATTCCGCCTGCTTCAGTAGTTGTTACTTTACTCTTTCTTATAGCATCTAATAATGAAGTCTTACCATGGTCCACGTGACCCATTACTGTAACTATTGGAGGTCTTTTTTCTTGACCTTCATTATCTTCCTCTTCCATTTCTGTTTCTTCTAACTCTTCTTCATTAATGCCCTCTTCTTTTTGAGCAACTAATGCATTATATTTTTCTGCAAGTTTCTCTGCAGTGTTTACATCTATTTCTTGGTTAACTGAAGCCATAACACCTAAAAGCATTAATTGTTTTATAACTTCTGCATAAGGTTTTTTAAGTTGATCTGAAAGATCTTTAACTGTGATAGTTTCTTCCATCTCAATTATTATTTCTTCATCATTTGATTCTTCTTTAGATGCACCAGTTTGTTTTTTTTCAGTTTGTGGTTTATTTGCCTTTTTTGTACCCTTAGAAGAAGTATTTACTTTTTTACTCTCATTTGAACTTACAACTTTTTCTTCTTCCGTATCATTTTTTTCTTCATAAAGTTCTTTGATTAAATCCGCATCTTCCGATTCAATAACACTCATATGATTTTTAGCTTTTATTCCAAATTCTTCGAATAAAACGCTAATTAACTCTTTGCTAGAAACTCCTAGTTCCTTTGCTAATTCATATATTCTAACTTTTGTCATAAATGTTCACCCCCGTATTATTAATTATTAAATTCTTTGTGTAAAGAAATTAATTTTTCGGTCATTTTTTCGTTTGCAATTCCAAGTACATTCAATCCTTCTTTTCCAAGTACTGTACTTAAACCTTCACTAGAGATACCTTCTATTAAAGGCACATTATATCTTGTGCAATAATTTTTAAACTTATTTTTAGTATTATCCGAGCATTCTCTAGATAATACTATTAGGCATACTTTAGCTTTTTTTATAGCATCTTCACATTTATTATATCCTATAATCAAATTACCAGATTTCTTAACTATGCCTAAAAACTGAAAAAATCTATTTACCATTAGCTACCTCTTCTTTTAGTTTATCATAAATTTCTTCTGCTATCTTAGAATTAAGATTTTTTTCTAACCTTTTTGTTTTAAAGGCTTTTTCTAAGCAAGCAACATCTTTACAGATATAAGCTCCTCTGCCTGGTTTTTTACCAGTTAAATCTACAGATATCTCACCTTCATTATTTTTTACAATTCTTATTAATTCTTTTTTAGATTTCATCTCCGTGCATCCTGTGCACATTCTTTGTGGTATTTTTTTAACCTTCATAAGTAACCACCTACTCCTCGCTTACATTTGTTTCCTCTTGTTCTTTTGCCTGTGACTGACTCTTGATGTCTATTTTCCAACCAGTTAATTTAGCAGCTAATCTAACATTTTGACCTTCCTTGCCTATAGCTAGAGAAAGTTGATCATCTTTTACTACTACTTTTGCTGATTTATTATCCTCATCTACTTCAACACTTATTACCTTAGCAGGACTTAAAGAGTTACATATATATTCTTCAGGTAATTTGCTCCATTTTATTATATCAATTTTTTCATTATTAAGTTCATTTACTATATTTTGAACTCTTATTCCCTTAGGTCCAACACAAGCTCCCATAGCATCTATATTATCATCATTAGAATATACAGCTATTTTTGTTCTTGAACCAGCTTCTCTTGAAATACTCTTTATCTCAACAGTACCATCATAAATCTCAGGAACTTCCAGTTCAAATAATCTTTTGATAAGTCCTGGGTGTGTTCTAGAAACTACTACTTGAGCTCCTTTAGTTGTATTTTTTACTTCTACTATGTATAATTTTAATTTTTCATTAAAATTATACTGTTCGCCTGAAATTTGTTCATTTGGAGTTAATATAGCTTCAATTTTTCCAAGATTAACAAAAACATTTCCTCTATCTTTTCTTATGACAGTTCCAGTCATTATGTCAAATTCCTTAGTTATAAACTCATTGTATATTATATTTCTTTCTGCTTCCTTAATTCTTTGTATAACTACTTGTTTTGCTGATTGAGCTGCCACTCTTCCAAATTTCTTAGGAGTAACTTCTAATTCTACTATATCTCCTAGTTGATATTTTGGATCTATTTCTTTTGCTTCCTCTAGTGATATTTCACATACAGGATCTTCTACCTCCTCAGCTACATCTCTTTGAGAATACACATGTATATCTCCTGTAACTCTATTCATTTCAACCCTAACATTTGAATTATTACTTCCATAATTCTTCTTGTAAGCCAATACCAATGCATCCTCTATTGTTGAAAAGATTAAATTTTGGTCTATTCCTTTTTCCTTCACTATTTCTTTTAATGATTCTATAAATTCCTCATTCATTTCTTTTTACCCTCCTTATATCTCCCCATTTAAATTTATAGCCTTTATTCTTTCTCTAGGAATAGAAATTTCTTCCCCTTCCTTTGTAATTATAATTTCGGAATCATTAAAATCCTTCAAAGCTCCAATAATTTTTTTGTTACCATTAAATAATTTATTTAATCTTATAGTAATAGAATTCCCTATATATTTATTTAAATGTTCTTCAGTATATAATTCTCTTTCTATTCCTGGTGATGATACCTCTAAATAATAACTATAGGGTATTGGGTCTTCTAAATCCAACATATCACTAATTTGTCTACTAACTTTTTCGCAATCATTTAATCCTATACCATCTTCATGATCTATATATATCCTAAGAAAGTTCTCACCTTGTTCTTTTACGAATTCTATATGATATAATTGGTATCCACATCTTGATACTATTGGTTCTATAAGCTCGTTCATCTTAATTATTAACTCACTATTTTTCATTAGGCATACCTCCTTATCTGCTTTATTAATATTTTATCTATTTTTAAATAAAATATTATTAAAACGCAACAATTGCTGCGTTTTGATTAAATAGAAAGAGCGGGCTTATTGCCCACTCCTTTCGTTTAGAAATTATAATAAATAATTACACTATTTTCATTTTATCATATTAATTTGTGCATTTCAAGTAAAGGATTGAATATTATTTAAAATAGTGACAATTGATTAGTATCTGGCATTCCTCCAAGACAACCATGATTGTCTAAAGTTTCTATAACAGTTTTTGATACTTTTGCTCTAATTCTCAAGTCTTCCTTAGAAATAAACTCCCCTTCTTCTCTACAAGAGACTATATTTTTAGCTGCATTTTCACCTACTCCTGCCAAAGCACTAATAGGAGGACGTATACCTTCATCTTCAATTAAAAATTTTGTAGCATGCGACTTATATAGATGTACTCTTAAAAATTTTATACCTCTCTTATACATCTCATAAGAAATTTCTAAAATGGTAAGGAGTCCTTTATCCTTTTGAGTCATATCATTTCCTAATTTGTTCAATTCCTCAATTTTTAATTTTATTATATCTTCACCTTTTACTATTAAATCCGCATCAAAATCATCTGCTCTAACTGTAAAATACGTTGCATAATAGGCAGTAGGATAGTATACCTTAAAATATGCTATTCTTACAGCCATCATAACATAAGCCACTGCGTGACCCTTAGGAAACATGTATTTTATTTTTTTACAAGAATCTATATACCAATCTGGTACATCATGTTCTCTCATTAAATTTTCATGTTCTTCTATAAGTCCTTTTCCCTTTCTTACCTTTTCCATTATGGTAAAGGCCTCTTTTGGTGGTAAGCCTTTATGCAATAAGTAAACCATAATGTCATCTCTTGTAGCTATACAATCTTTTAGTGTAGTATATCCTTCTTTTATATAATACTGAGCATTGTTTATCCATACATCGGTTCCGTGGGATAAACCAGATATTCTAACTAAATCAGAAAATGTTTTAGGTTGTGTATCTACAAGCATTTGTCTTACAAACTTTGTTCCAAACTCAGGTAAACCATAACTTCCAACTTCACATCCCAGCTCTTCTTCTGTTAATCCAAGAGCTTCAGGAGAAGTAAATAAACTCATTACTTTAGGATCACCTAAAGGTACAGTTCTTGGATCTATTCCTGTTAAATCCTTAAGCATTCTGAGTACGGTAGGATCATCATGCCCCAGTATATCTAGCTTTAAAAGTCTACCACTTATAGAATGATAATCAAAGTGAGTAGTTATTATATCTGAATTTGGATCATCTGCTGGGTGCTGTATAGGACAAAAATTATATATTTCATTATCTGCCGGCACAACCATTATTCCACCAGGATGCTGCCCTGATGTTCTTTTAATTCCAGTGCACCCTTGAGTTAGTCTTTCTACTTCTGCATTAGGAACTCGCATATTTCTTTCACTTACATATTTTTTAACAAATCCATAAGCAGTTTTGTCAGCTATAGTACCTATGGTACCCGCTTTAAAAGTATGTCCTTTACCAAATAATACTTCTGTGTATTTATGAATATCTCCTTGATTATCTCCAGAGAAGTTTAAATCTATGTCCGGTTCTTTATCTCCATTAAATCCTAAAAATGTTTCAAATGGTATGTCATGACCATCTTTTATAAGTTTTTCTCCACACTTAGGACATACCTCATCTGGTAAGTCAAATCCAGAACTTACACTTCCATCTCTAAAGAAATGACTATATTTGCACTTAGGACATACATAGTGTGGTGGAAGACCATTTACTTCTGTTATACCACTCATGGTTGCAACAAATGAAGAGCCAACAGATCCTCTAGAACCAACCAAATATCCATCACTTAGAGATTTAGCTACAAGTTTTTGAGCTATTAGATATAAAACCGCATATCCATTATTAATTATTGAACTCAACTCCTTATGCAGCCTTTCTTCAACTACTTCTGGAAGAGACTCTCCATATATTTCATGAGCCTTTTTAATAGTCATTTGTCTTATCTCTTCTTCAGAACCTTCTATTTTAGGAGGAAAAGTTTCATCTGGTATAGGTTTTACCTGTTCAATTTCATTTGCAACTTTTTTAGTATTATAAATGACAACTTCTTTAGCCACTTCTTCCCCTAAATAACTAAATTCCTCTAACATATCCTGTGTAGTTCTAAAATACAGTGGTGCTTGATCATCCGCATCATCAAAACCCTGACCTGCCATAAGTATTCTTCTAAAAACTTCATCCTTAGGATCCATAAAATGCACATCACAAGTAGCTACTACTGGTTTATTATATTTTTTACCTAAATTATATATCTTTTCATTTATAGATTTTAATTCGTCTGTATTTTTTACTGTTCCATTTCTAACCATGAACATATTGTTTCCTACAGGCTGAATCTCTAGATAATCGTAGAACTTTATAAGTTCTTCTAGTTCTGCATCAGAATTCCCCTGAAGTATTGCCTTATATATTTGTCCTGCTTCACATGCAGAGCCTATTATTAATCCCTCTTTGTACTGTTCTATTAAACTTTTAGGCATTCTAGGCCTTCTATGAAAATGCTCTAAGTGTGAATATGATATTAATTTATACAGATTTTTAATTCCAATTTGATTTTTAGCTAAAATTATTAAGTGATATGTAGGTGCCTTTTTTATATCAAAGTTACCTATATATTCTTTATTCAATTTTTCTAATGAATAAATTTCTTTATCTTTTAATATTCTAAAGCACTCTAATAATATATCACCTGTTGCTTTTGCATCATCCACTGCTCTGTGATGATTTTCTAAAGAAATATTCAAATGTTTTGCTACAGTATCTAATTTGTATCTCTTTAGCTGTGGAAATAAGTATTTACATAATGGAATTGTATCCATTACTGCATTATTAAAATTTATATTTAAATCATTGCAATTTTTCTTTATAAAGCTAGTATCAAAACCTGCATTGTGGGCTACTATTATTGAATCTCCAATAAACTCCATAAATTTAGGCAAAATAACCTCTATGGTTTCTGCATTTTTAACATCCCCATTAGTTATTCCAGTTAATTCCATTATTTTGGATGGTATATCCATCTGAGGATTTACAAATTCATTAAAAGAGTCAATAAGCTTACCATTTCTTATTTTAACAGCACCTATTTCAATAATCTTGTCATTATTACTAGAAAATCCTGTAGTTTCAATATCAAAAACTACAAATTCATCCTCTATATTTTCATTACCTTTAGCTCCTATAACTATAGGCACACCATCGTCTACTAGATAAGCTTCCACCCCATAAATTACTTTTATGCCGTACTTTTTAGAAGCGTCCATAGCTTCTGGATAAGCTTGAACCACTCCATGGTCAGTGATAGCAATAGCTTCATGCCCCCATTTTGCAGCCCTTTGTATTAATTTTGATGCAGATGAAATACCATCCATAGAACTCATTACAGTATGTAAATGTAGTTCAACCCTTTTTTCTTCACAAGTATCCATCTTATTTATTTTAAGGGCTTTGTTTACACTTCTTCCTAACACTAAAACTTCTTTATAATAGGTATCAAATATTACCTCTCCGAAAACTTTGCAATGCAATCCCTCTTTAATTTCTTCAAGTGCAGTTTCAGCCTCTTTAGGTTTTAAAAACATTTTTACGGCAATAGAACTGGTGTAATCTGTAATATAAAATAGAACTATTTTCTTTCCATTTCTCGCTTCTGTAACTTTAAGTTTAAATATATCACCTTCAATAGCTACATAACCAGAGGTTTCCGTGAGCTCTGATATTTTAACAATATCTTCACTATTAATTTTCTTTCCTATTATTACATTTTCATCTACAATCCCCTTAGAATTCTTTCTATATTCACTATTATAGTGATATTTAGAATTACCATTTTTGCTATTTTCTTTTTTCTCACTACTACTGTTTCTTACTTCTTTTATTTCTTTTAGAACCTCTTTAATTAAACTTTCTTCTTCCTTTTCTTTATCTTTAACATAATTGTTTTGAACTAAATTTTTATTAAATAAAATCTTTACTCTACATTTTAGAGAAAACATATCTAATATACAATTTTGAATTAAAGTTTCTACTTTTCTGTTTTTTAGAAGTAAACACATGAATTCATTTCCCCATTGAATATTTAGCAAATCTTCTTTTACTTCTCTTTTGCAATCATTTAAGCATTGTTTTGCAATAGGCATGTAATTTATTACTGCAGCACACAATTCTTCCCAATGCTTCTCACATACCTCTTTTAAAGTAATATTACTAATATCTTTATAACATATAATGTGGATGTCATTAAAATATTTCAATCTTTTACCTATTATTCCACCCAAGGTTTCTTTACACTGTTCACTTATATTATTAGGAGTTTTTATTATTACGTTTAATTTGCCACTTTTCTTAAAATACTGTATCCTAACTAATTTTATATCTTTTACTGCTAGTTCTTCTTTTTCAATATCATCTTTCAATAGCTCTACTAGGCTGCTTTCCATTTAAATTCCTCCTAGCAAAAATTTAAAGTACTGTAATTAATAATGCAGGATTTAGTTAATGTAAAATCCTGCATTATATTATACTATAATTTTTCTATTTCTTTAATAAGTTCTTCTACCAAATCTTTTTCTTTTACTTTCTTTATTATTTCTCCTTTTTTGAAAATTAAACCTTCACCCTTTCCTCCTGCTATACCTATATCAGCTTCTCTAGCTTCTCCAGGGCCATTAACTACACAACCCATTATAGCCACCTTAATATCCTTTTGGCAAGTAGCAAGTTTATCCTCTATTTCCTTTGCAATATTTATTAAGTTAATTTGAGTTCTTCCACAAGTAGGACAGGATACAAATTCTATTCCTGATTTTAAATATCCTAAAGATTTTAAAATTTCTCTACCTACTTTTACTTCTTCTACTGGCTCACCAGTTAACGATACTCTTATGGTATCACCTATACCCTGAGATAGAAGTGCTCCTATACCAACACTGGATTTTATAGTGCCTCGCCAACTTGTTCCAGCCTCCGTTACCCCTAAATGAAGCGGATAATCTACTGCTTTTGATACAAGTTTATAACTTTCTATCATTTGCATAACATCTGACGACTTTATAGATATAGCTATATTATCAAATCCTACACCTTCTAGTATATTTACATGCTCTAAAGCACTCTCTACTAGCGCCTCTGGGCAAACTTTTTTATATTTATCCAATAGTTTTTTATCTAAAGATCCAGAATTAACACCTATCCTAATAGGAATTCCTTTTTCATTAGCTGCTTTAGCTACTAATTTAACTCTATCTATGCTTCCTATATTACCAGGATTAATTCTAAGGCCTTGAACTCCATTTTCTATAGACTTAAGAGCTAATCTATAGTCAAAATGTATATCTGCTACCAACGGAATTTTAATTTCAGACACTATATGTTTTATAGCTTCACTAGCTTCTTCATCTGGCACAGCACATCTTATTATATCACAACCAACATCTTCTAATGCTATTATTTGTTTAACAGTTTTTTTCGCATCCCTTGTATCTGTATTGGTCATTGATTGTACGGTGATTTTAGAATCACCCCCTACATATATATCTCCAAGTTTTATCTTTTTAGTATTTCTTCTAATCATTTAATTTCATCTGCTACTCAAAATATGGTCAAATGTATCCATATTGAGATTCTTACTGCTTCAACGTACTCTGTCTTGCCTAAGCTACTACAGTCTGTATAGTACTCCACAGTCGTTAATTCCCCAAATAGCCTTGGGTACACATATAAGTGCTTGTTTAATTAAGCTATCTTATATTCTTTAGCATTGACTAAATTGATTGAAGCATTTAAATCTCTATCAATAGAAAGCCCACAACTGCATTTGTAAACTCTATCAGATAGTTTTAAATCTTTCTTATATGCTCCACAACAGCTACACATTTTACTACTTGGATAGAATCTATCAACTATTCTTATCTCAATGCCATTTTGTTTAGCTTTTGAAATAAGTTTAATTCTAAATTCATAAAACTTTTGCCCAGCAACCGCTTTAGCTAAATGTCTATTCTTCATCATTCCACTTACATTTAAATCTTCAATAGTTATAAAACTTGGTTTTTGTTTTATTAACTCATTCACTGTTTTATTTATATAATCAGTTCTTATATTTGTAAGTCTTTGATGAAGTTTTTGTACCTTGACTATTTGTTTTTGGATATTTTGACGAGTAGCTTCTCCTTTCTCTTTTTTATTTCTTAATTTTAAACTTTCATATTTTCTTGAAAGCTTTCTTTGCTCACGTTTTAGTTTCTTTTCTGCTTTTTTAACTGTTTTAGTTTTGTTAATATTCTTTTTAGATAAACCATTATTACAAATTGCAAAATTCTTTAGTCCAAGGTCTACGCCTATTCCTTCTGAATAAGGTTTATTGTCTAAATTAATAGCTTCTTCAACTAAAATTGAAACAAAATATCTATCTGCTTTTTGACTTACTGTACCACTTTTAACTATAGAGTTAACTGGAATGTAAGCTTTAACATCTTGATTTTTCTTTTTCGTAAACTTTTTTATTATGAGCAATATAAAAATTGTATATGAACCTTCTTACACCAATAGTTTTATGAATTTTAGTTATCTGTTCTTCTGTTGGTTTAATTTCTATTTTGTATGCTTTTTTCAACTTCTTCATCTTCCTTTATCTTTTTCTTATATTTTCTTAAGCCACAAATTCTGCAACTAAAAATATGCAGTATGGAAATTATATCTTGAACTAATATAGTTCAAGATATAATTTCCATAATCCTCCATAATTTCATCTACAATAATTCCTTTTGCATTAGCATATTGTTTAAGAAACTCAACTTGATTTTTTAGATCATCTTTTTCATTAGAAGTTGAAAACCTTGTATATATAATTGTTCTTTTTTCAGAAGATGCTATTCCTTTAAACTCTTTATATTGTTCGTAAGTATAATATCTTCTATTTGTTGGTGTTCTAAATGCTTTTAATATTCCTTCGTTATCCCATCTTTGTAATGTTCTAACTGATACATTAATTAATTCTGCAAATTCATTTGGTTTATAGTTATTATTCTTCAAATGTACTCACTTCCTTTTCATGAGTGCATTTTACTATATTTAATTACTTTTATCTATATTTTAAATAACTAAAGATATCTCCTATAATTTTAAAGGATAAAGTATGTCTTTTATAGTAACTAGTACAGCTAATGACATAAGCACTACAAAGCCAACATAAGTGATTTTTCCTATCTTATCTTCATTTAGTTTTCTTCCAATGATTATTTCTATAATAGATATTAAAATCCATCCTCCATCTAAAGCAGGAATAGGTAGAAGATTAAATATTGCCAATTGCACACTTATATAAGCACTAATCCATAACAATGTAAGAATTCCTGCTTCCGCTGCTTTAGCAGATATTCTCATAACACTAACTGGTCCTCCTACGCCACTTAATGGCACTTTATTTTGGAAAAGTCCTCCTAAAAATTTAAATGTTTCTTTTGTAAGAGAAAATGTTTCAGTAAATCCATGAGCTACAGCCCCACCAAAAGTTGTTTTTTCTATAGAAGGATATACTCCTACTATATATCTATTTTCTTCTGGCAATGCCTTAGGTGTTAATTTTTTAGTTAAAGTATTATTTTTTCTTAATACGGTAATTTGCATTTGACTATCCTTTTTCTCATTTATAGCTTTAACAAAATCATCCCAAGAAGAAACTTTCGCTTCATCTACTGCAATAATTTTATCTCCCGCAAGTATGCCCGCTGTATATGCTGGACTATTTAATTCAACTTTACTTACTACTGGAACTTTTACACCACTGGCATAACCTATTATTCCAAATAAGATTATAGCTAAAATGAAATTCATTATAGGCCCTGCCACTACAATAGATAATCTCTGTAGTGGTGTTTTATTATTTAAAGCTCTTTCATCATGGGATTCTTCTCCCTGTTCACCTAACATTTTTACATATCCACCAAAAGGTATTGCTCTTACTGAGTATTCAGTTTCTTTTCCCTTTTTTCCAAAAAGTTTAGGACCCATTCCAACTGAAAATTCTTCAACTTTTACGTTATTTAGTTTAGCTACACAAAAATGTCCTAACTCATGTCCTATTATCAATACGCTAAAAGCCAATAATGCTAATAAAAGATAAACTATATTCACAAAAATTCCCCTTCCTACTATTAATAAGTACTAAATATATATTCTCTTATTTCTTTATCTGTATTTAATATATCCTCTATTTTAGGTTCTTTTATATTATTAAACTTCCCTAGACATCTCTCTATTATTTCTTCTATTTGTAAATATTTTATTTTTTCTCTTAAAAATAGATCTACTGCTACTTCATTGGCACTATTTAAAATAGTAGGCATTATTCCTCCAAGTTTTCCAGCTTCATAAGCTAATGACAAGCAATGGAATGTATGCATATCTGGTTTTTCAAATGTAAGAGTATTTAAAGCATAGAAATCTAATGATTTTATAACCTTCTCTTTCCTTTTTGGATAGTTTAACGCATACTGTATTGGTAATCTCATATCAGGATCTGCTATTTGCGCAATTATACTCCCATCTATGTATTCCACCATTGAATGTATAATACTTTGAGGATGTACAACTACTTGGATATTATCATAATCTACATCAAAAAGCCAATGGGCTTCAATTACTTCTAGACCTTTATTCATAAGTGTAGAGGAATCTATAGAAATTTTCTTTCCCATATTCCATTTTGGATGCTTAAGTGCCTCGGATGGTGTTATATTTTTTAATTGCTCTTTATTTTTTCCTCTGAAAGGTCCACCAGAAGCTGTCAATAGTATTTTACTTATATCTTCTTTTTTATTTCCCTGTAAGCATTGGAATATTGCTCCATGTTCAGAATCTACAGGAAGAATATTTATATTGTTTTTTAATGCTTCTCTTTTTACTATCTCTCCAGCTACAACTAAAGTTTCTTTATTAGCTAGTGCTATATCTTTTTTAGCTCTTATGGCTTCTATTGTAGGGATTAACCCTATAATTCCCACAACGGATGTAACTACTATATGAACTTCTTCTAACGTAGATATAAATTTTAAACCTTCCATTCCATAGATAACTTCTGTATTTAAGTTCATATAATTACAATAGTCTTTTACTTTTTCATATGCTTCCTTATCCATCAACACTGCATATGGAACCTTAAATTCTTCTATAATTTTTATTATTTTATCATAACTTTTGTTGGCAGAGATTGCTTTCAAACAAAAATTTTCTCTTTCTTTTCTAATTACATCTAAGGTTTGAGTACCAATAGACCCTGTTGCCCCTAGTATAGTTATGTTTTTCAAAAATCATCACTCCTCTTTAAGCTAAAATTGTTTCCTTTACAGTTAATACATATAATGGTCCCATAAACATACCTACTACTCCAAAAAATTTAATTCCTATATAAAAGGATATTATAGCAGCTACTGGATGAATTTTAAACTTATGACTCATAAATTTAGCTTCTAATATGCCTCTATTTACAGCTAATAATACATACAAAAGAATTAGACCTATTCCTATTATATACTGTTTACAATAAATTTTATATAGTATTAAAGGAATAAAAATTACTATGGTACCAATATACGGTATTATATCTAATATACCACATATCAACCCTAATACTACAGGATGCTCAATTTTTAAAACCACAAAACCTAATATAGTTTCTATAGTAGTAATTATAACTAAACCTAATTCTATTTGTAAAATCTTATTTATAGTATACAACTTATTTTTTAAGATCTTATAATTTTTTTCGCTAATTAATTCCTTTATATATTTTTCTAAAATACTTCTATCTATTAATACAAAATATACTATAATATTTCCAATAAAATAAGCTAGAATACCCTCAAATGTATAAAAAGCACCTTTCTTTATAAAAGGATTACTATACATACTAGATACTACATTTTTTATACTATTTAAGAATTCCTGTATATTTATTATATTTGCCATAGAAGGTATCTTTAAATTTTTCTCGTACAAAATATACTGGAGTTTAAATACATCTACATTATTAAATATAAAATTTCCAACTAATAATATAACTAAAAAAAATGCTATATTAATAAACAATATACTAATTAATGCATTTATTTTATTAGAAAATATTTTATGTTTACAAAAAAATTTATATAGAGGATTTGAAAAATAAAAAATTATTATTATTGTAAAAAAAGGTTTGAAATATTTTTTTATTAATATAGTTACTAAAATAAATATAGCTAAAAGTAAGATACATTTAATTAGTTTATTATATTTTTCCAATAAATTCTCTCCAATTAATTGTTATATAATAATATATTCGTCAATTAAATATATATTAATGTTTAGTTTTTATATAGTATTATATTTTTTATTTAGTTTTTTTAAAATTTTCAAAATAAAACTTAGGTATTTTATTCTAGTTTACTTTTATAAGTTAGTACATAATTTAATTTATGTAAACTAAATTAAATAACTTTATGACTACTTATAGTTATTTTTATAAATATACTAGTATTAGGTATTGGAGGAAATAAACACTTTTACACCTTAATAACACTTAAAAAAAGCGCCGAGTTAAACTACTCAGCGCCATATATTAAATACCTACTACTATACTTATATAAGAGTACACTATTACAGAGGCAAATAATATACTATCAAATCTATCTAAAATACCTCCATGTCCAGGTATTAAATTGCTATAGTCTTTAATGCCTACCATTCTTTTAATAGCCGATGCTACTAAATCACCGAATTGACAAAATACTCCACATAATAATCCTATAATTAAAAAGTGATATATATCTACATTTATTCCTACTCTATTTATAAAAAAGCCATATACTCCACAAGCGACTGCACTACCTAATAGTCCTCCTATAGAGCCTTCTATACTTTTATTAGGACTTACTCTTGGGTTTAATTTCTTCTTTCCGAAGTTTTTTCCCACATAATATGCAGTAGTATCACACAACCAAGAAGACAAAAATACTAACCAAATAAAATAATTTCCATGTGGTTTTTGTTCTATTAAACTTATAAAACTAAAAAATACAGCTACATATACAAATCCTAGCATTGTTACTCCCACATCAATAAAATTATATTTTTCACTTAAAACAGGTATACATAAGCACATAAAAGTAAAGATTGCAATACTTATTAAAAACATATTACTGGATGCAAATTTATTTAAAAACAAATAATACAAAATACAAAATACATATGCTATAATACCTAAAGAATTTATACTCTTTTTCTTAGCAGCATTAAAAAATTCATACATACCCATAAGAGATAGTGCTAGCAGTAAAAATTTAAGTACATTTCCACCTATAAAAAGAAAGATAAGCAGTGGTGCTAAAATTAATGCTCCTAAATAACGTTTATTCTTCATATTCCCCTCCTACTTTATTGCTCCAAACCTTCTATTTCTATGTTGATAATCGCATATAGCTTCGTATAGATTTTCTCTTTTGAAATCAGGCCACTTTATATCTGAATACCAAAATTCAGCATATGCACACTGCCACAATAAAAAGTTACTTATGCGCTGTTCTCCACTAGGTCTTATAACAATATCAGGATCTGGCATTCCTGCAGTATATAAATAATTAGAAATTGTTTCGTCTACAATTTCATCTTCTCTAATTTTACCTTCATTTAAATCATTATGCATATTCTTAAAAGCTCTTACTAATTCATCTCGTCCACCATAATTAAGTGCCAAGTTTAATACAAGACCTGTATTATTTTTTGTATTTTCATATGCTTTTACTAATTCTTCTTCACATATTTTAGGTAATTTTGAAATGTCTCCTATACTATTTATAACTACATTATTAGAATTTAATTCTTCAAACTCATTTTTAAGGTATTCCACCAATAGTTTCATAAGAGAGTTAACCTCATCTTTAGGTCTTTTCCAATTTTCTGTTGAAAAAGCATAAAGAGTTAAATATTTAACTCCTAAGTTATTACATGCCTTTACTATATCTCTTATTGTTTCTACTCCAGCCCTATGACCCATAGCTCTTGGTAAATTTTTTTCTTTTGCCCATCTTCCATTGCCATCCATTATTATAGCTATATGTTTGGGAATATTATTCAAATCTAATTTATCTACAATATTCTTTTCATTTTCTTTTCTTAATTTTTTTCTATTTTTAAAAAAAAGGAATTTCATGAAGTACCCCCTTCTATGTAATTAAACCTGCATTAATGCAGGTTTATTTACTATAAAGACATTAAGTCCTTTTCTTTTTTATCAACTATGTTATCTATTTCTTTTATAAATTTATCTGTTTCCTTTTGAATCTTTTCTTCCAAAACTTTAACTTCATCCTCTGACATCTCTTTTTTCATTTTCTTTACTTTGTCATTAGCTTCTCTTCTTAAATTTCTTATAACTATCTTGCTTTCCTCACCCATTTTTTTAACTGTTTTGACCAAGTTCTTTCTAGTTTCTTCAGTCAATTCAGGAACCACCAATCTTATAACAGTTCCATCATTTGAAGGATTTATTCCTAAATCTGAAACAAGAATAGCCTTTTCAATGTCCTTTATGGTATTCCTATCCCACGGTTGTATTAATAAAACTCTTGATTCTGGTGCAGATATGTTTGCCATTTGATTTAATGGAGTTAAAGAGCCATAATATTCTACACCTATTCTATCTAGCATAGAAGGATTAGCTCTACCTGCTTTTAAAGTAGCTAAGTCCCTTTTAAGTGCTTCAGTAGTCTTATTCATCTTTTCATCTAACGTTTTAATTAATTCCTTAGACATAAAAATCCTCCTTATTATTTTGATATTATTGTACCAATTTTTTCACCCAATACAACTTTCTTTATGTTTTCTGGGCAATCTAATCCAAATACTATTATAGGTATATTATTGTCCATACATAAAGATGTTGCAGTTGAATCCATAACTTGAAGACCTTTATCTAATACATCAATATATTTTAGCTCATCATATTTTTTAGCATCTTCATATTTATGAGGATCTTTATCATAAACACCATCTACTTTTTTTGCTAATAATATAGCTTCTGCTTCAATTTCTGCTGCTCTTAAAGCTGCAGTTGTATCTGTTGAAAAATATGGATTCCCCGTACCAGCTGCAAAAATTACTACTCTTCCTTTTTCTAGATGTCTCATAGCTCTTCTTCTTATAAAAGGTTCTGCAACTTCTCTCATTTCTATAGCAGTTTGAACTCTAGTATTTACACCCATGTTTTCTAAACAATCTTGAAGCGCCAACGCATTTATGCAGGTAGCTAACATGCCCATATAATCTGCAGTAGTCCTATCCATTCCTTCACCATTTCTTCCACGCCATATGTTTCCTCCACCTACTACAGCTCCTACCTGTATACCAGCGTCCACAAGTTCCTTTATATCCTGTGAAATTTTATTGGCTATGTCAAAATCTATTCCGTAACCTTTTTCTCCTGCTAAAGCTTCACCTGAAAGTTTTAACATTATTCTTTTATATTTTGCAGCCTTCATATACATTATACCTCCAATTTTGTAAAAATTGTATAACTATCTATTACTTATTTTAAAAAAAGAGAACACGCAGTGTTCTCTTCTGTTCTTTAGCTAGCATTATCCCTGCATTTGTTTTTTAACTTCTTCTGCAAAGTCTTCTTCTCTCTTTTCAATTCCTTCGCCTTTTTCAAATCTAGCAAATTTGTTTATAACTATCTTTGCGCCTACTTCTTTAGATTTTTCAGCTAATAATTTTTCTATTGTATAGTCAGAGTTTTTAACCCATACTTGCTCTACTAAACAGTTCTCTTTATAGTATTTATTTATTCTTCCATTTACCATCTTTTCAGCTATATTTTCAGGTTTTCCTTCGTTCATAGCTTGAACTTTGTAAATTTCTCTTTCTTTTTCTAATGTTTCAGTATCTACAGAAGTTCTGTCTAAGAATAGTGGATTTACAGCAGCTACTTGCATAGCTATGTCTTTTCCTAATTCAGCTAAAACTGGAGAAGCATTTTCACAACCTAATTCAACAAGAACACCTATTCTTCCGCCTCCATGTATATAACTTTCAATAGCACCATTTTCAACATTCATTTTAACAAATCTTCTTATAGACATATTTTCGCCTATTTTAGCTATCAATGCAGTAATTCTTTCTTTAACTGTCATAGATTCATCATCTACGAATTTTTCTTCTAGTAATTCTTCTACAGTGTTTACTTTTGAGTTTGCAACTTGTTTTGCTACGCCTTCAACGAAATTAACAAATTCTTCATTAACAGCAACGAAATCTGTTTCACAGTTAACTTCAACCATTGATGCAACTTTAGCATCTTCTGATATATAAGTTTTAACTAATCCTTCTGCAGCTACTCTTCCTGCTTTTTTAGCAGCAGCAGCCAATCCTTTTTCTCTTAATAATTCTATTGCTTTTTCCATATCACCGTTTGTTTCAGTTAGAGCTTTTTTACAATCCATCATTCCAGCTCCAGTAGTTTCTCTAAGTTCTTTAACTTGTTTTGCTGATATCATCTTTATTCCTCCCGTTCATATTTAATTCAAAAGGTAAATGAATTTTTCATTCATCTACCTTTATTTTGAAGTTGTATCTTCTATTTTATTCAGCTAATTGTTCGCCTTGTCTTCCTTCAATAACAGCATCAGCCATTTTAGCAACTATTAATCTAACGGCTCTTATTGCATCGTCATTACCAGGTATTACGTAATCAACTTCATCTGGGTCACAGTTTGTATCAACTATGCCTATAACAGGTATTCCTAATATTTTTGCTTCTAATACAGCATTTTTTTCTTTTCTTGGGTCAACAACAAATAATGCACCTACATTAGAAATATCCATGTTTTTTATTCCGCCAAGGTTTTTCTCAAGTTTTTCTTGCTCATGCTTAAGATTTGTAACTTCTTTCTTTGGAAGAACATCAAAAACTCCTTCTTCTTCCATTTTTCCTAATTCCTCTAATCTTCCAATTCTTGTCTTAATAGTTTGGAAGTTAGTAAGCATTCCACCTAACCATCTATTGTTTACAAAGTGCATTCCGCATCTTACTGCTTCTTCTGCTATAGCTTCTTGAGCTTGTTTCTTTGTACCTACAAATAATACGTCTTTTCCTTCTTCTGAAATACTTCTTATTACATCATAAGCTTCATCTACTTTTTTTACAGTCTTTTGTAGGTCGATGATGTATATTCCATTTCTTTCTGTAAATATGTATGGAGCCATTTTAGGGTTCCATCTTCTTGTTTGGTGTCCAAAGTGAACTCCAGCTTCTAATAATTGTTTCATTGATATTACTGACATTAAAATTCCCTCCTATTTGGTTAATCCTCCATTACCTTTATATGCAAAGCACCCATACGGCACCGCGCTGTGCAAATTGGATAATGTGTGTATTTTCTCCTTATGTAGTATATCATATGTAAATAACCTATTCAATATTAAAAAATAATATTTTTAAAAAATATATTAAATATGGTGTTTCCAATCAATTCCGAACAATATACATAAAAAAACAATAATAATTAATATAGGTTTCATAAAAAAATGTGAGACATAGTCTCACATTTTTATTGATATACAAATTTATTTAGCTATGCTTATTTTATTTTCTTTAATTCTTCTAAAAGTTTCTCATTTAATATTCTAATGTGAGTACCCTTCATACCTAAAGATCTAGATTCAATAACCCCAGCACTCTCAAATTTTCTCAATGCATTTACTATTACAGATCTTGTTATACCAACCTTATCTGCTATTTTAGATGCTACAAGCAATCCTTCATTTCCATCTAGTTCATTAAATATATGTTCTACAGCTTCCAATTCTGAATAGGATAAAGTGCCTATAGCTAATTGAACTACTGCTTTCTTTCTAGCTTCAGCTTCTATCTCATCCTGCTTAGACCTTAAAATTTCCATACCAACTATAGTAGCACTATACTCTGCAAGTACTAAATCATCATCTGTAAAAGACTTATCAAATCTACCTAAAAGAAGTGTTCCTAATCTTTCTCTGTTTCCAACTATAGGAACTATTGTTGTAACTTTATTGTCAAGATCACAACCTTTTTCTTCTTCAAAGGCACATATACCCTTATTTGCTAAATTAGCCTTTGTTTCATTAAATTCAAGTAGTTTGTTGTTATAATCCTCTGGGAAATGCTTATCCTTTAGTATCTTATCTTCAACTACTTCACATTCAAACCCACTTGAAAAATTATGTCCTAGTATTTTACCTTTTCTGCTTATTACATATACATTGCAATCTAAAACTTCACTCAATATTTTGCATATATCGTCGAACACAACAGGTTCTGTACCTGTCTTTTGTATTATTTTATTTATTCTACGTGTTTTTTCTAATAATGATGCCATAATAAACCTCCTTATAATTTATCTAATCCTGTCCGGAACTTAAACTCGTTTTTCACAGAATATTTAGAATTGTTTTTTTCTTTTGAAATTTTAGAATTATCATTTTCACTAATCAATGATACCACATACTTAACATCATTTCAACATGATTTTTATTAATTTCGACATTTTTATATAATTATGCTAATTTTTTTCTTCTTCTTTTACAGATTCTTTGTATCCACAAGTATCACTTGAACACTTATAATATTCACCCTGGGTCTTATTAAACCTTTTAGTCATATAATTACCACAATTAGGACATTTTTTATTTACAGGTTCAAACCAACTTACAAAATCACAATCAGGATAGTTACTGCAACCATAAAAAGTTCTGCCTTTCTTGCTTTTCCTTACAAGTATTTTTCCTCCACACTTAGGACATTCTACATCCAATTCTTTTACTATAGGTTTTGTATTTTTACACTCAGGATAACCTGGACATGCCAGAAAATCACCGAATCTTCCATGCTTTATAACCATAAATTTACCGCATTTATCACATTTTATATCTGTTACCTTATCCTCTATAGTGATTTTAGCTAATTCCTTTTCAGCTATATCAATGGCACCCTTAAGTGGTGTAAAAAACTCGTTTACTACTTTTTTCCAAGTTTCTTTTCCATCTTCTATGGAGTCCAATCTTTTTTCCATTGCTGCAGTAAATTCTACATCCACTATTTGTTTGAAATAATTAAACATAATGTCGTTAATTATTATTCCCAATTCTGTTGTTATTAAAGCTTTTTTTTCTCTTTCTATATATTTTCTATCCAATAATGTAGATATTATCGGTGCATAAGTACTCGGTCTGCCTATGCCATTTTCTTCCAATATTTTTACAAGCGTTGCTTCTGTAAATCTTGCAGGTGGTTGAGTAAAATGTTGTTTTCCTTCTATATCTTCCTCATTTAATTTATCATTTAATTTAAACTCTGGAAGCTCCTTTAAAGAAGTTTCATCAGACGACTTATATACTTTGGTGAATCCATCAAACTTCACTGTAGAACCTGATGCCTTTAGTCCATATTCTCCATTTTTAATATCTATTGATACTGTGTTCATTATACATACAGCCATTTGACTACCTACAAATCTTTGCCATATTAATTTGTACAATTTATATTGGTCTCTTTTTAAGCTTTCTTTTATTTCTTCTGGATTTAATTCCACATAAGTGGGTCTTATAGCCTCATGAGCATCTTGTATATTCTTGCTGCCTTTTTTATCAACTCTTTTAGTATTTTCTCCTATATATTCTTCACCATAAGCACCTTTTATATATTCTTTAGCTGAACTTTGGGCTTCTTCAGAAATTCTTACAGAGTCTGTTCTCATATAAGTTATTAATCCAACAGTGCCATGTCCCTTTACATCTATACCTTCATATAACTGTTGAGCTAAAGACATGGTTTTCTTAGTTGAAAAATTTAATTTTTTATAAGCCTCTTGCTGTAATGTACTTGTAGTAAATGGTAAGGGTTGTCTTCTCTTTTTTGTAGATTTTTTAATTTCATTTACTATAAAGTCATTTTTTTGTAGATTTTTAATTATATTATTACACTGCTCTTCATCCTTTATTTGAAGCTTTTCATTTTTATATGAGTTTAGCTGTACATTTATCTTTTTATTATCTTTTGATAATTCACACTCCACTGTCCAATATTCTTCTGGCACAAAAGCTTTGATTTCATTTTCTCTATCACATATAATTTTTAGCGCTACAGATTGAACTCTTCCTGCGCTAAGCCCCCATTTAACTTTTCTCCATAATATAGGACTTATTTCATACCCAACTAATCTATCTAAAACTCTCCTAGCTTGTTGAGCGTTTACTAAATCCATATTAATTTTTCTAGGAGATTTTATTGCATTTTTAACAGCATTTTTTGTTATTTCATTAAATTCTATTCTACACTTCTTTTCATCATCTATCTTTAAAGCATTAGCTAAATGCCATGAAATAGCTTCTCCTTCTCTATCAGGGTCGGTAGCTAGATATATCTTTTCACTTTTCTTTGCTTCTTTTTTTAACTGATGTAGTAATTCGCCTTTTCCTCTTATCGTTATGTATTTAGGTTCATAATTATTATCTATATCTACTCCCAGTTTACTTTTTGGAAGATCTCTAACATGACCCATAGATGCTGTTACCTTATAAGTTTTACCCAAATATTTTGCTATAGTCTTGGCTTTAGCTGGTGACTCCACTATTACTAACTTCTGTCCCATCTTATCCCCTCCAATACGTAATTTTACTAAATATTATGTTCATTTATCTATATATTATGAATTTTAACGTAATAATTCCCAGATAAACACATTATTTCATTATCAAACTGCATTTCAAATAATACATCATACAATTGACTTATGTCAATATGACATATTTTTATTATGTCGTCAATATGAACAGGGCTATCTCCTATCAATTTAGATAGTTTACCATGTATTTCCTTGCATTTCTGTCCTTTATCTTCATTTTGGTCTTTAATAAGATTGTAATTATAATTTTCTCTTAATAGATTAAAAACTCCTTCAATATCTATAAAAGGATATGCACCTTCACTTATTAATTTATTTGTACCTTTGCTTTGAGGTGAAAATATAGATCCAGGAACTACCACAATATCTTTTCCTTGTTCTAAAGCACAATTAGCAGTTATAAGTGTTCCGCTTTTTTCTCCTGCTTCAACTACAATTAATATTTTTCCAAGTCCACTTATTATTCTATTTCTAATAGGAAAATTATAACTATAAGGTGGAGTCCCTGGTAGAAATTCAGATATTATACACCCCTTATCCATTATAGAATAATATAGTTCTCTATTTTGCTTAGGATAAATTATATCTATCCCACAGCCTAAGACTGCACAAGTATATCCTCCTACTTCAACACAAGTAGCATGTGCATTTTTATCAATTCCCTTTGCCATTCCACTTATTATACCTATATGATTCTTAGCTAATATTTTTACTATATACTTAGTACATTGTACCCCATAAAAGGTACAGTTTCTAGCTCCTACCACTGAAACAGTGTTAATTTCATTTAATACGTCTATATTTCCTTTATAGAATAAAATAAAGGGAGCATCATCATATTTTTTTAAACTACTAGGATATTTCTCATCACTAAATGTAACAGTTTTTATATTATGTACATTAATTTGTTCTATAATTTGCTCTAACTTATCTTTATTCCATGCCTTTTTTAAACATCCTTTTATATTATTATTTAAATTTATATTATTTTCTATACAATGATACCATACTTTTTGAGAAGTTTTAAATTTTTTAAATAATTTTACCTTTATTCTATTAGGTATTTTAGCATAACATAACCAAATATCGTATATATCCAAAGCGCTTCCTCCTAAGACTAATATCTAATTTACTATATACCTCTCAATCTATTAATTTTTTTTAAAGTTTATTAAATTTTCTTGAATTTTTTTAATTTTTAAACTACCTTATTGTTTATAAATCTTCTATATTGAACAGCTTCTGCTATATCTATCTCTCCTACATTTTCATTCTCCCTTAAGTCTGCTATAGTCCTAGCAACCTTTAATATTCTGCTGTAAGCTCTAGTGCTTAAAGAAAATTTTGAATATATCTTCTCTAATAAATCACTGCCTTTTTTATCTAAAATACAGTATTTATTTATTTCATTTACATTCATCTGTGAATTAGTAAAAATTTTATTGTCCTTAAACCTAATATTCTGAATTTCCCTAGCTTTTCTAATTCTATCTCTAATATTCTTAGATCCCTCAGATTTTTTAGAACTTTTTATTTCTACATAAGAAAGCGAATTAACATATGAAAAAACATCTATTCTATCAAGTAAAGGTCCAGAAAACTTATTTAAATACCTTTCTCTATCATATTCTGTACAAGTACACTCTCTTACCCCAGAACAATAAAAACCACAAGGACAGGGATTTAAAGCAGCAACAAGCATAAAGTTAGCTGGGTATTTTACACTGCCATTATATCTTGAAATTAGTATTTCCCTATCTTCTAGCGGTTGTCTAAGTACATTCAATACTCTTTTATCAAATTCCAGTATTTCATCCAAAAACAACACACCATTATGTGCTAAAGATATTTCTCCTGGCATAAGTTCTCTTCCTCCACCAACTAGTGCAATTTTTGACGTAGTATGGTGAGGACTTCTAAAAGGTCTTTTAGTAATTATATTTTCTTCTTTGTCCAAATTCCCTGAAACACTGTATATTTTTGTAACTTCAATTGCTTCTTCATATTTCATTGGAGGCAATATAGAGGATATTCTTTTAGCTAACATGGTTTTACCTGAACCAGGGGGACCAAATAAAGCTATATTATGTCCACCTGCAGAAGCTACCTCAATAGCTCTTTTAGCACTTTCCTGTCCCTTCACATCACAAAAATCTAACTGATCATCATATTGTTCAAAAATATTATTAGAAGACTCATATGGAAGTAAATCTCTATATTGAATATAACTTGCCACCTCTTTTAAATGCTTAAATGGAAATATATCTGCACCTTTTATTAGACTGCATTCTTCTACATTATCATAGGGTACCAAAAATTTTTTAATTCCTTTATCCATTCCCTCCATAACTACAGGTAGTGCACCTTTAACCCCTTTTAATTCACCATTTAATGATAACTCTCCTATAAATAAATATTCAGCCAAATCCTCACAGTATATTTGCTTAGTTGCAATGAGAATGCCCACTGCTATAGGTAAGTCTAATAAAGCTCCTTCTTTTTTTAAATCAGCTGGAGCTAAATTTATAGTAATTCTACCTATGGGAAACTCATATCCGCAATTCACTATAGCTGCTCTAACCCTTTCTTTAGATTCTCTTACAGACACATCAGGAAGCCCTACTATATTAAAGCAGGGTAGTCCACTGGATATATGTATCTCAACTCTTACTATATTGCCTTTTATACCACTAAGACTTGCAGTATTAATATTTGTAATAGCCATATTTTCCCCTCCAAATTTAATAAACACATATTTTAATTCTAGACAAATATAATTAATATAATCATATTTTTATAAATTTATTTAACCTAAAAAAATAGTTGCAATTTTCAGTTTATTGTTGTAATATGTCTTCATGCATCTATCTAAAAGAAAGGAGACACTTTATGCACCATCTTAATAAAGACATAGGAAAATATGGAGAAAGTATAGCTGAAAAGCACTTGGAGAGTTTAGGGTATACAATATTAGATAGAAATTTTTCTTGCAAATTTGGAGAAATAGATTTAATAGGAAAAGATAAAAACTATATAGTTTTTATAGAAGTTAAAAGCAGATATAGCACCTTGTATGGTCATCCCTGTGAGGCTGTTACTAAAAATAAACAATTAAAAATTTGCAAGGTAGCTCAATTGTATATATTAAAGAAAAAATTTTTCAATAATAATTTTAGATTTGATGTGGTAGAAATAATATTAAATAGTGATGAAAACAAACCTTCTATAAAATTAATAAAAAATGCCTTTGGAATGTAAATAAATAAAGAGAACTATTTCAAAATTAAACCTTGAAACAATTCTCTTTATCCTTTTATATGTTTTTTAAAAAACTCATTCTATGTATACTGGTTATTCCTTTACTCTTTATAGCTTTTATATGTTCTTCGGTACCATAACCCATATTTTTATGAAAACCATAGCCTTCATAGGAATTAGCGTATTCTATCATAATATTATCTCTATATACCTTAGCTAAAATTGAAGCACAGGCTATAGAGGCACTTTTAGAGTCTCCTTTAACAACAGCTTTATTAGGTAAACTAACACCTTTTATTTTATATCCATCTGATAACACTATACTAGGTTTCAAATCTATACCTTCAGCTGCTTCTAAAAGCACTTGATTATTACACCATCCTATTCCCTTAGTATCTATTTCGTTATTGTTTATTAAACATATTTTATATGCTAAAGCTTTCTTCTTTATAATTTTACTCAATTCTTCTCTTTTTTTTGCAGTAAGTTTTTTGGAATCATTCAATCCTAGAATCATTTCTTTTGTATCCATGCCATTCAAATCTAAAACTACTGCTGCAGCTACTATTGGCCCTGCTAATGGTCCTCTACCTACTTCATCTGTTCCTATAACATATCCGTCCTTAGAATATACCTTATCAAAATTATACATACTAGTAACTCTTTTTATTTCTTTTTCCATATTTTCTCTGTATTTCAACAAACTTATAGCCAGCTTATTAACTGACTTTCTGCCATCATCTAATAAACACTTTGTTAGGTTTAAAAAGTCTTCTTCCTTTATATTAATAAAATTCTCTTCTATATATTTAACTAAAACTTTTATCTCCTTAACATTTTTATGCCCCAAATCTGTAGGGGAAATATTTAAGCTCATATTCTTCTCTCCTTTAGGGAGTTTCTAATGAAATTCTTCCTAGTTTTCCCCCTCTAAATTCATCTAAAATTGTGATAGCTATTCTATTATAATCTATATTTCTTCCAGCCATAACAGCGCCTCGTTTTATGGCTATATTGTCCATATTTTCTAGAGCATCTTCTGATAATCCTTCTAGTTTATACCTTTTAATAATTCTATCTCCATACTGATCCTGAAGTGATTTTATAAGCTCTAAAGCTAAGTCCTCTACATTCATTATCTCATCCTTTATGGCCCCTGTAAATGCTAAATTTAATCCTACTTTTTGATCCTCAAATTTAGGCCACAAAACCCCAGGTGTATCCATTAATTCTATTCCTAACTTAGTTTTTATCCATTGCCTACTTTTTGTAACACCGGGTCTATCACCAGTCTTAGCTCTATTTCCTTTTGCTATTTTATTAATAAAAGATGATTTTCCTACATTAGGAATTCCAACCACCATTACTCTAGTTGTTATATTAACTAGTCCCTTACTTCTTAATCTATCTAATTTTTCTTTTAGAAGCAAATCTAAAATAGGCTTTATATTCTTTAATCCCTCACCGGTCATACTATTTCCTTTAATAACCTTTATATTTTCATTAGAAAGTTCTTTTATCCATTCACTAGTGGCTTTTTCTTCTGCTAAGTCAGCTTTATTTAAAAGTATTATTCTAGGTTTTCCCTTACATATCTCTTCAATTTCGGGATTAGCACTGGACCTTACTATTCTAGCATCTCTTATCTCTATTACAGCATCTACAAGCTTTAAATTCTCTTTTATTTCTCTTCTAGTTTTAGCCATATGGCCAGGAAACCAATTTATCTCCATAAATATTCTACCCTTTCTTCATTTGATTTTATTTAATCAATCTATAGTGGATACTCAATAATCACTATAGTGCACCTCACATAATAAATCCTAACATATATAAATAGTTTAATTCTTTTTTTAATTTTAATTCTCTTTCTATATATAAAAGAAATATAATAAAAAAAGGGACTTAATAGCCCCGTTTTCTTATCTTATTGCTTCTTTAACTTTAGCAGCTTTTCCTACTCTATCTCTTAAGTAGAATAATTTAGCTCTTCTTACTTTACCAGCTCTTACTACTTCTATCTTAGCTACGCTTGGAGAATTAATTGGGAATGTTCTTTCAACTCCTACACCAGAAGTTACTCTTCTTACTGTAAAAGTTTCTCTTATTCCACCATTTTGTTTTTTGATAACTGTTCCTTCAAAAACTTGAATTCTTTCTCTAGTTCCTTCTTTAATGTTAACGTGAACTTTAACAGTATCTCCAACATTGAATTTTACTAAATCATTTCTTATTTGTTCTGCTTCTATTGCTTTTATGATTTCTAACATGTGCATTCCCTCCCTAAAATTATTTGACGTTCATGCCCAGCTTCATGCAGACAGAGGACCGCCCGTACTAGCACAAAATTGATTTTACCACAAAATTTATGTTTTTACAATATAAATATATATTATTTGAAGGTATTTAATAATTTTCTATCTTCTTTTGTTAATTTTACTTTCTTAAATAAATCTGATCTTCTTTTCTGGGTTAACCTTAAAGACTGAAGTCTTCTCCATTTTCTTATATTCTCATGGTGTCCGGACAAAAGAATTTCAGGCACTTCTTCTCCTCTAAAAGATACCGGTCTTGTATACTGTGGATATTCTAGCAGACCATCATAAAAAGATTCATCCTTATAACTTTCACTAGTGGAAAGCACTCCAGGTATTAATCTACATATGGAATCTACAATGGGAACGCAGGCCATTTCTCCACCAGTTAATATAAAATCTCCAAGGGAAATTTCCATATCTATATAATTATAAACTCTTTCATCTATACCTTCGTAATGTCCACAAATAAAAATTAAATCCTGTTCTTTGCTTAAAGTTAATGCCATCTCATGATTAAAGCTAGTGCCTCTTGGACCTAAAAAAATAACTTTACCTTTGTTATAATTTTTTACAGCACTTATAGCATCAACTAAAGGCTGTGGTGCCATAAGCATGCCAGCTCCACCTCCATAAGGATAATCATCTACTTTTTTATGCTTATCCTCTGAATAATCTCTTATATTAACAGCATTAATATTCAATATACCATTTTCTTTTGCTCTGCCTATTATACTATAATTGAATATATTAAACATCTCTGGAAATAGGGTCAATATGTCTATTTTCATATTTATTCTTGCCACTCCTCTACAGGCCTTATAATTATTTTGAAATTATCTATATCCACTTCTTTTACTATATCCTTTAAAGCAGGAATTAATACTTCTTTTTCTCCTTTAACCCAGTACACATCATTACTTCCTGTTTTAATAACCTCATATACTTTTCCTAATTCTTTTCCTTCTGTATCAAAAACATCACAGTTTACTAAATCTGCTATGAAATAAGTATTTTCTTCCAAAGGTACAGCATCTTTTCTACTAATTTTTAGATATTTCCCCCTATACTTCATTGCTTCATCCATAGAATTTATTCCATCAATCTTTAATATAACCTTGTTCTTTTGAAACTTTACCCCAAGTACGCTTCTTTCCACACCATCTATTATTACATATTTTAAACTTTTAAATCTATTAATGTCATCTGTAAGAGGTAACACTTTAATTTCTCCATGAACCCCATGAGTATTTATTATTTGACCTATATTAAAGTATTCTTCCAATATGCATCCCTGATTTTCAAAGGTACAAATCAGGTATCCACCTACCTTTCTCTTTTATATTTTTATCTATTTTATATGTAATTTCAATTATTATTTTATATAGAATTATCTTTAATGTAAAATTTAAAATCTAGAATTTAAAATTGTTGATACAAATATATATCAACTAGTAAAATTTATCAAGTTTTTAGAATTAAATTTTTCATTAACTAATATATTAAATTTATATAAATTGAAGTAATACAAAGTAAGAGCTAGGAAATACCTAACTCTTACTTTATGCTTTTAGTATGCAATTATATAATTTCTACAACAACTCTTTTATTTTCTTTAATAGCCGCTGCTTTCATTACTGTTCTTATAGCTTTTGCTATTCTACCTTGCTTACCAATAACTTTTCCCATGTCCTCTGGAGCAACTTTTAATTCTAAAATTACTGATTGCTCACCAGCTATCTCATTTACACATACCATTTCTGGGTTGTCTACTAGTGACTTTGCTATTACTTCAAGCAATTCTTTCATAAAAAAGCACCCCCAGTATTACTTTGAAGTTTTTTCAGTTATACCAGTCATATTGAATAACTTTTTAACTGTTTCAGATGGTTGAGCACCATTTTTTACCCATTTCAAAGCTTTTTCTTCATCTATTTTTACAGTAGTTGGTTCAGTTGTAGGATTGTAGTATCCTATTTCATCAATGAATCTTCCATCTCTTGGAGCTCTTGAATCAGCAACAACTACTCTATAGAAAGGAGCTTTCTTTGCACCCATTCTTCTTAATCTTATTTTAACTGCCATTTATATTCACCTCCTTTAAAGGATTCTAATTAGTATTTATATTTAAAAAGGTAATTTTCCAAATAGACCTTTTTTAAAACCTTTTTGCATGCCTTTCATTTGTTTCATCATTTTCCTACTAGCTTCAAATTGCTTTAATAGTCTATTTACCTGTTGTACATCTGTACCAGATCCCTTGGCTATTCTCTTCTTTCTAGAGGATGAAGATATAACTAGGTTTGGATTTACTCTTTCCTTTTTAGTCATAGAGTTTATTATAGCCTCAACTTTAGACATTTCCTTTTCACTTTTGTCCAAATCAACACCTTTTAATTGACTAGAATTAAATCCTGGCATCATTTCGAGAACTTTAGTTAAAGGTCCCATCTTCTTCATTTGACTCATAGCTTCAAGAAAATCTTCAAAATTAAATTCATTATTTAACATTCTTGAACCTATTTCTTGAGCTTTTTTCTCGTCTATAGACTGTTGAGCTTTTTCTATAAGTGATAATACATCACCCATACCAAGTATTCTTGAAGCCATTCTATCTGGATGAAAAACTTCTACCTCATTCATTTTTTCACCTATACCAACAAACTTAATTGGTTTTCCAGTGATAGCTTTAATTGAAAGTGCTGCTCCTCCTCTGGTATCGCCATCTAATTTAGTTAGTATAACACCAGATATATCTAACTGATTATTAAAACTTTCAGCCACATTTACAGCATCTTGTCCTGTCATAGAATCTACTACTAATAATATTTCTTCAGGATTAATGTTTTCTTTTATCCCTGAAAGTTCTCCCATTAAATTTTCATCTATGTGTAGCCTACCAGCTGTATCTATGATTACTACGTTATTACCATTGCCTTTAGCATGTTCTAAAGATGCCTTAGCTATATCCACAGGACTAACTTTATCTCCCATAGTAAACACTGGCACTTCTATGCTCTTTCCAACTACTTGCAACTGTTTTATAGCTGCTGGTCTATATACATCACAGGCAACTAGTAAAGGTTTTTTATTCCTCTTACGCATTTGAAGCGCTAATTTACCTGCCATAGTGGTTTTACCTGCTCCTTGCAAGCCAACTAACATAATAACTGTCAAGCCGCTAGAAGAATATTTTATTTCGCTTTCAGTTTTTCCCATTAACTCCGTCAATTCTTCATTTACTACTTTTATAACCTGTTGACCAGGAGTTAAGCTCTCTAAAACTTCATTTCCTAGGCTCTTTTCGCTTACTTTTTTTACAAAGTCCTTGACAATTTTGTAGTTTACATCTGCTTCCAACAAAGCAAGTTTAACTTCTCTCATGGCTTCTTTAATATCTTTTTCTGATAACTTGCCTTTTCCTTTTAACTTTTTAAGAGTTTCTTGTAATTTAGAAGCTAAACCTTCAAAAGCCATAGCCGGACCTCCTATATATTTTCTATATCTCTTTTAACATTGTGAAGAATTTCTTTTTTATCTTCATCATCTATGCTATTTATTAAACTATCAATATTTTTGTTTAATCTATCTAATATTCTTTTTTTATTTAAATACTTTTCTAGCAAAAATAGCTTTTCTTCATACTGAAATAAAAGCTTATGGCATCTTTTAGTAATATCATGTATAGCCTGCCTGCTAGTATTTGTTATATTGGATATTTCAGCTAAAGATAAATCGTCATTGTAATATAAATCCATTATATCTCTTTGTTTTTCTGTTAATAAACTCCCATAAAAATCTAACAACAAAGAAATTCGAACTCTTTCCTCCATAACCATCACCAACTCACAAAAGTATATTACCAAAATGTTTTATGCATGTCAAGTACTTTTACTTAACAGGAGATTTTTTTTTAAAATAACGCTTCTACGAACTCTTTTGCATTAAATTCCTGTAAATCATCAGCGCCTTCTCCTACTCCTATATACTTTACTGGAATTCCTAATACGTCTTTTATAGAAATAACAACTCCACCTTTAGCCGTTCCATCTAATTTAGTCAATATTATTCCATCAACATTGCATATTTCTTTAAATTGTTTTGCCTGTTGTACGCCATTTTGTCCCGTAGTGGCATCTACCACCAATAGAGTCTCTTTATTTCCATTTGAAAATTCCTTTTCTACAATCCTATTTATCTTTTGAAGTTCATTCATTAAATTTTTCTTATTGTGAAGTCTTCCTGCAGTGTCGCATATGAGTATATCCATATGTCTTGCTTTCGCTGCTTGAATTGCATCAAAAACTACTGCCGCTGGATCTGACCCCTCTTGATGTTTTACAATATCAACTCCTGCTCTACCACTCCATACCTCTAATTGATCTATAGCAGCTGCTCTAAAAGTATCTGCTGCTGCAATTAGAACCTTATTGCCTTCTCTTTTAAAATTATTTGCTAATTTACCTATAGAAGTAGTTTTACCTACTCCATTTACTCCTATCACTAGCATAACTTTAGGAAAATTTTGTTCTACTTTTACTTGTCCTAGCATTTCTATTAATATCTCTTTTAAGCAAGGTTTTATCTGTTGTGGGTCTTTTATCTTTTCTTCCTTTATTTTTTCTTTCAATTTATCAATTATTTTTAAAGAAGTTTCTACTCCTATATCTGCAGTTATAAGAATTTCTTCTAACTCCTCATATAAATCATCATCTATAGTTATAGCTAGGTTTAACATGTCACCTAGTTTATTGCTTAAACCATCTCTCGTCTTAGTAAGTCCCTCTTTAAGTTTATTAAAAAATCCTCCAAACATATACAATACCTCCTATAATATTAATTATTTAACTGTATTGAAACTACTTTTGATATTCCTTTTTCTTGCATAGTTACACCATACATAACATCGCTTGCTTCCATAGTTCCCTTTCTATGAGTAATTACAATAAATTGAACATTGTTAGAAAAAGCCCTCAAGAAATCTGCGTATCTTACTACGTTAGCATCATCTAAGGCTGCTTCGATTTCATCTAATATACAAAAAGGGGTTGGCTTCATTTTAAGTATTGCAAATAATAGAGCTATGGCAGAAAGTCCCTTTTCTCCACCGGACATTAAATTTATGTTTTGAAGCTTTTTTCCTGGAGGTTCTACATTTATTTCAATGTTACAGGATAATTCATCTCCTTCTCCTAGTAGTAAATCTGCCCTTCCTCCTTTAAATAGTTCTTGAAAAGTTTCATTGAAATACTTTCTAAGTTTGTTGAAATTTTCATTAAACATGACTTTCATTTTTCCAGTCATATCATTTATTACTTGCATAAGCTCTTCTCTAGCACTTATTAAATCTTCTTTTTGATTATTCATAAACTTAAATTTATCTCTTATATCTTCAAATTCTTCTATGGCACCTAAGTTTACAACACCTAATTTTGAAATTCCCTCTTTTAAGTTTTGAATATCTAATTTAAACTCTTTTAAATTAAAATTTTCAATTGCATATTCTAAAGCTTCAGCATAAGTAATTTGAAATTCATCATTTAATTTTAAATATACATTTTCTTTCTCTGTTACATACTTAGTATGTGATATTTGTTCCTTGTGTATTTCTTTTTCCTTGTTAGCTATTAGTAAATTCATTTCTTCTAATTTATTTTTATATTTATCAATACTTTCTTTTACCTTTATTTTTTCTACTTCCTTACTTTCATATGCATTTTTCAAAACCTCTAAAGACCTCAGTACATGTTCTATCTTCATCTTGTTTTCTTCTATATTTTTAAGACTACTTTGATAAGTTTCCTCTGACTTTTCTATTTCTTTTTTTAGAGTTTCAATTTTTATATCTATAGCTTCTCCTTCTTTGCTTATCCTACTTAATTCACTTATCTTATTGTTGACTATCTCATCTAGTCCAGCCTTTTTTATTCTTAATTCAGTTAAGTTTTCCTTATTATCCTCTATAAGTTTATCCCTATCTTTTAGTTTAAACTCCAAGTTTCTAATCTTTTCATTATTTTCTTTTTCTTTTTCTATATATAAATCTATATTTTTATAAAATTCCTCTGTCTGACTCTCTTTATATTTCAAAGTTTTACTAATAACATTTATCTCTTCAGTAGAAACAGACAAATTTTTATTTAATTTTTCTGTTTCCATTTCGATAGCACTTGTTTTTCCATCAATCTTTGTTATTTCTATATTTTTATAGTGAATTTCATCTTTTAGATTTAAACACTTATCATCTAATTCCTTTATAATTTTATTTAAATTTTTTATATCATAAGCTACCTTAGAAATTTCTTCTTTTGATTTTTCCACTTCCAATTCTATTTCTTCTATATGTCTCTTTCTACTTATTATTCCAGTATTTTTCCCATATAAGCTACCACCAGTTAAAGCTCCTCCAGCATTTACTATCTCTCCATCTAGCGTTACTATTTTAAATTTAAACTTACTAGCCTTAGCTATATGAATAGCACAATCTAAATCTTTAGCAATTATTGTCCTTCCAAGCACATACTGTATTATAGGATTAAATATATTATTATAATTTATGAGTTCACTAGCAATTCCTAAATATCCTTTTATATTTTTTATTTCAGGATATAAATCCAACTTTTTCCCTCTAACTATATCTAAAGGCAAGAAGGTAGCCCTGCCTAACCTATTTTCTTTTAAGTAACTAATTAATTTTTTTGCTGTAGTTTCATCTTTTGTTATTATATTAGAAATAGATGCTCCTAGAGCTATTTCTATGGCTACTTCTAGTTCTTTAGGTACATCTACTATTTCCCCCAATACATGGCAATGCTGTTTTTGTATCTCCAATAATCCCTTAGATAAATCATGCATTAAATTTTTTACAGTTTTTGTATACCCTTCATACTCCTTATCTAAATTTGCAAGTATGTTTCTATTAGCTTCCAAAGTATTTAATTTTTTATTATTACTTTTAAATTTAATTTCTTGCTCCTTTAATTGAATATTAAGCTTAGAAATTTCTCTTCTAGAGGATTTTATTTCATCCTCATGTTCAACTATACAGATGGATAGCTTTTCTCTTTCTTCTTTTAAAATATTTTTGGTATTTGAATTAATCTTTATAGAATTAGCATATCCCACACAACTTTCTTTTATATGGGAGATTTTCTTTTTTAATTCCTCTACTTCATTCTTATAAATTATATTACTATTTTTAAGTTCAGATATCTTCCCTGCTACATCTATTTGCTCTTTCTTTAAATTATCAAGTATTTGCTTATCAGTAGATATTTCTTTATTAAGACTTAATATATAATTTTCTAACTTAACAATATTTATATTTAAACTGGTTTGATCCATTTGAAATTTTTCCAGTTCTTTTTCTTTTAAATTTTTTTCTTTATAAAAACTTTCTTTTTTATGTTCTAAATTCTTTATATCTATGGAATTTTTGTCTATAACAGATTTTAAATTGGATATTCTCTCATTTAAAATTTCCATCTTAGATATTATATCCTTGTGTTCCCATTGCTTGTTATAATAATCTGATTTTTCTCTTTCTATATCTTTATTAAACTTTTCCATCTCTTCTTCTAATTCATCAAATTGACTTTTTAGTTCTTCTTTTTCTTTTTCATATTTATTCATTTCATCATTAAATTTATCTATATTTTTTTTGATAAATAATATTCTTTCCTCTAAGGATTTAATATTATACAATATTAAATTTATCTCTTTTATTTTTAATTCCTCAGATAACTTTAAAAACTCTTTTGCTTTATTTCTTTCTATTTCTAAAGGTCCAAGTCTTTCTTCATAGGTACTTAATATATCTTCTATTCTAGTTAAATTTTGTTCAGTATTAATAAGTTTTCTTTCAGCTTCTTCTTTTCTAGTTTTAAATTTAACAATACCAGCGGCCTCTTCCAAAAGTTTTCTTCTGTCCTCTGGTTTACCACTTAAAATAGCATCTATCTTACCTTGACCTATTATAGAATATCCTTCTTTTCCTATTCCAGTGTCCATAAATAATTCTTGTATATCTTTAAGTCTACATTTGGAGTTATTTATATAATATTCACTCTCTCCTGACCTATATAATCTTCTAGAAATGGTTACATCGGAATAATCTATAGGGAGTTCGCTATCGCTATTATCTAGAGTAATAGCTACTTGAGCCAATCCCACTGGTCTTCTGTACTGAGTTCCAGCAAATATAACATCCTCCATTTTACCTCCTCTTAGAGTTTTTATACTTTGCTCTCCCAGTACCCATCTAACTGCATCTGAAATATTGCTTTTTCCACTACCATTAGGGCCCACAACTGTAGTTATTCCTTTATTAAAGGACACCTCAGTTTTATCTGCAAAAGATTTGAATCCTCTTATCTCCAGTGATTTTAAAAACATAAACACTCTCTCCTATATAAAGCTTAATTATTATATGTTTATCTAAATAATATAGGCATTAAAGTAAATATAAAAATTATGATCATTGCAAATACCATAATTTTTGTAGCCTTTTCTCTATTTTCCTTTTTCATTTTACCACCTCACATACTGGTTTTACTTTAATAGTTTATAGTAATTTAAAAAAAATATCAACTTGTATTAAATTTAAATAAGCTCTCATGGTCTAAACCTTGAGAGCCTACATTTCTTAAACTAATTTTTTAGCAAGTTATCTGGATTCAACTATTAATTTAATTGCAGTTCTTTCTTCGCCATCAATTTCTATCTGTGAAAAAGCTGGTATGGTTACAAGGTCTATTCCATTAGGGGCAACAAATCCCCTAGCTATGGCAATAGCTTTTATAGCTTGATTTACAGAACCGGCACCTATTGCTTGAATCTCTGCAACTTTACTATCTCTTACAATAGCTGCTAAAGCCCCTGCTACTGATTTTGGAGAAGATTGAGCTGATACTTTTAATACTTCCATAATTATATTCCTCCCTATAAAAATTATTATTTAAGTTTAACTTTTTAATACTTATATAGGAATTATATTCTATAAAAAACTCTTATATCCTTTTTTATACTTACTTTGAACATAATTTTGGAAAGATATTTTACTACATTTTTCATTTATATTTATAGAAATTTGCCCTACTTCTAAAGTGTTATCCTGAAATACACTTAAGTTCTTTGACGAAAATTGTTTCTTCATGTCATAAAAAAATTGTTTTTTATTTGCGTATATTTTAGATATATCCTTAGGATTAACACCTATAGTTACACTAGAACCATCTTTTTCTATAAGTTCATCTCTTATCATATCGTTATACATACTACCTTCTACCAATTCTCTAAAAGCTGGGTGAAAAGGACCCGCTACCAATTCTCTGCCTGTAGTTATTTCCTCAGTAGGTTGAAGTCCAACTCTTATTACCCTTATTCCATTACTAATAAAAATACCATACACATCTTTGCATATTTCCACTGCTTGCTCCACAGTATATGGCTTATAAATTCCCTCTTTATACATTTTCTCCATAGGAGTACCCTTTATTACTAAAGCAGGATATATGCGGCATATATCCGGTTTCATTTCCACAGACTTTATAGCTGTATCTATATCCTTCTTAAAATTATCTCCTGGTAATCCTAACATCACTTGGTGCCCCAAGGTAAATCCGTATTCTTTTATAAGCTTAGAAGCTTTTATAACATCTTCTACACCGTGTCCTCTCGCTGACTTTAATAATACTTCTTCATCTAATGATTGTACTCCTAATTCAATGATATCTGCATGATACTTTTTTAAATTATCTAATATACATTCATTTATACAATCTGGTCTCGTAGACATATGAATGTATTTAATTTTTCCTTCTTTTTTGTATTTATATGCTACTTCTAAAAGTTCATTTTGCCTTTCTATATTTATAGCTGTAAAAGACCCTCCAAAAAATGATACCTCTACCGTTGAATTTTTATAATCTATAGTAGAAAGATATTCTCTTATTATTTTATCCGCATACTCTCCATTCACATTACTTTTTACTCCTGTTATGCTTCTTTGGTTACAAAATACACAATTATGAGTACATCCTTCATGTGGTACAAATATAGGGATTATATAGTGTGATTTACCCATTTATAACCTCCAAATTATTCAAAGCTTCTTTTGCCGCATTTTGCTCAGCTTCTTTTTTACTATATCCATCACCTTTACCAAGATATTTTCCATTTATATAAACTTCTATGTAAAATTTTCTTCTATGAGGTGGTCCTTCATATTTTAATAAATTATATTCTATATTTACTTCTCCATGTTGCTGCATAATTTCTTGTAGCTTTGTTTTATGATCCATTATTATTTGATTGTTTAATGCTTTATGTATGTTTTCTTTAAAATTTATCAGTATAAAACTTTTGACTTCTTCAAATCCTTTTTCTAAATAAACAGCAGCTATTATAGCTTCTATGCAATCTGCCAATATAGATACTCTAGTTCTTCCACCAGTCATTTCTTCACCTTTGCTCATGTTTATATATTTACCTATATCCCAATTTTTGGCTATACTGTGAAGAGAGTTTTCACATACTATCATGGCTCTTGTTTTAGTTAATTCGCCTTCACTTTTTTCTTTATATTTTTTAAATAAGAAATCAGATATCACAAGTTCTAATACCGCATCTCCTAAAAATTCAAGTCTCTCATTGTATTTTGCATTTTTTTTATGATTGGCATAAGAACTATGGGTTAATGCTACATCTAGTAAGTTTTTATTTTGAAAATTAAGCCCTATTTTCTCTTCCAATTCCACTAACATGTCTTCACGTAAAGCATTCATTATATAATCTCCATCTCCTTTAATAGAGTTTATTCCTCAATTTGCATTTTATTTACAAGCTCAAGAATAAACTATATTTCTGAAAATATAAAGTCCCGTTTTAAAACGGGACCTTTTATTACTCTTCTACATGTTGTTTTATATATTCAACAACATCTCCTACAGTAGAAACTTTTTCGGCAGATTCATCTGGAATTTCAATATCAAATTCTTCTTCTAGCGCCATTATAAGTTCTACTATATCTAGCGAATCAGCTCCTAAATCATCTATAAAAGAGGAGTCTATTCTCACTTCTTCCTCATCTAAGCTTAATTGATCAGCTATTATTTTTTTTACTCTTTCGAATACCATAACATTCACCTCCTAATAAAATCTACAAATAGATAATATTATATAAAATCTAAGTAGTCAATATAATAATATCATCAATATTATTAAATTTATACGTGTTTTTCAATTTTTTCGTTTTCTTCTTGCACTTTTTCATTTTCTATCTGCATTTTAATTTTATCTATTATTTCATTATTGGCAAATTTAATAGCCTGAGATATAGCATTTTTGATAGCTTTACCATCAGAGCTTCCGTGAGCTTTAATGCATACTCCCTTTACTCCTAAAAAAGCAGCTCCACCATATTCTTTGTAGTCAAATTTTTTCTTAAAATTCTTAAAAACTGGCTTTAAAAGTATTCCTCCAATTTTAGTTCTAGTAGAGCTTAATATTTCTTCTTTTATAGTCCCAAATATAGTAGATGCCACGCCTTCATACATCTTTAAAACAGTATTTCCTACAAAGCCATCACATACTAGTACATTTACATCTCCACTAGGTATATCCCTTGGTTCCACATTACCTATAAAATTTAAAGAAGTTTCTTTAAGAAGTTTATAGGTTTCTTTTGTAAGGGTATTTCCCTTTTCTTCTTCTGCACCTATATTAATAAGTCCTACTGTTGGATTAGGTATTCCTAATATATTTTTAAAATATATATCTCCCATATAAGCAAATTGCAATAAGTTTACAGGCTTGCATTCTGCATTAGCACCACAATCTATAAGCATACTAGGGCCATTTTTACCTGGTAAAACTGGTGCTATAGCCGGCCTATCTATTCCTTTAATTCTTCCTACAATAAATAAAGAGCCCGCCATGAAAGCACCTGTACTTCCTGCAGAGATTACGGCATCTGCTTCTTTGTTTTTTACTAAAGTTAAGGCCTTTGCTAAACTTGAATTTTTTTTCTTTCTTATGGCCATTACGGGATGTTCATTGTTAGTAATTATCTCTTCTGCATTTAAGACTATTATTCTTTCCTTTGGATAATTATATACTGAAAGTTTTTCATTAATAACTTTCTCGGGACCTGTTATTATTATAGTTAAATCTTTAAATTCATTAATAGCCTCTATAGACCCTTTAATTATACAATCTGGTGCATTATCTCCACCCATACCATCCACTGCTATTATCATAATAAAACCTCTCTTATAAATATTATATAATATAAATTATATAATTTATTATATACTGATTTGGGTAAAAATAAAAGAAAGTCATATGACTTTCCTTTTATTATTTTTCTGTTGAAACAACTTCTTTATTTTTGTAGTATCCACAGTTTGGGCATACTCTATGAGCAAGTTTCATTTCGTGACATTGAGGACATTCAACTATTCCAGGTGCACTTAGTTTGAAAGTTTGTGCTCTTCTTGAATCTCTTTTAGATTTTGAAATTTTTGATTTTGGATTACCCATTTATAACACCTCCTTAATTAGCAGAAAAAAATTCTTTTAGCTTAGCCAATCTAGGATCAACATCCTCATCTTTGCAATTACAATTTGAATAATTTAAATTAGTTCCACAAAGTTGACATAAGCCTTTACAGTCTTCTCTGCAAAGTCTCTTTAAAGGTAATGACATGATGATATTACTTATGATTATATCATCTATATTCAACTTACTATTATCAATAAAGATGAGATCATCATCTTTATCATCAGAATTTGTTGATATTGTCTCTTTAAAATCCAAATCTAACTTATAGTTAAATTTTTCTAAACATCTAGAGCATGTTAAAATAATTTCTCCTCCAACATGTCCCTCTACGATTAGATCTTCTTCGAAGCTTTTTATTACTCCATTAAAATTAATAGCCTTTGTAACTTCAATAGTTTCATTGCCATCATGGAAATTACATAAATCTAATACAAAATTTAATTTTTTACTACTTACTTTGTTTTTTATTAGTTCCGATACATTGATTATCATATAAAATCCACCTCATGTGACAAATTACAACAAACACCATTATTATATAAGTAGCAATAATAAAAGTCAAGATTTATTTTTAAAACTATTAAACTCATAAGAACTGAAAACTAGCTCAGATGGGCCTTTAGCCCACCTGAACTCTAATTTAAATAGTTATGCTACTATTTTGCAACTATTTCCATTGTATCTCTTGCTATCATTAATTCTTCATTTGTTGGTATAACAAATATTTTAACTTTAGAACCTTCAGTACTTACTTCTACTGCTTTACCTCTAACGTTATTCTTTTCAGCATCTAATTCTATGCCGAAGCATTCTAATCCCTTACAAATTTCTTCTCTAGATGATATAGAATTTTCGCCTAATCCAGCAGTAAACACAAGACAATCAATACCACCCATAGCAGCTATATATGATCCTATGTATTTTTTAACTCTATAATGGAATACATCTAAAGCTAACTGAGCTCTATGATTTCCTTTCTTAGCAGCATCCTCTATATCTCTAAAGTCACTACTTACACCTGAAACACCTAGTACTCCAGATTTTTTATTCATTAATGTATCCATTTCTTCAATTGATAAACCTTCAGCCTTCATTAAATATGTTACTATAGCAGGATCCATATCTCCACATCTTGTTCCCATAACTAATCCTTCAAGTGGAGTTAATCCCATTGATGTATCAACGCATTCTCCATTAGCTACAGCTGAACAACTAGCTCCATTTCCTAAGTGACAAGTTACTATCTTAAGTTCTTTCATATCCTTGCCCATCATTTCTGCAGCTGTAAGTGAAACAAATTTATGAGAAGTTCCATGTGCTCCATATCTTCTTACACTATGTTTTGTATACATTTCATATGGTAGAGCATACATATACGCCTTTTCTGGCATAGTTTGATGGAAAGCAGTATCAAATACTACTACCATTGGAGTATTTGGCATTAAAGTTCTGCATGCATTAATTCCTATGATATGAGCTGGATTATGAAGTGGTGCTAATTTAATACACTCTTCTATATTCTCTACTACTTCATCAGTAACTAGTACAGATTTAGCATACTTATCTCCACCATGAACTATTCTATGTCCTACTGCTGATATTTCTGAAACATCATTAATCACTCCATGGTCTTCATTTACTAATGCTTTTAGAACTAATTCTACTGCAACTTGATGATCTTTCATTGGAGTTTCTACTACAAATTTCTTTTCTCCAGCTTTATGAGTTAATATAGATCCTTCTATTCCTATTCTTTCCACTAATCCTTTTGCTAAAGCTTTTTCTGTTTCCATATCTATTAATTGATACTTTAAAGAAGAGCTTCCACAGTTAATAACTAATATTTTCATTAAAAAAATCCTCCTAATCTTTTATAATATATCTATATGTTAAATATGATATACTTTACTATTTTTGATTTTGCGCTTGAACTGCTGTTACTGCCACAACATTTACTATATCCTCTGCACTACATCCTCTTGATAAATCATTAATTGGTTTTGCAAACCCTTGGCATATAGGTCCTATAGCATCTGCTTTTGCAAATCTTTGAACTAATTTGTATCCAATATTTCCTGCTTGTAAATCAGGGAAGATAAGTACATTAGCTTTACCTGCTACATTACTTTCTGGAGCCTTTTGAGCTGCAACTTTTTCAACTATTGATGCATCTAATTGCAATTCTCCATCTATTAACAAATCAGGTCTTGATGTTTTTGCCATCTTAGTAGCTTCTCTAACCTTTTCAACTAATTCATGTTCAGCACTTCCCATAGTTGAGAAAGAAAGCATAGCAACTTTTGGATCCATATCACATAATCCTTTAGCTGTTTCTGCTGTACTTATTGCAATAGATGCCAATTGCTCTGCTGTTGGATTAGGATTTACAGCACAGTCTGAGAATAATAACATTCCATCTTTACCATACTGGCAGTTTGGTACTACCATAATAAATACACTAGAAACTACTGATATACCAGGAGCTGTCTTTATTATTTGAAGCCCTGGTCTTAAAAGGTCTCCAGTGGTATGTATTGCACCTGAAACCATTCCATCTGCGTCATCCATTTTAACCATCATAGTAGCAAAATATAGTGGGTCTCTTACTATTTTATCTGCTTTTTCTAAAGTAATACCCTTTTTCTTTCTTAATTCATAAAAACCATTTACATACTTCTCTAATTTATCTGATGTTTCAGGGTCTACTATTTCAGCACCTGAAATATCTACTTTTAGTTTATTTGCCTTTTCTTTAATATTTTTTTCATTGCCCACTAATATAACCTTAGCTAAGCCTTCTTTAACTATTTTTTCTGTTGCTGTTAAAGTTCTCTCTTCTTCTCCTTCTGGAAGAGCTATTGTTTTTAAATCATTCTTAGCTGCCTTCCAAAACTTCTCCATAAGTTCCATGTTCATTTCTCCTTTCAAATTAAAAAAATACACACATTTATAATATAACGCTTTTTACTTATATTTTTCAATAGTCAATGTATAATTTCTTAATAATAACATCATTTTTATGAAAAAAGTACTGTTATTTGCCATAATAATTAAATTTTCTATAAATAAAGTATACACTAATCATAATAGTTTATGTTAATATCAATAATAAGCTTGTAAGTATTTAAAATAGTATATTTTATTAAGAAGGTGTATAAAATGAATATATGTGGTTTAATAGTAGAATATAATCCTTTTCATAATGGGCATTTGTATCATATAGAAAAGTGTAAAGAAATAACTAAATGCAAAAATACAATAGCCGTGATGAGTGGTAATTTCACTCAAAGAGGCACCCCCGCAATAGTAGACAAATGGATAAGGGCAAAAATGGCACTGCAACAGGGAGTGGATTTAGTATTAGAACTTCCTGCCGTATACAGTTTATCCTCTGCAGAATTTTTTTCCTTAGGAGCCATAAGTCTTTTAAATAGCTTAGGCGTAGTAGATGGTATATTTTTTGGTAGTGAAGTAGGTGATGTAGAAATATTAAAACAAATCGCTGCTATTCTAATAAATGAACCGATAGATTATAAAAATGAATTAAAAAAGTATCTAAATACTGGATTAAATTATCCTTCTTCTAGAAATAAAGCCTTAAAATATTATTTGATTCAAACTAACTCTATGAAAGAAGATATTTTAGATAATATTCTTTTACAATCCAACAATATATTAGGAATAGAATATTGTAAAAGTTTATTAAAATTAAATAGTTCTATTAAACCTGTAACCCTAAAGAGAAAAGGGAATCTATATAATGATTTAAATTTAAGCAATAAATTTTCCAGTGCTTCAGCCATAAGAAACCACTTTAACTCCAATAAATCTATAAATGAATTAAAAAACTTCATGCCAGAGAATGTTTTTAATTTAATTTTAAAATTAAAAGACGAAAATTATTGTTTTCCTATGGATGAGCATATGTTTCAGTATATAAAATACAAAATTCTTACAAATAAAAATTCTATAGAAAATATACCTGATGCTTTAGAGGGTTTAAATAATAAAATTATGAAAGAAATACAATTTTCCAATACTTTAAAGGAACTTATATTAAAAATAAAAAGTAAAAGATATACTTATACTAGAATAAGTAGAATACTAACTCAACTTTTCATAGGTTTTGAGCTTTTTCCTACAGAAAATATGCGAAAATCCCCTTGTGACTATGCAAGAGTATTAGGTTTTAACTCAGAGGGACAAAAAATATTAAAACTACTAAAAGACACCTGTTCTATACCTGTTTATACAAAGCTTCCTAAACATAAGTGCCTTAGTTTACAATTAGACATTCAGTGTACTAGAGCTTACAGTCTTATAAATAAAAATATAAATCCCAATAGCGACTATCTAACAAGTCCTATTATATATAAATAGCAATATAATTATATATATATTTACATACATTTTTATAAACATTACTTTATTAATCCCTCTTTCATTTTTACCTTTTAAGTAAGTTAATAAAGCATCTATTTTCTTTTTGTCCTTTATCAGTTCAACTACCATAAATATCACCCTTCCACTAATGTAATATTTTATATATATCATATAAAATATTACATTTAAAACCAAAAATAAAATAATAGCCCTAGTCAAAACTGCTATGAGCTATTATATATCAGGTTTTATGATGTTTTACTGAATGTAATATTTTAAACATTAAGTTACTTTCATGTATCAATAATCTTAATTTTTATCTAATTCTTACGCATATTATACCACTTTATTTATATTTTAAACATATGGTGATCATTCATTTTTTATACGCCTTTTTCCATACAAAAGTATACCTATTTGTATTCGCTTCAATTTTAGTTCCATCTATAAATATATTTTAATACAACCCATTAGTGCCTATGAAATGTAGTCTCAAGAGATTACTCTTCGTGCATTATTTTCACAAAACATATAATATGTATAACACATATTATATGTTTTGTCGGTATTGTACATCTTAATTAGTCTTGGCGTTCCCTGTATTTTTGAAATTATGGCTATTTTTGCAATTATTTAGTTTAACATAATGTTAGGATATAATTACTACTTTGATTATTTTTTTGAATACAGCAGGTGATACTTCCTTTATTTTACCTGAATAATGTACCTCAATAACTTTTGCATCTTTTAGTTCTTTCCATGATAAATGATTACCTTTGTCATCTGTTATATCTAATTGAGAATTTGAGATTTGATACTTGTTGCCATTTCCTTCAGTGGCGATAATGCTATCATCAGAAGCTGAACTAACGTTTAATGTTAGTACCTGATATTTTATATCTTTAGTGTCTAAGCTGCCTTATTATCTTTTGTACATCCTAACGCTAGAATACTAAAAACAATTAAAAACCAAGATATTAAACTCCATTTTTTCATAATAAAAACCACCTTTTTTAGTAACTACATACGAATTATACCATTAAAATACAATAGGGGGTATTAACATGATAAAAATAAAAAAATCAAGATTCTTTCTGCAATATTGTCTGGCTACTTGTTTTCTCATTCTTACCTATGTCTTCAGCTAATGCTACAACACTTACTCAGTATACATTAACAAGTAGCACAGAAATGTTAGAGAATATGCAAATTAAGGATCTTACTACGCAACAAGAGACTACTGGAGGACAAAGTATGCCCATTCTACTGGAAGGATAGTAGTGGACATCGTATAGTTGGTATTTATACCCTTAGATCAAGCTCAGTTAATAGTGCAACTAGGGTAACTAAATCAGTATATGATGCTATGATGAACTTCTAATAAAAAACTTTTAGTTTTACAGAAATTTTATGAAAATATAGTGATTATTGCTTCAATTCATATTTCTCAAATCAAATACTATAATATAGAACCTAATATTTTATTATAATGTCAATATACAGCCTAAAACTCAATTATAACGTCCTAAGTAAATTTGTTCACTAGTAGGCATTTTTAAACCTCTTATATTTTGTAATAATAACTATAATATAAATATATATTTATATTATAGTTATTGAAATAAGAGGTTTTATTTTATGAAGATATTATTTTATGCTTTAATATTGTCTATATTTGTTCTCTTAATACTATTATCTAAAAACTCTAAACTCAACATTTTTATTACATTAATTTGTTCTTTTTTAATAATAAAAATAGTCTTAAACCCTAAAATCTGCATTGAAGCAGCTTTAAATGGGGCAAAATTATTTATAAATTCTGTATTTCCATCATTATTTCCTTTTTTAGTTATTATAAATGTAATGATGGAATTTGGTGGTATAGAAATTTATTCTAAAATATTTGGTACAATCCTATGTAAGCCTCTTAATTTACCAAACCATTGTAGTTTCCCTATACTGGTAAGTTTTATTTGTGGCTATCCATTAGGTGCAAAGTATTCTTGTGAGCTTTACGAAAATAAATCTATAAGCCTAAGCACCTGTGAAAGATTATTAAACATAGCTTCCAATGCCGGGCCTCTATTTGTAATAGGCGGGGTAGGTGCTTCCATGCTTAATAATCACTATTTAGGTTATTTGCTTCTTATATCAAATTATATTTCTTGTTTCATCATGGCCTTATTACTAAAAAGAAAAGACTTTAATGCTCCTTCTATTAATAAACATTTTAATAGAAAATCACCAAAAGCAGATAATATTGGCTTAGTATTAAAGAGAAGTATTGAAAATTCTATTTTCACAACATTATCTATAGGTGGTTTTATAATATTATTTTCTGTATTGACCATTCTATTAAAAAACAGCATATTTTTTAGCAAAACTACCATTTTCATATCAAATATACTACATATTCCGATTAACTTGACTAATGGATTTATAATTGGCCTTATGGAAATGACCAATGGATGTGCATCTTTATCTTCTATAAAAATAGATATGATATATAAATTAGCTTTTTTGAGCTTTATTATATCTTTTGGTGGAATTTCAATTACATCTCAAGTATATTCTTTTACGTATAAATATAATATATCTATGAAAAAATATATGAAAAGAAAGTTTATACAGGGTTTTATAAGCAGTATAACAACAGTTCTTATGTATAAACTTTTTTATAACCCTGTAGTTTTTACTAGTACCTTTTTCTATAATGCTTCATTTAATAATGTATACTTCATTAAATTAATCATTATTTTGATTGCTTTAACTATACTCCCATACATTTTAAAAAGGAAAAAATTTATTTAGTATCCCTTAATTCTTTTATATTTTCTCGTATAGTTTTATTTTTTTCATTAATCTCTTTAGATAATGATGTTAAAAACTCTTCCATTTCTTTTTGAAGATTTTGCAGCATTTGTTTACTTTGATTATCTACTTCATTTTGTAGATCACTTAAAAGAAAATCCGCATAATCAATAGCACCTAATCTTAATTCCTTTGCCTGCTTTTGAGCTGAAATTACTATATTTTCAGCTTTTTTCTCCGCTTGCTTAGTAACACTATGATTTTCTATTTCTCTTTTTAATAAACTCATTTTTTCTTTTTTTAATATTTCTGCTTCCTGCAAAGCTTGTCCTAATATTCTATCCTTTTCTTCACAAAGCCATTTTGCTTTTTTAAATTCATCTGGAAGAAAATTTATTACTCTATCGATTAATTCCATAACTTCACTTTTATTTATTACAACTTTATTAGGTACTATAAACTTTGGAGAGTTTTCAATTACATCTTGAAGGTATTCTAACAATTCAATAACTTCCATACCAAACATCCCCTATTTATTAATATTAAAACCCCTATTATACTTTTTAATTTTCTTCATTATATCTTCAATGATTATTTCTGGCACTAATTCTTTTATACACCCTCCAAACATAGCTACTTGCTTAACAGAAGATGAACTTAAATATGAATACTCTGCATTAGTCATCATAAATACCGTTTCTATTTCAGGATTTAATTTATTATTCATAAGTGCCATTTGAAATTCGTATTCAAAATCAGATACTGCTCTTAAACCTTTAATTATTACTTTAGATTTATTTTGTTCCATAAAATCTATTAAAAGTCCACTAAAACTCCTCACTTTAACATTTGGTAAATCTTTAGTGCATCTTTCTATAAATTCAACTCTTTCTTGTACTGAAAAAAGTCCACTTTTATTTGGATTTATCAAAACTGCCACTATTACTTCATCAAATACTCTAGCAGATCTTTTAATAATATCTAAATGACCATTAGTAATAGGGTCAAAACTTCCTGGATACACTCCCCTATTCATTTTCTTCCTCCTTGTAAGCATAAAAACAAACTGTAGTATTTCCATACCTTCTATGGCCTTTTAATACTATCCTATGATCTCCAGGATAAATTTCTTCTATTGTATCTATTTTACACACTATAAGCCCCTCTTTAAGCAACATATGGTATTGATCTATTATATCTATAGCTGGAGGAATCATTTCTTTTCTATAGGGTGGATCTATAAACATCAAATCAAATTTTTTTCCTCTTTTTCCTAACATTTTTAGTGCTTCATAGGAATCCATATTTAAACAAGTACATCTATCTTGAAATTTAAGATTTTCCACATTTTGCTTTAATAAAGAAAAAGACACTGGATGTTTATCTACTAAATAACATTCTTTAGCACCTCTACTTGCTGCTTCTAATCCTAGACTTCCCGTGCCTGCAAACACATCTATAGCAATAGATCCATAGACTCTAGTTTGTATTATGTTAAATATAGATTCTTTAATTCTATCTAATGTAGGTCTTGTATTCATACCTTCTGGGGATAAAATTTTTCTACCTTTTGCTTCTCCCGCTATTATTCTCATAAGGTACCTCCTATTTATTTACGTCAAATATTATAGTTGTTCCCTAATATTTTAGCATATATATCTATTATATACAAAGATTTTTTCATAAGGTAATCCTTTAATTAAAGCAGATATATTTTGAAGTTTCCTCTAAACTTTTAATTATTTTTCCTTTTAACTCTATATCCTCAGCTTTTTTACTTTCAGAAAATCTCTTACCTTCCAAAACTGCCTTTTTAAATATGTCTATGTCTTCAAATATATCACTTATTATAAATCCATTTTCACCATGCTGCCTTAAACCAAATATTTCTCCACTTCCTCTTATTTTCAAATCCTCTTCCGCAATATAAAAACCATCATTACTATTTTTCATAATATCCATACGTTTTTTAATTTTTTGTCCTTTACCTTCTGCAATTAGTACACAATAGGATTGATGTTCACCTCTTCCTACTCTTCCCCTAAGTTGATGAAGTTGTGCCAGTCCATAGCGTTCAGCATTTTCTATTATCATTAAAGTAGCATTTGGAACATTAACTCCTACTTCAACTACCGTGGTGCATATAAGGATACTTATACGTCCTTCTTTAAAATCGCCCATTATTTTTTCTTTTTCCTTATTGTTCATTTTGCCATGTAATATACCTAGTGAAATTCCATTAAAATATTTTTCCTTTAATTCCTCGTGCATACCCTCCACAGAAGCTAAATTCATAGTTTCGTTTTTCTCAACCAATGGACACACTATATAAACTTGCCTTCCCTGTTTGACTTGCTTTAGGGCAAATTTATACACTCTTTCTCTATAATTCTTATTTACAGCATAGGTTTCTATCTTTTGTCTTCCTGGGGGTAACTTATCTATAGTAGATATGTTCAAATCCCCATATAAAGCTAAACTTAATGTTCTAGGAATGGGCGTAGCACTCATTACCATCACATCTATATTTTTACCTTTACTATTTAATTTATTCCTTTGAAGTACCCCAAATCTATGTTGTTCATCCACTATAACTAAACCTATATTTTTAAACTGTACATCCTCCTGTATTAGTGAATGAGTACCTACTATTATTTGACTTTCACCCTTAGCTAATTTTTCTTTTATCTCTTCTTTTTTCTTTTTAGGTACACTACTTGTTAAAATATCAACTTTTACTTTAAACTTATCTAAAATTTTACACACCTCATTATAGTGCTGCTGTGCCAATATTTCTGTAGGTGCCATAAAAGCTACTTGATATCCATTTTCTATAACATTAAAAAGTGCAATAATAGCAACAATTGTTTTTCCACTTCCTACGTCTCCTTGAATCAACCTATTCATAGGCAAACTGCTCTCTTGATCTTTTAATATTTCTTTTATCACCGTGCTTTGGGCATTAGTTAGTTCAAAAGGCAAACTTTTATTTAATTCTTTAAGGTTATGTGATATTTGAAATGATATACCATCTATATTTTTGTTTAAATATTCCCTTAGAGCACTTACTTTTAAGCAGTAAGTGAACATCTCTTGAAATTTAAGCCGCTCTATGGCTTTTTCTAAAATTAACTTACTAGATGGAGTATGTATATTCCTTATGGCTTCGTCCAAAGAACATAAGGAATATTTTTCTACTAAATAATTAGGTAAATTCTCCTTTATTCTTATATTTTTTATAACTTCAGCAATAGTCTTTCTAAAAATATTGTCGCTTATTTTTCCCTTCAAATGATATTTAGACTTTATACTCTTATCTTTTGCACTGTTTTCTATTACTATTTTAGGGTTTATGGTATATATACTATTCCCAAATTTATCGAATTTACCCTCTAGAATATACTTTCGTCCTATTTTGAATTTATTCTTCATATATGGCTGATTAAACCACTTTGCAACTATTTTAATATTGTTATGATAAAAGATTATAGTAGTTATAATCTTGTTATTTTTTCTATAATCTCTCTCTACACCCGAAACTACTAATGAAATTATATTTATTTCTCCCAAAAGTAAGTTATTATTGTCTACTATATTAACTTCCTCATAATCTCTAGGAAAATATAACAATAAATCTAATATGCTCTTAATACCACATTGAGCAAACATATCTTTTGTCTTTTCTCCTACACCTTTAATTTTCCCTACATCATCATATATGCTCATGTTTTTCACTCCATATTTTAATAATGTAAAAAAAAGCCCGAAGGCTTTTTTTATTCAGCAGAAATTATAAAATAATACAATGGTTGTTTTCCACTATAACTTTGAATATCAACATCTGGATATTTTTCTTCTATTCGCTCTACTAGCTTTTCTACTGTTTCATTATCAGCATCTCTTCCATAAAGTACTGTAAGAAGTTCTTTATCTTCATCCATTATTCTTGATACAACTTCCTCACATACTCTATATACATCACTACCTACTTCTTCTATTTTATCCTCAACTAACCCTAATATATCTCCTTGTTTAATTACTTTTCCTTCATTTTCTGTGTCTCTTACTGCATAAGTTACTTTACCCGTTTTAACATTTTTTATAGCTTCATTCATACTTTCTATATTTTCTTCCGCTTCTAGTTCACTATTGAATACTGTTATAGCTGAAATTCCCTGAGGTATAGTTTTAGTTGGTATAACATATACTTTCTTCTCTGAAAGTTCTGCTGCTTGGTTAGCTGACATAATTATATTCTTATTATTTGGCAATATGAAAATACTCTCAGCATTGATCTTATTAATGCTTTCTAATATATCTTGAGTACTTGGATTCATAGTCTGACCACCTTCTATTACATAGTCAGCTCCTAAATCCCTAAATATATTTGTTATGCCTTCGCCCATAGCTACAGGTACAAAAGCATATTTCTTAAATTCTAAATCAGTTGAAGTTGTTTCGCTAGGTATCTCATCATCTTTAACTAAAATATGTCTATGCTGTTCTCTCATATTTTCTATTTTAATTTTTGATAATTCTCCTAATTTCAGTGCTTTAGATAATATAAGCCCTGGATCATTAGTATGAATATGTACTTTTACAACATCATCTAATCCAACCACTACCATGGAATCACCATGATTCTCTAAGTCATGTTTAAATCTTTCTACATCTATGTTATCTGATACCACAAAAAACTCTGTACAATATCCAAATTTAATATTTTCCGTACTTATAGTATTTATAGCGGATTTTGCAGTTTTTGCATCAGCAGTACCCTTAGTTATGGAGTAATCTTCCTTAGATTCTAACGCTTCTTTCATAGCTTTTAATATTATTAGAAGTCCCATTCCACCTGCATCTACAACTTTTGCTTCTTTTAAAGCAGGAAGCATTTCTGGAGTTTTATTTAATACTTCTTCACTATAATTGCATACCTCTTCCAATAATTTTACTATATCATTACTTGAAGATCTGGAAGCACTTTCACCTGCAGCTCTTATTATAGTTAATATAGTTCCTTCTGTAGGTCTCATAACAGCTTTATAGGCGAATTTTGAACCTTCTACCAAGCTATTTCCGAAATCTTTAGCATTAATTTGTTTTTTTCCTTCCATACCCTTAGAAATACCTCTAACTATTTGAGAAAATATAACACCTGAATTTCCTCTCGCTCCCATTAAAGCCCCTTTAGATAACTTTTTAGCTATACTATCTAAAGAGCTATCCTTTAATTCTTCAATTTCAGAAACTGCTGTTTTTAAAGTCATAGACATATTAGTGCCTGTATCTCCATCTGGCACTGGGAAAACATTTAGTGAATTTACAAATTCTTTCTGTTCTTCTAATTTATTAGATGCATTGATAATCATATTATAAAAATTACGTCCATCTATATATAAGTGTTCCAACTTAAAGTACCTCCTCTTAGACTCTTACACCTTGCACATTTACTGTAATGCTAGTAACCTTTAGTCCTGTAAATTTCTCAATATTATATTTTATTTTTTGTATAATATTATTAGCTATAACTGATATTTTAGTTCCATACTCCACAATTATATATAACTCTATTGCCAATTCACTTTCTTTTGCATTAATCCTTACGCCTTTACTTAAATTTTCTTTTTTCAATAGTTCCCAAAATCCATCAGTGGAATTTTTAGAAGCCATACCTACTACACCATAACACTCCATAGTGGAAAGTCCAATTATGTTAGATAAGACTTCATCAGAATAATAAATTGCTCCATTTTTATTGGTAATGCTTCCTTTCATGTAAATTCCTCCTTATTAATACCATATAATCTATTTTATATTAAATACTAAATTTATTCAAGTTTATTCTAGAACATAAATCAATTTATATTTTGCCCCTTGAAATATAGATATAAACTATGGTAAAATGATTTATGTTAATTGAGTTAGCATAAAGGATATAATCTTTTTTATCATACAGGGAGGTGTATTCAATGGCAAGAAAGTGTGAAATCTGTGGTAAAGGCGTTATTTCAGGAGTTCAATATAGTCACTCACATCGTCAAACAAAGAGAAGTTGGGCGCCAAATGTTAAAAGAGTGAGAGCAATAGTATCTGGCACACCAAAAACTATAAATGTTTGTACTAGATGCCTACGTTCAGGCAAAGTTCAACGTGCTATTTAATATAACATATTTATGTTAAATAAAATAAAAATGCAGTTGTAGCACAATTGCATTTTTTATTTTTTTACAAAAATTCTTAGAATACGAGATAAAAATTTAGGTAACTTTATAACTATCATTTTCATAATATCCCCCCCTTAATCACAGTGCTTGGTTAAAAACCATCCGCAATAAATAAGACCTCCCCCTACTAGAATTAACCATCCCCATATAGGGACAATAACTGCTAAAACTATGCCCGCTCCAGTACAGGCTAATATAAGACCTATCTTTTTCTTTACCTTTTTTAAAAACACAATTACTATCCCCCCAAAATATTCTAATATCAGTATATGTTTTTACATACACTTTGTTGATTAAGTAATAAAAAAAAACTAGGTTTTACCCTAGTCTTTTGATAATATTAATAATACTTTTCCTTTAGAGAAACTTACATTAACTTGTCCATCTAAAAATTCATTAGATACAGTTCTAGAATCACCCAATTTTAAATTGTAATTATTAAGTGGATATTTTCCACCTTCTATTGTTAAATTTTCAACTTCATCACAATATGCTTGTAGTGAAAAAATAGATTTTTTTTCTCCTTCTATTTTAAAAGATTTATCAAAAATACATATTTCGTTATTCTCATCTTTTATTACTGCTTTAACACCTTTTTTCAAACATTTATTTAGAAGTCCTAGATTTCCAAGCATATGATCCATCCTGCTTCCCGTAAAACCTAAAAGAATTAAATTGTCTCCACCTATTTTAATTCCTTCTTCTATTGCCATCTCGCTATCTGTAAAATCTTTCTCTCTAGGGAAAGTAACTATTTTGCATTTAGCATTTTTAAAAGAATTTAATACTTCATATTTTATGGAATCAAAATCCCCTAAAATCATATTAGGGAATATACCATTTTCATACAGACAATTAGCTCCACTATCTGCACAAATTATATAATCACATTTTTCTACTTCTTTTTTCAATAATTCTGTAGAAGGAGGTTTTCCTCCAGAAATAATTAATATGTTCATTTTACATTCCTTCTTTTAAAGCTTTTATATTACCTTCAATATTACCATTTTTAAATACAGCAGACCCTGCTACTATAAAATTTGCTCCTGCATCAACTGCTTTTTTAATAGTATCTTTATTTATTCCTCCATCTACTTCAATTATCAATTCTTTATTTAATTTATTACTTATTTCCTTTACTTCTCTTATTTTATCTGAAGAATATTCTATGTATTTTTGTCCACCGAATCCTGGATTTACGGACATTATCAATACCATGTCCACTACATTTATTAAATTCTTAATTGAACTTACAGGAGTTCCTGGATTAAGTGATACACCAGCCTTTATTCCAAAGCTCTTTATGTAATTTATAGTTCTATCCACGTGCTTATCTGCTTCATAATGTATAGTAATTATGTCTGCTCCACTTTTTACAAAATCCTCAATATATCTAGATGGATTTTCTATCATTAAATGTACATCGAATATCATTTTAGTTTCTTTTCTTATACTTTTAATTACAGGTAAACCCAATGATATATTAGGCACAAAATTTCCATCCATTACGTCTATATGTACTACTTCTATACCATTATTCTCTAGATTTTTTAATTCCTCTCCTAGTTTTGAAAAATCTGCTGATAATATAGATGGTGCTAATTTAATCATTTTAATTCCTCCTCTGATGTGTTATGTCTTCTATCACTTTAATATAAAATTGGTATCTTTCTCTAGAAATTTCACCTTTTTCCACAGCTTCTTTCACTGCACATGCTGGCTCTTTATAATGCATACAATTTGAAAATTTACATTGATGATTATATTTTTCGAATTCTGGAAAACAATATTTTAACTCTTCCTTTTTTATAAAACTTATGTCTAAAGAAGAAAAACCTGGAGTATCCACCACAAATCCGCCTGCTATATCTATAAGTTCACTATGTCTTGTGGTATGTTTACCTCTTTTAGATTTATCGCTTATATCTCCAGTTTTCATAACTTCTCTTCCTGCTATTTTATTCAAAATAGTAGATTTTCCAACTCCTGAAGGACCACAAAATACTGTTACCTCATCTTTAAGTTTTCCTTTTAAAACTTCTATTCCCTCGCCAGTTTTAGCTTTTAAAAGAAAAACTTGGTAACCTGCTTCTTTTAACATTTCTATTATTGTAGAGTTTTTTTCCTCCTCTAAATCTACCAAATCTAATTTATTAAAACATACAGATATTTTTAATCCCTTTGACTGACAAAGTATTAAAAAGCTATTTAGTAAATTTAAATTCAAATCAGGATTCTTTAATGTAACTACTACAAAAGCTTGAGTTACATTAGATACAAAAGGACGAATAAGTTCATTGCTTCTGCTATTTATATGTTCTATAACCCCTTGGCCTTCATTTACATTTATATCCACTATATCTCCAACCATAGGAGTAAGTTCATTAAATCTGAACTTACCCCTAGCTTTACACTTTATTAATTCATTGCCACTTTTAACATAGTACAGTCCACCTACACCTTTAATTATTATACCTTCCATATGTCCTCCTGTAAAATTAATGCATTAAGGCAACTCGTTACCCTATATTTAAAATGTTTTACGTTAATTTCAGCTCATATAACTGTATCAACTTAATCAAAAGAACCTGAATATTTAAAATAACTTACATTAATTTCAGTTCCTTCTTCTATTTTGGTATTTGGTGCTATGGATTGATTATATACCTTTCCATCCTTAGTTTTATCATTCGTGTTAATCTCTACTTTATTCCCTAATTTTAATTTAAGACTTTTTAGCATTTGTTCAACTTCTTTTATATCTTGATTGCTTAAATCAGGAACTAACACCATTCCCTCTTCTCCCTTACTTACTATTAAATCTATTTTTTCTCCTGAACTAACTTCACTTCCTGAAGAAGGGGATTGTTCCATAACCCTACCATTTTTAAACTGACTACTCGTTTCAAATTTAATATTTCCCACATTTAAATCATTTTCTATTATCTTTCTCTTAGCTTCCTCAATATTTAAATTTTTCAAATCTGGGACTTTAACTTTTTTATTTCCTGCACTTATAATAGCTTTAACTTCTGTTTTAGCTTTAACCTTTGCTCCCTCATTAGGAGAACAAGATATTACTTCACCTTCTGGTTTATCACTAGCTTCTGAAGATTGTACTAAAAAAACTAATCCTTTTTCTTCAACTAGCTTTTTTGCTTCTTCTTTGTTTAAACCCACTATATTAGGAACTACCACTTTCTTCCCACCTAATTTACCGCCTAAAAATAGGTTAGCTACTATTCCAATAACAGCTAATACAACTACAATTGAAGAAGCTATTATTGCTATCTTTTTACCTTTGCCCTTATTCTTTCGAGGACTTCTGCTTTTTCTTCTTAAAGCATTATTTTCTTCGGTATCTTCATCTTCATAATCTTCTTCATCATCTTCTTCATCATTTTTTTCTTCTTCATTACCATCAGTATAGATATTACTTTTACTAAGTTCATCCACATTTATAGGATCCATTACTCTAGTAAAATCATCATAGTTATTATTTAATTTAATTTGTGCATCTCTATTATTTTTAATGGAATACAAATCCTCTATGAGCTCCGCTGCATTTTGATATCTTTTTATAGGTTCCTTTTCAATACATTTTATAATTAAATCATTTAGGCTCTTCGGGATATCTGGATTAAACTGTACTGGAGGAATAACCGACTCTTGTATGTGTTTTAAAGCTACACTCACGGGAGTATCTGCATCATAAGGAACTTTTCCCGTAACCATTTCATACATTAATATACCTAAGGAATATATATCACTTCTACAATCAACAATAGTCCCTCTTGCCTGTTCAGGTGAAAAATAATGCGCTGAACCTACTACTTTATTAGTATTAGTTATAGTACTAAAATTAGAAACTCTAGCTATTCCAAAGTCAGTTACTTTAACATTTCCTTCTTCTGTTATCATAATATTGTGTGGTTTTATATCTCTATGAATTATATCGTTTTTATGGGCGCACTCTAAAGCTTTCGCTATTCCAATTGCAATTTCTATAGCCCTTATATACTCTATTTTTCCCTTTTCGTTTATTACTTCTTTTAGAGTTTTACCTTTTATATACTCCATAACTATATAATTTATATTATCTTCATTGCCTACATCATATATATTTACTATGCGGCTATCTGACAAACTTCCTGCAGCCCTGGCTTCTGTTTGAAATTTTTTAACAAAATCTTCATTGTTTGCAAATTCATTTTTTAATATTTTTATGGCTACATATCTATTTAGTATGTGACATTTAGCTTTATATACCTCAGCCATGCCACCTTCTCCTATTTTTTCCAATAATTCATATCGATTTCCTAGCATATTTTTCCCTATCATCACTTACACTCTCCTTCAAATACAATAACAGAAATATTATCATTGGCTCCTCTAATTTTACATATTTCTAATAAAGCCTCACATGCTTCCTGTTGATCATTGTATTTTTTTACCACTTCTAGTATTTCTTCATCTTTCATTTCCTTAGTTAATCCATCTGTACATAATATGATTTTTCTTACTTCATTTAAATCTACATTATATATATCTACTTTTACCAAAAATTTAGTACCTACAGCTCGTGTTATAACATTCCTATTAGGATGAGTAAATGCCTCATCTTCACTTATAGCTCCATTATCTACCAACTGTTGCACAAGTGAATGGTCTTTTGTTACCTTATATAAGGAACCATCATTCTTTACTATATAGCAACTGCTATCTCCTACATGTCCTACAAACATCTGATTTTTCACAATGAAACATGCTGTAACAGTAGTCCCCATACCTTTATACTCATCATTTTCACAGGCTATATGAAATATAGCCTCATTTGCATATTTAATTGCCTCTGATATTATAAAAGAAGGGGACTTTTCTTTATTACTTTTTTCAATATATTCTATTATTTTTTCTACTGCAGTTTTACTAGCTACTTCTCCAGCATTATGTCCCCCCATACCGTCTGCAACTACATACAATTTCTTATGGCTATCTTCATAACTTCCTATGTAATCCTGATTATTCCGTCTCTTATTTCCTACATCGGATAACATTCCCACCATACTATCACCCCAATTAATTATTTAAATAACGCCTTCTTAATTGACCACATGCAGCATCTATATCAGATCCCATTTCTCTTCTAATAGTAGTTTCTATGCCATTTTTACATAAAATATTCTTAAAATTTATTATATTATCAGATGAAGATTTTTTTAAGCTATTTTCTTTTATTTCATTTACAGGTATCAAATTAACATGACATAGTATTCCACTTAATATAGTGCTAAGTTCTTCTCCTTGCTCTTTACCATCATTAAAACCTTCTACTAAAGCATACTCAAAACTGACTCTTCTATTAGTTTTTTTAATATAGTATTTACATACATCTAATATTTCATTTATAGAATACTTATTAGCTATAGGCATAACTTGTTTTCTAAGGTTATCATTAGGTGCATGTAATGAAATAGCTAATGTTATTTGAAGATTCTCATGGGCTAATTCCTTTATTTTTGGAACTATACCACAGGTAGAAAGAGTAATATGTCTTTGACCTATATTTAATCCTTCACTTTTACTAATTTCTCTTATAAATTTAATTACATTTTCATAGTTATCTAAAGGTTCTCCACTACCCATAAGCACTACATTAGAAATTCTTTCACCTATCTCTTCTTGTGCTTTTAAAATTTGAGCTAGAATTTCCCCAGAGGAAAGATTTCTAACCATACCTTCAATAGTAGATGCACAAAATTTACATCCCATTCTACATCCTACTTGAGTAGAAACACATATAGAATTCCCATGTTTATACTTCATTACAACACTTTCAATTAGGTTTCCATCTGCATAGGCAAATAAAAATTTAACTGTATCCTCTTCCTTTGAAACTAATTTTGTAACAACCTTTGGTACACCTATGTAAAAATCCTTTTCTAGCTTCTCTAGTGTATTTGTAGATATATTTTTCATACTTCTAAAATCAAAAATCCCCTTGTAAATCCATTGGAACACTTGTTTTGCTCTAAATCCTTTTTCTCCATTCTGCTGCATCCATAACTTTAATTTTTCCGTATCTAGATCTAAAATATTTTTCATTTTATACACCTACTAACTTTTTTTTAATTTAGCTATAAAGAAACCATCCATATATTTATTAGGAAGTATAGAAACGTAGCCTTCCTCATGATAAATTAAATTATCTAAATCACCAAAGTATATGTTTTCTAATTTAAATTCTGGATTTTCTTTTAAAAACCACTTAATATTTTTTTCATTTTCTTCTTTATTCAAAGTACAGGTAGAGTATAAGAGTATTCCACCTTTTTTTAAATATTTACTTCCATTTTTTAATATATTTCTTTGTATTTTTACTAATTCTTTTAATTCATTTTTATTTTTATTCCATTTTATTTCAGGTTTTTTTCTTATTATCCCAAGTCCTGAACAGGGTACATCCATCAAAACCCTATGGGCTACACCTTCTAATTTTTCATGAAATTCCGCTGCATCCAAAACCCCTACTTGAATATTGTTGATGCCCAGCCTTTGACTATTATCTTTTATTAATTTTAACTTATTTTCATGAATATCAAAAGCTAATATTCTGCCCGTATTATTCATAATTTCAGCTATATGTGTAGTTTTTCCCCCCGGTGCACTACATAGGTCTATAACTGTCATATTTTCTTCTAAATCCATCACCGCACCTACTAACATAGCACTTTCATCTTGAACAGTTATACATCCTTCCTTAAAAAGAGGATTGTTTTCTATACTTTTCCCCTTTATTATACGCAATGCTTCAGGACAAATTTCTCCCTCTTCTACGGTATAACCTAGTTTCAATAATTCATCATAAACCTGGTCATAGGAACTTTTTATATTATTTACCCTTACAGTTACACCTGGAACCTGATTTAATCCTTCTAAAATTTTTTCACACTTTTCTTTGCCAAAATTATTCATAAAAAATTTTACCATCCACTTTGGAAAAGAATATTTAAAAGCTAAATTTTCTTCCATATTTTCCTTTACGTATTTTGTATCCTTATTTCTTAAATAACTTCTTAAAACACCATTTACAAATTTAGATGCTTTACCTGAGGAATGCTTTTTGCAAATTTCTACTGCCTCATTTACTACTGCAAAATCAGGTACCTTACTTAGATACCTGATTTGATATATAGAACTTCTTAGAACATTCAGCACATATGGCTCTACACTCTTCAATCCTCTTTTTACATAATGTTCTAATATAACATCTATAGTATACTTATATTTAACAGTTCCATAAACTATTTCTGTTATAAAAGCCTTATCCTTAGCATCAATCTGTAATTTATTTAAAGTTTTATTTAAAACTATATTTGAATAAGCCTTCTCATTAAAAATTTGTCCTAATATATTAACTATTATTTCTCTACTATTCATATTTAACCTCTTTTTAATCATTTCTTCTACTTAATATAAACAATCTTAGCAATTGTGAAACTGCCATTAAAGCTGCTGCTACATAAGTCATAGCTGCTGCACTTAATACCTTTTTTGCTCCATTTAATTCATCATCGTATAATATTCCTCTATTATTTAAAACTTTTAAAGCTCTGCTAGAAGCATTAAATTCCACTGGTAGAGTAATTATTTGAAATAATACAACCCCACTAAATAGAATTACACCAAAGTTAACTAAAGGTTGAATTCTTAAAAATATACCTAATACAAACAATATCCATGATGCATTAGAACCTATAGTAGCTATTGGAACTATAGAGTTTCTAAGAGTAAGTGGGTAATAATTTTCTTTATGCTGTATTGCATGACCAGTTTCATGGGCAGCTACGCCTATAGCAGCCACTGAAGTTCCTCCATAAACCTCTTGAGATAATCTCATAACCTTATTTCTAGGATCATAGTGATCTGTTAATTTACCATTGACCATTTCTACTGGTATATGGAATAATCCCTCTGAATCCAAAAGCATTCTAGCTACTTCAGCTCCTGTATATCCATTTCTACTAGATATTCGTGAATACTTAGCAAAAGTAGTGTTTATCTTAGTTTGAGCCCAAAATGTTATTATTATAGCTGGTAAAAGTATTATTATAGTACTGTCATACCAAAACATATAATCACCTCTCATATATTTAAATATTAGCCTTGAGCATAACTCTAAGGCCTTGATATCACTAGCCACGTAGGGCTATTTTTTTTAATCACTCAAATATATATCATAGGATTTCCTCACATTTTTGTCGAATTATACTATATTACCACACATAATATAAAAACAATAAGGAGGAAACCTCTATGTACCAACGTCAAGAAATCTTTAACATAATTGAACTTTTTACTTCTCAAAAGCTTATCAATTTTTATACAAAAATCTTTGATAATCTTGATTTATCTCCATTACCCGATAGGGTTCCTTCTAAATATGGCCCTACTGGATTTTCACGCCATGCTCTTTTTAGAGCTTTCATCGTCATGAAATGTGAGAAGTTTGCCCAAATTACTGATCTTAAAGATTTTTTAGAAAATAATTTAATTATAGCCCAACTTTGTGGTTTTAACATTCTTAAATCTTTACCTTCATACTGGGTTTTTCAGAGATTTATTAAAAATTTATCTAACTCTTATCTTAAAGAAATCATGAAAAATCAAGTTAATGTTCTTAAGGAGTTAGGTTTTATTGATAACAATTTTGTATCTGTTGATGCCACTCCTGTTAAAGCTAATACTAAATTTAATAATCCCAAATCTTTTTCAAGTAACAAGTTTTCTAAAAAGAATCCTCCATCTTCTGATAAAGATTGTAAACTAGGAGTTCATACTGCTAATAACTCCTTGAATGTTCAAGTTTCAGAGGATAAACCCAATAAATCAAAGAAAAATTATGAATTTTACTGGGGATACAAAAATCATGTTATTTGTGATGCTATATCGGGTCTTCCTATTGCTGAATTTACTACAACTGCCGATATCAATGAAATTTCTAATTTTATAGAAATTCTTACTGCTACAAATGAATGGTTTTCACTAAAAGACAGTTACATTATTGCTGATAAAGGATATGATTCAAAGCAAAATCATGATTTTATTCGTAACACCCTTAAAGGGCTTGCTTTCATTGCCTTAAATAAGCGTGGCACTAAGAAAAATAGTTTAACATCTACAGGTAATGTTATATGCAATGGCGGTTTAGCCATGCATAAAGATGGCAAACAATACTTTGATTCCTATATTAAGCAAAAATTCTGTTGTCCTTATAGAAAATCAAAAGATGATTCATTATGTCCATGTAAGCATAAAAAATATTTTAATGGTAAGAAAAACAGAGGTTGTGTAAAATACATAAGCATTGGAACTGATTATAGAGCTTCTATCAATCGTGATTCTATATTTTTCAAGAAAATATATAGCTTAAGAACTGAATCTGAAAGATACAATTCAAGATGGAAAAATCTCAATACTGAACAAGCTCATGTTAGAAATATTAACTCTGTTACTAATCTAAATACTATTGGACACATTTGCCTTTTAACCGTTGCACTTGCTGCTATAAAATCTGATTGTATAGATAAATCCAAATCCCTATCGGGATTTAAAAGAACAGCTTAATCAAAATACATTTTTTAACATTGTTTTTTACTATGGGAGTAGTCTGCCCTTTTTGCTTTTTTTATTATTAATCTCTACTTCAAATTCTTCTCAACAAGCTCCGCTCAAGAAAATTTGGAACTATTTTACTTTAATCATTTGATTTTTTATCAATTATGCTCATCTCTATAAATATTAGTTTCTTACTTAAGGGATACTCCCTCTTTTATTTCATTACCTCTAATATATTCTTTTACAAATAGGGGCTTTTTACCTGGAAATTGGATTTTTTCTATAAGTAAAATATTTTCACCACAAGCAACTTCTATGCCTTCTTTGGAAACTTTCAATATTCGTCCTGGTTCTTCCGAAGCTTTCTTATTTATAATATGAGCTTTATATATTTTCATAACTCTATCTTCATAATTAGTAAAAGCAACAGGCCATGGGTTTAATCCTCTTATTAAATTGTTAATATTCTCAGCACTTTCATTCCAATTTATCTTTGCCATATCCTTACTCATCATTGAAGCATAACAACTAAGTGAATCATCTTGTTTTTCTCTTTTTATATTTGAAAAATTATTTATAGTATCTAATAAAAGCGTGGCCCCTTTTTCACTTAAAATGTCATGTAACTCCCCTGCTGTCATGTCTTTTCCTATTTCTACTTCCTGTTTAAGAAGCATATCTCCTGTATCTAAACCTTCCTCCATAATCATAGAAGTATTTCCACTTTTCTTTTCACCATTTATTATGGCAAAGTTTATAGGAGCTGCTCCTCTATATTTAGGTAATAATGATGCATGTAAATTTATACATGCATACTTAGGAATTTCTAAAACTTCCTTAGATAAAATTTGTCCAAAAGCTACTACTATTATAAAGTCTGGTTTTATTTCTTTTAACTTTTCAATAATATCTTTTTCCTTTTTTAAGCTATGAGGCTGATAAACAGGTATACTATTCTCTAAAGCCACCTGCTTAACTGATGACATGGTTATTTGCTTTCCCCTCCCTTTAGGCCTATCCGGTTGAGTAAATACTGCTTTTACATCATAATTCTCTATTAAAGCCTTAAGTGAAGGCACTGAAAAATCTGGTGTTCCCATAAATACTATATTCATTAATCTATTACACCCTCTTCTATTGTTTTATCTATAAACAAAATTCCATCTAAATGATCTATTTCATGACAAAATGCTCTAGCTAAAAGTCCCTCTCCTTTTATTATTACTTCTTCTCCTCTTTCATTTAAAGCTTTTACTTTAACCTTTTCAGGTCTTTTTACAGTTCCCTGTCTTCCAGGTATACTTAAGCACCCTTCTATATCAACATAACTGCCTTCTTTTTCTATTATTTCAGGATTTATTATAACAATAGGTCCTTCACCCACATCTATTACAGCCATTCTTTTTAAAATTCCTATTTGAGGTGCTGCCAATCCCACGCCATCGGCTTTATACATAGTTTCTTTCATATCTTCAATTAATGTTAAAAGTCTTCTATCTATTTTATCAACCTTTCTACATTTTTTCCTTAATATTTCGTCGCCTTCTATTCTTATATTTCTTAAAGCCATTTTTAAAACCCCTCTCTATTTTTTAAAGCATATTATTTGGATTAATATCTATATTAATTCTTATATTATTATAATCTTCTCTAACTAATTCATAAATTACATTCTTAATTTTTCTCCCTAACTCCACACTGACTTTCCCTTTAAGTATTATTTGCCACCTAAAATTATTTTTTATTTTTCCAAGTGCACAGGGACAGGGACCTAATAAACTAATTTTATCATAATTCTCTAACATTTTGTTTAAATATATGCCAACATTTTGTATATTTTTTATTAAAATATCTTCCTTTTCACTGCTCATATTTATACATAATATATCTGTAAAAGGAGGATATTTCATATCATTCCTTAGAGATATTTCCTTTTCATAAAATCCAATATAATCATGAGAAGCTGCATATTGTATGCTATAATTTTCAGGACTATAGGTTTGTATAACTACTTTTCCAGGTTTCAATCCCCTACCTGCTCTGCCTGAAACCTGAGTTACTATTTGAAAAGTTCTTTCATTAGCTCTAAAATCAGGCATATTTAGAGATAAGTCAGCAGCTATTATTCCAACTAAAGTTACATTCTCAAAATCCAATCCTTTTGCTATCATTTGAGTTCCTATTAAAATATCGGCATTTCTATTCTTAAAGTTTTCATAAATATATTCATAGGAATTTTTCTTTCTAGTAGTGTCAAAGTCCATTCGCAGTGTTCTAGCTTTTGGAAAGAATTTCTTAATATCCCTTTCTACTCTCTCTGTGCCTATACCAAAATATTTAACATATTTACTTCCACATTGTGGACATATACTAGGTGCTTCAACACTACTTCCGCAATAATGGCAATTCAAATGAGAACTTTGCTGGTGATAAGTAAGAGATATATCACAGTTTGGACATTTAAATACATATCCACAAGCTCTACAAGATATAAAAGTTGAAAATCCCCTTCTATTTAAAAATAATATAACCTGTTCATTTTTATGAATTCTATCTTTTATATCATAAAAAAGTTCTCTACTAAATATAGTCCTATTATTATTTAAAAGTTCTTCTCTCATATCTACAATTTTTATATCTGGAAAATTAGCCCCATCTATCCTGTTATTTATAGTAATAAGATTATATTCGCCACTAACAGCTTTGTAATAAGTATTTATACTAGGAGTGGCAGAACCTAATACAACTTTGCAATTATTTATTTCGCCAATTAACTGAGCTATTTCTAATGCATTGTATTTTGGGGAACTTTCTGACTTATAGCTAGATTCATGTTCTTCATCAATTACTATAAGCCCTAAGTTAGAAAAAGGTAAAAACAAAGCAGATCTAGCTCCCACCGCCACTTTAACTTCTTTATTTTTAACCCGTATCCATTCGTCTATTCTTTCTCCAGGGGATAGTTTACTATGAAATACTGCTATGTCTTTTCCAAATCTTCCTTTAAATCTTTCCACCATTTGAGGTGTTAAAGATATTTCTGGAACCAATATTATAGAATCTTTACATTCCTTTATCATTTCCCTAACTAAATGCATATATATTTCAGTCTTTCCACTACCAGTAACTCCATGAATTAATGATACGTTTTTAGAAGAATTTAATATAGTCTGTACAGCTTCCCTTTGATATTTATTTAATTGCTTCTCTTCATAATTTTTATACTCTCTATGGTTATACCTATTAATTATAATCTCTTTTTGCAATAAAAATCCATGTCTTATCATAGTATTTATAGATGATAAAGATAATGAAAATTTATTACTTAATACAGTCTTGTTAAACTTTCCATTATTCTCTTTAACTACCCCATATATGTAGCTGTATGGTTTTTTATTAAATTTTTCATTCAAAGAACTTCCTAAACATATTACATTATTAGTTTTATTCCCCATGCCTTTAATTATTCCACTTGGAATAATTGTTTTTATACATTCTAAATAAGTACAAATATATTTATTTTTCATCTTCTCTATAAGTTCTAAATCTTTTAAACTTAACAATGGATAATTGTCACATAGGCTTTTTATATATTTTATTCCTTTTATATTTTTATCTAAAGTTTCATATAACTGAATTATATAAGCATCTAATATTTTATTACCTCTTCCAAAAGGGACCTTTACACGTAATCCCTTTTGTATTTTATTAATAATTTTTTCTGGAATAGCATATGTAAATAATCTATCCACCTGTTCTGATTCATTATCTACAATAACGCCAGCATACTTATACACCTTATCACCCTTTTGTGAATATAATGAAAAAAGCGCATTAGCGCTTTTTATTTATTAAATTAAATAATTCCTTTGCCACAGATCTTTTTGACATTTTCTCTAACTGAAACACAGCTCCGCTTTTACATAAAATCGTAACTCTATTATCATCAGCGCTAAATCCTGTGTCATTAGAACTTATGTCATTTGCTACTATATAATCTAAGTTCTTGTTTCGTAGCTTGCCTTGAGCATTACCAATTAAATCTTGACTTTCAGCAGCAAAGCCTATTAATATTTGTTCTTTTTTTATTTCACCTAGTTTTTTTAATATATCTGTATCTTTTATCAAGCTTAAGGAAAGTTTATCCCCTTTTTTCTTTATTTTTTGACTTTGATAAACTTCAGGCTTATAATCAGCTACCGCAGCAGCTTTAACCACTATATGATTTTCATTAAAGTTTTCTAAAACTTTTTTTAACATTTCTTCATTAGTTTTCACAGAAATAAAATTTAATCCATGAGGAATTTTCAAATCAGTAGGTCCTGAAATAAGAGTAACTTCAGCACCACGATCTCTAGCCTCCTTAGCTATAGCATAACCCATTTTACCACTGGATCTATTGGTAATAAATCTCACTGGATCTATTGGTGCTATAGTAGGACCTGCTGTAACCAATACTTTTTTACCCAACATGTCTTTTGGAGAGTTTATCATGGAATTTAATATTTCTGCTATTAATTCTGTGTCTGCCAATTTTCCTTCTCCTACATCACCACATGCAAGTCTCCCACTTGCAGGCTGAATAAATTCATAGCCAAACTCCTTTAGCTTTTTAATGTTTTGCTGTACAATTGGATTCTTATACATATTAGTGTTCATAGCAGGAGCGAAAACCACTGGTGCTGTTGTTGCCATTATGGTAGTTGAAAGCATATCATCTGCTATACCATTTGCAACTTTTCCTATAATATTAGCAGTAGCTGGTACTATAGCAACTAAATCGGCTTTTTTTGCTAGGGATATATGTTGTATTTCCCATTGTTTGGGTTCTTCAAACATATCATTTATTACCATATTTCCACTTAAAGCTTGAAAGCTTAATGGATTAACAAATTCACAGGCGGATTTAGTCATTACTACATGTACTTCAATATCTTTCTTTCTAAGTCTACTAATCACATCTAGTGCTTTATATACAGCTATTCCTCCTGTTACCCCTAGTACTATAGTTTTTTTACCGCTCATTTACTTTATTCCTTCTTTCCCCTCTTCTATTGTTATCATATCACTATCTATTTCGTTAATAGCAATAGTTACAGGTTTGTTAGAATCTGTATCTATCAATGGTTTATCACCATCTATTATTTGTCTTGCTCTTCTTGAAGTTGCTACAATTAATGAATATCTATTATTAACCTTTTGTAATAAATCTATAATAGGTGGATTTATCATTGATATTCCTTTTTTACTCATGTGAATCACTCCTTATTGATTTTTGTTTAAAAATTTATCGCAAATTAATGATTGCATATTTTTTAATTTACATTTCTCAGCTAAAACTACACTTTCAACCCTTTTTACAGCTGCCTCAACAGTATCATTTAGCACTACATAATCATAGTCCTTTGAGCACTCTATCTCTCTATTTGCTGATTGTAATCTAGTCTTTAAAGATTCTTCGGTTTCTGTTCCTCTATTAACTATTCTATTTTTAAGTTCCTCATAAGAAGGAGGTAATATAAATATAAGTATTGCTTCTTTATAAGCTTTTTTTACATTTATAGCTCCTTGAATATCTATCTCTAATATTACATCTTTCCCTTTTTCTAATTTTTCTATAACATTAGATTTAGGTGTACCATAATAATTATTGTATACATGGGCATATTCCAAGAAATCCTCTTCTTTAATCTTTCCTTCAAATTCTTCTTTACTCAGAAAATAATAATCTTTTCCATGCATTTCTCCCTCTCTTGGAGATCTTGTAGTCGCGGAAACTGATAACCAAAAATCATTTCTCTTTAAAAACTCTTTACAAATAGTACCTTTTCCAGTACCTGAAGGTCCGGATATTACTATTAAAAGACCTTTTGAATCCATTATTCTTCAGCCTCTTCTATAGAGTCCTCTTCCTTAGCTGATAATCTATGTGCAACTGTTTCTGGCTGAACTGCCGATAGTATTACATGATCACTATCCGTTATTATTACAGCTCTTGTTCTTCTACCATATGTGGCATCTATAAGCATACCTCTATCTCTAGCTTCTTGTATTATTCTTTTAATTGGTGCTGACTCTGGGCTTACAATAGCAACCAACCTATTTGCTGAAACTATATTTCCAAATCCTATGTTTATAAGTTTAATATTCATATAAATCCTCCTAAAATTTATTCTACATTTTGAATTTGTTCTCTTATTTTTTCTATTTCACTTTTCATATTTAATACTAAATTACATATTTCAAGATCATTAGCTTTAGACCCTATAGTATTTGTTTCTCTATTCATTTCCTGTACGATAAAATCCAATTTTCTTCCCACAGATTCTTCTAATTGTAAAGTAGACTTCATCTGTTCTATATGACTATTCAATCTAACTATTTCTTCATCTATACACGCCTTATCAGCAAAAAGAGCTACTTCCATAGCAATTCTTCCTTCATCTATAGAATGTTCATCCATTAACTCTTTTAATCGATTTTGGAGTTTTTCTTTATATTCTATAGGTATTTGAGGTGCTCTTTTTGTTATAGATTCCAACATAATCTTTATATTGGAACATCTAGATATTACATCTTCCTTTAATTTTTCACCTTCTCTAATTCTCATTTCCACAAGAAGATTTAAAGCTTTTTCTAAAGGTTCTTTTAAATCTCTCCAAATTTCTTCCAAATCTTCTTCTTTATATTCTAAAGTTATAACATCAGAAAATTTAGCAATTAAAGATACAGAAATATCATCTCTAACACTGTATGTTTCTTTTATATCTTCCAAACATTTCACATAGCTATCAGCTAATTTTTTATTAAACTTTGCTTCTAAATCTTCTTTTTGAAGTATACTTTGTGTTATAAATAAATCTACTTTTCCTCTTTTTAATCTTTCACTTACAAGCTTTCTTATATTTTCTTCTAGTGATAATAAGCTTTTAGGAAGTCTAATGTTCATGTCAAGATATCTGTGATTAACTGTTTTTATTTCCACATCAAAACTTCTATTCATCCCTTGAGAACTAGCTCTTCCAAAACCAGTCATACTCTTTATCATATTATTCATCCTTCCGCTGGTAATCAATTCATACTAATTATTATACATATATATAACCTTAAATTTCAAGTAAAAAATTAAATACCTAAATTTATTTCAATTTTTTTAAGTTTTTGAACCCTTTTTCTATAATTTCTTTTTTCTCCGTTAGAGCTATTCTAAAATAATCATAACCTAAATTTCCAAAAGCATAGCCTGGAGTTACTATTAAATTACATTTATATATGAGTTCCTTACAAAATTCATAAGTAGAGTAATTTTTAGGAGTTTGGCACCATATATAAAAAGTTCCTTTACCATCATAGTATTCTATATCATATGCTTCAAGTAGTTGTTTAGCAGTTTTTCTTCTTATATCGTAAATTCTTCGCATATTATCTATATATTCTCTCTTTAATTTAAATCCCTCTATTGCCGCTAACTGTATTGGAACATACTGCCCCGAGTCCATAACAGCTTTAACCTTTAGAAGTTCTTTTATAACTTTGGAATTTCCAACAACATAAGCTATTCTAAAACCAGTCATATTATAGGTTTTAGACATAGTGCCAAATTCAATACACTGCTTTTCTTTATCAAATTGTAATAAACTTATATTTTTTTCTCCCTGTTTAATTATCTCACCATAGGCATTGTCATTGCACAATACTATATTATTATTATAACACATATTTACTAACTCTCTATAAAAATTCTCATTTGCCAAAGCTCCTGTAGGATTATTAGGGTAATTTATAATAAACAACTTGCTTTTATTAATTATATTTTTAGAAATGGAACTTATATCTGGCAAATACTCCATATTTCTTTTTAATGGTACTATCTCTGGTATTACTCCCCATAAATATGCGTTATTTAAATATGCTGGATAAGCTGGATCAGTTATTATCATACTATCACCCACATCACAAACTGCGGGAATTACTTTACTTATTCCTTCTTTTGAGCCAATTAATATAGCAACCTCTCCAGTATTCAAATCTACATTATACACTTCTTTATAGTACTTTATAACCGTTTTTTTTAACTTCTCTACTCCTTCGTAAGGTGGGTACTTATTATAATCTTTAATTTTAATATTTTCCATTAAAGAATTTACTATGTTTTCATGTACTGGCAAATCAGGATCTCCAATAGATAAATCTATTATTTCTTCTCCTTTTTCAATAAGTTCTTTTTTTATTTCACCTATAGATTTAAATTGATAATTTCCTATTCTATACAATCTATTATTTATTTTCATTTCTACTCCTCCATATATAACTTTTTATTATTTTATTCATATACACAAATAACTGTTACATACTGTGGAGTCTATATCTTTATAAATAAATAAGTCACTACTAAAATTTAATTTTAGTAGTGACTACAATTTTTTTATTAATTATAGTGTAATCTATACATGTATACCAGTAACTATTAGTTTAGCTATAAATAATATAGCAAGAATATACATAACAACAGATATTTTTTTCTTATTTTCTTTATTAAATATATTATTTATAACATTTAATATCACATAAGCTAATACGCCTATAGTTAATCCATCTCCTATGCTGTAGGTTAGTGGCATTAATGCTATAGTTAAAAATGCTGGAATTCCTTCTGTAAAATCTGTAAAGTTTATTTTAACTATATTTTCTACCATGAAAAATCCTACTACTATCAAAGCAGGTGCTGTAGCACAAGATGGTATTGCTATAAATAAAGGTGATAAAAACATAGCTAGTAAGAATAATATCCCTGTTACCACAGATGTAAGACCTGTTCTTCCTCCTTCTGCAACTCCTGCTGAACTCTCTACATAAGTAGTTACAGTTGATGTACCTAATAATGCGCCAAAAGTTGTTCCTATAGAATCTACAAGTAAAGCTTTTCCTGCTCTTGGTACTTTTCCTTCCTTATCTACCATACCAACTTTTGATGCAACCCCTACCAAAGTTCCAACAGTATCAAAGAAATCAACAAATAAGAAAGTCAACATTACTGTAGCAAAAGATAACGTATTTATACCATTAAAATCCAACTTAAATGCTATATCATTTAAAGATTGAAATGCAAATATTTTGTTTGGGAAAGATGATATTCCATAGTAAGCTGCTGCTTTAGGTTGAAGCGCTGCATATATCCAAGCACAAGCAGAACTTATTAATATACCCCATAGTATAGCTCCTTTAACATTCTTATTTGAAAGAGTTACTATTACTATGATTCCTATTACTGCTATTAGTACGGTAGGAGTTGTAAAATTACCTATGGAAACAAAAGTATTAGGATTTTTAACAACCATTCCTGCATTAGCAAATCCTATAAATGCTATAAACAATCCTATACCACCAGTAACTGCTATCTTTAAAGTATTTGGAATAGCATTAACCACTGCTTCTCTAACTTTTGTCAATGAAAGAATAATAAAAATAATACCTTCTAAGAATACCGCTGTTAAGGCTACTTTCCAATCAATTCCCATGTTTCCACATACTGTGTAAGCAAAGAAAGCATTTAATCCCATACCTGAAGCTAAAGCAAATGGTAAATTTGCATACAACCCCATTAGGATAGTAGTAACACCAGCTGTCAAGCATGTTGCTGTTACCAATGCCCCCATTGGCATACCTGTAGTACTAAGTATCCCAGGATTTACAGCAATTATATATGCCATAGTTAAAAATGTAGTTATTCCGGCTATGACTTCTTTTTTCACGTCAGTGCCATTCTCTTTTAGTTTAAAAAACTGTTCCATTTTTGTACCCCCTAAATAATTTTAATTTATAAATTCCAAATAAAAAAAGTAGCTACTTAAAGATATGAGCAATCTTTAAGTGGCTACTTTTATATACAAATAAAGTAACTTTAATCGATTGGCTCATAGTCAGATATTTACGGTATCTGGTAGAAACTTCTGATCCATATTATCAGAATTATATGAGTTAATAATAATTTATTCCATGACTATCTACAGTAATATAAGAATCTATATGAAGATAAAACATATAGTAGCTAAGTCTATAGATAATATAAATTTCATCTAGAATAAAAAATACATATAAAAATAAAGATTTTATTTACAATATCTTTACAAGAACATAATATCATCTTACACTAATTTAGTCAATAAAAATACGAATATTTTTTATTTAAATTTATTTATAATTCGCTATTAATATAAATCTTTCTCAAAAATATTTCTAATTTCATCGGTATTATTCGTTTTTCCTAGAGCTAATATTAATTTTATTCTAGCCTTTTGCCCTGGCAAATCATCTCCAAATATAACTCCCATATTTCTAAGCATTTTTCCTCCACCTGGATATCCGTAGGAATCCATAACTCTTCCTTTAAAGCATCTAGAAACTAATACTACAGCTACACCTTTTTTAATAGCTCTTTCTACAGCTTCAGCCATCTTAGGAGGAATATTTCCTCTTCCCATGCCTTCTACTACTAAACCTTTGCATCCCTTTTCCACGCAAAAATCTATAAGTTTACCATCCATACCAGCTACAGCTTTAATCAAATCTACGTTAGATTCTATTTCATCTGTATTTATGTATTGCTTCTTTAGTGCATCCCTATAAAATATAGCTCTATTGCTGTCTATAATACCTATTGGACCAAACTCTGGTGTTTGAAAAGTATTTAAATGCATTGTATGTGACTTTGTAACTTCACTTGCACAATGAAGTTCGTCATTTAAACATACCATAACACCTTTATTTTTAGCCTCTTCACTTATTATAGTGCATATAGAAGCAGCTAAATTTGATGGTCCGTCATATCCCAGTTCTGAACTATTTCTCATAGATCCTGTAACTACCACAGGTTTTTCACTTTTAATAGTTAAATCTAAAAAATATGCTGTTTCTTCTAAAGTATCTGTTCCATGAGTAACAACAACTCCACATATTTCTTCTCTTTCTAAAAGTTTTCTAACGTATTTAGATAATTCCATCATCTTTTCAGGTGTCATATGAGGTCCTGGCAAGCTTGAAAATGTTGAAGACTCTATTTCTGCATGTTCTTCAATACCTGTTACCATGTGAAGAATTTCATCTCCACTTAAAGTTGGAACTGCTGCTTGGATTCTAGGATCCACTTTCATTGATATAGTTCCTCCATTAAATACTACTGCTACTTTTTTCATAATATTTTCCCCCCCAAATATAATTGTAAATTGTATTTTGAAAGAATTCCTTCTATACAAATTTATTTTACAATATTTTTATCATAAATACATCATAAAATGAAAAAAAGCTAAGTTAAATTTAACTTAGCTTATAAAAATTTATTTATTATTTATCTAAATCTTCTTTTCCAGTTTGATCATCATCATCTATTTCATCATCAAGATATCCTTTGTTTTGGGTACTAGGATTATTTAGTATTCCTGCTAGTACTAAAATCCCCAAAAATGAATTAACTATTTCACTATAATTTTTAGGAACCACATCTAACCCGAAACCCTCTAAAAGTAAAGGAATAAAAGCAAAGATAGAAAGCCATAATCCATAATTTCTAAATCTACTCAAATTTCCATCTCCTTAAAATTTTTCCTTTACTATATTTTACTTAAAATTTTATAAAACGGTTACAAATTCCTACAATATCTATCTAGAATTTAGTTAATACTTCTTGCATTCTTTTAGCTTGCATTGCAGATTCTTCCGCAAATTCTTTAAAAAGAGAAGCTACGTCTTTATCCTGCACATTATAAGAATGCATTTGATAATCTCTTACATTTTCTTGCGCATCTAGTATTTTCTTCTTCAATACGTCCTTTGTGCTTAAATCCATATATATCCCTCCCAATAATATATTAGTATCTATTAGTATTATTTGAAGTAATTTAGTTATTATTCATCAATGACTATGCTATAATTATTAAGTATGCAACCTTCGTAGTTATAAAATCACAATTACCTTTTTTTATTTAGTTATTCAACTTTCGCAGTTAAAAGATATAACATTTAAAATGAAGAATAAAGCTCTTTTATAAACTAACTATAATTTAAAATTTGCAGGTAAGTAATAGGGAATAGCTAAGAAGTAAGAGTTAAGGACAAAACTCAAAGAATTTTTTAAATTTAAAACCCTTATTAATCTAATGTAGAGCTTGAACTTTATGTGCGAAAGTTGAGTTAGTTATAAATAGAAAGGTGTAATCATTAAAATTTATACTTGTATTTTTTCTCTTTACATAATGTAAATCTTCAAAATTATGTGCGAAAGTTCAGTAATAAACTAAAGAGGTGATTTAAATGGCCGATGTAACATTTGGAGTAAAGGTAAATGAAGAATTAAAACAAAAATTAACTAAAATAATTAAAGATTCTGGCATGCAAGGTAAAGACTTCATGCAAAATCTTGTGAATATTTACGAAATGGAAAATACAAAAAAATCTACTCCTGAAGTAGCTCAAGACATTGTTGAACTACAATATTTAACATCTAGGATAAATAGTATATATATTAATTTAGCTCATAGGATAGATAACATAAAAAATTCTAATAATGAAGTATATGAGAATCAATTAAAAGTCCAAGAAGAAAAAATACTCTCGTTAGGAGAAGATTTGAAATGTTCACAAGATAAAAACAATAAACTAAGTAATGATTTAGAACTAATTAAATCTTCTAAAGAAGAGCTATTAAATAAAATTTCTTCTCTAGAAGATATTAATAATAGTAATAAACTTCTTATAAAAGAATATAATCAAAAGCTATATGATTTTTCCCAACAATTAAACCATTTAAAAAAAGTTTCAGAAGAATCTATAAAAGATAAGGAATATATAGATAATTTAAAAAATGATAATATTTCTTTAAAATCTTCCCTAGAAAAACTTTCTTCTGAAAATAAAGAAATACTACTAAAAAAAGATTATCAAATATCTACTTTAGAAAAAAATATAGAAATAGTTAACAATGAAAATAGAAAGACTCTAGAATCCTTAAAAGATAGACTCATTATAGAAAAAGAAAAAGAAATTTTGCAATTAGAAAAGATTCACAACTCAAAAATCAATTCTATTATAGATAAGTATAATTTAAAAATAAAATCTCTTCTTGAAGAAAGAGAAAACACTCAAAAAATTAATAAAAAAGACTCTTAGTAACAAAACAACTATATTTATAATAGAATGTATTGAGGAAATCTTTCTCTCCTTATTTTATAAAAATTAAAGAAAGGAGAGCTGCATATGTTCTGGTATGGATATGGTTGTTGCATATGGTTCATAATATTTATTTTAATAATATGCTGTTGTTGTTTTTAAGTAAAATTTAAAATTACAGGCTGATTTGAATCAGCCTGTTTAATATTTTTATAATATTATACATATTAAATTTCCATTTCCTTCATTTATTATCTTTTCTAAAGTTTTCTGCAATTTCATCTGTACATCCTCCGGCATTTTATATAATTTTTTTTGAAGGCCATCTTTTACAAGTACCTCTATGGATTTTCCAAACATATTACTTTGCCATATTTTTGAAGGATCACTTTCAAATTGTTCTAGAATAGACTTAACTAACTCCTCACTTTGTTTTTCCGTACCCATTATTGGCGAAATTTCGGTATTTATATCCGCTTTTATGAAATGTAAGGATGGTGCACTAGCTTTTAACTTAACTCCATATCTGCCACCTTGTTGAACAATTTCTGGTTCCTCCAATTTCATTTCATCTAATTGAGGAGCAACCAATCCGTAACCTGTTTCTTTTACATCATTAAGAGCTTCAGATACTTTATCATATTCCACTTTTGCTTTATATAAATCTCCTATTATATCCAATAATTCATTTTCACCTTTTATATCTCTATTACACTTCTCTCCTAATATCTTATAAAAAAGCTCTCTTTTAGGATTCAATTCTAGCCTAGCTGTTCCTTCACCCATATTTATTTCCATTAAATTAGAACTATCTAAAAACTCAATTTTACTAAAATCCGATATAGATTTTCTAATATCTCTAATCTTATATATGTTCTTACACATATCCTTTACTAAATTTATAAAGTTTATCTTTAACCAATGACTAGGTTGCAATTTTTCTATCCATTCTGGCATATCCACATTTATTTCTTTTACAGGGAATTCCTTTAATACTCTTTCTAATATATTCTTTATGTCTTCATCCTTCATATTCAATACGTCCACTATTTGAATTGGGACATCATACTTTTCCTCTAATGTTTTTCGCAATTCTATAGTCCCAGGATCATAAGGATTTTTAGTATTTAAAACCACTATAAAAGGCTTGTTTATAGATTTAAGTTCATTTATTACTCTTTCTTCTGCTTTTACGTATTCTTCTCTAGTTATATCCGTAATAGATCCATCAGTAGTTACCACCAATCCTATGGTAGAGTGCTCATTTATAACTTTTTTTGTTCCAATTTCTGCTGCTTCCTCAAAAGGAATTTCATAATCATACCATGGAGTAGTCACCATCTTAGGTGTTTCGTTTTCCATATAGCCTAATGCACCATCTACTATATACCCTACACAATCCACCATTCTTACTTTAAATTTAGTATTATCATTTATGTTTATATCCACTGCTTCATTAGGCACAAATTTTGGCTCCATTGTATGAATAGACTTTCCTGAACCACTTTGAGGGAGTTCATCTTTAGCTCTACCCTTTTTATGAGGATTAGTTATATTAGGTAAAACCATCAGTTCCATAAACCTCTTAATAAAAGTTGATTTACCTGTTCTTACAGGCCCTACTACACCTACATATATATCCCCTTGGGTTCTTTCAGCAATATCCTTATATATATCGAAGTTTTCCAAGTTATACCCTCCCATTATTTACATATTAACAATATATATATATTACTTAATATTTAAAATATTACAAAAAAGCTTACATTAGATATTTTTTATCTAATGTAAGCTTTTTTATAAACCCTATAATCTATATCTCGTCTTTTTTATCTCTAGTCATAAGTTCATATACACCATATTTAACATCTTTTCCTTGAAATAGAACTTGATATAGTATTTTTGTAATGGGCATAGAAACTCTTAACTTACAGCTCAGATTATAAAAAGCTCTACACGCCTTTACTCCCTCTACTACCATTCCAACTTCATGACAAGCTTCTTCCATGGTGTTTCCTTTGCCTATAAGTATTCCAGCTCTTCTATTTCTACTATGCATACTTGTACAGGTAACTATTAAATCTCCCATACCTGCAAGTCCATAAAAAGTCTCTTTTTTTCCGCCTAATTTAGTACCTATTTTAACTATTTCACTCATACCCCTAGTCATAAGTGCTGCTTTAGTATTATCACCATAGCCAACTCCATCAGAAATTCCCGCAGCCAAAGCTATTATATTTTTTACAGCACCTCCGATTTCAACACCTATTAAATCATCATTTGTGTACACTCTAAATTTGTTAGTAGTAAATAAATCTTGCACTTCTTTAGCAACATTCATTTGTTCTGAACTAACTACTACAGTAGTAGGTATATCTAAAGCTACCTCTTCAGCATGACTTGGACCAGATAATATAACTACAGATTTTATATCCAATTCACTTTTTATAACTTGAGATAATCTTTCTCCCTTTTCTTCGTCTATACCCTTTGCTATACTTATTATTACTTTATCTTTAGTGACAAAAGTCTTTATATCTCTGCATAACTGTCTAACTGCATGAGAAGGAACAGCTAATACTATATATTTATTTTTTTCTATAGCTTCTTTTAAATCATTAGTAGCAAATACATTTGAAGGTATTATAATATTAGGTAAATATTTTATATTTTCTCTCTTTATATTAATATCTTGAACTACACTTGCTTTTCTATCCCATAAAGTAGCATTAAGACCTTTCTTAGCTAACATTACAGACAATGCTGTTCCAAAACTTCCCCCTCCTAAGAAAGTAACTTTTTTCATTTTACTCCTTCCTCTCTCTAAATATAAGCTTTATACCTGTACCATTAAACTCAAAACTTCCTCTTAATTGATTTTCTAAATATCTTTGATATGAAAAATGTAACGTACTAGTATCATTTACAAAAAATACAAAAGTAGGTGGTTTAATACTCACTTGAGTAGCGTAGTATATTTTTAATCGCCTTCCTCCAACTACAGGAGGTTCTTGCATCAATACAGCTCTACTTACTACTTCATTTAAAACACCTGTGGATATTCTCTTACAATAACTATTGTAACATTCTTTTGCCATATTTAAAACTTTCTGTGTTCTTTGTCCTGTTTTAGCAGATATAAACAAGTATGGTGCATAAGGTATAAATGATAGATTGGTTTGAAAGTCCATTTTAAATTTATTTAATGTCTTATGGTCCTTCTCAATCAAATCCCATTTATTTACAATCACCATTATAGCTTTATTCATTTCATGAGCATATCCTATGATTTTTTCGTCTTGTTCACTGACTCCCTCTTGTGCATCTATCATAAGTATACAGACATCTGCTTTTTCTACTGCTGTCAAAGACCTTATAACACTATATCTTTCTATTTCTTCTTTAACTTTACTCTTTCTTCTTATACCAGCTGTATCTACTAGTATAAACTTTCCTTCTTCTGTTTCTATGTAACTATCAACTGAATCTCTAGTTGTTCCTGGTATGTCACTTACAATATTTCTATCTTCACCTAATATTCTATTTATAAGTGAGGACTTTCCTACATTAGGCTTTCCAACAAAAGCCATTCTTACAAATTCATCTTCCTCTTCCTCATTTTCTAGTTTTGGAAAGTGAGCAATTACTTCATCTAGCATATCTCCTAAGCCTAATGCTTGTGAAGCTGACACAGCATTAGGTTCACCTAATCCTAAATTATAAAATTCATATTTATTGTCTTCATCTCTAATTTTATCTATCTTATTAACTACTAATACTACAGGTTTTTTACTTTTTCTAAGCATTTGACCTACCTCATAGTCTGCTGCAGTAAGTCCTTCTTTCCCATCTACAATGAACATTATAACATCACATGTTTCTATAGCTATTTGCGCCTGTCTTCTCATTTGCTTAACTATTATATCGTCTCTTTCAGGCTCTATCCCCCCTGTATCTATTATAGTAAATTTGTTGTTTAACCATTCAGATTGTGCGTATATTCTATCTCTAGTAACACCTGGTTTATCATCTACTATTGATATTCTTTCACCGGCTAACTTATTAAATAATGTAGATTTACCTACATTTGGTCTTCCTACTATGGCAACTATTGGCTTTGACATATCTATTCCTCCTCACTGTAACTATTAATTATGTCTATTAAATCTTCTCCTGTATAATCACAAACTACTATTTTTCTATTAAAATTTCTTTCTAATTCCGCTATAGTCACATCATCCAATAATACTTTATCAGAATTCTGCTCTAATTCATACCCTTTTCTAAGGATATTATCAGATAATATTATATACTCACCTAACTCTTCTTCCTTAGTTTGTTGCATTATGTCTTTACCTGTTAACAATCCTGCTACAGTTATAGTTTCACCAAAGAAATGATTAATTATTTTTTTCACATTGATTTTTATATTACCATTATATTCCATTACTTTTAAAGAAGCATCTAGAATTTCTTTGTATGCAGACTTTCCTGTAATTATAGTAAAACTTCCCTTACTTTTTTTACTTAATTTTTCAAGATTTTTTTCTATATTTTCTCTAAAGATTCTTATCATTCCCACCCCATCTTCTAGCTGAGAATATTCACCATAAAACTGATTCTTAGGAACATCCAATCCCGCCATTACATAAAATTCATCAGATAATCTTACAAATGGATTATTTATTTCATTTACATATTTTTCTTGTATTATTTTCATATTAAATATTTCTTCTCTAGCGGTATCTTTAGAATATATATCTAGAGGATATAAATTTTCTCTAAATTTTGTAATACCTACTGGTACTACTGCAACACTCTTAACCCATGGATATAATTTATATAAATCTTCCACTGTTTTTATAAGCTCTTTTCCATTATTTATACCAGGACAAGAAACAACTTGACAATTCATTTCTATCTGGGCTGCAGCCATTTTCTTCATAATATCATACAATCTTCCTGCGAATCTATTATTAAGCATCTTTTCCCTTAATTTAGGATTTGTAGTATGAACAGATACATTTATGGGACTTATTTTATATTTTATGATTCTATCTATTTCTTCATCACTCATATTAGTTAAAGTAACAAAATTCCCTTGAAAAAAAGACAATCTTGAATCGTCATCTTTAAAATAAAGAGTTTTTCTCATACCACTTGGAAGTTGGTCTATAAAACAAAACATACATTTATTATGACAACTCCTAGGTTTATCTAAAATAAAATCTTTAAATTCTATGCCTAACTCCTCATCATATCCCTTTTCTATTTCAATTTCCCAAATTTCGCCATTTTGTTTTTCTACTTCTATTGTTACAAATTCATCTGTTATTAAAAATTTATAGTCGATTATATCTTTAACTATATTTCCATTTATGCTTAACAATTTATCATTTGGCTCAATTCCTACTTCTTCTGCTATTCCTCCAGGTTGAACCTTTAATATTTGATTTTTTTCCATTTATATTTAGTTTCCTCCTCAAAAGGTTAATAATATCTATTATGTTATAATACATTAATTAGCATTCTTCGTCAATGTTTTAGTTTAACCTACCTTTATTTACACACTATACATTTAAATTTTACATTAATACATTTTAAATTAGAAATTATATTTATATTTTCCTTTTAATCTAATGTAAAACTTAAAAATTATATACGAAAATTTAATATATAATTTAAAGTACAAGAACACAAATAGTAATAAAAACCCCTGTATTAGGAGTTTTTATCTACATCAGTACAATACTTTTTTATAATTTTCTTACCATTATCACTTTTTACATATCTTATAAATTCACTTAATACTTCTTTAGACTTAGAATTATAATATATATTTATTGGAAGTGTTATCTTGTATAAACCATTTTTTATATTATTTGAATTCAATTCTACATTGTCTAATTTTATATACGTTAAATTTTCATCATTTAACTGCATTTTAGGAACTAAAGCCATAATATTTTTATCTTTATCCATTATCTTTTTTAGTTCTTTGCTACTGCTTACATATTGTACTTTATTTTTTAAATTCAAAAAACTTTCTATGCCTTTAAAAATTAAAATATTTATTTCTCCTTGATTTTTATTAATATCTTTCCAGTTATTTATGGCTCCATCACATATTTTATTCAACTCCTCACTTGTTACGTTGTATATCTTTTTCTCTTTATCTACTACTATAGCTACACCATCAATACCCAGTGATTCCTTATTTTGATTCTGTAGTTTTTTATTTTTATAACTTATTATTGCATAATCTTTATTCTTTTCTCCCTTTAATTCTGAAACATTTTCTACTAATTTAATATCTGCTGTTTTTCCGCTATTTGCATTATAATTTTCCACTAGATCCATCACCATAGGATAAGTGGATTTTTCACAAATAATTAGAGGCTTTTTATTACTTTCCGTAGCCTTCTTTGGTGAATTACAACCTATAAATACTAAAATGCAAAAACTCATTATAGCACATAAATATTTTTTCATATACACTACCCTCTATATTTTTTATAATAGTTTTTGCAATTTATATTTAATTATTCATTCAAGTCTACTTGTTCTCCTGTAACTAAATATATAGTCCATTCACATATATTAGTTATATGATCCGCTATTCTCTCCAAATATTTGCATATAAATAAAAATTGCGTGGCTTGGTTTATAGTGTTTATATCTTTCATCATTATGATTAAAAGTTCACTAAAAACCTGTTTATATATAGCATCTACTTTATCATCTAATCTACAAACGAAATATGCTTTGTCTACATCTTTATCAATATAGGCATTCAATGCATCTATAAGCATATCTTGCACTATTTCTGCCATCCTCGGAATGTCTATAAGTTCCTTTATATAAACCTCATTTTTTAATATAATTGTTATTTTCGCTATATCCACTGCATGGTCTGCTATTCTCTCTAAATCTGTAACTATTTTACTAGTAGTAAATATATATCTTAAGTCCGAGGCCAAAGGTTGTTGCATTGCAATTAATTTTATACATTTATCTTCTATTTCTTTCTGCATATTATCTACTATATCATCATCCTTAATTATTTTCTTTGCTAAAGTATCTTCTTGTTTTATGAGACCTTCTATACTCAAAGAAATTTGTTTTTCTGCCACACTCCCCATTCTTAAAAGATCTCTATGGAGTTCTTCTAATTTAGCTTTAAAAACCTCTCTTACCATGAAATACACCTCTCCTTTTAAAACACATATAATTATATTCTATCCAAATCTACCAGTTATATAATCTTCTGTCCTTTTATCTCTAGGTCTATAGAATATATCCTCAGTTTTTCCAAACTCAACTATTTCCCCATTTAAGAAAAACACTGTATTGTCGGATATTCTTCCAGCTTGCTGCATATTATGAGTAACTATTATAACTGTATATTTTTCTTTTAAATCAGACATTAATTCTTCAACTTTTAATGTAGATATAGGATCTAGTGCTGATGTAGGTTCATCCATTAATATAACCTGTGGCTCCACTGCTAGTGTTCTAGCTATACATAATCTCTGTTGTTGCCCTCCAGATAATCCTAATGCATTCTTCTTTAATCTATCTTTAGCTTCATCCCAAAGTGCAGCTCCCTTTAAACTCTTTTCTACTATGCCATCTAGCTTATTTTTGTCTTTTATTCCATGTATCCTAGGACCATATGCCACATTGTCATAAATACTCATTGGAAAAGGATTAGGTTTTTGAAATACCATCCCAATTTTTTTTCTTAATTCTATAGTATCCCAATGTTCCGAATATATATTGTTATCTTCATATATTACTTCACCATTTATTTTAACTCCATCAATTAAGTCATTCATTCTATTAATTGTTCTAAGAAATGTTGATTTTCCGCAACCGGAAGGTCCAATTAAGGACGTAACAGAATTTTTTTCAAATTTTAAGTTTATATTCTTTAAAGCTTGGTGATTTCCATAAAAAAGTTCTAAATTCTTAGTTTCTATAATATACATAATGCCCTCCTATTTACTTCCCATATAAGTTCTTTCTATAACCTTGCCTACTATTCTTGCTAAAATATTAAATAATAAAACCATAGTTATAAGCACTGCTGATGCTCTGCTAGCTATCTGTGCCGCATCTGGAACCATTCCTTCTGAGTTAAGTTTCCAGATATGCACAGATAGAGTTTCTGCTGGTCTAAAAACATTAAATGGAGAATTTGAAGTAAATATATTACCTAATGAAAAATCCAAAGGTGGTGCACTCATACCAGCTGTATATAAAAGTGCTGCAGCTTCTCCAAATATTCTTCCAGATGCAAGAATAATCCCTGTAAGTATTTGAGGTAATGCAGCTGGTAAGATTATCTTCCAAATAGTTTGAAACTTAGTTGCTCCTAATCCTAAACTTCCTTCCTTAACACCTTTAGATACTGACTTTATAGCATTCTCGCTGACTCTAGTAAGGGCAGGTAAATTTAATATAGATACTGCTAATGCTCCTGAAAATAATGTAAATCCCCAATTAGTTAAATTTACAAACACCAAAAGTCCAAATAATCCTACCACTATAGATGGTAATGATGCCATGGTTTCTATACTTATCCTTATTATGTTTAAAAATCTACCTTCTTTTCCGTATTCAGCTAAATATATTCCTGCTCCAACACCTAGTGGCACACTTATTAAAAGTGCTATAATAAGCATATAAAAAGAATTAAAAAGCTGAACTCCTATACCACCTCCTGAACCTACTCTTTTCTCCTTGCCAAATAAAAAACTAAATTTTAAAAAACCATTTCCTTTATATAATATATAACCTATTAATCCTGCTAATATAAGCACTACTACAGCTGATACAAAATATAGTATTCCAGTCCATGCTCTGTCTTTAATCTTAGCGTCCACTCATCTCACCCCTTCTACTTATGAACTTAGTAAGTAATATAAATAAAAATGAAATAAGAAGTAATAATAGTGCTACAGTCCAAAGAGCGTCGTTCCATGCAGTACCTGTTAAGGTATTTGCCATATCCATAGTCAAAATACTTGTAAGGGTACTAGTAGGATTCAAAAGTCCCTTAGGCATTTTAACTGCATTACCTATTACCATTTGTACAGCTAATGCTTCACCAAAAGCCCTAGCAAGCCCTAATACTACTCCAGTAATTATTCCACTTTTGCAAGCGGGAACTATAGTTTTCGTTATTGTTTGCCATCTAGTTGCTCCTAAGCCATAGGATGCTTCTAAGTATTCTATGGGAACAGTATTTAGTGAATCATAGGCTATGCTAGTTATAGTTGGCAAAATCATTATACTGAGCACAATTATTCCTGCTAAAAGGCTAAATCCTATGCCTCCAAAGGTATTTTTTATAAATGGAATAAGTAGACTAATACCAACCCATCCATATACTACAGAAGGTATTCCTACAAATAATTCCATCACTGGTTGCAGCACTTTTTTGCCAAAAGATGGAGAAATATGCTTCATAAATATTGCTACTGCCAAACCTGTTGGGGTACTTAAAATTACAGCTCCTATTGATATTATTATTGAACCAACTATAAATATAGCTGTTCCAAAATAGGGAGTGGTAGCATCTGGCATCCATTTAGTTGAAAATAAGAAATCTTTTAAAGAATAATGATGTACCGTAAAAATTCTAATCCCTTTACTTCCAATAAAGAATATTATAGATAAAGTCAATGCTACTATTAAAATACCACAAAAGGTCACGAATGCTCTTCCTATATACTCATTTTTAAAATTATTAAAATTTATTTTATTTCTCATATTTACATACCTCAACTGACTTTATAATTTAGAATATCTAATAAATATAGTATTTCTAATAACTAATAAATCATTTAAATTTAAAACTCCATAAACAAATGGAGTTTTAAGTAAATTTTATTAAATCACTATTCCATTATTTTTTTATTTCATCTACAGGTATATACCCCATTTTCTTTATTAAATCTTTATTTTCTTCACTTACCATATAGTCCAAAAATACCTTAGTTAATCCTTTAGGTTCACCTTTTGTATACATATGCTCATAGGACCAAAAAGGATATTTTCTATTTATTATATTTTCTTCTGTAGGTTCTATACCATTTATGCTTATTATATTTAAATCTTTTTTAACATCTTCACTTATATAAGATAATGCAAGATAACTTATAGCTCCCTCCGTTTTATTTATAGCTGCTCTTACATTTCCACTTGAATCTTGTGTTGTACCCAAACCTTCCTTCTCTGAATTACCTTCCATTATAGTATCCACAAAAGTAGCTCTAGTTCCAGAAGATTTTCCTCTATTAATTATATTAATTTGCTTATCTTCTCCACCTAGTTGTTTCCAATTACTAATCTTTCCTGAAAATATATCTGAAATTTGTTCTTTAGTAAGAGTTTTTATATTTACATCTTTACTTACTACCATAGCAAATCCTATAGCGCATACTTTGTGATCAACTAATTCTTTTGCTAAATTTTTATCATCAAGTTTTTTTTCTGCTACCACATCTGAATTTCCTATTTCTACATTTCCAGAGGCTACTTGGTTTATGCCTGCTCCACTTCCTCCACCTTGAACATTTATTCTAGCTTTTGGATTTTTAGACAAAAACTCTACAGCCACCTCCTCCACTAGAGGTTGAAGTGCTGAAGATCCTAGTGCTGTTATTGTACCTGATAATTCTTCCTTACCTACATTTGCTTTTTCTTTAGCTTTGTTGCCACAACCCACAAAAACAGTTCCAATCATAGCAATGATTAAAAATAATAGTATCTTTTTTGATTTTTTATTTTTCATTTCCATACCTCCTCATAGAGTTACTTTACATTATTTATAATATTCCTTTTAAGTTAAGAAATTATTATAGTTATGTTAAGTAAGGTTTATTAAAAGTTAAATAAAATTAACATAAGAGTAAAATTAATTATCAAATTAAAAAAACTGTTGATGTTTTTGCATCAGCAGCTTTTTTTAATTTCTATTTTTAATTTTCATTATATGGTAATATAACTGTAAACTTGCTTCCCTTACCAACTACACTTTCCACCTCAATATTTCCATTCATACTTAATACTATATGCTTTACAATAGCCAATCCTAATCCAGTTCCACCTGCACTTCTTGATCTAGCTTTATCAACTCTATAAAATCTTTCAAAAAGTCTTGGTATATGTTCTTGTGATATACCTACTCCAGTATCCTTAATACATATCTTTATATTATATTTACACTTTTCAGTTATTATATAAACTGTATCTCCTATTTCAGAGTATTTTATGGCATTATCTACTAAGTTTATTATCATTTGTTTAAATCGGTCTACATTGCCATATATAGTTGGAACCGAATCCCCAAGAATATGCATGTCTATCCCTTTATCTTCAGCGGTGTTTTTCATTAAGTTATATATATCTAATATTATTTTATTTACATCCATAGTTTCCTTTTTAGCTTCTTTTGCCTTCTCTATATGAGAAAGAGTCATTATATCACTTATAAGCCTTGTTAATCTTTCTGCTTCATCATTTATTATATTTAAAAATTTTTCTCTAGTTTCAGGATCTTCTACTTCTTTTAATGTTTCTGCAAATCCTTTTATAGAAGTAAGAGGAGTTTTAAGTTCATGAGACACATTAGCTACAAATTCACTTCTAACATTCTCTAATTTTTTTATGTCTGTTATATCTTGAAGTACTGCAACTTTGCCAATATACTCACTTCTATTTACTACATCTGCAGTTTTTATTCTTAAGATTCTTTCACAAGGCCGTACTGTTCTTATCTCACAATATTGATCATTGTTTTCTTTAAATATATTTTCCATATCATAACTTTTTATACCTTCTATTAAATTCTTACCTACTACATTTCCAAATACTCCAAAAATTTCTTCCGCATAAGGATTAATCATTATTATTTTAAAAGTTCTATCTATAGCTATTACTCCGCTATCCATACTTTTTAGTATAGCCTCTAATCTAGTTTGCTTGTCTACGGAATCATTAATTGTCTCTTGAAGTTTAGATGCCATTTTATTAAAACTTTTGGCTAATTGTCCTATTTCATCTGTTGAATTTACATTAACCCTTCTATCTAATTCCCCTTTTGCTATTCTGGAAGTGGTAAATTCTAAATCTTTTATTGGTTTAATTATTATGTATGAAATTCTATTTGCAAAAACAATTATAACAAAAAATACAAATAACATTACCAAAAAATAATATTTTATATAATCTTCATTAAATTTTTGTATAACATGAAAAGACATAGAACTTCTTATTATATTTCCATTTTGAAGCCTAGTTGCAACATATAGCGTTTTTTCATTTGTTGTACTACTTATTCTCAGGTCACTTCCCTGACCTTTCTCCCTTGCCATTTTTACTTCTGTTCTATCTTTATGATTTTCTAATTCTGTGGTGATCTTAGAATCATATATTACATTTCCATATCTATCTATATAAGTAATTCTAGTGTATGTATCCTTAAAATTTTCTATAAAAAATTTCTTTTGATCCTTTAAATTATTAGTTTCTATTAAATTTTTTATTATGTTATTATTATTTTTCAATTGTTTTCTTATATTAGCCTCATATTGAAGATTTGCAATAGACATAAATAACATTGTTACAACAACTAAAGTTGTAACAATAGAAGCACACAAATAAAGCATCATTTTTTTCTTCATATTTATTCTCCTAAATTAAATCTATATCCTATACCTCTTATAGTTTGAATATATTTAGGATTTTTATCATCCTCTTCTATTTTTTTTCTCAAATGCCTAATATGAACATCTACAGTCCTAGTTTCTCCTATATATTCATATCCCCAAATTTTATCTAAAAGTATTTCTCTAGTCATTACCTTGCCTGCATTTTCTATAAGTATTTGCAATAACTCAAACTCTTTTAATGTTAAATCTATCTCATAGCCATTTTTTAAAACTAAATGTTTTTGAAAATCTACAGAAATGTTGCCAAAATAATATACCTTTTCACTTTCCTTTAAATTTACTCTTCTAAGCATAGCCTTTACCCTAGCAATTAATTCTCTAACAGAAAAAGGTTTGGTTATATAATCATCTGCTCCTAATTCTAATCCTAGTATCTTGTCTATCTCTTCACCCTTAGCTGTAATCATTATTATAGGTATATTAGCTGTATTTTTATCTCCTCTTATTCTTTTACATACATCATATCCATCAATGCCAGGAAGCATTAAGTCTAATAATATTAATTTAGGTATGTGCTTTCTTACATATTCTAGAGCTTCATTGCCATCTACTGCACACCCAACTTTATATCCATTTTTCTCTAAATTGAATTTTATAAGCTCCCTTATATGTTCCTCATCGTCCACCACTAATATCTTTTCTTCCATACTGATTCCCCCTATTTCTTCAACATTATAAATGAAAACATTCTATTAGAAGTTCTATGTTTTCTATAGGAAAACCATTCATTTTCTTCGTCACAGAAGGTACATGAATTCAATATTTTTATATTTTCTTCAGGTATATTATAGTTTAAGCATTGTTTTTTAATACATAGAGTTAAATCTAACTTATCACCACATACTACATTTTCGCCATAAATTTTCACATTTTTAAAGTCTCTAATTAATTCTTCTCCTACTTTATAACAGCATTTATTTATATGAGGTCCAATATAAACTACTATATCTTTACTTTGTACAAAATACTTGTCCATCATATTTTTTATTATATCACTTAATATAAAATTATATGTACCCTTCCATCCACTGTGCACCGCAGCAATTACTTGTCTTTTTTTATCAAAAATAATTATTGGCACACAATCTGCTGTAAAAACACCTATAGCTACTGATTTTTTATTGGTAATAATTCCATCTCCATCCTGTACTTCTCCATGGTAATCCACTATTATATTACTATGAATTTGATTTAAATAACCTACCTCTTCTGCACCAAACCATTCTTTTAATTTATTAATATTTTCTAATCCTTTACTGGTATTTTTATTAAAATTCAATCCACCTTTAGCTGTTGAAAAATACAAAATCAAGTCCTGAAATTCTTCTCCTATAAATCTATATTCTCCTATGTTCTTAACTATCATGTTTCACCTCATATAAAATTTTACTCCACTTTAAAAATAAAATTTATTTATTATACATTAAAGTTTTTATTTCCTCCATAAAAGTATTAATATCTTTAAACTGCCTATATACGGATGCGAATCGTACATAGGACACCTCATCTACATCTTTTAACTTTTTCATAATAATTTCACCAATCAAATCCGACTTAACTTCTGTAATCATTTCATTGCTTAAAACCTTTTCTACTTCGTCTGCTATTTCCTCTATCTGCGCTCTTGAAACCGGTCTTTTTTGGCAAGCTTTAATGAGCCCTGCTATTATTTTAGATTTATCAAAATACTCTCTGCTGGCGTCCTTTTTTATAACTAAAATTGGGATATCTTCTATTTTTTCATAAGTAGTATATCTTTTGCTACAATTTAAACATTCTCTTCTTCTTCTTATGGCTGTATTATCATCAGTAGATCTTGAATCCACTACCTTACTTTCTTCATATGCACAATATGGACACTTCACTATACTACGCCCTCCTTCCAACATTATATTAACTATTATACACTATTTTATTAAAAATTCTACTGTTCATCTACTAATGGGCCTCTAGGACTTTGTACTAATATTACATCTACTCCTATTTTTATTATACATTCCCAAGATATCTCTAAATCCTCATTCTTACTAAACCATACTCCTTTTTCTCCTGGTAGTATTATAGATATAATTTTATACTCAGAAGTATCTATTTTAAAATCTTTTATAAATCCCAATTTAGCTCCTGAATCTATATCTATCACTTCCATCATCTTTAAATTATTAATTGAAAACATATATTCTCTCCCCCCAAAGTTCAATCTAATAAATATGTATGAAACCTTTTCCATACATATGCTATAAAAAATAGGGTAGAATTTTATCTACCCTATAAAGATTATATGTATTTTCTCATATGCTTAAGAGCTGTTTTTTCTAACCTAGAAACTTGTGCTTGAGAAATTCCTATTTCTTCTGCTACTTCCATTTGAGTTCTTCCCTGAAAAAATCTAAGAGATAATATAAGTTTTTCTCTACCATTTAATTTTTTCATTGCTTCCTTTATGGATATATTCTCAAGCCAATTTTCATCATAATTCTTACTATCGCTTATTTGATCCATTACATATATAGCATCTCCACCATCATGATATATTGGTTCGAATAGTGACACTGGATCTTGAATAGCATCTAAAGCAAATACCACTTCTTCTCTTGGCATTTCTAGTTCCTTAGCTATTTCAGATATGGTAGGTTCCTTATTATTTTTAGCAATTAATCTATCTCTTACTTGTAGTGCTTTATATGCAATATCTCTTAAGGATCTACTTACTCTTATAGAATTATTATCTCTTAAATATCTTCTTATCTCTCCAATTATCATAGGGACTGCATAAGTTGAAAACTTAACATTTTGACTTAAATCAAAGTTATCTATAGCTTTTATAAGTCCTATACATCCAACTTGAAATAAATCATCTGCATTTTCCCCTCTATTGTTAAATCTTTGGATAACACTTAAAACTAGACGCAAATTTCCCTTAATGAATTTTTCTCTATACTCATTATCACCATCTTTCATTTTAATAAGCATTTTTTTCATTTCTTTTTCTTTAAGTACGGGTAATTTTGCTGTGTTTACTCCACATATTTCTACTTTGTTTACCATCATAATCTTCTCGCCCCTTTATTGTACTTGCATTTTAATTATTTCCTCAAGGAACGATTTTTATACTAATAGACAAACTATAACATTCTACTAATTTCTTTTTTTAATTTTTTGATTATTCTTTTCTCCAATCTTGATATATAGGATTGAGATATTCCAAGAAAATCTGCTACCTCCTTTTGAGTTCTTTCTTTCTTCCCATTTAATCCAAATCTCATCTTTACTATTTCTTTTTCTCTGTTATTTAGTTTTTTCATTGCTAAAACTAGTAATTGCTTATCTATTTCTTCTTCAATAAGTTCATATACCTCATCACTATCAGAACCTAATATATCTGATAAAAGCAATTCATTTCCATCCCAATCAATATTTAAAGGTTCATAAAATGATATTTCTGCTTTTACTTTGCTATTGCGTCTTAGATACATTAATATTTCATTTTCTATGCATCTAGATGCATAAGTAGCTAATTTTATATTTTTTCCTGGATCAAAAGTATTTACTGCTTTTATAAGACCTATAGTCCCTACAGATATTAAATCCTCAATACTTATTCCTGTATTTTCAAATTTTCTTGCAATATAAACAACTAGCCTTAAATTTCTTTCAATTAGTATACTTCTAACACTTTCATCCCCTAGTATTAACTTATTCACAAGTCCATCTTCTTCTTCTTTTGTAAGAGGCGGTGGAAGAGCGTCGCTTCCGCCTATGTAATACACTTTCTTTATAAATATCTTAAACTTACTTAGTAAATGATTTAATAATATTTTTACTTTAAACATAATAACCCCCCATTACTCAAATATTCCTCTTGATAATAAAGCATTATAATCATTATCCTTACTTAATTTAGTATCACATAAAGCAATAATAACTTGTTTTTTCTCCTCTTTAAAATCTTTCCTATAAATATTGATATATTCAGGCTTAAAAGCCTCCATCCTACCACATTGACCATTCACTGCTTTATAAGCCACGTAAAGTTTATCTTTGTATTCATTAATATTAGGAAGTTGATTTTTCTCCACTATTATTACCGGCAAATTTGTAACTGGCTCTCTAAGTTCATTTCCTGTATCCAAAAAAGCCTTTATTAATTTATTATATTTGTCAGTAACAATCTCTACATTGTACACTAAATTCTTTAAAAACTTTCTCTCTCTAATATATATAACTATCCTATTTATAAAAATATATATTAGCATAGAACATAAAATTAACTTTTTATAAGAAAAATCACCTAAAAACACATCTCCCATATTAAATATTTCTGTACTATTCAATTGAGAAAATAAACATAATCCTGCCAAAAACATGGAATAGGCAATGAAAACCACTAATGCTTTTAAATAGAATTTTAAAGATTTATTTTTATAAGCTATTACTATCATAATAAAAGCTACAAATAATTTCATTGGCAAAAAACTTAAAAATTTAAATTTAAAATACAAAAGAACAATTACATAGAAAGCACCTAAAAAAGATGAAATAATTATATTTTTAAAATTAATTTTTGTCTTAACTGTTGATGCTGTTATATATAAGAAAAACATATTTATTATGAAATTCTCTATAAACACCACATCCACATACACAATCACATGCAACACCCCTAAACATATTATATATGTTTATGAATTAAAAATTTGTCATTTTTTAACATTAAATATTTTTTTTATTACCTTCTTTTCGCTATTTAAAATTATTTTTCTATAAATATAAACAAAGTTCTTGATTTAGTATGGATTTTTTATTTCAAATAAAGCTTACGAATCCTTATGTAATAGAGTAACTACCAAATAAATATAATAAAAAAGGTGCCCATAGGCACCTTTCCGGTTTGAAAATTTAGTATATTAAGTTTTATCTATTTCTTCTTAAAAAGGTAGGTATTTCCAAATTCTCTTCTGTATAATCTCTACCCGCAGCCACTTCATCTTTGCTTGACTTAACTCCTTTTCTTTCTTCCCGAGAGAAAAGCCCAAAGTCCTTTTCAGCTGAAAAACTTTTCTGAGCATCAATTTTTTCTTGTTCAAATCCTGTTGCAATTACAGTAATTCTTAGTTCATCCTTTAAATTTTCATCAATAACAGCACCAAAAATTATATTAGCTTCTGGATCTGCTGCTTCTTGAACTATTCCAGCAGCCTCATTTATTTCTAATAATCCTAAATCGCCGCCACCAGTTATGTTTAATAGAACGCCAGTAGCTCCTACTATAGAGGTTTCTAGTAATGGACTTGATATAGCTTGTTTAGCAGCTTCTTGAGCTCTATTATCTCCAGTTCCTCTTCCTACACCCATATGAGCAAGACCTCTATCTAACATAATAGTTCTCACATCTGCAAAGTCCAAATTAACAAGTCCTGGTATAGTTATTAAATCAGATATACCTTGTACACCTTGTTTTAGTACATCATCTGCTAATCTAAAAGAATCAATTAAAGAAGTCTTTTTATCTACCATTGTTAACAATCTTTCATTTGGTATAGTAACAAGAGTATCTACTCTATCTTTCAAATTTTTAATCCCCATTTCAGCATGAATCATTCTTTTTCTTCCCTCAAATGGAAATGGCTTTGTTACTACTCCAACTGTTAATATACCCATTGATTTAGCTATTTCAGCTACTACTGGTGCTGCACCGGTACCTGTTCCGCCACCCATACCAGCGGTTATAAATACCATGTCTGCTCCCTTAATAGCTTGAGAAATTTCATCTTTACTTTCCTCTGCTGCTTTTTGTCCAATTTCAGGATTAGCACCAGCTCCAAGCCCCTTTGTTAATTTGTCTCCTATTTGAATTTTTTGTGAAGCTTGAGACAACATCAACGCCTGCTTGTCCGTATTTATTGCTATAAACTCAACATTCCTTAATCCTTCTACTATCATTCTGTTAACTGCATTGTTTCCTCCGCCGCCACAGCCTATTACCTTTATCTGAGCAAATTGCTGAACATCTACATCAAAATCTAGCACAATAATACCTCCTCATTAAAAGAAATCCGTAAAAAAATCACGTATTTTAGTTAAAAACTTTTTATTGCTATTATCATATACATCTTCTTTTCTACCTTTTACTCTTTCAGAATCATTTTCTTCAAAAACACCGGTTTCTTCTTGCATATTCGTAGAGCTTTTTAAACTGCATCCCACATCTTTTACTATGCCTATAGCTGCAGTATACATAGGATTATCAGCACCTGTAAAATTAATAACCCCTATTCTTATGGTTTTACCAAGTATTTCTCTCCCTATTTTTTCAATTCCGTAAAATAATGAAATACCACCACCTACTAAAACAATATCGCTTATTTCATTATAACTATCTATATCCATAAGCTTTCTCTTAATAAATAATAAAATTTCTTCAACTCTTGCCTTTATTATTTGATTTAATATTACATAATCAACCTCAATATCATTTCCATATTGAGAATTAATTTTCAATCTTTTATTTCCTTCACTTTCATTTAAATTTAAATTCCCGTATTTGACTTTTAGTTCTTCCCCTTCTAAATAAGGTACTTTTAGACATATAGAAATATCATTAGTTATATTGTTACCTCCTAAAGGAACTAGGTGCGTTTCCATTAAAACTCCATGTTTAAATATAGAAATACGAGTATTTTCTGCCCCTACATCTACTATAACATTTTTAAGTTCCCCTGGCTCCTCGTCATAAACTGATTGCCATAGAGCTAACGGTTGTAAAACTAATCCAGCTACATTTATTCCTGCTCTACTAACGCTTTTCATTAAATTATTTATTATAGTTGTATTTGTTGTAATAACTTGACTTTCTACTTCCAGTCTAAATCCATTCATACCTATAGGATCTTTTATATTTTCATATCCATCCACTATGTACTGTAACGGTATTGCACCTACTATTTCTTTATCGGATGGTACGGTTATAAGTTTAGCTGTTTTTAATGCTCTATCTACATCATTTTTTTTAATTTCTCTATCATCAGAAGAAATAGCTACAACTCCTTTATTATAAACAAGCTGGCAGACTTCCCCTGGTAAAGACACATATACATCTTTTATTCGGATATCTATCATCCTTTGCAATTGATCTATACATTCCTTTATGGAATTAGCCGTTTCATCTATATCAACTACTATAGAACGTTTTAATCCACTATTTTTTGCTGAAGTTACTCCTATTATTTTAATTTGGCCATATTTATCTAGTTTACCTACTGCAGCACATACTTTAGAGAATCCTATATCAATTCCAACTAAGTAACCATTCATCTATGTCTTTTCCCTCCTTATGAGACCATCTTAAACTAATATATTCAACGTAAAAAGCATTTTTCCTTTTAAAATAACACAATTTTTCTTATTATCCTTACACATTTTAAATTATATCATAAATAATATAAATATTAATTATTTTTAACAAAAAATTCAATTAAATTTATTGATTTAGCCAATACTTCAAAATAAAAAAAGAGAAAACACAGTTTTCTCCTTCTAATTAACCTTTTCTAAATCTGTTATTTTGATACTCCTAGTATGTAATGTATGTGACCATTCTTTATCGTTTTTCTTAACTATTCCTTCAATAGATATAGGAAGCCAAGTGATGGTATATATTGGATATATTATATAATACCAAAATATTTTAGGTTCTAACTTTTTATCTAAAACAAGTATAAAAGGTGTATATATAAACTGTAATATACCTAAGAGTACTGCTGCTATAGTAATCATGTTTAAATTAACTGAATATACCACTGTATTAATGTTAGTTATTACATTATAGGCCTTCATAAAATATTTTGCGCCAGAGATTAACATTGATATTCCAACAAGTATTATGACTATTGGCTGTATACTATATAAAGCACAATCCAAGGCCTTAACGTCAAACTTTGTAATAAATCTTTTTATAAGCTTAAAGAAATATCTACTAGATACATCTGCAAATCCCTGCATCCACCTTCTTCTTTGATTCCAAGATTGCTTTAATGTTAAAGGCTTTTCGTCATATATAATAGCATCATGAGCCCAGCCAACTTTGTAGCCATTTAATACTAGTTTACATGAAAATTCTAGGTCCTCTGTTAAACAAGTTGCACCCCATCCTAACTGCTTTAACACTTCAGTATCTATACAAAATCCAGTTCCACCTAATTGATTAGATAATCCCAAATTACTTCTTGAAAGTTGGAACATTCTATTTGATGCCCAAAATGATATGGAATAACTGCCTGTTATCCATGTATCTTTTGGATTTTTACTATCCAGATATCCTTGTACTACCTTATAACCTTCCAGTAACTTTTTGTTCATCTCCTTTAAGAAATTCTTAGAAGCAAGATTATCTGCATCAAATACTGCTACTGCATCGTATTTTTTATCCATTTTTTTAAATATTATGTTGAACATCCATTCTAATGCATAGCCTTTTCCTCTTCTTTCATCATCGAATCTTTCAAATACTAAGGCTCCAGCTTTTCTAGCTCTTTTAGCTGTTTTATCATCACAATTGTCTGCTATAACAAAAATATCGTATAATTTATTTGGATAATCCAACATCTTTAAACTTGAAACAATATCTTGAATAACCACTTCTTCATTATGCGCTGCTACTATTAGTGCAAATCTCTTTTCAGGTTGTACCTCTTTACTGTCCTTTTTTCTCCAAATTCCAAAAAATGATATACATAAATAATACATGGAGATTATAAATACAACTTCTGTAAAAGTTTTTGATAATGCGCTTATGATCCATTTAAAAATAATCACAAGAAATCCCCCCTAATTCACAAGATATTTTAGCACAAATTTGCGTTAATTACTATAGTATTTTTAACAATTGAATTAAAATATATTAAATTATGTAGTTTTTTTTAACAAAGCAAGAAAATATTTTGAATTTTCCATATAATGAAACAATTACATTGAACTTATTCCTTAATAGTAGTATACTATATATTATAAATATATATACAATAATTATAAAGGAGGGTATATATGGATCCCCATAAAAATACTAAAAAGTCTAAACAACCCAAGTCAGCAAGCCACCCCCATAATAGTAAAAAAGGTAAAAATATCACCTCTAGAAACAAATTAGGAAGTTTCTCTCTAAAATTATTAGACTACGATACATTTTAATAAAAAAAGACCTTTACAGGTCTTAATCACATGGAAAGCATTCTTATCAATATTTCCTTTTCAACAGAATACGTTAAAGCTGTTTCATAGCTTATCTTTTTATTTTTATATAACTGTACTAATGACATATCCATGGTTTTCATGCCATATTTTGCTCCAGTTTGCATAGATGACTGTATTTGATATGTCTTTCCTTCTCTTATTAAATTTTGTATTGCAGGAGTTGCCACCATTATTTCCAAAGCAGCTATTCTTTCACTTTCATCAATCTTAGGAACTAGCTGTTGGGAAATTATTCCCTGTATCACTGCAGATAATTGAACTTTAATTTGCTGCTGCTGATGTGGTGGGAAAACATCAATTATTCTATCAATGGTTTTAGCAGCTCCTATAGTATGCAACGTGGACAACACTAAATGTCCAGTTTCTGCCGCAGTTAGTGCTATTGAAATAGTTTCTAAATCCCTCATTTCACCTACTAATATAACATCCGGATCTTCTCTCAAAACCGCTCTCAATGCATTTTTATAGTCTAAAGTATCTTTTCCTATTTCTCTTTGATTTATAATGGATTTATTGTGTTTATGTAAAAACTCAATGGGATCCTCTAATGTTACTATATGAGCAGATCTAGTATTATTTATTTCATTTACCATAGCTGCTAAGGTAGTGCTCTTTCCACTACCTGTTGGCCCTGTTACTAATACCAATCCCCTTTGCTTAGAAGTCATTTCACGAATTACATTGGGCATTTGAAGCTCATTAAGATTTGGAATTTTTAATCCCACAACTCTTATGGCAATAGCAGTACTTCCTCTTTGTTTATATATATTTACCCTAAACCTTCCAATGCCTGAAACTGAATAAGATGTATCCATTTCTCCTTTTTTTAAATATTCTTCATACAAATCCTTTAAAATTTTCTTTGCAAACTCCTCCGTATCGTTTCCATTTAACTTTTCACATTCTAACATAATTAATTTACCATTAACTCTTATAATAGGGGGTACTCCCACAGTTAAATGTAAATCCGACGAATTATTTTTCACAGTTATTTCTAGTAATTCATTTAATGCTTTCAAATCACATACCTCCGTTGATTATTTATTTATCCTAATGTATTTTAATACATTATTTTTTTCTTGTATTAAGCTATTTTTTCTTGTATTAAGCTATTTTTTAATATAAAAAGAAAATTTAACCACTTTATTCTTCCATTATATCTTATATTCGAGTATTTAGTATACTTTTTTACAGTTTTTTTTACTTTGTATATATTTTTAATTTATTATTTTAACCATTATAGTTTTTTAACTCTTTATATAGTTTTTTCAATGCTCTTTTTTCTAATCTAGACACATAGGAACGAGATATACCTAACTGTCGTGCTATCTCCCTTTGAGTTCTTGGTTTACCATCCTCTAATCCATACCTCATCTTTATTATAAACTTTTCTCTTCCTTGTAATACTTCTTCAATTTTATTATATAGTTTTTTTATTTGTATCTTACTTTGAACTATTTCTATTATTGAGTCTTCATCACTACTCAATACATCCATAAGTGATATTTCATTTCCTTCTTTGTCAACTCCTATAGGATCTTGAAGATATATCTCCGATTTAATTTTTTTATTGTTCCGTATAAGCATCAATATTTCATTTTCTATACATCTAGCTGCATAGGTAGCTAGTCTAGTTCCTTTACTGCTATCAAATGAGTCTATAGCCTTTATAAGCCCTATAGTTCCTATGGAAATTAAATCATCTACCTCTTTATTTGGATAAGAATATTTTTTTACAATATGAGCTACTAATCTTAAATTTCTCTCCACTAGTATATTTTTGGCCAATACATCGCCTTCTTTTAGTTTATCCAAATAATATTTTTCTTCCTTTTGGCTTAGCGGTTTTGGAAAAGTGTTATTGGTTACATAAGCTATAAGAAAAGTTACACTACTTAACATGTCTATTAAATTACTCATATACAGTAAAAATCCCCCTAACAGTGCTTATTACTATAATATGAATAAGTTAGAAAAAAGTGCATGTACATATATATTTATAGTAAAAAAAATCAGTTCCACATTATATATGCGAAACTGATTTTTTCTAACCTTCCTTATGTAGTAATTGTTTTACTTTTGCAGTAATAATATCTATTGCAACTTTATTATGACCACCTTCAGGTATTATTATATCTGCATATCTTTTAGTAGGCTCTGTGAACTGCATATGCATTGGTCTTACTACATTTAAATATTGATCAATAACTGATTGTACAGTTCTACCTCTTTCATTTATGTCTCTTACTAATCTTCTAATTATTCTAACATCCGCATCAGTATCTACATAAATCTTTATATCCATCATATTTCTAAGTTCTATATCTTGGAAAACTAATATACCTTCTACAATAATTATATCTCTAGGCTCTACTTTTATGATTTCCTTTTTTCTAGTATGGATAGAAAAATCATATATAGGCTTATCTATACTTTTCCCTTCAATTAAATTCTTTAATTGATTTACTAATAAACAAGTATCGAAAGCATCTGGATGGTCGTAATTGGTTTTAACCCTTTCCTCTATAGATATACCTGTTTGATCTTTATAGTAAGAATCTTGCTCTATCATAGCTATGCACTCTTCTCCAAATTTTCTATAAATCTCTTGAGCTATAGTGCTTTTGCCCGAACCTGTTCCTCCAGAAATTCCAATTAAAACTGGACGATTCATTATTTCTCCTCCTTAGCCTTTATAATCATAGAATTTTCCTCTATATTCCTGTCCACTCTAACAGTAAAAAGCATCTGTGCAGAAGGAGCAGATTCTATTTTGTTGCCTTTTATATCCCTCATATCTTCTAAAATCAATTCTTCATTATCACCATGAGGTTTTAAAATTTCAACTTTATCTCCATTATAACATTTGTTTCTCTGTTCTATCACTACTATTCCACTTTCTTCATGATATTCTCTAACTATTCCAACTATGTCATAATCTCTTATGTAAGAAGAAGATTCATATTCTTGTTTATTTTCATCTTTAAAATAAAATCCTGTATAATACTTTCTATGACTAGGTTTAGTAAGTATATCCATCCACTTAGTATCAAATTCATATTTATTTGGCTCTTGAAAGTATTTGTCTAAAGCTTGCCTATAAGCTTTTACTACAGATGCTACATAAAAAGCACTCTTCATTCTACCTTCTATTTTTAAAGAACTGGCTCCTAAACTTACTAGCTCAGGTATATGTTCTATCATACACATATCCTTGGAATTCATTATATATGTGCCCTTTTTATCTTCTCTTATTTCATAGTATTCTCCTGGCCTCATTTCCTCCATTAAATAGTATTTATACCTACATGGTTGTGCACACTGTCCTCTATTAGAATCCCTGCCAGTTAAATAATTTGAAAGTAAGCATCGTCCTGAATATGCCATACACATTGAACCATGAATAAAAATCTCTATTTCGCATTCTTCTGGAAGTTTACTTTTCATTTCTTTTATTTCTTCTAATGAAAGTTCTCTAGCTAAAACTATTCTTTTAACTCCTTGCTTATACCAAAACATTGCAGATTTCCAATTTACATTATTAGCTTGAGTACTTAAATGTAACTCTAATTCTGGCACCACTTCTCTTGCTGTCATTATCACTCCAGGATCAGAAACAATTATTGCATCCACATTTATATCATAAAGCTCTTTTAGATACTCTTCTAATCCATTTAAATCTTCATTATGAGGAAATACATTTAAGGTAACATAAACTTTTTTTCCTCTATCATGCGCATACTTTATACCATCTCTCAACTGCTCGTTAGAAAAATTATCCGCAAAAGCCCTTAAATTTAACTTACTTCCTCCTAAATACACTGCATCTGCTCCAAAATCTATGGCAGCTTTAAGTTTTTCTAGATTACCTGCTGGAGCTAAAAGCTCAGGTTTATTCATCTATCTCCCTCCTTACTGTAACTGCTATTCCATCTCCCATAGGTATTACAGAAGTCAAAAGTTCTTCCCCATTTATCATTTGTAAATATTCCCTCATTCTCTTAACTATAGTTATCTTTCTACGTTTCACTAATTCATCTGTAGCTACCATACCTCTAAAAAGTACATTATCTGCTATTATCAAACCATCTTTTTCTAATAATCTTAAACATTCAGGTAAAAAATGATTATAATGTCCTTTGCCTGCATCCATGAATATTAAATCATATCTATCATTTAAATTTTCTAGCACTTGAAGACAATCTCCTTGTATTAATTTAATATTATCTTCAAGTCCAGCTTTTAAAATATTACTTTTAGCTAACTTAATCATGTTTTCATCTCGCTCAATTGTATCTATATGTACATTCTTATTAGAACTTAAACACATCAAAATTGAAGAATAACCTATTGCACTTCCTAATTCTAAAATTCGCTTAGGCTTTTTAATTTTAATCATAAGTTCTAAAAATTGAGCAGTTTCCTTTTGAACAATAGGAACAGAGTGCTCTTTTGCAAATAACTCTAGTTCCTGAAGTATTCCCTTTGTATCTGGAATAATTTTCCTTAAATAATTCTCAATATAATCATAAGTAATACCACTCATGTAAATTCCTCCAAAAATACACTGTTTTATTACACTAGTACCCATATTTTTTCATTGCTTTTTTAAAATCTTCATAGTTATTTGTAAAATAATGTTCTTTTGAAGCATCTTTTTTATATAGATAAAATAAATAATCCGTGTTCTCAGGTTTTACCGCTGCCACTAAAGATTCTTTTCCTGGACTACATATAGGTCCTAATGGAAGTCCCTTTGTGTAATATGTATTATATGGTGATTCAGTCTTAGTATCTTTTATAGTTACTGTTTCTTTATGTTTACCAAGAGCATATAGTACTGTAGCGTCAATTTGAAGCTTCATATCCTTTTTAAGCCTATTATGGATAACTGAAGCAATCTTTCCTCTATCACCATCTACTCTAGCCTCTTTCTCTATTAAAGATGCTATTATCACTTGATTTTCTACATCTTTTACTTTTAATCCAGTCTCAGCTTCTATACCATTTAAAACCTTTTCCGTTCTTTTTAGCATAGTATCTATAATTTTTTCTGCACTAGCATCCTTCTTAAATTGATAGGTGTCAGGAAATAAATATCCCTCTAAAGGATATTTTGTATTTCCTTTCCCCTTTATATATTCAGGCAATTGATACTCATTACACTTTTTTATAAATTCTACTTTTTTCACCAATTTTTTATCTTCCAGTAATTCCGCTATTTGCTCTACAGTATATCCTTCTGGAATAGTAACCTGTACTTCTACCTCTTTATTTCCTTTGTTCAACATAGATATAAACTCTTCTAATGATGTATTTTTATTCACTACATAAATACCTGGTTTTGTAGTTAAATTTAACTTTTTTCCTTTTAGATATACTTTTATGAATTTAGAGTTAAAAATAACATTTTCATCACTTAGCCTGTTTAGAACCTTATAGAAAGTATCACCGTTTTCTACTTTTAACGAATAGTCCCCTTTAATTTTAAAAGGTGATTTAACTTTTTTATTTATAATAGAAATTGAAGCCGTAAGTAAAACAATTATAGTAAATAATAAAATCAATACCCTCTTTTTCACTTAATCACACCCCATTTTAAACTTTAATTTCTATTTCTAGATATTATTTTTTTTCTTTCTGAGCTAGATAACACCCTTTTCCTCATTCTAATAGTTTTAGGTGTTATTTCAACTAATTCATCAGCTGCTATAAATTCAAGACATTCTTCAAGACTCATTGGTCTAGGTGTTGTTAATTTTAGTGCATCATCCGCACCTGAAGATCTTGTATTTGAAAGGTGTTTCTTTTTACATACATTTACGTCTATATCTTCTGCTCTTGAACATTCACCAACTATCATACCTTCATAAACACCTGTTCCTGCAGGTACAAATAAAATTCCTCTTTCTTGTGCATTAAATAATCCATAAGTCACTGCTTCGCCTTGTTCAAAAGCTACTAAAGATCCTCTACTTCTTCCTGGTATTTCTCCTTTAAAGTCATCATATACATAGAAAACATGATTCATTATACCATTACCTTTTGTATCTGTCATAAATTCATTTCTGAATCCTATTAATCCTCTTGCTGGTATTTTAAATTCTAATCTTGTATATCCATTTACAGCTGAGGTCATATTAACAAGTTCAGCTTTTCTTGGTCCTAGCTTTTCCATAACAACGCCCATAAATTCTTCTGGCACATCAATAGTTAAATATTCAATAGGTTCTTGTTTTTTTCCTTCTTTTTCTTTAAATATTACACTAGGCTTTGATACTTGAAATTCATATCCTTCTCTTCTCATAGTTTCAATTAATATGGATAAGTGAAGTTCTCCTCTTCCACTAACTTTAAAGCAATCTGGTGAATCTGTTTCCTCTACTTTCAAACTTACGTTAGTTTCCAATTCTTTAATAAGTCTATCTCTCAAATGTCTAGAAGTTACATAATCTCCTTCTTTTCCTGCAAATGGAGAATTGTTTACCATAAAGTTCATTGTTAAAGTAGGTTCATCAATATCTACAAATGGAATAGCCTCTGGCTCACTGCTATCTGCTATAGTTTCCCCTATATTTATATCAGGTATTCCAGATACCGCAACTATATCTCCTAATAAAGCTTCTTCTACTTCTTGTCTGTTTAATCCATTATAAACATATAAATTAGCTACTTTTACATTTTCTATCTTGCCCTCTTTTCTTACTAAAGCCACTTGTTGATTTTTTCTAATCTTTCCTCTTTCAATTTTTCCAATAGCTATTTTTCCTACATATTCATTATAATCTATAGTAGTTACCAACATTTGAAGCGGCTTGTCTAAGTAACCTTCTGGTGATTTTACATTCTTTACTATAGTATCAAATAAAGGTTCCATAGTATTACTTTCATCATCAATTTCTCTTTTTGCTATACCTTGTTTTGCAGAACAATAAACTATAGGAAAATCCAATTGTTCATCATCTGCACCTAACTCAACAAAAAGATCGAAAACCTCATCAATTACTTCCTCAGCTCTAGCATCCTTTTTATCTATTTTGTTTATTACTACAATTGGCTTTAAATTCAATTCTAAGGCTTTCTTTAAAACAAACTTAGTTTGTGGCATTGGTCCTTCATAAGCATCAACAACTAGAAGCACACTATCCACCATTTTTAAAACACGCTCAACTTCTCCACCAAAGTCAGCATGACCTGGAGTGTCAATTATATTAATCTTAATGCCGTTGTGTATTACCGCGGTATTTTTAGCTAATATAGTTATTCCTCTTTCTTTTTCAAGTTCATTTGAATCCATTACTCTTTCTTCTACTTTTTCATTAACTCTAAATACATTACTTTGTTTTAATAGAGCATCTACTATTGTAGTTTTACCATGGTCAACATGGGCGATTATAGCTATATTCCTTATATCATTTCTAGTAAATATGTTCATTAGCAATTCCTCCAATATATTACAACTTTTTTCCATTTTTAACATTAAAAAATTGGATACAATTTAGTATCCAATTTTACATAGTATAACGCATCAAATTATATTCTAATATTTTCAACTTAAAAAGTCAACTAACATCTCTATTTATTTTGAGAAAAATCCATATCTATACCTACCGCATCATGTAATATTTTCATTATATCTTCCCATAAAAGTCCAAATTTGTATTCAGCTTGAACATATTCACTTATAGCAGGATTCATAGATATAACAGCCCCTAAGCCTTCTAATTTCTCCTTTGTATCGCTTGAAATTTCTCCTTTTTCTATCTGTTCTGAGTATGCTTTGAATTGAATACTTCTTAAATCGTTTAACATTTTTTTATTTTGTTCGTTTTCATTAACTTTTTTTGAAACTTCTCTAAATTTAACTACTTCTTCACAATCTTTAAGATAACTTGCAAATTCATGCGCTTTATCATATATGTTCATATTTCACCCCAAATAATTTTATTTTATATTTCCATAATTATAGGCAGTATCATAGGCTTTCTCTTTGTCTTTTCATATAAGAATAATCTTAAAGAATCCTTTATTTTAGATTTAATCGTAGCCCATTCTGTTATGCGATTTTTTTCGCATTCATTTAATTGATTTCTTACAATCTTTTTAGCTTCTTCCATTAGATCCTCTGATTCCCTTACATATACAAATCCACGAGATATTATATCTGGACCAGCTATTACAGTTCCAGTTTCCTTCTCTATAGTAACTACAACTGTTAAAATACCATCTTGTGAAAGATGTTTTCTATCTCTTAAAACTATATTTCCAACATCCCCTACACCTAATCCATCTACAAACACCTGTCCTGACACTACTGTTCCATTCTTTCTTATTCCTGATTTTGTTACTTCAACTACATCACCATTTTGTGCTATTACTATATTTTCCTCTGATAATCCCAGTTTAGTAGCTAACTCAGCGTGCTGCTTTAAATGTCTATATTCACCATGAGCTGGTATAAAATGCTTAGGTTTTACTAAAGTATGCATCAATTTTAATTCCTCTTGACATGCGTGTCCAGATACATGAACATCAGCTAATTTTTCATATATTACTTCCGCACCTTTTTTAAACAATTGATTTATAACCTTCGAAACCAACTTTTCATTTCCTGGTATAGGAGTTGCTGATATTATTACCATGTCACCTTTCATAATCTCTACTTTTCTATGCTCAGAAGAAGCCATCCTAGAAAGAGCAGACATTGGTTCTCCCTGACTGCCAGTGGTTATTATGGTTATCTTTTCATTAGGATATCGCCTTATATCATCTATATTTATTAAAGTTTCATCTATATAATCTAGATATCCTAATTCGCTAGCTACATTAACTATATTCTCCATACTTCTGCCTGAAACTGCAACCTTTCTTCCATACTTATAGGAAGCTGAAATTATCTGTTGAATTCTATGGACATTAGACGCAAATGTGGCTACAATTATTCTTCCCCTTGCTGTGGAAAAAATATTTGTAAAAGTTTCACCTACAGTACTTTCTGACATAGTATATCCTGGTCTTTCCACATTAGTGCTATCTGCTAGCATGGCAATTACACCTTTTCTACCTAATTCTGCAAATCTACTTAAATCTGCCACACTTCCATCAATAGGAGTATAATCTATTTTAAAATCTCCCGTATGAAGCACTATTCCAATTGGCGTGTGAATAGCGATAGCTATAGCATCTGGAATACTATGACTTGTTCTAATAAATTCTATAGATAATAAATCCAGCTTTACTACATCCTTAGGTTGAACCCTTCTAAGTTCTACCGAACTTAGTAATCCATGTTCTTTTAACTTAGTTTCTACTATAGCTATGGTAAGCTTAGTTCCGTATACCGGCACATTTAATTGTTTAAGTACATATGGAAGAGCTCCTATGTGGTCTTCATGACCGTGGGTTAAAAATATACCCTTTACTTTGTCTTTATTTTTTATTAAATAAGTAACATCTGGTATAACTAAATCAATACCAAACATCTCATCATCTGGAAACTGCAAACCGCAATCTATTACAATTATTTCATTTTTGTATTCAATTGCTGTTAAATTTTTTCCAATTTCATTCATTCCCCCTAAGGGGATAACTTTTATCTTATCACTTTCTCTTCGCAAAGTACTACCCTCCTTTTCATAATTTTATATTTTAATATTTATTTATCATCATTAATGCAGTTCCTACACAGACCATAAAACTTTAAACTATGGTCATATATTTTAAACTTATATGTTTCCTCTATTTTACTTTCTAAATCCTCCAGTAAATCATCCTTAACCTCTATTACTTTACCGCATTTGGTACATATTAAATGATGATGTTTATGGTTTTCATTTTCATGAACAAGCTCATATCTACTACAACCATCATCTAATTCTAACTTACTTACAACAGATAATTGTTCCAATAATTGTAATGTTCTATATACTGTGGCAAGACCAATTTCAGGACAACCTTCCTTTACTAAATCATAAATTTCCTCTGCAGTTAAATGCTTTCCTTCATTTTCAATAATGGTGGAAACTATAGCCCTTCTTTGAGGAGTTAACTTATAACCTTTATCTTTCAAATCATTTTTTAATTTCTCCATAAAATTAGGAAATATTTCACCCATCTTAATACCTCTCTTAATTAAATGTTATTTATAATAAGTTTAATATGTAAAATAGGTATTGTCAATTGATAATATTATTAATTAATATTATTTATCATTTATATAAGACTTTATACTACATTTCATCTTCACTAAATATCAATTCGTAAGCTTCTGCAACCCTATTAAACTCTTCTTCATCATCTATAGTAACTAATACTTCTTCTCCATGATCATCCTTTTGTATTTTTAATGCTATAGCTTCATCTTCCTCGTCATCTACCGGTGAAACTATTACATATTCATCACTTTCAATATCTAATTTAGTTATAACATTAAATTCTACATCTTTTCCTTCTTCATCTTTTAATACTATGTTTTCTACGTTATTATCCATATTTAATCATCCTTTCTTCACTTATTTATCTTATACTGTCCAAATATCCTTGTAAAATATAAATAGCAGCTATTTTATCGACTATTTTTTTCCTTTTAGCACGAGATAAATCTCCTTCTATCATAGCCTTGTGTGCTGCTACAGTAGTTAGTCTTTCATCCCACATTTTTATAGGCAAATTAATTTTCTCTTTAATTTTTTCACAAAATTCAAGTACTTTTTCACTTTGGGGACCTAGTGTTCCATTCATATTTTTAGGTAATCCTGCTACTATAAGTTCAACTTCATATTCTTTACATAGTTTATCCAATTCTTGTAAATCATATTCTTCGTTTTTTCTTCTTATGGTAGTCACTCCCCCAGCTATCCATCCTAAAGGATCACTTACAGCTACACCTATTGTTCTATCTCCTATATCTAAACCTAGTATTCGCATTTTATTCTCCCTCTAGTATATGTAATGTTAAAATAAAAATGCCTTAAAAGGCATTTTTATTTTATATCCAGATAAACTTTTAATACTTCTTCTAGTATCTCATCTCTTTCTAACTTTCTAATAAGAGCTCTAGCCCCATTATAATTGGTTATATAAGTAGGGTCACCAGATATTAGATAACCAACCAATTGATTTACCGGATTATATCCTTTTTCTAGTAATGATTTATATACTTCTGTCAATATATTTTTAGTCAGTTCCTTATTATCTTTAGGGAAATCAAATTGTAAAGTTTTTTCATTAATTCCCATATAATCACCTCATTTTCATGGTTCATTAGGACTAGTTCATATTCTTATATTTAATATTATTATAAAACAAATCCATCAAAAAGTATACTATTTAACAGATTCTTCTATTATATCTTTTACTTTATCTATAGCTTCTTTTGCTTTATTTGGAAGACTTCCACCAGCTTGTGCCATATCTGGTCTTCCTCCACCACCGCCTCCAGCTATTTTGGCTACTTGTTTAATTATGTTACCACAATGTACACCTTTATTCAATACACTTTTTGATGCCATAGCTACAAATTGTACCTTTCCACCTACTATAGAACCTAAAACTACTACTCCATCTACAAGAGCTGCTTTTACCTCTTCTGCTAAGTCTCTTAAAGCATTAGCCTCTACATCCTTCAAAACTCCTACTGCTACTTTTACTCCATTTATATTTACGGCTTCATTTACTATATCATCTTTGGCACTACCTGCTAATTTACTTTTTAAAGCATTTAATTCTTTTTCTTTTTCCTTAAGTTCTGTCATTTGATTTTCTATTCTACTTAAAATGTCTTTCTCTGCACATTTAAATATTGAAGAAATTTCTTTAATCAAATTATTTTTTTCTTCTACAAATTCTATAGCTTTAAATGACGTAAGTGCTTCTATTCTTCTTATTCCTGAAGCTACTCCAGTCTCAGATAGTATTTTAAATAATCCAATTTCTCCAGTATTATATACATGAGTTCCACCACAAAGTTCTTTGCTAAAATCTCCTACAGATACAACTCTTACTTCGTCAGTATATTTATCATCAAATAATGCTGTAGCGCCTTTTGCTTTAGCTTCATCAATGGTCATTACATCTGTAGTTACAGTCACTGCATCCATTATTTTTCTATTAACTAAAACTTCTACTTTATTTATTTCTTCTTCATTCAATGCTGAGAAATGAGTAAAGTCAAATCTTAATCTTCCCTCATCTACATAAGAACCTGATTGGTGAACATGTTCTCCTAATACCTCTCTTAATGCTTCATGAAGCATATGAGTCGCAGTATGATTTCTGCATACATTTTTTCTTAATTCCTCATTTACTTTAAGGGTAACTTCATCGCCAACATTTAATTCTCCTGAAATAGTTTTTACAAAATGCATTACCTTGCCAGATATATTTTTCTTACAATCCACTACTTCACCATTGAATTTAGAATTAAATATTACACCCTTATCTCCTATTTGTCCTCCCATTTCTGCATAGAAAGGAGTTTCCTCTGTAATTATTATTCCATCTCCAGTTAAGTTATTTGAAAATTCTTCTCCATTTATTATTAATTTAACTTTTGAATTTAATTCTATATTATTATAACCATTAAATATTGTTTCTATTTCTGATGGAATTTTATTAATTATGCCATCATCTGTTCCCATATAATTAGACTTTTCCCTAGCATTTCTAGCTCTTTCTCTTTGTTCTGTCATCTCTTTTGTAAAGCCTTCCAAATCCAGTTTCATGCCTTCGTCCTGTAGTATTTCCTCTGTAAGTTCTACTGGGAATCCATAGGTATCATATAATTTAAATCCTTTATCCCCACTTAATATTTTTTCACCTTTTCCTTTTGTTTCTTCTATATAAGATTTTAATATATCCATTCCTGAATCTATTGTTTCAGAAAATCTTTCTTCTTCTAATTTAATTACTTTCTTTATATATTCTTCTTTTTCTTTTAACTCAGCGTATGCACCTGATGAATTTTTTATTACTATATCACAAAGTTTATATAAGAATATATCCTTTATGCCAAGAAGTCTTCCATGTCTTGCTGCTCTTCTCAAAAGTCTTCTTAATACATATCCTCTTCCTTCATTTGATGGAAGAACACCATCACTTATCATAAACGTAACACTTCTCACGTGATCAGTTATTATTCTTAAAGAAGTATCCTTTTGAGGCTCTTTTCCATATTCAACTTTAGCTACTGTACATACATTATCTAATATATTCTTCATAGTATCTATTTCAAATATATTATCAACCCCCTGCATTATAGTTGCAATTCTTTCAAGTCCCATACCTGTATCAATATTGGGGTGGGCTAATCTATTATAATTTCCCTCTTCATCTTTGTCAAATTGTGTAAATACTAGATTCCAGAACTCTACAACTCTATCTTCTTCTGAAGCCTTTACAAACTCATCAACATTATCTATTTTTCCAGTTCCTCTGTCAAAATGTATTTCTGATGATGGTCCACAAGGTCCTTGTCCTATTTCCCAAAAGTTATCTTCTTTTCCTAGTCTGAATATCCTTTTAGGATCTATGTCCGTTTTTGTACTCCAAATTTCATATGCCTCATCATCATCCAAATATATGGTTACATATAATTTGTCTTTTGATATTTTTAAAACCTCTGTAACAAATTCCCATGCCCAAGGGATGATCTCCTCTTTAAAATAATCACCAAAAGAAAAGTTTCCAAGCATCTCAAAGAAAGTTGCGTGTCTTGATGTTTTTCCTACATTCTCAATATCACCAGTTCTTATGCATTTTTGACAAGTAGTTACCCTTTTACTTGGAGGAGTCTTAAGTCCCGTAAAATATGGTTTCAATGGCGCCATACCAGCATTTATTAATAATAACCCTTTATCATTTTGAGGCACCAATGGAAAGCTCTTTAATCTTAAATGCTTTTTACTTTCAAAAAAGCTCAAATATGCTTCTCTTATTTCATTTAATCCTGTTTTATTCATATTATTCCCTCCTTATAGTCTCTCTTTAATACACCTATTAAAAATGTATACAAAAAAATAAAATGACTTTCATACCCTAAAGGGACGAAAATCATTCCGCGTTACCACCCTAATTACACAGTACACTATACTGTGTCTCTCATAAAGTTACAGCTCAAAGACAGCTTCAACATAACTTGCAAAAAGTTTTCACCAACCACTTTCTCTCTAAATGCCTAATTAATGCTTACTCATTCTTATCATTGCCATATATTCTTTTAGTTGCCGTGAACTACTCACCACCTAAGAGGTGTGAGCTTCCTTTAATCCTTCCTAACCACAAGTGGAAATCTCTTTTACAGGCTGTCAGTTTCCAAGGCTATGGCTTTTTTATGAGGAAAAACCTTCCCGTAGTATCTACGGTACTGTAACTTCACAAGTTACTTTTGCAAACCTATAATTTGTTATATGTTATCACATATGTTGTCTATGGGCAAGTGCTATCTATCTCTCACCTATACAGGATGGGAGAATTTCGCACAATTATGTTAAATTAAATTATAAAAAAAAATATAATATATGTCAACATTATTATTGAATTTCTTCATGATTATATTTATCCTGCCAAAGCTCTAATCCCTTAAATTGCCTATAATTATTTATTGCTTTGTGTATAGTTTGTTCTGCCAACACTGAGCAATGCACCTTTGAAGGTGGTAACCCCTCTAATGCTTCAATAACAGATTTATTAGTTATATTCCAAGCATCTTCTAGTGTTTTACCCTTTATAATTTCTGTAGCTATGCTAGCTGATGCTATAGCAGAACCACATCCAAAAGCTTTAAATTTAACATCTTTTATTATATTATCCTCTATAATAAAATAAAATTTCATAACATCCCCACACTTTGGGTCTCCATATTCTCCTACAGCATCTGCATTAGGCAGTACCCCAACATTTCTAGGAGCATAAAAATGTTCTAAGACTTTGTCACTATACATCATATTACACATCTCCTCAACTATAAAAAGTTACTTTTCGTAAAAATTGCCTTTTATTTATGTATACACTTATATACTATAATTATACATGAAAAAATTCGTTTCATATATTAACCATTGCTTTTATAAAAAAACTCTATTTATTAATCCCTAATCACTAGTGCCCACCCCGCAAAATATCTTAATTATTATGACTTATTTTCGTTAGGTACTTTAAAGAATTTTTAAGTTCTAGGTAATAGTGTAAATTTATGCTACGATTTTTTCTCATTTATAGCTAAGTATTAATAAATTCTCCCCCACAACCAGCATAGGAGAGAATTTATATAATCTATGAAATAATCATAATATGAAATTCTATATTATTTTTTCGATTATCCCACCGCCAACTACTAAATCATCTTGATAAAACACTACTGATTGTCCTTTAGTAATTGCTCTTTGCTTTTGGTCAAAGACCACTCTAACTTTTCCTTCTTTTTCTGGAATTATTATGGCCCTTGCAGGTTTTGAAGAATATCTTATCTTAGCTTCTACTTCCATAGGTTTTTCTAAAGAATCAAAAGGAATAAAATTCATATCTGTAGCTAAAAGTTCTGTTTTAAATATATCCTGTTCATCTCCTAAAGTAACTTCATTAGTAACAGGATTTATATCTGATACAAATACAGGTCTACCTAAAGCAATTCCTAATCCTTTTCTTTGTCCTATGGTATAGTGTACTATTCCTTTATGCTTTCCTAAAATATTTCCTTCTTTATCTACAAAATTACCTTGTTTACTATTACTATTAGTATAGTTTTCTATAAACTTTCCGTGATTATTATCTGGTATAAAACATATTTCTTGACTATCCCTTTTGTTATGAACCTTAAGGCCTATTTTCTCCGCTATAGCCCTTATTTCCTCTTTTGTATATTTAGAACAAGGCATCAATGTATGCGCTAACTGTTCCTGTGTTAAATTATATAATACATAGCTTTGATCTTTTTTTGGGTCACATGCCTTTTTGAGAAGATGTCTTTCTCCTTCTTTTTCTATTCTAGCATAATGACCTGTAGCAATATATTCAGCTCCTATAGCCCTAGCTTTTCTTAAAAATGCTTGAAACTTAACATGCTTATTACATGCTATGCAGGGATTTGGAGTTCTGCCTTCTTTATATTCACTTACAAAAGGCTTAATAACCTGTTCTTCAAATTCACTCTTAAAATTCATAACATAAAATGGAATTTCTAATTTATCTGCAACTTTTCTCGCATCATCCACTGCAGATAAACTACAGCAACTGGTTTCGCATTCCTCATACTCCTTAATATCTGGAGCTAACCTCATCATTATACCTATTACATCATAACCTTGCTCTTTTAACAAATATGCAGCTACAGAGCTATCCACTCCTCCACTCATACCTATGACAACTTTTTTTTTCATAATTTTATCACCTTTATTTTACTCTTCTCCATGCTCGTGATCATGGGCATCTTTTTCTTCGTAATCCCAAAGCTCTAATCCCTTACCTTTTCTATAATCATTTATAGCTTTGTGTATAGCTTGCTCTGCTAAAACTGAACAGTGCATTTTTACAGGTGGAAGCCCGTCTAGAGCTTCAGCTACAGCCTTGTTAGTTAGTTCCCAAGCTTCTTCTACCCTTTTCCCTTTTATAAGTTCCGTAGCCATACTAGATGATGCTATAGCGGATCCACATCCAAAGGTTTTAAATTTAACGTCTTTAATAATATCATCTTCAACTTTCAAATAAATTTTCATTATATCGCCACATTTAGGATTGCCAACTTCTCCCACTCCATTGGCATCTTGTATTTCTCCTACATTTCTTGGATTTGTAAAATGCTCCATTACTTTTTCACTATATATCATAATTATTTATCCCCTTTCTTTAAAAAGTCATCCCATAATGGTGACATATCTCTTAATCTTTGAACTATATTAGGTACCACTTCTAGTACATAATCTACATCTTCTTCTGTGGTTTTCTCTCCCAAAGTCAATCTTAAAGAACCATGAGCTATTTCATGAGGAAGCCCTATAGCAAGTAGTACATGTGATGGATCTAAAGATCCAGATGTACAAGCACTTCCACTAGAAGCACATATGCCCTTAGCATCTAAAAGAAGAAGTATTGATTCACCTTCTATAAATCTAAAACAAATATTCACATTTCCTGCAAGTCTGTCTTTCCCTATTGGTCCATTTAATCTAGTATATGGAACCTTTAAAAGTCCGTTTATTAATTTATCTCTTAACTTAGAAAGTCTTTCTTGCTCTTTTTCTAAGTTTTCATCTGCCAATTCTATAGCTTTTCCAAGTCCAACTATACCAGCTATATTTTCAGTTCCTGCCCTTCTGCCTCTTTCCTGTCCACCACCATGAACTAAGTTGTCTATTCTTACGCCCTTTCTTATATATAAAACTCCCACACCCTTAGGTCCATAAAATTTATGAGCTGCCATAGATAATAAGTCTATTTTCATATCTTTAACGTCTATTTTTTCATGACCTATAGCTTGAACTGCATCTGTATGGAAGAATATTCTCTTTTCTCTGCAAATTTCACCTATTTCTTTTATCGGTTGTATAGTTCCTATCTCATTATTTGCATACATTATTGAAACCAATATCGTCTTATCTGTTATAGCATTCTTTAAATCTTCTATTCTAATTTTACCTTCTTCGTCTACTGGAAGGTAGGTTATTTCAAAACCATTTCTGGCTAAAAATTCACATGTATGAAGTATAGCATGATGCTCTATTTTAGTAGTTATTATGTGATTTCCTCTATGTTTATTTGCAAAAGCTATTCCCTTTAAAGCCCAGTTATCTGCCTCAGAACCTCCACCTGTAAAGAACACTTCTGCTGGCTCACAATTTATAACTTTAGAAACTCTTTCTCTTGCTAAATCTATAGCCTTTTTTGTTTCTCTTGATAATGAATATATGGATGATGGATTTCCAAATTCCTGTGTGAAATAAGGAATCATCGCCTCTAAAACTTCTGGCTTTGTATATGTAGTAGCCGCATAATCCATATAAACTCTTTTATTGTTTTCCATTTATATCACTCCCTACTTTTCATTCATTCTTTTATAATCATCTACAATATCTTGTAAAGTTACTGACGTGGTTACGCTATCTATGCTTTCCTTTATTTTTTTCCATAAAAGCCTAGTAGCACAACACTCAATATTGTTACATTTATTTCCTTCTAGACAACCAGATATTTCTACTGGTCCTTCTAGAATTTCCATTATATCAAAGATAGTTATGTCTTTTGGTTCTCTATTTAAAACATATCCACCTTGTGCACCTCTAATACTCTTTATAAGTTTTGCCTTTCTTAAAGGTGAAAATAACTGTTCTAAATAGTATTCAGATATATCCTGCCTTTCTGAAATAGACTTTATAGATACAGGATTTTTCCCATAATTTATGGCTAAATCCACCATAGCTTTTACCCCATATCTACCTTTAGTAGATAATTTCATTTAATCACCTCTTAATGCCGAGCTTTTCACTCAACTTTATAAATAAATATTATCAAACCCGACCATTCTTGTCAACATTAAAATAAAAAAAACTATAAGATTTAAATCTTATAGTTTTTTTATCTTATCCCAATATTTTTTAGCATTTATTTCCATCTTATTGTTGCCTGCCTCATAATATATATTACCTTCAATACTACTTGGCATATAATTCTGCTCTATATAATTATTGGGATAATCATGAGGATATTTATAGTTTTGCATTCTGCCTAAACTCTCAGCACCTTTATAGTGACCATCCCTTATATTAGCTGGTATTTCGCTAATATATTTTTTATCCAAATCCTCTAATGCTCTATCTATAGCCAACAATGCCGAGTTGGATTTTGGTGCTGTGGCTAAAAGTATTACAGCCTCGGAAAGAGGTATCTTAGCCTCTGGAAAACCTAACTGCATAGCTGAATCTGTACAGGCTTTTACTATATTTATAGCATTAGGATATGCAAGTCCAATATCTTCTGATGCTATAACTAATAATCTTCTGCATATAGATATTAAGTCTCCTACTTTTATTAATCTAGCTAAATAATGCAAAGATGCATCCACATGACTTCCTCTTATAGACTTTTGAAAAGCACTTAAAATATCATAATGACTTTCACCATTTACGTCATAATTTAGTATTTTTGCAGGGCAACAATTTTTAACTATTCCTTCATTTATATTCAAAATACCATTTTCGTCTATATCTGTTGTATTTATACATATTTCCAAAATATTAATAGCTCTTCTCACATCTCCATCACTTAATTTAGCTATGTAAGAAAGCACCTTTTCTTCTGCATTTATATCTATGTTTTTAAATTCCTTTTGAGCTATACTTAAAGCCCTATTTAATGCAGCTTCTATATGCCTTTCTTCTATAGGCTTAAATTCAAAAACTGCTGCTCTACTTAAAATAGCCTTATACACATAATGAAATGGATTTTCTGTAGTACTGGCTATTAAAGTTATCTTGCCATTTTCCATGAATTCTAATAAAGATTGCTGCTGTTTTTTATTAAAGTTCTGTATCTCATCCAAATAAAGTATGATTCCATTTAAATTCATTAAACTATCCAACTCTTCTACAATATCCTTAATATCACTTAAAGAAGCATTAGTAGCATTTAATTTATAAAAACTTTTATTAGACACTTTTGCCATTAAATTAGCTACAGTAGTCTTTCCAACTCCCGGTGGCCCATAAAATATACTATTAGTTATTTTTCCTGAAGATAACATTTTATTTAATATTTTACCCTTTCCTAAAAGATGTTCTTGTCCCACCACCTCTTCTATAGAACTTGGGCGTATACTATCCGCTAAAGGTTTCAAAAAAATCCCTCCAAAGTCATACATATTTATATATTATTTTAAATAATTATGATTTTTAAGTACTCTTTAAATTTAGTCCGTTATAAGTGTTATTTTTCTGTCTTGGAGACTATAAGCTTCTCAGCACTTCTAGCCATTATCTTATGTCCTTCATAATTAGGATGTATACCATCGGTATAATATCTACAATCTCCATTGTCCTTTAGTTCATGAACAAATTCCTTGTAAAAATCTATATATTTATATCCATTAAATTTACAAGCCTCTATTATTCTATTCCTATAATCTACTATTTTTTTATTGACATTTTCATAGTCTACTTCTTTAGTCCATTTCTCCCTTGCCAATTTAGGTTCCGTAGGTATTTGTATCCCTATTATTGGCTCTATGCCATGTTCATTTGCTTCCTTAGCCAAAAAAATTACATTTTCTTGAACTCTTTTCAAATCATAACCTAAAATAAAATCGTTAGTACCTCCCATGATTATAACTTTATCTGGATAATTCAAAATAATATCCTCATAAGATCTACTTAACATTCCTGCTGTAGTATCTCCGTTTATTCCCTTATTTACAAAGCGTATCTCTAATTTTTCTTTTAATATTTCAATCCAAGTATGTCTTTTCATAACACCAAAGCCATAAGTTAAACTATCACCAATACATACAATCTTCATATTCAAACTCCTTTATCCTCATTTCTTTAAGAATATCTCTTTCTCTGGTACATTCCACCAATCATGATAATCCTCATCTATCATGAATTCATAATAAAATTTACCACCCATTAACTTTTTTATAATATCCTCAGCTTTATATCCTTCACTATATTTTGATAAATTACTTATTAGCACTTTAGCCTGCCTTGGATTTATACTTAGAATCTTTATAATGTCATTTATACTATAGTATTTTTCATTTAATTTACTAAACAATGCATTTTGCATATTAATCTTATATTTTAAATCTACAATTCTGTTTTTATGAGGTCCATTTTTTCCTCTATGATGCTCTGAGCATAGATATATAAAGTTTAACGGAAAATCAAATCCACCTGCATTTTTAAATACAATATGATGTCTTTCTCCTGCCTCTCCACATACAATGCATCTTTTCAAACTATTATCCTGCTACTCAAAACATGGTCAAATGTATCCATATTGAGATTCTTACTGCTTCAACGTACTCTGTCTTGCCTAAGCTACTACAGTTTGTATAGTACTCCGCAGTCGTTAATTCCCCAAATAGCCTTGGGTACACATATAAGTGCTTGTTTAATTAAGCTATCTTATATTCTTTAACATTAGCTAAATTTATTGAAGCATTTAAATCTCTATCAATAGAAAGCCCACAACTGCATTTGTAAACTCTATCAGATAGTTTTAAATCTTTCTTATATGCTCCACAACAGCTACACACTTTACTACTTGGATAGAATCTATTAACTATTCTTATCTCAATGCCATTTTGTTTAGCTTTTGAAATAAGCTTAGTTCTAAATTCATAAAACTTTTGCCCAGCAACCGCTTTAGCTAAATGTCTATTCTTCATCATTCCACTTACATTTAAATCTTCAATAGTTATAAAACTTGGTTTTTGTTTTATTAACTCATTCACTGTTTTATTTATATAATCATTTCTTATACTTGTAAGTCTTTGATGAAGTTTTTGTACCTTGACTATTTGTTTTTGGATATTTTGACGAGTAGCTTCTCCTTTCTCTTTTTTATTTCTTAATTTTAAACTTTCATATTTTCTTGAAAGCTTTCTTTGCTCACGTTTTAGTTTCTTTTCTGCTTTTTTAACTGTTTTAGTTTTGTTAATATTCTTTTTAGTTAAGCCATTATTACAAATTGCAAAATTCTTTAGTCCAAGGTCTACGCCTATTCCTTCTGAGTAAGGTTTATTATCTACTTTAATAGCTTCTTCAACTAAAATTGAAACAAAATATCTATCTGCTTTTTGATTTACTGTACCACTTTTAACCATAGAGTTAACTGGAATGTATCCAAATTCTTTTAATCTAATCCAGCCTAAAGTTGGTACTTTAACTCTATGTCTTTCAATAGTCCAATCTGTTTTATTGTTCTTTGGAAAGTAAGCTTTAACATCTTGATTTTTCTTTTTCTTAAATTTAGGAAAACTTGCTTTACCATCAAAAAACTTTTTAAAAGCTTTTTCTCCATTCATAATGGCTTGTTTAGTAGCTTTAGAGGATACTTCTTTAATCCAAATTTTATCGGTATTATTAGGAATATACTCATTATTAAGCCATTTAGAAAAATCCATACCACTAATAAATTTTTTCTCTTTTTCGTAAACTTCTTTATTATGAGCAATATAAAAATTGTATATGAACCTACTTACACCAATAGTTTGATGAATTTTAGTTGTCTGTTCTTCTGTTGGTTTAATCTCTATTTTGTATGCTTTTTTCAACTTCTTCATCTTCCTTTATCTTTTTCTTATATTTTCTTAAGCCATAAATTCTGCAACTAAAAATATGAAGTATGGAAATTATATCTTGAACTAATTCTTCTGATGGTGATAGACTTTCATTATTTACTACTATTATTTTTACATTAAATTTCTCTAAAAATCTTTCAAACCATTCAAATCCAAAACGTACAAATCTATCTTTATGAGTTACTATTATAGTGCTTATTTCAGAAGTCATACACTGGTCTATTAGTTTATTCCATTTCTTACGATTATAGTTCAATCCACTTCCATAATCCTCTATAATTTCATCTACAATAATTCCTTTTGCATTAGCATATTGTTTAAGAAACTCAACTTGATTTTTTAGATCATCTTTTTGATTAGAAGTTGAAACCCTTGTATATATAATTGTTCTTTTTTCAGAAGATGTTATTCCTTTAAACTCTTTATATTGTTCGTAAGTATAATATCTTCTATTTGTTGGTGTTCTAAATGCTTTTAATATTCCTTCGTTATCCCATCTTTGCAATGTTCTAACTGATACATTAATTAATTCTGCAAATTCATTTGGTTTATAGTTATTATTTTTCAAATGTACTCACTTCCTTTTCATAAGTATATTTTACTATATTTAATTACTTTTATCTATATTTTAAATAACTAAAGATATCTCCTACATTAAAATTAACTAATCCTTAACTTTAGTACAACTATCTAAAGCTAAAAAAATTATGAAAACTCCTACTATCCATGTTTAGATTGCATAATCTGTAAAATGTAAAATTCATATACATGGAATTAGTTAGCTTAAGAGAGTTTCAAAATACATAACATCTTACTGATATTTTAACTTTATTTCTAGTATATTATAACATTAATCTTATAATATTTAATTCAACTTTCGTAGTTAAAAAATAAAAATATAAAATTTAAAATGAAGAATAAAGTTCTTTTAGAAACTAACTACAATTTAAAATTTGCAAGTAAGTAATAGGTAAGAGCTAAGAAGTAAGAGTTAAGGATAAAACTCAAAGAGTTTTTTATAATTAATTTGTAAGTAACAGGTAATAAGTAATAATTGTGGTGAAAATTCAGCTTTGCTGAATTTTTTAAAGAAACTCTTACCTTTTACCTATTAGTTCTTACCTTTTCACTCTTACTTTTTACCTCTTACCTACTCTACAAATTCCTATTTTACATTCTAAATTTTAAATTAAAAACCCTTATTAATCTAATGTAGAGCTTGAACTTTATGTGCGAAAGTTGAATATTTAATAAAATAAAAAAAGATATAGAATGGATAGTTATATTAAACTATCTGCTCTATATCCATAATACTATATTTAAATAAACATTAATAAAAATTTATAATTTACAATTTAATCTCTTGCTCTGTTTTGCTGTTTTCTTTGTCTTCTACACTCTGGGCATCTCTTTGGTTCATTTTCAAATCCTTTTTCCTTGTAGAATTCTTGCTCCCCTTCTGTAAAAACAAATTCCTTGCCGCAATCTTTACAAACTAAATTCTTATCTGCCATAAAAAACCTCCTAAACTTGGATTTAACGATTTAAGAACCTGCTTCTCCAAATCTAGGAGTAAATTTTCTTAAAAAGGTTAAATCGCTATTTTTTTTACTTATTATACCATATGGTAATAGCTTATTCAATACTAATTATATATATATCTACAATTTGTAATATACAATTTAGACACTAAATATACATAGGTTTTTGGATAAATATTGATTGTAATAACTCCTTAAAAACACATTGTTTCGTTAAAAATTTTTCGAATAAGTTTCAAATTACGAATTTCAGTTATATATATATAGCTATTGGTATTGTTTCTATAAAACTGTATTCTTCCATATCTCTTAACTGATTTTTTTTAGTATCTTTCATAAAACTTTTATAGTTTGTATTAGCAAGCATATCTTCTAAATAATCAAAACTTCCACCAATTTTTAAAGCTCTTTCTTTATCCCCTGAACTTTTACAAAAATTTATTACCTTTGCAAATATAAATAATTCACTATTCATCAAATGCTCCATATCGCCTCGTAGGTACTCAGTTTTTAATGGTAATATAAATTTAACATTAGCCCCAAGAAAGTCTTCTGATAAATACTTAATGGATTTATTATCTTTAAAACTATTTAATTGTTCTTTAAGGGATTTTAAAATCTTATCCTTATAGGGATCTTCTTCCATTCTTATTATTTTTTCCGCCTCCATAATATTTATCATTTCTTTTATATTATGAACTACAGATGCTTCATGAATTTTAGAATTAATCAATATATAATCATTATTTTGTACATTTTCTAAATCTTTCTTATTATTTATATGCTTAATCATTCCATTGTCTTCTAATGTATCCAGAACACTAATAAAGGCTTCTAATAGTATAGATACCTGTTCATCTATTAGCTCCCGTGAATATTCATTTAATATTTGTATGGATAAATCCCCCTCTACATATTTACCTTCCATAACATTGCTTAAAGGAGTATTTAACTTTAATATACACTGTTTCTTTCTCGTAATGCTTTTTATATTTACATTTTTTTTTATAATTATCATAGTATATATATCATTTATAGCATTTTCGTTTAAGTAAAATGGTATTGCAATTTTATCAGCCACCATACCTCTCCTTAGCATTATTCCCCTATTATTTTATAGATGCAAATATGCTTTTAGAACATTAAAACATTATTTATTATTATAACACTCTAATATTTCTCCATAATATATAGTGTGGGCATCTCCAGGTGCATACCACTTGCTCTCTTCTTCCTTATACCATTTTTTCTTAATATCTTCATCTAATAAATTAATATCCATGTTGTGCTTATAAACTATTTTACATTCATAAATCATTCCACAATTTTCTATGGAAGGTGATTTAACATTTTCACTTTTTTGCACACCTAAATGACATTCTTTAAATTTATCATACTCTCTTCCTGATTTACTTCCACAAAAACCTATAGCATCTTTCATACTATCGTCCATAGGTATTGATACAGTAAAGTCTTCAGCATTTTCTAATAATTTATGAGTATATCTTGACTCCCTTACCAATGCTATAAACACGGGTCTTCCCCATTCGTATCCTATATTACCCCAACCTATGGTCATGGTATTTGTATTTCCTTCCCTATCTGTAACAGTTAGAAATGCTCCTCTGTGTTGTAAATTTTTTAAAGCTTCTTCCAAATTTAAAGTATAATTAATATCCATAATACTCCTCCTTTAATATATAGCGTTTAATTTATCTTTAACCTCTACATTAATATTTTTATGTTCTCTATACTATTACTCCCAAAAAGTATTAAATTGCTTGAATTATGAAATTTCTTAAATTTATTATTCCAAGCTCTTATGCAAGTCATGAAAGAGAAATTTCATAATTCCACCACATTGTACCTTTTTGTGGTTTAATCATCTATATTACATTCTAACATATTTTACATGCACTTCTCAAATATACAAAACCTCTCAAATTATTTGCCATTCACACTAAATACTCATCTAAACGAAATTCTTATTTTAAATTAAAATATCAATAAAACAAAATTCTAAGCTTCCTTTAAAATTTAATATAAAGCCTAGAATTCATAGTTAGTATATTATTCCAATATAAAATTTTAATTATTTAATAATCATAAGTATAAGTGGTATGGTAATTATAGAAAGCATAGTAGTAATAAATACACTTTGTGATGCATATTTAGGATTTTTACCATAACTTTCAGCAAATATTGAACATATAGCTGCTGCAGGCATAGCTTCAACTATTACAGCTATGTTTATCAAAAATTTATCAATTCCACAAAAATTCATAAAATAATAAATAATTATTGGTATAACTAAGAGTCTTATTATAGACGCATAGTATATGGATGTTTCCTTAAATATATCTGAAAACTTTACCTCTGCCAACATACTACCTATAAGTATCATAGATACCGGAGTTGTAATAGACCCAACTAAATTCAGAGTATTCATTAATGCATAAGGCAACTTTATAGAAAACAAAAATATTACTACACCTATAATAACTGCTATTATACCTGGATTTGTCATTACTTTTTTTAAACTTCTAGACTCTTTATCTTTTGTAAACAACATAACTCCAAAAGTCCAGCTAAATATGGTAAAAGGAATATTAAAAACCGATGCATATAGTATTCCAATGTTACCGTATATACTTTGAAGTACTGGATATCCCATAAATCCACAATTTGAAAAAACAGTTACAAACCTTAAAATATCTTTTTTATCCCTATCTTTTGGAAATTTAATATAAAAAGCTTTGCTTAAAGGAATCAATAAGATATGTATAAGGGAAGAATATATAAAAATACTCTTTATATTTTTCATCATTTCTGGTGAAAACTTATGATTGAAAGAACCTATTATCATAAAAGGAAGTGTTATTTTAAGTAGTAAATCTGAAAATCCTTTATTTAGTTCCTTATTTAATATTCCTATTTTTCTAGCAATATATCCTACTCCAATGATTAAAAATAAAATTAATACTTGATTTATGACCCCTAAATTTGCCACTGCGCACCATCCTTTTTAAATAAAATACACATTTAATTATATGATATTAATCTTGATTTGAACATATTAATATTATACATTCGTCATATACAACTATATACTAATATTTTAAATTTGCAGATAGGCAATAAATAAGTAAGAGGTAATAAGTATTATTTAAGGATAAAACTCAAGGAGTTTTTTATAATTAATTTGTAAATAAGTAAAAAGTAAGAGTTATGGTGAAAATTCAGCAAGACTGAATTTTTTTTAAGAAACTCTTACTTTTTACCTATTAATTCTTACCTTTTCTCTTTCTCTCTTAAATCTTTTTTTATTATTCTATATAATATTTTTTAATATAAGGAGAGGTCATAGCTTGAAGTAAACAGCCATAATCTACATTAAATTCTAATATATCTCCCACATCATATTCCTCTTTACTATCTGTCACATCTAATATTAAATGATCACTACTACCTCCTAAAACTGTAATGTATTTATCTCTAGGAAAAGTTCCATCAATCTTTATATCCTGTCTCCCCATAGCAACAATGGCTCTTTTTCTTATTCCCTTATCCTCAAAATGAGGGATTTCTCCGAAAGCATCCATACCTATGTTGCCTACAGGAATTGATGGTTTTTCTTTTATTTCTATTATTTCTCCTTTTAATACAAAACAATCTCTATAGCAACCCTCTATACTCTCCCCAAAAGCAGTTTCTCTGCCTAGTGCAATACCTTCACCTATTCTAAGTTGATTTATTCCCTTAGGCATTTTTTCATTTATAACTAAATGTATACTACTAGAATTTCCTCCTGATATAATAGGCAATTCTAAATTTAATTGTTCTTTTAACATTTTTTTTATTTTTAAAAGCTTTCCTAAATTATTTTCATCGGGAATTATACCTCCATAACAAGTTAAATTAGTGCCAATTCCGCATAATTTTATATTTGGTAGTTTAATTATTTGTTTTACTGTATCCAGTACATCTTTCTCCAGAATCCCTTCTCTTAAATCTCCCACATCTATCATTAGAATTACTGCGTGTATCCTATTTATTTTTTGGGCTGCTTTTGACAAAGCTTTTATAGTACAAAATTCTGAATTTAAACTGATATCTGAGTATTTAACCACCTTAGCACTGTTTCTCTCCATGGGTATTCGTAAAAGCATTTTTCTACACTTTAAATCTTTTATCTTTATTAAGTTTTCTAATCTAGAATCTCCTACCAGCTCTATTCCACCTTTTATTTCACTTTCTACAATTGGTCTTTCAGCACAAAATACTTTAGTGACCCCCACTACATGTATACCTGATTTGTTACACATTTCCACTATTATTTTGGCATTATGGGTTATTTTTTTCAAATAAACTTCTATACAAGGATAACTTTTTCCCATAAAAATCCCCTCTTTTATATTTATAAATTTAAACTCTTCTCTATAAGCTTTAAAGCATACTCTTTATTTTCTCTAGCAAGCACTCCTGCACAAGCCATTATATACATATGATCAATTAAAACTTTTGCTTCTTCTCTTGGATACATAGTTAAATCTTCCTTAAGATACTTTATACCTTTAAGCATATTTTCTCCTTCTGGAAGTTTTGTAAGTGCACCTCCAGTACCCACTATATACCTAACTTTGGATAAATCCTTACCATAAGCTATAAATTTTTTACCTGACCCATAAACTCTTTTAATATATCCCACATGCCTATCAACTGCAGTATTAACTGCTTTCTTAGTTAAAATACAGCTGCATTTCTTTTGTTCTTTTGTCATTGGTATAGGTTCTATATTATTTTTTATATACTCTCTATTTAATCCTTCCATTTCTATATCTTCCAATATTTCTATTACGTTAGAGCTGTTTATATATACTCCCAAATCCCCCTCTACAGTTCTTTTAGCTTTAGGTTCTGGACTTAAAAGTATGTCCTGTATCTCTGATGAGCCTTCAGTAACTGAGTGAACATCAGTAGTAGCTCCACCTACGTCTATGACTAAAACATCTCCAATGCTATCATATAATAACTTCGCACTTTCCATTACAGCTCCCGGCGTAGGCATTATGGTTCCATCTACCATTTCTTTTATTCTGTCCATACCAGGAGCCTTTACTATATTATTTTCAAAGGCTCTTTGAATCACCTCTCTGGCAGGCTCTACATTTAATTCATCAATTCTTGGATACACATTATCTACAATATAAAATTCCTGTCCTTGAAGGATTTCCTTTATATCTTCTCTATTTGCTATGTTTCCACAGTAAATTACAGGTATCCCAAAGTTTTCTCTATTTATAACCTCTGCATTATAAATAGCTGTATCGCGTTCTCCATAATCTGTTCCCCCAGCTATCATTATCAAATTAGGCTTTAATTCTTTAATTTTTCTTAAATCACTTTTATAGAGCTTTCCTGCTGTGACATTTTTAATTATACCCCCAGCACCAAGGGCTGCTTCCCTAGCAGCCTTAACTGTCATATCCTGAACCAAACCATGAACTGTTATTTTAAGACCACCTGCAGCACTACTAGTGGCGAGCATTTTATTCCATACGATCTTTTCTCCTAAACTTTCCTCTATTTCACCTATAGCTTTTTTAAGTCCTACTGTTACATCTCCTTGAAGCACTGTGGTATTGGCTTTACCCTGCGCTACAAGTATTTCTTTGCTATTAAAATCTAGTGCACTTACTAAAGTAGTAGTACTTCCTATTTCTGCTATTAAATAGTCAACCTTCATAAAAATCATCCTTTTTTATTCTTCTAATCTTTTTTGAAGAGTTTCTACTATGAAAGATGCTACATCATTACCATGAGAACCTCTGCCAAATCCTACATCCATTCCATTGGCTTTAGCAATTTCATCTGTTACCTGAGTTCCTCCAGAAACCAATATAATACTATCTCTAACTCCTTTTTCTATGCAGAGATTATTTAACTTCTGCATATTTTTTACATGTACGTCATTATGAGTTATTATGGTACTGGCAAGTATAGCCTGAGCCTTAGTTTCTATAGCTGCATCTATAAGTTTCTCAACTGGACAAGAAGTTCCAAGATATACACAGTCAATACCGTATTTTTCTATTCCCCCGTGTTTTATATCTATTATTTCTCTAAGTCCAACAGAATGTTCATCTTCTCCAACAGTGGCTGCTACAACTCTTATTGGATGCTTCTTAACAAACTCTCTCATAGTTTCATCACTCAAAATTTGTTTCTTTTCTGGAACCTTTAATTCGCTCTTATTAATTGAGAAATTAACTTTACCTTTAACCTCTACATAAGTTCCTTCACTATCCTGCAAAATTTGTTTGTGTATAACCTCTGGATCTAATAAATTCATATTTTTAGCTATTTCAAGAGCAGCCGCTTCGCTGGTTCGTTCATCCTCTGGTATAAACATATTAATGGTTACAATACCATCTTTACTCCACTCCACTTCTGGCTTTATGGTTCCATCCTCTTTAACTTTTTCCATTCTTTTATATACATTATCATTTGGGTCTAACTCATCTATATACTGTATTTTTTCATGCTTACATAAAGTACATCCATTTATGGCCTCACAAGGCTTTTCTATATTATATTTTTCAGGTATATGATTATATCCAAAATGAGCACAAACTGGAGCGAAATAATCCTTATCTCTAAGAACTACCGTATCTGCTGCTACTCCCTTTTGAATTTTTCTAGCTATACCATCCCCATTTCTTTCTGGATACATGCCTGAATCCACAAAGAATCCTTCTTCTACTGCTTTAAAATATCCCCCTACTTCTATTATTTCTTCTAAGAATAATATAGCTCTTTCAGTAATTTCCCTAACTTTGTTTGGTAAATATCCTTCATCCTTAAGCTCTACCATTTCCTTAAGTCCATCCATACCTAATAAAGCTTGTTTTGCTGTATTAACTGCATGTATACTATTGTAATGCCATGGGACATTTCTTCCTTCATCCGGTGTTATAGTACTTTGTATATCTGCCGAGGTTAATTTTGAAATGAGCATATTTAAAACGTGAGTTACTGTAGCTTCTCTAGTACAGGACTCCATATATTTAGTATTCATTTGAGCTCTCATTTTATAATCTTTAAACATCTTTCTTAAAGCCACAGCATAAGGCAAATCTAACTTTAAACAAGGAGCTGGTGGTGCTGTAGGAGGGACTGTAGATAATGATATATTTTCTTTTTTCATTCCCACCATTTCTGAATATTTAGCATTTATAGCATGCTGAACCATTAACTCTGGCAATACATTGTAGCCTTTCATAGCTGTTGCATTTGCATTATGTGCTCCATCTATTTGAAGAATATCTGCAAAGGCCATTATTCTCTTTGCCACAGCAGCATCTACAAAGGATCTAACCATATTGATATTTCTATATAAAACGTTATACTGAGGATCTTGATGTGCTCCATTTACTCCTTCTTCTGCAAACATTACTGCAATATCTGGACCTGCTACTCCTGAAACATAGGAATGGAAATTTATCTCTCTTCCCACTTCCTCCTCTATCATATCTAAAGCTTTTCTAGTAGCTCTTACTTCCTTTCTTGTAATAGGAACTCCGCCTATACCTTCTGGAGTACCCTCAATAAGTCCATCATAATGGCTTTGCCCCGCGGTTCTTATAACCATTATATGATCTGCCCCATGCCAAGCCGCCATTCTCATCCTTCTTATATCGTCTTCAAATCTACCTGATGCAATTTCAGAAGTAATAACCTGAATAGGTTGAGGATCTATATTATTAAATCCTCTTGCTGCTGGAAGAGGTCTGCTCTTTTTTAAAGGCTTTGATATTTCACTATAGTTAAAATCACCTACAGGCTCATTGTATGCCTCTCTCCAATGCCATCCCCTTCTCTTTGGCTTATAATTATCTAAATCTTTTAATATCTCTTCTACATTTATTTTTTCGTTTTCCATAAGCTTTTTCTTTTCATTACCCATTTAACTCACCACCCATAACTTCTCCAATTTCTTCCCATCCTTTTCCTTCTGCCAATTGCTTTCCTGCTTCCATGTAATCTATTCCTTTAATATTTGCATATTCTAAAACTACATGCCCCATACCTTTTCCTAAAAGGTTCCATTTACAACCCTGCTTAACTATTTCTGAACATTCAATACTTGTAAAACCCATTCTCAAAAGCACAGAACGTTCTATAGAAGGTGATGTGTTATTGTATGCTAAATCTACCATTGGTCTAACTATTTCTTCTGTTAAACTCCAAAATCTATTATAAAGCTCTTCATCTGTTAAATTCTTAATATGCTCTCTTCTTTTTTCAAAGTCATCCGCTCTTTTCACAAATAGCCCCCCTTATAAGTACTATATTTCTTTTCCAAGACTTCCTATAATGTCTAAAACTTCTTTTTTATTAAGCCTTGTCTCTTCACATAAAAACTCCATATCCTCTTCACTAAAAACAGCAGCTCTTGAAGTTTTTAAATTATTTTTAATTAAAGATTTTCTATAAGAATTTAAATCTTTTTCTTCTATAAATAACTTTGATGGATGATCTGGTATTACAATATTTTTCCCTGGCACTTCTTCTTTAGGATCGCCTAATTTTACTATTACCCCATTATTTTTAGCAAAAGTAAGCTGTGGAAGTATATGTTTTCCTGCCCCTGTATATTCTGTTTCTTGTACAACTAGAATCTCATCATTCTTCATTTCTTGAGCTATGACAAAAGCTGCGGCTAAAGATGTATTACCTGCCGGACCCCTTTCCATGCCTTCTATTTGAGAAAGCAACTCTGTCATATAAAATACCTCACCTTGGTTTACAGTTACATATCTATCCATGTATCTTAATGGTCTAGCTGCACTTCTTGGTACATCCGACCTATCAGGCCAAGTCATAAAAGGAATTCCAAAGCCTGTATGTCCAGTGGTAAATGATTTTCTATTAAAATCTATATCTGATGCCATGTGCAATCCTGTTAAATCTACAGAAGCCCCTATAACTTTAGTATTTATAGCTCCCGCCTTCTTAAGTCCTCTAGCAGTACCAGTTAAATTTCCTCCACCAGCATGAGTTATGACCACACCTTCTGGTTCCTTTCCAAATCTCTCTTTGCACTGGTTATATATTTCATATCCCAAGCTTTCAACTCCCGCTATACCACTAGGGGAATATAGAGAAGCATTATAATATCCAGTGTTTTCTAAAACCTTTAAAAATGTGTAAAATAATTCCGGTCCTACTGTCAGTTGTATTACCTCTGCTCCTAGGCATTCACATTTTCTTCCCTTTTCAAGAATTTCAGGTTGACCTACTTTTGTAGAATCATAACATTCTTGAACTATTATGCATTTAAGTCCCCGCATAGCTGCTTGAGAAGCCACTGCAGCACCATAGTTTCCTGATGTAGCAGATACCACTCCCTTATAACCTTTTCTCTTAGCATCATATACAGATAAAGCTGCTCTTCTATCCTTAAAACTTCCTGAAGGATTAGCACTTTCATCTTTCAAAAATATCCTAGCTGCTTGGCCAGTTTTGGATACCTTTCTTGCTAAAGCTGTTAAATTTCTTAATTCTAATAATGGCGTATTTCCAACACCAGTTTCCTTTTGTATCCTCATTACTTCATTAAGTTCATATCCTGTATCCCTCATCATCTCTTCATAATCAAAAGCAATATTAGATTTTTCATATTTAGAATAATTTATTTTTACAGATTTAAGCATTATTTCATTTTTTCTTTCCATTAAATCATAATATTTACTCAAAATTTCACCTTCTTACTTTTCATCACTTAATATTTTTCTTGCTTGAATTCCTATAAGAGAAATCTCCCTTACATACTCTCCAAAATCATGTACATATCTTGGCTCCACATCTGTAACTATTCCCTTTTCACATCTTCCTGTCAACGTCTCTATTTCTACTTCTTCTCCTATATCACATTCTCTTTTACAAAAACCCTTTACCCACATTTTTAATGGAGTTTTCTTAGTATCTTCTGGTATATTATCTGCTCTTTCTTCTGGTTCTAAAACCACTCTTGTTATCTCAACCCATGTTCCCTTTTCAATCATATTATTACTCACCTCTATAATACTTTATTTGCTCTACAAAACTATTTTCTATAGCATGTGGCAAAGGTAGATCTATCATAGTTCTAAGACCTGGCTTACTAGAAATAACTAATGGTATAGTATTAACTGCCATAGCCATAGTACCTATTCCACCAGGAGTTTCTGGTTTTATACAAAGATCTAAATCAGCATCTCCTTTAATGTGAATATAATCACCAGTGTCCACTCCCTCACTTTGAGGATTTATTTGCTGTGGATGCTCAAGAGTTATAATATTCTTTCCATTCCTTTTACCATAAGCAATATGACAACATCCAGCAACCATTCCTGGTTCTACCTTTACACAATCAGTTTCTCTATAAGTATTGGATATAATAGGTTCTCTAGTTTCCACTATTTCATCTATTTCTAGTCCTAATGCCTTAGCAATCATAGGTATAGATTGTCTAAATCCTATATGTCCTACTATAGACCCATTTTTAATTCCTTCTTCAAATTCTTCCAATGTTGTGCCTACACCTTGTGTTTTCATAACTGTAAGTCCAAATGGAGATAAATCGTTTACTCTAGAAGCGCTTATAGATTGCACTTTCCTACAAGCAGCTGACAAGGTAATTATCATTGTATCTAGTACAAAGCCCGGATTAACTCCCGTTCCCAATATAGTAACTCCATTTTCTTTTGCCAATCTATCCATTTCCTCTGCTAGTTCTTTATGTGCTTCATATGGATAAGCCATTTCTTCTGCAATAGTTATGCAGTTCATCTTATTTTCAACTATTTTTTTTATGCACGGAAATACATTCTTTACAAAAGAATCAATAGCAAGAATAACTACATCTGCCTCCACATGCTTAACCTTAGAAAAATCGTCACTTATCTGCACATTTAATTTTTTGTCTAACCCCAATACCTCTCCCAAATCTTTTCCAATTTTAAATGGTGCCATATCCACAGCTGCTACAATTTCCACATCTTTTTTTTCTAAAAGCATTTTGGCCATTCCACTTCCCATAGCTCCAAGTCCCCAAGAAATAACTTTAACTTTTTCCATTTTTACTCCCCCTTTTAATTTTAACTTTCATAACTTATTCCTTTTTCCGAAAATTAAATCTATTCCTTTATTTTATACGCAACTTTCATGCCATACATTTATGCTATATTCCTATTAATTTTAAAATATTAGATGATTATTTCTTCAATATATGCTATTTTTCTTAAATACTCCTATGTTTTTTGCTTTTTTGCTTGCATTTTCATCCAATAAATTCCTTTTATATATTTATTTTTTGGTGGAATAGCCAGCCGCAAAAAATATTGCGTTAACACATTTTTTCATTTGTCTGAATTTACTGTAAATATCGCTTTTTAAATGTACTGCAAATTATTTTGCAGTATACTGCCGAATTTATGGCATTTTAAATTTACATTTACCTTTTAAATAAAATAAAAAATAAATCTAAGATTATTTGTAGCTAATAATCTTAGATTTATTTAATTTATAGAAAATTTATTGCTATAATATGATTATCCCACAAAAGTATTACATTACTTTAATTATGAAATTTCTCTGAAATGACTTGTATAAGAAACAAAGGAACTATTTAAATTTAATTTTAGAAATTCTTCTTTTAGACAGATAAAATTATCGTAAGCCTGCCAAGGACGCCAGGCTAGCGAACCTGAGGCAGGACGATGAATGTGAGCGCTAGATAATTTTATATGGCTAAAAGATTAGAATTTCTTAAATTAAATTTATTGTTCCAAGCTCTTATGCAAGTCAGGGAAGAGAAATTTCATAATTCCACTACATTGTACCTTTTTGTAGGTTAATCATAATATATTATATTTTTTAATCTTGTACTGTAAATTTTGCCTAGAAATCCCCAATATATTTGCTGTTTTAGTGATATTGTCCTTTTGATTTTCTAATTCCCGCTTAATTATCTCTTTCTCAATTTGTTCCATATATTTATTCAAACTTAAATTTGAACTACTATAAGAACTCAATATATGGTCATTTTCCTGTTTAATTATTTTGCTTTCAAAAAACTCTTTATGAAGTTCCATTTCCCCATCACTCATATTCATAGCAGATTCTATAACATTTTTAAGTTCTCTTACATTCCCCGGCCAATGATAATCCATGAATTTTTTCATTACTGTTTCATCAACTGCCGTCACTTCCTTACCTAATAACTTACTATAATAATGAATGAAATATTCTGTAAGAGTTTTTATATCCTCTTTTCGTACTCTTAAAGGTGGTATATCTATTCTTATAACACTTAACCTATAGTAGAAATCTTCTCTTAACTTACCTTTTCTAATTAAATCCTTAGGTTCCTTATTTAATGTTGCTATTACCCTAACATCTACTTCAATAGATTTACTGCTTCCTATTGGCCTTATATACCCATCTTGAAGCACTCTTAGAAGCTTAGATTGAAGATAAGTATCCATAGAATTTACTTCATCTAAAAGTATAGTCCCTCTATGAGCTAATTGAAACAAACCCTTTTTATTTTCTGCTCCCGTAAAGCTACCCTTAGTAGTACCAAAAAGCATTCCCTCTAAAAGAGTACTTGGAATAGCTGCGCAATTTATAGGTATAAAAGGCTCATTGCTTCTTATACCATTATAATGTATGCTTTGAGCAAAAACCTCCTTACCACATCCAGTTTCTCCATATATAAGTACAGAGGAATTTGATAAACTAGCTTTCATAGCCTTATTTACAGCTTCATCCATAGCAGTACTATTGCCAATTATATCACTAAAAACATAGTGGTCTTGATTATTTTTAAGCACCGATTGTAATTTACATAACTTTTCATTTACTTCTTTAAATTGTGTCATATCTTGTGCTATTTCTATTGCTCCTATTAATTGATTATTTTCAGTAACCGGAATTGTAGTGTTTATAGTAGTTATTTTTTTACCCCCATTACTACTATATCTTTGAATTATGTCTTTAACTTTTTTACCACTTTTAATACACTTCATTATAGTAGAACTTTCTTCATTTACATCCTTCAAATACTCATCTACTTTCTTTCCCAGCACCTCTTCTTTATTAAGCCCTTCTATAGAAGCCATTACATCATTATAATATACGGTCTTTCCATGATTATCTACAATGTGTATTCCCACATTTAAGTTATTAATTAAACAATTCAATATATTCTCTATTTTTCTCACATTATTGCCCCCCACATATTAAATGTCTATAATATAAGTGTATATTTAACTTTAAAATATTTCAAACATATAGAATGGATTATTAAATTTCTCATTATACTATGTTAAAGCAAAGAAAACCGAAAGGAGTCTATTATGAACGCTAATGAATTAATACAGGTTGCTGCTGAAGCAGGAAAAATAATATTAGAAAATGGTGGAGAAACCTATAGAGTTGAAGAAACTATTTTTAGAATATGCTCTGCTTATGGAGAAAAATCCACCGAAAGCTTTGTTACCCCTACGGGAATTGTTATATCTATAAGCACAAATAATAAAAATTTATCTGTAGTTAAACGTATTAAAAGTAGAACTGTAAATTTAGAAAAAATACAAAGGGTAAATGAGCTATCTAGAAAAGTCTCTAAAGATTGGATGTCCCTTGATGAATTTAAACATGAATTAAAAAAAATAAATAATACTCCTAGATATAGTATAAAAACTTCACTGTTGTTTGTTTCTTTATCGTCCTCTTTTTTCACATTATTACTTGGAGGAAATGTAAGAGATTCTATAGCTGCTTTTTTAGTAGGAGCTTTAATTTATAAAACTTCTAATATCCTTAGTAAATACAATGTAAATTCTTTTTTCGTAAATATATTAGGTGGATTTATTGCAGCATTAACAGCTTATATAACTGTATTTTTTAATATAGGCTCAAACATAGATAAAATTACCATAGGTTCTATTATGATGTTAGTTCCAGGTTTAGCTATAACAAATGCTGTAAGAGATACCATAGCTGGTGATTTAGTTTCTGGAATATCTAGAGCTATAGAAGCTTTTTTAGTAGCAATCGGTATAGCTATTGGTAGTGGTATTATGGTTAAAATTATACTTAATTTTGGAGGAATATAAAATGATTTTTAAAGTTTTATTAAATTGCTTTTATGCTTTTATGGGTTCTTTAGGTTTTTGTATTCTTTTTAATATTAGAGGTAAAAATTTATTTTTTGCTTCCTTAGGTGGTGGCATTGGTTGGTTTGTGTATTTGATATTTTCTAATTTTGGTTATTCATCTACTTTAGCTCTATTTATAGCTTCTTTAGCTATAAGCATATACTCGGAAATTTTTGCTAGATTAATGAAAACTCCTGTAACCACATATATAATAAGTGCTATGCTTCCCTTAGTTCCCGGAGGTGGAATGTACTATACAATGTTGGAATCTGTAAAAGGTAATGTAAATACTTCATTAAACCTTGGCTTTAAAACACTAATAGATGCAGGTTCTATAGCTGTAGCAATAGTTTTAATTTCTTCTCTTAGTAAATTTTTAATGCTATATAAATTCAAAAATCTTAATAAAAAAATAGGCAAATAGCCTATTTTTTTTTATTTTAAAAACATATTTATTGTATCTACTAATTCATTCATTTTTTCCTTATTTATATCAGTTTCCTCATCACAAAAGAAGCATCTTTCAGCATAGTTTTGTAATATCAAGCTTCCAACTTTATTTATAGCCGCTCTGACTGCTGCCACCTGTACTAAAAGGTCTTTACAGCAAGCATCATTATCTATCATTTTTTGTATACCCTTTACTTGCCCTTCAATTCTCCTCATTCTAATCTGAATATCCCTCTTTGGATCTTTTTTATCACTCACTTCATTCACCCCTAATTATACAATAATACCCGTTGTGATGTATATAAAATATTCAAACAATCACAACAGGTACTTCATATTAACTTATTTTTAATCCTTAAAGTATTTAGTAAAAAATAAATTATATATTATGGTTTAATTATTTTATCTTATTTTTTTATATTCAATCCTAATTCTTGTAATTGTTTTTCATCTACTACATTAGGTGCCTCTGTTAATGGACAAAAAGCATTTTGGTTTTTTGGGAAAGCTATTACATCTTTTATGTTATCTGTTCCTGCTAAGAACATAATAAGTCTATCGAATCCAAAGGCTAATCCACCATGTGGTGGTGGTCCAAATTTAAACGCTTCTAATAAGAATCCAAATCTCTCCCAAGCTGCTTCCTGTGTAAAGCCTAATACCTCAAACATTTTTTGCTGAAGATCAGTATTATGAATTCTTATGCTTCCTCCACCTAATTCTTCTCCATTTAAAACTAAGTCATAAGCCTTTGCTCTAACTCTACTTGGCTCTGTATCTAAATAAACAATATCTTCATCCATTGGCATAGTAAATGGATGATGTTCAGCTTGATATCTTTGTTCCTCTTCATTATATGATAGTAATGGAAATTCTGTAATCCAAGTAAATTTAAACTCTTTGTTATCTTTTAAAATTTCTAATGTTTTTGCAACTTCAAGTCTAAGAGCTCCTAAAGCTTGGAATACAACATTATTTTTAGCATCTCCAACTATCAATATTAAATCCCCTGGCTTTGCCTCCATAGTGTTTAATATTCCATTCATTTCTTCCTCAGTTAAAAACTTAGCTATTGGAGATTTTATTTCATCTTCTCTGTAAGCTATCCATGCTAATCCCTTAGCCTTATATGTTTTAACGAATTCACCTAATTTATCTATTTTCTTTCTTCCCATATTTGCAGAATTCGCTACTTTAATGGCTCTTACACTACCACCTTCAGCAATAGCACTTTTAAAAACTACAAATTCAGATTGTGAAACTACAGGTGTTAAGTCATGTATTTCCATTCCAAATCTCAAATCTGGTTTATCACTACCGTATTTCTCCATAGCTTCTTTATATGGCATTCTAGCTATTGGGAGTGCTACATCCACATCCAAAACTTCTTTAAATACCCTTTGTATTAATCTTTCATTAACTTCCATTACATCATCTTCTTCAACAAAGGACATTTCTAAATCTATTTGTGTAAATTCTGGCTGTCTATTAGCCCTTAAATCCTCATCTCTAAAACATTTTGCTATTTGGTAATATCTATCGAATCCTGAAACCATTAAAAGTTGCTTAAATATTTGTGGTGACTGTGGAAGTGCATAAAACATTCCTGGATAATTTCTACTTGGAACTAAGTAATCTCTAGCACCTTCTGGAGTACTCTTAGTAAGTATTGGCGTATCCACATCCCAAAATCCATTTTCATTTAAAAAGTCTCTAACAATTTTTCCAGCCTTATTTCTTATAGTAAATATTCTTTGCATATCCGGTCTTCTTAAATCTAAATATCTATACTTTAATCTTATATTTTCCGCAGCATCCAAATTTTCTTTTATATATATAGGAGGCGTCTCTGACTCCGACAATATCTTTATATTCAATCCCTTTAATTCTACATTTCCCGTTGGAATATTATTATTTGGAGCTTCTCTCTTAACAAGTTTTCCTGTAATAGAAATACAGTATTCAGGTTTAACTAGATCAGCCTTTTGGAAAGCCTCTTTATTTATTTCTTCTCCAAAAACCACTTGTAGTATTCCAGTCCTATCTCTTAAATCTACAAATACTAAGCCACCTAAGTTTCTTTTTCTTTGAACCCATCCCATTACAGTAATATTTTCTCCAATATTACTTTCTCGCAATTCTCCACACATATGTGTTCTCTTTAATCCTTTAAGTGATTCTCCCATTTTTGATCCTCCCTTTTAATCTTTTGAAGTTTTATGCTCTTATTATTTTTATCATTTCATCAATATTATCTATATTTATATCTATTTGCTCTCCATCACTCATTCTCTTTAATTTTGCCTGTCTATTTTCTAATTCACTATCTCCTAATACAACAGTATAAGCTGCCTCTACCTTGTTTGCATATCTCATTTGAGCTTTTACTTTCTTATTCATGTGATCACAATCACATTTCAATCCTCTTTTTCTTAATACATTAGCTAATTTAAAAGCTTCTATTTTCCCTTTTTCACCCATAGAACCTATGTATAAATCCATGTAATTAGGCTTTGGTATCTCTATACCATTCTCCTCTAAGGTCATTATAAGCCTTTCTATTCCCATGCCAAATCCCACTGCGGGCATTTCTGGACCGCCAATCTCTTTAATTAAATAATCATATCTTCCACCACCGCAAACGGTTATATCATTATTTATTATTTCAAATACAGTTTTACTATAATAATCTAATCCTCTTACTATTAAAGGATCTACATTATATCCTATTCCCAATGCATCCAAATACATTTTCAATTGTTCAAAATGATTTTTACAATCATCACAAACATAATCTATTATAACTGGTGCATTTTTTACTATTTCCTTGCACTTCTTTTCTTTACAATCTAATATTCTCATAGGATTTTTATTAAATCTTGTCTTACAAGTTTCACATAAACTATCTAGATTGGTATCCAAATATTCCTTTAAAGCTTCATTATATTTCTTTCTGCACTCTGGACATCCAATATTATTTATATTCAAAGTTAAATTTTTAACTCCAAATTCCTCATAAACTCTCATAGCTAAGCTTATTACCTCAGCATCCATAGAAGCTAGATCAGAACCAAAAATTTCTATACCTAATTGATGGTGCTGTCTTAATCTTCCTTTTTGAACATTCTCATATCTAAATACCGGTGTAAAGTAAAACAATTTAGTAGGCTGCGCTTCTGCATGTAACCCACTTTCAATGAAAGCCCTAACAGATGGAGCTGTTCCTTCTGCTTTTAATGTTATACTTCTTCCACCTTTATCATTAAAAGTGTACATTTCCTTTTGAACTACATCAGTAGTTTCCCCTACTCCTCTTTGAAACAATTCAGTGTATTCAAATATTGGCGTTCTTATTTCTCGGCATCCAAAAGTTGAAGCTATGTTTCTAAATTTCTCCTCAATATATTGCCATTTATATGATTCTGAAGGTAGTAAATCCTTAGTACCTTTAGGTGCTTGAATAATCATATTTTTCCTCCTTAATATAATGTGTCCAATAATTTTTCCTTACTAGAAATCTTTTCATCTAGTCTTTCTATATACTCTTTTACATCTTTTATATTAGCAAACCTCTCCAATCGATTCTCTTCTAGAAATACAATTTTTGATACAGCATCTGCTCCTAATGCTATTATGGTTTGTTTTTCCTCTATCATTTGTATGTTATAAATACACTCTTTTCCATCTAATACATATCCTATATTTTCCATGTTGCCTACCATATTTTTTTGTCTATACATATAGTATGGACTCATGGATAAGCTATTAGACAATTTAACAGTTTCTTGAAACATTTTATTTAGTTCTTCTTGGTTAGCTATTTCATAACTTTCTTTATTTACTATATTTTCATGAAGTCTTGACCCTCTTTTTACAGACAATCCGTGCACTGTAAAACTATCAGGTTTTAGTTTTTTTATTTCACTACAAGTGTTTATTACATCTTCTAGCTTTTCACCAGGAAGACCCACAATAATATCCATATTAATATTATTGAATCCCATTTCCCTAGCCATATTAAATTTTTCAACCACATCCATTGCTGAATGATTTCTTCCTATAAGTTTTAAAGTATTATCACTCATAGTTTGTGGGTTTATACTTATTCTGCTTACACCATATTTCTTCATAGTTTTTAATTTACTAATGGTTATACTATCTGGTCTTCCACACTCTACAGTAAATTCGCACACATTAAAATGGTTCATAAAGTATTTGTATATTTGTTCCATAACAATTGCAAATTGTTCATCACTTACTGCTGTAGGTGTTCCTCCCCCAAAATAAAGACACTGTATGTTTAGTCCCTTTTTTCTTATAAACTCACTCATTCTTTTCATTTCTATAATTAGTGCTTTTATATAATTTTCTACTAGCTGACCACAACCCTTTACAGAATTAGACGCAAAAGAGCAATAAAGACATCTAGTAGGACAAAATGGCATTCCTATGTAAATACTTATATTGTCCTTATGCTTATTAATAAAGGCTTCTTCTTTTTTACCTATATCTATACACAATTTTGCCTTATCTTCCCTAGCACAATAAGTATGCTTAAAAAATTTTACTATTTCCTTTTCATTCTTACCTTTATTTAAAAGTCCTATTGCTATTTTAGATGGTCGTATACCTGTTAAAGTACCCCAAGGCATAATTTTTCCTGTATACTTTGTTAAAAAATTAAATAGAGATTTTTTAACAAAATCTTTGTAATTTAAATCCATTGTAAAAATAAAATTTTCACTAACTTCTCCATAATAACATTCTACTTCATTTTCAAAAATATTTATACATATATCCCAATTTTCTTCTACAAATTCTATATTTTCACACTGATAAAATATATTAATTATTCCGTATATATGATATCTATAATTAATATTATTCAATTTTACTTTCAATTTTCAAAACTCCCTTTATTTAAAAAATGGGTTATTATTTTTTTCGTATCCTATAGATGTTCCCATACTATGTCCAGGATATACATTTGTACTATCTGGAAGCTGAAATAACTTATCTTTTATGCTGTTTATAAGCGCATTATAATCTCCCCATGGAAGATCTGTTCTTCCTATAGACATAGCAAATAATGAATCTCCTGTAAATACTGAATCTCCTATTAAGAAACTCATACCTCCTGGTGTATGTCCTGGAGTTTCCAGACATTTAATTTTGCAATTTCCAAATTGCAAAACATCACTATCACTTATATTTATATCGGCTTTACCACTTCTAAGCATTCCAAACATATATTCATTATTTCGCATCAATATATCGTCTCGTTCATTAATACATACAGGAGCTTTTACTAAATCCTTTAATTCATCTACTCCATCAGTATGATCTCTATGTCCATGAGTTAATAATATATATTTAACATCTAATCCCTTCGACTGTATAAATGGATATATATCGTCCACATCTCCTCCTGGATCTAAAACCACAGCTTCATTAGTCTCATCCCATATAACATAACAATTTGCAGCATAGATTCCTGCTACTATTCTCTTTATTTCCATGTATTTCACTCCTTTTAAAAGTTCTTTTTGCTATCTATAAGTAGTGTTACAGGTCCATCATTTTCTATACTTACTTTCATATCTGCCCCAAAAACTCCACATTGAACATTTTTAACTTCTGCTTTACATAACTTTATAAATTCTTTATAAAAAGCTTCTGCTTCTTCTCCAGAAAGGGCCTCCATAAAATTTGGTCTCCTTCCCTTCCTGCAATCGCCTAACAAAGTAAATTGGGAAACTATAATAAGTTCCCCATTGACATCAAGAAGTGACTTATTCATTTTTCCATTTTCATCTTCAAATATTCTTAAATTTAATATTTTATCTTTTAGATATATTAAGTCTTCTAAAGCATCACCTTTTTTAATTCCTAGTAGTACGTTTAAACCATATCCTATAGACCCTACCAATTTACCTTCCACTTGTACCGAAGAAGACTTTACTCTTTGAACCACCGCTCTCACTAAAATCACTCCTTAAAGTATAAACTTTACTATTTTTTAACCCTGTATACTTCCGTTACACCTTTAAATTTTCTTATATTTTTCATTAAATTGTCTAATTGTTCTCTGCTTGTTATCTTTAATTTTACATTAATAACTGCTGTTCCTATTTTTGAAGTTTTAGCATTTACAGCATACAAATTCAAACCACTCTTCACAACTCCTTCCATTACCTCTGAAAGAAGTCCTGGTTTATCATCACCTTTAATCTGTATTTCTGCTATATAATAAGCGCCCTCTGAAGTACCCCAACTTACAGCAACAATTTTTTCAGGTTCATTTTGAACAAGTTCAACTAGATTTTTACAATCTTTCCTATGTACAGATACTCCTCTACCTTTAGTAATATATCCTATTATTTCATCACCAGGCACAGGATTGCAACATTTTGCAAATCGCACTAGTAAATTCTTCATCCCTTTTACCACTACTCCAGGATAATTATTTTGTCTTTGCTTGTTACTTTCCTTACTATTGGTGTATTTACTTATTTCTTTCTCCTCTTCTTCTAATGTAACAATATTACTTTTTTCTTCACTATTGTAGTACTCAACTAGTTTAGATACTACCACTGAAGGTATAGTTGCTCCCGCTCCCACTGAAGCGTATAAGTCTTCTTCTCCCTTCATGTGATACTTTGATAGTAATTTTTCTATAACCTTGCCTTTAGCGTATTCTTTAAAATTAAATCCTTGTCTCTTTGCTTCTTTTTCTAATAATTCTTTGCCTTTTACTATATTTTCTTCTCTTTTAGCTTTTCTAAACCAAGCTCTTATTTTACTCTTAGCTTGGTTACTCTTTGTCATATTAATCCATTGTATATTTGGGCCCTTTGGTGTGGGAGATGTTAAAACTTCAATTATCTCACCAGTACTCAAATGATAATCTAAAGGCACCATTTTGCCATTTACTTTTGCCCCTATACATCTATGTCCTATATCCGTATGAATTTTATAAGCAAAGTCTATTGGGGTAGATTCATAGGGTAAACTTATAACTGCTCCTTTAGGAGTAAAAACAAATACCTCATCTGAAAATAAATCTATTTTAAATCTTTCCATAAACTCTTCTGCATCAGAAGTTTCATCTTGCCATTCAAGAATTTCTCTAAGCCAAGATAATTTAGAATCTAAGTCTTCTTGATGTGCTGAAAGATCTCCTTCTTTATATTTCCAGTGCGCAGCAATACCGTATTCAGCAGTCCTATGCATTTCATATGTACGTATTTGTATTTCAAAAGGTTTACCTTGAGGTCCAATGACAGTAGTATGCAATGATTGATACATATTAGGTTTAGGCATAGCTACATAATCTTTAAATCTACCTGGCATAGGCTTATACATAGTATGAACAATACCTAAAGTAGCATAACAATCTCTAACATTATTTACAAGAACTCTTATAGCCGTCAAATCAAAAATTTGATCTATAGTTTTATTTTTCTTTATCATTTTTCTATATATACTATAAAAATGTTTTGGTCTTCCTTCTATTTCAGATTGTATCCCAGAATCTTCAAGTTTACCATATAGTTCTTTTGTTATTTTCTCTATATATTCTTCTCTTTCAGCTCTTTTTTCTGATATTTTTCTTACCAAACTATAATATTCATTAGGATTTATATATCTGAAAGATAAATCTTCTAATTCCCATTTTATTTTAGACATTCCTAATCTATGAGCCAATGGCGCATAAATATCTAAGGTTTCCTTTGCTTTTTGTTTTTGCTTTTCAATGGGCATATATTTTAATGTTCTTAAATTATGTAGCCTGTCTGCAAGCTTTATTAAAATAACCCTTATATCTTTTGCCATAGCTAAAAGCATCTTACGAACATTGTCGGCTTGTTGTTCCTCTTTTGTCTTATATGTAATCTTACCAAGTTTAGTTACACCTTCTACCAATCTAGCTATTTCTTCACTAAATTCCTTTGTAACAAATTCGTAGTCATACTCAGTATCTTCTATTACATCATGAAGCAATCCAGCCGCTATTGTACTCGTATCTAATCCCATATCAGCTAAAATACATGCAACTTCCACAGGATGAATTATATAAGGTTCCCCTGATTCCCTTCTCTGCTCACTATGGGCATTATATGCAAAATTATACGCTTTAACTATACATTCTTTATTTACATGAGTGCAATTTTCGTCTATTTTTCTCATTAATTTCTCAAGCATTTGGATTACTCTCCTAAAATCAAAGGCTGGTCGAAGCCAGCCAGTTAATTATTTATTAATATTATATAATATTATAAAGAATTTTTCAATTTAAAATTCTATCTATATATCGTACTTTACTAAGGACATTACAGGATAGTTCTGAAGCTTTTCTCTACCTCTTAAATCTGTAAGTTCAATAACAAATCCTGCTGCTGCCACAGTTCCACCTGCTTTTTCTACCAATTTAGCAACAGAATTTATTGTACCCCCTGTAGCTAGTAAATCATCTATTATTGCAACTCTTTGTCCTGGTTTTATGGAATCAAGATGTATTTCTAATTCATCACTTCCATATTCTAAATCATACTTTGAACTTAGAGTCTTGAATGGAAGCTTGCCCTTTTTTCTTACAGGCACAAATCCAATTTCAAGTTCATAGGCAACCGGTACTCCAAATAAAAATCCTCTAGCTTCTGGTCCCACAATAATATCTATGTTTTTATCCTTAAGATAATCTACAAATTTATCTATAGTATATTTTAACCCTTCGCCATCTTGTAGTAGCGTTGTGATATCCTTAAAACTAATTCCTTCTTTAGGAAAGTCTTCTATTACTCTTATTTTTTCTTTTAACTCCATTATAATTCCTCCTAATACGCCCTTGGAACTTCGCATGAACAAATTTAAAATTATTATATTTTCATGCACATACTATTATATATTAAAGATTAAAATAATTGCAAGTCTTTACTAAAAGTTCTGAGTTTATGTATTTCATTTTTATACTCAATACAAGATTCATCTACATTTTCTACCTGTCTTTTTAAGTATTTAGCTATTTGTTCAGCTCTATAACTATTGGAGGTGGTGAAAAGTTCTACTACTATTCTTGCATTATCCATTTTCCCTACAGGATTTACTGTAGGTATGGCAGTAGTAACTAATTTATATATTGTATTTATATCTATTTTAAATATTTTATGTACTTTCATAAGAGCTTTTAATCCATAATTATTTGTAACTTTTAGCCTTTTTACTCCTTCTATAATAAAATCCCTATTTTCACCTATTATTGCTACATCTCTAGAAACTGTACCTAACATCACTAAATCCATATATTTATGTACACAATTTATTTTATAATAATTAGCTATTTCTTTAGCTAGCTTAAAAGCAATCCCTACAGCTGTACCGTTATATTCCGCACATTGTGTGTAATTCAAAACATAAGTATTGGGAATTTTATCACTAGCTTTCTTAAAATCTGTTATTATCACATCTATACCTAATTTTTTACAGTACTCTACCTCATCATAACTATTAATTCCACAACCTACAGTTATCATGAGAGTAGCTCCAAGAAGCTTTATATGACTATCTACTATGCTTCTATTTACTTCATAGTCATCATCTATTTCACTGGGTATATAATATTCTACATCTGCATTTAAATATCTAAGAATCAAAATTAATAAAGATACTCCTGTAACGCAATCTAGATCATAGTGTCCATAAATTATTATCTTTTCCCTGTTGTTTACAGCATTTACAATTCTGCTTAACGCACATTTAATTTCTTTATTAATATGTGTATTATGAATTTTAACATTATCACTGACTTTATTCATACTAGTTCCTCCAACTCTATAGAAAACAAGTATATTATAAATTATATTACTACTTTTGACAAATATATTTTTATATGATTATGTGGAACTAATAAGTATACTAGTAGAAATAAACTATTTGTACTACTTAATTCTATATTTATTTTATATATACGCTATTTGGCAAAACAAAGATTCCAGATAAAATCTGGAATCCATTGCAATCACTAGTTTCCTTAAGCTTTTGCCTTTTTAACTTTTTTCTTTAGAATAACCCAAACAGGGCTGGCAATAAATATTGATGAATAGCATCCAGAAACTATACCTATTATTAGTGGCATAGAAAATTCTCTTACGGAAGGAACAAATACATTCACAGCTACTATAGTAAACAATGTAGTTAAAACAGTATTTATAGACCTAGTCATAGTTTGACTTATACTTACATTTCCTACCTCAGCCACATCTTTTCCACGCATTTTTTTATTATTTTCTCTTATTCTATCAAAGATAACTATGGTATCATTAATTGAATATCCCAGTATAGTTAGTATTGCTGCTATAAAAGGTGAGTTTACTGGAATCTGAAGTATAGCATAGATACTTATTGTAATTAGTATATCATGAACCAACGCCGCTATTGCAGCTAAACCAAATTTAAACTCGAATCTAACACCTATATACAAAAGCATTGCTAACGTAGCCAACACACCAGCTATCCAAGCTTTTCTTTTTAACTCATTACCCACAGAAGCACCAATAGTTTCTTGAGATGTTAATTCAGCCTTTTTATATTCAGCTTTTATGTCTTTAAATAAACCATCTATTTTATTGCTATCAAGTGAGTTACTTTTAATTTCTAGTTCAACTTTTCCATTATTATTAGCTTTGGTAGTTTGATATTCGTTAGAGTATTTCTTTATTATCTTATCTATTTTAGCTTTATCAAAGTCTTCTTTCATTTCTATTTGAACAAGAGTACCACCTTTAAAGTCTATACCAAAATTTAATCCTTTAAATCCCATTGTTGTGAATCCAACAACCATAACCAATAAAGATATACTTATCCATATTTTAAATCTTTCAACAAATTTAAATTTATGTTTAACTTTAGCTTCAGTACTATTTTTAACTCCAAAATGTGAAGATTTATTAATAAGCCCCATATTTACAGCAGTTTTAAGTAAAAACTTAGTTACAGTTAATGCTGTAAGTATACTTATGACTATACCAATTATTAGAGTTAAAGCAAATCCTTTTACAGTACCTGATCCTACCATATAAAGTACTGTTCCTGCAATAATTGTAGTTATATTAGAATCTAATATGGAAGATAAAGCTCTATCAAATCCTGCATCAACAGAAGATTTTACAGATTTCCCCGTCCTAAGTTCTTCTTTTATTCTTTCAAATATAAGCACATTAGCATCTACTGCCATACCAACAGTTAAAAGGAATCCTGCAATACCTGAAAGAGTTAGTGTTGCCTCTATTCCTGAAAAAACAAGTAATACAAGTACTATATATAGTACTAGTGCTATATCTGCTATTATTCCTGGCAATCTATAATAAATAATCATAAATATAAATACCAATGCAATTCCCACAAGACCAGCATTTATACTTTTAGGCAAAGCAGTAGCTCCCAAAGTAGCTCCTACAGTTTTAGCAGAAACTGTTTTTAATGTAACAGGTAATGCTCCAGAATTTATTATGTTAGCCTGTCTAGTTGCCTCTTCTAATGTTTTACTTCCTGTTATTACCGCTTTTCCACCAGTTATAACATCATTTACCTTAGGATTAGTAAGCATTTCATCATCCATATATATGGCTATGGGTTGCCCTAGGAATTTTTTTGTACCCTCAGCAAATTTTTTAGTACCAGACTTATTTAATTCCAAACTAATAGTAGGATTATTTGTTTCATCTAGATAAGCCGATGCTTTATCTACATCCTTACCTGTAAGAATTGTTTTCTTATCAGGACCTACAAATTTCAATTCACCAGTTTTAACTACACTATCTATAACTGCTTTAGCATCAAACTTTCCTGGTATTTCTATTCTTATTCTGTTTTTTCCTTCCTTTGTAACTACTGTTTCACTTACACCCATTTTATTTACTCTCATTGAAATAAGTTCAATAGCCTTATCAAAGGTTTTTTGATCAACTTTTCCTTGAATTTCTTCTACTACAGAAACTCCACCTTGAAGGTCTAAGCCTTTATTTATAGATTTACTTAACGGCTTTATTTCATACCCAAATAACTTCAGACCTTCTGCACTAATAAAGGCTAATGAAAAAATAACAATAACACTTAAGATAAAGAGAATGGCGCTCTTTTTTTTCTTCATTTTTTTATCCCCCTCCGTATAGCATTAATAAACTAATTATAATATTACATATTATTTTAGTCAATATTATGTAATATATGCATTATTCTTCCATCATCATTTGAGTTTTTAAGGCTATAGCACACTCTATTCTTTTCTTTTGCATAGCACAACCTATTTCATAAGGCTTATGAATATCGCCATTAAAGTTATAATTATTAGCTTGGCATCCACCACTACAATAGAATCTTGCCCAACATTCTCTGCATTTTGGTTTATTATATATATGCGCTTCATGAAATTTTTGGGCTATATCATTATTCATTTTATCTTCATATATTGTACCTAATTTGAATTCTTCATTTCCTACAAACTGATGACATGGATATACATCTCCAGTAGGTGTTACTGCAACATATTCATGCCCTGCACCACATCCAGAAATTCTTTTATATACACATGGTCCACCATTTAGATTTATATTAAAATGATAGAATTTAAACTCATTACCTTCTTTATATCTTCTTAACATTTCATTATATAACTTATCATATTCATTAAATATAGTAGGAAGATCCTCTTCTCTTAAAGATAATGGATGTTCATCTGGAAGTACTACCGGCTCTACAGATATTTCTTTAAATCCTAAGTTAACTAAATGCATAACATCATTAAAAAAATCTGTATTTTCTCTAGTAAAGGTTCCTCTAACGTAATGTTGTTTTGAAGGATCTCTTCTTGCAACCATTTCTCTTATTTTAGGTAATATACTATCATAAGATCCTTCTCCATTAGCTCCTATCCTAACTCTATCATTCACTTCTTTTCTTCCATCTATACTCAAAACTATATTTACCATGTTTTTATTTAAGTACTCCATTATTTCATCATTTAACAAAGTACAGTTTGTAGTCATAGTAAATCTTATATTTTTATTATGTTTCTTCTCTAATTCTTTTCCATAGTTAACTATTTGTTTTATATTTTCAAAAGCCATTAGTGGCTCTCCACCAAATAAGTCCACTTCTATATTCTTTCTAGGACCAGAATGTTTAATTACAAAATCCAAAGCTTTTTTTCCTACTTCAACAGACATTATTTTGCTTTCTCCATGATATTTACCCTCATCGGCAAAACAATACTTACATCTTAAGTTGCAGGCATGAGTTATATTTAAACATAAAGCTTTTATAAAGGAGGTTGAATTGCCACTCTTTTGAGCAATATCTTCATACATATCTTCTGTATATATTAGACCTTCTTTTATTAATTCCTTTATCTCGTTATAAGCCTCATGAATATCTTCATCTTTGTACTTATTTTTATATCTACATTTCAACTCATCTAAAGCTTCCAATTTTTCTTCGTTTAATAGGTCATATACAAGCTCGTCCACAATATGAACTGATCCTGTATTCACATCAAGAACGTAGTATTCCCCGTTCTGTATAAATTTATGAATATTTGCCACCTTTATTTCCTCCTCATTAAAATTTAAGACAGTAACATAAGTTACTGCCCCTAAAATTATACCAGTATAAATTAGTTTTCACAAGCTAAATTGGCAACTGTGCAAGAAGTTTTACATGCAGATTGGCATGAATTTGCACACTCTTTACAACCTGGTTTTTTTAAGCTTTCTTTTATATTTGACTTGTTTATAGTTTTTATATGTTTCACGTCAATTCCTCCAATCATATTTATCGCTTCAATATAGCATATCTACCCATAGATTATATCACAATATTTTAATTAAATAAAGGACTTCTACATATTTATTCCTAACATTCCAGACAGAGTTCCCACCAATAAAGCTAGCACAATTCTTATATAATCATTTCCTTTCAAAGCCGTTTCCCTTCCAGCTATCACTGAAATCAAATAAAAAATTATCATATAAATAAAAGCCAAAACTATTCCTATAAGCCATCCCTTTTTTCTAGATTTTCTAGAAGCATATATAGCTCCATACATTATGCTTATCAAAGTAATTACTAAAATAAAAATACCTCTAAATCCTTCTGAAGCTGGGAATAAAAAATTAATTATAGAAAAAATTATCATGCCTAACAAAGTAACTATACATGCTCGTATTAGTCCTTTAAGCATACAATCCATATTCTTTCTGTTCAAACAACAACACCTCCTTATTAAAAATATATGAATACAGGAGGTGTTTAATAACTATTTTATTATTATTTTGATTCTTTTACTTCTTTTGCTTCGTTAGCTACATCATCAGTTGCATTTAAAATACTTCCAATAGAAGCTTTAGACATTTTTAACCTTGCTTTATCTGGACCTGATTGAATTATTACATAGTCATCTTTTATCACAACTATACTTCCAATAATTCCTCCTCTAGTCATTATTTCATCGTTTACTTTTAATGATTCTAGCATTGCATTGTATTTCTTTTTTCTCTTATTTTCAGGAATTATTATTATTAAATAAAAAAATGCAATCATAATCACAAAAGTAACAATTGTCATTAAACCATTTGACATACTACTATTCCTCCCTTATTTTTATAATTTATAATTTGGGTACATGAAAATAAATAACAAGTCAAAGATGCTGGTATATTTTGTGTGAGACAATGAAGCAGGTTCCACCGCTAAGAACTATCGGTGGGTTCTGCTGACGCAGTATGACGCAAAATAGACTAGCATACTGACTTGTTATTTATTTGAATGTGCCTTACATAAATTTAATTATTTAAATTAAGCTCTTCCATTCCAACTAGCCAATTTCTCTTCTTTAAATTCTTTAAAGTAATCTCCATCTATAGAATTTCTTATGTCCTCCATCAACTTATTATAGAAATATAAATTATGTAGAACGCATAATCTCATAGCTAGCATTTCTTTTGCTTTAAATAAATGCCTTATATAAGCTCTGCTATAGTGTTTACAAGTAGGACATTGACATCCTTCATCCATAGGAGCATCATCTAATTCATATTTTGCATTCATCAAATTTATTTTACCATATTTAGTGAACACATGTCCATGTCTTCCATTTCTAGCTGGAAGCACACAATCAAAAAAGTCCACTCCTCTATCTACCGCTTCTAAAATATTGCTTGGAAGACCAACGCCCATCAAGTATATAGGTTTCTCCTGTGGAAGATGTGGCACCACCTCATCTATTATCCTATACATTTCTTCATGAGTTTCTCCTACAGCTAAACCTCCTATAGCGTAACCATCTAAATCCATTTTGCTTATAGTTTTTGCATGTTCAATTCTTATATCTTCATATACTCCACCTTGATTTATTCCAAATAGCATTTGATTTTTATTTACTGTATTGTCTAATGAATTTAATCTATCCATTTCAATTTTACATCTTTGAAGCCATCTTGTAGTTCTATCTACTGATTTAACTACATAGTCTTTTGGAGATGGATTAGGTATACATTCATCAAAAGCCATAGCTATGGTAGAACCTAAATTACTTTGTATCTGCATACTCTCCTCTGGTCCCATAAATATCTTTCTTCCATCTATGTGGGAATTAAAATAAACTCCTTCTTCTTTTATCTTTCTAATATGTGATAGTGAAAACACCTGAAATCCACCTGAATCTGTAAGTATCGGTCTATCCCAATTCATAAATTTATGTAATCCACCCAACTGTTTAACCACTTTATCTCCTGGTCTTAAATGCAGATGATATGTATTTGAAAGTTCTACTTGGCATCCTATTTCTTTTAAATCCATAGATGATACAGCTCCCTTTATAGCTGCAAGGGTTCCTACATTCATAAATACAGGAGTTTCTATGGTTCCATGTACAGTTTCAAATCTTCCCCTTCTTACCTTATGGCTTTTCTTAAGTAAAGTGTATTTTCCCATTAGCCTACTTCCTTTCTCTTACTATCCTATAAACATAGCATCTCCAAAACTGAAAAATCTATATTTTTCTTTAACTGCTGTATTATATGCATTCATTATATTTTCTCTTCCAGCCAAAGCACTTACTAGCATTATAAGAGTTGATTCTGGAAGATGAAAATTAGTTATCAAAGCATCTACTACTTTAAATTTATATCCAGGATAAATAAATATATCTGTCCAACCTGATTTTTCAGAAACAATACCATTTTCTTCTCCTATAGTTTCTAAAGTTCTAGAAGATGTAGTACCTACTGCTATAATTCTGCCTCCAGCCTTTTTAGTTTCATTTATTATATCTGCCGTTTCTTTTGACATACTATAATACTCAGAATGCATATGATGCTCTTCAATTTTATCCACTTTTACAGGTCTAAAAGTTCCAAGTCCCACATGCAATGTTAAAAATGCTACCTTCACTCCTTTAGCTTTTATCTTTTCTAAAAGTTCTTCTGTAAAATGCAATCCTGCTGTAGGTGCTGCTGCTGAACCAACTTCCTTTGAATAAACAGTTTGATATCTTTCCTTGTCAGTAAGTTTTTCTTTTATATATGGAGGAAGGGGCATTTGTCCTAATCTATCCAAAACTTCTTCAAATATACCATCATATTTAAATTGTACTATTCTACTTCCTTCTTCACCTATATCTACTACTTTAGCTTTTAATTCTCCATTTCCAAAAATAAATTCACTACCCACCTTGGCTTTTTTCCCAGGCTTTACCAGTGTTTCCCATTTATCTCTATCTATTCTTTTAAGTAATAAAAACTCTATTTTCCCACCAGTTCCTTCCTTACTACCTATGAGCCTAGCTGGAAGTACCCTAGTATTATTTAGCACTAAACAATCTCCTGGGTTTAAATACATAAGTATATCTTTAAAATGCTTATGTTCTATTTCCCCCGAATTTTTATTTAAAACCATAAGTCTTGATTCATCTCGTTTCTCAGCAGGATGCTGAGCTATAAGTTCTTCTGGCAAATCAAAATAAAAATCTTTTACATCCATATAAACACGTCCTCTTCTGTTAATGTTAATTAAAAAATAGAAATTTGGTTATTCTCTATATAGTTTTTAGGAATATCCCTATTTAAATGTATAAATGCTCTTTCCGTTGCCATTCTTCCTCTAGGTGTTCTTATTACAAATCCCTTCTGAAGTAAGTATGGTTCATATACATCCTGTATAGTGTCTAATTCTTCTCCTATAAAATAAGCTAAAGTTTCTAATCCTACTGGTCCCCCCTTAAAATTGTCAACTATAGCTGTTAATATCCTATTATCTATACCATCTAGGCCCTCTGAATCAACATCTAAAAGTTCTAAAGCCTTTCTTGCAGTATCTAAATCTATTATTCCATTTCCCTTAACAATAGAATAGTCCCTAACTCTTTTTAAAATTCTATTTGCTATTCTTGGAGTTCCTCTAGACCGTCTAGCTATTTCTCCCGCTGCATCCTCTTGTATTTCTACATTTAATATCTTTGAAGATCTGACTATTATATATGTAAGTTCATCTTCTTCATAAAACTCCATAGGGCACATTACTCCAAATCTATCCCTAAGAGGTGAAGTTAAAAGTCCAACTCTTGTAGTTGCACCTATAAGCGTAAACTTTGGCAAATCTAATCTTATTGATTTAGCTGCTGCCCCTTTACCTATAACTATATCTAAAGCATAATCCTCCATTGCTGGATATAGTATCTCTTCCACAGCTCTGTTTAATCTATGTATTTCATCTATAAATAGCACATCAAAATTTCCAAGACCAGTAAGTATCGCTGCCAAATCACCAGCTCTTTCTATAGCAGGACCAGAAGTCACTTTTAAATTTCCACCCATCTCACTAGCAATTATATTAGCCAGTGTAGTTTTACCAAGGCCTGGTGGACCATACAAAAGTACGTGATCCAAATTTTCTCTTCGCTTCTTGGCTGCTTTTACAAATATATCTAGCTTTTCTTTTACCTTTTTTTGACCTATATACTCATTAAAACTTTGAGGTCTTAGAGAATAATCATTTTCAAAATCTCCCTCTATGTTAGAAGTTGTAACAATTCTATCCCCCATTTTATACACCTCAATTCATTAAATATTTTAAACAATTTTTAATTAAATCTTCAACATTGTCACCCTCAACAGCCTTTAATGCTTTATTTCCCTCTTTTTCTGAATATCCTAAAGATATAAGAGCCTGCAATGCCTCTCTTCTAATCTTATCATCTATAGTCTTATGTACCACACTATCCGATTCTTCTAATACTTCATCTATATCTATTTTATCTTTAAGTTCAAGTATTATTCTCTGAGCAGTTTTTTTACCTACACCTGGAGCCCTTGTAATTAACCCCTCATCCCCTAAAACTATAGCCTTTTTAAGATTGGCTACACTGCTTATGGATAAAAGGGAAAGTGCAGCTTTAGGACCTACTCCATTAACTTTTAAAAGCAAATTAAATAAATCTAATTCCTCTCTAGTTAAAAACCCATAAAGTCCAATAAAATCATCTCTTACAATTTGAATTGTATAAATAGTAATTCTTTCACTGGCTTTAGGTATATTAGCTATAGTGTTTCCTGATGTGTATATCTTATAGCCTATACCATTGTTTTCAATTATAATATAGTCTTCATTAATACCCATATAAGTTCCTTTTATATATTCATACACATTTATACATTCCCTTCAATGAATAATTTAAATAAGCAACTATATAATACTTTACCACCATAATTAATTTTATTCAAGAAAAAAGAGTATATAGTTCATGTCTTTACATAGCCTATACACTCTTTGTACATTTATATTGCTTATATTCATTATATTTTAAGATTGATATTCCGTAATGGCTTCCTTAGCCTTTTCCTTTGTATCAAACTGAAATTCTGAACATCCACTTTTAAGTATCTCTACTTCCTCTTTTCTTAAAAGATTAGTCCTTATTTCTGTCACATCTTCCTTTTTTTCTATATACATATTTCCCTCATCATCTGTTCTAAAAATAGCCATATACTCTCCTTTATCTGTTTTTTCTATACCGATAATATATTTATTTGGAGAATATCTATCTAAGTCTTTAGTTAAAATGACTTCATTCTCATCCATTTTATTTATTTTGAAACCTTTTTTCAAAAAATATGATTGGAGCTTTTCTCTGTCATATCCCACTATAGCCTTATCATACTTTTCTGCTCTTTGTTCTTCTTCTATAGTATCATTGCTTTTTAAATATTTTACCTTAAATATTAATTTTGTACTATATTTAACAGTATTTTTAAGTTTACTTTTACTCATGACCGCATTACTATTTTTATATAATTCCTCTTTATATCTATAAGCTTTACTATATTTATAATATCCTAAATATCCTCCTACAAAGAGAATTAAGGCTACTGCTGAAAACCAAATTATAAACTTACTCTTTTTAGACATATTATCCCTCCTCATGGGGTATTATGTCCAATTTGTAAATTTTTATACAATATATAATAAACTACTCAACTTTCGCACACAAAGTTCAATCTCTACATTACATGAATAAAGGAAATGCGAATATAGTTTTTAATTTAAAATTTAGAATGTAAAATAGGAATTTGTAGAGCTATTACCTACTACTTACCTGCAAATTTCAAATTATAGTTAATTTCTAAAAGAGCTTTATTCTTCATTTTAAATTTTATATTTTTATTTTATGACTGCGAAAGTTGAATAAATTATTAATCAATACTAGCATCATACTAAAATTGTGCATTTATTTCCTGATTAATATCAATGTATATATAAAAAAAATCACTCCTTTAGTTGTTTTTATACAACCTTTAGAGTGATTTCACGTATACACTTACTCATTGAATTTAATTTTTAACATTTATCTTAATCCATTTGATATTTTAAATGTATATCATAGTGAACTAAATTTCAGTTTAAATTAAACCCTCTAAAAACCTTAATTTGCCTATTATTGTTCCCATCCTTCTGGGAACTCTGCATTGTGATAAACATCTTGAACGTCATCGTCATCTTCTAATTGATCAAGTAATTTTTGGAATTTAGTTGATGTCTCTTCATCAATTTCTGTATATGTGTCCGGAATCATTTTTACTTCTGTTTCTAAGAACTCTAGTCCTTGAGATTCTAATGCTTCTCTTACAGTTCCAAATTCTTCTGGAGCCGTAGTTATAACATATACTTCGTCTTCTGCTTCAAAATCTTCTGCACCTGCATCTAATGCCATCATCATAATTTCGTCCTCATCAAGACCATCTTTCTTTTCAATAACCATTTGGCCTTTTTTCTGGAACATAAATGATACACATCCAGTTGAACCTAAGTTACCACCATGTTTAGTAAATGCGTGTCTTACGTTACCAGCACTTCTATTTTTGTTATCTGTAAGCACGTTTACTATAACAGCTATTCCTGCTGGACCATATCCTTCATATGTTATTTCTTCAAAAGTAACATCTCCTAGTTCCCCTGAAGCCTTTTTAATAGATCTAGTTATGTTATCGTTTGGCATGTTATTTGCCTTTGCTTTAGCTATAACATCCCTTAATCTTGGGTTTGCATCAGAGTTTGCTCCTCCCTCTTTTACTGCAACCATTATTTCCTTACCTATTTTTGTAAATACCTTTGCTCTTTTAGCATCTGCTTTACCTTTTTTAGCTTGTATGTTATGCCATTTTGAATGACCTGACATTTATAATCTCCCCCTAACTTCATCTATGGTAAATTGTATTTTAAACAAATCTTTACACAAAATATATGCATAAAGTATCAAAACATATTAATTATATCATATAATGTATTATTATTTCAATTATGATTTATGTAATGTTTTGTCATACTTAAATCATAAATTCTAATCACCATTCTCTACTCTATAAAAATTTTATGTTTTTAATTATTCAGGTCTTTTACAATGTTTTTGCAAATATAATTGACATTTTAAAAAAATAGATATAAAATATAATAAAAACACATACCCGCACTGGGTATATTGGAGGTATTATTATGAATCTAGAAATTCAAGATAAGGCTTTAAATACAGCAAAAAGCAAAGGTGGAAACTTTGTTATTTCATATATTACTAAATCCTGTGGATGAGGAGGAGTACCTACAAAATACCTCTGGATTGAGGTTAAAAATGATGTAAGCAATTTAATAAATTATCATGTTGTTAATTATCAAGGAATATCCGTTTATATAAGTAAAGCCTTAAATATACATGGAAAAGTATATATATATCAAAAAGCAAAACTTCCTCTAATAGGATGTATATTCGGTGTTAAAGGCGTCTCCGTTTAATAATATTTTATAAATAATAGAGCAGCTCCTATATCATAATAATGTTAGAGCTGCTCTATTTATAATTAATTGAAACATAATTTACACAAAACATTTATATGCTTTATAAAATAAAAATTATATATTTATAATACCGTTATGCTTTTATAATTTATTAAATGTACGATATAAAATTAGCTCTACTTCCTTTTAAATTATATCTAAGAACATAAGAATTGTGACTTTTTTCATATAACTTCACAAACCCTTTAGCACAACCAGAATTCCAAAAATTTAATATATTCTGCTCTCGATACAAACCTTTATATATAAGTTTCATCATATTTTCTTTTTTGTCCTGAAAAAATATTTGTATCTTAGAATTATCATTAACTGCCTCTAGGTACATAGTTACTTTTTCATCATCTTCATCACAAGAAAAATCACAAATTTTCCCACTGCCTAATACTCTATTTGAATATTTATATTCTTTTCCTTCCAAATTTAATACCAAAGAAAACTCTTTATTTAACTCTCGCTTAAGTATTATAGGAGCCAATCCTATTAAATTTAAATTTGCATTTACTTTTTCTTTTGATTGACTTTCAAAGGAATTACAATTTATATTTATCCAAAATCCAAAATCTGCATTCATAAAAACCTTCATTTCATATCCATTACTTTTGCCTTCTATAACTTTATATTCTTGTCCATTGTATTCTATATGTCCTATAAATTCTGTGTTAAATCTCTCTAAATTAGACGCTATACTTATAATATTATTTTCCACATTATAAGGTATTCTGTTTTTCTTCTCTAGCTCCCATGAAAATTCTCCACAATTAGACATAAACTCATTGTGTTTTTCAGCACAATTTTCTCCTAAATATACCTTTCCCTTTAGGTAATTTTCACTAACTATACAGTGACCTATTAGTATTTGATATTCCTTTACATAATTTTTAATATTAAAATAATTGCCTCCATAAAAATTACTTACTTGAACACCGCCGTTTTCCCAAGTTCCTGCTCTTACCATAGCATAAGAAGGTTCACTAAATTTAGGTTCAAAAGTTGACCCTTCTGGATTTACCACATAATACTGAATAAAAAAAGGTCTCTCCTCTCTAGTATTTTCATTTACAGCTAGAAAATAATGCCACCAATATTTGTACTTACTCATTTCTAATTTCCACTTCATCTCGTTTATTTTTTTAGAAATTTCCATATTAGCACCATCCCCAATATTTTTATAATTGCTAAGGTACATAAAAAGAATTAACAAGCCAAAGATGCTAGTATATTTTGTATCGGACAAGGAAACAGGTTCCGCCTTTGGTAAGACTATCGGCGGGTTCTGCTGACGCAGTATGACGCAAAATAGACTAGCATACTGACTTATTATTTATTTGAATGTGCCTAAGTTTCAGTCGAAATAAAAACTTTCTGTGAAACCATACCTTTATTTCCAACTACTTATTTTAAAATATAATATATAAATTCTATATTATTACATTTTACCCTACTACTTCATTTAAAATTAACACTTTGTTTACCTTTAAAACTAAAAAAGACGGACAAAGTCCGTCTTTTTTTAACTATTTGCTATTTCTTTGGCTTCTTCAATCATACTCTTAACCTTCATAAGTCTAGTTAAGTTACCTCTTTCATTTTCATCCAATTTCATTTGAATGTATTTTATAGTTTCTTGAAGTTGAGGTATAGTCATATATTCAAGAGCATTAACTCTTCTTCTTGTTTTCTCTATTTCATCAGACATTAATTGACAAGATTTCTCTACTTCAGCAAGTTCCAGAAGCTTAGGAATTATGGTATAAAGTTTTTCTAATGCACCATCTAATTCTGCAGATGTATTAGCAAAACCATAAGGGTATATACTTCCTTCATCTCCCTCTAACTCTCTTTTGAAGTTCATAACAGGTACATTTACGCTCATTATGTTCTTTTTACTTACTTCTACAGATATGTTTTCTTTTGGATAAGCTATAGCCTCTTCCAAAAATTCTGAAGACATAAGTGCCCTTGCCATTACAAAGTCTTTTAACGATGCTTCTAATTCTTTTTCTACACTTTTTCTTAGCTGATTGTTATACTTTATTAAATCTATGAATCTTCTCATAAGCTCATCTTGCTTATCTTTCAGTAGCTTATGACCTCTAGTTGCTGTTACAAGCCTCTTTTTAAGCTTGGTAAGCTCCATTCTAGTAGGATTAACATTTAGCCTTGCCATGGCTAATCATCCTTTCTTTCTTCAAGATACTTCTCTAAATATTCATCTCTAATTCTCTTAAGTTCTGTTTTTGGAAGTATCTTTAATAGTTTCCAACCAAGATTCAAAGTTTCCTCTATGGTTCTATTAGCTTCAAATCCTTGAGCTACATATTCTTTTTCAAAGCTTTCTGCAAACTCCGCATACTTTTTATCTGTATCAGATAAAGCAGATTCGCCTAATATAGCTGCTAATTCTTTAGCCTGCTTACCTTGTGCATAGGCAGAGAACAACTGGTTCATAGTATCAGCATGATCTTCTCTTGTTTTTCCTTTTCCTATACCTTTATCTTTAAGTCTTGATAGAGATGGTAAAACATCTATTGGAGGCATAATACCTTTCTTGTAAAGCTCTCTTGAAAGTATTATCTGTCCTTCAGTAATATATCCAGTTAAGTCTGGAATTGGGTGAGTTTTATCATCCTCAGGCATTGTTAATATTGGGATTTGTGTTATAGAACCCTCTTTGCCTCTAATTCTTCCTGCTCTTTCATATATAGTAGAAAGGTCAGTATATAGATATCCTGGATATCCTCTTCTACCTGGTACTTCCTTTCTAGCTGCTGAAACTTCACGAAGAGCTTCACAGTAGTTTGTTATATCTGTTAAAATTACAAGAACGTGCATTCCTTTTTCATAAGCTAAATACTCAGCTGTAGTTAACGCCATTCTTGGAGTAGCTATTCTTTCAATAGCTGGGTCTGAAGCTAGGTTCATAAATAGAACTGATCTATCTATAGCACCTGTTTTTGTAAACTCTTCTACGAAGAATTCAGCTTCTTCAAAAGTTATACCTATAGCTGCAAAAACCACCGCAAACTTCGAACTAGAATTTAAAACTTTAGCCTGTCTTGCTATTTGGGCAGCTAGTTGTGAATGTGGAAGGCCTGATCCTGAGAAAACAGGTAATTTTTGTCCTCTAACTAATGTATTAAGTCCATCAATAGCAGATATACCAGTTTGTATAAATTCTGATGGAAAATCTCTTGCCACAGGATTTATAGCTTCACCATTTATATCAAGTCTTTTCTCTGGAATTATCTTTGGACCATTATCCTTTGGATTTCCCATTCCATCAAAAACTCTTCCTAACATATCTTCTGATACGCCAATTTCCAAAGGTCTTCCTAAAAATTTAGCTTTAGTACCCTTTAAGTTAATTCCTGAAGAACCTTCAAATAACTGAACCATGGCTCTATCTCCATTAACTTCAAGAACCTTTCCTCTTCTCATTTCACCAGTTTGTATCTCTATTTCAACAAGTTCATCATACTTAACGCCTTCTACGCCTTCTACAACCATAAGTGGTCCAACTATTTCTTTAACTGTTCTGTATTCCTTAAGCATCTAGAACCCCTCCTTCGCTGATGAGATTATCCATTTGGCTCTTTAGCTCACTATATATTTCGTCAATTTTACTCAATTCACTCTCTGGAGTATATTTACTTCTAGCTATTCTATCTCTAACAGGTAATGTTAATATTTTATCTAAATACACTCCTGCTTCAAGGGCTCTTTCTGCTTCTTCCTTAAATAAAATTATTAATTTTAGCATTTTATATTGTTTATCTAAAGAAGCATAAGTATCTATTTCATGGAAAGCATTTTGTTGCAAATAGTCTTCTCTTATAGACTTAGAAACTTCAAGCTTTAATCTATCTCTTTCTGATAGCGCATCTATACCTACAAGTCTAACTATTTCTTCTAAGTTTGCTTCTTCTTGAAGTAAAACCATTGCATCCGTTCTTAAAGCAGACCAATCTGGCGCAACTTTTTCATCCATCCAAATTCCCATTTTTTCTAAATATAGAGAATAAGAATTTAACCAGTTTATTGAAGGGAAGTGTCTTCTATATGCCAACTGTGCATCTAGTCCCCAGAAAACTTTAACTATTCGTAGTGTAGCTTGTGTTACTGGCTCTGAAAGGTCTCCACCTGGAGGAGATACTGCTCCTATAGCTGTAACCGCCCCTTCTCTTCCATCTTCTCCTAAACAAATTACCTTACCAGCTCTTTCATAGTAATCAGCAAGTCTTGATCCTAAATATGCTGGATAACCTTCGTCACCAGGCATTTCTTCAAGTCTTCCTGACATTTCTCTTAAAGCTTCTGCCCAACGAGATGTAGAGTCAGCCATTATTGATACAGAATATCCCATATCTCTAAAGTATTCTGCTATAGTAATTCCTGTATATATGGAAGCTTCTCTGGCTGCCACGGGCATATTTGATGTATTAGCTATTAAAACAGTTCTCTTCATCAAACTTTCACCAGTTCTTGGGTCTTTAAGCTCTGGAAACTCATTAAGAACGTCTGTCATCTCATTTCCACGTTCTCCACATCCAACATAAACAACTATTTCTGCATCTCCCCATTTAGCTATTTGGTGCTGAACTACTGTTTTACCTGCACCAAATGGTCCTGGTACTGCAGCTGCTCCACCCTTTGCCACCGGGAAGAAAGTATCTATAACTCTTTGTCCTGTAGTCATTGGCTCCACTGGGTTTACCTTTCTTGCATATGGTCTACCTTTTCTAACAGGCCATTTTTGTAAAAGAGTTATTTGTTTTTCACCCTTTTCAGTGTCTAAAACACATACCATTTGCTCTATAGTAAATTCGCCTTCTTTTATTTCTTTAACTGTTCCTTCAATTCCATAAGGCACCATTATTTTATGGACTACTACAGGTGTTTCCTGTATTGTACCTATTACATCACCGGTTAAAACTTTATCTCCAACTTTCACCGTTGGTTTGAAGTTCCATTTCTTATCTCTATCTAATGCTAAAACGGAAACACCTTTTGTTAAGAACGAACTTTGTGATTTTTCCATAAAAGCATCTAGTGGTCTTTGTATTCCATCAAACATTGATTCTATAAGTCCAGGTCCAAGTTCTACACTTAGAGGTTCTCCTGTTGTAACTACAGGGTCTCCAGGTCCTATACCTGAAGTCTCCTCATATACCTGAATTGAAGCCCTATCCTCTCTCATCTCTATTATTTCACCAATAAGGCCTTTTTCTCCAACTCTTACAACGTCATATATATTAGCTTCATCCATATTTTCTGCAACTACCAATGGACCTGAAACTTTTATAATTCTTCCAGTTTTCAAGTTACCAACCTACCTTCCTATAAAATATTAACACCAACAGCTTTTTCTACGTTATCGCTGATTTTTTGTATTCCTATGTTCAATGTTCCCTGATTGCTTGGAATTAATATTACAGCAGGAAGTGTTTTCTTATTATATCTTTCTATAGTTTCTTCTATGTCCTTTGCAACTTGTTCAGTTACAAATATAACTGCGTAATCACTCATAGCTAGCTTATCAATGGTTTTTCTTGCTTCTTCTGGTTCAACTACTGGAAACACGTCTAATCCAATAGATTTAAAAGCTAGTACAGAGTCTTTGTCTCCAACTACTCCTATCTTCTTATACATAAGCATCACGCAGCCTTTCTCTTATTACTTCCGCAGCAATATTATTGAGTTTGCCAACCATTATTATTCTTATTAATTTTATTTCATTTTCCTTTGCATAGATATAAGCAATCACTGGCTCAAGTCCAAAACTTACATACTTAGCTTCTCTCATTAGTTTCATTATATAATTATCGCTTAACTTTTCAAGAAGACTTACTGAACCAGTTTTGGAATATTCCTCTACACCTAGCTTTAAGATCTCATTATAATCTGTATATGAAAGTCTACCTGGCATATTTTCTACTGATTCATTAAGTAAAGCTAACAATTTATCCTTTGAAATTGAACCTCCTGGCAGCATTACTGATAAGAAAAAGTCTCTTCCTTTATTTTGTTTTTTAACCCTTAGTAAAGTCTTTATGTTTGTTAAATCTGCCATAGTTCCTACATACTTATTTAAGAATTTATCATTTATTTCTTTACTTATGGCTATCATTTCCTCAAACATATATTTATCAAGTATTATATCGATTCTTTGAGGGTCTTTTAAATTTTTAAAGTCTTCTATTACTTCTTCTATGCTGCTTCTCATAGTTTCGTTTAAATCCCTATAGTATTCATTATCCACTGCGTATTTTAATTTAGAAATTTCAAGCTTTCCTACAGGAACTAACATATGAGAAAAATCCTTGTTAAGAATTTTACCTTTAATCATAACCTTTAAATTATGATAATCGTATTTAATGCTCATTATATCTACCACTGACTTAATTGGACATATTTCATAAATTAAGTTATAAACTCTCTTAAGTTCGGCACTTAACATTATTTCATAGTCCTCAGCTCTTTTAACATCGTTCATTACATTGGCATACTCAGTTTCCTGAAGCACTTTTAAAGCACTTTGAGCAGATGCAGAATCTATCATTCTCTCAATTTTGGCTTTATCAAGGAGTCTGGTTTCTAATACCCTAAGCCTAGGTATAGCTTGAGTAAATTGCATTACATCCATTAGTTAACCTCCTTAGTTAAATAATACCTTGGCTACTTCATACTCTAATTCTTCTTTTATAGAATTAACTAAAGCTTCAAAAGTATTATTTATTTCTATGCCATCTTTTTCTAGAATAAATCCACCCTTAAAATCTCCAGTTTCATTTTTCACTGTAATTTTTCCTTTTTTACCTTTAAATGTTAATTTTTTATTTAAATCATTAATAAATTCTGACGTAATCATTTCCTTACCTTTAGCATTTAGTATTAAACTTTCGTCTCCATAAATATCTAAAGAAAGTATTTTATTTTCAACATATTGCATAAATTGTTCTTTTGAAAGATTAGCTAAACTCTCTACAGCTTCATCAAAAGTCTTTTGGATGATTTGTTGTTTAGCTTCTAGCTTATCATTTCTCACTTTAAGTTGTGAACTAGAGATTATTCTTTCTTTTTTTGTAGTTGCTTCTATTTTAGCTTTTTCTATTATTTCTTTTTCTAAAATTTTAGCTTCTGAAATTCTCTTATCCACTATCTTGTTTTTTTCTTCTTGTGCATTAGCTAAGATTTCTTTTTCTTTAATTTTGGCTTCTTCTAAAATTTTACTTATTAAATTATTCACATTAGCCATTACGCTTCACTCCAAACTATTTTACAAATAAAACCATAAATAATGATGCAACAAAACCTAATACTGCGTAGGTTTCAACCATAACAGCGTATATAACGCCTTTCATTACGTCATTTGGTCTCTTAGCTAATATTTGAACACCTGATGCTGCAACTCTACCTTGTGCTATAGCTGATTTCCATCCTGCTAAAGCAACTGGTAAACAAGCCATAAAATATTTTAAACCTAAATCAAAAGCTGGCATTTGGCCACCAAATATTCCTATCTTAGTGAATAGTAATAGTGCTATAACAAATCCATAAAGACCTTGAGTACCTGGAAGAGCAACCAATATAAATGTTTTACCAAATTTCTCTGGTTCTTCAGTCATAAGTCCTGAAGCTGCTTCTCCAACTGTTCCTATACCTTTAGCTGAACCTATACCTGCTAATCCAACTGCTAGTGCTGCTCCTAATAGTGCAAAAATCATACCACCATTGTTTTTTATAAAGAAATTAATCCATGACATATTTTCCATATCTAATATCCTCCTTGTTATTTAGTTATTTTTATATATTCTTCTGAAAGCTTAAATGGAGTGAATTTTCTTCCTCCGCCTTCATAAAATTTCCCGAAAAATTCTAAGTACTGCAATCTAGCTGCATGAACATAAGCTCCAAGAGCATTAATTACAAGGTTAAATAAATGTAATCCCACAAATAGTATAGGAGATAACACATATTTTATTGGTACAGGGAAAAGACTTACTATTAAGTTTAAGGCATTGGCTATAAATCCAGTAGCTAGACCTAATGCAAGAAGTCTTGAATAGGACACTATATCTCCTAGATATCCTGTAACACCATAAACTCCATATAGCCCTCCACCTATCTTTCCTCCTAGAGTCGGAGCTGTTCTACCTTGTGTTAATAACAATCCTACTAAACCAGCTATTAACATCCATTTTCCCAAGCTTCCACCAATTCCTACCAACATAAGAATTGCACCTATTAGTGTTAAATACCATGTTAATACATCACATATTGCATCTTTTAGTTTTCCGGCTCTTATTAATATATAAGCTTTTATACCTAAACCTACAAACACATGGATAACACCAAAAGCAAGTGAAAGTATAAAAATTTGTGATATATCCTTGGTTGGGTCAATTAGCATAGGCGGTTTTATTCCAAAATAATTTAATAAATCTCCAAACCATCCTCCATAAATGGCCCCCCATATCATAGTAGATATTCCAGCAAAGAAAAACAATTTAAAACTTTTTCTTCTTTCAGGGTCTTTAACCTTACTAATAGCAAATAAAGATGCCAAGACCATGATAAGTCCATAACCTGCATCAGAAAGCATCATGCCAAAGAATATAAAATAAAATACTGACAATATTGGTGTAGGGTCTACTTCAGAATAAAGAGGCAAACTATACATTTCAACTAAGCTTTCAAAAGCTGAAGAAAAGCCGCCATTTTTAAGTTTAATAGGTACTTTTTCTGTTTCTTCTTCACTAATTTGGCTAAACTCTAAATAGTAATCTTGTCCAACCACCTTTTTAATTGTGTTCTCTAACTCTGAATTATTATCCAAAGTATTCCATCCACAAATTGTAACTATCTTCTTTGTCTTTAGAAAATTATTTGAAGCATAATTTCTTATAACCAAATTGTTATAGTATTCATAAGCTAGTTGTAAATCTTCTATTTTGTTACCAAATTTTTTAATTTCTTCAGTTATTATTTCTTCCTCATGGTTTATTTCCATAATTTTAGCACTATAGTTTTCTATTAAAACCTTTGGCTCTTCTTCATAATTTAAAGCAAGATAGCTAAATCCATAATTTTTAAGAAGTTCTTCAGCTTTATGCGTTTCACTTTCATGAACTATGGCAAATACATATATATCCTGACTTTGACTATTTAATATTTCTAAATGACCATACTTGATTTCATCTTGAAATTTTGAAGTCAGTTCCTGCTCGTATTGTTTAGCTAAACTTCCTAAAAAATATGAAGTTTTCTTAAACTCTTTTAAATATTTGAAAGGAGCATCAAAATTTCTCCAAAGTTCTAAACTACTTATTTCTGTTTCGTATTTTGTCCTTTCATTATTCAATGTGTTTAATTTAACTTCTCTTTCTTTTAAATTTGAATAAGTCTCTTTCCAAGAGTTTTTTTCCATAATGCTATTTAATCCACTGTAAGATAATTCTTTCTTATCCTGTAAAAAAGCTTTCAATCCGGATTTCTGAGGAATATAACCTTGAAGAAAGTCCAAAGCAAACTTCAACTTAGATAAATTTTCTTCGTACTCTGCACACTTTGAATCTACTTCATCTCTTCTTAGCTCTTTGAATTCTTCAACTTCTTCTATTGTTTGTTCCTCTTGAAGATTTATAAATTGAACTCCTTCAAAATTTTGAAGAGCCTCTAGAAGCTTTTCTTTTTGTGATTCAAAGGTTAGCAAAGTAAACTTATTCATTTTAACTATTGCCATGAATATTCACGATCCTCTCAATCACTAATTTAATCCCATCTTCTCTCTTTTCACTAGAGGTATTTAGTATTTCTTCAACCTCTTTCTTGCCTTGGTCAAAAATAGGTTTAGATTCACTATTTCCTCCCTCTACAGCTTTATCATACATTTCCTTTGCTGTTGCCTTTGCACTATTTATTATTTTATTGTATTGATTTTCTGCTTCTAAGGAAGCATTTTTAATTATTTCTTTCTTTTGAATTTCAGCTTTTTTAACCAGTGCATCAGCTTCACTTTCTGCCTTTTTAACTTCTAAAATAGCTTCTAATGCCAAAGTATCACCACCTTTATTTGTATATATTAATATTTAAAGTAATAACAAATGCCTAATATCCTATGCATCTATAATACTTTATATAGTAATCATTACAACTTCATTATACTTACTTTAACAATTAATTTCAACAAACTTTGAAGGAATTAAATTAGATTATTGCTTTTTAAGTAGCTTTTCTTTATTTATACACAATTTTTTAAATTTTTTCATTATAAATTAATTTTTCTACAACTTCGCTTATTTCCTTAGTTTTACAAGGTCCATTTTCTTGAAAAATTATATATGATTCCCTGTTTTCTGTGATTCCCTCCTGCAAGAATTTATATATGTCAATGAAGAATTTTTCTACATGAAAATCTAATTTTTCATAATTTGCATTAGACTTCATCCAATCACGAATTAGCTTGTTAACATTTTTGTCAACTTTTCTATTTATAAATGGGGGAACCCACTTTTTCTTATTATGCAATAAATAATCGTATTTAATAATTTCATTTAATGCATAATTACTCTCCTTTAGCACTTTTTCATTAAAAAGAAGAAATACTTCATAGTACTGAACGGAAGATATATTTCTGTCAAAATATCCACTTTGCTGAAAAAAGCTTGCAAGACTTCTATAAAATTCAAAAGCACTGGAATAGTACTTTTCAAAATATTTTAGTATATTATTAAATTTATTAGAGTTATAGTACTTATCAACCATTTTCTCTATCCCTTTTAATATACATATTTCTTCATAGCTAATATCCTTAGTTTTTAATATTTCATAAGGTGGATATGGTGAATATACCATGCCCCATTTATCCTTTTCTTTAATCATAGGAGTTCCCTTAAGTAATTTTAAAAATCCTAGCTGTATTTCTTCTGGTTTAATTGAATATACCTGATCAAAAGACTTTTTAAAGGATTGAAAATCTTCTCCAGGCAATCCTGCTATTAAATCTAAATGTTGTTTTATATTCTTAAGTTTCTCCACCTCTAAAACCTTATATTCTATATCTTCAAAATTAACAGTTCTATTTATATTTTTTAGAATTTTATTATTGGTAGTTTGAACACCTACTTCAAATTGGATTCTTCCTTTTGGAGACCTTCGAAGTATCTCTATTTGTTCCTCTTTAAGCAAATCTGCTGAAATCTCAAAATGAAAAGTAGTGTCTATACTTTCATCCTGCTCTACTATAAAACTCCATATTTCTTTAGCAAAATCATCTTTACAGTTAAATGTTCTATCAACGAATTTTACAAGTCTAACCCTTTTATCCAAGAAAAATTTCAATTCACTTTTTACTCTGTCTATATCTAGAAATCTCACTTTTCTATCTACAGAAGAAAGACAGTACTTACACCTAAATGGACATCCTCTAGAAGCTTCGTAGTATACTATTTTATTTTCTAAGTTTTCATCTTCAGTATAGGGAAAAACTACTTTATTTATATCTAGTATTTCTCTAATTCCACCATAATAAACTTCTTCATCAATTTTAGAGTAAAGCCCCCTTACTTTTTTCATGTTTTCCTTAAGTAGTTCATTATTTTTTATATTTTCTAAAGCCACCTTAATAAATTCCCTATATGTTTCTTCTCCTTCTCCTTCTATAATATAATCCATGCTATTTTGCATTAAAAATTTCCTAGGTTCAAAGGATACCTCTGGTCCTCCTGCAAAAATAGCTATGTTACTATCTATTAACTTTATTATGGTTGCAACCTCTCTAACAAATTGAATATTCCATATATAACAAGAAAAACCTATCACATCAGGTTTTTCTTTTATTATTTCTTTTACTACTCTTTCTTTTAAATCATTTATTGAAAATTCTAATGTATTACATTCATACTTTAAATCCTTTGTATATGCTTTTAAATATCTTATTGCTAAATTACTGTGAATAAATTTTGAATTAATACCTACTAATAAAACTTTCATATTAACATCCTTTCTTTTTAGCTCTTATAAAGAACAATTCATCATTGTAGTCAAAATCCATTATATCAAATTTCGAAGTTAATAGTTTTATTATATTCTCTTTTGAATTGTCATTAAAGGGGTTAATATCTATCAAATTTATTAATCTTATATTATTTTCGGAGATTATAACTTTTATTTTATAGTTAAATACTTTTTTTATTCCTTTATCTACATCCCATATATAAATTTCTCCTTGATCTTTTAATGTTTCCCATGCAAACTGAAAAGCCTTTTCTTTTTCACTGTTTGTCCAAATATTTTTTAAAGAAAAAAACATAACACATTTGTCATACTTATTCCTATTCAAAGCTTCTTTTCCTTCATTACATACATAATCTATATCCAGTAACTTATCATTTCGTTTACAAAGATTATACACTATGCCGTAATCCTTATATCCAATATCTAAAACGCTTCCCTGTAATTTTATCTCATGCAAATCTAATATTTTTTCTTTCAAATTTATCCCCTCCAAAGTCTATGGATTTTATTTATTCATAAGTTTTTATTTATTGTATAATTTAAATTATTTAATTTAATCTTATTACTAATTATAATATAAAAAAGACACTTATTCCATCATTTGGAATAAGTGTCTTTATATTCATCATAATAATCTAATAAAAATCCTGCAGTTGTCTTTTGAGCCTCACTTATTATGTTTTTTGATATTTTATCATATCTTTCTTCTAAGTCATCGATATCCTTAAATTTCCTATAAGTATCATCTGCATACACAGCATTATTTTTTATATATTCTTCTATATGAGAAAATCTTTTAATACCTTTTTCTTCTTCAAAGGAATAATCATTCATGAGCCTACTTATTATCCATATTTCAAATTTTCTATGGCTTTTTAATAATTTATTATTAACATGCTGAGGCACTGTAGCATCTTGAATCAAATGGCAAGCCGCACCAAAATAAAATAGAGATTTTTTAATTTCTCTTTTTTTTAAATATACAATGGAACTTCCATAATATTTTTTGCATTCTGTAAGCGCATCTGAAAATCCATAAAGGCCTTTTCCCTTTACTACATGATAAAAATGATTGGAGCTCTTAAAGTCTTGATCCGCCCAAACTACTCCTTCATTCATATTTCTTATATTTTCTCTGAAAAAATTATATTCCTGTTCATAACCATTTATTTTTAATATATTTACAGCTTTTAAATTTATAAATTTATGAACCGTACAGTGAGTTTTTAAAACCTTTTTTTTAATTGGATTCACCGCAAACATTAAACCCTTTAATGTACTTCCATAAGTTCTTTCGATTTTTTTTGCACTCATTAAAAATTTCCCCCAGTCACTTTATACTATTTATTCTTACACATTATTTTCTTCACTTTAGTGTAAATTATTACTCCTATAATGCACAAAGATAATATTACTAAATAAAAATAAAGAAATTTGTTATTTTCCGTTACTTTTTCTGGACCAATGCTTCCAATCCAAAGAACGCCCCTTTTTCTATCTAGTATATTTAATCCCTCTTCACTAAATTCCAAAGAAATCTTTTCACTTCCCTCTATAAGTGCCTTTTCTTTTAATACTAAATTTTTAGTTAAGCTATAAAGTTTCATCTCCTTGGCATCAAAAAAATAAATAGCATCTTTATATCCCAGTAATCCATTTTTGTCTACTGTCAAATCGCATAAAGTATTAAGTGTTTCATGTTGATATAAAGGTGCAGGTGGGTTAGTAGAAGGATGCTTATCTAGCAAGAATCCTATTCTTTCACCATTCTTACCTTTAAATCTAGGAGAATTTATTGGGTCGCCACCTGAATAATCAGGCCAGCCATACCACATTCCTTTTTTTATTTGGTATATATAATCTACATCACCTTTAACGGGTCTAAGTCCTCTATCTTCCATACCTCCTATAATGGCAATTAATTTGTGTTCACTATTAAATTCCATTCCTTCTATATTTCTTATACCCCAAGCAAAGTTCTCAAGGGTTCCTGTATCTAAATTATATATTAAAACGCTACCGTTACCAGGAAAATGTCCAGGTATTATTTGTCCCTTTACATTAGAAGTACCATAAGGTACAAAAGCTCCTGTTTTTTTATCACCAAAATTCTTGCCTTTTAATATACATGTTTTGGGAGAAATATCGCAATTATATGGTTGTTCCCTCAGCCAATCATTATCCTCACCAACTATTCCAGAATTGGTGGCCGTTCCTATAGACACATATAAGTTATTTCCTTCTATTTTTATTTTACTATTAGAATAGTCGCCAAAATTAGGTAATTTTTCTATTAAAATTTTACGCTTATTCTTTTCTAAATCATATTCATATATTGCCTTTTTCGAAGAATAATACAATTTATTATTATATAAGGCTATACTATTTATGTTCAAATCTCTATCTTTAAATAAATAGTAACTATTGCCATTGCTTTTAACAACTTGAATTTTATCCTTGTAAGCTATATAGTATTCACCTTTATCCGAAATACAGAAGTCTCTAGCACCTTTTAAACCTTTAAAACGTAATTGACAATTAAAATTTTCCTCTAGAAATTTAATATCTATTTTATTATTAATATATCTATTCATATTGAAACTTAAAATCGCCAATACTATTATTACAATAACCCACTTAACTATCTTTTTCATATTCCTCTCCAAAATAATTATTCCTAAATTATATATATTTTATTGGAAAGATTAATATGTATATAGATTAAAATATATGTTTAAAGTGCTTCTTCTTCCATCTCCACATGATCTTTTTCGACTTCTGACAATGCCTTGAATATTTTCGCTACATTCTCATCATTTACATCTCTTCTATACTTATTATAATACTCTACTGCATGCATTTCTCGCTTTCTTGCCATTTCCAATAAATCTCTATCTCCTCCATCCCCTTTATACTTGCTGTAATCTAACTTAGTCAATTTAGGAAGTTCTTGAAATCCAGCCATCTTTTGATGAATTTTTGCATGTACAAATTCTATTTTAGCTAAGTGAAGAAACATTTTTTTAACCTCTTCATTTTCTACCAAAAGTGCAGCTTCCTCATAAAATTCACTATTAAATACTTCCAATTTCATAGCATGATCTAATATTTTTTCAGTCTTTTCATCCAAATTACCATCATTAACCTCTATAATTTTTTCATCTAAAGAAACTAGGTATTCATTAGGTACTCCACAAAATGGACAATATTTTATTTCTTTTAAGCTATTTTTTTCAGGTATACCGCTATTATTTATATTATAATTCTTTTCATTTATAATCATTCCACATACGCTACATTTTAACATTTCTATCACATCTCCTTATTTCATCCATATTGTAAATGAGAAAAACTTACTTCAAATTATAAATATTTTCCTGCCTATAAACTTTAGAACATAAATGTGTTAACTTCTAGCCCTTAATCCTAGATAAACATTTACTCTGCTTCTAATTTTAATGAACTAATATAATTTTTCTCATTTTTATTTAGTTAAAATAATTTAGTTATTACTTATTATTATACATCAATACTGAACATATAATCAAAACAACATAATGCTAAATTTTTCAATTATATAAATTGCTTTTTACATTTATATGCCAATTCAGCCTTCTATCTACTATAAAAAATTTTCTTAATTTATATTATACTTTTTATATAACTCTACAAATCTTATAAGCATTAAGGAGGCAATTATGAAAAACAAAAAAATTTGCATATTATTAACAACATTTCTTTTAAGTTTTCCAATAAGTGTACATGCCCAAACCATAAGTTATAGTGTAAAAAGTGGCGACACTCTTTGGAAGATATCTAAAGCATTTAACACTACAATTTCTTCAATTATTAATCTAAATAATTTATCTAATCCAAACTACATATATGTTGGTCAAAAACTTATCGTAAATGATTCTTCAGTGGCAAATTCTAATATTCAAACCACAAACTATACAGTTAAATTTGGTGATAATTTATGGAGCATTTCTCAGAAATTTAACACTACTATGGAAACCATATATAAAAGTAATTTACTATCTAGCTACACCATAATGCCTGGTCAAATTTTAACTATTCCTATTAATTCAACCACTGTAGTTAAACCTGTAGGGATAAATATTTATGCTACCAGGAAAAGTAATTATTATGGTGATATTTATACCTGGGAAAATGCTAGAAGACTTTTCACTGTGGATACTATCGGAACTTTAAAAGATATTAGCACCGGTATGTCTTTCGATGTGAAATATTATGGTGGTTCCAATCATGCAGACATAATTCCTTTAACTCAAAGTGATACTTATACAATGAAAAGAATATTTGGTTCTTGGTCTTGGAGTAAAAAAAGACCTATGGTGTTATATTTTAAGCAAGGTAATAGCTACTACCAATTAGCTGTTAGTGTCACTGGTATGCCTCATTCTACCACTAATATATATAATAACGGAGTATCCGGACATTTTGATATGTATTTTTATAATAGTACAAGCCATGTAAACAATTCTATAGATACAACTCATCAAAATAACATATTAAAAGCCAGCGGACGTTAAAATAAAGAATATAATTTTACTTCCTCACATAAATATTAATGACATTAATATATGTGAGGATATTTTTATGAATAAAGATGCTTTTTTTAAAAATTCAATTATACTTACTTGTTCTAATTTTATAACTGGAATACTTAAATTTATGTTTTCTATAATTTTATCCCAGAGTTTAGGCGCCATGGGCCTTGGACTTTATTCTCTAATAATGCCTGTGTATGATTTCTTCGCTGTAGTTGTTTGTGGTGGAATGATTACTGCTATGTCAAAACAATGTGCCTATTTTAATGGAAAAAGAGAATTTGGAAATCTACATAAATCTGTAAAAGTTTCATTATTCTTTGATTTTTTCTGGGCTTTAATTATAGCATTAATTCTATTTCTATTTTCACCACTAATAAGTAACAATATAATAAAAGATACTAGAGCCCTATATTCCCTTTGGATTATATGTCCTGCTATTATTTTTGTAGCTTTATCTGCAATTTTAAAGGGATATTTTTACGGTATATCTAAAGTTTTTACTCCATCCCTTATAGATATTTTAGAAAAAGCTGTTAGAATGATTGTTATAGTATCTCTTATATCTTATTTTAAACTTACTGATGTAACCAGAACTGTTACTATAACATATATGGCTTTAACTATAGGAGAATTTTTTAGTTTTATATTTTTATTCATATTTTATAAAAAAAGTAAATGTGATTATTCTGTATATCATAAAAACACTAAAAAATCTCTAGAACTTGTTTGGGGAGTATTAACAATCTCTTTACCTCTTTGTATAAATGGTATGTTAACCACAGGTTTATATACAGTGTCTACCTTAATGCTGCCTAAGCGACTAATATATGGTGGATTGTTACATGAAGAGGCATTAGCTTTAATAGGTAAATTTTCTGGAATGGCATTTACTATAATTTTCTTTCCCTTTATAGCAGTGAGTTCTCTTTCCACTATACTAGTTCCAGATATATCAGAAAATTTAAGTAAGGGAAATTTCTCATCGCTTCAAAGACGTTTTTCACAAGTTATAAATATATCTTTTGTTCTAGGTATGTCCACACTTTTTATTTGCCTTAGCATACCGGATAACTTAGGGCAGTTATTTTTCAAAAGAAACGATTTAGCACCTTTTATTAAATTTGCAGCTTTATCAGCTCCTTTTATATATGTATCTAGTACAACCTTTGGTATATTAAATGGTCTTGGAAAACAAAAAATAGTTTTAAGAAATTCAGTTTTATCTGCCTTAATAGAATTAATTTTAATATATATCCTAGTATCTATCCCAGAAATAAACATTTATGGTTATGGAATTAGTTTAATAATAACCTCATTGTTTACATTAGTTGCAAATATGTATGAGATTAAAAAAGAATATTTTATAAGTTTCTCCTTTATTAATGTACTAACTAATTTATTTTTAGGAATAATAGTATTCTTAACTTTAACTATATTAAATAATATAATAAATATTAATAATTTAATTGTAAAAAATATTTTCTTGGTGATACTGGGATTTGGAATATATATTTTTTCTTCTTCTATTTTATATCCTATTTTAAGCCATAATCACTCGTAAACAACTGTCTTACTCCTGCATATGAACAGAAAAAATCCTTCAAATATTAAAATTTGAAGGACTTTTTTCTACTTTATAAGACTAATCATTTTTTTTGGCAATAATCTAATTAATTTATTTGGAATAGTTTCCAAATCCTTTTTTGTTATTCCCTTAAACACTATTAAACTATATAAATACACTAGAGCTCCAACTGCAATAGCTACTAACGTACCTACTGCATTACTTATATATCCTTTAAATGCTAGTGATATAACTCCATTAATAGTTAAGTATACTGCTAACACTGCTATGCTCATAATTACAGATGCTATTAATGGTTTTTTCATATTTTTATATAAATTAACTTTTACCTTTAAAACTTTATTTATAGTAATATAATTTAAAAATAATGGTATTAAGAAACATACTATATTTCCTGCTACAGCACCTAATATATTTATTTTAGCTATGCCCACAAGTAGATAATTTGTAATTATTTTTCCTAATAATCCCAAAATAGCATATAAGGTAACTAAGTACAACTTTCCTATACCTTGTAAAATAGTTGTTTGAATTTGAACTACAGACATAAGAACCACCACTGAAGATCCTAAAAGCATCAGCATATATCCACCTCTAACATGAAGAAGCTGATATATAGGTTTACTTAAGACAGCAAGTCCAAAAGCTGAAGGTATTGATATTAAAAAACATAATCTAAATGCATAATTTATCTTTTTTCCTACTTCTTTTTTATCGTTTAAAGCTGCGGCACCAGATATAGCAGGTAAAAGTGCTGCTGCTAAACAAGATATTATGGCTATAGGTACATTTATTAAACTATTGTACTTGCTTAGCCATCCAAATAGTTCTTCAGTAACGCTAGCAAATCCCGCAGAAATTAATCTAGATTTTACATTCCAAAGATCTACCAGTGCTCCTGCATTTTGTAGTCCTATACATACTGTCATAGGTATTGAATAATTCAATATTTTTTTCATTAATCTTTTATTACTATATCTTTTTATTTTCTTGGTACTATACCCTTTAGGAACTTTTATATATCTATTCTTATGATAGACCATGACCAAATATACGGAAGCTACAAAAGCTCCTAATGAAGTACCTATAGTTCCTCCTGCTGCTCCCATCTCAGGTCCCTTTTTCACTAATATAGCAGCAAAAACAAGACTAAACACTATATTTATTATTTGCTCAATAACCTGTGATATTGCCGTTGGTGTCATATTACTTCTTCCTTGAAAATATCCCCTATAAGCTGTAAGTATAGAAGTAAACAACACCGTAGGAGCTAAAGCTTTGATTGCTAAAGCTGATGATTTAGACTTTGTAACTTCAGCCAGTGGTGCTGCTAAGAAGAACATTAAAACCGACATAATTATACCTAAAGCTAGGAGCATTGTCCTAGCGATTTTAAAGCTTTTAACAGCATCTTTATAGTTCTCTAAAGCAAATAACTCAGACATTATTTTTGAAATAGCCACTGGTATTCCTGAGTTAGTTACCACATATATAAATGCATAAACTATATATGCAGCAGCATACATACCATATCCTTTATCTCCTAATATATTTATTAAAAAAGGTAAGTAAACTACAGATAACACTTTTGATATAATTTGTGCAGCTGACAGCACCGCAAAACTTTTAGTTATAGATTGTTTTTTCATAAAAGCACCTTCCTAAAATTTAAATACATCTTTCTTAATTTTCTTTAAAATAGGTGGTAAACTCTCTGCTATAGTTTTATTCTGCATATAAGCTAACTTTCCATCACAGTTCTTAAATATTAACTTATATGCATATAAAAATTGAAAATCTAATGCATATTTGTTTTGAAAGAAGTTATTTATCTTTTTATCACCATATTTAAGATCACCCACTATTGGATTTCCTAAAAAGCTTAAATGTGCTCTAAGTTGATGGCTTCTTCCTGTTATCAAATCTATATCTATTAATGTGTATGCTCCTATGGTTTGAACTACTTTAACATCCATAGCTATTTTTTTAGTGTTATCTTTGGGTTCTTTATAAATTTTAGATATATTACTATCTTCATCTTTAGCTATATAGGCCTCATAAGTTCCATCATTAATCTTACCTATTACTAAAGCTGTATAATATTTTTTAATTCTTCTTTCTCTAATAAGCTCATTTAAAAGTTTTAAACTCTCGAAATTTTTACCGTATATTACTACTCCAGATGTATTTCTGTCTAATCTATTACAAGGTGCTGGAGTGAAGGTTATTTCTTTTTCTGGTGTATAATCCCCTTTTTCAAAAAGATAAGATAATACATAGTCTGTTAATGTATCTTCTCCATTTTTTTTATCTGAGTGAACCAAAACTCCTGGCCACTTTTCTACAATTAAAATATTTTCATCTTCATAAGTTATCTTTAAAAATCCAGTATCTAATTTCTTTACTTCCTTTTTAGAAGAGTTTGTTTGTATATCTTCAAAAACTAAAATATCCCCTTCATTAAGAGAATAATTTTGCTTTACTTTTTTTCCATTCACTCGTACTTGGCCAGTTCTTATGGATTTAAATATCCTGCTTAAAGGTACATCTTTAAGCAGTTTTCTTAAAAACTTATCCATTCTCTGTCCAGCTTCATTTGATCCTATTTCTATTTTCATATTGTATCACTCCTATTTTTCATTTGTTGCCCGGTTCTAGCTATTTAAAAACTCCTCTACAAAAGCACAATGCATAGCTATTCCATACGGTATACATTCTTCATCTATATCGAAAAGACTGCTGTGTGCAGGACTTATTATTCCCCTTTCTTCATTTCTACAACCTAAATAATAAAATACCGATGGTCTTTCCATTGAAAAATACGCAAAACTTTCAACTCCCATCCTTGGTTCTTCTAACATTTTAACATTATTTTCTCTAAATATTTTTGTAGACACCTTTTTAAATTTTTCTAGAAGCATATCCTCATTATAAAGATTGGGATAACTTTCTTCAATATTTATTTCACACTTACCCCTCATTGAAGATACTATTCCTTCTACAAGCTCCACAAATCTTTTGTTTACATACTCTCTTTGTTCTTTTTTCATGGTACGCATTATTCCTTTTATTTCAACTTCATCTGGTATAATATTTTGTGCTGTACCACCATGTATACTTCCTATGGTTATAACCCCTGGATCCGTAGGCGAAATTTCTCTACTTATTATAGTTTGAAGAGCATTTATTACATTAGCACTTATTACAATTGGGTCTACTGTATCATTAGGACTTGCCCCATGACCACCTTTCCCAATTATTTTTATGGTAAATGGATTAGATGCAGCATTTACAACTCCTCTTTTTAATCCTATTTCACCAACATTAAGCCATTCTTCTACATGAAGACCTATAACCGCATCTACATTAGGATCATCTAGAACTCCTTCTTTTACCATAACCTTTGCTCCCCCAGTAGTTTCTTCTGCAGGTTCAAATAGCAATTTTACATTGCCTCTTAATGTATTTTTAATAGAGTTAAGTATCTTAGCGGTTCCCATTAAAATAGCCATATGGGCATCATGACCACAGGCATGCATTTTATTTTTTTCTAAAGATGAATATGGGCAATTTTTTTTATCCTGAATAGGAAGTGCGTCCATATCTGCCCTTATAGCTATGGTTTTATTGCCATTTCCCTTTATTAGAGCACATATACCACTTTGAGCTGTCTCTCTATACTCTATATTTTCTTTTTTTAGAAACTCTTTAATTATACTAGAAGTTCTAGGCAATTCGTAATCTAACTCAGGGTGCTGATGAAAATCTCTTCTATATCCTATAACTTCATCTTTTATCTCTAAAGCTTTTGTAAAAAAATCCATAATAACTCTCCATTCTGTATATTATTATTCCCATGCTACTGTAATTATATCTCCATCAGAAATTTCATCATAATAACCTGCATTGTTTCCATTTAGTAGTAACACAAGTTTTCCTCTTACTACTGATAAATCGAAATTTATGAATTGGAATACATCTATAAATACATATTTTTCTTTATTATTCATTATTACTTTTTCTCCATTTACTATAACTTCTACTGTTTTTATTTGCGTAAAATTTTCCTGTATTTCCTCTTTGGGCTTATATATATTTTGCTTTTGTATATAACTATTATGGTTTTGTATATATTCCTTCTCTTTCTCTATACTATTGTTGACTTTATTTATAGATATATCCTGTATTTGTTCAGTATAAATTTGGTCACCCTCTTTAATATCATATGTATCCTCTAATGCGTTACCCTTCATAAAAAAATTCAATTCTTCTTCTCCAATATACTTTTTATATTCCCCTAAGGTAGAAGGATATATAATGGTTATTTCATCATTCTCTCTAATTATGTAGTCTATTGCAACTCTTTCGCCATCTTTTAAAGCCACTGGTTCCATATTAGTTAATTTTTCATTTATATAAAAACTTACAGTGTCTACAGTTTTTAAATATTCATATACTTTTGGAGCAGCATTCTTACCATGTTTTGCAAATTCAACTTTTATGTTATCTCCTTCATGTACTTCAGTATCCATATTTGCTAGCACTGCATTTACTGTTATTTCTGATTTTGTACCCAGTTCACCAAAGGCTATTCTTGGAATGTTATTTAAAATAAATCTTACATTTTCACCATTTCTACCTATAAGAACCTTAGGATTTATACCTGCCTGAAGCATTACTTCTTTTACGCTATGACTATGAGAATTAAATAAACTAACTACCTTATTATTTAAAATTACATCAATAAAGTCTTTTCCTGCTTTATCTATGGCCTCTAAAGCTATGCCTAAAACTGTAACTCCGATAGAATCTAATTTATTATCCTTACATAGACAATTAACCACATCTTTTCTATTCTTAATAGCAATTCTATTAGGTTGCAATTGAAGTTTTTCTGCTAATATTTCTGGCAAATTACAAGTATACGCTCCTCCACCTACAAGAAATACGGCACTGGGAGACTTACCTCCATTTAACTCCATAACCTTATTTGCTATTTCCTCAGTTATTTTATCCACTACCGGTTTTATGCTTTTAATTATCCCCTTACTTTCCACTTCATTTTCCATACCTAATACATCTTTATACTTTACCTTTTCTCCTAATGTACAATTTTTCTTAATTAGTTCTGCTGTATTAAAATCTACTAAATAATTTTTAGCTATAACCTCTGTAATTTCATCCCCTGCTTGTGGAACCATTCCATAGGCAACTATAGAATCATTATTGCTTATAGCTATATCTGATGTACCTGCTCCTATATCTATAAGAGCTATATTTAAAAGCCTAAAACTTTTTGGTACAACAGCCTCCATAGCAGCTATAGGTTCTAACGTTAAACTCTTTACCTTTAGATTTGCCCTTTCCATAACAGAGTACAAACTATCCACTACGGACCTAGGTAAGAATGTGCATATTACCTCTACCCCTATATTATCTCCTTTATGAGATAGAAGATTAGAAATCACATATCCATTTAAATAGTAATTTTTAACGCTATATCCCACACAGTACAATTTACTATTTATATTTTGTGATATACTTTTTTCTGCTTCCTTAACGGCTGTTAACTCTAGTCCTCTTACAATTTCTTTGTCTATATCTTTAAGCGAACCCAAATCAATTTCTATTTTTGAAGTAGTAGTCTTCAAAAATCTTCCTGCCGCAGCTATAGCTACATTTTGAAGTTCCATACCTATTTCTTCTTCTAATTCTCTTTTTAAACTTATAACTTCTTCTGATACTATATTAATATTATGTATTTGCCCATCTATCATTGCTCTTTCAGAATGCTCTAAACATTTTTCTGCTATAATATTAAATTTGCTGTCATTTACTACTCCAACTGTTCCAATAACTGTTCTTGTTCCAATATCTAAAGAAAAAATAACATTTTTTTCATTAATACTATATTCCCCCATAATTTCTCCTCTTTTTAAATAGTTTTAAAGCTCATATTCTTAGAATATGAGCTTTCATATATTTTCTTATAAAAACATTATATAATAATAGTTTTGAACATTCAATAATACTATTTCATTAACCTTAAAGTATTACTTTCTTCACTTACATAAGGAAGCGATTGGACTATTTCATACACACACTTTTGTGTTTCATCCTCACAGTTAGCAAGTTCCTCTTTAGAAACCTCTTTATAATAAAGCATTTTACACCAAAAATCTATAAAATTCTTTTTATTTACAAAAAAATTTTTATTATCGTATTGGATTATAAAGCCATCATCATAAGTCTCCACTATATTCAAATTACAACTGTCAATTTTATGTTCTGCCACCATACTAGAAACATCTTCCCACATCTTCTTGAATTCAACCATATAAAATTAACCTCCTTAGCTATTATATAATCCCTATTCTATTACACGTTTTAGTATATCACATTTCCTTCAAAAATCAATATTAAATACATGTATTTTTTAATAATATACTCTAATACTTTATTGAACCTTCAATAATCCACTATTTAAGGTTAATATAGTATCAAATTTTCTTTTGGTTTCATCATTGAACATTATAGACAGATGATTATCCCCTACCTCTATAACTTTACCTTTTCCAAAAACTTTATGCATTACTTCCGTTCCTTCTCTAATATATTTTTTATTTTTTTTATCCTGTAAACTACATTCATCTATAAATCTAGAAACCCCCCTCCTATTTCCTTTTATATTTTCTGTTATACACAGCCATATATTATCTATTGTCCTGGTTATGGCTACATAAAAAAGCCTTCTTTCCTCTTCCAAGCTTAAAGCATCACTATTGCTATTATTATGCGGCATTATTCCTTCATTACAGTTAATTAAAAAAATATTCTTAAATTCCATTCCTTTAACTCCATGTAGTTCAGAATGTAGCAACTATGAGGTATTGATATATCTAGGTTTATAGATTATTTCTTACAAATCATTCCATACATTAACATTATTATATATTATAACACATTGAATATATATGGTATACGTTATTTTTTTTAAAATTAACACTTCTTATATTAATTATATGATTAACTTTCTCTAAAGTTTCATTTTGTAAGACCTCCTTAATTTTATTTTTATATATAAAAAAGATGTGAAAAAATCACATCTAAATTAATCAAAGTTTATTGTAGTAACCGCTGAAGGAATTATATTTACTTCTAATATATCATTTTCTTCATAATACTTTTGAATTGTTTCACCTTTAATATTTTGTCTTTGTATTATAAATTTATTATCTTTATAATTAATACAATCACCTTTTACAAGTGCATGAACTGTTTCTGATTTAAAAATAATTTCGTAAAATTTTTCTTTATCTATATTATTTTTTAATAATTTTATTGCATCTTGTCCTTTATAAATATTTCCCATATCAACGCACCCCCTTAATTATTTTCTATTATACTTTTTATTAAATCAATTATATTAGAATATTCTTTTTCATCTGCAACCACTATAAACAAATCTTTTATCTCTTTATTTTTTAAATTATCCATTGTTTGAATATTTTCCTCTACTAAACTTTTAACACTATTATACTCTTTTTTATACCATGCAATGGAGTCCTGTTCTACATATCTACATTTTATAGTTTGTTCAGCATTATCATTATAGAATGAATTATTTTCTTCTAAACTCCAATCAAGTTTATTTAATTGGAAATTATTAAAATCAATATAAAGATTTATGCTAGTTTCTGATTTACCAATAAAATTATGTGTAATAAATACACTTCGATTATTCTCTAAATACTCAATTCTATATACTTTTTCATTACTTTCAAATTCAAAAGTTAAAACATCATTATTTTCAGTAACTATAAAATTTAATTCTTTTGTTAGGAAATTTTTCAAATCATTTACCATACTATCTTTATAACTGGTTTTTTTCATTTCTAAATCTTTTTTAATATTAGAATCTATTATTAATTGTTCTTTAATTTTTTCTTTTACTGTTTCCATATTAACTCCATCTAACTCATTTTTATTTTTAAACATATTAATATCCATAAAAACATCACCTTTATTTTTTAATTATTATTTATATAACTCTCTATAATTAGGTATATTATCAATATATCTAATTATCTGATTTTTAGCACCTTCAAATGTTTCATCATCTTTTTTTACTTTTTCTTGTTCACATTGACAAATAGCAATATATTTTAGTTTCCTATTTTGATAATATTCAAATTGTATTTCATAACCTTTATATGTATATTTTTCTTTCATTTTCATCATTCTCACCTCCCCAATTACATAATATCATAAATATATAAGAAAAGGGTATATGTGTATAATCCTTACTCATTTTTTGCAAAATAAAAAGCCAGTAAATACAAAACTGACTTTTAATAATCGCTATTTATATAGCCTACTGATTTAAATTTACCTGTGGAATTATCTAAATCCACATAAGCACGTTTAGTACATTTTTGTCCTTGTTCATTATTGGTTTCTATTTGACAAGTAACTACGTATAACTTAATTTTATCATTTTTGTCATACATTTTGTTTATCTTTAAAATTTTATAGTTAAACAATTGGTTAAAATCCCTATCAAATTTTTCTATATCTTTTACACATGATGTATCAGTTTGTCCGTTTTTTATTGATTTCAATAATTTGATGGTTACTCTTTTTACTTGTCCTTTTTCGGATATGAAGTTGCTATATCCAAACACCCCGCCACTTATCAAACATATAACAATTAATAAAGATATGATAACTTTTTTATTCTTAAATATCTTTTTCAATATGCGTTCATCCCCTCTTTTTTTACAAATTTAAGTGAACTTTCACTTAATCGTTATTTAAGCATTTATTAAGTTCTGCACTTGACTTCATTAAATCTCTTTGCTCCATTAATTTTTCATCTTTAGGAACAATTCCGTCTAATTTTTCTATTTCATCCAATACCATATCCCAATCTTTCTTTTCTGCGTATTCACTCGCTTCTTGAATGCATTTCCTATAATAGCTATCACTCGATTTATTTTTTGCATAAGAAGTGTACAAAATCGTTCCTAAAAGTAAAATAATAATAATTCCTATTACTATTAATGGTGTTGAATTATTTTTCGGTTTCTCCATAATTAATCCCCCTTAATTCAAATATATAACAATTATAACACATTATAATATTAAAGGCATATTATACATTTGCAGTTTTTAAATTTGACAATCCTGAAAAAAAGAAAAAAATAAGGCACACAGTAATTAAATCCTATGTGCCTTATAAGTGTCTCTTTAATTATATTACTACATTGTAAATGTGCTATATGTAACTATATACCCACTCCAATCGCTACTATTCCAAATTGAATGTGTTCCTTCGTGGTATAATCCATTAAATCCTATCTGATTGCTTTCGAATTTATGATAATTTTTATTAAAGGTTTTATCTAATTCTGATAAAATTAATATAGGTCTTAAACCGTTGTTGGTCAACCATAAGTCCTTGTGACAAAGGACTATAAAATTAACATTTCCAATCTTAATATAACTATGTTTACTGCCATCTTTGCATGGGGCAGAACGTATGTCATCTATAACTATATTTATTATACATTTCTTTTCTGTTTCGGTAGGTACAAAATTAAAGGGGTATATATTATTTTCTAATATATACTCCTTATCGCTTTCTGTTATTTCCTTATTCATATAATTTTTTTCTGTATTATATAATAATTTACATATCTTATCATTTTTTAATATCTCCGTCTGTGCCATGAAAATATACTTATTTAATTCCTCAAAGTACATTTTATTATCCCCTTTCTATTTATGCTTTAATATGCAGTTATTTCTATCTTCTTTTTAATTACATTACTACTATTATTTTTGTCAGTTGCGATTATATTGAAATATTTACAACTATCGTCGTTGAAAATCCAATCTGATGTAGTTTTAACAGTAACACTTGTATCTGTCTGACTTGTAATAGTAGCCCAAGGTTTTTCACTTCTATTATCAATATCTTCTATTGTCCAATTTACTGGAATATTAGAAGTATATTCTCTAGTTCTATCTAATGTCATTGTATCTCTTCCAATAATAACCAACTCTACAACATTAGAAACGCTAATATTAATAATCTTTTCTATGTTTTCAAATTTTATAGTAATAGTCGTATTACCTTCATTAACTCCAGTAATTAATCCCCTATTGCTAACTGTAACTATATTATCATCTCCACTAACATACATAATAGTAGGATTTTCTACAACTACAGTACCACTATCTATTCTATCTTTTACAATTACACTTAATTGTTTTGTATTGCCTTTATTTATATTCAATTCTATAGGTGTTTCTATTGAATAATTATGTTTTACTTCATATTTCCAACGGTCGGCTATTTCATTTTCTATATCATCTGTTGCGGAGTTTGTAGCATCTTTCTCAAAAAATATATAAGTTAAACCCTTGTTTTCGCCACTTTTGGCGATAACCTTCCAAGCGTAACCCCATTTTATTATACGCATACCTTCATGGATTTTTTGTGTAATGGTATTATCCTGTAGAGTTAATTTTAAATTACCATCACCAGTAATTATGAATTTTCCCTCGACAATTCCATTATTGCTAGATTCAATTACACAAGGAATTTCTTGGAGCGTGTTATCAATATATATTTTTATTGTATGTGGAAGTTCTCTTATTAAAGATTTATATGTATTTCTGCTTTCATTTACTTCTGATAATATAATCCATAATTTATCCCTATATTTAACTATATCACCAGTATTAATAGTATAATTAGTTACTATTTTCTTATAGTTTATTAGTTTGTCCTTATTATCTCCTTTTGTTATTAATGCAGTTTTTATATCCTTATCATTTATTGTTATGGATTCGCCTATTGTAGATAATATATAATCAAAATCTTCTTTAAATCCAGTATCAAATACATTCATCATCATATCACCACCTAATTAGTAAACATATAAATAAAACTTGAACCATTGTCATTTAACATATTATCATCTGGAATTTGTCTTATTTTCTTTTCTAATTGGTCTATTCTATTTTGTAGATTTTCTGCAAAATTAGAAATAGTTATATCATCCGTTTTATAGCTTTTCATGGTTTGAGGATTATTTGCCACATCTTCCAAAATTGATAATGAAGTTTTAAGTATTTGTTTTTTATTGGTATTTGATTGAGGATTATAATTATCTGTAGAAGTTAGATTGTTTTCCTCCAAATATATTAATAGTTTATTATCTTCTATGTTAATTCCTTCTATTGACATTCTTAATCTTTCTAAATTAGTCATATGTAAAACCTCCTATTATTCTCTTATATATTTTATTAACTGTTCATTATCTTTAATAATTTGATACATTGCAGTACCTAAAGATTCTACCAAATATTCTTCATTTACGTCTGAAATATCTATATTATATTCATTTATAATCCCATGAAATAATTCATGTAATATAGTTTGTTTTTTTCTTTGCAAATTACCTTCATTTCTTATTTGAATTGTTAAATTTTCATAATCTATAATTCCTGCACATTCTGTATGATTCAATAATAATGGTTGGTTTGTTTCTGATACTTTATAATCAAAAGTACCTATTTTAATATTCATATTATCCATGTATTAATAATTCCTCCTTATTTTAAAATTTTATTTTCTTAAAGTGCGATTTTTTGACCTGCGTAAAAAATTAGGTTTACTCGGAGTAAAAAATCATCGTTCGGGGTAACGGGTTTTTAAATAAAAAAATAACACCCATTTGATTGAGTGTTACCATAGATTTACACTATTATAGAAATCTTTTATAACTTCCTTTGTAATACCTATATATCTTAATGTTACCGCTTGACTAGAATGGTTTAACATCTGTTGTAAATAAGGTAAAACCATTGGATTATTACTGTTATTGATGTATTGATGATATGCCCATGTCTTTCTTAAACTGTGTGTACCATAGTTCCCTTTGATATTTAACTCTCTCAATGTTGTTTTGACTATTTTGTGAGCCGAAGAAACGGTTAATGCTCCACCTTTTTGACTACTAAATACATAGTCATTATAGTTAATATCTTTGCTTATACTATCTAAATAGGTCTGTATTCCCTTTTTAGCGGTGTTATTTAATGTAAATTCCCTTTTCTTATCTGTCTTTTCCTCTACTATAGTAACTGTATTAACTATATTGCCTTTGTTATCTAGTATGTCATTCCATTTCAAGCTTAATAAGTCACCCGCTCTTAGTCCTGCACTTATGCCTACTGCAAACAACATTAAATCACGCTTATTCTTCTTACCATCAAGATATTGCATTATCTTTTTAATGTCCTTTGTATTCTTTATAGGTTCAACTTCCTGTGCCTTATTAATTCCTCTACTTGTTTTTTCTCTTTCTAACATTTTAATATCCCCTTTCATATAATGCTAACTTATATCTTGATTATATCATTAGTTGGCATTATATGCAATAGGAATATTAAATATTATTTACTAAATCACTGTAAACCTAGTAGTATCAATGGTTACATGCATTTATAATAATGCTAACTTATTATATTAGTTGGCATTATGTAATAGTTGTTATTGAATGATATATACTGTATAATATAATAAAGGATATGCATTATACAGTATTGAATAACTCTTAGGGTGTATGATATATAGGATACGAATATTTAATATTAAAATCCAATGAATGTTCGTGTTTTTTCTGACTGTATACACAAATATTTCGCCTTAATACATTCTATAATATCCCCTTATTTATCAACACTTCACAGTATACCCCATGCCCCTATATTCTCTTATTTCCATTACTCGGTAACACAAGGTACTAAAATGCATTGACAATGTACATGTGTATCAATTATTGGTATAGGTGCATCATTCAATTTGAATACTTGTTCATTTAAATCCTCACATTCACTACAAGTGTTTTCCTCTAACACACTAATCCACATAACATTATCTATATTATTATCTTTATATACTGCCATCAAACTTCCCATGAATACTCTTGCTATTTCATTGTCTATTAGCCTATCACTTTCATTTACTCCAATATTAAATCCTTTATCAATATCTTCATAAATCTTTTCAATACTTTCTCCATTCTTAAAATCTTTCTTAACATTATTCTTAACTCTATTTATTAACTTTTCTTTATTATCTTTATTCCTTTTTATATTATCCTTACCATCTATTTTATTATTAACAATACTATTAATCATACTATTCTTTATTTGATTAATATTCATCTTATCATTAACAATACTATTACCCATAATATAACTATCACTAGCAACCTTATATAATAAATAGCTTAATAATATATCCTCTTGGCTTTTTAAATCATTTCCTATATCTTTCAATTTACTTTCTAATCTTTTAATTTCTCTATGTATGTCACCATAATTCATTTGTAATTTATTATCCTTTATATACTTTAAATATATTTCACCTACATATCTTTTTAATATATCTCTATTCTGTTTATATTTTATTAATAGTTTATTAAATTCTTTATTATCTTTATACTTTAACATTAATAAGAATAAAGCAATCAAGTTATTACTCAATTGCTTTTCTTTATTATTCTGTTTCCTTTTCATTTACTTCACCCTCAACATCATCTAAATTAATATTATCCTCATTTAATTCTTTCATTAACTTTTCTAATTCTCCACTTACATCTGCAACATAAGGATTTTTAGCCAACATAGTTTCAAAACTTATTCCACTAATATCTCTTAATGTCTTTAAGTTTTCTATAACCTCTTTAGCGTTTTGTGGTATTTCCATTTGGAATTCAGCTTCTACATCACCATCAACATAAATTCCTTTACACTCTAACATTCTTCTTATTTGTTCCCATCTAATGTAAAAACCATCCATTATATTTTGACTATCAATTCCCGCCTTTAATATTGCTAATTGATACATCATTCTTATACTTGTTTCAGATAAATTAGATACGTCTTGTGCATTCATACTTACTGCAGGAACACAACTAGCAATTAATAAATAGTTAAATAATATATCATGAAGTAATTTCATACTTTGATAATCTGTTTTATTTTGTTTAAAATCAAATGTGCCTCCTTCTTCCATTTGTAATATATAGCCTACTAGACTATTATCTATTGCTCCCTTACCGTCTTTAGTTATAGATAATTTTGTCCCTGTTGTTACTGGTATTCCAGTTATAAATTTATATAAAGCGTCTTGATATTTACTTGTTAATTTCTCTATATTATCTATAACAGATTTCCAACATTCTACATCACTTTTACCTTCTAATTCATCTATTTTACTAGGTAATCTATATGGGATTGGAAGTCCACTATAATTTACATATGTATTTATTAACTTAACTTTACCATCTAAGCTATTATATTCTTCAACTCTATCGGGATAATATACTGTATAATATTCTGTATAATGTGGTGTCATGAAATGATATATAAAAGCTACATAGTTTCCAGTATCTGTATATACAGGAAAACTACACTCTGGTAACAATACTTTACTTTTAATATTATCATATTCATCAAAATATAAATACTCAAATACTTGTCCATATGCTTTCATATTTTCATATATCTTTGTATCGGCTCTTTTCATTTTACTTTTTTTATATACCTTTTGATATTCTTTTAATGTTTCTTCATCGTCTGCTATTAGTGTTATAGGATTCTTTAATAGAAAACTAACATTATGGTCTAGTAATACATTAGCAAAATTTAGTTTTATTTTAGTAGGCTCAACTAATCTCCCTCCAACGGAAATTAACTGTCCATCATTCTTTCTATGTCCATCTAAATATTCTTTTATTTCTACAACTTTGTTCACTCTGTCTAAATGTCTTTGTTGGCAACATTCACTTACAAACCACCAATCAGCATTAGAGTAATATTCTTTTATATATTCCTGTAAATTCATTTAATCATTTCTCCTTTCTATAAATAACTTTTACTTAAAATTAAATTCATAACCGCTAATCCTAAAGCGATAACTAAATCGTCATGCATGTCATTTCCTCTTTGGTTTCCCATTTTACCATTCTTCTCTATATATGTATTCATTTGATTTAATGTATCTTTATCACTAATACATATCATTCCTGTTTCAAAATACTCCTTTAAGTCGGATATTAATTTACTCTTAGTACCTTCCATACTCACCCATCCATGAGATAATTTAACCTTACCAGTAACTTTGTTAAATCTTTTACTTTTAAGTATCTGAATATATCCCTTTTCTTTTAATCTAACAAGTAAATCTGCACCTGTACCACCGTTAACGTTAACTTCTATATTTAACATCATATAATTAAAATACATTCCTATTTCATATACAATATCTGCAAACTTATAAATGGGTACATCATTACGATTAAATGCTGCCACTTGTTCTCCATTACTATCTAATATTTGTACTGTTTGTCCGTCCCTATTTCCTCCAATACCCATACTTGTATCTATACCACCCCAATATATTCCATTGGATTTAATAGTTTTATAAATATTAAAACCTTTACCATAATATCTACTTAAAATACTTGGTAAAGGTTTATTTTCATTTACTTCTTTAAATGTAAGAGGTTTAATATCATTACTATCAATGTAATTAACTCTTTCTAGTATTATTTCTTGGTCAAACACATTATCGGTTGAGTTTCCTGCAAATGCTTCTTGTGGTGTACTTGGGTGTTCATTGTAAAACTTATTTAATTTCATATCTAATAATTTCCATCTTCTCCACATCAATTGTTTTAGTGTTGCCCCTTTCTTGTATAAATCTAATTCATAAGGTGTTAAATCTTTTTCTTGTAATCTATGTCCATGATTATCATTTTTATACCATTGTTCCGCCATATCATATTCACTTGCATATAGTGTTTTATTCTCATACCATGGGAAAAATACAAGTTTATATTTACTATCACCTTTATTTGCTCCCATGCATATTTTGTAAAAATAATCTCCTGTACCTTGTTTTGCGGTACTTTCTATAATTATTCTACTCTTGTCATTTTTAGATAATAATGGTTCTAATGAAGTTAAAGTATCTTCTTGTTTATCTGCTTTCCATACCCCAAACTCTGTTAACATTATTATTTGTGCAGTATCTCCCCTTAATAAATCATTATTACCCGCCACTGAAAATACACATCTAGCACCGTTAGAAAGTTTAAATTCATTGTCATTATCTCTTTCAACTCCTAATTTATACTTTCTAGGTATTGATTTATACTGTCTTTTAAATTTATTTACCACCGCTCTAACACTTCTATCATCATAACTTGCAATTAAACAAGTTATATCTGGTGTAATCATCATATTTCTAATAATATAATTAATACAAAATTCTGATATACCCAACTGCCGTGCCTTCAAACAACATACATATTTATTATCTTTTAACACTTCACTCATTGTATTTTGTTCATTATTCAAAACAAATTCTACTTTTTTATTTTCAACATTTAATATTTTAGTCATATTTTTAGCAAATATTCTACTATCATTCATAACTATTTTTAATTGTTCTTGTTCTGTTAGCTTATTAGCCACAAATAATCACCCCTTTTCTAACTTAAATCAAATCCTGTTGAATTTTGTGAATTTAAATTACCTACGTTGGTACTTTTATTCAATGATTCAATTTCTTTTTTTATAGTTTTTAATGCATTTATAGCTTTTTCATCTCCATCTTTTGCTTTTTCCAAATATACCTCATATAAATCATAGAAATCTTGATTCATTTTTTTTGAATACAATTCTTTTAATAGCGTTTGATATTCGTCTGTACCTTCCCACATTTGCAAATGTCTAAAACTTTTATCACCTTTAAATATTTTTCCAGTTTTATAATCTTTTTTTTGTAAATATTTTTCTCTAAATTCATCCTCCGTCATTTCTGAAAAATCTATATTTCCATCACTTAACTTATTTCTCCACATAAAATAATAGTAATACTTTCGTTGTGAACCTCGATATTTTTGAGATATTTGTCTGTTAAAACTATTGCTTACTTTACTTCCCATATATTTTCACTCCTTCTATTTTTATTAACTTGTATAAGGTACGCTTATTTAAACGCACCTTAATGTTTAACTTATATTTAAACATTCAATTTTTAAATACTTAAATATGAATTAAAAAAAAAGGATAGAGAATAAAATCCCTATCCTAAAAAACTATTTTGTTTTATTCTCTTCTTTTATTACTTTTACAGTATCAGAATATTTTTTTAATATCTCTATTTCATTTTTTTTAGTAGTGGAATACTCTCCATTTCTGAATTGTATTCCCTCAACATAAAGAAATAGATTATCTGTTTTAAATTTCATTAATAATCACTCCTATACTAAAACTATTTTTGCACCCGCTTTAGAGTTAGCAAGTTTTAAAGTACCTTCCCATTTAACCATTTTCTTTATGGAGTCTCCTGTTACTGCTAAATCAACTGCTTGTGCCTTTTGTAATTCTTTTAACTCTAGGTAATCAGGGTTAACTAAAAGTACGGTTTTAGCACCGCTTAGTGCAGGAGTTAAAACAAATGTAATATCTCCAAAGTCGGTATGATATCTATCGCAAGTAAAACCTAAGAAATTATCTTTTCCCATAAATTGTGGGTTAGCAAAAGCATTTATAGCTTGTTTGCTTGTATCATCTATGAAACAAATCATGTTATCGTTTGTTCCACAATCATACATTATTTTCATAGCCTTCTTAAATTCTTCCTCTGTTGGGGTTGCTCCAGTAGCGTTTACAACGTTAGAAGAGTTGATTAAGTTAACTACTCCATTCATTTTTTGTCCTACAGACTCTGTTTTTTGAGCTTTTGTACCCTTGACTAAAGCATTTTCCATAGCATACTTTAATAAAATTAATTTTTTAGAAACTTCCCTAGCCATTAAATCACCTATTCCAACTGCTTCGCTTGATTGAGCAGTACAAGATACCTTTGCAGTACCTAAGAAAAGTTGAGTATAGTTATCTAGTAACGCAGTAGCATCCTCTACTTCAGCGGGAGCATCTGCTCCTTCCATAACTGTTTTAATAGCATTTGTGTTTAAAGTTTCTTCATACCAACTTACTACGTTGCTTATAGCTTTTGTGGATTTGTTATTTTGTAATAAATAGGACAAAAATGGTGTCCTCTGTGGTTTTATTATCGCTATCTCCTTGCCTAAATCTAATGATTGATATTTTGCAAAATTTTCTGTTGTATACATAATATACATTCCTCCTTTATATTTTTAAATTTTTGTTTGTTTATATGTATAAAAAAACCACTAATAAAAATTAGTAGTTAGATTATTGCCTATTCATTTTTTGTTTTATCATAGAGAATATATCGCCTTTCTTTTCTGCTTGTTCATATGCATCTGCTTTAGCTTCATCACTTGGCTTGTATCCATCTATAAATTTACCTTTATTAAGTGTTTTAGATAACTCTACAATTTGTACTACCTTTTCTATATCTTCTACATCTTTTACAAGTCCAGTTTCTAAAACTGCCTTTTGTAAATCTTTGTTATCTATTTTTTCCATTATGGTATTTTTAATAGTTTGTTCTTTTAATTCCTGTTCTTTTCTTTTATTATCTTTTTCTAAAGCTTCTAACCTTCTTTTTAACTCTTCAAATTCATTCAACTCTGTTTTTTCTTCCTCTTTTGTTTCATCTTTTACTTCTTCTTTTTTATCCTCTATTTTAGTTTCCTCTTTTTTAATTTCTGTTTTTTCATCTTTTTTAGTTTCTTCTTTGTTTTCTTGTGTTTCCTTTGTTTCCTCTTTAGTTTCTTCCTCTGTATTAGTTGTTTTATCTTTTTTTTCTTTATTATCTTCCATTATATATTTTCCTCCTTCATATTTTTAATAATTTTATTAATTGTTATTTAAATAATATTTAATGTTATTAACATTATTAACATAGAATAACATAATATTTTATAACAATTTAATTCAAATTTTAAATCTTCATATTTATATTCAATATCCCTACAACATTCTTTATCGCTTTCATATACATCCATAGCCATATTATAATATTTTTGACCAAGTATTGGCTCTATTAATATATTATTAAAACATTCTCTTAAATTTTTATATTGTTTCCTTTCTATATCATTCACAAATATCTAACCTTTCTCTTTTTAATTTTTCCTCATACAAATAATTTTTTAATATGTCTTCAATAATGTTTTCCAACTGTTCTTCTTCATTCAAATTTATGTCATTTTCCTTGGAAGTTTTTATAATCATATTTTTCACTCCCTTTTTTATTAATTGTTATTTAAATCTTAAATATTTAAATTCAACTTCTTCACCCTTGTCTATGTAAAAAGGCACTTCCATCCATTTAACTTCACTCATATTAATAGTTACAGATTTTTTCTTTTTATAATCATTGAATGTAAAAAACTTATTATCAAATTTATCTTTTATTTCTTGTTTATACGATTTAACTGCGGGATTATGATTTATCCAATCAACAAAGTCACATGCTTCATTTATTGTTGTGTTAATCAATATGCTCTGCCTAAAACCTTTCATTAAAAATTCTATGTCTACTAATGTTATACTTGGGTCGAATTCTTTCTTTTTTAAAGTAGCTCCCAATTATTCTCCACTCCTTTTAAAATAATTTTATTAATCTCTTTTTAAAAATCTTTTTTGACTTGCTATTTTTTTTCTTTCTGCGTTATATTCTTTATTTTTTCTAGTTTCACTTTTTGTATGTTGTTTCATTTCAATTTCTTTAATTTTTTCTTTACTTTCCTTTATAAATAATTCTAGTTTTTCCTCGAATGTTAAATAAAAAGGGTATGGGGTTGCTTCCCATACCTCTGTATTACTGTGTCCATTATATTTTTTCATTTTATCTTCCTTTCTATTTTTTATTAAAGAATTGTTACATCTTACCATCACTTATTAAATAGTTTTCAAACTTCTCTGTAGATTTTATACCTCCTTCTTCCATCATCTTCATTATGTCATCTCTGTCATATATATTACCATCAACTCTATTTATACTATCTACATATATTTTAATTTCTTTATTCATCTTATCACTACCCATAGGTGTATTAATTATAGGTACAGGCATAATAGGATTATTAATTATAGGTTGTATGTTACCAATATTACCACCTATTAATTTACCGATGTCAATACTTCCATTACCACCTATTCCACCGCCTATAGGATTCATTACGATAGGATTGCTTATAGGAGTACCTATATTACTTATTCCACCGAAATTTAACCCATCTTTGAAGAATTGTTGTAAACCTATTAATTTTGCTATAATTTCATCTTGTATTTTTTGACCTATGACACTTAATCCGTCACTGGTTGTTTTAATATAATCAATCATAGCGTCTTTAAGCATAATAGTATTACCATGAATGTCTTTGAAATAACCATTTGCAATAGCTTCATATGACATTTGATTTAAGTTTTTGTCACTGTAGAATTCGTCTAGCTTTTTATTAGCTTCTTCGTTTTCCTTATCAGCTTTTTCAAGTTGGTCATTTAAGTTTTCTTTAATCATATCTCTATTGTGGTCTCTTTCAAAGTTAGAAATATCTTCTTGTATTTTGGCTAGTTCTTCTTCAAGTCGTTTAACTTCTGCCCTTCCTTGTAAATCAGTAACTCTACTCTTAGATTCAATTTCGGCTATAAGTTTAGCTTCTTCCTCTTTCTTTTTTTGTAAATCTCTGTCGTAATCTTCTTGTTTCCATGTCTTATCTAATTCCTTTTGTCTTTTATCAATAAATTCCTTGAAATTCTTTAATCTTTCATCTAATACTTTTTTTTCATCGTCCTTGTGTTTTAACATCATGTCTTTAGCCTTATCCTGTAATTCCTTTTGTAGGTTCAGGATATAATCAGCTTGTTCCTTTTGCTTTTTCAAGATTTCATTAGTCATTCCACCTAGTGCTTCACCGTTTTCTTGAATAGCTTCAGTTAATTGATAATAGTCATCCATTAATCGTTTAAATAATTCTGCTTGTTTTTCTAACGCTTCCTTTTCTTCTTTACTGCCAGTTACTCTAGTCGCAAACATTGATTGATACAGATTATTCAAATCTTTCTTTGACATAGAAGAAATATCTACACCGAATTTAAGTTTAAATTCCTTTTGTAAACCATCCATAGCGGATGATAATTCTTTGGATTGATTTCTTAATTCGACTATTTTACCATTCATAGCTGATATATAATCACCATAAAGTTTATCTACTCCTTCAAAATCCATTTTTTCTTTTAGTAATTCAATTTGTAAATCAAGGTCAGCTAATAAATAATTATGCTTTCTAAGATTTTCATTAGTTTGCTCAATTACACGATTAAATTCGTCTAGTTTTTCTATTTCAAATGTTAGGTCTTTAATTAAGTTTTTTCTATTTACCATATTTCTTATTACTTCATTATTCAACTCATGAAGTTGTTCTCTATAATTCTTTATACTGTCCTCTAATGCACTTCTGTTTGCTATGTCCTTATTTGCTCTCATCTGTCTTTCTAGTTCGTTTATGTAATTTCTTGTTATATCTCTCTGTTGTTTCAATCTGTCTATCATAGAATCCATAAAATCCAACTTCTTTTTATTAAATGTATCCGATGAATCTATATCTTCTATGTTGTCTTTTATTTCTTTTATCTCTTTTACTAGTCCAAAAGTTCTAGATTTATATGTTTCTTCTATAAGTTCTACTTTAATTTTCTTCAATGAAGTATAAACATTAGACAAAGTATTATTAATATCTAATAATTTATCTTTTAATCCATTCTTCGTATCACTATCATAATTTCCATTTAGTGACTTTTGAATAAACTTCTTTTTAGCTTCCAATTGAGCCATTTGTTCTTTGGTAAACTTCTCTATATCTTTCATTAATGAAACTCTATTACCCCATTTGTCGCCATCTTCCGTATACAACTCCATGCGATTTCTAGCATTTTGAATCTTACCTTCGATTGTTTTTATTGCTATATCATATTGTGATATAGCATTATCAAGAGCTTTTTTACGTGCTTGTTCTGCTTCACGTTGTGCCTTTTCAGCATCTCGTTTTGCTTTGTCCGCAGAAGATTTAGATTTTTTATTACTTTTCGGAGAACTTACAGGCGTATATCCTCTACCAACATTTGTATTTACATTAGGAATACTTGGAGTTTCTCGACTATAAACACTGTCTACCATTTTTTTAGCGTTTAATAATTCATTTGCTTCACCTTCCAAAGACTTTGCTTTTTTGTTTAACATATCTGCAAGTGGGTCGGATTTTTTCAACGGATTATCTTTACTTAATCCTGCATTTATCAAATCCCCTGCCGATTTATATTTATTAGCCATTCCTCGCAACGCTTCTGCTTCCGCTCTATACAAATCTATTCTTTTACTTACTTCGCTATAAACAACTTTAGTTTTTCCTACTTCAATAACTGCATCATTTTTAGCACTTGCTAATCTTACATTTGTAGAATTAATTACACCAGCTTTTTCTGTATCTAGCATTTCAACTTGTCTTTTTAATAAATCTGTGTTTACAATTACTGTATTTCCATGCTCATCCGTGGCAGTAACTAATCCTTTTATTCTATCCTTTAATTCTAACGCCAATGTACTTAACTCTGCCTTTTGTGTAGCGGATTTCTTTTCTACTTCATTTAAATTATTATAAGAATTTATTAACTCTAAAGTTTTATCTAATTCCTTTAATTTAGCATTTGCATCATTTTTAATTTTTTCAGCTAAATTGTTGTTTTTCAATTGGCTTTCTGCTTTACTTAATTCATAAATTTCTCCTGTTGTTTCATTGAACGCAAGTCCTGCTTTTTTTAATACTTGTATTTGCTCCTCTAATTTCTTATTTGCCATATCCGCATTTGCTCTTGCTTGTCCATATCCGCCACTATCCATCATATTCATGGAATCTGATTTATAAAAATTCAGAACTTTGTCTGCTTCTTTTTTAGCTTTTATAGCTTTCTTTAATTCATCTTCCATCTTCTTAAATTCTGGAACTTTTTGTTTTAACATCTCGTTATTATTTTCTTTTATTGCTTGTGTTAAATCTTTATAGCTATTTTTTGTTGTTTTAATTTGTTCTTCTAATTCTTTTTGATGTTTGACGTGTTTAGTTATAGCATATGTAGCCGTAGCAAGAACTGCAGCCACTGCGGTTATAGCTAACACAGTAGGATTTAAATTCAATAGTGCAAAAGTGGCTAAACCCTCTGTTTTAAGGAGTTGCATAAATGCAATAACTTCACCAATGGCAAACTTTATTTTTCCAAAATTCTTTACCATTAATAAACTTCCTATAGATAAAGTCACATAACTAGCTCCTAGTTTTTTATTTTCTATAGTAAGGTAGCTTACTACATCTATTACCGTTTTTATACCATCTACTCCTCTTTTTATAGCATTAGAACTTAAAGCTTTCATCCAAAATTCAGTAATTGAATTTTTAAGATTATTTATTTTAAATTCTATTTCTTCTACACTCTTATTATAAGAATCGTCTAGTGCTTTTCCACCAGAATCCTTTTTTATTTTATTTTGTAATTCATTTACTCTTTCCATATTATTTATAGTGGATAAAAACAATTCTTTATTTTCTTTTCCACCTAAATTAAATGCTAACATTTCTCTTTCCTTTTGGGAAAACTTATTAATGTTTTTAGAAATATCTTGTATTACATCTCCAATATTTCTAAATTCATCTGCATTCTTTCTTAATGCTATTCCCTTTTTAGACAATAAAAGTTCAGATTTATTAATTGCATCTGTGGTTTCCTTATCTCCATTTTTTACCGCATCTTGAACCTTAGTAAAGTTAGTCAGCATAGATACAAAACCTCGTCCTAATGAGCTTCCGCTTCGGGCTGATTGCTCACTTGCATTCGTTATCAGTGCTAAAGCTTCCTGTATATTAAATCCATATTGTTTAAATGTCTGTGAACTATATTGCATAGCAGTATTTATTTTTTCACTCGAGGTTGTGGAAACATTATCCAATAAAGCCACATTTGAAGCATAATTCTTTAACCCCTTAGAACCTAAATTGTATTGTTTGTTAATAGTTATTAATTGGTCTGCCATCATTGCAGTGTCCATTCCTGCTATTTTACTAAGTTTAGAAGTTGTAATTAAATTATCATTTACATCTTTTAATGAAGCTCCTGACCTTCTCCAACTTTCTGCTCCGTTTATAACCTCTTTGTTTAATACACCTAAATCTTTTGCTATGTTTAAATAACTCATATTCATTTTTTCTACATCTTTAACAGATTGTCCAGTTATCATAGCTGTATTTACATTACTTTTATTTATATTAATAATTTCTTGTATTCCATTTTTTAATTGACTCACTGAAAAAGTAATCGTTTTGGATGCTATACTCCACTTAACAAAAAATTCTGATATAGTACCCATACTACTTTCCATTCCCTTAAAATTGTCATTCATCCCTTTTACATGTCTATTTATGTTTTCAGCTTCATTGCTAAGACCTTTAAATTTTATATCTATAGTATTATTTTCACTTGCTTGTTTTATCTGCTTTATTAATCTGTCAAAATCACTTAAAGTTTTTCTAGAACTCTGTTCATCTATTTTCGTTTTTATACCGTAAGCCATTTATTTTTCACTTCCTTTTAATTTATTTTTATAATTATTATTTTTTAAAACATTCAAAAACCAATTCTATTAAATATTTTAAAAAATAATAATAAAAAGGTAGACAATTATTCATCTACCTTTTGACATACATTATCATTATATTTATTATTAATTTCTTTAATAGTATCTTCTACAAAATTTGAATTAAGACGTTGGTGGTAATAATCTACCCCGCCATTCCAATTCTTATGCTTATACCCTTCGTTAGTCCATTTAGATATATACTCTCCTACTTCTTCATCATTATTATTTATATACTTCATATTTTCCCAAGTAATTAATTTCTCATTTATGTCCGTATCTTCTATAGTTACTTTATTTTTTAACTGTTTAGTTCGATTATAAAATTTTGGAGAATAATTATCATAAATACTTAATTGTATTTTTTCTTTTAATGTTTCTTCTATATTCTTAGAAACTTTTTTAACAATCTTTTGTTCTTCTTCTTTCATATATTTTTCAAATTCTCTTAATTCATCATTCATTTATATCTCCTTTATCTTTATTGTTTAACTTTTCTTCTAGTTTATTTATTTGTTCTAATATCTCCGCTCTATGCTCTTTATCATCTTTCATTTTTTCATACAATTCTTCGATTTCATTTTTGATTTCTGCCTTTTTATTCTCTTTTTCTTGCATCTGTAATTCTTTTAATTTCTTTAAATCTATACCATTGTTTTTAAACAATTCATCCATTTTGTTTGCTGTCTTAAATATCTTAGATTTAATTTCTAATAAAGATTGTATATGCTCTATAAAATTCATTAGAAAATCTTCAAATACCGTTGTTGGATTGTTATACATTTCCTCAAACTCTTTTACATTAATTGTCATATCTATATTAGTTAAAACAGGAATAAGATTGTAAATGCTTTCTGCAATGTTATCAGTACTAGAATTTAAATTTTCAGCATCTTCTACGGATAAATTATTAAAATAAATTTCTTTATCCTCTAATATATCTTTTTGTTTAACTAACTTGTTTAGTACCACCTTAAACTTTGATTGATTTTTAAATAATTTTATATCTATTTTATCCATTTTTAAAACTCCTCCTTATTATTTTCTTTTAGTAAATCGAATATGACTATCAATTCACAGTACAAACTTGCCAATTTATTTAATAATATTACTTTAGCTTCTATCATATAGCTCCTGTTTTTAAAATCCCATTTAACTACATATTCCAATAAATCTTTTACTTCATTTGTATTTTTTAATAATTCATCAAACTTTATATCTTTTAATTTTTCTCTGCACCTTATACCGTCATTTATTTCTTCAATTTTATTTAACAATTCATATTTTTGTTTTATTAATTCATCCATTTTAATCTCCTTTCTTTTTTAATATATTTAAAATACTAATTTTATTAATCGTTTTTTAAATTCTATAGCAACAAGTGCATTACACTTTTAATGCGTAATGTACTTGCAGGGGAATATCCTCGTTCCCCTTGTACCTTTTAGGAATGCCACAGTTAGTTTATACATTTGCTTGGAGGCGGTGGGTTCGAACCTACTACAAAACTAACAAAACTTACCATATAATACAATTGTGAAACAAAAATTTTCTAAATGTTTAGAATTTGAATTTAAACACTAGAAACTGCATCTATAAAAAAGTTGTTTCCAACTCTTTTACCAATCTTGTAATTTTAAATTTTCTGCTAAATTTATTAATTGTTCTTTCTTTTCCTCTGTAAAATTATATGTGTTTATATCTCTATACGCATAATTTTTCAAGGGTCTACATTTATTAATTAGATAATATTCTATGTAATATAATTCTTCTCTTGTAATATCTTTATCTAATATAGAGTGTTTAATTGTATCACTTTTAGATACATTCACATGGCTAAAATGATTTATGTGATAATTTAACCTGAATATATTAACTGTACTTCCGATATATTTAATTTTTCCTTTATCGTCAAAAATAAAGTAAATAATATTTTTCTTATTTTTCTCATAATATTTTTTCCTATATCCCTTAAATTTGTCTTGATTATTGTAATAATACTCTCTATTCCACATACATTTTTATTTTTACGACTTATGTAAACTAGTACATCTTTTTTTAAAATCATCATAAAAAACTTCACTTCCTTTCGTTTTAGATTTTTTTATTGTAGAAGTCTTAGAACATTAAAGCTCTAATAGAAATATATTTTTTTATCCTATTTAAAAAAGGTAGCTATAATAAGCTACCTTAGGGAGAATGTTAAAATGAAATATATTAAATATACTTCTATTAAAACTCTAAATTAAAAGAGTATCTGCATCTGCAAACACTCTTTATAATTCTACTTCAATTTTACTTTCCTTTTTTTCTATCATCTTTTGCCTGTACTCTTGTATAAGTTCATCTATTCCTTCCTTATAATTAAATACAAATACAGATAACCTTTTATCGTGCCTATTGGGTCTAATGTCTATAATTTTATAATCCTTTTTTAATAAACTCTTAGCCAATACTGGACTTGTTACTACTCTTTCTTCATTCATTATAAATTCCTCCTTTTTAAAATTATAGTGCTTGGGGAATTAATTAAGTATTCACCCTCTCCAATTCCCCTAAGATTATATATATTCAATTTATTTTATTTACGTTTTATTCACTAAAGAGGGCATGACTATGCCCGATTATATTCATCGTTATCATATTTAGATTTTAAATTATTTTCTTCCTTAATTTTCTTTAAATAACTATATAACTTCTTAAAATTTTTCTTATAATAATTATATTTTATGCTGCTGTAACATTCATATTTAGACCACAAAATATAATCATATAAAATTATAAAATCTTCATTTGAAATATCTAATTTATAAATAAAATTTCCAAAATAACTTTCTATATCATATTCTTTATCTTCTGTATAGATTATTTCCACATCATTTAATATTCTATTTAAATAATCCTTTTTCTTAATTTTTTTAGGCAAATCCTCTGTTATTAAGCTCAAAATTTCTTCCTGTAAAACTTGTATCATCTGAAAATCTAATTCTATTTTAATCATTAAATTTATCTCCTTCCCGCTCTTGAAGCCAATACTGTATAATCATTTTTCAATCTATTAAATTCATAATGTAGTACTTCTTTACACATATACCAATCGTCCTTTATAAAATGTAATTCAGTTAGATCTTCCGCTAAATAGAACATAAATTTAACAAATAAAAAATGTTCCTTATCCAGATTTAACTCTTGACTTAATCTATCTTCCAAAGCACTTATCATTATTGTTTCATCTGTAAATGAACATAATTCTTTTAATCTATCATATACAAGTTTAGTAATATCTTCCCTATCCCATTCTCTTACTACTTCCCATTTTTGTAACTTTTCCATTTATATATTCCTCCTAATTTTAAATTTAAAAGAATAGAGTAAATTAATACTCTATTCCATATTTACTAATTTCAAGATAATTAAATCCATTTTCATCTTCATCAAACGATATACTCAAAATACCATTTTTTAATGAAATTTCTTCTATATCATCTTTAGCAATCAGTTCACTAAAATTATTAATATCATCTAATTCCCTATCACGGATGCATATAATTTCCGTATCTTCTAAAAAAGCTAATTCACACCAATAATTCAATTTATTAAATTCCTTAACTATATCTTTTATTAGTTTATTATCTATAATAGTTCCATCATATCCACATGAATAACAATAAAAACTACCTTCTTCTTCTATCCCAGCACCATTAGGTTTCATATCGCATATTTCTTTTCCACATCTAGGACAGATTCTAATATGTTCCATTCTATAATCCTTTTCCTTCTGTTCAATTTCATCTAATTTACATTGTTTTTTAACTTGTTCTATGCTTTCCTCTTCATCATCAAAGCATTTTATCATTTCTATAGTTTCCTCATTAAAATCCACTATAAATACTCCTTCATTTTCTTCTTCAATTTCAAGTTGTTTAGTTTCAGAATCAAAAGAAATTTTACTAATATAGTCAACTGCAATAGTGTCCTCGTTATTAAAACTTCTTAATTCATCAAATACAACTGTCATATCTTCGCATTCATATTTTTCTAATAAATCAATAATAAATCTTTCTTCAGGACTGGAATTATGTTCTCTATTCCAGTCCTTATTTTCCAGACAATACATTACAGTTTCATAGTAATCTTTTGCTGTAGCATCGTCACAGGGATATTTTAAATTAATTTCCTTATAGTCATATTTATTTGTGTAAATATTAACCCCAATTCCTCTACTAAAAGTTTCAAATCCTAAGTTAGCTTGTAGAATTTCAACCCTTTCATATTTTTTCTGTAATAGTTCTTTTAACTCCATTCCTATTTCCTTTTGCTCATTGTCTAAAATCTCCCATTTTGTCATTCTTAAATTTTTCATTTAACAACACTCTCCTTTTTAAAATTTTTATATTTAACTTAGATTTACTAAGTTTTTGACATAATAAAAGAGCAAATAAGATATAACTCCTACTTGCTCACTCATGAGGGGGGTGACTACCCCCGAATATTTAAATTTTAATCTTGACACATTCTTATAAGATTTAATTCTTGAATTTCTTTTTCATAAATTTCTATATTGTCAATTAATTGTTGTATTTCATTGGCATTATACTTAAATTTAACTATATCATAACACTGAAGAACTCTATGTACTGCAATTTCATATTCTCCTAATAATTTTTCCATATTAATAATATCATCTTTATAAATTGGACGATTTTTTTTATAATAATCAATATTATATTCTAGAATTCTTATTTTATCATCTATATCTTTTTCACTGTTTAAGTTTGTAAATATTTCATCTTCTTCAGCTTTATTAAAATATTTTCTTGAATATTTTTTTATTGACTTATCATATATATATTTATCGATAATTTCTTTTATCTTATTCATTTTTATACATCCTTTATTTGTAAATAATAATTACTATATTCCTCATCTAATGTCTCTTGTTTTATAAAATTAAATTTTTCGCACAATGAAATCATTTTAATTTTATCATATTTAACATTTACAATTTTTAACGCTTTGTAATTATTAGATATGCAGTAATCAATAAACCACTTCACTATTTTCGTACCAGTACCTTTGCTCTCTTCTAACAAATAAAACCATGATATAATAATTTCATCATTATTAATTCTAAATATCACTCTTAAAAATTTATTATCATTTATATCTTCTTTATACAATCTTTCATCTGGCTTAATTGTAATACTACTGCTATTTGATTCTAATTTAAGTTTTTGTATTTTTATATTCTGTTCCATTTCAATGAGTTTCTGTAGTGATATAAAATCGGATAATTGTAGATTTAAACTCATTATACATCCCCTCCCCTTTTTAATTACAATATTACTATTCAAATACATATATGTAAATACATATTCTTCAATTACTCTGTTCACGTTTATATACTATATTTTATAACTTTATAATATAATCCGCTCTTTACCTTGTCCACCAACTTTTAACATAAAGGGTTTGTACGTCGCTATCGCTCCTACAATCCCTAAATTATGTTAAAACCTAGCCACAAGGTAGCCGCGGGGGCAACCAAGGGCTTTAATAACTTTTTTATTTTCCTTTTCCACTAATTATTTTATTTATATAGATTTCTAATTATAAGTATCACTTTTATGGAGTATCCTAATATATAGGAGTATCCACATTTTTGATACTTTATTTTTTTATTATTAGATTTTCAATAATCCAAACAGTTTTTAATTTATTATTTTCTTTAATTCTTTTTGAAATAATAATATAAGGAAAATTATTCGCTTTTAAGTATTCATTTAATTGTCCTATACTTTTCTGTAATCTTCCTCTTGAATCCTTAAGTCCTACAAATTCAATCAGTTCTTTTCTATCATTTTTATATAATTTTTTCCCAATTGTTTTTTCAAAAGCTTCTTCTAAAGAATATTTAATTATTGTTGTTTTCATATCAATTATTACATCCTTTTTTATTCCTAAACTTAATGCGATTATATCTTTTAATGTTATAGAATATTTTTTATCCAATAGACAATCATATGTAATTTTATCTACGTGAGATTTCATATACATACATTCATTAACTATTTTATGTATCTGCCCATCTACTCCATTGATATCATCGATAATTTTACTATCATATATATCTGTCTTAAATTTCATTTTTACATATTCATTTTCACCGTTTTCTTTTAAATAATCTGCCCTTTCTAATGAATTTACTACTTTTGTTCTAAATCCATTTATTCTTCTTTTATCATTATAAGAATAAAAATATAAATTAATTTTTTCACCTTCCAAAACTCTTTTTCTACCCAAACATTGAATAAATTCATCTCTATCCAATATATCTAGTATTATGTGTTTAACTGGAGTGCCTTCTTTTATATTAATACCATTGTCTAAAACTGTAGTACAACATAGTAAATGATTATTAAATGTACCTGTTTCTATAATTCTTCTTAATTCTAAATAATTTTCTGTAGGAATTTCTTCTTCTTCACCATTTTCGTTTTTAACTTTCTTTGGAGCTATATGTTTATTCCATAATCCATCTTTATTTCCTTGAGAACAGATAAAAGTACCTTTATATTTTTGTGCTACTTCTAAAGCACGTTTTGCAGAACTAAAGAATATTATTTGTTCATTTTGTGGAATATCTTCTATAATACTGTCAACGCTCTCATAATCATTAAAACAAGTTATTTTGTCTAAATAACTATAATCTGTCTTTAATTTATATTTATAATTAATTTCTATATTATTATGTTCAAAGTAGTATAAAATTGTTTTTGCTGTAGCTGTCATCATTATTTTACAAACATTTTTATTTTCTAATATTTTTTTAAATGATAAATCAGTTTTGATATTGAATCGTGCATCACTAAAGAAATAATGACATTCATCACACACAATGTAATCATAATTGTTTAAATCCAAAGTCCCGTTTAATATAAATTTTTCTACCTTCTGATAATTTTTAACTGTTATATTAGTATTATCTTGTCCAAGGTCATTTTTTATTTGTTCCTGTAAATTTATTCTATTTGTAAGGTATAATACTTGTTTATTATTTTCCTTACAATATGTATTAAACTCATGTTTCATAAAATATGTTTTCCCTCGACCTGTACCTGCTAATATAAATACTAAATCTCCTGTATTCCAGTTTTTATAATCTTCTTTTATAATATCTTTTATGTATTTTTTATTCATATTCTATCACCTATTCCTTTCTATTTAGTTTTGATTCTCACACCATTTATCATAAATTTCTTTGGTTTCATCATTATCAAACACGAAGAATATATTTCCTGTTTTAAAATGTACTTGCGGTCTTTCTATCGGCATTATGCCATTTTTCATGTAAAAATAAGCTTGTTGCCAGTTATATATATATCTTTTCATCATAATTTCCCCTTTCGCAACTTTGCGTTTCCCGTTCAGGAGGACGGAATTCCGTCCCCTCAAATTTATTTATATAAATCTACTACTGCATTAAAGCTTGTCCTGTTTAATTTCTTATTGTCACCTTTTCCAGAATGTAACCTTTCAACTTCCTTAAATTCAACTTTATAATTAGCTCTATTGGGAATATCTACATCACTATAATCTAATCCTTTAGAATTAATCCCAATTAATATATTTTTATCATCAGCTAATTGTACAAATCCATTCTTCTCCTTTAATATAAACTCTTTATCTGTTATATTTTCTAATAAACTCTCAACATAATTCTCTTTATCTTCTTTATAGTGTTCCTTATTAGCTACAAATAAAAGTTTTACATCTTCTATTTTTTCTTCATCTGCATCAATCATAAAATCTTCTAAATTATCTAAATTCATATCATCCTCCTTGTAATATTCAATTTCTTCATTTGAAATTGTTAGTTTATATTTCTTACCAAAATATTCAAATGTATTTTCATCTTCTTTTTTTGCTATACTAACATTATATTTTTCACTTTGATTATTTTGTAAATTGTAAATAAATCCTTTTTCCGCAACTGTCCAAGCGTATGAAAAAGCTTTAGAATCATCAGAATTATAAACGTGCTGATATAATGCTTGTGCTAAAACTAAATCATTTTCACATACTTTTTTAGCTTCTTCTTTAGTTTTTAATGCTAATTCTCTAAATTTTAATCTATTTTCCATTCTGGCTTCTTTATGTACATCATCCTTAGAAAATTTGTTAATATTTTTCTTTTCATTTATAAGTTTAATATTTTCTTCACTATAAATTTCAATTAGTTTTTTAAATTGCTCTTGTATTTCTTTAAGTTTTACATTATTATTAATTTTAGAGTTTTGAATTAATTTGGGGGTGAAATATATACTGTGGTTGGATATATTTTCCCTTATTTTGTTTCCAAATAATTTCTTAATAGTTTTATTTAATCCTTGCATTTTCTTATAAAATCTATCAATGTGCGAATTAAAATCTCTATCAACACTATTTTTTTCCTTCCCTTTCATTGTATAAAATTGTGGTTTTTTCTTATATATTAAATTTAACATTTCAGCTATCTCTACAGTTCCCCCACGCTTGGACATATCAATGATAATTCCTTGGAAAAACTTACAATATTTATTTGTTAACTTTAATTGTTGTTTTTTAATTTCAAATTCCCCTTCATTTAATCCAGTAAATTTATAATCTCTAAATTTATCTTCCACTTGATATTTTTCATAAATATCTTTGAACCATTCAGTAAAAAAATCTTGACAAGCTAATGAATTCAATTGATTAAGTGCTGTTGTGTTAAAATCCGTAATTATACCTGTTTTATCTTCACTGTTAACTAAAAAATTATATATATTATCAATATTCCATTCTTCTCCTTTAACTGTTTCTCCATCACTTGGATTTACAATTATTTTGTTATTATCAAATATTAAATCAGCCAATGTTACAACTTCCTTACCTTCAAATCTTATATCAAAATATAATGACATTTGCTCCTTTATTCTATCTAAATTGTTTAATTCAATTTTAATTTCTTCATCATTTTCTGATTCTTGAACTACTTCATTTATAAAATTATAATTTATCAGCCAGTCAAGATTATAGTCTTTTAAGTTGTGGTCTAAATGAATTAATTGCATTTTATCTCCATCTACATCGAAGGTTGCTTTCTGAAAACAATAGGTATTCATCGGTGCTTGTATTATATTATCTAAGTGTTTAATATACTTGTAGTCCTCATTTGTAGATAAATCTACAAATACTGGTTTAAATATTTCTGCTTGTGCCATCATGGGATTTCTATACATTACTTTATTCCCTATAATCCCTTCACAAAACCACTGATTCTCACCTAGAACTCCTTTAATCTCTTTACTAGATAATTCTTTTCTATATTCTTCATCTTCACATTTATCATCTGAAAATTGACTAGCATATCTTAAAAATCCTATAATATCCGTAGTTACATATAAATAATTACTTTTTACTTTTATTTGTCCCAGGGATAGCTGATTTAATTCTCTTTCAATCTCTTTAGAAAGAAAATCAGTAAACTTTTTATCAAAAATCATATATTTATTTAAATTAATGCATTTTAGTGCGGTTGCAACATATTCAGCTTCATCATCTTCAATATTTTTTTCTTCTAGCAAATTCTGTAGATAACATTTGATATATTTAATATCTTCCCAATTAATTTCCTGTCCTTTTTCTCTATTCTCTCTATAGATTTTAAGCACGTTATAAAGCATCTTACCATGTTCACTGGCAAGTGCTAATAAATCATACTCCGTAGCATTTAAAGCTTCTAAAAATTGATATGTAAGTGTTCTATATTCATTTATATTCCTTCTATGTGTATAATTAGCAACCCCGATACAATCATATCCATTTTCAACTATTGAATTTCTATATTCTTGATAAGATTTCCACATCCATTTTTTATTTTCTCCCGTTTCATCAGTTTCAATTTTCGATTTAAATGTGGATTCTGTGGCTAATATATCAATATCATCAATACTCCACTTGTGTCCAAATCTATCATAGATAAATTTGATTTTATGTTCCTTAAAATATTGTTTAAAATCTATAATTATATAAAATCCTTTCATTTGTGGTATTCTTAATTGGCAGCCGTTTATAGTATTATCTTTCATATAATTTCTTATATAATCACCTAATTCTAAAGATAAAAGTCCAAATCCATCAAAATTATTGATTGGTAATTTACCATTATAATCTATTACTTTATATCCTAAAGACCATTCAGCTACTTCAAAAATATTATGTTCTAGTTCAACAGTTTGTTCCCGATTATAAACTAATCTACCTTTTGCACTTTTATAGGGTTTCTCTAATTCCCCCTCTTTTACAAGTCTATTATCTTCATTAAGCCATCGACTAGGAGTTTTATTTTCATTGTAATTTATTTTAGTTTCTAAATTTTGTAATTCTCCTTTTTTATATTCTTTTTTGATTTCTTTATATCTTTCCATCATAGAGTTATAATATATAAAATCATCATATTTTTGTTTCTCTTCATCTGTAAAATTTTCATATTCATATGGAATTAAAGTTTCAAGTTTATCTTTAAATACTTTTTCAATTTCATTATCGGGTAAAATGCATACATTTAATTTAGATAAATCATAAGGAATTTCCCAAATTGCAGTGGTCATGAGAGCGTTTGAAGTTAATCTTTTAGGAATTATACAATGTTTCAGCTCTTTCAAATTAATTCTTTTAGTAGCCTCTTCATATACCTCCTTTTGTATATAAAATTGTTTTAATTTTTTAACACCACTTCCACCTACTGCTCCTAGAAATTTCATATTTAGATTACTTAATTTAAATCCATTTTTAATACATTTTTCAATTAATTCTTCATTTTCACTATTTTTCTTCCCAAATTCTAGCGATACAAATTTTACAAAAGAATCAGCTTTAAATAATCTAGCATTTTTCTTCTTTAACCGTTTGTTTAATTTATCAATGCTTGTATGTACTCCCTTTTCTATTTCTATCTTTTCCAATTGTCTCAATATATGTGTTCCACTTGTTTGCATTAAATTTGTCTGCATTAAATTGCTTGTTTTTATTTTTCCAACAACTTCTCCTTTTTCATTTATTTCTAAATCCTCCTCTTTTAATTGTATTACTACAACTTGTCTTTTTTTCAAATTAACATCTCCTTTTTTGAATAATTTTATTTTGTGAATATTGTTATCTGTTACTTTTTAATTCTAAATTTAATTGTGTAATATCTTTTAATAATTTTCGAGTTTTATTAAATATAAACACTGTAAATTTTGGATTTTTTAAATTAGGTTCAGTATTTATTAATTCATTACCCATACGGATTAAATTTATTGCCATAGATTTTTTAAATATTTTCTTAATTTCCATATTAGAATCACTTCCTTCCTTTTGAATTTGAGTATTGACTCACTTAAAGCCGCGTGAATACGTGGCGATACTAAACAAATATAAGGGGAATAGTATCCCCTTACTTTTAGTTAATAAAAAGAAACTTTTTAGAATTTTGTTTATCTTGTATTTCCAAATCTATAATCTCTATGTCCATCAATACTTCCTTAGAATTTACTTCATCAGTTAATGTTGCATCTTTGCAACTTTCATTAAATCTTGTAAATATAAAACTATTAGTTTTTTCTATATATTGAACTTCATGAAATGTAAATTCACGGTTTTTCCTTTGATTTTCCTTCTTATAAATTATTGTGTAATCCTTGTTTTTATTGTCCAATTTTAATGTTTTAAGTGTGCTAATGGCATGTACCCACTCCTTATTATTCATTAATGTTACTCTAGTATTTAATTCTTTGTTTTTATCCATGTTTATCACCTTTACCCTTTCTTGTAATTATTGGTTAATATTAAATTTTTATATTGTTCTAATGTTTTTACTTTCTATCACCTCCATTTTTAAATATATTTTTAATGATTTTTAAGCACATTAAAATAGGACGCATTTTAAATGAAAATAAATGCACTTTTCATATAATTACTCACAAAATGGTTTATTTTCATTTAAACGCATTTTTGACCACCATTTTAAGCCATTTGTGAGGTATAAAATATTACATTTTTGTTGACAATAATAAATATACATGATATATTATTAGTAATGTTTTAGATTTATTTTTACTTGTGGAGTACAAAAATTTTAAATTAGACTTTACATTCCCCAAGGAATTAAGGTTTATATTAAATTTTCAAAGAACAAAGGTAGGGATATTTTGGCGTAAATACCCCTAATAGTTTTAATGTTACCACTTTTGGTAAGGCTTGTCAATATATTTTTATTGGCTTTTTTGTGTTTTTTGTTTTAGAATATTAATTTCAATTTTGCCACAAACATCAGCTTTTGAAGTTGGTGTTTAAGGTTCTTTAATTCCTGCTTATAGGCTTCCATGTCCTTGTCTATTTCCTCTGTAGGGTAAATATGTCTGTACCAATTTTCCTGCGACATAGCGTATTGAATATCGCTTATATCAGCCCCTGTAGTTCCTATCCTGTCTTGTAGTTCTTCTTTAGTAAGTGCTAGTAACTCTTTCAATTCTTTAATACTCATTTAAGCAGCCACCCCAATTCTAATAAATAGTCATATCCTCTATACTTATCATATTTCCATCACCTAAAAACAATATGATTTCGTTTCCATCTGAACTCCAATCTTGTATTTTATCCTCTCTAATATATACATCACAAATTTCTTCATTGTCTAAGTCCATTAATTTTATGTAGTTAACATCAAACTTCTTGTCCATAATTTTCTCTTTACCTAGAAATTCCTCTACGTCTAAATAATCAACTTGAATCATCGTGGTTACAGTACCACTAAATTGTATTTGCACTTCCTTGCTGTTGAATTTTTGTAAATGTTTTAATAAATTTTTCATTGTTATACCCTCCATTATATTATTGTTTTCTAATCGTTAATATATTTGTTCCGTTGTAGGTGGCGATTTCCCCACCTTCCAATATACAGACATTTAACATTTAACTCTTTATCCCTTATTTTATTGTTTTCTAATCCTAAATTCTAGCTTTTAGTTCTTCTAAATTGTAAATATAAATACCTTCATCGTCATTAATAAAGTAGTAATCTTGATAATGCTGGCTATATTCTATTCTCCCTTTAAGCCACATGTCGTCATAATAAATTTCTATAGCTTCTCCACTGGTAAAGTAATAACCGTCTGCAAATGAATATCTGCCTTGTAGGTTATGGTGTAGGATTCCTACGTGTTCATAGTCCATTTTTTTATCCTCCTATTGCAGTTGTTGCACTCGAGTGGTTGAAAATAAAGGTTTCACTCATCCTAAGTTTAACTTAGGATGGTATTGAGTTTATAAAGGATAAATGCTATAATCTATTTGCGAGTTAGAGTGCCTAACATTTATCCTTTTTGCGTTTCACTAAATTGTGAAATGTGAGTATGTTGGGTACTTTTTATTTATCTTCATAGTTGTTTTTTTAACTGATTTATAATAAAATTGGTATTAATCTACAGCAAAATTGTCCTCCAACATCTAACAATCCCTTTATTTCTTTTCTAGTTTCTTTTTCAAATATTTTACCCTCTTTTTCATAGAAGTAAATATCTTCTCCTCCCTCATTAGAAATGTAAAAATGTTTTATTTCATGTAATTCATCTATAATATTTAAATTCTTATCAAATTTTAATTTCACTTTTGTATAATAAGAGCTGAAATATTCATCTTCAATTATATCAAATTTATATTCTTTAAAAATTTCGTCTAAAGATTTATTTAATATTTTATGTCTTATATCCACATCACATGGATAATTTGTATTTATTTTATAAGAATTTAATTTAAAAAATTTTGAAACTTTATTTAATTTAAATTCAATAATGAATTTTTGATTTTCTTCTAAGTTATCTACATTTACAGTTGTAAAAAGTTCTTTATTTTCTGTTAAAAAGTCTATATTCCCTCTTTTTTCTTCTTTTATATTCAATTTAAGCTTTGAATACTTTTCTAATTCCGTTTTTATTTTTTCTAATTTTAAATTATTTATCATTTTAAAATCCTCCCTTTATATTTCATAAATTTTGCCTTCTACCTTATTCTTGTCCCCTCTTATCTGTGGCTTAATCCATACTTTCTTACCACTCTGGTATGTCCTCCAGTGACCTCTAACTGTCCAACCAAAAGTATGACGTTCATAGTGCTTTATTTCTTCCTCTGTAGGTGTAGGAAGGTGGTCTGTATTAAGTCTAATAATATTTTGTTTAATAAGTTTAACTTTAGGTTTCTTGCCTTTACGCTTGTCCTTTTTAGATTGTGTTTTATGTGTGTGGGTTCTAGTTTGTTTAATTATGGATTCTTTAAATAAATTTATATAAACAATTAAAGATATATAGTTTGTAATTTGTGTCCTATTAAAATCTTCATCAGTAAATTCAGATTCTAAAAAATCTTTATTATAAGTACCCAACCAATATATATATGAACCACTATTTTCATAATCTTTAAATAATATATTTTTATATAACTTTAAGGGATTTATTTCACTATACATGTTATTAATGTCAGTACACTCTTTATCATCTTTATAAAAGGACATATAAAAATATTGGTTATCAATATAGAAATGCACGTAATATCCAAAAGTATGTTTTCTTGAAATTTTTAATGTTATTTCATTAAAAAAAGGTTTAAAAAAATTTTCGTTTTTTAATATTAATTTTTCATTTTTTCTACACCAAATTATAATTGAGTCTAATTCATCATAGTTAGTTTCAATTATATCTAATCTTTTAAAATCTTTCGGTTTTAAATCTTTTATTTTTTTAATTTCCTCTATGTCACTTTGGTCTGTAATTTCTTTAAACCCAATAAAATCTTTTTTCACCCTCACCCCTCTATTCTAATAAATTTTACTTATATGTTATATCGTCCCTCCCTTGTTTTGTTTTACCTTATGATACTAATATATCATAGTAATATTATCATGTCAACATGATAATAAGATATTCTTTAAAATCATTTTTTTATCATCTATGTGTTATAATAGTTATAATGTAATATTAATCGGAGGGTAAATTAATGATAAAAGTAAAAGTTATGGATATATTAAATAAAAAGGAACGTAATATAAGATGGTTAAGTAAAAAAACAAATATAGGATATAATACAATATACAACTTCTGTATGGGCAAAACAACTGCTGTAAGCTATAACGTGTTAGAATCTGTTTGTACTGTGCTTGAGTGTAATATATGTGACGTATTAGAGATAGTTAAAGAAAATAAATAAAAGGTAGTGGAAGCTTACTCCACTACCTTTTAAAACATCTCCTCAAATTCAATTCCCATTATATTACAAGCCCTCTTTTTTATTCCATCTTTTTTTATCCATTCAGAATTATTATGATGTTCACCCTTTTGTATCTCAATTATTTTTAATGGAATTCCTTCATTATCGCATAATAAAATATCTACAATACATGTTTTCAAGTATTTTATTTCATCATCCATAAAAAATGGTACTAAAGGATTTAAATTACATATTTTTGAAAAATCATAATTTGGAACTATTATACAATCATGATATTTATTTTTTAAAATTTCATAATAATTAATTTCAGCATTCGATTTAAATAACTTTCGTATTAATCCTTTCTCTACTAATTTTTCATTAGAACTCATAATACTATTTCCATTATCTATATAATTGTTATTTATTACAAAATCTTCTGTAAAAAAATCTATTTCATCAAATTCTATGTTAAAACTTGTATTATAGTATGTATTATAGTATATATATGAATGTTCACTCTTAAATTGTAAATGTCCTCTATATATTTCAAGAAATTCATGTAATGTTGCTCTATCTAAATAATTATACAATTTATTTAAGTACTCCGCTTTTTTAGTAATATCTTTAACTTCACAATTATCTGCTTTTATATTTACAATATGTTTTATAACTGATTCATACAATTTATTTTTAATTATATCATTATTAATTTTATTTTTTGTATAATATATTACCTTGTGCTCTTGAAGTTTTTCTATAATATTATTATGTTTTTTTGAATATATAGAGTCTCTAGATTCAATATCATGAATAATCTTTAATAATTCTTCTTTATTTTTAGGCTTAAAAGACAAAATTTCTCTCTCATCTTTACTTAAATTACTTAAGTATAATTTAAAATCTTTTTTCATTGTGTATTCCGTTGGTGGCAAAATATCTTCTATCTCCAAATAATCGCTTAATAATTTAGAATTAACATCACTAATCAATGTTTTTAGATTATTTTTTATAGTATATTGAAGTTCTTTTTTTATGTTCAAGCAATTATTACAGTTACATTTTAACAACGTATAAAAATTTCCACCCCTCGTACCACCTCTATTATCTTCTCTATGTCCACAATTAAAACATTCATATCTTTCATAGTTGTGTTCATAATTATAAAAATATATAATTGCTTTTTCAGTACATTTAGGGCATTTTATTTTCACTTCTACAGGTATAATATGTTCTTCTTTTGAACCTTTCAATCCCATTACCTTTTTTAAATTTTGCATATTTGCCTTGTCCTTGCTAGACTCGTGTTTATATTTCCAATATATATAACTAAAAATTTCTTTTTTAGATTCCTCACTAATCTGGTAAAAAACAGGTTCTATTTCTTTTATTTTTTTTAAATTCAGTATTGGTAATAATTCTATAATCTCTCTTGATTCATCTTTATAGCATCTAAATATTTTTTCTTCTAAATACTTTATATGTTCTAAAACAGATTTATCAAACTCCTCTAATATTATTGAATCATATTTATACTTCAAAACATTTATATATTTAACCTTTTCAAATATTTCATTTATTTTAGCATAACTAGGAGTTTCTTCTAAACTTATATATATATAATCCATGTACTCACATCCTATTAAAATTATAGTTTAAGATAATCATTATACTTATTTTTATTTACATACTTCATATCTTCCATATTTTTATTATTACTATAACTAATTCCAATTATACAATTAAATAATTTTATTCTAAAAAGCATATACTAAAAATAATTGATTGAGAAAGGGTGATTTTGAATGACAGTTACTTTTGGTGTTACTTTAGCAGTAGTGTCTTTTTATTTAGGCATGGATTTAATGTATGGACTATAATGTGAAAAACCTTAATAATCCTAAAATATAATAGGTATTATTAAGGTTTTTTTCTTGTTCTTCCTGTGGCATTTTAGCCCATATTTTATATGCGGTAGTGGCTTTTAATTGATTATTTTCAACTAATTCCTGAAGTTCTGGAATAAGTTCATTTAGCTTTTTATAGTTTAAATATTGTGTTCTATCAATATCGAATTGATTTGCTAAATCTGTTTGATTTTTAGGTGTAGAATTATTCAACTCCTTAATTTTATGATTTCCATTATAAATTCCATAAATTCTTTCTAACTCTTTAATACATTTAGCCATTTTCATAGGATTAACGTTACCAACACCTCTTTGTCCTTCATCAAGGTGCTTAACTAATTTAACTGAACCATTCTCTATAAGTTGCTGAAGGTCAGGTGAAAGGGTTTGAAGTTTTTTAAGACGTCTTATAGTTTCTGTTGATACTCCTAATTCTTGAGCAATTTGCTCTTGCGTAAGTGAATCCACATTTTGTGGGTTCACTTTTTGATGATTACCATGATAAACCCCACACAATTTTTCATATTCAGCGTAAACTTTTCCTTGCTAGTGTTGAATTCTTACAATAACAAATGTATAATAGTATTAGAAACTAAGGACTTAAAAAAGTCCTTAGAAAAGGTTGTTAATGCTTTGGTCTATGCCGTTTACGTGGTTGCTTACGGTGTTTACCAAGGCGTTTTTTATTTTCCTAGACATATGGATTTTAAAGACTATAAGTATATATAATATATTGTTAATTTTTATTTCTTTAGCTTTTATTTATTTGTATAGCAGCCATGTCGCATATCTTGTAAAATCTTTGTCCAATCTAATACGACATTTTTGTAAAGTCTACTAAGAACCTAGCAAGTTCCAGTTTGGAACAAGCTAAAACAACTAAGTTTCTTATAGGAACTCTGTGGATAACTTCCGCACATAATAATAAATAATATTATACACTATACAAATAATTATATTATATAGTCTATAATACTATTTAAAGTCGTTATCCATTTGAGGGATAGCGAAATTAAATTAATTTTGAACATGACAAATACACCTATTTGCTATTATTTTTTTGAAAATGTGATATAATAATATATAGATGTTATATATCTTGTTGAGATATTAAATTGTAATAACTTAGGTTCTAGCGGGACTTAAGTTATTTTGTTTTCCCTCGATTCGACAAGCTAGTCGACTACTCCATTAGTAAGTCATTAAACTCGGTCATTTTAGAAGACCCAGTTTTCAGTAAAGCATTTTCCAACTTATCAAAATCATATTGTCTTTGGGTGTAGTCGTTAAAAGTGCTAGTTTTCTTTTTGTAGTAGTTTTTAGATTTCTTGTTTTTCGTGAAGTCGTGATTTACTACATCCGAATTTCTATCGCCCTGTTTTGGGGCATCCTTCGTGTTGCTATCAGCTTCACGTTTATTTTGTACCGCCCTTTTTAGGCGGTCTACAGCGTTATTTACGGTCTTTTGCACAAGTGTGTATAGATTGCTAATACTTCCACGTCTACGCTTTATAATAAGCCCTAAACCCACTAATTCATCTAGGTATCTCTGTATAGTTCTAACGCATCGTCCTAGTGCATGAGCGAGGTATTTCTGACTTGGAAAAACCTTAGTTTTATTAGCATAGGCTAGACTTTGTAATAACATGTAGCAACGGTAACCACCGTCTGAAAGAGATAAATTTGTTATATCTAAGTTGGAGGTAATTGTATAGTTGGTCATTATTTTCTACCTCCTCTTTGCATTCTCATCTTTCTGCTCTTCTTAGATAATACGTCTAAAGGGTTAAATTGTTGTATATCTTCGCTTAAATCCAGTGGTAATAGGTTAACATACCTTTCTGTCGTCTTGATGTTAGAATGGGCTAAAATAGCTTTTAAACGGTATATATCACCGCCATTTTTAACAAACATGGTTGCGAATGTATTTCTAAAGGTGTTAATCCCATGAAATCTAACTTTTCTATGTTTAAAATAATTTTTTAAATTTTGGTGACAAGTATCATAATTCATTTTTTCCCCATTTAACAAAGGAAATAAGTAGTCCTCTTGCTTTAATCCCATTCTTTGTATATATTCTAATAATGTAGTTTTAAGTGTGTGTGATAAAGGTACTGTTACCTGTTTTTTAGTTTTCATGTGTCTAAATAGAATGCTATCTATGTTAAAATCTATATCTTCCACATGTACATTTAAAAGAGTTTCTGCTCTACAGCCTGTCCCTAAAAGAAATGAACAAATTGCCCAACTTCTAAAATCTCCCACTAAACAAGTATTTGTATTAGGTTTCTTTAACAATTTCAATACTTCTTCTTCTGTATATATTTTTTTCTTTTCTAATAAAGTATTTGGTATTTTTATATTAAATTTTGTTAAATAATTATTATCAAAACAATAAGTTAAAAAAGCTCTTAATTTAATAACAAAAGTTTTATACGTATTTCCTTTGTAACCTTCTTTTCTCATAAAATTTATATAGTTTTGTATCTTGTTTTTTGTAAGTGTTTGTATATTGTCTTCCATATTAACAACTTTAATTAATACATATCTCCCAAAATTCTCTTTAGATTTAATTGTATTCTCCCTCTGTCCTATGCTTGTAGAGTAATTTAAATAGTCATCGTAAATTTCTCCTATAGTTTTTTGTGTTGTTTTATTCAAGTTTTTCAATCTTAATTTAGCCATTTTCGTTCCATACCTCCATACATATTTTAGCTGTTTGCATGTATGGAATGATTTGTATTTATTGAACCTTCAATAATCCACTATTTAAGGTTAATATAGTATCAAATTTTCTTTTGGTTTCATCATTGAACATTATAGACAGATGATTATCCCCTACCTCTATAACTTTACCTTTTCCAAAAACTTTATGCATTACTTCCGTTCCTTCTCTAATATATTTTTTATTTTTTTTATCCTGTAAACTACATTCATCTATAAATCTAGAAACCCCCCTCCTATTTCCTTTTATATTTTCTGTTATACACAGCCATATATTATCTATTGTCCTGGTTATGGCTACATAAAAAAGCCTTCTTTCCTCTTCCAAGCTTAAAGCATCACTATTGCTATTATTATGCGGCATTATTCCTTCATTACAGTTAATTAAAAAAATATTCTTAAATTCCATTCCTTTAACTCCATGTATGGTACTTAATATTACACCTTTCTTCTCCTTTTCATTAGAATTCTTAATATTTTCCTCAACACTTTCCACGTGACATAAGAATTCATTTATGTTTTTATAATCTTTACACGCTAGTTTAAACTCCTCTACTATTTCCTCTAATTCTTCCATAGGTATTTTAAATTTACTGCTATATTCTCTTAAATATTCATTATATCCTATAGCTACCATTATATAATTAATAGCACTTTCTAATGATATCTTATTTAAATAGTTTACATCACGCTTTAATCTATCTATTACTTTAAGCTGAAATATAGGTATTTCAGCTATGGACTTCAAACATTCAAATAAATCCACTTTTTTGCTGTTATCCTTAACTTTATTTATATTTACCTTACTTATATATCTAAAAGGTTTATTTATAATTTTTATAAAACTGCTTTTGTCTTTATTATTAATACTCAATTTTAGATAAGCTAGTATATCTTTACATATGAAATGTTGGAAAAAATTATAGCTTTTATCTAAAAGTTTAAAAGGCACACCTTTTCTTATAAATTCATCAATTAAACTTCTACTCTCCATATTAGTTCTATAAAGTATAGCTATATCTTCATATTTATATTTATGTATGTTTACAAGCTTTTGCATTATATTGTTTATTTCAGATGCTTGCTCATTTTCATCAAAAGTATTTATTAAATTTATGTTATTGTGTTTACTTTTAACTCCCACTACACTTTTGCCATTTCTTATTTTATTATTAGAAATTAATTTATTTGCCATCTCCACCACATTTACTGGGCTTCGATAATTAGTTTTTAGATATTTTTTATTTCCATTGAAAAAATGTTTTTGAAAGTTAACCATATACTCAGGTCTAGCCCCTCTAAAACCGTAAATACATTGATCTTCATCTCCCACTGCAAATATATGATTACCCCTACCTAATAATTTCAATATGTATATTTGAATATTGTCACAATCTTGAAACTCATCCACTAACATGTATTTAAACAATTGTCTATACATATTTAATATATTCCTATGTTCCATTAATAGTTCCTTACACTTTATTTCCAAATCATCAAAATCTATTACTCCATTTTCCTTCTTGTATTCTTCGTACACATTATAACAATTCATAAATATCTTTTTATCTATATTAATGTGACACTCCTCTAAATCTTCACCACTAGTTTTAAACTTAGATATAAGATTTATAACTTCCTTAATTTTCTCATCAGAAACCGAATCCAAATAATTTTTTAATGTATTTCCTATAATCCTATAAGCTATATTTTCCTCTACAATATTTATTTTCCCATAATGATTTTTTAATATTTTATAAAAAAGACCATGAAGCGTCCCAAAAAACGGAACTTTTTTATTTACTTCATGCATATTTTCTAATAATTTCAAATATCTATTCTTCATACTTTTAGCTGCTGCTTTAGTAAAGGTTATTACTATAATATTATTAGGATTAATCTTTTTAATATTTACTAAATAAAATACTCTATTTAGTATAACTGTAGTTTTACCACTACCTGGTGCTGCTACTACAAGAACATTATTATCTTCTGAATATACAGCTTGCTTTTGATATTTATCTAATTTTACTTTCATATATTATGTCTCTCCTTTATAGATTTAAAATTAGCACTTATTCAAAATTTGAATAAAGAGTTGTAATAAACTTATATTAGTATTAAAATAAATATGTCATTCTATGACAAAATAAATAATAGTATACTTTTAATCTATATGTCCAGTTATATATTTAATATACTTACTATTTATAAGAAGGGGAGTATTATGATAAAAGAAAATAAATTTGATATTAAAAATGATAGAAATCTTACTATGCTTGTGGATTTCTATGAACTAACTATGGCTAATGGTTATTTGAATAATGGTGTAGGTGATAAAATAGCATACTTTGATATGTTTTTCAGAAGAGTCCCTGATAAAGGCGGCTACTGTATAATGGCTGGAGTACAACAATTAATTGATTATTTATCTTGCATAAAGTTTACTGAAGAAGATATTAGATATTTAGAAAGTAAAAATTGCTTTTCTAAAGATTTTATAAATTACCTAAAAGATTTCAAATTTTCTTGTGATGTATGGGCTATTCCAGAAGGAAACCCTGTATTCCCTGGAGAACCTTTAGTTATAGTTAAAGGACCTATTATACAAGCTCAATTTGTAGAAACTATGATTTTACTTACTGTAAATCATCAAACGCTTATAGCTACTAAGTCTAACAGAATTTGTAGAAGCGCTGAAAATAGACCAGTAATGGAGTTTGGCTCTAGAAGAGCTCAAGGTTATGATGGTGCTATATATGGTGCTAGAGCAGCAGTAATCGGTGGTTGTAGTGCAACTGCTTGTACAATAGCTGAAGAAATGTTTGGCATACCTGCTGTAGGAACTATGGCTCACAGTTGGATTCAACTTTTCCAAAGTGAATATGAATCCTTCGAGGCTTGGGCAAGAACTTTTCCTGACAACTGCGTACTTTTAATTGACACTTACAATGTACTTAAATCTGGACTTCCTAATGCTATAAAAGTTTTTGATGAAGTATTAACTCCTATGGGATATAGACCTAAAGGGGTTAGAATTGACAGTGGTGATATAACTTATCTCTCCAAGGAAGTTAGACGAATATTAGACGAATCTGGTTATGCAGATGTTAAAATAGTTGCCTCTAATTCTTTAGATGAATACATAATAAAAGACGTTTTACGTCAGGGAGCTCAAATTGACAGTTTTGGGGTTGGTGAAAGGCTTATAACTGCAAAATCTGAGCCAGTATTCGGTGGAGTTTATAAATTAGTAGCAGTAGAAGAAAGTAGCGGTGAAATAGCACCTAAAATTAAGATAAGCGAAAATGCTGAAAAAATAACTAATCCAGGCTTTAAAAAAATATATAGAATATTCGATAAGAAGTCTAATAAGGCAATTGCTGATTTAATAACTTTAAATCATGAAACTATAGACGAGACTAAACCTTTGGAAATATTTCACCCAGTTTATACTTGGAAAAGGCGTAAAATTAAAAACTTTTATGTAAAAGAATTATTAATTAAGATATTCCATGAAGGTAAGCCAGTTTACCATAGTCCTAATGTAATGGACATTAAAAAATTTGCTGAAGAGCAATTAGACACTTTATGGCCAGAGGTTTTAAGATTGGAAAATCCTCATCACTATTATGTGGATCTTTCTAAGAACCTTTGGCAGCTAAAACATAATCTTCTAAATCAGTACAATGCTTCATTTGAAGAATAGTTTTAATTAGTAAAAAGTCGCTATTTTATATAATAATAGCGACTTTTTATATTTTAATATAGCTCTTAACTAATTAATAATTTTCAGAATACATTTCCTTAATATATTTTTCATGCTCGTTAAACTCATCATCTACAAAATTTTTATAATAAAAAATTTTATATTTTTTTAATTCGGTACTATTTCTAAATGGACATTTACCTTGTTTCATATCATGTTCATAAAAAACACACTCGCTAAAACACTCAACTTTTTCCTTGTCCGTGGTTAAAAAAGGACAAAGCATCACATCCACCCCGCTCCCTTCAAGTAAATTATAGTACCATTATATAGTAAATCTAATAACTTTTAAAGTATTTTTACATAATTTTAAGAATATTTAAATTTATTTCATAATTCCATTTGGTTAAAAATTTATATTCATATTAGTAGTTATATAATTATAAGTTTTGGTTAAAATAATACTAATTTGAAAATTTTTATTAAAGGAGAATGTTTATATGTATATAACAACAATATCATTATCTTATGTTTTTTTAGCAATGGGAATAATTTCTCTCTTATTTTTTTCTTACTTTAAATTCATACTTGTAAACTCACATAAAAATAGTGATAACAGTAAAAAAATTATTGGTAATATGAAAAATCAAAAAAACTGGGAAACTAAAAATAATATTTTAAGCTATATATGTCTTTTTTGGGCTATACTTTCTATAACCATATTTATATATTTAAAATTTTATTATACTGCATCTTTATTATCTATAGTATACTTGTTTGTTTATATAGCTTTTATAGCACTTACTTTATTCATGGTTTTAACAGTAAAAGAAAAAGTAAAATAGATTTTTTCTAAAATGCAGTAGTAAAATACATAAAGAACTTATTCAAAACTGCAATATCCCTCATATAAATCTTATACAAATATTAAATGCTAGAGGTACTCTATATAGGACACAGTTCTTTATATATTAATTCTACTGCATTGTTCTTTATTTTTACTAATGTTTATTCTTTTTAATTATATCTGCAAACCCCTTTATAATCATAGCTGTAAATCCCCATATTACATATTCTTTATATTTATAAAAATATTCATCTATATTACCTTTAGAAAATTTATATTTCTCCCCACCTTCTATTAAGTGATATGGAAATCCTTCTCTATTAGTCGGTCCTATTTCCATCCTATATAATAAAGGCTCTGCATTCAAGAAAAATTCTACAGGTACCTTAAATATTTTTTCAACTTCAGCCCTATTTGGTTCTTTTAATTCTCCAGTTAATCTTCCTATAAATGGATATATTATAGTGCCGTAGGGTGTTATAAAATAATCCATATTTCCTATAATTTTAAAATCTTCACTTTTTAAGTTCAATTCCTCTTCAGTTTCCCTTATGGCTGCTTCCTTTGGTGACTCTCCCTTTTCCACTTTTCCACCTGGTAAAGCTACATCTCCAGGTTGATGTTTTAATGTGTACGATCTAACCTCGAAAATAATATTTTCCTCTTTCCCTTTATCATCTATTAATATAGTAACAGCAGTTTTTCTATAATTACCTAATAATTTAGCTTCTCTTTTTTGAAATATATCATAAATCCTTTTTATCATATCTTTTCATCCTTTCCCAGCATTAAACACTAACAAATATAATTATTTAATTAACATTTTGTAAATATTTTCTATATAATTAATTATTTATTCATATCTATCTATGATTATAGTAAAACTATACACTTATGTTACCATAATTAACTTGTACTATACACTATAAAATGATATATTATAGGATGTAAATCTTAAATAAACAAACTTCTAAATTTGAAATGGAATTTTTTATTTTAAATTAAATTTAGAAATTGTTATCCGAAGACGTAGCTACTGTATATCTGCTTTACTAAAAAATAGGAGTATTACGGTAGGTAGCTATAGGATAAATTAGACTAATGGGAGCGATGGAAATTGAAACTTAAAAGATTTTCTCTAGTTTTAGTATTAACTATTTTAATCTCTTCATGCAGTAGTGTATTTGCAAAAACAAATACTGAAGTTCCTCCAACCATACACGGTTCTGCAGCAGTAACTTTGGATATGGAAACAGGAGAAATAATCTACGCTAAGGATGTTGATGGAACTAAATACTCAAAATCAAAGAATACTAAGGGAATGTATCCTGCTAGTGTTACAAAACTTATGACTGCACTAATCTTTGCAGAAAATAAAGATAAATTAGGACTTAACACTTTAAAATACAATAAGTCGGCAGAGGAACAACCTGAATATTCATTAAGAATTAACTTTCCTACATCAAAATTAAAAAAAGGAGATTCTATACCTGCTAAAGATGTTATGAATTCCCTTCTTTTATTCTCTGCCAATGATATGGCATATGTCATTGCTGGGAATGTAGGAAAAACCACAAACAATGATGAGAACTCTAAGAAAGCAGTAGATAATTTCATAAATATGATGAACAAAGAAGCTAGTAAACTTCATATGAAAAATACTCACTTTGTTACAGCTAACGGACTTCATGATGCTGAACATTATACTACTCCTTACGATTTATCTCTTCTTGGTAGAGCTGCCTTAAAAAACAATTGGATTGCTGAAACAATGAAATCTAAAAAATCTAGCATGTCTATAAACGGTGTTACTATACCCTTAGAGAATAGAAATAAATTAGTAGGTGAAACCGTTAATGGAGCTATTTGTATCGGAGGTAAGACAGGCTACACTTCTAACGCTGGAAGATGCTTACTAGCTATCTTCGAAAAAGACGGAAGAAAAATTCTAGGTGTTGTTATGAACTCTATATACGATGCAAAAGATACTTTTGTATTCGAAGACATGAAAAAAATAATTAATTGGAGTTACAATGCAAAAAGAGTTAACTATTTAAAAAAAGATTCAGTAATAGGCACAGAAACTCTTAAATATAAACCATTAAAATTTTTTGGTCCTGAAAAGTCTGTAAAGGTACCTCTTATATTAAAAGAAGATGTTAATTATTACGACAATGAAGTAAATTCAAAAGAAATATCTAAAAAAATTGATGCAAAAAATTTATCTCTAAAAACTTTAACTGGAGATAAACCTGTAGCAAAACTTGTTATATCTCAAAGGGAAGCTACTAAGTCATTTAATTTGTACACAAATATATCCAAAACAGAGATAATTAAAAGTAATCTATTTTTATATTTAATTGCAGCTGCTGTAGTAATAGCTGTACTAGTGCTAATAATTAGCTTAATATTTTTTATAAAAAACTTAATAAACAAAAAAAGAAGACCTAGATACTGGAGTTAATATTAAAAAAGAGGCAAATTTGGCCTCTTTTTTTTATGTTATTTTAATTTTTAAAAATGTTGGTTAATTTATTGACAACTATATCGTATTATCGTAATATATGGATATAATGATATTAAATAATTTATGCTTTATTTACAGAAACTAAAATATAATAATATTTTAGTGAATCACCCTAATTAAACTTACTAATGTAAGAATATTGAGGATTTAATTTAAAATTTATAAAAGGAGAAAACTCATGAGTGTGTCAAAAGAAACTGAAAAAATATTAAATGAAAACGCTGAATTTTTAAAAGCCTTAGCACATCCTGTTAGATTATGCATAGTTAAAAATTTATGTAAAAAAGGTTGTGCCAATGTAACTTGTATGCAAGATTGTCTTCAATTACCCCAATCTACCGTATCACAGCATCTTAACAAGTTAAAATCAGCTGCCATAATAGAAGGTACGCGCAATGGATTGGAAGTAAAATATAGAGTCTGTAATAAAAAAGCTTTAGAATTAATTAAAGTTCTTTTCCCAGAAGATGTTTAAGACTAAAATATATTAAAAATTTAATTATTATGGAGGTATTCCTATGAGTAAAAAAGTTTTAATTGTAGGTGGAGTAGCTGGTGGAGCTTCTACCGCTGCAAGACTTAGAAGACTAGATGAAGAAGCACAAATAATAATGTTTGAAAAAGGAGAACATATATCTTTTGCTAACTGTGGACTGCCTTACTATATAGGTGAAGTTATAAAAGATAGAAATAATCTTTTAGTTCAAACTCCAGAGGCTATGCATAATAGATTCAATATAGATGTACGAATAAATAGTGAAGTTTACAATATAGACTTTGACAATAAAACAGTAAAAGTCAATAGTAAGGATAAGGGCAAATATGAAGAGTCATTTGATTACTTAGTATTAGCTCCTGGCGCTAAACCAATGAAACCACCTATACCTGGAATAGAAAGCAATAAAATATTCACTTTAAGAAATGTAAATGATACAGATAAAATAAAATCTTTTGTAGATAATTCTGGATGCACAAATGCAGTAGTTGTAGGTGGCGGATATATAGGTGTAGAAATGGCCGAGAACTTAAGACATAGAAATATAAATGTAACTCTAGTAGAAGCTGCCCCTCATATATTAGCACCCTTTGACTCAGATATGGTAACTATAGCTGAAAAAGAATTAGAAGATAACGGAATAGCTTTAATACTTGGTGATGGAGTAAAGGCCTTCACTGAAGATGCAAACAGTATAACCGTATCTTTAAATAGCGGTGCTGAAATTAAAGCAGATATAGTAATATCAGCCATAGGAGTTACTCCTGACACAGAATTCTTAAAAGAAACTCCTATAGAATTGGGACCTAAAAGACATATTGTAGTAAATGAAAATCTTCAAACTAATATGGAAAATGTATATGCCCTTGGCGATGCGGTAGAAATTATAGACTTTATAAATGGAAGTAAATCAGCTATTCCTCTAGCTGGTCCTGCAAATAAACAAGGAAGAATTGTAGCTGATAATATATCAGGTATTAAAAGTACCTACAAAGGTACACAAGGTACTTCAATTATAAAAGTATTTGATCTAACCTGTGCTGGCACTGGAAATAACGAAAGAATATTAGACTCTAAAAATATAGAATACAAGATTATATACGCTCTTCCTCAATCTCACGCTTCATACTATCCTGGAGCTAGTCCTATAACTATCAAATTAATATTCAACAATGAAGGAAAAATATTAGGTGCTCAAGCTATAGGATATGAGGGAGTAGATAAAAGAATCGATGATATAGCTACCCTTATAAGATTGAATGGAACTGTAAAAGATTTGACACAGTTAGAATTATCCTATGCACCACCTTATTCTTCTGCAAAAGACCCCGTTAATATAGCCGCATATATAGCGGAAAATGTGCTAACTAAAAAATCAGAAGTGGTTCTTCCAAGGAATGTGGATAATATAAACGAAGAAACTACCATAGTATTAGATGTAAGAACTGATATAGAAAGAGAAAATGGGTCAATTAAGAATTCTATACACATTCCGGTAGATGAGCTTAGAGGTAGATTAAATGAACTCCCTAAAGATAAAGAAATTTGGGTTTGTTGTCAAATAGGATTAAGAGGATATATTGGTGAAAGAATACTAAAGTCCAATGGATTTAAAGCTAAAAATATAACTGGAGGATATAAAGTTTACTCTTTAGGTAAATTTAAGCCTTCTAAAATAAATAGAGAAGAAAAAAATTCCTCTAAGGAAGAAATCTCTTCTGATATTGTAACAAACGTTGATGCCTGTGGCCTTTGCTGTCCAGGTCCTTTAATGAAAGTTAAAGAATCTATTGATGCCATAAGAGAAGGTTCTACATTAAAAATAACTGCTTCAGACCCTGGTTTTTATGAGGACATAAAAGCATGGTGCAAAAAGACAAATAACCAGCTTCTAAATCTTGAAAAATCAAAAGGAATGATAACTGCTACAATTAAAAAAAATGGTGGCAATAAAGCTTCAACTAGTACTGAACCTACTAATGATAAATGTGAAAATGTAACTGTTAAAGATAATAAAACTATGGTGGTTTTCAGCGGTGATTTGGATAAAGCTATAGCCTCATTTATAATAGCTAATGGTGCCGCTTCCATGGGTAAAAAAGTCACTATGTTCTTTACTTTCTGGGGGATAAATATTTTAAGAAAAGATGAAAAAATAAATGTTAACAAAAACTTTATTGAAAAAATGTTTGGAAATATGATGCCTAGAGGAAGTAAAAGACTAAAACTTTCTAACATGAATATGGCAGGTATGGGACCTAGGATGATAAGAGGTATAATGAAAAAACATAATGTTTCTTCTCTAGAAGAACTTATACAATCTGCCATAAAGAATGGTGTAGAAATAGTAGCATGTCAAATGTCTATGGATCTTTTAGGTTTGAAAAAAGAAGAACTTATAGACGGAGTTAAAATAGGTGGCGTTGGCTACTATTTAGGGGAAGCTGAAGATTCAAATGTAAATCTATTTATATAAAAATATCAAAAATATATCACTATAAAATTGGTTAAAAAGAAGCCACTGGTTAAAACTCTCCAGTGGCTTTTATATAAAAATGCTAAAGTATCACAAATTACGTATTTGTTTTTCGTTCGTATACATTTTATCAAATATGTTGCCAAATTACAATACAATATTATAAATTTTTTATTTTTTCAGCAACTATTTTATCCCCAAAACTTACCAAGAATACTCCTAAAATTATAACTATACATCCAATAACTTGCCATTTTGTAACTGCTTCTTTTAATAAAATGCTTGCAGATATTAAACTAACTATAGGCTGCAAATTAATATATGTACTTATAACCGTAGCACCTAAATTTTTCAGACAATATATGTATAAAATACTTCCTATACAGGAGCATATTAAAGATAAAAATATTATATTTAATATAACTGTAGAGGACGGTATTGCAACTTTAGAAAAAAACAAGGAAGGACTTAAAAACAAACATCCCCAAAAGGTCTGGTAAGTAGATATAGTGGCACTACTATAGTTTCCTTTAAACTTACTAGAAAACACATTATATATAACCCAAGATATAACCGCTCCCAATACCATAATATCACCTAAACTACCTTTAGAAAACAAATTTACCCTATCCTTAGTTGCCACCACAATTATAATTCCAACTAGACTTAAAATCACTCCCAAAACCTTTGAAATTGTCATGTTTTCCTTATAAATTACTGCTTGTACTAAAAGAGTAAATACAGGTATAGTAGATATGAGTATAGCTACATTAGATGCTGATGTAAAATAAACGGAATAATTCTCAAAGAAAAAATAAAGAGTTATTCCAAATAATCCACCCATAGCTAATCTAATTTTATCTTCTTTCAAAACTTTTTCATGGGAATATTTACTTTTATAAACTATAGCTAAAAATATAAATGCAATAAAAAATCTGTAAAAAGCAGATAGTGTAGGTTCAATCTCTCCTACTATTACCTTTATACTTAAGTATGAAAGGCCCCATATTATCATAAGTACAATAGCTAAAATATGCGCTAAAACTTTTTTATTCATTTTTCTTACCCCCATAGTATCATTATGTTTCAATATAATCACTAATATGAATTTATATTTAATTCAACTTTGCACATAATTTTTAAACTCTATATTATATGAATAAAGATATATAATGATTAAACCACAAAAAGGTACAATGCGATGGAATTATGAAATTTCTCCTCCATACCTTGCATAAGAGCTTGGAACAATAAATTTAAACAGTTCCTTCGCTTCTTATGCAAGTCACTCCAGAGAAATTTCATAATTGAGGTAATGTAATGCTTATTGTGGGTTAATCATATAATTTAAAATTATAATTTCATATCTGTAAAAATTAAATGCTTATTACATACTATTATAAATGGAAATTACAATATATACAATGTAATAAAATCTCTTCTATATATACATTATAAAACTGGGTATAGAATACTTAACACCCAGTTTTATTTCATACTTTACTTATATCTTTCCCCTATTCATTCAATTGCTTTTTTGCCCTTCCTATTATTACTATATTTTAATATTTTTGAATCTCCAGTAAATCATCAATTCTATCATTCATATATTTATACGAATCGTAAACCCCTTGATTATAAAACTCCGTTGATAGTTCTTCTATAAAAAAATCTAAAATTAATCCTGCTGCTAGATCCCCTAGCTGTTCATCTCTTTCATTAAAGAAATATTCTTTAATTGAAGAAATCATTTTCTCCCTTTTCTCTTTACTCAATTTAATATTATTACTCATACCTTATCTTCTCCTTTTTGTATGCAGCGTATCTCACTACATAAGCTCTTTTTCTATTGCCTCTATGACTTTTTCATTAATTTTCATATGACTTATATAATCTATAAATTCTTTTTCAATATCCCCTAAATTTATACCGTAAAATTTATTAAAAGGTCCAAAAGCATCTTCTTCTAAGTTCTTATAAAGTTTTTTAAATCTTTCTATTCCATAAGTGTCTATTAAATACTGAATAAATGCCCCTGCCAGAGGATATGTAAATTCACAGGAATACTGAAAAAAATTATTATCATCCATCATATGGCAAATATCTGGAAGTTTATTATTATCTATATAGTACTTTACCCAAGCTTCATTCCATATACCCCACCACATTTTATCAAAATACATGGCTAATCCCTCTCTGATAAAAGCTTGCTTTGGTCTTGCTATTGTATATGATATTATATGTGCATCCTCATGACACCCTATGCACTTAATATTTTCATTATAAACAGCATAAATTTCATTAGGCATTCTAGCGAAACCATTACAAGGGTCATTATCTCCATATAATTCCCCTATCTCTTCTCTTGAAGCACATAAATAATACTTTATTTTTTTATCCAATTTTGTACCTAAAACTTTAGTAATATATTTATTACAGCTTTCTTGGGTATTAATTATATTTTCTATATTCCTCTCTGCAACCGACTCCTTATTGTAGTGAAAAATATAATTTTCTGTTTCTCTTGTAATCCAATTCTTTTCCATATTATCCCCTCCATATTATTAAACAGTAAAATTCATCATTATCTCTCCTCATAGCTACCTTTATGTACAAATTTCATAAGGTACATGAAAATAAATAACAAGTCAAAGATGCTGGTATATTTTGTGTCAGACAAGGAAGCAAGTTCCGCCGCTAGTAGAAAGAACTATCGGTGGGTTCTGCTGACGCAGTATGACGCAAAATAGACTAGCATACTGACTTGTTATTTATTTCAATGTGCCTAAAATTATGAGCATATTACATTAACTAATTACAGAATAAAATTAAAATGCCTTGAGGTAACAAAATTTTGCTACTTCAAGGCATGGAATTCCCATCAAAATACAATTTTATAATCATGGCGCATTACTAATACTGTATAATATTACTTTTTATCAACTATTATAATGCCTATTTGGAGTAGCATATATATAATTTTTATAATTAAAAATACTATATATATTAAACATTCAAGCCACTCCTTTCCAAAATTATATAATTAAGTATATCATTGTTTTTAAATGAATTCAATAAAAATAATACATTTAGAATTAAGTTTTCTAGCTAATATACATTTAATAGAGATAATAACCCTAGTATTAAAATGTGAAACGTTGTATAATATGATAGAATAAATTGAAATAATTTGAATTTTGCATTTATTTCTTAAATTTTGATTTAATATATACCATTTATGGAAGGAGCTTCAAAATGATAGATCAAGAGAAAATAAGAAATGCAATCAGTATGATAATTGAAGCTATAGGTGAAGATCCTAATAGAGAAGGACTTATAGAAACACCTGATAGAATAGCTAGAATGTACAGTGAAATATTCTCTGGCCTTATAGAGACACCTGAAAAACATTTAAGCAAAGTATTTAAAGTAAAAAATGACGATATTGTTATAGAAAAAGATATCCAATTCTATTCCATGTGTGAACACCATTTTCTTCCTTTCTTTGGTAAGGCTCATATAGCCTATATTCCAGATGGCAAAGTAGTAGGACTTAGCAAGCTTGCTAGAACAGTTGAAGTTTTCGCTAAAAGACCTCAGCTTCAAGAAAGATTGACATCCCAAATAGCAGATTCTTTAATGGAACATTTGAATTGTAAGGGTTCTATGGTAGTAATAGAAGCTGAACATTTATGCATGAGCATGAGAGGCGTTAAAAAATGGGGTTCTAAAACAACTACCTTGGTTACTAGAGGAATTTTTAAAGATGACTCTTTTCTGCAACAACAAGTTTTAAATATGATTAGTCTGTAGAAGGTATATGAATTATGAATAGAATAAATAGAATTATAAATAATGGAAAATACATAGAATATATAGACAAGATTAATGAATTAGAAATAAATAGAGAGTTGTGTCATCATGATATGCAGCATTTTATGGATGTCTCTCGCATTATGTACATAATTAACCTTGAAAATAAATTTTCTTTTGATAAAGAAATAATTTATGCCTGTGGTTTGCTCCATGATATCGGAAGATGGCAACAATACGAATCTAATATACCACATGAAATTGCTTCTGCAAATTTATCACAAGAAATTTTAAAACACTGTTATTTTAATGAAAAAGAGATAGAAGAAATTTTAGAAGCTATTAAAAATCATAGAAATAAAGAAAATGAAAAGAATTCCTTAAGTGAACTTCTTTATAGAAGTGATAAATTATCTAGAGCATGCTTCAAGTGTTCTGCACAAAAACAATGTAATTGGTCAGATGAAAAGAAAAATTTAAATATAAAATATTAAAATTAATTTATATAATTTTAAAAATCTATTAAGCTAATATTGAAAAATAGCTTAATTACTGGGGGTAGAATTTATGGAAATAGGAAATAAAATTTTTGAATTAGGAAAACAAACTTATATAATGGGTATATTAAATGTAACTCCTGATTCTTTCTCTGATGGTGGCAATTTTAATAATGTGGAAAAAGCTATTAAACACGCTAAAGAAATGATAAAAGATGGCGCTCACATTATAGACATAGGTGGAGAGTCTACAAGGCCAAACCACACTCCTGTAAGCGAAGAAAAAGAAATTCATAGAGTAATTCCTATAATTGAGGCACTATCTAAGGAAATAGATATACCTATATCTATAGATACATATAAAAGCAAAGTAGCTGAACTTGCTATTAAAGCAGGTGCTTCTCTTATAAATGACGTTTGGGGATTTAAAGAAGATAAAAATATGGCTAAGGTAGCTGCCAAATACAATGTAGCTTGTTGCTTAATGCATAATAGAAATAACAAAAACTACAATAACTTTATTGAAGATGTCTTAAATGATCTAAGAGAAAGTGTAAATATAGCTTTAAATGCAGGTGTTAAGAAAGAAAATATAATATTAGACCCTGGTTTCGGTTTTGCCAAAACTCCAGAACACAATCTACAAATCATGAATGAACTTGAAAAACTGCAGACTCTCGGCTACCCTATACTTTTAGGAACCTCAAGAAAATCCACTATAGGTTTAGTGTTAGATTTACCCGTAAATGAAAGAGTTGAAGGAACCATTGCAACAACAGTTATAGGTATAATGAGGGGTTGTAGTTTTATAAGAGTTCATGATGTTAAAGAAAACTCAAGAGCAGCTATTATGACAGATGCAATTATTAAATGCAGTAAATAATATTTTAGAAGTGGTGATAATATGGACAAAATTTATATTGAAGATTTAGAAGTATTCTCTAATCATGGCGTATATCCAGAAGAAAAAAAACTAGGTCAAAAATTTCTAATTTCAGCGGAAATATCTTTAAATTTACAAGAAGCTGGTTTAAATGATGATTTAAACCAAACTATAAATTATGGACTTTTGTGCAATGAAATTGAGGATATATTAAAAAAGAATACTTTCAATTTAATAGAAAAGGCCGCCGAAGAAGTGACTGGGCATATTCTTTTAAAATATTCTACTATTCATAGAATCAAATTAAAAATAAAAAAACCCTGGGCTCCTATAGGAAAGCCTATTAAATATGTTGCAGTAGAAGTGGATAGATGTAAGCATATATCCTATATTGGTCTTGGTTCAAATATGGGAGATAAAAATAAGAATTTAAATGATGCTATAAATATGATAAATAATTCTCCTTTTACAAAAGTAATTAAAACTTCAAATTTTTACACTACCAAGCCTTTTGGATATCTAGAACAGGATGACTTTTTAAACTGTGCTATTTCTGTTGAAACCCTTCTTACACCAGAAAAGCTTATGAAAGTCCTACTAAGCATTGAAAGGGAATTAAAAAGAGAGCGTGTAATAAAATGGGGACCTAGAACTATTGATTTAGACATTTTATTATATGACAACTTAATTTGTTCAAGAGAAGAAATTATAATTCCTCATCCTTTAATGCAGGATAGGATGTTTGTATTAGAACCCCTAAATGAAATAGCTCCTTATGCACTTCATCCACTACTTAACAAAAGAATTTTTGAACTTAAAAAGTCTTTAGAAAATAAATAGAACTTATAGCATAAAAAGCAAGTGGATTTATATTAACTATACTCCATTTGCTTTCTCATTTAATAAGGATCAAATATTTTTTATCTTCTGAAGAACTTTATTAAGAAGATAACTTATTACCAATAAAAATTAGAAGATTCATCTAGCTTTAAATTAAATCTTATTTATACATAATTTTTTATACTATATATCTATATCAATAACATGATTTTGTCTATGCTTTCCTATGAAAAATACCGCGAGAGCTCCCGGACCTCCAAAAGTACCAACTACTGGTCCTATGTGATTTATAATAACTTCTTTAACTTTAAATTCTTTTAAAATAAGTTCCTTTAGCCTTTCAGCTTCAGACTGAGCATCACCATGACAAATAGTTATAATCTGTTCTTCTGAATTTTCCAGCTTATTGTGAACAAACTCCGCTAGCTTCCCAATAGCATTTTTTCTTCCCTTTACCTTTATAACCGGAATAACCCTTCCTTCATTATTTAATGTAAGCACAGGTTTAATATGAAGCACAGTGCCAAAGAGTGCTGCTGCTGAAGAAATTCTACCCCCTCTTTTTAAATGGTTTAAATCATTAACAGTTATGTAAGTATTTAAATTCATTTTATTCTCTTCTAAATAGTTAACAATTTGTTCAAAGCTATCTCCTTTTTTCCTCATCTCCATAGCTTTTATAACCATAAGACCTTGCCCTAAAGATGCGGTTAACACATCTATAATAGCAATTTTAGCATCCTTATATTCATCCTCTAACATTTCCTTTGCTATATTAGAACTATTGTGGGTGCCACTAAGTCCTGAAGATACACCCACATATATTATATCCTTACCTTCCCTTAATATCTCTTCAAAAACTTTATAAAAAGCATCTGGATTTGCCTGTGAAGTTTGAGGAATTTCACCACTTTTCATTCCCTGATAAAATTCTTTGTAATTTAGACTTGCACCAAAATCATCTAGGTATTCTCTTCCTTTAAATCTATAGGTTAATGGCACATATGGTATATTATTATTCTTTATATATTCTTCTGGTAAATCACAACAGGAATCAGTAACAATAACAAAATCTCTCATATACTTTTAGTGAAACAGTGTATTTTAAATACACAATCCACTAAATATTCACTTCCTTTCTATTTATACTACTTTCCATTTTGCCTTCTTTTCATGCCACACGAATTTGGAGATACGTAATCAAAACCAAATTGATAATATAGTTTATCTGCAGGTTTATTAGCAATTAAACATACATATGCATGTTCATCTGTATGTTTATCTAAGTAAGAATCGATTTCTCCCATAATTACTTTTCCCAAACCATTGCGTTGGTAATCTGGATCTACCATAACATCTGAAATAATATAAGTTATGCCTTTATCACCAACAATTCTTCCAAAACCAATTAATTTACACTCATCCCATAAAGAAACAATAAACAATGAGTTTTTTAAAGCAATATCTGTTTTTGATAAATCCTTAATTCCCATTCCAGTTCTTAGCCTCAAAGAAATATATTCCTCTACTGATGGAGAATTATATCTTATATCCATATCTATTTAACCCTCCGAATATATGAAAATTTTTTATTACAAATTTAAATGCTAAATTTGAATGCTTTTATATGCTTTAAAAATTATTATTTATATCTACTATATCATTTTTTGAAACATTTTAAAATTATTTGTCCAAATGTTTCTAAATAAATTTATCCATGACAAAATAAAACACTGCCATTAAATACAATGACAGTGTCCTATTTAGTTATTTTATTTAATTTCCTTTTCTAAAATCCACTTAACAGCTTCAAATACATCATCTGCAATATACTCTGCTTTAACATCTTTCCATGTATTTCTAAAATTAGTTAAACTACCTTCTCCAACTCCAGTTCTAACTAATATTCCCTTAGCTCCTACAGAATCTGCTAATAGCATATCGTCTGCGCCCATATCACCTATAACATAACTCTCCTTAATATTTATATTAAAATCCTCTTGTGCCTTTAAAATCATACCTGGTAAAGGCTTCTTACATTTACATTTATCTTCTTTTGTATGAGGACAACAATAAACAGCATCCAAATAAGCATCCTTTTGCTTCAATTCGTCTTTTAATTCATTAATTTTCCTATTAAATTCTTCATAAGTAAAATATCCTTTTGAAATATGACTTTGATTAGTTACTACAATAGCTAACATATTAAAGTCATTTAGCATTTTAATTGCTTTTACTGAGAATGGGAAAAAAGAAAAATCCACAACATCACCTAGACCGTCTCCCCCAAGAGTCCCTTGTAAATCTAAAAAAACTGCCTTTCTCATTTTATACCCCCTCACTGGCTATGTTATCGTAATAATTTCTTCTAAAAAAACTCTATATGATATAAAGGTACTTATTTTAAAACTTTACTATTCCTTTTTATAAAATTGCAAAGTACTATATTCATATCTTATTTTATGATATTTTAACATAATTAACCAATTAAAAGTTACTCCTTTATTTAATTTATATATTGTAACCTCTAAATAAAATATATAATGAAAAATTGAGTATTTTCAAGTCCCTTACATAATTTTGCCACATACAAAAAATCTTTTTATTCTTTCCTTTACTAAGGTACATGAAAATAAATAACAAGTCAAAGATGCTGGTATATTTTGTGTCAAACAAGGAAGAATACTTATTAATCTAAAAAAGCTAGTAAAGGTTATTTACACCTAAACTAGCTTTTTAAAACTAATTATTTAACTACTAAAATATACTATTTTGAACAAGCAACCTTTTCATCAATAAGTTTCTCATCAACTTTATACATTTGGGTATTTTTATGGACAGGTGCTAAACGAAAAGCTATATTCCCTAAACACGCCATATAATTCTTTCTGGATTGTGAACTAATCCTTTTATTTGCTCTTTTTACCAATACTTTCATTTCAACTACTCCTTTATTTAAACAAGTCAGGAATATAATCATATATAAATTGACAATAATTTGTTACAAAAATTTTCCATATGTCTTTATTTGCTTTTGTTATAGGAATTCTTTCATTGCTATCAAATTCCACAATAGCAATAATATCATCATTAGAGTTAAATATAGGTGAACATAGGGAAAATTCTAAATCACAAATTTTATTTTTTTGATACTGTGTCAAATTATAATTAGTTTTACTTTTATGCTTTAAATTCTCATCATAGATAATAGATTTATTTTTATAGCATTGACCTACCAACCCTTGAGCATTAGGGTATACTTCAAACTTCAAGTCATTCATATCATTTGATTCTGACAAATATTCAATATTCTTTATAACAAATATCTTTTTAATATCTGTTTTAAACAATTTTGCAAAAAATGATTTTATAATATAACATCTATCATTATAAGGTACAAAAATCCTTATATTCATATCTAAATAATCTAGCTCTAACTGAGAACACAAAGCTTTTATAAAGATGTCTTTATTTGATTTAATAAGCAAGTCTCTTTGTTTTCTAACTTTTATATTTTCTATTTTTTCATAAGCTAAATTAATGCTAAGCAATATAGCAGATAGAATTATACTCAATATAAGAAGAACATTTTTCATTAATACTATATTAACACTTGAACCTATAATGTTACTTTTCTGTAAATCATCTAAGCAGCTATCGGATGTCGCCAAAAATTGTAATATAGAAGGAATTAATGAAAAACCAATTACTTGAATAATTACCCTAGTCCTTTCTTTCATAATTATAACTCCCATTCAATATTATATTATTATAAAATCATAAAAATGTTCATTTAATTTGAAAATACACTATATCGTAATCATTCTATAAATTTACATTTTTTCCTTCTATTCTTTACCTTCATTTAACTTATATTTTACCCTTAACTATTAAGATCATAACATAGAGATTCATTAAGATATGATTCTAATTGGTAATTATTAATTTGTATTTATGAATTTATATTATGTTTTTATTGATTTTTTAATTTTTTAATAGCCTTTGAGTAAAATTATCTAATTTATACACTACTTCCAATGAATCCAATAAATCTCCATTTATAGATTTCTTATTATATTCCCTTGAAGATAGTATTATTATCTCCGGGTAAAAATTACGGTTTACAAAACTATATAGTGCTTCATGAGCTGCCATATCTCCTCCAGATGTAAGATTACCTATTACAATAAAATTAATTTTACTAAGAAAGTCCTTTTCATACTTATGATTATCATTAAAAACTCCTTGGGATCTTTCCCAAAATTTAAAATACGCTGAAGACAAATGACCACAATAGGTAGGTATAGCAAAAATTATTTTATCTGCATTAAAACATTTTTCATATACTTTCAAGGTATCATCCTTTATGGAGCAACCATTACCATGAAAACAATCATAATTGCACAATCCACAGCCTTGAATATTAAAATCAAATATATTTATAAGCTCAACAGTATTTCCAGCTATTTTAAATTTATCTAAACAATATTGTGCACATCTTGAGCAATTTCCGTTTTTTCTAGAACTAAATATAATTCCTAAAATTCTCAACTTTTTATCCCCCTGTGTCTAAACATTTCTCGTATATTTTAACATTTATAGTATAATATAACAACAATAATTATAAACTCACTAAATAGTCATTAACATTTGTTATTATATCGGAATTTGAACTTTATATTTTTTAATATTAAAGAAGCTTATATAAATTTGTTTAAATAAAATCTATATAAGCTTCTTTAATACTTGTTATTAATTATTTCTTTACTTTAAATATTCCAGCTTTTGTAGTTATTGAAATACTTCCATTACCTTTAATATAATCTTCTATATATTTTTTAAATTCTCCCTTTTTATTACCTACAAGTAAAGAGCTACCCTTTATAGTAGAAGCTTTATACTGAACAACTGGTTCAGCTCTATCTACTATAATTTTTCCTTGTAAAATGTTCATATTAATTCGTCTAAAATATTTCTTTAATAAAGGCTTCCCATTTTCCAAATCAAATCTATAACACATGCCATTATCATGAAGTCCTAGTTTAGGATCAAATTTTTCTACAAGTTCATTTAACTCTTTCATAGCTTCACAAGAATTAGTACTTATATAGCAAGTACCATCCTTTTTCAGAACCCTTTTTATTTCTGATAATGCCTTTTCTATATCTGGAACCAGATATAACATATGTCTTGCTATTATCACATCAAAGCTTTCATCTTCATAAGGAATATCTTGTGCATCAATCTGCCTATATATAAAATTATGATTTACTTCATGTAGTTTTTCTTTTGTATTTTGAAGCATTCCTTTTGAAAAATCAGATAGAGTAATATCTAAATTAGAATTTATATTATGTCTATTCTTATACCACAAGTTGCCTGTTCCACAGCCTAATTCTAATACCTTTCCCCTACTTGGAAGACGTATCTCATTAAAGAACCATCTATCCCAACCCGTCTTATTTGTATTGTAACTGTGAAGATTGAATCTTAAATTAAGTTTTTCATCTGTTATATACTGTTCTTTTACTTTTACTTCCATATTAGTTATCTTGATAATATCAATAAGTTCTTGCGTCCCCAAAAATCCTTCTTTCCTTATTTGATTTTCGGCCTTATTAAAAACAGTTATAACCTCTTCTATGTGCCTTTTCTTTTCTTCCAAGGCCTTTTTTTGAATGCTAATTATCTTTTCTAAATTTTCTTCTTTTTCGCTTAAAATTTCTTTTATTTCATTTAACGATAAACCTATGAATTTTAAAGTAATTATCTGTTGAAGTCTTAAGAAATCTTCTTCATTATAAATTCTATATCCTGAATCTAATTTTTGCGACGGTTTTAACAATCCAATTTTATCATAATGAAGCAATGTTTTTACAGTTACTCCTGCTTTACTAGCAAACTCACTGATTTTCAAGATTTACCACCTCCTAATAATAATTTTAAACTCATCTGTTAGGTTAGAGTCAACTCATAAGCTAAAGATTAAAATTCGGTTTATTTTTCACATTCTGCAATAACAACAGAAAACCATTCTCCCTCAAAAGGTAAAATATCATTTTTACATTTCTGTCCAATGTCTTCAGCAATTGTTATCATATTAGTCCTTTTAAACTGAGCATATTTATGTGCATTTTCAAAACCCTTTTCAGTAAAAAATTTCTCTGCACCGTAAATTTCTTGAGAGTCTAACCATTCTTTTGCTTCTTTATACCCATCCGAATCTTCTTTAACACATATTGCAGTATTTAATAAATTTTTACTTTCTTTTAAAACTCTCTTCGCTTCCATTACTCCTTCTGGTATCTTATTAAGCATATTATGAATTCCATAAAACGACATCGCAATATCAATAACATTTTCCTTTAAAGGAAGCTTTGTAGCATCACAAGCTATATAATTAATTTTTAAATTTGGATTAATTTTCTTAAGTTTCAGTCTATCATATTTTAATACATTAAAACTTAAATCTACGCATATTATCTGTGCATCTATAGATAGCTTCTTTGCTAATTCAGTTAACAACATGCCTCTTCCCGTAGCTATATCTAATATTACTTTATTTTCTTTATCACTATTAATTTTATCTATAATGAAATCTATTGTTTTATTATTTATCTTTTTTGTATTTTCAGGAGTTCCTTCTAATATTTTTTTATCTACTTCTTCATAATCATTATACTTATAAACTTCTTCCCAATTATTACCCATTTCTTGTTCTTTTGAACCAAAATAGATAACTCCATCTTTAATTATCCAATTATGATTATTGTGACAGCTTAATTTTCCTTCTACTATTTCGTCATTTTCCTCTTTACCAATAAATAAATTTAATTTTTCCCCGCATTCTGGACACATAAGTATACTTGTTAAGTCCTTATACATATTTATCTCCCTCCTATATATTAATATTAATATTAATTTTTATTTCATAACATTTATTACTTTGCTCCAATATTTTAAGTAATTAAATAAAATTACTTAGCAAACTTATTTTTCTAATATTTTCTACTAAATGAAGAAGAATAGTAATTATTAAATACATTATCTTTTATATGGATATTAAATAAGCCTATAATATTTAACTATATGCAAAATCTTAAATCTTAGTAGAAAAACTTCTTAAGTATCTCCCTTGTCCATCTCTGTACTCTGGTGACTCTACAAATCCTTTTTTAACTAAATATTCATTGGTAAATCCAAAGACTTGATGCCATAATTCAATGGCTATTTCCTTTATACTGACTTTATGTTTTATTGGGGTTAAACCTTTGGCATCTTCTTCAAACCTCTCAAATGTTTCTTTAACTAAACCACATATTTTTTTAAGAATAATATCTGATACATCATTGATAACTTTTCTATCCTCACTTTCAAATATAGGAACATTACAAGATATTGAACTGTTTTTCTCATTAACAATCAAATAACCAAGTTCACTGAGAAAATTTATCAAATTTATTTCTATATGAGATAATTCACTATAATTTATTTCGCCTTTAAAACTTTTCCATACTAACTCACCGCATTTCTCTGCAATTTCTTTATTGTTATCATCAATAATTCTTATATAAGCTAGATTCAAATCTTTAAAGGGTGTGGCACTTTCAAGTATCTTCTGTACTCTCCTAAAAAATCTAAACATATCCTTTCTTGTACCTTCTGAATCTCCAAAACTATTAAAAACAAAACTTTTACTTCTATAATTATTACTACTACATAATATACCATTACTATGTTCCTCTGTATCCATAGAATTTTCATAACCAACAATAATATAATCCCTATTTCCAGGTTGCATTTTAGATGGGCGAAAAATATCTTTTTCTGTAAAAAATTCAAAGGCAGTTCCATCAAAGATATCATCGCAAATTATATGATATAGTAATCTTTCTTTGCTAAAATTATGATAACTTGTTAATTTAGATATTTTTTTATAAATTAATCCACTACTTTCAATAATTTTATTTCCAATAACTTCACCTATATTCATAAAATACTTATCTAATAAAGGCATGTCATTTTCTAAAAATACTGGAAAATTTATTTTATACTTATCATCTTTTATATCTATAGCATTTATTTTATCTAGACTCCCAATTATTTCATTAAATTCATCGCTATGAATTTTTAATTCTTTAATTATTTCGCTCTTAGATATTGAAAAAGGCTCATTGTACGCGATTAAATACAGAATTTCAGCAGCGAAATTTCTATTACATACATATGCGGGATTGTATTCATCATATATCCCTGGATCTCCAAAAAAATATAAATTTATTTTCTTATTCATTTATTTTTCCTCCAATTTTAAAACACCTATTATAATTTATATTCTTTATTGTGTAAGGCAGCTTTTTTAAATAGTATTCATAACAGGTTGTCACAGTACTTTTTTTAAATTCTCATTTTCTGCATTGACAGTAAGCATTGCTTCTCGCATACCTTATAATTTTTTAAACCCTCTTATAAAATATCCGCTTTTATACCATTCTAAGCATTCTAAATCTACCTGCCAATTTTTCGCTGTAAGCTCTTTTACTATCTGTTCAGGAAACAACTTATTTTTCATTCTTTTATTATCAGAAATATACCATCCCATTTGTTTAATTCCTTTTGATACAATTTTATTTACATCATTAAAGTACTTTTCTGTATCACGGATAAACATGAAAACATCTCTGCTTACTATATAATCTACTTGTCCTTCTTTAAAATATTCGCCTAAATCACTAATATCCATATGTAAAAATGTTATCTTATCTTCACCATTTAATTCATCTATATATTTCTTACATACCATATCATTGTCAATAGCATATATTTTTGTAACCTTTTTATTATTAAGTAGAAGCTTACTTAATAGTCCCCCACCACATCCTAAATCTATAACTGTTCCTTTAACGTCTTCAAAATATGAAAAGATTTTTTTATTATAAAATTTTTCAGCTTTATTTTTATCTACCTCTATTGTTTTACCACAATTCTTACACTGAATCTTTATGCTAAAATCCACTTCATCCCAAGGATGAAACTTATTTTGCAATATATAGCACTCACTGCCGCAGCTACAATAGTCTCCCCAAATTACATAATCATGTTCCTTAAACAATTATTTTTACCTCCACTTCCCTAACTTATTAACAATTTCTCTTGCTAGATATTATCAGATGCTCTTTTTACCATATATGCAGTTTCTCCTAAACCTATAAATCCCATTTCCTTATAGAAAAGTTGTGCATCATTACTTGTGTCTACACATAATCTTACAGCTTCATACTCATAATTAGCTAGATTTAATAATCTCATAATCATTTTCCTAGCTAGTCCATTTCTTTGAAAATGGGGATGTACTACTAAATCAAGTATATATGGGAATCCATTAATAAGCCCCACTGTACATGCAGAAACAAGCTTATTATCAGCCTTATGATATATAAGTGACGACCACCTTTTGGGAACATTCATAGCTTTAACATGATTAAAGAATATATCCACACTATTCATCTGAAACTGGTAGCTTTGAGCTGCTATAAGTGGCACATTACTTTTACTATAGGTATCATAATATAACTGAGTCATTTCTTTTTTATGTTTAGTTTCCGGTATACTATAGCTAAACTCATCACCAAAATCTACATTATATTTTCCTGTAGGACATATCATTAATTTTTCTCCTCTTTCCTTTAAAAATCCATGACTTTTATAAAGATTAACTAATGATAAATCTACATTAGGTACTACAATTTCCTTATTCATATCCGATATTTTTTGTGTATGATATATTAAAGCTCTACTTAACTCTTCTTTGTCTTCAAAAGGTTCTATGGTAAAAACACATTTAAGCATATTCGGCTTTATAAGCGCACCACCTATTTTTCTATTATTTTTAACTACCCAGTATGCAAAGTCTGATTTAATATATCGTTCTATTTCTCCCTTAAACGTTAAAGGCATCCACTCATTTAATTGACTTAATCTATATATAGCATGATATGTTGCCCATTGTCTTATATCTGCTTTTATAATTTTATATTCATTAAAATTGCACATAATCTGCTTTTCCAATCCTTTCATGCTTGCCATCTGCTCTTATTTTTGTTCTCTAAAATATGCTTGACATCTACTAACCCAAAGTCTTTCATGTTCCTCTGGTGTTACTATTCTATTAGTTAAATCCTTAATTGTAAAAATCTTTTCCTTTTCACACCATTTTAAACATGTTTCAAAAAATTTTATATCTACATTCTCCTCTTCAAAATAAGCATAAACATATTTAAATCCTTTATTATAAGCCACAAGTAATCTAGAATAACCATCTATGCAAACTATTTTGTCTTTTATTTTTACACAAGTAATTACAATATCTTCTGAGCTTTCTATCCAAGAACTCACCTTATTAATTTTTACTTTATCAGCAGTTAACTGCTCAGGTGTTATTTTATTTATATCAATTTTGAATACTTCAACATAATCTCTTATATGTAGTATCCATGTAGATTCTTTCTTAAACCCCGCATCTTTTAAAATATCTTCTTTAATAATGCTTCCATCTTTACATAGAATTCTTTTTAAATATGAGTTCCAATATTTTATTTCATCTATAAATCCCTTAAAAACCACTCTTTCATCATGGAACTTAAATATATTAAAATTTATAATTTCTGCTTCTTCTAAATTCTTTATTTCATATTCCAATACTCCAATTACCTCTGCATCTTCACTGGCAATTAATGCAGTGTTGTGAATTAAACTTTTTTCATGCTTTATATATTTAGTATCACTTTCTGTTGCTCTATAAAAGTCCATTTTGTTTATCCCTCACAATACCTACATTTTTTTGATAAATCTTCACTTCTTTTATAAAATTTCTTCAAATCTTTCTTTAGTCATTCTAAAACTAATGCTTTCTTCTGCACTAGAAATCACTTCAAATCCAAATTTCTTTAAAGCCTGCTGCCCATTTACATTTATCACTTCGTCCAACATAACTTCTCCACCAAATTCATAAAAGTAGTATTTTAACATAAGTTTCATGGCCTCATTGGCATAGCCTCTGCCCCTATATTTACTTTCTATTTTTATGTTAAACTCGGCAGTTTTATTTATTTCATCATATCTATGAAAACTAACTTCCCCAACACTTTGGTGTTCATTATTGTAAATAAGACAATAAAAGTTTCTTCCATCTCCCGGTTCTATCATTTTCTTATACCAACTATCCCATTTTTCTTTAGGAAAATCTAAAGCTCCGCCTACATCTTTCATAGTTTCCTCATCGGCCCAAAGTTTTTTCACATAAGTTAATTCATAAAACTGGGGCTTTTTTATATAAACCAATTTACCTTCCCTTTTAAAACATCCTTTCTTTAAGAATATCATATTATTTTTTTCTTTAAATCCACATTTTCTATATAGTTTTAGTGCTTTTTTATTTTCTTTATTAACACAAAGCGTAATACTTTCTATTTTCTCAAAAGAAAAAATCCAATTAATTGCTATATTAATGAGCTTACTACCTAAGCCCTTACCCTGCTTGTCTTCTCTTACTGCAATAAATTCAATATTGCTTTCTACAAACTCTGGCTCCACTTCAACATAAATTTGACCCAGCAATTCATTATTTTCTTTAATAATAAATACCTTTCTATGTTCGTTAATCCTGCTTAATATAGTTTTTCCATTATAATATGCTTTTGGGAAAATTCTATTATGAAGCATTTCAAATTGGTTATAATACTCTGACGTTATTTCGAAAAGTTTAAATTCTAAAGCCCTCTGTAATTCTTTGCTGTTTAATTCCATAATTATAAATTCACCGTTTCTTTGGAAATTATACCTTTCAGCAAATTTAATACATTTAATGTTTTTTGCATTACAAAATACACCAAATTCTTCACACATATTTGAAATAGATTTCGTAAGTTTATCCCAAAGCATTGAAAAGACCTCTGATTTATTAAAACCATCTCTTACAAATGGTCCCCACAATTCTCCAAATTTACTTTCTTCATCTATATCTACTCCCAATATTCCAACAATCTTATCATATTCATAAGCAGCAACAAAGCACTTTTCTAATGCTTCTTTTGTGTATTCCTCTTGAAGAGATTTTAAAATTTCCTCCTTTAAAACACCGCAATATCCTATATGGTGTTTTTTATCAGAATTCATATATGCTATAAACTCTGATACTTTTTCTAATTCTCCAATTTTAATATTTCTTATTTTTAACATAAACGTAACCCCCATATCTTGTTAGTTCTTCATTAATTCTTAAGTAAATATGACTTTAAACTTTTAATTACTATAATCATTATTTTTACTTAAACCAAGTAAATACTTCATTAGCTACTTCATGGGGTTTATCCCAATGGATCATATGTCCTGCTTCCTCAATTTTTTTCACCTTGGAACCTGTTTTAATTTTAAATTTCCAAGCTAAAATTTCTCTAATCTCATTCATAGACTCAGGCAGTGTACTTTGAAGCAAACAAATTGGAGTAATAAGCCTATCATAAATGGAATCTATAGGGTAATAATACATTGACTTTATAGCACCTGCTGCAGTAAAACCATTTGCATGATATTTATATTTACCTTGTTCCACTCTTATTAAATCCGTTGCAGCTTCCTCTAACAGAAGAGACCATCTATTATAGTTACTCTTTTCCAATTTAATATGTTCTTCTAAGGTATGAAAACAGTATTCATCAAAATCTTTAATATAATAATCTATCTCTTTTTGTAAAGAATCAATCATTCCTGACCTTGAAGCCTCATAGGCATAGATCTCATTCTTTATATAATATCCCCCATCTAACAACATAACCTTCTTAACTTTTGATGGAGATGCAGCTATATAATGAAGTGCAATATCCGCACCCCATGAATGTGCCAATATAAAAAAACTATTTTTTGTTATGCTCGAAACAATTTTATCAATCCATTTAATCATGTTAGGCATTTCATAGTCTTCTTCTTTTAAAAATCCAGGTGTTTTTCCGTGTCCTGGTAAATCTATAGATATAATATGATATTTATTCTTCAATAAATAACCTAATTCAATAAAGCTGAGGCTTGTACTACCCAAACCATGAAAACATATAATTACTGGATTTTGGTCATTTCCCCACTCATTAATTCTTGCTTTAATCCCATCTCTATTTATATAAATTTCTTTCATCATTATATCCTCTGCTTATTATTTCCTTAATCTCCCTTACATCTTTTATCATAGTAACCCCCTATTTTAATCCCATAATAAAATTATTTTTTTCCCTTTATGTGTATTTTAAATATTTGATAACCATCTCTTAAAAAAATTAAGGATGTACATGAACATACATTCATTTACATCCTTTTCCTATTCAACATCATATATGTACGATTTTAATCAAAAATAAAATCATTAAACATATACTATTGAAAATAAAAAGCTGTGCTATCAAAGACAACACAATTGATGTTGTTCTTAATCTTTATTACTAAAATTCCATTACTTATTTTTATTTCAACGTGCTAGCTGCAAGAGTAGTAAGTCCAGCTCTCATCTTATAAGCTTCAACTATATCTTTTGCTTTATATCTAATCTTATTTGCCTCAATAAGTTCTACTCCTGGAATAAATAAGGTAGCTTCAGCCATGCCGCTATTTAGGAATGTCATTTCTAGTTCCACTGGCCCTTTAATTTTGCAAGGCTCTATTATATCTTTATAATTTGAAGAAAGTACTTTTTTAGTAGCCTCCTCTAGCATTTTGTGTACCTTTTTAGGTTGTACACATTCTGCAGTATATCTGCTGTGTGCTTTTTTAACTACTACTGTTTCTATTTTTTCATTAAATGCATTCACCTGGTCTGAAAGCACATTATCACCAGATACCATAACCACAGGCACTCCAAAATGTCCCGCTAAAAGAGAATTAAACTCAGATTCTCCAAATACTTTTCCATTTATTTTTACTTCTGAAATTACAATTCCATAGTATGTGTGTGAAAGCACACCAGGTGTATTATGCCTAGCATGATATCCTATAAGCATTACAGCATCAAAGCTTTCATCTAATCCTTCCATCATTCCATAAAGTTTCTTATTTCCAGATATAAGTCTTGCATCTTCATCTAAATCCTCAATAATTATGTTTGTCATAGGACCGTGAGAATCATTTACTAATATATCACAAGCTCCTGCAGCCTTTGCTCCCCTTATTACTGCGTTAACTTCTTCAGTCATGAGTCTTCTTGCTCTTTCGTAATCATGACCTGTTTCTGTAGTTTGACTTCCTTTAACTACACCACTTATCCCCTCTATATCTGCTGATATGTAAATTTTCATGTTCTTCCCTCCATTTTATTATTTCTAATATATTTTAATGAAATAACACTAAGATGATTATCCCACAAAAATCATTACATTATTTTAATTATGAAATTTCTCTGGAATGACTTTCATAAGAAGCGAAGGAACTGTTTAAATTTATTGTTCAGAGCTCTTATGTAAGTCATGGAGGAGAAATTTCATAATTCAGCACATTGTATCCTTTTGTGTTTAATCACTAATAGAAAATTGTTTTTATTGTGAATTTTATAAATATATATTCTATATTACCTTTATTTCGTTATAAATTCAATTGTATTTAAAATATCTGTTTAGGTGATAAGATGTACTTGAGTTCTAGTAGCAAGTGAAAATATATTTAATAATACCTTTTTCTATGTACACTGGCTTATATAAAATACATTATTGTGATAAAATACATTATGACTAAATAAATTATAAAGGAGTCAAGGATAACTTATGACAAATTCATTCAATACATTAAATTTAAACCAAAATTTAATAGAAGCGTTAAAAAAACAAGGTATAAAAGATCCAACGGATATTCAAATGAAAGCAATACCCGTTTCCCTAGAAAATAAAGATATAATAGGTGAATCTCAAACCGGCAGCGGAAAGACACTTGCTTATTTACTTCCTATATTTCAAAAGATACATAGTGATAGAAAAGAAATGCAAGCAATAATATTAGCTCCAACTCATGAGCTAGCTATGCAAATAGATAAACAAATAAAACTTTTATCAGAAAACTCCATGATGGGCGTAACCTCTACTACTATAATAGGTGAAGTTAATATAAAAAGACAAATAGAAAAACTAAAGGAAAAACCTCACATAATAGTAGGTTCTTCTGGAAGAATACTTGAGCTTATAAAAAAGAGAAAAATTTCTGCCCATACTATTAAAACTATAGTTATAGACGAGGGAGATAAACTTTTAGATGAAAATAACTTAAATTCAGTGAAAGAAGTTATAAAGACAACTATGAGAGACAGACAATTAATGGTTTTTTCAGCTACTATAAATGAAAAAACCTTAAACACAGCCAAAGCCTTAATGAAAGACCCTGAAGTTATAAAAGTAGAGGGGAAAAATATAGCTAATCCAAATATAACTCATATGTATTTTGTAACAGAGCATAGAGATAAAATAGAAACTCTAAGAAAATTAATAGCTTCTACTAAGCCAGAAAAAGCTATTGTATTTATAAATAGAAGTGAAGAAATTAAATTAACCACCTTAAAACTTCAATATCATCACATGAAAGCCTATGGCATATATGGAACTGCTTCAAAGGAAGAACGTAAAAAAGCCTTAGAAGGCTTCAGAAGTGGAAAGTTTAATATTTTAGTAGCCTCTGATTTAGCTGCCAGAGGATTAGATGTAAATGATATAACTCATATATTTAATTTAGATTTACCTAGAGACCCTAAGGAATATCTTCATAGAGTAGGTAGAACTGGAAGAGCAGGTAAATCCGGCACCGCCCTTTCCATAGTTACAAAAGGAGAAGTTTCTATAATTAAAAAAATTTCAAAAAACTTCAATATAAAAATTCAAGAAAAAGAAATATTAAAAGGTTCTATAGTGAAACCACGTAATAATAAATACTCAAAACCATCTTCATTTAGTAAATTTATTTCAGATAAAAAAAGCTCTAATTCAAGTAAACAAAAATCTCGCTAAAATTTAGTCAAATTTATTAAATGGCTAGTGGTTCTGAACCACTAGCCATTTAATAAAATCTTAAGTACCCCTAAAACCTAGCACCCCAATACCCCTATCTCTATCCTTAGCACTAATTCTAAACTAATAATTAAACATTGGAACCTGTAGAGTAAAACTTGTCCATTATACACTAAAGGTTTAAAATTTAGTACTGCTAATTAACGATTATTTTAAATTTTATATCATTTTTGTAAAAAATATATAATTGATTTCGGTTGTAGTCTACTTAATTGGTTCTATCACCTGAATAGAAGGAGAATTTAAAACTTTATTAATTGTGCTAAGTATAAGATTTTCATCTACCTTATCTAAGTCTTTTATTTGCTCATATAAACTTAAAGGCTCACCATACATAATTCCATAAACCGCTAAATTCAAGCTTAATCTTATAGACTGTTCAAGTCCTAAAGAACGCTTTAACTTTATACTTTTACATAATTTATTGACTCTATCTTGTGTAAAAATTTCTTTACAGCTTTTTACCTCTTGTATTTGCTGATTTATTAAATTTATAGTTTGGTTTATTTTATCTTTTGAAGTACCTACGTAAATTGTAAAAAGTTTTATTCCTGTTTCATTTTTTATACTACTAGTTATATCATAGGCAAGTCCATTCTCTGTTCTTATCTTTTGATATAAAAGACTGCTAGTTCCTTCTCCAAAATAAGCATTAAACACCCTTAATGCTTTTACTTCCTTATCATTTAAATTATGTATTGGAAATATATATTGTATTTTAGCTGTTTCCATATCCTTTTTTAACTTTACAAAAGTACCTAGATTATTATTCTCATACAATGGAATAAATTCTTTACTTTCTAAATTTTCCTGTTTCCATTTTTCAAATATATTTTCTATTTCATTCACTATATCTTTGAAACCTAGTGAGGATACCACACTTATTACACAGTTCTCTGGAATATAGTGTTCATTATAAAACTCAACTACATCCTCTCTTTTAAAACTTCTCACACTCTCCTCAGTACCTATTATTAAATTTTTAATTCTTCTGCTACTAAAAGAATTATAGAAAAGCTCATCTTCACAATACTGGGCCAAATCATCTTTCCACTCTCTAAGTTCTTGACATATAACATCTATTTCTTCTTTAAAGCCCTCCTCTGGAAAGATTGGATTTAGCACTATATCAGTGTATAATTGAAAGGCTTTATGAAAATCTTCAGATAAGCATGTAGCATAGTACACTACATATGGATAATTGGTCATAGCATTATTGAATCCAAAATATTCATCACATAATTCATTTATTTCTTCTTCATCTCTAGTTTTTGTACCTTTGAATACCATATGTTCAACCACATGAGCAAGTCCCAATTGATTTTTTTCTTCAACTATAGCACCTGCATTAAATGCCATAGAAAAAGATGTTATATCACTTGCTGCCTTTTCATAAACAATTTTTATTCCATTTTTCATAATTAACTCTTCCATCAAATCACCTACTTATAATTATAAATATCCAATAGTATTATTATATAACATTTGCTAATACTACTTCCATAGTGATATATATATATAATAACAAATTTAGTAAAACTTATGGATATATTATTATATATCTTTTAATATTTGGTTAATTTTATCCTTTTTTTACAAAACGTAGTATAATTAAAGTTATAGATATAATATACTTATTTTTATCATTAAATACTAACTATATTATTTATTTTCAAATTACCATTATCATTCAGATATTATCTTGGTAATGACTAATATCTAAATCATATATATTTAAATAACTAATGGGATCTAGATAATAAATTTTTGTAGTTTTTAGTTTGATATATTAAAGGAGCCTTTTATATGGACACTAAAAAAACGTTTAATAATTTATTACAATTCATAACTTATGCACTAATAGGAGGAAGCAACGAACTTATTAATTTGGCAATATTAAATTTTCTAACCTACATAACAGGTATATACTCTAATAAGTTCATACTTCTTATATTTGAATTAATATCTTTTATAGCTTATTCCATAAATGGTTACTTTCTAAATAAAAAATTTACTTTTAAAGCTAAGAAAAGTTCTTATTTTAAATACGCCAGTGTTCTTGGTACTTCAGCCATATTTAATACACTTTTATTTATAATTTTAAATTCAAACAATATGTTTAATTTATCAAATTCGCTTTGGCTTAATATGTCAAAAATAATTGCCTCCATGACTGTAGGCGTTATAACTTTTTTAGTTAATAAATTTTTTGTTTTTAAAACTAAAACATTATAATAAATGCAATTAATAATAATTTATATAATTGAAATTTGCAGGTAAGTAGTAGGTAATAGGTAAGAGCTACTCTACAAATTCCTATTTTACATTCTAAATTTCAAATTAAAAACCCTTATTAATCTAATGCAGAGCTTGAACTTTATGTGCCAAAGTTGAGTAATTAACTTTACTTTATTAAAATAAGAAGCCTTGTAAAAAAACAAGTTTTTCTACAAAGCTTTTAATTTTATATAAGGTACATGAAAAGAAATAACAAGTCAAAGATGCTGGTATATTTTGTGTCAGACAAGGAAGCAGGTTCCGCCGCTAGTAGAACTATCGGTGGGTTCTGCTGACGCAGTATGACGCAAAATACACTAGCATACTGACTTGTTATTTATTTGAATGTGCCTTAATTACTTCATCTTAATACCACTTAAAATTTCATCCATAACTACCATCATAATACTCTTTCCTCTGCCAGCTCTATTTTGAAGCTTTATTTCATCTAAAGATACTTCCTCTACATTTTTCTTATTAGTAGTTAATATAATTTTTTCCGTATTGCTTGTATATGAAACAGCAATTTCATTAAATTTGCTACTTTCCTTAGATACATCTGTGGCTACAAGTGCTCCAAATATTACTTCATCATCTTCTCTTAAACTTATACCTGTAACCCCTGAGGCTATTTTACCCATATAATTTACAGAATCTGCTGAAAATCTTATACTCATGGCCTTTTTTGTTATTATAATTATATCTTTTTTATCTGATGAATTATAAGCTTCTACATCTATGAGTAAATCATCCTCATTTCTAAATTTATAACATACAGTGGATATATAATTACCTTTAAATTCACTTAAAGCTGTTTTCTTAACATATCCATTTTTACTAAAGAAATACAAATCCAATTCTTCATTAAAATCTCTTATAGACAATGTACTTAACACTATGTTTTCTTTATTGAATTCATCTAATATATTACTTAAATTAAATTTGTCACTGCTTATATTTTCTAGCAAATATCCAGGTATCTGATGAACAAATCCCTTACTATCAAACACAAGAATAGTATCATCCCATTTATAGCTAACACTTCCTGATACTTCTTTATCACTAACTTTAATATTTCCTGTTTTACTTATTTTAATAAATAATTTCTTAGGAGAATACTCTTCTATAAATTTCACAGATTTAATTCTATTCTTTGAACCTAAATTTACTAAAGTGATTCCTTTTATATTTCTGTCGCCTTCCTCTAGTTTAGGCTCCTTTAATGTAAACTTCAAATCATTTTCCGTTAAAATTTCAATATATGCTTCTTTTCTTCCACTATTCATTAAATTTACATCTACTAATTTTTCACTATTCTTAAGTTTAAGAGCTGAAATTTTTGAATAATTAGTATTAAATCTTTCCAAAGAAGACTTTTTCATAGTTCCTTCGTCTGTTAAAAATATAAAAACTTTTTCACTATTAAAATCATCTATAGAGTATACATTTACTATTCTTTCTTCTTCTAAATTTAAACCTTTAATTATGGAATCTAATCTTTCACCTTTTTCTTTCCATTTAAGCTCAGGAAGCTCTATAACTTTTGTTTGATACATGTTTCCTTTATCCGTAAACACAACCAAACTATGTTTCGTATTAGACTCTATAAAATACTTATTAAAATCTCCTTCTCTATACTCAATATCCTCTACACCCAAATTAGTTCTAACATAGGATTTAGATGAAATTCTCTTTATAAATCCTTCATTAGACATAGTTATCATATTATCTTCTTCTATTATTATTTCTTCAATTTCTATTTTAGCTTCATCATCATCTTTTACTATTTCCGTTCTTCTTTCATCACCATACATATTTTTTACATCTAAAAGTTCTTTTTTTATTACTTTATAAAGCTCTTTTTCACTGGATAGTATTTTTTCCAAAGCTTTAATTTTCTTTTCTAATTCTCTGTACTCCTTTTGAAATACCTTTATTTCTAGACCTGTGAGTTTATAAAGCATAAGTTCCACTATAGCCTGCGCTTGTTCTGGAGTAAATCCAAGCTTGCTTACAAGGTTATTTTCAGAGTCTTTTTTAGACTTAGATGCTCTTATCACCTTTAATATTTCATCCATTATATCTATAGCTTTTATAAATCCCTCTACTATATGGAATCTCTTCTTTGTTACTTCTAACTCTTTAAGTGTCCTTCTTGTAACAACTTCCTTTTGGTGGTCTACATAATATTTAAGGATAGTTTTAAGTCCCATGGTTTCAGGCTTACCATTAGCTAAAGCTACCATATTGAAGTTTATATTACATTGAAGATCTGTCTTTTTAAATAAATACTTTAAAACTTTCTCTACAATATCTTTTTCCACAGACTTTCTAAATTCAATAACCGCTCTTATACCATTTCTATCAGATTCATCTCTTATATCAGTTATGGATTCTAATGTCTTAGAGTGTTTTTTGTCTGCTGTCATCTCTGAAATAGTTTGAAGTATTTTGGCTTTATTTTTCCTGTAAGGGAACTCTTTTATCACTATGCCCCATCTTCCATTTTCCAATTTTTCTATAGATGTTTTAGCACGTAAAGTAACTTTTCCCTCACCAGTTTCATAGCTAGACAATATGGAATTTTTACCTATCAAAACCCCACCTGTAGGCAAATCTGGTCCCTTTATATAATTTAAAAGTTCCTTTACTGATATATCATTATTTTCTATGTATGCTATGGTTCCATCTATTACTTCACTTAAATTATGAGGTGGTATATTTGTAGATAGTCCTACTGCTATGCCAAAGGTTCCATTTACCAGTAAGTTTGGATATCTACTTGGCAGTACCCTTGGTTCCTTTTCTGTTTCTGAATAGTTGTAAGTCATATCTACTACATCTTTATCTATATCTCTTAAAGCTTCTAGAGCAATAGGTGTAAGCCTTGCCTCTGTATAACGCATAGCTGCGGCACTATCACCATCTATACTTCCCCAGTTACCGTGTCCATCTATTAAAGGATATCTAGTGGAAAAGCTTTGAGCTAATATAACTAAAGCATCATATACAGAAGTATCTCCATGGGGATGAAATTTTCCGAGAATATCTCCTACAATTCTTGCAGATTTAAAGTAGGGCTTATCTGGAAAAGCCTTAAGCATATATGCACCATAAAGTATTCTTCTGTGAACTGGCTTAAATCCATCTCTTACATCAGGAAGAGCCCTGTCTTTAGCTACTTCTACTGCGTAGGGCAAATAGTTTTCAGGCATGGCATCTTCTAGAGGTATTTCTATAATATTATTATCCTTAGGTATGTCAACTTTTTTAGCCATTTTCTCATTCCTTTCTAAATTCCATAACAATATCTTATTAAAATTTTAAAATTTTCCGTGCTTATACATATAATTTCTTCGTGGTTCTACCACTTCACCCATTAAAAGAGAAACCATTCTTTCTGCCTTTGCTGCATCATCAATAGTGACCCTTTGAAGAATTCTAGTTTCAGGATTTAATGTAGTGTCCCAAAGCTGATCAGGATTCATTTCTCCAAGTCCCTTATATCTTTGAATATTTGCTCCTCTACCTATAATTTTCTTTGCCTCTTCTAAATTTTCATCGCTGTAAGCATATTTTTCCAAGCCGCCACCTTTGCCATTTTTATATACCTTGTAAAGAGGTGGAAGAGCTATATATAAATGTCCATTGGCTATAAGAGGCCTCATATATCTATAAATATAAGTCATCCAAAGAGTTCTTATATGATATCCATCCACATCTGCATCACTTAATATTATAATTTTATCGTATTTAAGATCTTTCTCTTGATAATTATCTAAAACACCAGTTCCTATAGCTGTATTAAAAATTTTAAGTTCCTCACTGGCAAGTACATTTTCTAATTTTTGCTTTTCTGTGTTCATAATCTTACCTTTAGAAGGCATTATGGTTTGAAATCTTCTGTCTCTAGCCATCTTGGCACTGCCACCAGCTGAATCTCCCTCCACAATTATGAATTCTCTAGAGTCAATGTTTCTCATAGTACAAACAGCTACCTTTCCAGCTAAAGGAGCTGTGCCCTTTCCTACCTTTTTCTTTTCTGCTTCATTTATCTTCTTGATTTTTTCCCTTCTAGTTGCAGCAGCCACAGCATTATTTATTATACTTGCTGCCATTTCTTTATTATCTTCTATCCAAGTACATAAACAATTATAGCTTAAATCATTTAGCGCAGTATAAGCTTCATTATTGCCCAGTTTAGTTTTAGTCTGTCCTTCAAATATAGGATTGGTTATTTTTACCTTTAATATGGCTGTAAGCCCTTCTCTTAAATCATTTCCCTCAAAATCATCTTTTTCCTTCATAAGATTTAATTTTTTAGCCATATCTTTAAAAGCACGAGTCATGCCTGTCTTAAATCCAGTTTCATGAGTACCTGCCTCCGTAGTAGGTATATTATTTACATAGCTTGCTATATATTCTGTAGTAGAGTCTGTAAATTGTATACATACCTCTGCATACACATTATTTTCCCCTATTTTTTTTTCATCTTCAAACAATATAGGTTCTTTATGGATTATAGTTTTGCTTTCATTTAAATAATCCATAAAATCTAAAAGACCTCTTTCAGAATGATATTCTTTTGAAGTCTCATTTTCTCCTCTTCTATCTTTTAAAACAAGCCTTATTCCCTTATTTTGAAAAGCTAGTTCTTGAAGTCTTTCATCTATTATTTCTGACTTAAATTCAGTGGTAGAAAACACCTTTTTATCCGGTAAAAAAGTAACTTTCGTTCCAGTTTCCTTAGTTTCTCCTACCTCCATAAGTGGAGTTACTGCTGTTCCTGGCATATCCTTTTTTAATTCTTTATCATAAGCATATTCGAACCTTTGTCTATGTATTTTTCCACCCTGAAAAACCTCTACCTCCATCCATTTTGAAAGTGCATTCACCACAGATGAACCAACTCCATGAAGTCCTCCTGATGTTTTATAATTCTTATTATTAAATTTTCCACCAGTATGTAGTTCTGTAAAAACCATTTCCACACCAGATTTTTTCTTAATTGGATGAATACCTGTAGGAATTCCTCTACCGTTATCTCTTACAGTAATACTACCATCTTTATTTAAAATTACTTCTGCCGTATCTCCAAAGCCATTAGTTATTTCATCTATAGCATTATCTAATATCTCCCAAAGACAATGATGAAGTCCTCTAGATCCCGTAGAACCTATATACATACCTGGTCTAATCCTAACAGGTTCTAGTTTTTCTAATGAGGTTAAATCTGTAACATCATAATTTATTTTATTATCTATTTTATTACTAATCACACTATGCTGCCTCCAATCTAAAAGCGTTTCACAAACATGCGTTCTTAATCGAACTATATATTTATATTAACTTAGTTTACACCATAAATGCAAGTATTTTATATATCACATCCCACACAAGCTCACCTTCTAGGCACATATGTCTAGTTTTTCCCTATAATTTACATTTATTTTCATATACTATAGTATAAACTTTAAATTAAAAGCTGTCAAAGAAATAACACTATTTTATTAATTTATGTTTTTTTCCGCAAGTTTTATATTTTATTAACAAAATATTAATGATAAAAAAGTAAGTTAATATTATAATAGAGTTATAAGTTATTTATAAAATATATATCAAAGGACGGTTATTCATATGAATGTAGCTTTTTTTCTTACACCAAAGACGGATGTTGTTTTTTTAAATATAAATTCTACCATGAGGCAAGCTTTAGAAAAAATGGAGTTTCACCGTTACACTGCAGTTCCTCTTATAGATGATAATGGAAGGTATGTAGGAACTTTAACTGAAGGTGATCTCCTATGGAAAATAAAAAGCTTAAACACCTTGGATTTTAACAAAACAAATGATATTTTTGTAAAAGACATTTCAAGACGTGTAAAGAACAAAGCAGTATCAATAAACTCAGACATAAGTAGTTTAATAAGTCTAGCTAAAGATCAAAATTTTGTTCCAGTGGTAGATGATCAAGGAATATTCATTGGCATTATAAAGAGAAGTGATATAATAAATTATTGCCAAAACATGATTTATAAAAATAACTAATTTAAATCCTAAGGCTCCCAGAGCTAATATTACATTGGACACTGGGAGCCTGTTATTTAATTAAATAATTACTTAATATTCTTATCTAAATATCTTTTAATTCTAAAATTCCATAAGTTATAATATTCTCTTTCCTCTTCCTTTACCACTTTTAAGAATTCCTCTAAAGCACCTATTTTATTTAATCCTTTCATTAAATGTCTGGGGTAAATAACCTCTTTGCTATAACTATTTTTAGGGTCTATCACCATTAAAGACTTATTCTCTTGAACATAAATATCCTTACACCTTATATCAAGTCTTTTAAAATTAAGTCTCTTAAATTCTTTTATTAATTTTACTAAATTAATAGATATTTTTTTATCAATACCTTCTCTTATTATATAATAATCTAGCCTCTCTCCACCTATATAATCTCTTATTATATAGTAGTCCCCATGCTTATATGTCTTTGGAAAGTATTTACTAGTAGCTACATTCTTAAATATATCGTACTCCTCTAAACACACCTTATTTTCCATAAAAATCTTCATAATTTTATTATCAGGTAGCAAATAAACTATGCCATTATGCCCCTTTCCTAAGTACTGCCCTTTTTTTAAAATCGCTTCTGCCTTCTCATCCATATCTATGTAGTAATCTATTAATTTCCTCATATATTCCTCTCTTTTAATTGGTCCTTATGCTATTTTATGATAATATAATTAAATATATACTAACTTATTATTTATTTGAATGTGCCTAATACAATTAACGTATCGTAATTCTCACCTCTATGTATTTCTTTGCAATTTAACTTATAGATAATATCCATTATATCAATATAATTTAAATACATTTTTATGATTAAAGGATTAAACCTTCCTTTGTTGAATTTCTATATATAGTATTTATATAAGGAAAGGGGTATTTTTATATGTCAGAACTAATTTCCCTAACATGGGACGACGAAAAGGATGAACTTTGTCTTTTAGACCAAAGAACTCTTCCAAACACCATTAACTACATAGTATATAAAAGTGGAGATGGTATATATGATGCCATAAAAGATATGGTAGTTAGAGGTGCTCCTGCTATAGGTGTTACGGCAGCTTATGGTATATATCTCTCTATAAAAGATATACCTGAAAACAATTTTAAAGTTTTTTTTAATATTATGAAAGAAAAGTGCAAATATATAAATTCTAGTAGACCTACTGCTGTAAACTTATCCTGGGCTTTAAATAGGATGTTAGATAAAGCTATGGAATCTAAAGATAAACCTGTTAGTAAAATAAAATCCATCCTAAAAGATGAAGCAAAAAATATACACAAAGAAGATATAGAAATTTGCAGAAAAATAGGTGAAAATCTATTGACTCTTTTAAAAAATGGAGATGGTATTTTAACTCACTGCAATGCTGGTCAACTTGCCACGTCTAAATATGGTACTGCAACAGCTCCTATGTATTTAGCAAAAGAAAAGGGGTGGAATTTCAAAGTATATTCAGATGAAACTAGACCACGACTTCAAGGCTCCACTTTAACTGCTTTAGAGCTTCAAATGGCTGGTATAGATGTGACAACCATAACAGACAATATGGCTGCTGTGGTTATGAGTCAAGGAAAAATAGATGCAGTTATCGTTGGCTGCGACAGAATAGCTGCAAACGGAGATACCGCCAACAAAATAGGTACCTTCGGAGTATCTATTTTAGCTAAATATTTTGATATTCCTATGTATATAGCCGCACCTACCCCTAGTATAGATTTAAACACTCCTTGTGGAGAAGATATTCCAATTGAAGAAAGAGACCCTGAAGAGGTAACCTGTAGATTTGGTGTGTGGACAGCCCCAAAAGATGTTAAAATATATAATCCTTCTTTTGATGTAACACCTCATCAAAACATTACCGCCATAGTTACTGAAAAAGGCATTATCTATCCTCCATTTGATGAAAATCTTAAAAAAGTTCTTTAGCAATAGCTGAAAAATAAAGTCTGCTTAAGTAAACTATTTTTCATCAGTGTAAACGTAATATTTAAAAATATCTATGTTTAAATATTACTTTATTAAAAAAATATATGTACAATTAATAAATATTATCATTTAATTTGTAATATATATTCAAAACATTTTCAAAATATAGTATAATTAAATTTAATACATAGTTTGTTTTAAAAGGAGGTCTTTATATGGCTAAAAAAAGAAGTGGTATCGCCAAAACATTAGGTGCTCTAGCTATTCTTTCAGCTGGTGCATTCGCTATTGCTAAATTAGTTAATAAAAATAATAATTCTCAATCAGAATCTTGTGAAGAATGTCCGGGATGCGAAGAATGTGAAGATACCCTAGAATCTACAGAAGAAGAAAATAAAAATGAGGAAGAAAGTACTGAAACTGAAAATTTTGAAGAAGAAAAAACTAACGAATAATTTAAAGGCTGTTGGTATTTACCAACAGCCTTTAATGATATTTATATCCTAAGGCACATTCAAATAAATAACAAGTCAGTATGCTAGTCTATTTTGCGTCATACTGCGTCAGCAGAACCCACCGATAGGTTTACTAGCGGCGGAACCTGCTTCCTTGTCTGACACAAAATATACCAGCATCTTTGACTTGTTATTTATTTTCATGTACCTAAAGTGCTTTTTCTATTATATCGTGAATTCTTTGTGATAAATCCTTTTTATCTTGTGAAGATAAATTTTCTAAATATATAGGTTCATGAATAATCATTTTCACTTTATTGCCTCTCACCTTATTTCCCACTTCTAAAACATTATATGTACCATCAATAGTAATAGGTACAATAGGTACACCTGCCTTAATAGGCAGTTTCATGCTTCCTTTTTTAAATTCTCCCATTTTAGAGCTTAAGCTCCTAGTGCCTTCTGGAAAAATAATTAATGAATATCCTTTTTTTAAATTTTCTACTCCTTCGTTTAAAGCTTTTAATCCTTCTCGAGCATTACTTCTATCAATAAAAACTGAATGAATTGACCTTAACCAACTTCTTATAAGCGGCAACTTAGTTATTTCCTTTTTAGCTATAAAACCTGTGACTCTATTTATATTTGCCATTAAAAGAAATCCATCAAAAATTGCTTGATGATTGCACATAAACACACAAGTTTCCGATGGTATATTATCCAATCCCATTACCTGTGTTTCTGTCTTAGACATTTTTAAAATATGCTTGGATGCCTTTTTAATCGCTAAATAAGCATATTCATCTGCTAACTTCTGCGATTTTCTTCTCAAAACAAATAATTTTAGTTTTCCAATTATACTAATAAATAAAAGATATATTACAAAATACGTATACCAAAGTATTTTAATCATAATAAGTGCTCCTTATCTTTCTGTATATAAATTTATGTACTTTTATAGTTTAACCTATTTTTATATATTTTTCTATATAACTTATATATTTATGATTTCACCTAGATTATTAATATCAAAATCTACTCAATACTCATAGAATATTATTGTAAAATATTTAATAGGGAGGTGGACTGTTGCATAAACATTAATAAATTCTATAAAAATATGTTTAAAAATATCAATAATTAAAAAAACTCATATACATGACGCGTTGTATGCAAATTTATGTATTAGGAATATTAAAGCAAACTGTAGTAGTCTTATATAAAACTGAATATATTAAAACAATTAAACATATATTATAGAATTTTATGAGGTTTTAGCAACAATCTTCTATGTACTGTTATACCTATGCTAATAATTTAAACTGCATCTTTAACGAAATTTTACTATGGAGCAACATCTCTAGTGAACATCCAATATTCATAAAAACTGTAGGAGAACTCACAAAAAAGAATTTACCTAAAGAAATAATAGATGATTTAATGCATGTAAATAAGGTATTTTCTATGCTAAAGCAAAAAGCTGCTATGCTTATGAAAACCCCATTTAATTACAACACATATTTTAAACTTAAGGAACTTTTAAATGAATTCCTTTTACACGACATGCATTTTATAGAATTACTTTCAAGGATACGTTCTTATGGAAAAGAAGATAAAGTATGGCAAACTTTATTAGAACACATAACTCATGAACAAAAATTTATGTATCAGTTAATCTCTAATTTAAATAATCAAATTCTATAATTTAATGCATTAAAAAGATACATCTTGAAATAGAAAATACTCACATTTCAAGATGTATCTTTTATAATATAAATAATAATTATACTAATTGTATTTTATTTTAGAATTAGTTCTCCATTTTTATCTATATAATTTATTCTCTTGCCAAATTGAACTTTGGCAACACCTTGTTCAAATACTCCCGCTTCTTGAAATTTAGGTTCTATTGCAAAATTTCCTTTCATGTCTATATATCCCCATTTTCCTTGTACCTCTACGGATATTAGTCCTTCACCAACAGCTCCTACATTGTCATATTTTACTTCAACTACTTCTTCTCCTTCTTTATTTATAAAACCATATTTATCTCCAATAGCTACTGCAGCAAAGCCCTCATAGAAGTCATCTGACCAATGATACTTTGAAGATATTACCATTTCTCCACTTTTGTTAACAAATCCATATTTATTATTATATTCAACCGCAGCCAAGCCTTCACTGAAGTCATTTGCTGTATAATACTTAGGCTGGATTATTACTTTTCCTGTTTTATCAATGTAACCAAAATCATTTCCTATTTGAGCTAAAGCTAAACCTTCGCTAAATCCATGAGCACAATTATATTCAGCTTGTATTATCATATTTCCTTCATTATTTATATATCCTAGTTTACCACCAGATTGAACTAGGGCTAATCCCTCACTAAAATCAAAAGCATCTAAAAACTCTGGTTCTACTACCATTTCACCATTTTTATTTATATATCCCCATTTATATCCTAATTGTACCGCTGCTAATCCTTCAGAAAAATCCATAGCTTCTTTATATTTAGGCTCTATAACCACATTACCTTTAATATCTACGTATCCTTTTTTACCTTGTGATTCCACTGTAGCTAAGCCTTCGCTAAACTCATAAACTTCATCATATTCAGGTTTAACCACATATTTTCCTTCTCTATTTATAAAACCGTAATAATCTCCCATAGCTACTATAGCCAAATTTTCCTGAAAATCTTCTGCATAATCAAATTTGGTTTCTATACATATTTGTCCTTTATTATCCATAAATCCATATTTACGTCCTATTTGTATGGGATAAAGTATTTTATTCGCTTCCATATTAAATTCTCCCTCTCTACTTATCAAATAAGCCTCCTGTTTTCTTGTTTCTTATGGCTTTTCTAGCTCCACCTATATTTTTTTGTGGTCTTAAGCCATTTATGCCTTGAGATCCTTTTTTCTTTTTCTCCTCTATTAATTTTTTCATCATTTCAATATTTTTATTTTCCACTTTATTTTTCATCTTATTCTCCTTTGTATAACTAAGCTTTATAAATACCGTTCATTTTAACATTATACTATCTATTTTTGGTATATTCCACATCAATTATTACTTTTATTATTTCCAAATTAACTATCTTTAATTAGGTTCATGTTAAGGCTATAAATTAATCCTTTTAATCCACTAAGATAACCATAAGATATTTTAAGTTCTTCTATAAAATCATCTATTACTTATAATAAAAAACTATATACCAAGCATTACTTTTGCAACAGAAAAATATACTATAAGTGATGCTGCATCCACTATAGTTGTTATCAAAGGACTTGCCATAATAGCAGGATCTAATTTAAGTTTTTTAGCTAATATTGGTAAAACAGCTCCTACTATTTTAGCTAAAACTACTGTAAACACAAGTGTTAAACAAACAGTAACAGATATATTTAAGGACACTTTTTCTATAAAATATAGTCTTAGGAAATTTATAAATGATAAAATTACCCCAACTATCAAACTTACTCTAAATTCCTTCCAAATTACCTTTAATGTATCCTTACCTTTTATTTCTCCTAATGCAATACTTCTTATAACTAAAGTTGCAGATTGAGAACCTGCATTTCCACCAGTATCCATAAGCATAGGTATAAATGCAGTTAAAATAACAACAGATTGAAGTACATCCTCAAATCGTTTTATTATTCCCCCAGTAAAAGTAGCGGATACCATAAGTATAATAAGCCACATAAGCCTATTTTTAGCAAGTTTCCAAACTCCAGTGTTTAAGTATTCCTCTTCTGAAGGAGCCATAGCTGCCATTTTCTGAAAGTCTTCCGTATTTTCCTGTTCAATGACATCCACTATGTCATCTACTGTAATAATACCCGTAAGCCTACCTTCAGAATCAACTACTGGCACTGCTATTAAATCGTATTTTTTAAATACATGTGCTACTTCCTCTTGGTCGTCATTAGTATGCACATATACTATATCTTTTTTCATAATATCTTTAATTTCTAAACTATCATCACTTAAAATTAAATTTCTTAAAGATATTATACCTTCTAGTTTTCTCTCCTCTCCTATTACATAACAGGTATATATAGTTTCCTTATTTACCCCTGTAGCTTTTATATGCTCTATAGCCTTTCTAACTGTCATATCTTTTTTTAAATCTACATATTCTATAGTCATTAAGCTTCCTGCTGAATTATCTGGGTAATTTAAAAATTCATTTATAAGCTTTCTTTCTTCCACATTAGAATATTTTAAAATCTTTTTTACCACTTTTGCTGGCATCTCTTCTAAAAGGTCAATCATGTCGTCAAAATAAATTTCATGCATTATATACTCTAATTCCTTATCTGTAATAGAAGATATTAACTTTTCTTGAAAATCACTGCTAGTATAATTAAATACATCTATTGCTAAATTTTTTGGAAGAGTCCTAAATAAAATTATAGCTTCTGCTATATCCAGTTGTTCCATTATTTCTCCAATGTGAACTGAGTTAAGATTTACCATCTTCTCTCTTACATCAGCATATTTCTTTTCTTTCATAAGTTCTAATATTTTTTCTACATTATTATTCACAGGTATCAGCTCCTTTTTAGAGCCATGCCTTTAATAGTTATGGCTCTTCTTATTTTATTTTTTACAATCCGTCCCTGTCCAGGATCTGTATCCATAACTATCACCTTCTCCTACATAAATTTCAAAATTTCATTTACAAAAAAATAAAACCTAGTTTGCTCCAGTAGGGAACCCTAAGTTTCGCTTACATATTCTCCATATTGAAATTCTATCACATTAAATAGCTATTATCAACTCTAGCATATTATAAAACGACTATTTTTATAAAAATATATTTATATTAAAAGTAATATACTAATTTGTTGATTGTTTACTATAATTTATTAACTATTCACTACAGATATCTGTTTGTAAGAATAATTTAATTTGTTATTGAATTTTTTTTATTAATCTATTAGTCTATTAATTAAGAAGTAATACAATATATAATTATAAACGTTAAACCTTAGGAAATCTTTTTACAAATAGCAAATAGAAACTGTATAGATTAAAAATCAAAAAAATCAGTAATATTGAATTGAGAAAATCCTAACTAGAAAAATATAAGTGTTTTTTTAATATATTCAACTTTCCCAGTTAAAAAATAAAAATATAAAATTTAAAGTGAAGAATAACGCTCTTTTAGAAACTAACTATAATTTGAAATTTACAGGTAAGTAATAGGTAATAGCTCTACAAATTCCTATTTTACATTCTAAATTTTAAATTAAAAACTATATTTGAATTTCCTTTATTCATATAATGTATAGATTGAATTTTATGTGCTAAAGTTGAGTTAATTATAAATTTAAATATAAAAAATAAATAAGTCTATAACAGTTATTTAACTGACTATAAACTTAATTATACAAGGAGTGATACTTATGAAAATATATTCATGGAATGTAAATGGCTTAAGGGCTATTATGAAAAAAAATTTCTTAGAATTTATACAAGGATATAATCCTGATATACTATGCATTCAAGAAACTAAACTTCAAGAAAAAGATTTAAACGAAAACCTTAAAAATATAGAAGGATACCACTCATATTTTTCTTTTGCAGAAAAAAAAGGTTATAGCGGAGTAGCTACTTACACTAAAGTTAAACCTATTTCCGTTAAACATGGCATAGGTATAGAGGAATTCGACAGTGAAGGAAGAATTTTAATTACTGAATTTCAAGAATTCACTCTTCTAAACATATATTTTCCTAATGGTCAAATGAATGAAGAAAGATTAGATTACAAAATGAGATTTTATGATGCTATTTTGGATTATTGTAATGAAGAAGTATCCAGTGGCAAAAAGCTTATTGTATGTGGGGACTACAATACAGCTCATACCCCTATGGATATAAAAAATGCCAAAGCTAATGAAAAAACTTCGGGATTCTTACCTATAGAAAGAGCTTGGATAGATAAATTTATATCCAATGGCTACACAGATACCTTTAGATATTTAAATCCTAAAGAAGTGAAATACTCCTGGTGGAGCTATAGATTCAAAGCAAGAGAAAGAAACACTGGTTGGAGAATTGACTATCACTTTGTTTCAAATAATTTTATAAACAATATAAAAAATGCAGAAATATTAAATGAAGTTATAGGATCAGATCACTGCCCAATAACTATAGAATTGTAATATTTATTTGTAAAACTTCGCTATATACAGGAACCTAAAAATTATTATCCATAGGTCTAGCTACATTATATCAAATCTTATAAAATACGAGAACGTATATAACAGTAGCTAGACATGGTATAAAATTTCTTTATTATTAAAAATTTTTCTAAATCTCTTGTGAATTTTCAAATTGGCTTACATATAAATTATAGTAATATCCTTGTTTTTCAATAAGACTTTGATGATTTCCCTTTTCAACTATTTGTCCGTCCTTAACTACCATTATAATATCAGCATCACGAATAGTGCTGAGTCTATGTGCAATTATAAAACTGGTTCTTCCATTCATAAGTTTTAACATAGCTTCTTGTATATGCAGCTCTGTTCGTGTGTCTACATTACTAGTAGCTTCATCCAATATGAGTATAGAAGGTTTAGCTAAAATAGCTCTAGCTATTGCTAGTAGTTGCCTTTGCCCTACACTTAAATTTCCTCCACTTTCTGATAATATGGTTTCATACCCTTCTGGAAGCTTGTTTATAAATACATGGGCATTAGCCATCTTGGCAGCAGCTTCTATTTCCTCATCTGTAGCATCTAGCCTTCCATATCTTATATTTTCTTTTATAGTACCTGAAAATAAATATGTGTCTTGAAGTACTATACCAAATATTTTCCTTAAACTATCCCTAGTATAATTTCTTATATCCTTACCATCAATTAAAATCCTTCCCCTATTTACATCATAAAATCTTGTGAGTAAATTTATAATAGTAGTTTTTCCAGCACCTGTAGGCCCTACTAATGCTACTGTAGTTCCTTTTTCAGCTTTAAAACTCACATTTTTAAGTATATTTTCATTAGTTTTGTATCCAAAAGTTACATTTTCAAATACTACATTGCCTTTAGATTCTCTTAATTCTTCGGCTCCTTTTATGTCTTCTATTTCCTCTTTTTCATCTAAAATTTCAAAAACTCTCTCTGCACTGGCAACAGAAGATTGAAGTGTATTAAATATGTTAGCGACTTCATTTAAAGGTCTTGCAAACTGTCTTGAATAACTTAAAAAACTCGCTATAATACCCACTGTTATTATATTTTTTACTGCTAACATTCCTCCCACGCTAGCTACTACTGCAAAACCTAAATTGTTTATAACATTCATCATAGGCATAATAAATCCAGACCAAACTTGAGCCTTTATCCCAACTTGGCATAAATTACTATTTATTTCATCAAATTCTTCTATTATCTTATCTTCTCTATTAAACCCTTTAACTACTTGAATTCCTGATATAGTTTCTTCTATTTCACCGTTAAGTTTTCCCAGTATATTCTGTTGCTCTTTAAATAGCACTTTAGTCCTTTTAGCTATGCTTTTGGTAACTAAAAATACCAGTGGTATAGTTATAATACTGGCTAATGTCAATATTGGACTTAGATAAATCATCATTATAAAAGATCCTAAAATAGCTATTCCACTTGCCATAAGTTGAGTAGTAGCTTGGGATATAGTTGTACTTACATTATCAATATCATTAGATAATCTACTCATAATTTCTCCATGAGTATGGACATCAAAAAATGTTACTGGTAACTTTTGTAGCTTATTAAAAAGACCTTTTCGTAAACTAAATACTATTCTCTGTGATACTCCTGCCATAAGCCATCTCTGAAAAAAATTCATAAATCCATCTATAATATATGCTAATAAAAGCGTACCTATAATTATTTTAAGCATTCCAAACTCTACTGCACCTTTTCCTTTAGACATAGAATCTATTGATTTTCCTATAAGATATGGTACTGCCAATGTTAACGCTGAGCTAATTAATATAAAAATAAATATTATTATAAGTAATTTTTTTTCTTTTCCAAAATATTGCCACAGTCTCCTCAAGGTCCCCTTAAAATTCTTAGGCTTTTTCACAGGTACACCTCTATTAGCCCCCCTAAACCTTGGCCTCCCAATACCTCCTCTAGTACTACCAAGCCCTGCTAAATTTTCATTTGACTCCTTATAGCTATTTTCACCTTTTTCTTCCGCCATTCAAAGTACCCCCTATTTCGTTAACACTCACTACATTACAAAATTATAACATTATTCTTCTCCATTATTTCTACATTTTTCGGGTGGTGCCTGGCACCTTAATATCTCTTTATATACATTACAATTCTCCATAAGTTCCTTATGTTTACCTATACCTACTATTTTTCCATTATCCATAACAATTATTTTATCAGCACCCATTACAGATGTAATTCTTTGAGCGATTATTATGCATGTCAATTCTTTTGAATACTCCCTTAAAGCTTCTTTTATTTTTTTCTCCGTATTCATGTCTACCGCACTAGTACAATCATCTAATATCAGTATTCTAGGCTTTTTTATTAATGCCCTTGCAATTGCAATACGCTGCTTTTGTCCCCCAGAAAGATTAACTCCACCTTGTCCTAATACAGTGTTATATTTTTTAGGGAAAGATGAAATAAACTCGTGAGCCTGAGCTACTACAGCTGCCTTTTCTACCTCTTGTATACTAGCATCTTCTTTTCCCCAACTTATATTATCTATAATAGTACCCGAAAATAACATCGTACTTTGAGGTACTATTCCTATTCTTTCTCTTAGTTTTTTAATATTTAATTTTCTTATATCCACTTCATCTATAGTAATTTCTCCAGATGTAGCTTCATAGAAAGCATCCAGTAAGTTTATAAGTGTGCTCTTACCTGCTCCTGTAGATCCTATTATTCCAACTGTTTCTCCTGACATGCATTTAAATGTAATATTATCTAGTACAGGCTCTTTTAATTTATCATTATAAGAGAAACACACATGTTTAAATTCAATGTTACCTTGAAAATTTTTTAATTCCACATCATGTAACTCTTCATTCAAATTTTTTTCTTTAAATATTTCCTCTATACGTTCTGCAGAAGCTTTAGCCCTGACAAACATTACAAAAACAAAGGATATCATCATCAGAGAAAATAGTATTTGTGTCATATAATTAGTAAAAGCTATTATCTGTCCTACATACATATTTCCCCTATTGACTTTAATCCCTCCAAACCAAAGTACTGCTACTATGCCCACATTTACAATAAATGTAATCATAGGCATAAATATAGCCATAACCCTCATAGCACTAGTAGATACATCTGTAAATTCCTCATTGGTTATTTCAAACCTTTTTCTTTCATATTGAAATCTATTAAAAGCCTTAACAACTCTTACTCCTGATAAATATTCTCTTATAACACTATTTAACTTATCTAAAGCCTTTTGAACCTTTCTAAAAAAAGGATATCCTATTTTCATATTTGCAAATATGATTACCACTATAAAAGGCACTATTAAGAATAATACCACTGACATCCTAGGATTAATAATTACAGCCATTATAATGCTCCCTATACAAAGTAATGGTGCCTTAACAAAAATTCTCATCATACCATGTACAAAATTTTGTACTTGAGTTACATCATTGGTCAATCTAGTCACAAGAGAGGCTGTTTCAAATTTATCAATGCTACTAAAGGAAAAACTATGTATTTTTTTAAAAAGATCACCTCTTAGTTCAGCTCCAAATTTTTGAGATACATTACTAGATATTATATTTCTGCTTACCGCTGCTACAGCTCCTAATAATGTCACTGCCAACATTATTAGCCCTCCCTTTATAACATAATCCATTCTTCTTTCCGCTACCCCTATATCAACTATTTTTGACATAATTGTTGGCTGTAGTAGATCACATACTGCTTCAAAGGTTAAAAATACTACTGCTGTAAAAAATGATTTCCAATATTTTTTTGTATATTTTTTAAAAAAATCCATGATTTTTCCCCCAAACAAACTCTTCCTTCAATACTTAATTTATAAAATATATTTTACATACAAAATTTATAAATGTATTATATCATACGGATAAAAAAAGCCAAACACCCCTTATATTAGTGTCTGACTTTTTTCGCGTTACTTCGGTAGGTGCCTGGCACCCTATTTTAATGTTTTAAAATCATATCCTAATGATTTTAAATGATTAATTATTTGTTGCAGTGAACTAGCAGTAGTTTCTTTTCCGTAGGTATCGTGCATTAATACAACCACTCTGTCTGGCTTATAATTTTCTGTAATTTCACCTCTTACACGTGCTGCCAATTGTTCTGGAGTTCTTCTTCTCCCTTCTGCATCACCTGACAAGGTATTCCAGTCTATATAGGCATAATTCTTATCATTCATTATTTTGTCTATACCTTCTGTACCCTTCCATGACATGTGTCCACCTGGAAATCTTATTATTCTAGTATGAAAGTCCTCTCCTAAAATTGATTTCATCATCCTTTCATTTTTATCTACTTCATTCATAAAATTATTAGTATTTACAATTCTTCTTGGGTACAAATATTTATAATTATGGGAATATGTGTGATTTCCAATAGCATGTCCTTCCTGTACAGTCCTTTTTAGTATTTCTTTAGCTCTATCAGAAGTTTCTAACGAACTTCCTACTATAAAAAATGTTGCTTTTAAATTATTTTCTTTTAATATATCCAATATTTTAGGTGTCACTGTTGTAGATGGTCCATCATCAAAAGTTAAAAATGCTATTTTCTTTCCGTCTATATGTGGTTTACCCTCTTTGAGAGCATACTCTACTTTTTTTGCATCATATGCATATTCATTTCCCTCTACTGTGACATTTGCTCCTTTTAATATATCTTCTGGATTATTTTTTTTAATTTCTTTATTTTTAATCTCTTCTTCTGTTGGATATTGTTTATTTGCATTTTTATCCTTAGAACTTTTTTTATTATTGCTTTTTTCAGATAAAACCTGTACATTTGATTTCTTGGATTTTTTATTTAAAACGGATTTAGTTAAATAAACTCCCGTAGTAACTATCATAAGTACACCTACTGCTAATAGTATCCTTCTTCTCTTAAATTTTTTACTATTATTTTTTCGTATTCTTCTATTTACCATTGTATATGCCTCCTACAACTTGTCCTCTTGATATATATATTATAATACTTTATGCTTGAATTTGTTACAAAAGTCTATAATTTGGTTAAAATTTGGTTACATTATAATTTTTTTCACAAGTTATAGTTTAAATTACTAATTTTATCCTAAATCTTTAAAATCAATAAAATTATAAAAAGCACTTTCACATTTGAATGTGCCCTTAATTTGGGACAATTTATTCAAAGTATGAATAGTGCTTTTTATTGATATTTAATTACATACAAAATCTATTTTTCTAATGCTCCAAAAGCATTTATATACATTTGTTTTATTTCACTTATTAATGGATACCTAGGGTTAGCTCCTGTACATTGATCATCAAAAGCCTGCTCTGACATATCATCTAATGTAAAATAGAACTTTTCTTCTGAAACTCCCGCTTCTTTTATAGACATTGGTATATTAATCTTTGCTTTTAATTCATCTATAGCTTTTATTAATAATATAACTTTTTCATCTGCTGTTTTTCCACCTAATCCTAAATAATCAGCAATTCTTGCATATCTATCCTTGGCATTTGGATATTTATATTGTGGAAATGCAGCTTGTTTTCTTGGATCATCTACAGCATTGAATTTTATAACTTCATTTATAAGTAATGCATTGGCAATTCCGTGTGGCACATGGTGTGCTGCTCCTAATTTATGTGCCATAGAGTGACATACACCTAAGAATGCATTTGCAAATGCCATGCCCGCAATTGTTGAAGCATGAGCCATTTTTTCTCTAGCTTCTACATTAGTTGTTCCTTCATTATAAGCAAGTGGTAAGTATTCAAATATTAATCTTATAGCTTCTAATGCCATTCCATTAGTATAATCTGAAGCAAGCACTGATACATAACCTTCTAAAGCGTGAGTTAATGCATCTATACCTGATGCTGCTGTCAATCCTTTTGGCATGCCCATCATAAGTTCCGCATCAACTATTGCCATATCTGGAGTTAATTCGTAATCCGCAAGAGGATATTTAATTCCTGTTTTTTCATCAGTTATAACTGCAAATGGAGTAACCTCTGAACCAGTTCCTGCAGATGTAGCAGCACATATAAGAGTTGCTTTTTCACCCATAGTAGGGAATTTGTAAATTCTCTTTCTTATATCCATAAATCTCATAGCTAAATCTTCGAATTTTACTTCTGGATGCTCATATAATACCCACATAATCTTAGCAGCATCCATTGCTGAACCACCACCAAGAGCTATTATAGTATCTGGATTATAGCTTAACATTTCCTGTGCACCCTTTTTAGCTACTGCAAGCGTTGGATCTGGTTCTACATCCGTAAATATTTTATAATCAACACCTACTTCATCAAGTACTGACGTTATTTTATCTACATATCCTAATTGGTAAAGCACTTTATCTGTTACTATAAATGCCTTCTTTTTATTTAAATCTTTTAATTCTTTTAGTGCAACTCCAAGACTACCATATTTAAAATAAACTTTTTCTGGAACTCTAAACCAAAGCATATTTTCTCTCCTTTCAGCTACGTTCTTTATATTCAATAAATGTTTAGGACCTACATTTTCTGATACAGAGTTTCCACCCCAAGATCCGCAGCCTAAAGTTAAAGATGGTGCTAATTTAAAGTTATATATATCTCCTATAGCACCTTGTGATGAAGGCATATTAACTATAGTTCTACCAGTTTTCATTACTGTACTAAATTTTTCAATCTTTTCTTTTCCTTTCATGGCGTCTACATATAATGATGAAGTATGTCCAAATCCACCTAATTCTACTAGTCTTTCAGCCTTTACCAAAGCATCATCAAAGTTTTTAGCTTTATACATTCCAAGTACCGGTGATAGTTTTTCATGTGAAAATGCTTCTTCAAGTTCTACAGATTTTACTTCCCCTATAAGTACCTTAGCAGTTTCTGGCACATTAACTCCAGCCATCTCAGCTATTTTATATGCTGGCTGACCAACTATATTAGCATTTAAATTTCCGTTTATTAATATTACTTTTCTTACCTTTTCTACTTCATCACCTTTAAGTATGTACGCTCCTCTATCCAAAAACTCTTTTCTTACCTTATCATATATTGAACTAAGTACTATTACTGATTGCTCAGAAGCACATATTACTCCATTATCGAATGTTTTTGAAAGAAGTATTGAATTTACTGCCATTTTTATATCTGCAGTTTCATCTATTATCGCTGGAGTATTACCTGCTCCAACTCCTATTGCTGGTTTTCCAGAAGAATAAGCAGCTTTAACCATTCCTGGGCCACCTGTAGCTAGTGTTATATCCGCTTCCCTCATTATAACCTGTGAAAGTTCAATTGAAGGTTCATCTATCCATCCAATTATTCCTTCTGGTGCTCCCGCTTTAACTGCTGCATCTAATACAATTTTAGCAGCTGCTATAGTTGATTTTTTCGCTCTTGGGTGTGGTGAGAAGATTATTCCATTTCTTGTTTTTAAAGCTATTAATGCCTTGAATATTGCAGTAGATGTAGGATTAGTTGTTGGAACTACTGCTGCAATCACACCTATAGGTTCTGCAATTTTAGTTATTCCAAAAGCATTATCCTTTTCTATAACTCCACAAGTTTTTTCATCTTTATATTTGTTATATATATATTCTGAAGCAAAATGATTTTTAATTACCTTATCTTCAACAATACCCATACCTGTTTCTTCTACTGCCATTTTAGCAAGCTTAATTCTATTGATATTTGCCGCCATAGCTGCACTTCTAAATATTTCATCTACTTGTTCCTGACTTAATTTTGCAAATTCCTTTTGAGCCTTTTTCACTTCTAACATTCTTTGCATTAATTCTTCAACATTAGTTACCTTCATTAAAAACACCTCTTTCAAAACATTCTTTAAATTATATTAATTTAAAATATTTTCTCTAGACATATTATTTTTTACAATCTAATTATCCAACATTGTTTGTTAAATGTCAATCATAGTTTGATAATTTTTTTGTATTTTTTATGCTTTTTTTAATATTTTCATAAGTAAATATTTTTAAATTCAATCACATTGATATTGAAAACCTTTACTTATATAAATCTTCTAACATACTGCAAAGCCTAGTATTTATTTAACATCAAGAAAAAAAATTTATTTTAAAATAACATTTTATTCAACTCTTCGTTGTAAAAGCTAAACAAAAACACGTCTGGTTAAATTATTAACAATATCAATCTTTTATATTTGCTTTTTAGTGTATTATCTTTAATTTTATACTATATCTTTGCCTATTTTTAATATATTTTAACATTGTTAATACATTTAAGAAATATTATTAGCAATATTATTTCTTAATCACTCTTACATCCTAAGTTAATATTTTAAAATAAAAAGTATCTGCAATTCACATCATTGCAGATACTTTTCATTTAAATTATATTTATGATTATCCCACAAAAGTATTACATTACTTGAATTATAAAATTTCTTCGGAATGACTTGCATAAGAAGCAAAGGAACTATTAAAATTTAATTTTAGAAATTCTTCTTTTAGACAGATAAAATTATCGTAAGCCTGTCAACGCCAGGCTAGCGAACCTGAAGCAGTACGCCCAATATGAGCGTTAGATAATTTTATATGGCTAAAACATTAGAATTTCTTATATTAAATTTATTGTTCCGAGCTCTTTGAAGGATAAATTTCATAATTCCACCACATTGTACCTTTTTTGATTTAATCATATTTATATAATTAGCTTAAACCACATTTTAAGATACATAATACATTGAAATTTTTTCAGCATATATTTCTTCTCCTACATTGTAAGAAAAAAGATCCACAAAGAAATCTTTAATAGCTGTAAAAAATCCTTTAATAGCCGATCCTATTTTGCTAAAAAAACCTTGAGCTTCTTCACTGTTCAATTTATCCTTTAATGATTTGCTTACTCCATTTAATTGATCTTTCAATTGACTAAAATCTAAATTTAAGCCATTTATCTTCTTCATCAAAGCAGTTATACTCTCTATATCCTCATCGCTTAATTTTTGACCATAGTTATTAGTTATGTTTACTACTATTTTTTTTATTTCTTCTTCTGTTTTAGGTTTTTTCTTAATAACATCTTTCTTAACTTCATTCATTAATTTAGCAGCTTCATCTTTTCCAATTTTGTCACCTAGTTTACCAGTTTCAACTAATTCTTCATTAGCCACTTTCTTTTTATTTTCATCAATTTTTTTACCGCCACTACTATTTTCAAATCCTTTTAATATACCTGTAAGTGCCGCTGTACCTGACACCTTAAATGGGGCTCCTACTTTAACATTGGCATTTTTTATACCTGCTGTTATTAATGCATTTTTTATCATACTTTCTGTAACCCAAGATATATTATTTACTGAAATATTCAAGCCATCTTTGCTTGTGGGCTCTACATAAGAACATGATATGGCCTTTGTACCTATTTGCTCCTTAGAAGCTACCTGTCCTAAATATTTAACCTCTTCTTCATTGGTAACTTCTATTACATTTGCATCTCCTTTATTAACGCCAAAATATTTAAGCATGTCTTCTTTTTGTTTTGCGCTTAAATCAGCTCCCAACGTAACAACTTTAAAAGAATCTGCATAAGCATTTTTTGCTGGGAAAGCTGTTGCTACAGACATAATCATTAATGCTACTAATAATCTACTTATAATTCTCTTAACTTTCATTTTCATCTTTAGGGAGAAAGTCTATTATAAATATCCCTCTCCTCTAAAGTTCACCTCCCTCTATAATCTTTAAATTTATTACTATACATGAAAAAGTGCCACTGCTTGCCATATATATACAGCACATTATATTTCATTTATATAATATCCTATATATTATTTGTATTCAACAATACCTATTTAAATTATCAATATTTTAATATTTAAACAAAAAGAGTAGCTATCCGCTACTCTACTGCATAACTATCAAAATATCCTTGAATTAATACTATTGGAGTTCCCTTATCTCCACTACCACTGGTTAAGTCACATAAACTTCCCAAAAGGTCTGTAAGCTGTCTTGGAGTTGTTCCTAATTTTTCTCCTTCAGAACTTTCATTTTTTGTCTTCTCCATAATTTTCTTTTTCATTGCTTCCGCCATGTCTTTAGAATTTAAATTTTTAAGCTCATTGTCTGCAATATACTTTAACTTTATCTCATTTGGTGTACCTTTAAGCCCATTTGTATATCCAGGAGATACCACTGGGTCTGCCAACTCCCATATTTTGCCTACTGGATCTTTAAAAGCTCCATCACCATAGACCATTACCTCTACATTTTTACCTGTTTTTTCTTTTATTCCTCTTTGAATATCTTCTACAGTTTTTCTGCAATCCTTAGGAAATAACTTTACTGTAGTATCAGTAGCTAAATTAGAACCTAATAAGCCATAATCTGGATTAAATCCACTTCCATTGATAGAACTATTTAATATTTCATCTATTCCATATACATTTTTAGCTCCAGCCTGCTTTAATAATCTTTTAGTCCTATTTCTCTCGTGTATATTAGCAACTAAAACTTCTTTAGTGTATTTTAATGCTACCCTCGGGTCATTAGCAAGGATTATTTCTATATTATTATTTACAGCAATATTTTTATACATTTCCACATAATCAATTCCTGTAAATGGATGAGTAACCTTGTCCCCAAATAATTTTCTATACTTCTCTTCTGTTAAAACATCAGTATATGGATTAACTCCCAACTCGTCCATTTTATCTACATCCATTAAATGATTTCCAACTTCATCAGATGGATAGTTTAAAAATAAATATATTTTCTTGCCGCTAGCTGCTAGACCTTTTAATATCAAAGAAAATCTATTTCTACTAAGTATTGGGAAAACAACTGCAAAATCCCCTTTAAATTTTTTATTTATATCCTCAGCAATATCTTCAACAGAAGCATAGTTTCCTTGTGCCCTTGCAACTAAGGATTCTGTAACTCCTATTATATCTCTATCATTAATGCTAAATTTTTCAGTCTCCATAGCTCTTATAATTGATTCTACTACAATATTAACTAAATCATCACCTTGTTTTACTATAGGAGCTCTTACCCCTCTCACTGTAGTGCCTACTGCTCTTGTCATATAAACATCTCCCTTTTTTAAAATATCGTACATCTGAAACCACATATCACCTGTGGAATAACTACTTTCTCAAAGTAGTATACAAACATTCACAGTATAATATTATTAAATGTACGTAATTTTACTATCACAATGATATTATAGCACCTATAGCACAAATTTAGTAGGCTTATAAAAAAATTTAGCTATATCTTCCTTTTATATTAATTAAAAAACATATGTATTCTACATAATTCGGGTGGTGCCAGGCACCATTTTAGACAATGTTATTGTTTTTCTGGTTCATTATATTCAACTCCAAAAGTATCGACAGTTACTTTTTTCATTTTTTCCTCTTTAATAGGCTTATCTTTGCCATCTCTCTCAACTGAAACTATTCTATCTACTTCTTCCATACCTTCTATTACTTTGCCAAAAGCTGCATACTCTCCATCTAAATGAGGAGCTTCTTTTACCATTATAAAGAATTGTGAACCTGCTGAATCTGGTCTGCTGGATCTAGCCATAGATATTATTCCTCTTTCATGCTTTAAATCATTTTTATAGCCATTGGAACTAAATTCACCCTTTATTGCATAACCTGGGCCACCGGTTCCAACACCTTCTGGATCTCCTCCTTATATCATAAATTCTGGAATTACTCTGTGGAAAATCACCCCATCATAAAATCCCTTATTAACTAAAGAAATAAAGTTTCTTACAGTATTAGGTGCTATTTCTGGATATAATTCTATTTTTATTTTATTTCCATTGTCCATTTCTATAGTTACCAATGGATTTTTATCCCCTGGCTTCTTTTCTGTATTGATTTGTTTACTCTCTTCTTTTTTCTCCCCTTGTTTCTCTATGTTTTTATTAGCTTTAGAACAACCTGCAGCCAAAATAGCAATAGCACAGATTAATGTAGCTACTATATATTTCCCAAATTTCTTATTTAACATTAAAAAAAACTCCTTTCAATACATCTTTTTCGTACTTATATTTCTTATTATTAATAAACTGTTTTAAAAAACAGTTATGAATATAATACTATTTTAAGTCTATTAAAATATATATTTGTGTATCTCTGCATATTTATGTTTATATTCATTCATCTATAAAATTCTCTTATATTGTTTTATTTTTAGTCATAATTATATGTCCTCTTATTTACAGTTTAAGCCATATATCTATAAATCAATAGAATTTATTTTAATTACAAGAGACTTAATCTATAGTCTTTTAGACATTTAGTTAGCCCATCTCTAGTAGAAGTAAATTTTATACCATATTTCTCTATTTTTTTTGTATTTAATCGTATATCTCTAGGAAAATCTTTATATTTTTCTTCATCTTTTATAAGTATCTCATTCACTCTATTACTCAATCCCATTTCCGTTAATATATATTTTACTACTTCATATCTGCTCATAGAATTATAGCTTCCCATATGGTAGGTATCATACGGTAATTGGAATACTCTTTTAAAATTTTCTACCATTTCAAAAACATAAGTCATACCTCTGAATTCATTTGCAGATGCATATATTTTTTCTCCTTTTAGTAAAGAAACCACTGTTTCCCAAAGTATGTTTGATGAAATGCTTAAATTTTTTTCTGGCATACCAAACAACCATGTAAATCTTACTATCCACAATTCATCTATTATATCCTTTAACAACCTTTCTGCTTCTAATTTATTTTTACCATACACAGTATTTGGCACTGGTCTATGTCCTTCATCATAAGGCCCATTTTCTATATTTCCATTAAATACTTGTTCAGAACTTATAAATACAAGTTTTGCTCCTACCTCTTTACACGCCTTAGCCACATTAACAGCTCCATCTACATTTATTTTTTGAGCTATTTCTGGATGCTCATTACAAAAGTCCGTAACTGCTATAGCTGCAGCATGTATAACATAATCTGGTTTAAACTCTTTAAAAACCTGCATTACTTTTATATCATCTGTTATATCTAAATCCTCTCTTCCTGTAGACAATATTTTATATTCATTTTTATATCTTTCATAAAATCTTGTACAAAAAAATCCATGTCCTCCAGTTAATAATATCTTTTTCACTGAACACTCACCTACCTATTATTTTTTATTTATTTTGTGATTATCCTACAAAAAATATTAAATTACTTGAATTATGAAAACAACTAAAAAATATACTTTATTCACCAATTTTCTATTGATAGTTTTCATAAAGAACATTACTTCGTATAAAAATTATAGCATATAGTTAATTATGCTTTAATAGTAAACTTATAAAATTATAGTTCCAAAACATAAACAAAGTTCTAAGTTCAAATGAAATTTTAACTTCATCTGAAACTTAGAACTTGTTATAAATAGACTTATCTACTCTTATTAACCTATTTGATAAAAGAAACTCATTAAAAGCTTTCTATTAATACAACGAACTTGCAATTTGTGTTTTTATTCTTTTCACAGGAATTATAGCTAAAATTACAACAGCTATTATAGCCTCTGGAAGTAAATACGTTCCATTATATAATATGGAGTAAACCCATACATTTTGACCTTCTGCAGCCGAAGAAAAGAAAACAACTCCTGATAACACGTGACATATGAATCTTAACCCTATGCCCACTAATCCACCAATAAAAATATTATTTTTAAAATATCCTGCAAAGCCTAAAACTCCAAAAGCTAAAACATAGTCTAGTATAAGCTGTACTGGATGTACCACATATGGTCCTAAAATTAAATCAATTACGCCAAATATCACTCCTGCTAAACATCCCACTTTAGTACCATAAATATAAGCTATGAATATAATAGGAATCATGGAACCTAAAGTTACAGAACCTCCCATAGGCATTTTCATTATCCTAAACATTTTTAGTACAGTGGCTATAGCCACAGCCATAGATACATGAAGCATAATTTTTGTAGTTAATTTAGCTTTATTCATATGTATAATTACTGCAATTAAAATTATTATGGCTATTATGCTTATGTATATAACTGGATCTGAAGAAACTGTACTCAAAGCTTCCCCAAACTTTGGAGATTTAAATTTAAAATTAAACCAATTCATTAATAATTCCTCCTTCTATATTTTATTTTAACCTAATAAGTATTATTTAAATAAAATTCATTTATTATTATAATTTTAGATTAAATACTAATAACTTCATATATAACATAAAAAAATAAATACTGCTGAAAAACAGTATTTACTAACAATATCATATGCTGCTTTCCTACGCTGGCATTATCCAGATCAGGTATAAGGGATAGGATTAGCAAAATCCATCTCAGCTTTTAAGCACCCCTAGCACTCTATTCAAATTTCGATTTAATTATACACCATCTATAGTCATAATACAAATATGCTCAAAATCAAATTTACAAATTAACGTTAGAACTATTTTCTTTTGATATTTAACTTTCCTTGTAGTAATTTAATCAATGGTACTGCAATTAATATCCCTACAGTAACCTGTCCTATATTATTTGGAATACTTGCAAGTCCTAAAGCTAAAGCTTCACTATAAGTATCAACCTTAAACAATACAAATTTAACTAAAATTATCTTTGCTACAAAATATCCAAATACCATCCATGCACCTGCTACTACAAAGGCAAATATATTATTGATCATATTTTTACCTTCGTAATTTCCCCTATATGCAATTGTTGTAGCAATCAATGCCATTATGCCTTTTATTACAAACGTAAAAGGTACATAATATGCATAGCCAGATAATAAATCCGCCAAACTCATTCCTATAGCAGATGTTATAGCTCCTTTTTTTCTTCCGAATAAAATAGCTGCAAAGAATATCATACTATCTCCTAAATGGTCATATCCAATACCCATTACTGTTGGAATTTTTATAGACATAGTTGCTACACATATTATTGCAGTCATAAGAGCCATTTGTGTAAGTTCAATTGCCTTTGAACTACTGGTTTCATTTCTTACAATATTTTGTTTCATTACAGTTCCCCCCAATACTATATTTTAACTATAAGCTTTCTATATACTTACATAATATAATAAATAATTGGCAAAGGAAAATGTATGGATACGCTTTTTTCAATTATTAAAAGTTTTACATTATAAAAGTCTTATAATAATGTACTATTATATTTTTTCTTTTTATTTTTTCGTATTTGATAAAGACCTCTGTGAAATAATAAAAATTATCCAAATCATAATACCAATTAAACTAATAAATTGAGCAACTCTTATATTTCCTATCATAAGACTGTCCGTCCTTAACCCTTCAATTAAAAATCTTCCTATAGAATATAAACCAATGTATGTGAAAAATACTACTCCATTTTTTTTGCTTTTTCTTAATAAAATCATCAATATTAAAAATATTAGTAAATCCCATATAGATTCATACAAAAATGTAGGATGATAATATATCCTCTCTATATTCATACCTTTTTGGATAAACTCAGGAAATTGCTTTATAAAATCATAGCTAACAGGTCCGCCATGTGCTTCTCCATTAAAAAAATTTCCCCATCTACCTATAGATTGAGCCAATATAACAGATGGAAACGCTACATCCGCAAATTTAATAAAACTAATTTTTTTTCTTTTTGTGTATATTAATGCAGCAACTACTGAAAAAATAATTCCTCCATGGATAGCAAGTCCACCTTGCCTTATATTAAATGCATCCATAAGATTATTTTTGTAGCTTTCAAATTCAAATAATACATAATATAGCCTGGCCCCTATAATAGCTAATGGAAAAGTAATAAGAACCATATCTAGCAAGTTATCATAATCTATATTTCTCCATTTACAATTAACCTTTGCCACTAACAGCCCTATTATAATTCCAATGGATATTAGTATTCCATACCACCTTATATCAAAACCTAAAATTGAAAATGCAACTGGATTCATAATTTCACATCCTTTCTTTTCTCAATTCTATAATATTTTATATAAATTTTCTACACAAAATAACAAAGTTCATCATTTAATTGTAGCATCTGTGATACTATCTGCAATAAAATCTAATCATTTGATCTATATGTCATATCAAATAATACTTATTAATGTATTAAATTTTTTAACATACTAAATCTCTTCATACATTAATTACTAGTATGTTAACTTGTTAAACTCTTAAAAAAGAGACTATAATTTTGAATTAAACTCAATTCACCATATAGTCTCTCTTTTTATTAATAGATATCCAAAATTAGCATAAATTTATTCTGTAATTTTGAGATTTTTACATATTCTTCATAATAGTGTTTAAATTTTTAAGTGTTTACTTAGAAATTGCTTATACAGATATTTAGCTTAATCCTAATTTTCTTCTCTTATTCACAATATGTTCCTCTATATTATTTGCTACTTCTATAGGATTATCTCCAAGAGCAACCTTACCTCCAGTTATTTCCTCCACATCTTCAGTCAATAGTTTCACAAGTTTAGGAGCTCCTGTCATAAATGGCACTGGTGATAAATGAGTATATGCACCATAAGCCACTGCAAATATTCCATCTATAGTAGCCTTTTGCTCCATCCATTCTGGAGCAGTCACTGCTATTGGAAGCTCTGATATATCTAAATCCATATGGTCTGCAAGCGCAGTTACAAGCATTGATATTCTTCCAGTATCTGTACAAGTTCCAAAGCTTAATACTGGAGGAATTTTCAAAAGGTTGCAAACTTCTTTTAATCCTTCTCCAGCTATATTATTAGCTGCTTCTAAAGTGCAAAGCCCAGCCACCTCTAATGCGTGATTTCCGCAGCCTCCAGCAACTACTAATATATCTTTTTTAATTAATTCCTTTGTAAGATTCACTGTATTCCAATCCTGAGGCCCATTTCTCAATGTTGAACAATTCGCTAACGCTACTACCCCTTTAATTTTACCAGCAGCAATTACGTCTACTAATGGATCAAGTTTATTTCCAAGGGCTTTTAAGACCGCTTCAGTAGAGAATCCTGCAATAGCCTTTTGAGTAATTTTAGGAACCATTGGTTTAACTTTATCTTTACGCTTTTTAAAATTTTCTATTGCTAAATCAATAAGTTTATCTGCCATAGCATCCACTTTTTCAGGATCATATGGAATCTTATGCTGTAAACCTGGTAAATCTATAATAGTGCTTATGCTCACTAGCGTTGCCTGGTATTTTTCAGCATAGTGGTCTATAGCTGGTGGTGAACAGTTTTCTTCCATAGCAAGAACATCCACTGTGCCTGTAGCTAAAAGTGGCTCTATAGTTAACCAGTTACCCATCAACCCTACAAAAACATCGTCTACTTCAAATCTCTGTAGTAATTCTTGCCCTGTTTCAATAGAACCTACTACTCTAAGCCCTTTTGCCCCCGCTGCTCGAGCCTTTTCTTGAACTTCAGTCATTTTAGCTTTTTGTATTGTAGCCGCTCCACCCCAAGGTTGGTGTCCATTAAATACTATATTTACATACTCTGGCTCCATAATACCTAAGTCTACATTTACCTCATGTGGCATAGGTGTTCCGAATAAAATATCTTGCACCATTTCAAGCCCAATTTGTGAATTATATATAGTAGCTATTCCTAAACGCAAAGCTTTCGCTGCTAAGGATTTGTAACTTCCATCTACATTGGTTAAACAACTAGCCACACAGTTTTGCTCCTCGTGAACTGTCCCAGCAGGATATATATTTAATTTTCTCCAAACCTCTTTTCTTTTTTTTGGAGCAAATGCTTCTACCATAAGGTTTTTTTGCTCTGTATCTACTTTCTGCTGGTCTTCTAGTAATTCTGCTAATTGTATAGCCATTTTGTTTATGTCTCCACTTACTTCAATTCCTAGTTTTTCACACATCCATTTTAATTTATCCGTATCTTTAATTGTAAATGGTGTCTTTCCTTCTCCTGTAGCCTTCAATGTACGAAAAGCTTCATAAGCATGATGACTATATGTACCTGCACCCATTATGTTTTTTAATAAGAAATTTCTCATAGCCATAGCATCTGGCCCAATGCCACATACACCTTTATCCTGTCCGCTTTTTTCACTTATTCTACATGGTCCTTGAGAACATAACTGACAACTTAATCCCTGTAGACAAAATTTACAACGAATCTTTTCCTGTAGTGTCCATCTATCAAATACATTGGACATCCCATCTTCTCTTATACGTTTTAACATTTCTTCAACTGAATCATGATAACTTACACGACCTTCTGTTTTTTCTAATATATCTTTATTCATAATTTATTATAGCTTTATAAAATCTATAAAAATATAAATAACATATACATATTAAAACTATAGATTTTATTCATACACATAATCCCTTAAACAAAGATTACATTTAACTATGATTAGTGTACATAATAGCATATACAATGCTATACCATCAGCCAATGGTGCGTTGTCACCTCCCTCATAAAACAAAACTTTATTAATTATATCTACAATATATCTACAATATATTTTCAATTTTATTCTATGTATTTAAAGATTACTTATACATCAATATATTATTATTTTTTTATCCATAAATATTTAAAGCAAATAACTCTAGCACACAAAAATTAACTTAATGCATTCTAGAGTTATATAATTATTTATAAAATTTTTATTATTAATGATACTTTTATAGTAAATCCTATTAATTAAAATATTTAATCTTTGTATTTTCATATTTAATTCCAGCAGATGCAAAACTTATCGCTGCTGAAAAAAGAGAAATTCCCAATGTAATATAAAAAGTTCCTAAGTACAGTGATGGTATAATATTAGCTCTTTTTAAAGAAATACCAGCAGTTATCATAAATGCCATGATAATAAAACCTTTAGTATCAAAAAATGAGAAAATATGTTGACTTTGCACATATACGAAGATAGTTAGTTTCAATATATAAAAGATATGTAAAACCTTTATTCTCCCACTCCAAAATCAGTATTATTATATAGAACCTCTATATTAGGATTTTCCTCTAAAAATGAATACTTATCTTTAAACCACTTAACAAGTTGTTCATCTCTTTCTATTCTAGATGAATTAGGAGTAAAAATATTTATTGTAGCATGAGAAAAATACTTTAAAGCAATTTCTATATCTTTTTCAATCATTTCCTTAGTCTGACCTTTTATTCCTACCATTAAACAAGGTGATTGAAAATATTTTTTAACCTCTTCTGGAGATACAAACTTAGCATTTTTATTTAACACTATATTTCTAAAATTATAATCAAAAGTTTCCACTCCTATTTTAAAAACTATTGGTATTTTAAAAAATTCTCTCATTTCATCTAATCTATTTCTATAACACCAATGACTTTCCAAAAATAATTTTTCTATATTTTTTTCTTTAATAATTTGTAATATTCTCTGTAAAGTTTCCTTTGGTATCTCAAAACAGCTTCCTGAATTTATTATCTCTAAAACCTTGTACTTTCCTGTAACTTTTTCAAGTACTTCTAAATTTAATTTATTTATTTCCCCTTCTGATTCTGAATTATCTAGTATATAATCACAAAAGGTACACTTACCCCATATACAAGGAAATCCTTTTAATAATACAATTTCTCTTTTATTTTTATTTTCAATAATACTATATCTATCCACTGTTATCTCCTTATACATTTTTGTTTAATACTTATTGGTAATCCTAAGGCTACTGGCATTACTAAAGATACTGCTACAAATTTATCGCAATAATCTGTTAAAAATTGTACTATAAATACACTAATAACCTTGTTTACTCCTAGTGCTGATAATAATTGAACTATATAAGTTGAGCCAGAAGAAGTTATACCGTCAAAGACAAAAGCAGCTATTACAGCACCCATTAGTGATGAAAATATAGAAACCGCCAATACTCCTAAAGGCATCTTAATTCCCTTCATAAAACCTTTCTTAAACATTAATCCACTTAAAAGTCCTACTAATATTTGCACCGGAGCAAAGTATAAAGAATAAATATCAAAAGTTATTCCACTAACTATACTTCCACATAATCCAGTGGCAACTCCATATGCAGGCCCTAAAACAAATGCCACTAGAATAGTTCCTATTGAATCTAAATAAATTGGCAATCTTAAATTTAAAGCTATGAAAGCTCCTATGATATTCAATGCAATTCCAAATCCCACTATGCTTAAATTTAAAGCTGATACCTTTTTCATCTATATTACTCCTTTCACTTTGCTTATAATTTTTTTACTTTGTGGAAATAATGTTTCCAAAAACATCTGCATAAATTTAGTAGAATCCACTTGATTTAAAACTACTGCATTATGCGGTTTATTCCAAAAATCCTCCACATCTACTATAGATTGTCCCATGGCGATTCCCTCTTCAACTACTTGAACATAAGAAGAAAAACCACTACATATGGATCTATCCATAAAATAAGCAACTGCTAAAGGATCATTAATTACACATCCTATTATGCCCTCTTGTTTCCAATGAAAATCCACGTAAAATTTTGTAATATCTACAATGTATTCAGCTATTTCTCCACCTAATCTCTTAATTAACTGGAGTATATTTGGTGTAAGTACTATTTTCCTAGTCACATCCAACCCTACCATTTGTATAGACTTTTCTAAATTCTTATACACATAATCCGCACCATGAGGGTCAACCCAATAATTAAACTCAGCTACTGGAGAACAGTTTCCATGACTTTTAAATGACCCTCCCATGGATATAAATTCATCTAAGTTTGCAAATGCTCTTTTATCCTTAATTAAAGCCTTTGCAATATTAGTTAGCGGTCCCAATGTTATAATTGATACATCCTTATTATTTTTCAAGGTATCAATTATAAAATCCACCGCACCAAACTTAACTATTCCACCTTTTACTTTTTTAAAGAAACATTCCCCTACCCCATCTTCTCCATGAGTATCTTGAGCCGTTACTAGATTTCTCTTTAGGGGATTTTCTTCTCCCAAATAAACTGGCAAATGAAGTGCATTACAAATTTCTAAGGCCTTTAAAGCATTTTCTACTCCTTGTTTAGCTGGAACATTTCCACAAACAATGGTAATGCCAACCACATCCAGTTTTTGTGATTTTAAAGCCAAAACTAATGCCAAGGAATCATCTATTCCTGGATCACAATCAATTATTACCTTTCTTTTTTTATCCATCTTCCTTCTCCTTTACACATATGTTTTTCAAGTGATTTTTGAGAACGGAATATACGACTTTATTCATTTTCATTGTAAAACAAAAAAAGCCGCACCTAAGGATACAGCTATACCGCAGTATGATAAATCCTTAGTTTTTTATACTGGGAGTTCCCGAACCAGTCCCACTTTAAATTAATTTAAGTGGATTTATGGATTTATATATTTTTATATTTTTATATTTTTATAGACTAATTGATTATATCATAAATTCTATAAAAATACATAAGAAAATTTAAATTAATACATAGTGGAACATTTGTCGTAACTACTTAAAATTATTTTATGGTAAAGTAAAATAAATATTACTAGGACATGAAAGGAAGTGAACTTTATCTAAAATTTTAGGAAATTATGCTTCTAGTGTAATCATTCATACTATTGAACTTCTTTCCATAGTACTAGTGCTATTAATAAGTAAGTGAAAAATTAAAATTTAGAAGAAATAGTTAACGATGATTTTTGATATTTTTTCTTTCTTAATATATTCCATTATTTTTTTAATGTAATTAAATAAAAATTTAAAGTTTTTATTTTTTTAGAAGGAATATTAAAAGATACGTAGAATAATTAATGTAATAAATTCCCTCAATTACCTTTAAATATTAATAACTAGTCTTATAAGTCATAACTTTCTCACTTATATAAATGCTTTTTCTGTATTTTTAATTTACTAGTCTCTTAAAAATCATATGCTGGTACTTTAATTTTTTAACATAACATTAAATTTAAATGGAAAGGTGGTGTTTACCCATGTACCACATAGCTTATATAAACGAAAAAACAAAAAATTATTTTTAGGAGGTTATTTTAATGAAAAAATTGTTTATTTTTTCACTTACTTCTGTATTTTTGCTAAACTCTGTAATAGTTAGTGCTGTTCCAGCTAAAACCGACTTAATTAAGTCATCAGACAAGGAAGCAAAAAAAGTAAAAATAATTGAAAAGTTCAATAAAAAATCTAAAAAATCAGGAAAAGAATTTAAAATCTATTTAAATGAAATTAATGGAACTCCCAACTTTATTTTTGGAGATTTGTCAGAATATTCAGTAAAAAATTCTAAAGAAGCTGAGAATTTTATAACAAAAAATAAAGATGTTTTTGAGCTAGAAGCTGGTAATTTTATAAATCAAAGTACAGAATCAGATAAACTTGGTATGAAACACTATAAAAACAAACTAGTTGTAGATGGAATTCCTGTATATGGTTCTGAAGTTATAATTCATACAGATGATAATGGTAACGTATATGCGATAAATAGTAATGTAAAAAGTGACGTTACCGATAAAAATTGGAGTAAAGAATTTAAACTAGATGCTAAAAAAGCTATTAAAACAGCTGAAAATTCCTTAGACCTTAAAGGAAAAACTATAGAATATACTGCTAATCCAAAAGCAGAAGCTTATATATATAACAAAAATGGTAACTGGGTTCCAGTATACTATGTTACAATGCAATTCTTAAGTCCATTCCCTGCGAATATGAAAGTTTTCGTAAATGCTTCAAATGGTAATATAGTAGAATCAAAAAATTTAATAAAAACATCCGCTACTGCTGGTACAGGCGTAGGACTATATGGAACAAGAAATCTTAATCTTGACTTAATAAATAATCAATACTATATGAGAGATTTAACAAAAGATACAAAAATAGAAACTTACACGGCTAATTATGGTTCATATTTACCAGGAACAGTAGTAAACGATACGGACAATAATTTTGATTCATCGTCACAATTTGATGCAGTAGATGTTCACTATAATTCAGGTGCTGTTTATGACTTCTACAAAAATAACTTTAACAGGAACAGCTTTGATGATAGAGGTACTACTATTAAATCTACAGTTTTATATAGAGACCCAAGATATCCTAACGAACCTTTTGATAATGCATTTTGGAATGGAAGTCAAATGGTATATGGAGATTGCAGCGGCACATACTTCTCACACATAGGTTCAGCTCTTGATGTAGTTGGCCATGAATTTACCCATGCAATTACAGATAGAACTGCTAATTTAGAGTATGAGTATCAATCTGGTGCTTTAAATGAATCTTTTTCAGACGTATTCGGATATTTTATTGAGGGAGAAAATAACGACTGGTTAATGGGAGAAGATTGTTATACTCCAAATACACCTGGAGATGCTTTAAGAAGTTTAGCAGATCCTACTTTATATGGACAACCTGCCCACATGGATAATTATAGAAATCTTCCAAACACTCAACAAGGTGATTGGGGCGGTGTTCATATTAACAGTGGTATTCCAAACAAAGCTTTCTACATTGCAGCAACATCAATTAACGATAATACTAAACTTCAACAAATTTACTACAGAGCTTTAACTTTATATTTAACACAGTATTCACAATTCATCGATGCTAAAAACGCATTAGTACAAGCTGCCAATGATTTATATCCTGGAACAACAATATCACAAAAAATATCTGATGCTTTTGCACAAGTTGGTATAGGACAAGGTACCTCATCCGATGACACATATGAATCAAACAACACACTTTCTACAGCTTATGGTCCATTAACTAGTGGAACTTCCTATAACTCATATATATATTCACCAACAGATATTGATTATTTCTACTTCAATACTTCAAGAACTGGAACTATAACTGTTAGTTTAACGAACCTTCCAAAGGATTATGATGTATATCTATTAAATTCATCTGGAAAAATAGTTGCTAGATCAACAAAATCAGGCACTTCCAATGAGACTATATACTACAATGCTCGAACAACAGGTAAGTTCTATGTGAAAATTGTAGGTTACGGTGGTGCATATAGCCAAACTGGAGCTTATTCATTAAATGTAAACTACCCAAGATAAAATATAATATAAACTGCTAATATATTAGGAATCCCCAAAGATAGAATCATTTCCTATTTTTGGGGATTCTTTTAATTGGAATATATTCTATTCCATATAAAAACCTCTAGCCTTAAAAATTTTTGCTTTCTATTTAGTAATTTTTCAAATAGTATATGGCAAGTTGAGTTCTATCTCTTAATTGTAATTTTTCAAGCAAATTGGTCACATAATTTCTTACAGTACCTTCACTTAAATAAATTTTTTTTGAAATTTCTTTATTTGATAATCCCTCTCCTATAAGTTTTAGAATTTGAAATTCTCTTTCGCTTAAGGGAATTTTATTTTCACATTTTTTATTACTCTCAATCATAAACATTATGGAATTTAAAATTTCACTTTGAAATACACCATTACCATTATAAACTGTTCTAATACTTTCTATAATACTATCTGCTGACTGATTTTTTAATATATAACCTTCTGCTCCATTTTTTATAGCCTCTGCTATATACTCATCATCTTTAAAAGTAGTTAAAATAATAACTTTAACATTAGGATTTTCACTCTTAATTTCTTTTGTAGCTAGAACCCCATCTAAAATAGGCATTCTAACATCCATAAGCACTATATCAGGATTTCTCTTTCTACAAAGTTCTATTGCCTCTCTGCCATTTGAAGCAGTGCTTATAACTTGAATATCATCTTCTATATCTAGAATTAATTTAAGGCTATCCCTTATTAATCCATCGTCATCGGCTATTATAATCTTCAAAAATATTCACCCCCAAACTTTCCATAGGAATAACACAAACTATTAAAAATCCATCATTAGTATCTATAGATATACTTCCCCCTAAATTTTTTATTCTTTCTCTCATACCACTTATGCCTAAACCTTCTTTTATACGCTCGCATCCTATACCATTATCTTTTATATAAAGCCTTATATACTTTTCATTAGTTTCTAAATTTATATTAATAGTATCTGCCTTGGAATGTTTAGAAGCATTAGTTAATGCCTCTCTTATATTTGTGGCTATAATCTCCATTACATTAGATGGTATGTTATTAAAATTTCCTCTATAGTTAAAGTTAATTTTACAATAATTGAAGCTTTGTATTATTTTATTTATATAATTTATACCTATAGATTCTACTGGTTTTATATTGTGTACCGTTTCTCTTAAAAGTGATAAAGCTTCAGAAAGTTCATTAATAGATTTATCCAGTAGCTTGTCAGATTTTTCTCTGTCTCTATTTTTTATTTTAGCTGCTGCTTGTAATTGCATATAAATGCCTGCAATATTGTGTCCCACTGTATCATGTATCTCTCTTGCTATTCTATTTCTCTCTCTAATTTCCGCTAAATGCTCTATTTCTATATAAGATGTAATAAGCCTATTTTTGGTACCCTCCAGTTCATATCTTATCCTTCTTTCAGAATCATATAATTCCCTATGTTTTTTCTGCTCTTTTATATATTTAGTATAAATATACCCATAAAGATTAACCATAAAAAACAACAAGATATTTATAGGTATTTGATGAGGATTAGAATCTATGGCTATAAGTACAATAAATAGTAATCCAAAGTAGTTTTCCCTTTTTATTAATTCATAAGAACAAGGAGCTAGGAAAATAATAAAATCTTTTATATAAAAGCTTATAATAATAATTATTATTGCTTCTAAAAATATAAACATTTTGGACTTAAGATATCTATCTATTAAAATATCCATAATAGTCACTATTAAAATAGATGTAATAAAAAAATAGGATACATTCATTTTTATTATGCTAGTAATGATTATAAAACTATAAAAGCTTAACTTAAATATATATTTCATAATATACCCACCTTTAATAATAGGTTCTAATTATTTTTATGAAAAGCTATATCATAATATCTATATTACAGGATATTTGAAAAGTTATCCAGTAGCTTAAGTATTATACACTTTAACTTATTATGTCTGCTTTAGTTAAATACTGAACTTTCACACATTAAAGTTCAAGCTCTACATTAGATTAATAAGGGTTTTTAATTTAAAATTTAGAATGTAAAATAGGAATTTTTAGAATAGGTAAGAAGTAAAAAGTAAGAGTTCTTGAAAAAATTCAGCAAGGCTGAATTTTCAGCACAACTATTACTAGATGGTCTTATTTATTCACAAATTAATTATAAAAAACTCTTTGAGTTTTATCCTTAACTCTTACTTCTTAGCTATTACCCACTACTTATTTGCAAATTTTATATTTTTATTTTATAACTGCGAAAGTTGAATTAAATACTTTATATAAGTTTTAAATATTAGTATAATTTTTTAAGATTTTTAACTAATAAGGCAGGAAATCTAGTTTCCTGCCAATTTATTTTACAACTATTTTAAATAACCACATCCTTCTTTCGCCAGGAAGCTAAAAGCAAAAATACAACAGTAAAAAGCATTAATATTGATATCTCTGGCAATATATCATATAAACTATCTCCGTACATAAGTTTTTCTGCTGCCTCTAGCACCCATGTTATAGGTATAAATTTAGATATATTTTGCAATATCTGTGGCATAATATCTCTAGGCCAAAAACATCCTCCAAGCATAGCCATTGGCGTGACTGTGAGATTTGAAATAGTTGAAGCTGTTCTCATATCCTTAGCATTACTAGAAATAAATAACGCAAAAGCTACAACTAATATTGAAAAAATTATAAACAAGGAAAACATATTTATTACAGATGGAAATTTCATATTCATTACCCACATCATAAATATGAATATTGCTGTTACTTGTATTATAAGCACCACTAAAAAACTCAAGAGATTTTGCAAAGTATAGTTTTGGGGCTTAATTGGACCTGTAAATATTCTATAATATACTTTTGTTTGTTTATCCTTTAATATAATTGGAGTAATATTAGCTCCTAACATTAACATATTAAACGCTAAAAATCCTAAAGAAAATAAAGTATTCTTTTTGCCTACTGAATCATTACCCATATGATATTTTAATTCAAACAATCCTTCTTCATATTTATCCATAGCTTTATAGAAAAGTTTTTCATTTCCTTTAGAGGATCTTCCTATAGTTTTTGCCGTCCCAATAAAACTTTCTATACTTAATTTGGGCGCCATAGACCAGTTTTTACCATTTATTGTAAATCCTTTTATATTTACATCTTTTCCCTCTATTAAGTTTTTGGTAAACCCCTTAGGAATTTGGATTACATAGTCACTTTTAAAATTAATTAAAGCTTCCTTTGCTTCAGATTCCTTTAAATAATTTATTTTATTTTCCTTACTTAATTGTTCTATAAGAATTTTTGTAAGTTTAGTCCTATCCTGATCAATAACTCCAATATAAAATTTACCTCCACCATTATTAAACTTCATAATAAAAAGTATAAGAATTATTGGAAAAATAACCATAAATAAAAGGTTAGTTTTTGATTTAAATATCCTCTTTAAATTATTTCTAAATATAGTCATTGCAAAGGCCTCCTTCTTTCTGCTGCTATAGATATAACCATACATAATGCTATTCCAATCCACATGGTTAAAATACTAAAATTGACTGATTTTATATTTGAACCGTATATTAAATTGAACATTGCATTATGAGCCATGCCATTTGGTACAAACTGTACTATCTTATGGTAAACCTCACTATTACTAGCAATTTTTGTATACCCTCCAGATACAAATGTAAAAATTACAATGAGCATATTTAAAATTCCATTGGCTTTTTCATCTTTTCTAACCAATGTGCCTACTGTCATTCCTATAAAATTAGATAGTACTGCCATGCTAAATATAATAAATACTATCAATCCTATATTACTGCCATAGTTAGCTTTAAAAGCATATTTTGCAATGAGCATTAATATTAATCCTTCAAGAAATATTGTTAATACCGATGCACAAATATATCCAAGTAAAATTTCTATTTTTTTTGTTGGAGTATTCTTAACTCTTTTTCCCTCTTCATTATATATTTCTCCTGTAGCATACCTTCCATAAAGCGAACCATACATAAGTGTCATAACCAGCATGGTTACAGCATAATAGTCTATAGCTTCTGGGATTTTACCACTAATATCAATAGATGAATCAACTATGGTGCTTTTATCCACTACATAGTTTCCCTTTCCCCCTATAGTGTAAGAAGCATAAACTGAATTTGCTCCATTTACAAATCCTTTTAAAACATTTTTTACAACTTCCGTTTGTATATTAGTTCTTTCATTATATAAATGTATACCCACCTTTTTACCACTTTTTATATTTTCCGTAGAATCTTTATCTATATATATAAAAGAACTTTTATCATCAGCTTTTATACTTTCTATTCCCTCTTTTTTACTTTTCACCTTTTTCGCTTCTACCATATCCTTTAATTCATGGGATGTGATATATTTTTCAAAATTTTCAGAAGCAACACTTGTATCTTCACTATAATAGTATACCCTTGCTTTTCCTATATCCCCAGGCGCATATTCACTTTTTAAAGCAGTACCAAGGATTAGTATAAGGATTACAGGAAGAAGCAGCATATTAGCTAAACTTTTTCTATCTCTAAAATTTCTTTTCAAATTATAAAATATTATATATAAAATCTTCATAGCTACCCCCTAATTTCTTAACTTTCTACCTGTAAGAGTTAGAAACACACCTTCTAAAGTTGGCTTATCCACATTTATTTTATTTATATCTGCGCCATTATTTACAATAACATCTATTATTGAACCTAGATTTCTACTATCCTTCTTTGATATTACTTCCATAGAACTTTCATTTACAATGCACTCCTTTACACCGGGTATATTTTTTACATTGTCCACTATAGTGTAATTCATTCCAGAAAGTTCCATAGTTATTTTATCTTCTGTAGAAATAAGTGCCTTCAATTCTTCATTTGTACCTCTTGCAATTATCTTCCCTTTATCCATTATTACTATTTCATCACATATCTCTTCTATTTCTTCCATGTAATGAGAAGTATATATTACCGTTGACCCCATTTGGTTTAATTTTTTTACAGAATTTAATATATGCTTTCTGGATTGCGGATCTATTCCTACTGTAGGTTCATCCATAATTATTAATTTAGGCTTATGCACTATAGCACAAGCAATGTTAAGTCGCCTCCTCATTCCACCAGAATACTCATTGGGATAATCTTTTCTTCTGTCCCAAAGCCCAGTAAACTCTAAAGCTTCTTTTACACCATTCTTTAATTTTTCACCCTTAAGTCCATACAATCTACCAAAAAAAGTGACATTCTCATAAGCCTTTAAATCCTCAAATAAAGCAATATCTTGAGGTACAATGCCTATCTGAGCTTTTATATCCATTTCATTTGCCCATAATTCTTTACCAAAAACTTTTATTTCACCTGAGTCTATTTTTGAAAGACCTATTATAGTATTTATAGTTGTAGTTTTCCCAGCACCATTAGGTCCTAAAAGCCCAAATATTTGTCCTTTCCTTATAGCTAAACTGGCATTATCCACTGCTAGAAATTCTCCATATCTCTTTACTAAATTTTTTATTTCTAATATCATAATATCCCCCTCTTTCTATAATCTTTAACTGCCATCTAATAGCTCAAATGGTACATAACCCATAAATGAAGTCTGCACTACTGTTTCTATAATATTATAGTACTAAAATTATCGATTTCTTTATAGTGATAAGAATAACAAATATAGCATGACATTTGTCACCTTTTCATTAATAACCTTTGTTTAAGTAAAAAACAACTATTAATATAACAAGTAGATTACCCTTGATTTATTGAAAATATCTCTTTGATTTATAAGTCGAAAAATGTTACTATTTGTAGGAGGTGAGGCAATGTATGGAAATTTAATGATTTCTATGGAAAATGTAGTTAAGAATTTTGGACATGTTCAAGCATTGAGAGGTGCCAATTTCTATGTTCATAAAGGCAAAGTTACTGCTTTAGTTGGAGACAATGGCTCCGGTAAAAGCACACTTATTAAAATTCTTTGCGGTATTTTATACCCTGACAAAGGTACTATAAACATTAATAATAAAAGTTTTAAGTATCTTACACCTAATAAAGCCATAGAAAATGGTATATCTTCTGTATATCAGGACTTAGCTCTTGATAATGAAAGAGATTGTTCCGGTAATATTTTTCTTGGCAGAGAAAAAACAAAGTTTGGATTTTGGCTAGATAAAAAATGCATGGAAAAAGAGACTAAACTTTTGCTTGATGATCTTAATATAAATATTCAGGATATAACATTACCTGTGGGATATCTTTCTGGTGGACAACGCCAAGCTCTTGCCATAGCTCGTGCTATTCATCAAAATACGGATATTATAGTTTTAGATGAACCCACTTCCGCTATGGGACTTAAGGAAACTCATGCGGTGATGAATATTATACACTCTTTAAAAGCTATGGGTAAAACTATCATAATTATCAGTCATAATCTTTTTCAAGTTTTTGATATAGCAGATTATGTTTGTGTTATGAAGTCTGGGGAATGTGGAAATCCTATTTTAACTAAGGAAAGTACCCCTGAACACATTAATAAGCTAATTATTGGAGGTTGTGATGAATAGGTTTTTTAAATTTTTAGGAAAACACTCTTCTCAGATATTACTTTTATGTGTGCTTTTTATATTATGTATTTTTTTAAATGTTAGTTCTGAATTCTTCCTTACTTTTAAGAATATTTATAATATTCTAGAATCCGTATCTATTTACTTAATCTTAGCAATTGGCATGAACTTTGTTATTGCCTCTGGTGCAATCGATTTATCTGCTGGTTCTATGGTTTCATTATGCGGAGTAGCTATGGCACTTTCCATGCATATGGGTATTTCTGTAGGATTATCAATTATTATTGGTATACTTTGTGGTGCTGCTATGGGATTTTTTAATGGTGCTGCCATACACTTTACATCTATTAATGCTTTTGTTATTACCTTAGCCACAGCTTCTATTTATAGGGGGTTAGCTTTAATTCTTACAAAAGGAATTCCTATAACAAAATTTCCTAATAACTTTTTATTTTTCGGCAAAAGTGAGGTTGATAAAATCAACCCTTCTATTATAATTGCAATTATTGTATTTATAGTTTCAATGATATTAATGCATAAGGTTAAATGGGGTCAATACATAAAAGCATTGGGTGGAAATAAATCTGCTCTTCAGCGTGTTGGTGTTAAGTGTGGGATTTATAGAATTACATGTCATATGGCTTTAGGCATACTTGCCTCATTAGTTGGATTAATTATAACAGCTAGGCTTAATTGTGCTGAAGCAAATGCGGGTCTAGGAATGGAACTAGATTCTATAACTGCTGTTATTATGGGCGGAACTTTAATGAGTGGTGGAAATGCAAAACTTTTTGGCACAGCTATTTCCGTTTTATTATTAGGCATTATTCGAAATGGTTTAACAATTCTTAGTGTTTCATCTTACTATCAACAATTTTTCATAGGTATTCTTTTATTTTTTTCTGTTGTTTTTGCAGAATTTCGTAAAAGAAAAAAGATTCAAATATAATAACAAAGGAGAATTAAAAAATGAAAAAACTTATTACATTATTTTTAGCTATTTTTATGTCATTAAGCGTAGTTGGCTGTGGCAATAATAATGAATCTAAAAAAAATACTAGTTCAGAGAAAAAAAGTACTGTTCAAAACAATAATTCAAGCAATAAGAACTCTTCAACAAAAGACAATGCAATTCTCAAACAAATGGAAGAAGATCTTACTAAACAGTTAGGTTCTCTACCTACCAAAGGTAAAAATGAAAAAATTGGAGTGCTTATAATTTCTTTAACAAATCCATTTTGGGTTAATATGAAAGAGTGTTATGAAAATGCTGGTAAAAACCTTGGTATTACTGTAGAAGTTTTAACTGGAACTACAGAAGGTGATAAAGCTTCTCAACTTGAAACCTTAATGACTATGGCAACCAAGGACTATGATGCTATTATTGTATCCCCTATTGAAGGAACAAATCTTAATCCTGGAATTGTAAAATGCAATCAAAATGGTATTCCAGTTATTAATTTAGGCCCCGGTGTTGACACAGAAGCCTTAAAAAAGCTTGGCGGTAAACTTGATGGTAAAATAACAGTTGATTTTAAAGAACAAGGAGAAATGGTCGCAAAAGATATGGTTTCTCGCATGGGTGGTAGTGGCGAAGTTGCTATTCTTCAAGGTTTAGCAGGTGCTGGCCAAAGTGAAGGCAGAACACTAGGAGCTAAAGAATACTTTCAAAGCAAAAAGGATGTAAAATTAGTAGCTACTCAACCATGTAATTGGGATGCTAATCTTGCTTTTGATGCAACAAAAGCTATTATACAAGCTAATCCTAAATTAAAAGGAATATTTGCTTGTAATGATGTTATGGCTCTTGCAGCTACTGAAGCATTAAAGTCTATAGGTAGAAACGATGTCCTTGTTTATGGTGTAGATTTTACAAAAGATGCTAAAGCTTCTATAAAAGAAGGTACTATGATGGCAAGTGTCACTTACTCTAGCCAAGTATATACAAAAGCTGCTCTTTTAATGGCCATGAAAGCTGCCCAAGGTCATAAACTTTCTAAAGCGGTATATTCTCCATTAACTCTTGTTACACAAGATAACATAAAAGACTATGAAAACTGGAAATAAACCTAATTTTTTAGTTGAAACAGCATTACTTACTCATGGTCTTTCTTCTATAAGTAATGAGCAGCTAGTAAAATCCTGGGATAATACAGATTCTAACCTTGTATGGATAGAATCTGGGAATATAATTATAGGGAATATTAATGAATTTTTAAACTTTAGAACTAGAGCAGATTCGTTAATACGTATAGATTGTTTTTTACTGGAAAATGCCTTAAAGGAAAAACTTTCAGGTGCTCTAACTGCCTCTGGTACTATGGCAATTTGCGAAAAATATAATATATCCTTAGCCGTAACCTGTGGCATGGGCGGAATTGGAGATATTAAGGGTGAAGAATTATGTCCTGATTTGCCAGCTATCTATAACTTGCCTGTTGCTTTAATTGCCACATCTCCTAAGGATATGCTGAATATAAAAGCTACTATTGAATGGTTGATGTCAAGGAATGTTACAGTGCTTGGATACAAAAGTGACTCATGCAATGGATTTATGTTTAATGGAGAAAAAGTTAAACTTTCTGGAGTTTATAATGGAGTTTATAATGGAGATTTTCTTCGTGGCAAAACTCTTCTTCTTAGACAAATACCAGTTAATAAACGATTAAAAAATTTAGAAATAATTAATTCAGCTATTAAGGCAGGTAAAGAAGCAGAGAAAAAAGGAATGTACTATCACCCTGCTGCAAATGCTGTTATAGACAAATTATCCAATGGTTTATCTTCACTATTACAACTTGAATCTCTAATAGTTAATAGAAACTGGGCTTATAAAATTACCCGTAAAATCTAAATTCTTTTATATAGTCTAACTTCATTTTAATAATTGAAGTTAGACTATTTTTCATCAACTCTCTACTCTTTATGTTCAAAGACACTGCGTTTAAATCAAACCTTAAAAACAATTATAATTCATGCACTCCTTTTTATAAACATAATAATTCTATTTAATGCTTTTTTGCATTTGTAAAATTTTATATTTTTTATTTGCTATTTCTCCTTCACATATATGAAACGTTTTAAAGTTTAATTTTTCATACACCTTTATTGCTCTTTTATTAAATGCAGCAACACCACATCTAACATATTCTCCTTTGTAGTCATACTCCCTTACCGCAAAATTAATACATTCTGAGACAAATTCTACTCCTAATCCTTTGCCGCACAATTCTGGTTTCAATCCCCATCCAATCCACATTTCATATATATTTTCACAATTATTTCTAACTATGCTATATTCAACGTATCTGTCATCTTCAGATGATTCATCTTCTTCTGTAAAAAATTCTATTGTTAACTCTCCTAAAAGCTTGTCTTGCTCATTTAAAACTGCAAATCTTCCTACTCCCCAAGTTTCTTTACACAACAAAAATTCCTCTTCATTTATATAGTCATATATATGATATTCCCCATTATATTTCCAATTATCAATCATTTCCTTTGCATATTCCAAGTTCATTGGAACAAATTTAAATTTCAATATATCCCCTACTTTCTAATAAATTCTATTACTTTTGTATTAAATTTACACAATGCTATTTCTATAGTTTACTTATCAATAAACATATGAAACTTCATATTACATTAGTCCAATATTGCTACCAACTCTATGACTATGAGTGTTTTCTCATTTTACATAGTAATCACAATTTCATATCAGTTAATTCAACCCCTTTCGAAATTCCTAAATCATGATAAACCAGAATGAGAAGGCCTCTTACTATTTACGAAAATTATATCATCCATGAAATTAACCTTATATGTACAAAACAGTTCTGTATTAAAGTAGAACAAAAAAAGAACGCATTATTATCAGATATAGTCTAATAATAATACATTCTTTCTTATGATATTCAAAAAAATATTTTATATCTTTATTAAACATTCCTTTATCAGGAACATAATTTTCTCTCTTTACTTATAATTTTTCTGATACTTTGTTCTGATAGGAAATATTCTTCAGATAACTTTGAAACTTTATATCCTCTAGCATATTTCTTAAAAATTTCATTATTTCTTCTTTTGAGGCTATTTCTAGTTCCGTTTTTTTCACCCCATGATTTTTGATTTTCACTTTTTCTAGGTATATATAAATATTCCCCATCTATATATTCTTGAACTAACTCTATTATCTCCTCTGGTAACACATTATGTGCTTTAACATATTTCATGCCTTTGCTCCTCCTTAATTTTTTTAAATTAAAATTAAGGCAAAGACCTATGAAAAAGTAAACCTATGTATTACATAGGAACCTAGTTTTATTTCAGCTAATAAACTACATTAGGCTCCAAGCAAAGCATAGCTGACTGAGTCATTACGGTCTTTGCTTGAAGCATTTTGTTTACTACCGAGTAAAATAAATTATAACTTCTCATAATTTTCATAAAAAATCACTCCCTTAAGTTGAACTATCATATAATAAAATTCCTATATATTATATTATACATAAGTTTTTTATTTCCTCTTTATTTTAAATAACCAATACCTTACCATTATTTATACAATTTATTTTTGTAATAACCATCTGATAGATACAATGCTCCTAGAGGGTTATGAGCAAGCACTCTATCCTTAACTGCAAAAACAGTTATAGGTGCATTAGAATGTTTTATAAACAGCGAATCATGGCCTACACATAATCCCATAATAATATTTAAATCTGTTTGAGCTTTATTTAGTAAAATAGCCTGTCCAATAGGATTACACATTGGCTCATAAGTACCCGGTCTTACCTTTTCATTATCCTTAATATTTAAAAATTCCTTAGGTATACTTCCATTTTTACACACTACGGAAATAACCTCAAATCCATTATGCTTTAAGATCTTGCACAGCATTTTTGCTTCATTACTTAAACCTACACAAAAGGCAACTCCCAGTTTTTTAAAATTACACTTATTTGCAAAATCCATTATTTCTTCAAGTCTTGTTTTTTTACAATATCCTTCTGCTTCAACTAATGCAGAATTATATGCTAATTTATTATTTTCATCTTCAAGATATAATTTTCTTATCTGTTCTTGTTCTTCTTTTTCATTACATGGACAATTAATAGGTAGTTTCTGAAGTTCTCCTATTTTACAATGATGTTCACTGCACATAGCGCAAGTATACATATTACCCCTCACTTTCTTTACAAACACCCATAGGTATAAATTTTATAGTTTTCTCACATAAAATCCCCTTAATATTAGCCTCTTTAGTGATTTAGTCTATTGAGATTTATTCCTATGCTCCTAATTAGATACATATTGCTTATTTAATAAATTATATCATATAACTATACTAATTACGCAAATTAATAATTGTTTGTATATGTATGAAACTATATTAATTAAATTTATTTTTGTAGCCATAAAGTAACTGATACTTATGATAAAACAGTGAAAGAATAAAGTTCTTTCACTGCTTCCCATAAAATATTATTAACTAGCCATAGCATTAAATTTCATTAGTCTTTTCACGTTATAAATATATGGATACCTCTTAATATTTTCTACGCTCTTCTCCATATCCGCTTCTGAAGATACTCTAACTACAGCTGCTATTTCTTCATCCTTTTTTGAATACACATCTAGTATTTCATGAAAGTTTGATTTTAATAACTCTCTTGTTCTATCAATATCACTAGTAAATATTCTTAATAAAACTTCACATTCATTAGAAAAATATTTCTCAATTGAATAGTTATTATATGAATAATTTATGCTTCGAATAAAATTTTTATTGATTATATCTGATAAGTCACTACAAACTGCAGACGCTGTTGGAAACATTCCTGCTCCCTTACCTGTAAAGGTAAGTTGCCCCACAGCATCCCCTTCTAAAATAACAGAATTAACTTCATTGTTTATATGGAAAAACTCAAGCCTAGAGTCCACTAACATAGGTTTAACTACTCCATATACCTTATCACCTTTTTTACTACTGTAACCTATTAGCTTTATACAGCAATTTTGCTTTTTAGCATATAAAAAATCCTCTTTATCTAAATCTGATATTCCTTCAATTACTATATCTTTCCAATATACTTTCCCATTAAATGCTATAGAAGCTAATATTGCTAACTTTCTTGCAGTATCATAACCCATAACATCGGATTCTGGATTTGCTTCAGCAAATCCCAATCTTTGAGCTTCCTTTAATGCATCTTGATAATTTACTCCTTCATGATACATTTTTGTTAATATAAAGTTTGTTGTACCATTAAGTATACCTTTAATTGATAGTATATTATTGCCATTTAGTGATTCTACTAATGGCTTTATTATAGGAATTCCCCCAGCTACAGCTGCCTCTAATTTTATTGTTACATTATTCTCTTTAGCTATTTGAGAAAGTTCGTTTCCGTATTCTGCAATCAAATCTTTATTGGCGGTTATTACATGTATACCTTTTTTTAGTGCCATTTTTATATATTCATAGGCAGGATTAATGCCACCTATTACCTCAATAATAACATCAATATCTTCTTTAAAAATATCTTCTATACTTTCTGTTACTAATGAAAAATATCTTTTATTTACATGCTTATTTTTATCCCTTACCAAAATACCTTTTAAAGTAATTTGATTATATAACTCTACATTCCTTTTTGCTTTTTCAATCAATTCCACAACTCCTGTCCCAACTACCCCATAACCCAATAATCCATAATTCATAAATTTTTACCTCCATTTAATTAAACATAATATTTAACCCAATTACTAAATAAAACATTACCCTCATTTTTCCAACTATAAAACGGTTCTTTTTTAACATTGTCTATTGGAAAATAATTTTTAGGCATTGAAACATCTATTCCTTTTGATAAATCTCTAAGATACTCTTTTTTTAAAACATCTCTGTCATACTCAATATGTCCTAACATAAAAAACTTCTTCTCATTAAATAATAAAAGCTCACCTACTTCTTGAGAGTACAAAAGTATTTTAAGATTATGATTATTTTTTAAATCCTCCTTTAAAATCCTACTATATCTGGAATGAGGGCAGTTTACAGGAAAATTTAGATTTTCTAAAATTCTCTCTTCCCTAAGCTTATAATGTTTGTATATGCCAAAAGTCTTTTTATTCATAACATAATTTCTAATACCATAATAATGATACATTGCAGCTTGAGCTGCCCAGCATATAAAGAAAGAGGTTTTTACATTTTCCTCAATAAAATTAAATATATCTTGAAGCTCCCTCCAGTAACTTACATGTTCAAAAGGCAATTTTTCTAGAGGTGCTCCAGTTATAATTGTTCCATCTAACTTTTTATTCTTAATATCCTCAAGCGTTTCATAATTATTTTTTAAATATGACATTGAACTATTCTTACAACTATGATTTATAATTCTTAAAAACCTCAAATGTACTGATTTATTTATAGAATTAAATAATTTTAAAAACTGTGCTTCCGTTTCCTGTTTATTTGGCATTAAATTTAAAATTCCTATGCTTTTTAAATTCTCAGTTCTCTTCAACCCTAGTGAGTAGTCTATACTGCCCTTTTCTAAAAGCTTTAATCCTTCAAAAGGCTTATTTAAGTATATTGTCATATTAACTTATATAATTAAGAGCTTGTCTAAAGTCCTTAATTATATCCTCTATATTTTCAATGCCCACAGAAACTCTTATCATTTCAGGGGATACTCCTGCATTAATCTGTTCCTCTACAGATAATTGCCTATGAGTTGTACTTGCAGGGTGAAGCACAGAAGATCTAACATCACCTATATGAATTACTAAAGCTACTAATTTTAATTTTTTAATAAACTCCTTTATATCTTCTTTAGACCCTTTAATTCCAAAAGTCAACATACCTGAAGCTCCATTTCTCAAGTATTTGTTGCTCCTTTGAAAGTTTATATTATCCTCCAACCTAGGATAGTTTACCCATGAAATTTTAGGATGCTTTTGAAGCCATTTTGCTAATTTCAATGCATTTTCGCTATGGGCCTTCATCCTTAAATGAAGAGTCTCTAAACCCAAATTGGTTAAAAAAGCGTTAAAAGGAGACATAATATTTCCTATATCTCTTAATAATTTAACTCTAAGCTTTGTTATATACGCCTTTTCTTTAAAAGCTTCTACGTACTTTAACCCATGATAACTTAAATCTTTTTCTACCATTGATAGAAATTTGCCATTATCCCAATTAAAATTTCCTCCATCAATAATTATTCCTCCAACTGATGTAGCGTGCCCATCAGCATATTTAGTGGTGGAATGTATTACTATATTTGCTCCAAGCTTCAAAGGATTGCAATGATACGGTGTTGCAATAGTATTGTCTACTATAAAAGGTATATTTGATTTTCTAGCTATAGATGAAAACTTCTCAAAATCAAGAATATTAAGACCTGGATTTCCAATGGTTTCTCCAAAAATTAATTTAGTATTGTTCTTTATAGAACATAAAATTTCTTCCCCTGAAGCCTCTGGATTTACAAAAGTAGTATGGATTCCTAATTCCCTTAAGGTAACATTTAAAAGATTGAAGGTTCCACCATATAAAGTAGATGCTGCTAATATATGATCTCCTGCTTTACATATATTTAATACAGCTAGTAACGTAGCTGATTGGCCCGAAGATGTGGCAACTGCACCAACACCTCCTTCAAGTAATGAAAACTTTTCTTCCAAGGCTGCTACTGTCGGATTGCTTATCCTAGAGTACATATGACCTTCTTTACTTAAGTCAAATAACTCACCTACATAATCTGGATTATTGTAGTAATAGGTGGTATTTTGAACAATAGGTAATATCCTTGGCTCTCCTACTTTAGGCTTATAGCCTTCCTGAATACATAATGTTTCAAATGACAATTTTTTTGACATAAAAAAACCCCCTTTAAAATAATTAAGGAAGTCTTCTAACAAGTAGCAACATTAATGATTTAAAACCTTTTATGGAAATAAAAAAGCTATTTTCCATAAAAGATAGAAAATAGCACAATAACAATATTTTCAGCTATCTCTTATCTATCAGGATTTCCTGCAGGATTTAGCACAATTCCAGCCATTTAGGCCAGCTGTTGCCAGGTTTCATAGGGCCAGTCCCTCCACCATTCTTGATAAAAGACTAATTATTAAATTATATATAATATATACTATACTTAATATTCTGTCAATATACTTTTTTTATTTTTTAATTGATAACTTTACATATATAAGTTATCGCTTGATAATTTTTCCCAAGAAATCATCCCAGTGTATACTTCATAATAAGTATACAGATATCAATCAAGTATACTTTATCTCACTTTTTATTATACTAAAAGTATGATATACTTAGCTAGTTTATATAAAACAAAGCTCAGCTAAAATAGAATTTTTATTCTGCTGAAATATGAATCTCACGTCACATATCAACTAAAAATAATATTACAGCTATTATTCATTGGATAAATATTTATATAAATACAAAATACACTTGAAAGTTGAAAGGTAGATTATTATGATAAATTTTAAAAAACTAGGTCTTAGTGATGATGTACTAAGCATACTTAAAGCTCAAAGAATTAGTGAACCAACACCAATTCAAGAACAAAGTATCTTGCTAATAAATAATGGTCATGATGTTATAGCGGAAGCTCAAACTGGAACTGGAAAAACCCTTGCATTTCTACTGCCAATGTTTGAAAATATGTCTCCTAACATAGACACAATTCAAGGTTTAATAGTAACACCAACAAGGGAACTTGCCATACAAATAACTCAAGAAGCTATGAAATTAAAAGAAGCTAAGGATTTAAATATATTAGCTGTATATGGTGGTAAAGATATAGGCTCTCAACTAAAAAAGCTTAAAGGTAATATTCACTTGGTAATCGCAACTCCTGGTAGACTTTTAGATCACCTTAACAGAAACACAATTAATCTTGACCATTTGAAAACATTAGTATTGGATGAGGCTGACCAAATGCTCCTTATGGGATTTAAAAATGAAGTCCGCTCCATTATAAGTCATACACCAAATAACCGTCAGACCCTATGTTTTTCAGCCACAATGAACTCTGAAGTTAAAAAACTTGCCTATAAAAATATGCATGATCCAAAACTAGTTATGGTAGAAAAAAAGGAAGTAACTCTTGAAAATATCAAACAATTTCTAATAGAGACCACTGATAGAAGGAAACAAGAAGACTTGTGTAAAATTTTAGATGAGGAAAATCCATTTATGGCTATTATCTTTTGTAGAACCAAAAGAAGAGTTGATAATCTTGAGGAAGATCTTTATCAAAAGGGCTATAACTGTAAAAAACTCCATGGTGGTATATCTCAAGCAAAGCGTGAAAAAGTAATGAAAGCCTTTAAAAATTTAGAGATTCAATATTTAATAACTACTGATGTAGCAGCTAGAGGACTTGATATAACTGGGGTTACCCATGTTTTTAACTATGATATTCCTGAAAACGTTGAGAGTTATATACACCGTATAGGCAGAACTGGAAGAGCTGGTGAAGAGGGCTATGCTTTCTTGTTTGCAGCACCCAAAGATGAAACTACTTTAAATGCAATAGAAAAGGAAATTCAATTAAAAATCCCTAAAAGAATTTTACGATAGTCACTTTTAAAGGAGATAAAAAATGTTATTTAAAAACTTAAAAGACTCTATGCCTACTTCTATACAGAAGCAGGCATAGAGTCTCAAGCTATTCATGGCAATAAATCTCATAATACAAGACAACTTGCCCTAAATAACTTTAAGGAAAGTAAAACTCTTTTAAACTTCCTATTTACTTATTCCATAAAAGCTCTAGCAAAAACTGTTAATGGTACTGATAATATAATTCCTATGCTACCAGCAAGTGAACGCAAAATTTCTATTGATATATCTTCTAAATTAGTTATATACCCTAAATCAACATTATAAGCCATAAAAATCATAAAAATAACCAAAGAACTACCTACATATGCTAATACAAGTGTATTTGTCATAGTTCCTATTACATCTCTTCCTACATTCATTCCACAACTTATCAGTTCACCTCGAGATATATTTTTATTGCTCTCCTTTACCTCATTCATAGCCGTAGCAACGGACATACTCATATCTATATTTGCTCCCAAAGCCCCAATTACAATGCTTGAAAATAAAATAGCTTGAAAATCAAATTTTGTGTTTTGTGATATTTTTAATAACTTAATTATTTCCTCAGAATTAATAGTTATTCGTAAAGTATTACTCATTATAGCAGTGACTATTCCTGCCGTAGTTACTCCACCTAATGTTCCAATAAGAGAAGAAAAAGTTTTTTTACTAAACCCTTGTTGAATAATAAGTGAAAAAAAAGCTATAATCAAACTACATATAATGGTTAATTTTATAGGATTATATCCTTTAACAAGTCCAGGTAAGAGTACTATTGAAATTACACATATAGTAAAAGCTACAGATGAAATAGCATGTACACCCTTTATTCCACCTACAATTATTACTAATAATATAAAAAATATAATTAAATATAGTAGATTTTTTTCTCTAACATATTCATATATTGTAACATCTAATTTTTCTTTATCCTCTCCTGTAATCAACAATACAACATCGTCATGTTCTTTTAAACGCAATAAATCCTCACCTAATTGTAGAGTATTTTCAACAGTAAACTCTTTCCCCTTATAAACGCCTTCTTTTACCATTACTTTAACCTTCTGGATATTTAAAGAATGTGATTCTAAAACTTCTAACACTGTAGCCTTACTAAATTCCTCATTATGCTGAGAATTAGTTTTATTTTTATTATGAAATGGTGATAACCAAAAAATCAGAAAAAACATAAGTATAGTAAATACTATTCTAAAATAAGATATTTTTTTCATAAAATCACACCCTTCTTATATGTACTGTATATATACTATATCATCATTTTATAATTGTCAATATTTGTATACAATGTGTACACTTTCCATTGCGTTTACAACATTATCTTAATATGTTATTGTTAACATGAAGTTTTCATTAAAATATTAGGGAGATATTATATATGCAAAATTCAAAATTAAAAATTAGTAAAAAATTTCTAATTACATTATTATCAATTACAATTATTTTTGTATCAATCCACTTTTTTATGGAAAATAATCAACGTTTTTATAGTAAGACCATAGCCAAAATAACCTCTGTAGATGAAAAACTTTCTAAAATTGAAGCTATAAATGGGAAAAAAGAAAATATAAAGGAACAAAATATACAGGCAATCATTAAGAATGGTAAACATAAGGGCAAAAAAATACAACTTTTAAATAAAACTTCATTTTCTCAAGTTAACGATTTAGACCTTAAAATAAACGATGAAGTTTTTATCACTACTAAAGAGGATTCTAATAAAAACTTAATATCTGCTAAAATAATTGGTTTTAAAAGAGATAAGTATATGGGTTATATAACTATACTTTTTATTTTTTTTATTCTCTTGATTGGTAGATATAAAGGATTGCGCTCTTTAATTAGTTTATCAATTAACATATTAATTTTTTCTTTATTAATTGAAATGTTTTTACATGGTTATAATTTAACAATACTTTCTATTATTATAAGCATTTTATTTGTTATTTTATCTATTACCATAGTATGTGGAGTAAATAAAAAAACTCTAGCTTCCATTATTAGTACTTTGATATCTACTTTAATCACTATACTAATATCTTTATTAGTAATTACATTAAATGATTGGAATGGTATTCACTTTGAAAGCATGGAATTTTTAACTCACCCACCAGTAAAAATATTTCTTGTAGAAATTTTAATAGGCACTTTAGGAGCTATAATGGACATTTCCATATCTGTATCAGCATCTATAAAAGAAATATATGACACATATCCAGATATAGAAACTAAAAAACTTATTCAATCTGGAATAGAAATTGGAAAAGATATGATGGGTACCATGACTAACACTCTATTATTTGCTTATATTAGTGGTAGTATTCCTATTATTCTATTGTTACTAAGAAATAGATATTCTATTTCGTATATTGTTAACATTAATCTATCTTTAGAATTTATAAGAGCAATTACTGGAAGCATAGGAGTTGTTTTATGTATTCCCATTTCTATTTATATATCTGTATTTTTTATAAAAAATTTTAGATTGGAGAAGCTTAGAAAATGAATACAATTTTAGTACTATTAATTATTCTTTTTATTTTAATGTGTGTTGTAGGTGGTCTTAGGGGACTAAAATCTTTTTTTACTTTAATCTTTAATTTCTTAGCTTTATTTATGATGATTATATCAATAAGCATTGGTTTTGACCCTATAAAAACTACTCTAATTTTCTGTACATTGATTAGCATCATAACCTTATTTTATATAAATGGTATGAATTTAAAAACCACTGCATCTCTAATTTCTGTAATAGTTGTAGTAATATTAACTTTACTTATAACTTATAAAATAGGCAATAATGCAAAAATACAAGGTTTTGGGAATGAACATGCAGAAACTTTAGCTTCCCTTTCACTGTACATCCAAATTAATTTTAACAAAATAGTTTTTTGTGAAATTTTAATAGGGTTATTAGGAGCTATAATTGATGTGTCCATCTCTATATCATCTTCTCTATATGAGATATATAAAAATAATCCTAATACACAAAAACAAAATTTATTTCTTTCAGGAATGAATATAGGTAGAGATGTTCTAGGCTCCATGGTAAATACTCTATTTTTTGCCTATATAGCTGGATTTATGACCCTAATAATTTTTTTTAAAGAATTACACTATTCACCATTAACAATATTAAATGCAAAAGTATTCTGTACAGAAATATTCCATTCCCTCTGCAGCGGAATAGGTGTAATTTTAGTAATTCCTATAACTTCTTTCATAACTGCTGAAATGCTATTTTCAAAGAAAGTAACACATTTTTTTGATACATGTAAAAATGACTAAGCCATTGTTGGCTTAGCCATTAATAATAAGAAATTACTTTAATTATTCCTTCCATGTCTATGTCTACCACAAATACATACATCACAATTTTCTTTATCTCCAAAATCACTACAAAGCTTGTAATCTCCTCCTTCAATTTTTAGCATCTTACCATTTACTAAACTATCAGCTATTTTTTTGCGAGCATCATCATATATTCTTTGCACCGTAGAACGTGCAACCCCCATGGTACCTGCACATTGTTCTTGATTTAATCCTACTAAATCCATAAGCCTTATAGTTTCATATTCTTCTACTGTCATTATTATTAATTCACTTACATCCTGCAATTTATCTACAGGTCCAAATTTATCCACTTGTGGTAAATTACAAACCCTCCTCCATTTTCTTGGTCTTACCATTGATTAACTCCTTTCCTCAATTAATTTTATTTTAATCTATAGGTAATGAATCCCTTATAATTTATATGTTCTACAACGCTATCTTCATTAAGTAATAATACCGTTAACATCTGTGCATTTTCTCGAATCTAAAAAACTTATAATTTCCAATTGATTCATTGGATACCTTGTAATAATCTTTAATTTCACTTTTAAATCCAATTGAAACTAAACTATCTATAAATATACCTCAAAGTATTTCAATTGCTTTATTCATACTGTCACTACTAACATTATTTCAAGCCACAATTGCCCTTTATATTTATTTGAAAACTCAACAAATCCATTATAACATTCTTTAAAGTTTAATCTACCATAAGGTCTATTTATTTTTTTAAAAGTATCTTCATCATAATCTAATGACTATAAAACAATATCAGCCTCACTTAATTCTTTCATAACATACTCTCCATGAAATATCTGTTTTGGATATCAAAATCAAATACTTGCTTTTATATATGATTTTGATATACCCTTTGTAATCCTCCTATTTGTGCTACCTAAAATTATATGAAAAATTATTTATATTACTACAACTGAATAGTTACTATTATATTGAAAGTTGAAAACATATTTTTTCTATATATAATAAAAACACTTGAAATAAATTCAGTTGCTCTTTCAAAATCTAATATTATTTATTTTCAATTATTTTTTTCTAATAATTTTTTTCTCAAATATTAGTCAAAAATAGCTAGTAAAATTTTCATCAATTTACTAGCTAAAATTTAATCAATACTTATTCTTTAATATCAAAGCGATCTGCATTCATTACCTTATTCCATGCTGCTACAAAATCTTGTATAAACTTTTCTTCATTGCCCTTAGATGCATAAACCTCTGCAACTGCACGAAGTTGTGAATTTGAACCGAATATAAGGTCAACTCTTGTTGCTGTCCACTTCACACTTCCTGTTTGCCTATCATAACCTACAAACATTTCCTTAATATCAGGTAAAGCCTTCCACACAGTATTAATATCAAGAAGATTTACAAAGAAATCATTTGTGAGACATTCTTCTCTATCGGTAAATACCCCCTCTTGTGACTGCTTATAATTAGTATTTAACACACGCATACCACCAATTAATACTGTCATTTCTGGAATAGTTAGTGATAATAGTTGTGCTCTATCTATTAACATTTCATCTGATGTTACTTCATAGTTGTCTTTCATATAATTTCTAAATCCATCCCCCTTATGTTCAAGTGCATTAAATGACTTTATATCCGTTTCCTCTTGAGTTGCATCTGTACGTCCTGGAGTAAAAGGAACAGTTATGTTGTACCCTGCATTTTTTGCAGCTTGCTCTATGCCAGCACATCCACCTAATACAATAATATCCGCTAAAGAAACCTTCTTATCCTTTGAGTGTGAACTATTAAAACTACTTTGAATTTTTTCTAGTACTTTTAACACCTTGTTAAGTCTTTCCGGCTCATTAACTTTCCATTCTCTTTGTGGCTTTAGGCGTATTCTTGCCCCATTTGCTCCTCCACGCTTATCTGATCCACGAAATGTTGATGCAGATTCCCAAGCTGTTGTTACAATGTCTGATATTGATAAGCCTGAATCTAAAATCTTTTTCTTAAGCTCTGAAATATTCTTTTTGTTAATCAATTTATAATTAGCTTTTGGCACTGGGTCTTGCCAAATAAAGCTTTCTTTTGGAACTTCTGGTCCAAGATATCTTGATATTGGTCCCATGTCTCTATGGGTTAATTTGAACCAAGCCCTAGCAAAATCCTCCTCAAACATTTTCGGATTTTCTAGATAATGTTTTGCTATTGCTCTATAAATAGGATCATAAATAAGGGCTAAATCTGCTGTGGTCATCATAGGTCTATGCTTTTTTAATGGATCATAGGCATCAACTACCATATCCTCTTCATCCACGTCCTTAGCTAACCACTGGTATGCTCCTGCTGGACTTTTAACTAATTCCCACTGATACTTAAATAATGTTTTTAAGTAACCCATTGTCCACTTTGTTGGCTCTGCCTTCCATGCACCTTCAAGCCCACTACTTATTGTATCTGGACCTTTACCAGTTTTATAGCTATTTTTCCACCCCAAACCTTGCTGTTCTATAGGTGCAGCTTCTGGCTCTGGTCCAACATAGTTAGGTGATGCAGCACCATGACATTTACCAAAAGTATGTCCACCTGCTATAAGCGCAACAGTTTCTTGATCATTCATTGCCATACGAGTGAATGTTTCCCTTACTTCTTTCACTGATGCCTTAGGGTCTGGATTTCCATTTGGCCCCTCTGGGTTTACATAAATTAAGCCCATTTGTACAGCTGCTAGAGGATTTTCAAGCTCTTCATCCTCTTTATTACGCTCATCTCCAAGCCATTCTTTTTCACTACCCCAGTAAATATCCTCCTGTGGTTCCCAAACATCCTCTCTTCCACCACCAAAGCCAATTGTCTTTAGTCCCATAGATTCAAATGCACAATTACCTGTTAATATCATAAGGTCAGCCCATGATATCTTGTTTCCATACTTCTTTTTAATTGGCCAAAGTAAACGACGTGCTTTATCTAGGTTTATATTATCTGGCCAGCTATTAAGTGGTGGGAAACGTTGAAGCCCTTGTCCTCCACCGCCTCTACCATCACCAATCCTATAAGTCCCTGCACTATGCCAAGCCATACGAACAAAGAATGGTCCATAGTGACCATAGTCAGCTGGCCACCATTCTTGTGAGTCTGTCATCAACTTATATAAATCATTCTTTAGTTCATAATAATCTAATTTCTTAAATTCTTCAGCATAGTTAAAATCATTAGACATAGGATTGCTTTTCTCACAGTTTTGGCGAAGAACATTAAGCTTAAGCTGATTTGGCCACCAATACTCATTAGTGGTTCCTTCTCCTGCTACTGCTTTGCTTATTCTTCCTGTCATGGGGCATTTTACTTCTGACATAACATTATCCTTTCTTATATAAATACTATTACAGTAAATTATATAAATGTTTAACTATTACTATGCATTAATTGGCATATATCTTTCTAATACTTTTTTTCATAGCTTAATTTACACTACCAAATATCTTTTTCTCTTTAATTTAAACTACATATTTTAATATATAGTAAATAAAAGGTGGAAAACCACCTCTTACCTACTTTTCATCTTGAAATGTATTTAATTGCTCATTAAGTAGCTTAAGTTTGTTTTCAAGAATAGCTTTTTCTTCCATAAGTAAATCTCTTTGATTCTCAATATTGATTGAATTGTTAAAGCTATTCCTTCTAAAACCTCTTCTACAGCCTAAACCTAATCCAAGACCTAATCCACCAATTGCACCTGCTACTTTAGCTACATTGCAAAGTCCTAGTCCTCTTCCTGTCATGGATCCCATTCCTGTTGGACCCGTACCATCTCTTCTTGGCATAAACCCATCTCCTTTTATTTTTATTTTGGGTATTTACCCGTTACCATTATAATACCTTTGTTTTGGGTATATGTCAATAACTTTTTATGGTAATATTATAAAATATCAATTTTAGAAAAATCAATATTACCTTTATCATCTACTATTTTTGTATCACAATGCACATATTCAATTTTACCTACAAACATTTCATGTGAACCAGTAGATATAGAATCCACTACCTTACATTCTATATTTACTGGACACTCAGCCAATAAAGGTGCATTGACCTTTACACCTTCTTCAACTTTAATATTAAGTTTTGAAAATTTATCTTCATCTCTACCACTATGACTACCTAAATAATCAAACATTTCCTTTTGCTCTTTTGTAACAATATTCACCACAAAAACTCCCGTTTCCTTTACAATATTATAAGAGTAACGTGAAGGAACAATACCCACCATAACCATTGGTGGATCATAACTACAATTACAGCAATATGCCACAGCTAATGCATTATTTTTTCCATCAACACCTCTACAAGAAACTAATATTTTAGGTGTTGGTTGAAGACATGATTTCATATTTCCTTGTACTTTTTCCATAATAATCCCCCATTTTTTATATATTTTATTAAATAATATCTATCCAAAGCACTTAATGTGCCTATAAAATTATACAGTACTTCGATGATTTTTATCATTGTTATACCGTTTAGTACAAAAATTTGTCTCTTCACTGTAAGTAACTTTATTGGAACCACAAACAGGACAATTGTATTTGTCCTGTTCGTAGTCTATTTTATATAAGTTTCCACAATTAAGGGATTTTAATTTTTTCAGTATTTACTGCATAATCCTATAAACACAATGTTTGAATTATATATTATAAAATCATCCGTTTAATTATTCATTACAATGTCCTTCATGTTCATGTTCTCTACAAACACTGCCTGTAGATTTTAATTGACCATTTATATATTTTTCTACTGTATCATCGCTTAAGCCTTGTGCACCAACTACTACTTGAATATTATTTTCATTAAATAGCTGCTGTGCTGTTTCTCCCATACCACCTGCAATAATAACATTTACATCTAATTCCTTTAAAAATACTGGAAGATATCCAGGTCTATGTCCTGGATTTGGAGTAAAATTTTTGTTTAGTGATTTATCCTCTCCTATTTCATATATTGTAAATCCTTCACAATGTCCAAAATGCCCACTTACATATTTTCCATCACTTGCAACTGCTATTTTCATTCAAAACTCCTCCTTATATTTTAATGTTAGTGTAAAATTCTTTACACTATTTTTTTAATACTTATACATATTTCAAAAATATCATAGACATATTTATTATTTTTTACAGAATACACCTTTTCTTTAAGTCTAAACGTCAAAATTTATTAAGCATTTTTTCATATTATTCCACATGCTTTCAATAGCTTTTTCTGCTATACTATCTTTGTAAAAGGTTATAGGCTTTAATTGATTTATTGATTTCATGACAGTATCATCATAAGGAATTTTACCTACTAAAGCTAACTGATTTTCAACAATGAATTTTTCTATTTCCTTGCTCATATCTTCATTAATATCATATTTATTTATACAAACCATAGTAAAAACTCCAAAATGCTTACATAAATCTACTACCCTCATTAAGTCTTCAAGCCCTGATTTTGTAGGTTCCGTAACAACTAAAACCGCATCCACTCCTGTTATTGAAGCTATAACAGCACAACCAATACCTGGTGAACCGTCAATTATGGTCAATTTTTCATTTCGGCTAAATCGTTTTGCATTTTTCCTTAAATTAGTTATTAACTTTCCTGAGCCATCACTGCCTACTTCCATTTCTGCCCTTGAAATTATTCCTTTATCTAGCTCAGTAATAAATGTATCTGCAGTCTTTTCATCAATTAATTTTATAGCATTCTGGGGGCATATTAATGTACATGCTCCACAGCCTTCACAAACAAATGGATTTATATGAAATTTCTCTATAGCATGAAATCTACATACACTCCCACATTTGCCACATTTAATGCAAAGTGATTCATCTATACTTGCCTTTTTACCTCCTATAAATTTATTTTTTTCAATATCCTTACCTCTGTAAAAAAGATAAAGATTTGGTGCATCTACATCACAATCTATTCTCACAACTTCATTTGCAAGTTCAGATAAAGCTGTTGCAATAGTAGTTTTTCCTGTGCCACCTTTTCCACTTAAAACTGCTAATTCCAAGATAGCACCTCCCTTACTTCTTCTGAAAGCTTATCAAATACCTTTTTATGAATTAAATAATCATACAATACTTCTCCCCTAGAATAAAGCACCGCTGTATCTTTGTTATAGGGAATAGTACCTATTAATGATATTTTTTCTTCTCTACAATATTTTTTTACTGTGTTATCTTTTCCATCATCCTTATTTATAACTATTCCAAAAGGTATATTATACATTTTCACAAGCTTTACAGCCATTTTTAAATCATGAAGTCCGAATTCAGAAGGTTCTGTAACAAGTATTGCCCCCTGAGCAAATTTCAAAGCATTTACTACATTACAAGAAGTACCTGGAGGACAATCAATTAAATTAATCCCATCTGATTCTGATAAATCTTTAAGTAATTCTCTAATAACTGGTACCGCCATAGGCTCACTTATATTTAAAACGCCTCTACTACAATTTAAATTTCTAATAGTACCTTTTTCTATTTTACCTATTTCTCTTTTACTATAAGTTATAGCGTTATTTTTACATGCAATTTCACAAGCACCACAACCGTGACATAACTTTTGAAAAAGCATAATGTCATCCTTTACTTTTGCAAGTGCATTGAATTGACATACATTTACACATACTCCGCAATTTATACACTTATTGTCATCTATTATAGGATATTCCACCATAACTTTTTCCATTCGTTCTACCTTAGGCTTTAAAAATAAGAAACCATTTGGTTCTTCTACATCGCAATCTATATAATTTGCATTTAGAGCAAGAGCAAGATTAGTTGAAACTGTGGTTTTACCTGTTCCTCCTTTACCACTTAAAACTGCTATATTCACTACATAATCATCTCCAATCTAATTGCTTCCTCCATGATGTGCAGGACCGGATATTTTTATTTCTTCAAGTTCTCCATTTTTATATTTTTTAAGTACTGAACTTATAGCTATATTACTACACTTATATGCCTTAACTCCCTCTTTTTCAATAATTTCAAATGCATTAGGTCCAAGGTTTCCTGTGATAATAACATCTATTTTTTCTTCTATAAGCTGATTAGATGCAGCAATACCTGCTCCTCCGCTTGCATTTTGTCCTTCATTTTCCAAAACTTTAACTTCACCATTTTCAATATCGTGAATTTGAAAATATTCACATCTGCCAAATCTCATATCAAGTAAATTTTCAACAGTTTTCCCTGTTGCTGAAATTGCTATTTTCATTATTATTCCTCCAAATCTTCTTATTATATTTTTTTACTGAAAAATTAAATATTAAATCCAAATTTATTAACCAAGTTTATTAAAATGTATATTGGCATTTGCCAATTATATATTACTTCTTTTTGGATTTGTTGTCAAATGCCAATAACTAAAAAAGAAGCTGTGGAATTAAAGAATTCACATACAATATATTGTTTTGCAAATTTAAAGTTAACACAATATATCGTAGGATTTATTCTTATTGCGACAGCTCCTTAATCATTAAATATACTTAACTCAACTTTCGCACATAAAATTTAAGGCGGAAGCCTTTAAAATAAACATATAAAGCAAAGAAACATTCCTTTTGGTATAATAGAATCATGACAAACATCACACCAAGGAAAGGAATGTTTCTTATGAATACTATTATATCAAATGATACTACTGATAAACAACTTAATTTTACTATAAATAGATTTTTTAAGGATAACAAAATTGGATACATACTTAAACAATGTAATTTTTCTAAAGAAAAAGGATTTTCCTGTATAAAAATATTTAAATATATCTTTATGCTTGTTTTTACTGGAAAAAACTTATTTAGAAACTTGGAATTTGGAAAAAATAATCAATTTTCAAAGGATACTATATATAGATTCCTTAACTCACCAAACTTCAATTGGAGAAAATTTCTGTTTTTACTTTCTTCATCAATCATAAAAAACATTATTGTGCCTCTTACTTCTGAAGATAGAGTTAATGTACTTGTAGTTGATGATTCTTTATACAGTAGATCTAGAAGTAAATCTGTTGAACTTCTTGCAAGAGTTCGTGATCATGTTGATCATAAATATATCAAGGGCTTTCGCCTTCTTACTCTTGGCTGGTCAGATGGCAACACTTTTTTACCACTTGCGTTCACTCTACTTTCTTCCGAAAAGGAGAAAAACAGACTTTGCTCAGAAAATCACAATATTGATAAAAGAACTAATGGATCTAAACTCCGTAAGGAGGCTATTTTAAAGTCACCCGAAGTTATGATTAGTTTACTTAAACAAGTTTCAAAATATGCTATTCCTGCTTCATATGTTCTTTTTGACAGCTGGTTTACGTACCCAAAAACTCTTATACAGATTTTAGAACTCAAACTTAATACTATTGCCATGGTTAAAGCAATGCCAAGGGTTTACTACAATTACAATGGTAAATTATTGAACCTTAAAGATCTTTACGCTGCTTTAAGAAAAAGGCGTGGTAAGGCCAAAATTCTCTCTTCTGCTATTGTAGGTATTGGCTCTGACAAAAATGGTAATGAAGTAAAAGCAAAAATTGTATTTGTAAGGGACAGAAACAGAAGTAGAAAATGGCTTGCTTTAATTTCAACCAATATATCCTTAGATGATAACGAGATAGTAAGAATTTATGGAAAACGTTGGGATATAGAGGTTTTCTTTAAAATGAACAAGTCCTTTCTAAAACTCGCTAAAGAGTTTCAAGGGCGTTCTTATGATTCCATGGTTTCACATACTTCTATAGTTTTTACTAGGTATATTATGCTTACTTTAGAAAGTCGTAAGAATAATGATGTCAGAACTATCGGTGGATTTTTTTATCAATGTTGTGATGAACTTCAAGATGTTAAGTTTTGTGAAGTAATGAATCTTATTATAGATATTTTAAAAAATGTATTAACTGAAAAACTTCTTCTTTCAAAAGACATTATTGACTCAATAATAGATAGTTTTATTGCTGCTTTACCTTGTTATATCAAGGAGAAGTTAGTCTTTTTGTCCTGCGAAAGTTGAGTACTTAATTACTGGTGTTTAGAACATCTATTTATTTTTTATTACAGAATTAAATATGAGAACAAAAAAATCTAAACACAACTTCTTACGACCCCAGCAATTTCTCCGGCTTCAAGTTCTTCTAACTTATAGTATTGAGCCTTCATAACCTGTGCCATTTTTTTGGCAAGTCCAAGTTTTATAAAGTCCTGCTCTGTATCTATGACTATTGTTTGTATTCCTTCCTCCGAAATTATATTTGCCATATTTATAGCCTCCTGAAGGGCATCTCCTCCATTTAGTGATGAATTAGATCTTCCATCTGATACAAGAACTATAACTGGCACCATATCCGGATCTTTCTTTTTAGCGGCTTTCAAAATTTCACATCCTTTGAAAAGCCCTGCTGCCAGTGGAGTTCTCCCTCCTGTCGTCATAGTTGTAAGGCTCTTTTGAGCAAGCTCCACACTTCGAGTAATACCAAGCAAAACTTCTGCTTCTTTTTTTCTAAAAGCTACCATACCTACCTTATCTCTTTTCTGATATGCATCTGTAAGAAGTGAAACTACAGCGCCCTTAACTGCAGCCATTCTCTTTTTAGCTCCCATAGATCCACTGGCATCTACAATAAATAATATAGTACTTCCTGTTCTCTTTTCTCTTACTTTTTCTCTAAAATCTTTTTTTTCTATGGCTATAGCAAGTCCATTCTTTTTTCTTAATTTCTGATAGGGAGCTGCTGCCCTAAAAGTGGCATCAAAAGCTATATCCTTTACCTTTTCTTTAGGAAATGAATATCTTATATATCTTCCTTGAATTAAATCTGTTTTAGTTCTACTTCTTTTTCCACTACCTTTACGTTCTTTTCTATCTATGGCTTGGATATTTAAAGACTTAACTGTAAATGTTCTACCTATTTCATCTATAACTTCATTACTCTCATCTTTATTGTTTTCGTTTTCATGCTCTTCTTTGTCATGTAAATTACTATTTATATTTTCTTCTTTTTTTTCGTTTCCTTCCTTTTTATCATATTGCTCTTGAGATTTTTCATTAGCTTTTTCATTAGTCTCATAATTACTTTCCATTGCATTGTTATTTTGCTTAGAATTATGCTCCATACTATCTTCTAGATTATTTTTATTTTCATCTTTTTCTTCATTCTTATCTTGATTTTCCTGTGTTTCATTGATTTTGGAAGGAATTTCTCTCATTCTATGAGGAAGTGCTAACTCCGCTGCCTCCTTAATATCATTAACAGTTATATTCTTTCTATTTTCAAAAGCTGCTATGGCTTTTGCAGTTTCAATTATTACAAGTTCTGCCCTATGTCCACAGCAATTTGCTTCTTTAGAAATTCCTGCTGCAAGATTCATTATGCTATCTGAAACTTCAACTTTTATAAGATAATCTTTTGCTTCTAAAATTTTATTTAAAAGAGGCTCTGACTGAACTTTCCATATATTTATGTAATCCAATGGATTTTCTTCGTATTTTAGCCTTCTCTTTATTATCTCTTTTCTTTCTACTATATCTTTACTTCCTTTAACATCTACATATAATCCAAATCTATCTAAAAACTGAGATCTTAAATTTCCTTCTTCCGGATTCATAGTTCCAACTAAAACAAAACGTGAATGATGCTGAAAGGATATACCTTCCCTCTCCACGTGATTTATTCCTGAGGCAGATACTTCAAGGAGACAATTTACAATATGTTCACTTAAAAGATTAACTTCATCTACATACAACATATTTCCATGAGCTTTTTTTAGTATTCCTGATTCAAAACTTTTTTCTCCTTTAGCAATTGCCTTTTCAATATCAATTGTTCCAAGTAGTCTATCCTCTGTTACATTTAAAGGTAATTCAATAACTTGCATATCTTTCATCAACTGAGCCAGCCCTCTTACTAGTGTAGATTTTGCTGTGCCTTTTTCTCCACTTATTAAAACCCCTCCTATAGATGGATTAATTACATTGAGCATAAGAGCTTTTTTAACTTTTTCCTGTCCTATAATTGCCGAAAAAGGATATACACAATTTCTTTTCATCACCCTAAAACCACTCCTTTCTCCTTCATAATCCTTCAATTATAATCTGTATTCTATCAATTGTATGTTTCTATTAAGCCATTGCTATTTCATTTATTATTTCTTCCACTCTGGAAAAGTTTATAACACCTTCTTCAAATGGTTTTCTTCTCATTCTATGTGGAAGTGTAAGTTCTGCTGCTTCTATCATATCTTTGCTATTAACTTTATATCTACCATTAAAGGCAGCTATTGTTATTGCAGTTTTAATCATACTTATATCTGCTCTGTGACCATCTACATCCATTTCTATACTTATGGATGCAGCCATTTCCAGTATTTTATCATCAAAAATTACTTCTTTAAGAACTTCTTTCGCTTTTAAAATTTTATCTCTTAACTTCTGCTGTTCTTCATTATAGCTTGATATAAAAGCTTCTTTATCCTTTTCATATTCAAGTCTTCTTTTTATTACTTGAACTCTTTTGTCATTATCCCTTTCTCCTATTACATCAACCACCATGCCAAATCTATCTAAAAGTTGAGGTCTTAAATCTCCTTCCTCTGGATTCATAGTACCTACAAGAATAAATTTTGCTGGATGAGAAAAAGATACCCCTTCTCTTTCTATGGTATTTACACCCATAGCTGCAGAATCTAATAAAACATCCACTACATGATCATCCAGAAGATTTACTTCGTCAACATAAAGAATATTTCTGTTTGCCTCAGCTAAAATTCCTGGCTCAAATTTCTTTTCCCCCTTTTTAATTGCATATTCAATATCTAAAGTACCTACTACCCTATCCTCTGTAGCACTAACAGGTAAATCTACCACTTTCATTTTTTCCTTAACTTCACTTAATTTTTTACCTGCCGATGCTTTTTCACAACATTTCGCACACATAGTACTTTTATCCTGAGGATTACATCCAAAAATACATCCTTCAACCTGTGTTTTTTCTGGTAAAAGCTCTGCTAAAGCGCGAACTGCTGTAGATTTAGCCGTTCCCTTCTCTCCTCTAATTAAAACTCCTCCAAGAGATGGATTTATAACATTAAGTATCAACGCCTTCTTCATATTTTCCTGTCCAACAATTGCTGTAAATGGATAAACACTCATTATATTTTTCATTTGAAAAACTCCTCTCATTCTTCTAACTTATAAGTTATAACTTGTCCCTATATTCAAACCGCAAATATCAAAGTTCGAAAATACTATCATAATAGGAACATCTAAAGCTTGTTGATTTTAAAAATTTCATAATGTTTTTTGTGAATAAAGTATTTTTATTATGTAAAAAACAAAACCTCCGCAAAGCGAAGGTTTATATATCTATAATGAATAGTACCTTAAATATTTTACAAAAATACTTAAAGTCGTTGTTAAATATGTTTTACTTCCCTCCGAAGCTTCATATACTGATTTAGGCAGGTCTCCTGGCTTACGGGTCACTCTCTACCATCCTTCCCAGATTACTCCAGTGGATTTGGTTTCGTCTCCGTATACAGTAGCGGGGGCTGCAGTGGATTTTAACCACTTTCCCTATTAAATCATCATCTGATACCTAAAACAACATATTAAATTTTTAACGCAATTGTAATTATAGCAATTGGTTCTATAAAATGCAAGATTTATAATTTTAGCTCCAAGTCATTTTCTCTAGTTCAATATGGCTGCGATACCAATCATCATTTTGTAAAAGTTCTTCAGGAGAACCTGAACTTTTAACTCTCCCATCCTCTAAAATTACCACTATATCACTGGCAATTATAGATGATAAACGGTGCGATATGGACAATATTGTATGGGCTTCACTTGCCTTTTGCAGTACAGATACTATTTTCTCTTCTGTAATAGAATCAAGATTAGCTGTAATCTCGTCCAAAAGAAGTATAGGAGGTTCTGTCACAATGGCTCTTGCTATTGCCAAAAGCTGCTTTTGTCCCTGTGAAAAAAGTGTATGACTCGTTATTTGAGTGTCTATACCATTTTCCAAAGTTACTATATAATCTGTCATACCTACAAAATACAAGGCATCTTCAATTTGTCTCCTTGTAATATTCTCGTCCTTAAGACTAATTTGATCTGCTACTGTTCCCTTTATAATATGAAAGTCTTGATCCACATATCCAAATATTTTACGTTTTTGCGAATTGGGGATTTGGTAAACATCAATGCCGTTTATTGTGATGCTCCCCTTTGATGGTTTAAGAATCCCCATAATCAACTTGAATAATGTAGATTTTCCAACCCCTGTTCTGCCTACAAAAGTAACCTTCTCATTTGATTTTAAATTAAGATTAATATTCTTAAGAACATCATTGCCCCCTTCATATTGAAAAGTGACATCATTAAATGATAATCTATCGTCTCCACCTATATTAATGATATCCTCTATCTTTAATTCATTTTTCTTAGAGTCATCCTCGTTTTCATCGTAAAAATTATCCACTCTGTGGATGCCAGATAAAGCCTTTTGAATACTTTGTAGTTCCACACCCAAGTTCTCAATAGGTGTAAATAAGTTAGATATTAATTCAATGGATGCTGCAACCATACCTAAAGATATACCTAGATAATTTAATTGTTTCGATGACAATATTACAATAAGTCCAATAACTGTAGCACGAATAATCTGAATAATTGGAGAGAATACAGAATCATAAAAATTTACCTTCTCAACTGTTTTGTAATTATCAAGTAAATGTTTAGTATAGTTCTTTTCCATGTAATTTTCTTTGCTATAGGATTTAATCATCTGTATATTTTTTAAGCTTTCGGAAATATGATTGTTTACCTTGCCTACCAATATTCGATTTTCAATGTGTGCCTTAAGCATTCTTTTTTGAAAAATTCGTGTAATACCGTAAATAATAGGTAGCAATATTAAAGTTAACACTCCAAGCTTTGCACTAAACATCCAAATAGAAATTAAAATACCTATAATCTTAAAACAATCAACTATCATTCCGATGATGCCACTTGTAAACAGAGAGTTGATTGCGTCCACATCATTAGTAAACAGTGAAACAACTGTTCCCGAACCATTAGAGGAGAAAAACCTTGCATTTATTTTTTCAAGCTTTTCCATCATTTTAATTCTTATTTCCTTTGTAATTTTTTGTCCCAAAACCGTAAGCAAAACCTCTTTAACAAAATCAAATATTGCAATAAACAATAATACAGCAATATATATAACCGCTAAAAACAGTAATCTCTCAGAGTTTTTGGGCACTATATTATAATCAATTATATGCTTCAATATTTGAGGAGGAATTAAACTTGTAAAAACAACTCCACAAACGGAAAATATCAATAATAAACTTATACCTATATTGTTTTTAATTACTTTAATAGTAGACTTTTTTATTAAACTATTCTCCATCATTGTTTCTCACCTCCGTATACTGCAAATTGAATATTTTACTATAAACTTGAGATTTTTTCATAAGTTCATTATGAGTACCATACTCTACTGTCTTATGGTTATTTAGTAATACAATCCTATTAATTCTAGTGAAAATAGATAAACGGTGAGAAACTAAAATAATTAAACTATCCTTATAATTATTTTTTATATTTTTAATAATTTTTTCTTCTGTCTTCATATCCACTGCTGAAAAGGGATCATCTAATATTATAATTTTGTTTTTATTAATAAGAGCCCTTGCCAGTGCTATCCTTGCCTGTTGACCACCACTTAATTTAATTCCACTATTTCCAACTAAAGTGTTTTGTCCCTGAGGCATTGTTGCCAAATCTGTATCAAAGCAAACATCCTTTAAAACAGCAGTAATATCCTTTTTACTACCTAATGTTATGTTGTTATAAATAGTATCTGAAAATAGCTGTGGGTTATGACCCAAATAAGAAATCATCTGGCTTCGCTCATACTCCGAGTAATTCCTTAATTCCTTACCATCTATTTTTATGCTGCCTACATAGGGATATAATCCAAGTAAAGATAGTGCAAGGGTAGATTTACCAGAAGCAATAGGACCTGTGACACCTATAATTTCCCCTTGCTTTCCTGCAAAACTGATATTTTTAATGATATCTTCTTTTCCCTCTTCATAGGAAAAGCTAAGATTTTCTACTGATAATACTGTGTTATCCTTATTTATTTTAACAGTGATGTCTTTACTTTCATATTCCGTAAGATATGATTTTATACGCTTCCATGACACTTGTGATTTTTGTACAGAATTAAATAATTTAGCTGCTTTACTTGCCTTAATTGCCATGGCAGTAAACATAGTTATGTAAGTGGAAAAAGTCCCCACACTCCATCTGCCATCAATCACCTTTTTACCTCCTAGGTAGATTACTATAATTATTCCAAGCATTGCTATCACATGGTATATAGGCTGCATGGAATTTTCTAGTATACTGGCTTTAATAGCTTTGTTTTGCAAATCTTCCAAGTTCTCATTATACTTTGCTGTATTTTGTGGCTCCATGCCAGTTACACGATATAGCATAGAATTTTCAATAGCATCGTAGGTAATCTGGGCTACTTCACTGCTTTTCTCGCGAAAGGCAGTGGAATACTTATAAATAACAATTTTCAATTTTTCAGCAAGTACCATTGCAATAGGAATAAAAAGAATAGATAACATAGTTATTTTTACATCATAAACAACCATTGATACTAAGTAGGATACCATGAGAACACCTGTATCAAATACCTCAGTGGTAAACTTTCGCATACCCTCCACACATAAATCCACATCAGAAATAACTCTTGTCATTAGGTTCCCAGTATTTTCATTATTCAGTTCAGAAGTGCTTTTATGCATTATATTATTGTATATCATAAACCTCATAGTAGCGCTAGTACTGTTGGCAAAACGTCTTATATAAAAACGCTTAAAATATCGAAAAAGTTGAATAGTTCCAATAAGAGTAACGTAGGTAACTACAAGTATTGTTACAGAAGATAAGGTAGCTCCATGAACAATAGAGTCTATGAGTTTTCCTTGATATATAGGTCCTAAAATAACCGTAGTATTGCATAGCAATCCGAATATAATAATACAACTCACTACAAATTTTTCTTTTTTCCAGTAATTAATAATTTTGTCCGGCTGCTTCATAGACTCAATCTTTAATTTTAACATATTAAATAGCATCCCCCATGACATAATAAAAAATTAGAGCTAGTAAAAGCTCTTATATTAAAATTATACATTATTAGAAAGATTTTTTCTATTGAAATGTATTCCCCATATAAACTACTGTAACAAGTTTTTTTATTGCTTCATAAGATATTTTATAATGCTATAATCCGAAGGAGTTTTTATGTATAATCATTGTTTTAAACCTGATATGATAAATCCAAGTATTATATTTATTGCAAGAGGAGATGTAAACGGTGATAAGATACCTGATAACTTATATCTAATTGGAACAAGAACCCCATCAAGTAATTTTATTAAGAATATCAATCTTATAATTCAAGATGGGAGAACAGGGAACATTATGAAAATACCTCTAAAAGAAAATGCTGGATATAATCCCAGATTATTTTTGGGAGACTTTACTGGAAATGGTACAAAAGATATATTAATTAGTATAGATTCTGGCGGAAGCGGTGCAATAATGTATCATTATATTTATTCTTTTATTTATAATACACCTCAACTAATTTTTGATTTTAATGTATATAACGAAGAATATAAATATGATGTTATTTTTAAAGACAACTATAAAGTTGAAGTAACAAGCAATAAAAATAATGAAAAATACATTATAGATATATCTCTTAAGGGAAATGATTACTTAGATGAAATATACTATGAGAATGGGAAACTAAAAAATCCAATTAGCGGATTTGTAAATCCCCTAAGTGGATTATATCCTGTTGATTTTAATTCTGATGGAATGTATGAATTATTAGCTTATCAAAAAATAGCTGGAAGATATAACGCAGATTCTCTAGGCTATTTTTTGAATACGTTAAAATGGAAATACAATAGATTTATTTTGGACAATCAAAATGTAGCTATATGGGGGGCTCAACAATAAATTTAATTTAAGAAATTCTAATCTTTTATCCATATAAAATTATCTAACGCTCACATTCAGCGTCCTGCCCAGGTTCGCTAGCCTGGCGTCCTTGCCAGGCTTACGATAATTTTATCTGTTTAAAAGAAGAATTTCTAAAATTAAATTTAAACAGTTCCTTCGCTTCTTATGAAAGTCATTCCAGAGAAATTTCATAATTCTAGTAATGTAATACTTTTTGTGGAATAATCATAAAAATACATTTAAACTTTTTTAAAATCCCCTACCTTTAATAGAGGGGCTGCTGCACTAAGAATAAATACTACTATTATTGTGCTGAATTTACTACAATAGCTTTTCTAAATGCATACCTTCTAATTCCTCAACTAATTCATTAAACCATTTAATTGTTTCTTCATGTTTATGTTTTAAATCTTCTCCATCTTTAATAAAGTAAAAATCATTAAGTCTTTTTACTACTTCATCAGGTAAATCATAATATACATATCGTGTCCTAAAATCAAATCTATATGGACTATACCTTATTCTTATAGCTTCTAATAAAAGGCTTAAAGAAAAATTATTATAAAATGCCACTGCTTCAATATAATTCTTTCTATTAAGTTCTTTATATATCAAAATCTGATATATATTAAATAAGTTTTTAATTTTCTCTAATCTCTGCTCTAGTTTTTTTGCAAATTCTTTTTTGTCAATGCTCTTGTATTTAGCTACATTTTGTTTATCAAAGTGAACAAAGACCTCTCCATGTATTTCCTTTTGCAAGAATTTATCTGGTGCACTATGCCTTACAGCACAAATTTCTACTATAAGGAATTTACTTGCATCTTTTAACTTATACACCTTTTGATATGCTCCTTCACTCATAGGCTGAGGACATTCATATGTATTTTCAATTGGTGATAAAGTTTCTAATGCCTTATCCGTTACTTTAAATATTTCTCTTACTTTGTCATCTTCCACATCAACTGCAATATCAATATCTGACCATTCATCCACTCTTCCAAAGGCTGCTGAACCACATTGCCATGCTGCATAAACATAATCTAGTGGTTCTATGGAATCAACTATGCAGTTTAATATTTCCTCTCTCTTTAACATAATTTTCCCCCCAATAATTATTATTTTTCATATTATTAACGTTTTACTAAATTGTTTTTTCATCTCCTTTCAATAAGTTTTTTATTTTATTGATAAAATTTTTAATCCATTTGCCTTTTTTAATAATGTATATGCTGTTTCATACTCTCCTTTTTGTGAATATATTTCACTTAAACTCTCGTAGGCAAACCCTAAATTCATATATGCATATTGAACAATACCTTTATATTCTACAGTTATATAGATTTCTACTTCTCTTATAAAACTTTCTATTTTCTTAATGGCTTTATCATATTCCTTTAGTTTTCCATAAGCTAATCCTTCATATATCTTTCCTGTTAATATATAAACACAATCAATTATATGCGAAATTTTATGTTTATAATCTATTTTTTCAAAATCTTCAATAGCATCATTATAGTTTCCCAATAAATAATTTGCCTTACCATGTTCCACATAATAATAAAAGGATTTTTCTCTTGAGTTAATTTCTAGTAACTCTAAATACTTCAAAGCTTCAGCTGGCTCATTTATCTTATTTTCATATTTAGCATAATTATGATATATCTTTGCTAAATTTAATTTATTATCAGTAAACTCTCCATATTGCTTTGCCTTATTGGCATTTACAAGAAATTTTTCGTATTCTCCCCTCATAAGATATATTATTGCTTCAATTCTATAAGCATCATCTATATAGTAATAAATGTTATTTTCATTAGACAAAATAATAGATTTCTCACACATCTCAATTGCCTTTTGAAATTCACCTTTTGCAAATAAAATAGCTGGCTGTGTAATTAATAACTTAATTTCTAAAAAAGCATCCCTACTGCTAGATTTATCATATAAACTCTGTGCTTCTTCTAAAATATCTGTACATTTATCATAATCATACTTTTCTAAAGTTTCTCTACATAACTTCATATATGCCCTTGATGCATCAATGTACAATCTATTATATTTATATATTTCACAACATAAATTAATAATCTTTGTTCCTTCTTTAAATTCACTTAAAGCCACATGACATGACCCCAATCTATATAGTATGTCTGCATATAATTTACTTTTTTCTTGAAATTTATATATATCTAATAGATTACTTGCTTTTTCCTTAGCAACTTCAATTTTATTGATTCTTATGAAATCATCTATCTCTTCCAGTTCCTTTAAAATTTCATTAATTGGTAGACAATTGTTGTCTATATATTGTCCTTCTCCTTCTTCATTTTGCAGAAAATAAGCTATTGGCTTATTTAGCTTTTTAGCAATATATTGCAAATTTTTCATAGAAGGATTGGCATGCCCATTTTCTATATGACTTAACATACCTTTTGTCATTTCTGGCTCTGCAAGTTCTGCTTGAGTCATACTGAGAGCTTTCCTTAATCTTTTTATTTTTTTTCCAATACTTAAATTCAATTTTCTCTCTCCTTTTAAGTATATATACTATACTATTTAGTATAGTATAATTAAATTATACTTTCAAGTAAAATTTATATAATTTAATTATACTTATACTTAAATTTATAATAATTTTATATAGAATACTAGTATTACATTATACTTTTACAAATACTTTTCTTTCATTACCATTTTTAAAAACTCATCTTCACTATAAAAAAATCAAATATTTTTCCATAATAAATTGAGCAATCTAATAACATAAACCCATAGATTGCTCAATTTACCACACTTAGTACATTTCCTAATTCTTATTTAATAAAAACTCAATAGCTCTTTCCTTATCTATATCCCTTTCATTTCAAGATCCACAATTCTTTTTCTACTATCCCCTTATATGAACTGTAATATAATTTATAACTTATTTGCATTTTATGGTATTTTCATATTTATGCATTTAGCCTCACATACTATTAAAACATTATATTCAATTACATTAAATATTACCGTTCTCTAAGACCTCTTTGGAATTACCTGATGCTGTAATTTCTCCATCTCTTAGTATAATTACTTTATCTGCTATAGCTAATGCATCTTCTTTATCGTGAGTTACAAATATGGATGTTATTCCTATTTTATTTATTATGTTTTTAAGTTCTCTCCTTATTCTACTTTGAAGATTAGCGTCCAAATTACTAAATGGCTCGTCTAAAAGAAGAATTGATGGATTAGGTGCTACTGCTCTACCTATAGCTACTCTCTGTTGTTGCCCACCACTTAGTTCATGAGGATATCTTTTTTCAAATCCTTTTAAATCTATAAGTTCAAGCATTTCTTGTACTCTTTCCCTTTTTTCTTCCTTATTCATTTTTTTAAGTCCAAATCCTATATTTTGTTCTACACTCATATGAGGAAACAATGCATAATCTTGAAACACCATTCCCATTCCTCTTTTTTCTGGCGGTAAAAAGACATTTTTACCTACAATAATTTTTCTATTTACAATAATTTTTCCAGTAACATTTTCCTCTAACCCTGCTAATATTCTTAAAATTGTACTTTTTCCACTACCGCTTTCACCTAAAATACTAACTATTTCACCTTTTTCTATTTTTACATTTAAATTTTTAATAGTTTCTTTTTTAGAGTTTTTATACTTAAAACTCACATTACTTATTTCTACAAACATTATTTTCCTCCCTATCCCTTTTGTACATCAAATATATTGAATATATACTTACAAAAATTATTATTATAGAAGCTACTGAAGCTTCCTGTATCATTTCATCATTGGCATATTCAAAGGTTTTTGTAGCTAATGTATTAAAATTAAAAGGTCTCAAAATAAGAGTCAATGTAAGCTCTTTTATAATCTCTAGGAAAACCAATGCAAATGCACTTATAACTGCAGGTTTTATCATAGGTAAATCCACTTTAAAAAAAGTTTTTATATCACTGTATCCCAAACTTCTTGAAGCTTCAAAAAATCTCTTCCCTATTTTCTCAAAACCTGCTTCTATAGATTGATATCCTATAGCTAGAAAACGAATAACATATGCAAATATAAGCATAATAATACTTGTACTTAAAACTAATTTGGGGGAATTTGAATTTATTACCTTATATAAAGGATAAAATAGTTTATCAAGCTTTACAAAGAACAGTATCACACCTATAGAAATAACTGATGCTGGTATGGAATACCCTAGAAGTGTTATTTTTGATACTAATTTTGATAAATTATCATCTTTTATTCTAGAAAAATTGCCTATTATAATAGTCATAAATACTATAATTAAAGAAGTAATTACTGCTGTCCAAGTGGAATTAAATATAAGAATTAAAAATTTAACACTAAGTACCTTTTTATAAGTAAGTATGCTCCAACTTATCAATTGAAGTACCGGAATAATAAAACTTATAGCTAGTACAACTGAACATAAAATAAAAGCTATAAACGCCCAAGCCCCTTCTAACTTTTTCCTTCTAATAGGTCTTATCTTACTATTAACAAAACTATATTTTTTTCTTCCTCTAAGTTGTCTTTCTAAAATAATTAGAATAAATACCATAAACATCAGTATTGAGGAAAGCTTAGTAGCTGAATGTAAATCTCCCATGGAAAACCATGAAGTAAATATAGCTTTACTTATTGTAGACACTCCAAAATAAGATACTACACCATAGTCATTTAGAACTTCCATTAGTACTAAAGAAACCCCTCCAATAATAGCTCCTCTTGATATTGGAATGATTATTTTTATAAATATTTCTAAAGAATTTTTTCCTAGAACTCTTCCACTTTCTATAATTTCTGCAGATTGTTTTTCTAAAAAAGCTCTAGTAATCATATAAACATAGGGAAATAAGAAAACTGTAAATATGAATATTGATCCCCTTATAGACATTATATCCAAAGTGCCAGGAGATACATTAATTCTAAAGATTTCTCTTAAAAACCTTTGTACAACTCCTGTATAGCTTAATATTCCGTTATATGTATAAGCTCCTATATATGGTGGAATAGTCAATGGTAATATAAGTGACCATTTAAAAAATTTTCTTAAAGGAAACTCATATGCAGAAATTAACCATGCTAATAAAGTACCAATTACCATGGTTAAGATACCTGTAAATACCATTATATTTAACGTATTTATAAAATAATCTTTTAATAAATACGTTTTAATATGAATCCAATTTTCATTTCCCTTACTAAATAACTTCATAATGATATCTACATTGGTCACAATTATCATTAATGCAAAAATAGTACTTAAAACGCTCCAAATGTTTATATAAGATTCCTTTTTTCCTAGTCTCATTCTTTAATCTCACTTCCCTACGTTTAATTTAAAAAGCAGCCTTTAAGTTTAAGGCTACTTTTTAATATTTGAACTATATAAATATTCTTATTTCCAGCCTACTTTATTAAATATCTCTACAGCTTTTTTATTGTTCTCACCTAGCTTTGATAGATTAATATCTTGTGCTTTAAAGTTTCCCCAAGACTTTAATAATTCAGATGGTTCTACTCTTGAATTAACTGGATATTCAAAGTTTCCGTCAGCAAACTCTCTTTGTGCCTCTTGGCTAGATAAATGTTGTACTAATTTTAAAGCATTCTCTTTATTATTAGCATTTTTGGTAACACCTGCACCACTTACATTAATATGAGTACCTGTAGTTTCACCGTTTGGGAAAAATACGCCTACTTTTTTTGCTACTTTAACTTCTTCTGGATCTGAAGAATTTAGCATTTTACCTACATAATAAGTATTCATTATAGCTACATCTCCCACTCCAGCTACAATAGCCTTCGCTTGATCTCTATCATTTCCCTTTGGTTCTCTCGCTAAATTGCTAACTATACCTTTAGCCCAATTCATAGCCTTTTCTTCACCATTTATGTCAATAAAAGATGCTAGTAAAGACTGATTATATACAGCTGATGAAGATCTTACTAATACTTTACCTTTCCACTTAGATTCTGTTAATGCCTCATAAGTGGACAATTCCGAAGGATTTACTCTATCTTTAGAATAAACTATAACTCTACCTCTCTTTGTTAATCCGTACCACTGGTTGTCCTTGTCTCTGAAATTCTCAGGAATATTTTTAGATAAAATATTTGATGTAACTGGTTGCAAAAGTCCCTGTTCTTTTGCTCTATGTAGTCTGCCTGCATCTGCAGTTATAAGCAAATCTGCCTTTGTATCTTTCCCTTCTCTTACCAATCCTTCAATAAGCTCATCAGATTTTCCCTCTACTATATTAACCTTTATACCTGTTTTATTAGTAAAATCCTCAAAGATCTGCTTATCCGTATCATAATGTCTATCAGAATAAACATTTACGACTTGCTTTTTTTCTGTAGTTGTCCCTTCCTTATTTGCACCTTTACCGCAGCCTATAAGTGCTGATGATGTTATTAATACAGTTCCTAATAATGCTAATATTGATTTTTTGTTCATATATGAACCTCCTTAATTTAAATGATATTAATTAACTATTGAAAATAATTATCATTTCCTTATGATATTTTATTTCATTTGTCGAAGAAAGTCAATATAAAACATTTATGAAATATTTACCATAAAAGTTCTATGTAAAAAATAAACATATTATAAAAGACACAAAAAGACCATGAAGTTTTAAGCTAAACTAGCTTTCTTCTTCATGGTCTTTTTATACTTCATATGTTAATTTTATAATACGTCTTTAGACACACTATTTTGCAAATTATTTCATGCTTCCTGAATACCTTTTATAATAAAAATACCCTAATATTGCCCATAAAATCATCAGTATTATAGATGGACTGCTCAATCTTGCAGGTGAACCTGGTATGATAAGTAATCCTATGAATAAAAGGCTTATGAATGTCCCTATTGCTGAAAAACCTCTGTCTATTCCTTTTGAATGTTTGAATCCAATGTAACATACGTAAAAATATGCTACCGCCGCTAATAAAGAAGACATATCTACAATATAGATAATAACCTCTCTGCCCAACCAAGGTGCTATTAAACTGGCTAAAGCTACAAATTTAACCCCACTTTCAAATACTCCATTACGATTTTCTTTTTTGTATTTTGATGGAATAAGCCTATACCTAGCTAAAGACCCTATGAGCTTGCTGCTACCTAGCATAAATCCATTTATTCCGCCTGCTACTGCACCGACCAATGATATTATAAGTAATATAAACCCTGTATATCCCATATTATTAAGTACAGCAGTTCCCAGAGCCCATTGTTCCAAAAGCGCTTGCTCCGGAGTATATACCAAACCAGTTGTAATATTTAAAAGATTATAAAAAAGCACTCCAGCTAATATAGCTAATATTGCCATTCTTGTAGCTTTTGTAGCTTCAAAACTCAACTCTGTAGACACTTGTGGTATTACATCAAAACCCACAAATAAGAAAGGAACTATAGCAAAAATCTTCGCAACCTCAGTAATGTTAAATTTATAGTTAACAATATAGTTATTCATAATTAAGCTATGCTCTGTCTTCATGAACATGAAAATAAATACTACAATTACATTTATCACCATTAATAAGATCATGATGTTCTGTACCCTAGAACTGAACTTTAGACCCTTAATATTCACATAAGCAAATACTAAAATTATTAAACTCGCAATAATAATCTCTGACAAATATACAGGATAACCAGCTATCTTATATAAATATCCAAACTCCATTGCTGCACCAAACAACTTCTTGATTACTAGTACGAATGCTGTAGCATTCAATGGAACCATGCTTATATAGCACAAAGTCAAAGACCAACCTACTACAAAACCATTAACTTTACCCATATTTTTATAGGTATAAGAGAATTCTCCTCCATCTTCATGATGATTCTCCATCATGATGTGATAACCCTTTTGTATAAAAAGAATAGCAAGGCCACCCAGTATAAACCCGATGGCCGTACTAACAATACCACTTTCATGAAGAAACTTTGAACCAGGGAGGGTAAATGAGCCCCATCCAATAATAGATCCTAATGCTAAGGCTAATATATCTATTCTGTTCAATTTTTTTCTCATATAATCAACCTTTACTTGAAGTTATATTCTGTAACTATCTTTTCTCTTCCTGTTACTTTATCCTGATAATACTCATAGCAACAAATTCCTAAATAAGAACCAGATATATTAATCACATTATCATATCCAATATTTTGTAGTGCCATTACTGCATTATAGCTTCTTTGACTTGAACGACAATGTAAATATACCATTTTATCTTTTGGAATTTCATCTAATCTTTCTCTGATTTCACTTAATGGAATATTCACTGCATTTTTAAGGTGACCTTCTGCATATTCATGTTTTTCTCTTACATCTACGATAAATGCATTATTTTCTACTAGCTCTCTCACTTTTGTTACTGGAACTTGCTTAAATCTACCATATAATAGGTTTAGTCCTACTAATGCTGCATAATTCACTACATCCTTGGCAGTTCCAAATAAAGGAGCATAACATAACTCTAATTCTTTTAAATCTTCTAGGGTCCCGCCCATTGTTATCATTGTAGCAATTACATCTATTCTCTTATCTACATTTCCCTTTCCTATAGCTTGAGCCCCAAGTATTCTTCCATTTGGATACTCATATATAAGTTTGAAGTGCATTGGATTGCTGTTTGGCATCAAACCAACTTTATCTCCTGGAATTACATATGCAAAATCATAGGAAATTCCAGCCATCTTTGCAGTTTTCTCATTAAATCCTGTACATGCAGCTCCTAAATCAAAAATTTGAACTACAGAGGATCCTATTACACCTTTGTTATTGTGAGGAATATTATATATATGATCAGCAGCTGCTCTGGCTTGTCTTTGAGCAGGTCCTGCTAGTGCTAATCTTGAAGGTTTATGGCTCATACGATTGTAAACCTCTATAGCATCACCTACCGCATAAATATCCTTATCGTTAGTTACATAGTTATGATCAACCTTTATACCTCCAGTTACACCGATTTCAAGGCCAGCTTCTCTAGCTAAACTAGTTTCAGGTGAAACACCAATTGCCATTACTACAGCCTTTGCAGGAACCATTTTACCTGATTGTAACTCTACAGAGTTTTCATTTATTTTCTTTACTCCATCACTTAATATAAGATTAACTCCCTTATCTATCATCTCTTTATGAAGTATTTGAGCCATATCATAATCAAAAGGATTCATTATCTGATCAAGTGCTTCTATAAGGCTTACATTTTTACCAGCTAGACGTAGATTTTCTGCTACTTCTACCCCTATAAATCCTCCACCAACAACAGCTATATCCTGAATATTGTTTTCAATAATACTTTCATTAAGTTTCTTTATATCAACTACATTTCTTACAGTGAACACATTTGGTCCAGTTATTCCTTCAATGCTTCTTGGAAGAATTGGATTAGCTCCTGGAGACAAAACCAATTTGTCATAAGACTCTTCATATTCTTCTCCAGTAATAAGATTTTTAACTACTATTTTCTTTTCTTCTCTTTTTATTTTTACAACTTCACTGTTAACTCTAGCTTCAATGTTATATTGCTTTTTAAACTGTTTCGGACACATTAAAACCAAGTCATCGCCATTTTCTACCATACCACTTAAATGAAATGGTAAAGCACAGTTAGAAAAAGATACGTGAGGACCTCTTTCAAACATTATTATTTCTGCCATTTCATCAATTCTTCTTGCTCTTGCTGCAACTGAAGCACCTCCAGCTACTCCCCCAACAATTAAAATTCTGTTACTCATAATATAACGCCTCCTATAATTCTAATTAATCTAGCCAATGTAAATGTATACCTATAAAAGTCATAAATATTTTTTCCTTGACCTTTAATTATAAATTTTCATTTATATGTATAGAAACCTAGCAGTCACAGACTGCTAAGTTTTATATTTTTACAAACTATTTAAATATTAATATTACTTTGCCCACTTTCTTGCACATTTATTTCCTACAATACCGCCTAGAACCATGAAAATTAAGAAGATCCAACCGGAAAGTGAGAAGTTTGCAATAGGTGTATATAATGCACCTACATTACATCCGTTTGCAAATCTAGTACCTACTCCCATGGTAATTCCACCTAGAGCAAACAGTAATAATTCTCTTACTGTAATATGCATCTCTGACATAAATGTCTTCACAAACTTACCAGCTGTCAACAAGTAAATAGCTGTTCCAAGTAATATACCAAAGTTCTGAACTGAAACACCGTGTTCAAAGAATGGTAGGGCATATGCTTTTGCTGGCATTTTTGTGAAATCTGCTAATGTCTCTGGTGAAACTCCAAATATCATTAAGAATTTACCAAACCACAATCCATAAGGAGTAGATGCGCCCCATCCAGCTTTAGTAACACCCATAAGTAACGCAAATAATATACTAATAACAACGGCTCCTTGTACTAAAGTCCAAGGTTTAGCAAATATTCTATTATAGTTTTCCTCACTTAAGAGCTTATATTCTTTAGTGTCAAAAGTTTCATTCTTATCTTGTACTTTTTCCATAGAGTGACCAGTATAAGTATTTTTCTCCTTACGACTTTTTTCATAAGCATAAGCAATAAATACAACAATTCCACAGAATATAGCTGTTAATATCAATGCACCTAGATAACCTTCAAGACCATCCCATTTGAATAAGTCTGGTAAGAATACACCACCATATAATTTTTTACCTACTGTTGTTGAAAACCAAGAATTCTTAACCCATCCTGCAGTATTCTGTACAGGAAATCCTAAAAATACACCTAATCCAAAGAATATTAATGTAATAAGTGCTCTAGGTAAACCAGTTACAAGGTCTGTAAGCACACCTGAAGCACAACAAGATGAAAATGACATACCAAATCCAAATAGCACTCCACCTAAAATCAAACCAAAATTAATTGGATTTACCCAAAGGTCATATTTAGTAGGGTCGGCTTTAAACAAAAATGCAGTAGTTAATAAAGATGTGATAAAGAAAAGAAACATAAGTGTTCTCATTAATTTCGTTGACCCAGTGTTAAATGCACGATTCACACTACCTGCAAATCCTGTGTAAGCTCTTGATAAAGCATAACCAAGTCCTGCACCCATTAAAAGTCTAAAAAATAACATATCTGTTTTTAACAGTGTCTTACCTAGAATTAGTACTAATAAAATTCCTATAAATCCTAAAGCTTGTTCAGTCTTCTTCATTTTTTTCCTCCTCATCCTTTAAATTGTTTATGCTGTGTGATTTTTTTAACTGATATTGATATAACATCATTTGCTTGGTTCACTTATCCTAAAAGATGTTACAAATATATTTACTAATTCAGTTAATCACTTCTCATAATATTTGAATAATAAATGAGTTCCTGTATACTTTTATAATTTTAAATTGCCCAATTTCGTTTGTTAATTATCTATCAAAATTATATTACACATTATTCTTTTTTCATAGAAAGTAAATGTTATATACCATAACACTTTCTTTGAGCTGAGTACAAAATACTTAGAGTATAATTTTAGTAGGCGAAGGTAGTAGTAATTACTGTTTAAAAAAAATAAAGGAGATACAAAAAGTATCTCCCATGTACACNTTTTTTGATAACAAGATAGGATTAAAGCCATATAAGCTAAGGAAAGAAATTAAAATGCCGAAGGCGCCGGAAGGATTAGAATACAGAAATTTAGGCACAATGGAGCATAATATCTGTGATGTATTAGCTCAAAGAATGAAAGGAAGAAAAATGAGTTGGTCAATTAGAGGTGCTAATAATTTAGCTAAAATACTAGCTGAAAAGGCAAGTAAAAGAATATACAATGTAGTAAATGAAATGTGTTCTAGTGTTATTTCAGATGATGAGCTAGAAAAAATAACAGAAATGATTACATTAACAGCAGCTGATGTAAATAAGAAAGTTGGTAAAGGCAAAGTATACCCAATACACCAAGGGAAGATGCCATTTACAGGCTGCGCCAATACAAATGGTCGCAAGGCAATAAGAGCCTTAGTTGAAAATAAAGGGTTTAATGACTTAGGATTTATTTAATAAAAGTATAAAATTATGTAGGTGAAGTGCGCCCTTTCGGGCTGGGGCGTAGCCCCTTATATAGGCTAGAAATATTAAATTTAAAAAAGTGTAAAAGTAAATTCAAAAACTATATTATAATGGATAAAATTTTAGAAAATAAAATTGCCCACTAGAACTTGACACAAACTACAAAATATACTAACTTGAATAAATATATTTATTTTTGTACAATAATAGGGTAGATGTATAACTATTTTTAGGATGTGATTTTGTGAATCTTGAATACCTTCAATCATTTTACATGACAGTAAAACATAATAGTATTTCAAAAGCAGCTCAAATTCTTCACCTTACGCAACCTGGACTCAGTGGGCAGCTTAAAAGCTTAGAAAATGAACTAGGAGTAAGTCTTCTAAACCGTAGTAATAAAGGTGTTGAATTAACAGAGGAAGGGAAAGTGGTATTTAACTATGCAGACACTCTACTTTCTATTCAGGGAAATATTAAGAGAGATTTGATAAATTTGCATCAAGACCGACCAAAATTAATGATTGGCGCTTGTAAAAGTGTAGGTGAGTATGCTCTTCCTTGTAGCATTTTTACTTTTAAACACCTACACGAAGAGGTAGATATCCGTATGGAAGTAATCAATTCAACTGAAGTTATTCAAAAGCTGCAAGAACATACAATTAACATTGGAATCATCCAACATGATCCCAAAATAGATGGTATCGTTACTGAGCCTATTATTTCAGATGAACTTCTTTTGGTTGGAAATAGTAATAATTCACCTAAAAAAATTTCTAAAGAAGATTTGAAAGAGATTCCTTTAATTCTACGTGAAAATACTTCTGGCACTAGATATGTGATTGAAAAATCATTAAAAGAAAAGGGAATAAATGTAGAAGAGTTAAATGTAATTTACGATTTAAATTCTCCAGAAGCCATTAAATCTTCTATACTTTCGGGAAAAGGTTTTTCTTTTTTACCAAAATTAGCAGTTGCTCAAGAGTTGAAAAAACATACCATTGAAACAGTTCAGGTAGATGATTTTAAAATTTCTTTTAGCTACTATATAGCTTCAAGAAAAAAATATACCTTTACTGAATATGAACAAATGTTTGTTGATTTTATTATTTCTAATAAGCGAGGTTTTTGTTAAAATCTATTTCTTACTTTAATGTTTACGTACTTAATAATTTAGGTGAAGAATATATTCAAGTTCTAAGTTATATATAATAGTTCTAGGTGCTGGGTACTATAAAAAAACTTACAAGTCCGTATTTACACTAGCACCTAGTATCTAGATAAAATTACTAAATAAATCTCACTATAAAATAATATATTCTTATAGATTAGCCTCTGGAAATTAGGAATTAATAAAAAATCTAACTAATATTTTAACCCCTACCCATGTCCCTAATATGACAAAATTTCCAAAAACCCAAGCATGTAGTGAAAATGATGGTATTCCACTAAAAAAAGCTCCAATGTTGCAACCAACAGCAAGCCTAGTCCCATATCCCATCATAATTCCTCCCAGAAGTGCAAATATAAACTGCTTTTTACTCTTTATTTTCTTCCATTTGAATTGCGAAGCTAATAATGTTGCAACTAAAGATCCTATAACTACACCAATATTTAAAATTGTATATTGGTTAATAAATACATTTTCATGTGAAATCACAGGAGAATAATAGGACTTAAAATGACTAAAATACTCCCAACTCAATGGATTTAGTCCAAACCATTGCAATATACCAACTCCCCATAGTAAAAAACCGCTGGTTATTTGCCAGCTTACTCCAGTTAACGCTAGTAAAATCACATTCATTATTCCTAATAATATTCCTCCTACCCAATGAGGCCAAGGTTTTTTAAGATATTTATTTATAGATTTCATCATATATCGCTCCTATTTTTCTTTTGGCTTTTGAATATACACTTCCCATTCTCCTGCACCCAGCTCAAGAAGCTTTACAGGATATTTTTTTTCCGATGCCCACTTTTCTACATCAATGGCCACACAACTATGATCAGAATTAAGAATCAAGATATCTCCTGGTTCCATTGTCTTAAGTTCCTTCATAGCTCGAAGCAAAGGAATTGGACATAATTCACTTAAACAATCTAGTTTTCTTACGGTCATATGAAATTCCTCCATTATAATTCTTTAAAGCGTCTATTTTCATACCATACTGCTAATTTATATAAAGTTATCAATACTATCATCTGCAATAAAACAACAATTTTTAAATCTAAGTATTCAGAAAAATAAATTGTCTTTGCATTTTTAATAAAATGCTCATACCAGAAAGAATAATCTTTTGCTCCCAGTAAGGTTCCAATTATAAAGCCTACAAGAACAACCCAATGAAGGGCATGTCCTTCACCAATTCTCATAAGCACACCTGAAGCACATCCTCCTGCTAAAACCATTCCTATACCAAATATAAATGCACCAATCATTACATGAATTCCTACAGAACTAACAGCCCCTGGAATCATTTCATAATTAGCACCTTTGATATGAATATATCTAGATTGTATTACAGCAAAACCTACTGTACTTACCATCATAGACAATATCATACCTCTTAACACCCTAGTGCTACCCGTAATAAAAGGATCTCTAAATGCTGCAGTGAAACAAAATCGTGAATACCTTAAAATTATACCGATTATAATTCCAACACTTAAAAATGTCACATACCTAGGCTGCTTTTGCCAAAATATAATGCAAAGAATAAATGCAATTAAAATGAGCATAATCCCATAAGGAATCTGATTCTTTTCCTTTTTTACTTGTGACTGACGCTGCTTTACTAGCATATCTATTTCATTTGATATCATATTATCATCCCTTTAAACAAAATTAATATTTTTGCTTTCATAATTATATACTATATGTACATTACAATCAATGACATATAATTGTTTGTACTTCCACTTGCCTGTAATTATCTAGTAAACTTTTTTAAGAATCATTTATCTTCGCTTGAACATAACAATGTGAAAATAGATTATCAAAAAAATACTTCCTAAATAAAGAGATTATTGTCATATCTACTTATTTAGGAAGTTATCTTAAATTGTCATTTTACTAAATTATTGTCTTTTATAAATTTAGTTGTGACTTCTTCTATAGCCTTTTATCAATCCCCACTGAAAAACTTAATTTTTAAGCATATCATTATTTTTGTTTCGCCATATCATTAAGTTCATTAGTTAATGCTAGAAGCTCTTCAATACTTGCAGTTGTTTGCTGTATTGCAGCTGACTGTTGTTCAGTATTAATCATTGTGGATTCTGAAGCTTCTAAAGTTTTTTGAACCGAACTTTCAATATCATCTGTCAACTTTACTATTTGCATGGCTGTTTCCTTTGAACTTTCTGAAAGCGTTCTGATTTCTGTAGCAACAACCCCAAAGCCTCTTCCAGCTTCTCCAGCCCTTGCGGCTTCTATAGCTGCATTTAATCCAAGCATTTTAGTGGCATCGGCAATACTCTTAATTGAATCTAATATTTCATTAATTTTTTCTGATATATTTTTAACATTTACAATTTCCTTATTAAGTGTTTCTTGATTATTGGTAATAGTTACTGAAGAAGAAGCAAGTTCTTCCATTGTGGCTGAAATTTGAGAAAAGCTTTCTACTAAATCGTTACTTGTAGTCTTTAATTTAAGCTGTTGATATCCAACTTTGGACAGAGCATTTGCTACTATAAAAAGCACTTCGGCAGCAGCTCTAATATTTCTTTCTGTTGATATTTTTACTTTATTAACAGCTTGTATGTAACCATCTTCATCTACGCCAATTTCCCTTGCGGTTTTTCTAAAACCATCCTCTTGGGGTTTTGATGTAAGTATTTGTCCTCCAAGTATTGTTCCAATTTGTGTTCCGTCTACAATAATAGGGGCTGCAAAATCTATAAGTCCCGCATGACATGTATATACATATGGTCTTCCAGTCCTTGCAGCTTCTTCCCCTCCCTTTCTATGAGATTGAGCACATCTATCATCTCCTGCTTTTGTTGAATGAGTATAATCCATACAGAAACTAGTATAGGAGCTTGGCCTTGTAACGGGGTTTCCTTCCATATCTACCGTAACACTTGCCAAATCCATACTTTCAGCAAAATTATCTTGAAATTTTTGAAGCAGTTCTATATCCAAAACATCCTTTAACTGAATTTTGGATAAGTGAATATCATTCTTTCCCATTATTGTTCCCCCTTAACCGAATGTCATTTTTATACATTTTTCGACTTCTTTATGAAATTAATTTTATCATATACCTTTGTAAATCACAATATTTTCTGATAATTTCATTTTTGCATTCTTGAACAAGTATTTTTTATAAAAATTATACTATCTGCTCTATTCACATTAAATATCTAAGATAATTCTGTATTAAAGTTTACAAAAAAAACCCTATCAAACTTTATTGTTTTGACAGAGTTTTTCTTTGTACTAGCTATTAATTACAAGTACTCTTATTAAATTTTATACAGACGTATTTTTATTTTTTTATATTTTAAAAGGTTAGATGTTTAAACAAACGTCTTTTTATTTATTTCTATATTCTAACAGTGTTAAATACCTAGTATCTTTTTTGTATGTTCTTCTACCATTTCAGGAGTAACATCTTTTCTTCTTGCAACACCTGTATCTATGGCTGCCTTTGCAACACCAGCTGCCACCTTTGGTGCTATTCTTAAATCAAAAGCTTCTGGAATAACATACTCTGAATTTAACTTATCTTCTTCTACTAGTCCTGCTATAGCATAAGCTGCTGCCATTTTCATTTCATCATTTATCTCAGAAGCTCGTACATCAAGAGCTCCTCTAAATATTCCTGGAAATGCTACTACATTATTAACCTGATTAGGGAAATCTGATCTTCCTGTACACACTACTTTAGCTCCTGCTTCTATAGCATCTTTTGGTAGTATCTCTGGGTTAGGATTTGCCATAGCCATGATGATAGCATCTCTATTCATAGACTTAACCATTTCTTTAGTTACGCAATTTGCAACAGATACTCCTAAGAACACATCTGCTCCCTTTAACACTTCAGCTAAATTTCCCTTTATTGAATTCTTATTTGTTATATTAGCCATTTCTTCTTTATATTTATTCATTCCTTCTGGTCTTCCCTTATATATTGCGCCCTTTGAATCGCATAATATAACATCTTTTGCTCCCATTTTTAAAATTAATTTTGTGATAGCTGTTCCCGCAGCACCTGCTCCATTTACTACTACAGTTATATCCTCAAATTTCTTATTTACAACCTTTAAGGCATTTATAATGCATGCAGTTGAAACCACTGCAGTACCGTGCTGATCATCATGAAATATAGGAATATTTGATATTTTCTTAAGTCTTTTCTCTATTTCAAAGCATTCTGGAGCTTTAATATCTTCTAGATTTACTCCTCCAAAACCAGGTTCCATAAGTTTTACAGTTTCAACAATTTTATTTACATCTTTTGTATCTAAACATATTGGGAAAGCATCTACTCCTCCGAAAGCCTTAAATAAAACTGCTTTTCCTTCCATGACTGGAAGTCCTGCTCCTGCTCCTATATCTCCAAGTCCTAATACTGCTGTACCATTAGTTACTACAGCTACCATATTTCCTTTAGCTGTGTATTCATAAATGTCTTCTGGATTTTTATTGATTTCCAAACAAGGTTCAGCTACTCCTGGTGTATATGCCATAGTTAAATCTTCATTACATTTAACAGGTACCTTACATTTAAGTTCAATTTTACCTCTATAATCTTTATGGAATTTTAGTGCTCTTTCTTTTAAATTTGCCATTATAAAACCCTCCTATACTATACTCTAGTTTGCTATAAGACATTTTGTAGTTATACCTGGTTCTGTCATAGCCATAGCATCAAGCACTTCATCTATCTTTTCTTCATTTAAAAGTCCTGACTTTAATATTATTTCTCTTATGGGCTCTTCTGTTTTCATAGCAGTTTTTGCAATTTTAGCAGCTTCCTTATAACCTATGTATGGACAAAGAACTGTAACTATACCTATACTATTTTCGACCAAGTTTTGACATCTTTTTTTGTTAGCTGTTATTCCTATTATACAATTATTAATAAAAGTGTCCACCCCATTAGCTAAAGTTTCTATAGATTCAAACAAATTATAGAATATAACTGGTTCAAAAGCATTTAATTCTAATTGGCCAGCTTCTGCAGCCATAGTAATTGTCATATCATTACCTACAATATTAAATGCTATTTGACTCACTACTTCTGGTATTACAGGATTCACTTTTCCTGGCATTATGGAAGAACCATTTTGCTTTGGTGGAAGATTTATTTCACCAAATCCTGTTCTTGGTCCTGAAGACATAAGTCTTAAATCATTTGCCATTTTTGATAAACTCACAGCACAAGTTTTAATAATTGAAGATACCTCTACGAAGCAGTCCACATTTTGAGTTCCATCTACTAAATTCTCTGCTTGCTTTAATGACATGCCAGTAACTTTTGCAAGATTAGGTACTATTTTATTTTCATACTGTTTATCTGCATTTATACCTGTACCTATAGCTGTAGCTCCCATATTTACAGTCTTTAAACTTTCCATTGCATTTTCAAGTCTTTTAATATCTCTAGCTACCACTGCACTATAAGCTGCAAACTCTTGTCCCAATCTTATAGGCACTGCATCCTGCATCTGAGTTCTTCCCATTTTTATTACTTCATCAAATTCTTCACTCTTTTTTACTAACACTTCATGAAGCTTTATAAGCTGTTTTATTGCTTTTGGAATAAGTTTCAAAGCAGTAATTTTACCTGCAGTAGGAATAACATCATTAGTAGATTGTCCCATATTTACATGATCATTAGGATGAACTATACTGTAGTCTCCCTTTTCTCCACCTAAAATCTCAATAGCTCTATTGGCAATAACTTCATTTGCATTCATATTCATTGAAGTCCCTGCACCGCCTTGAATAGGATCTGTTATAAATTGATCATACAATTTTCCATCTATTATTTCATCACAAGCTTTTTTTATAGAATTCTGAATGCTTTTATCCATAAGTCCAACCTCTGCATTAGTTATTGCAGTTGCTTTTTTTATTTGTGCAAGACTTCTTACAAATTCCTTATGAGTTTTTAATCCTGTTATCTTGAAATTTTCCACAGCTCTTAAAGTTTGAACACCATAATACGCATTTTTTGGTAACTCTCTAGTTCCTATAGAATCACCTTCTATTCTAAAACACTTTTCTTCACTAACTAATTGTTCCATACAATGACCCCCTAAATGAATGTAAAATTTCTTTATGTAATTACAAATAAATATTTTATGAATTTTTTCTTTCATTTTTCATTATATTACTTTCAATTACTAAATGCAACATATTTTGCAAGATTTATTTCATTTTAGCACTTTTTCTGTCTTTTCTTCTGAATTTTTTTATTATAATATATTTATAATATATTTAAAGCAAAATTTCACCGAAATTATCATATGAAATTTTCATCAATACACTTTTATCAAATAGATAAAAAGGTATATCATATATCTTTTTTAGAAACATACAACTTTTTAGTTTTATCCATAGTAGCTAGATAAATTTTTCTAATATCATGTACATTATACATACTTAGCTTATTCATGAGCCACTCTTTATCTACACCTAACTTTTTTAAATTTTCTTCGAATAATTTTCCATCATTAATTATTACCAAGGGTAAATTCACAGGTTTAGCATATATCTTAAAATCTGTTGGTGTAACTGGTCTATTGCTCTCTTTTTTTATAATACTGAAATGACCATTAGGTTCCAAAATCACATATTTCACCTCTGAAATATCAAAGATATTCTTAAGTCTTAATTCACTTAATAGTAAATCAATATTTATAAATTGTTTTTTTAAATTTTTTCTAATAATTTTTCCATTATCTATAAGAATTATAGGTTTACCATTAAAAAAAAATGATAATTTTCTATTTCTTAAAGATATAATACTTATTATATAATGCCAAATAAATAAAGTTATTAGTGGGATAATTGTATATGTAAAGGAAATCTCACCATCCAATAGCGGTGCAACTGTAAGAGCTCCTAATATCCAAACTACTGCAAAATCATATGCGGTGAGTTGATTTATAGTTCTTTTCATCATATATCTTCCTACTATAAAAGATATTATACCTACTACAAAAGTTCTTATAAAATATCCTAATAAGGAAATATCTTTTACAACACCAAAAACTTTCAAATAAAACTCCTCCCATTAATTTAAAAATAATTTTTTATCTGGAGTTAAAATCCCCAAATAAATACTATTTATATCATCTACATTATTTGCCTTAAGCTGCTCTTGTACCCAATCGCAATTTAAGCCGTTTTTTTCAAGAATATGCTCATCAATTATTCCTTTATAAATAAGATTTTCTGATAAAATATCCTGGGAAGTACTTATTGACATATCAAACTTAGTCACAGGAAGGCTATTCCCATTGACAGCTACACTAAAGTCTCCTGTTGCTTCTGCTATTAAATATTCGACATTTTGAAGGTTATGGGCATTTTTTTGTCTCAATATAGAAAATAAATTATCAATAGTTAATTTTGATTTTGAAAGATTTTCTCTGATTATTTTACCCTTTTTAATCAATATCCTAGGCTTTTGCGTAACTATTGACGGAGCCTTAAAATACAAATAGGAAATTACTAAATATATTAAAGTGTATACTGTTATTATTGTAACTGCATCAATTGGTCTTGATTTAGGACTCACCATACGAGAAGCAGCAATATGACTGATTCCAGCTGCCATTAAGAAATTATATGGAGTTATTATGCCAGGCTGACGAAATTTCATTACTTTAGTAGAAATAAACAAAATAAAATATAATATTGATGTTCTAATAAACAATTCTAGTATATTTAATTTCTCTGCATCTAAAAAAATATTTTTTATCTCCATAATACCACCTTTTATATAAAATTTAGAAAAAGATAAGTCCACTATTTGAACTTATCTATAATTTTTCATTTATAATAAAATTCTATTTCACATTATACATTTGATGGCTATTCATATAATTAAAAAGCTCTTCACCATGTCTTTGTTCATCTTGCTGTATATGCTGTATTGCTTGCCTAACTATAGGATTAGCAGATTCAAAAACATCAATACCATATGTACCTGCAACATATTTTTCTGTAGATAATAAATCATTACAAAGTATTTTATCACTTTTATTATTCATAGTACCTTGAAAATTATTTGGAATTGTAGCTTGCTGAGCCTGCTGACCATGGCTTAAATTTGGCTGCTGCCCTTGAAGCAATTGATTGATAATATCATAGTGATGCTGTTCTTCTCCCGCAAGTTTATTGAAAAGTTGCTTTAATTCTGCATCTTGAGCCTGCTGAGCATAATTTTCGTATTTTTGGACGCAAATTTCCTCTTGAATTTTTCCATCCTCTAAAAACATTCTTTCTTTTTGACTAAGTTGTATTTGCATAATAATTCACCTCCTAGGATATTTTTAGCCAAATTGTTTAATATTATGTATTAAATAATTATTTGCATTTTCGTTCCTATTCCCAATTGACTTTCTATATTTATTTTTCATTTTAAATTTATTTAATGGCTCTCTAACTATAATTAGGTACATGAAAATAAATAACAAGTCAAAGATGATGGTATATTTTGTGTCAGACAAGGAAGCAGGTTCCGCCGCTAGTAGAACTATCGGTGGGTTCTGCTGACGCAGTATGACGCAAAATAGACTAGCATACTGACTTGTTATTTATTTGAATGTGCCTTAATAAAAAATCTCATGATATGAATTAAATACTTAAACTTTAGGGTACAATTAAATATAGTAAACGCTATGTTTAGAAAGGATGATTATGAAATGAATTTTGAAATTTTTAAAATAGAGACCTTTATCCCAGAAGAATATGTAGAACTTTTAAGAGAAGCTTTAAACCAAGTAAATGCTCTTTCCATAGGAGGAAACTATGACAACTGCATGGCCATTTCAAAAGTCAAAGGCTCATGGAGAGCATTAGATGGCTCTAAACCCTTTAAAGGTAACATAGGGGAAATTTGTGAATCCGAAGAATGTAAAGTAGAATTCTGTTGCATCAAAAGTATATTGAAAACTGCAATTAATACCATAAGAAAAGTTCATCCTTATGAAGTTCCTGTAATTAACATAATCCCCATTTTAAATCCATTTGATTTTTAAAAAATATTTTTATTAAATTACCCAAGATATTTTAAAAGGAAATGAAACATGATGAATAAATAGCTTAGTAGATTCCAACTTAGTATTGAGACCTAAAACCATAGCAATTGATTAAAGCAAGTGAATGTAACAGAAAGTATTAGAAATACATAAGCTATATAGAATATAAATCTATAGGAATTGATAAAAAATGAAAAAGTTTATATCTTTTAAAGGTACGATTACCATGATTAGAGATTTTTTTACAGGAGGAAATGCTGAGAATACTGGATGTTATAAATTAATGTCTTTAGAAAATGAATATGGCAATTTAGTAAATTTCGTTATAGCACCAACTACTTACTTTGTAGATCATATAACAGTGATACCAGGTGATATTGTAAATGTTTTCCATTATGACAATGTGCCTGTTCCATTGATTTTTCCACCACAATATAATGCCATTGTAGTGGCAGAAGATATACCATATGAAAATGTAAAGGTAGACTATTTTAATAATGAATTAGTAAGCAGTGATAATACATTAAAATTAAATATTGCTCCTTCTACTGAAATAATACTTGAAAATGATCAAACCTTTACCCAAAATCCTTCAAACCGATACCTTATTGTTGTATATGGAGCTACCACAAAAAGTATCCCAGCTCAAACCGTACCATACAAAATTATTGTTATGTGTTAATATCTTTTAATATTTTTTATTACAGGGCCTGTGTGACAAAAAATACTAAATTACCTTAATTATCGAACTTCTCCACATTGTACATTTTTTGGGTTTAATCATTATACTATTATTCAAATTTTTCTTTATCAGTTAAATATAACTTTTAAAATATAAAATACCGCTAACTAAGAAAAACTTCTTAATTAGCGGTATTTAGTGTATTCTTTATTATATTATCTATTTACTTATTTTTTTATTTAGTACTTGTTGATTAAATTGCATATTATCAAAACTAGCTACATTAATGATGTCTTGTTTTGTATCTACATATCTAATATTTACCTTATCTCCTTCTTTAGTTATAGGCAGTTTAAGTTATATTTCGCTTTTACAAATTTTCAAAATGAACACATAAATTCTATACAACATCATCTAATTTTCCTTCCATTATCCAATAGAATGGAAATGAAAAATGTATGTGCTCAAATACAGGGTCTTCGTTCTGATTTAAAATTACTGCAGTTAGCCTGATTGGACAAGTATAGTTTGGCCCTATAGCACTTTCCTTTAATACATATGAGATATTTCTTTGAATACCAAATATCTTTTCTTTTGAAGTAAGATCAGCATTAACTAAATTATCCAATTCTTCAAGAGTACGTTGAGCCAGCTCATCTTCTGTCAATCTTTGCTTTAATACTCCTGTAACTGTTATCCAAGAAATCTCACCAGATTTTGATGCAATTGCATGTTCTAAATCTAGAGAGAGTGTGGAATCATCATTATCATTAAAAAATTTCCTTATTTCTTCAGCACCACAATACCACTGATTTTCTGGACCAATTACATATGGGAGATTATCTACTGCAAAATACTTGTTCACAATTTCCTTTGAAATATATTTTTGCCCAAAGAATTCTTTTTCTAAACTTTTAACCAAAGTTTTTAGTTCTTTAGTCATCTGGTTATTTTTATACTTATTAACCATATCATTTTGCTCATTGTAACTCATTATATATTCTTCTGAGCTTTCAAAACGTTCATCTGGGAAAATAGGTTTTGGTATAGAAAATTGAAGATGAGCAATTTTCCACTTGCCAGCATCCTTTAAAATAACTCCACTTAAATCCAATGGCCATAAGTATTCCCTCATATTGTCCTCACGTTGATGATATACTAGAGTCAAAAACCAATTAATAAAAGAAATCTTTTGCTTTGGTGTAAGTCCACTCTCTTGGACCTTCTCTTTTATATACTTAACATGTCGATCATACTTTTCCGGTGCATCTTCAAAAGTATATTTTACTGAGCCATTAGTTGCAAACCAAGCCACATTACCTTCAACAGAAATATGTGCATTTTGCCAATCTATATTTACATCACCCCAGTATTCCCAATCCCCTGCAATCAATTCTTTTACGTTGTCACTGCCTAAATACAGCTCTCCGGTACCAGTACCTAGAACATGTGTATCCTTTCCTGCTACAAAAAGTTCATCTATAAAAGTATTAACTTTTTCTAAATTTCTCTCAGAATATCCATCTTGTAAACTCTTAAGAACTTCTCTAATCTCTGCGTGATTCTCTGTAGAGTTATGAAATATCTCCCACATTTTTAATGATTTGCCTAAATATTGTGTCCCAAATCTTCTCATATATAATTCCCCCTTTCTATTCTCTACTAATTTATTTCTACATGATTAAATATTTTCAAATCAAAGTTTCTTACTTATTTAGCCTATGTCTTTGTAATTTTTAATTGCTGCATCTATAATTTTAATACAGCAACTTTTGTAGATAAAGGTAAACTATATTTCGGTATCATTCTTTACCAAATTCTTAACTATTTCCTCTTAAACTTTGTCTTTTCTTAAATACTAACTTCTATTGCTTTTAGATTTAGTGCTTTTCCACCAACTTTCACTTCAGTAATCTCGTTGCCTTGAACATTTAAAGACACGAGAATTTCCGATGGCATTTTCATTGAATAACCTTGTTCAATAACTATATTCTTATAATTTTTAGGACTAATCATGCCATATTTAAATAAATAACAAGCAAGAGCACCATTAGATGTACCTGTTGCTGATTCCTCTGGAATTCCATATAGGGGTGCTAAATTTCTACAATGAGCATTGGAATTATTAATAGAGTGTAGGCTGAAAATATGATAACCAGTTGCATTGTACTTCTTGCTAACTTCTGCTACTTTGTTAAAATTCGGATTGATTGAATTAAGAACATCTATGTTTTTTATTGGAACCATTATATCTCTAAGTCCAGTAGATACGATCTGTACAGGCAATTTTTTATCTATACTATCTACAGTAATGTTCAAAGAATCAGCAATTTCTGATTTATCCAATATTTCATAAAAGCTTGGAGTCGTCTGATTCATCATTATTGATAAATCTTCCTTTACCTGGACATCTAATATCCCTACTTTTGTTTCTTGTGTATATTTACCAGGTTTAATGTAGCCCTCAGCTAGTAATGTAGAAAATGTTCCAATTGTGGCATGTCCACAAAGTTCAACCTCTTCAACAGGCGTAAAAAATCTAACCTTAAAATCTGCACAATCTGACCTCATAACAAATGCCGTCTCACTAAACCCTAATATACTAGCTATCTCCTTCATATTATTTTCAGATAAAGAGTCTGCATTTATTACAACTCCTGCTGGATTTCCACCCTCTACAGTTTTAGCAAATGCATTTATTTTATAAGCTTTTATTTCCATAATCATTACCCCCAATTTTATGTGTCCTATATTCTTTATCTAATACATAATTTATATTCTAATTGTATTATTGATATGTTCAAAATAGCAACCTCTTTTTCCATTAATTTTTAATAATTGTAACGTATCCATGTGTACCACAAAAAAAGCAGTTAGATACTAAAACTGCTTTAAAATTAATTTAATAGTCTTCGTCAAGTGTATAATTTATTACTACAGTAACTACTTAAATCACCTGTAGTTAATTTATATTTATTAATAGTAACTTCTTGCCATTTTACTCTTTGCTAATAGCTGAGATTCTCCTGTTTTTTCCCACTGCTCAACTTGTTCAATGGCCTCCTTTAGTGTTACTTCCCTAGTTTTACTTCATATTTATTTATCCACTTGTGGTTAGAAAATTCTCTACACCTAACTACCACTTTATGATCAAAAACTTCAACTACTAATCCCTGACTTAAATTTACAGGTTCATATCTATCTCCTTTTGTCATTATATAGTTTACTGAACCTGTATTGAACATTGTAAAATCTTTTTTACACATAGTTTTATTATTGTCTAAATTGTAATGAGAATGACCGGTAAAAAACATAACTTGAGGGTACATTTTTAAAATATTATAGAGTTCTTCGTGATTTTCTATGCCTGCCCAAGCATCACTTCCAAAAACCGTATCATAAAATGGTTGATGTAAAAATACAAAAATAGGTTTATCTATACTTGCATCTTTCTTTATAGTATCTTTAAGCCAATTTAATTGCTTATTAGAAAGTTTTGCATAGCCATTATTTTCCGGAGCTAAAATTATAAAATGATATCCTTTTACCCATTTATCATAATATATTGCAGGCATACCAGTTTCACTTACAAAAGTATCTTCATGTTCTCTATTGGTATACCCTTTACAATAATACTCGTGATTTCCCATAGACAACATAACCTCTGCATTGGTTTCTTTATATTTATTTAAAATAAACATAAAACTTTTATATTCGCTTTTTCTACCAGTATTCGCGGAATCTCCCACTATAGCTAATGCATTATAGTTTGGGTATAATTCCTTTAAATCAGTAAGAGCATTTTTAAATTTTCTATCTGGAAATAAGACTCCTCCAATATGCACATCACTTATTACAGGAAAAACCAATTTAGCCTTTTCTAATTCACTTGCTTTAGTTTTTGCCCTTATATTTTGCATTGAAGAACTTATCACAAAAATACTACCTATAGCCACAATTATTCCAAATATAATTCTCAATTTTTTCTTCATATGTTCTTATCCTCGCTTAAGTTATTTTATGATCATCCCACAAAAAGTATTAAATTACTTAAATTGTGAAATTTCTCTGTAAGAACTTGCATAAGAAGCAAAGGAACTATTTAAATTTAATTTTGGGAATTCTTCTTTTAGACAGATAAAATTATCGTAAGCCTGGCAAGGACGCCAGACTAGCAAACCTGAGGCAGGACAGCGAATGTGAGCGTTAGATAATTTTATATGGCTAAAAAATTAGAATTTCTTAAATTAAATTTATTGTTCCGAGCTCTTATACAAGTCATGGAAGAGAAATTTCATAATTACACCACATTGTACCTTTTTGTGGTGTAATCATTTTATAAGTTATTTTTCCCGTTACAAGGACAATTTATATTTATATATTCATGGCTTTACGTCCAATAATTGTATATTTTCTGATTAAAGCCATAATAGTAAAAACATTAAATAATTTCACAACTAAATAAAATAAAAAACATTTATGATAACTCCCTATTATAATTGAGTTTGCACACAACAATAAAACAAAGAGTTATACATAAATGTTTCAGAACAAAAATTACTCAGAAAAATTTAAAATAATATATGAAACTGTTTTTAAATTTACAGTGACCAATCCATACTTTCAGATTGAAGTTTAACCATATGTTTGTATAAACTGTCTTTTTTTAATAAATCTTCAGGTCTTCCCTTCTCTTTTACATAACCATCTTTAAGAACAACAACTTTATCTGCATTTTCAATGGTCCTCATACGGTGCGCAACCACTAGTACGGTTTTATTTTTAATTAACTCAGAAAGTGCCTTTTAATTGTTGTACCTTTGTAAAATTCTAATGGAAATGATGAAGATATGTGATAGTAATCCAAAGATGCAATTGAAAAATGCATATCTATTATTAGGAAACTCACACTCAAACCTTCCTTCAAAACAGTAATTTAAATTTAACCAATCTTCTTGTAATTCTTTTTTATGACCAAAACAACTATCTGCACAAAATTCATTAAAAATTATTTGAACACCGGGCATTACTTTATACATAATACCTCGTCCTGTTCCTTCTATACATTCATAATCAATTGTATGATAATTTTGTTGCTTACATTTTGTCTTAACATTTCTTCTGCATAAATACTTTATTGGAATTAATTACATATACTAATTATGTCATATTACATATGCTACTTAATATGTAAAAATATACCCTATAAAAAACAAGTAAATATAAATTCATCTCCTTTTTTAATATCTCCGCTATTTTTTTCAATATGCTTAACTTTATCCATATTAGTTATTATTACCAGTGTTATTGGTGATTTTCCATGTTCCATAACCAAATTTGGATCAAACTCCATTAGTATATCTCCTTTTTTAACTTTGCTACCATTCTCAGTCCTACGCTTAAATCCTAGTCCATTTAATTCAACAGTATCTAAACCAATATGAATAAGCACTTCTAATCCCTCTTTAGTAACTAGTCCAATAGCATGATTAGTCGGAAATATAGTTGCAATAGTTCCATCTACCGGAGACACAATTTTACCATCTTTAGGAACTATCGCAACTCCATCCCCCATCATTTTTTCCGAAAATACTTTATCTGGAACTTCCTCTATAGGTAATATCTTTCCTGTAATTGGCGATACTAATTCTACAGTCTTATTTTTTTTAAGAAATTTAAACATTTTATTTCCCCTTTCTAAAAACACAGCAGACATCTTTGTAAAGTTACATTAAAGAAAATTCACCAAAACATTTAATCTTTTATTTTGAGATCTCCAATTATATGACCTGTTTTTAAAATATACGATGGTATTACATCATAGTTTTTCTTAATAATATTAACAAATAATATATCAATAACTGTAAGTTGCGCTATTCTTGATGCTATTGCTCCCATTCTAAGATTGGTTTCTATTTCAGAAGTATATATATTTATATCAGCCATTTCACTAATAGGATTATTTCCAAATTTAGTTATAGATATGGTTTTAGCTCCTGTTTTTTTAGCTATCTCTAATGCTTTATATGTTTCTTTTGTTTTTCCGCTGTGGGAAATAGCTATTGCTACAGATTTTTCATTCATATTTGAAGCTGAAACTAATTGTAAGTGATAATCTTCATGTAAAACTGCTGGCATATTTATTCTAACTAGTTTATATTGAAGATCCGCTGCCACTAAAGAAGAACTACCTACCCCAAATAAATTTATTTTATCCGCATTAATCATAACATTTGTTGCCTTATCTATAGAATCCTTATCTAATAATTTTATAGTGTCCTTTATAGCTTTTATATTTTCTAATGCTATTTTTTCTATAATCTCAGTAGTAGAATCATTACATGTAATAGCTTCATAAATTTTATTTTCATTAAAATTATCTTTTTCTGTATCCTTAGCTATAGAAATCTTTAATTCTTGAAACCCTGAATAACCTATTTTCTTAGAAAATCTTATAATACTTGCGGGACTTGTATTAGTGGTATTAGCTAATTCTTCAGCAGTTAAATTACAAACTTCAATTCCATGTTCTAATATATATTTAGCTATTTTGTTTTCAGAATCCGTAAAACTACTCTGCAAATTTTTTATTTTTAAAATACTACTCAAAAATCCACCTCCATACAAATTAAGCACTGTCATTGCTACTAAATGGCTTAATTCTATACATATAAAGTGATTATATTATATCATGATTAACCCACAATAAGGTATAATGTGATGGAATTATGAAATTTCTCCTCCATGACTTGCATAAGAGCTCGGAACAATAAATTTAAACAGTTCCTTTGCTTCTTGTGCAAGTCATTCCAGAGAAATTTCATAATTCAGGTAATATAATGCTTTTTGTGGGATAATCATATCATTTGTTTTGTAAATATGGGGATAAATTATCATAAATACATTTCGGCATTTCTATTCCACAAATAGGTGTTTGATCTTTATTATATTCACCATGATAATCTGATCCACCTGTTATAACCAATCCTTTTTTATCAGCTATTTCTTTAAGTTCTTGTCTTGATTTTAAACTATTTGCAGGATGATATATTTCTAATCCATCTAACAAACTACTATTTATTAAATTTTCATACAACTTATCATCTTTCTTCTTTATTTTTTCTGGATGAGCTAAAACTACTATGCCATTATTGTTCTTTATTAAATTGCATATTTCTTGAAAACCATAGTATTTAAAATTGTCTTCCACATAATAAGGAGCATCTTTTCCAAAATAAAATCTTAAGGAAGTCATTATATTTTCTTTCTTTAAATATCCATGTTTACTTAGTACTTTAAGCATTTTAGCTCTATAAAGAGGGCCCCCTTGACCCTCTTTATAAAATTCTTCTTCTTTAATATTAATGCCATTCTTATGCATTAATTTTATCTGATTTCTAGATTTATTATTTAATTTTTCCAATATATCATTGGAATATTCTATCAATTCTGAAGAATTATAATCTATGCCATATCCTAAAACATGAAACTTTATACCATTTTCTAAAGCTGTAAATTCTGCTGCTGGTATAAAAGGTATCCCATATTTTTTACTTAATTCATTTGTTTTTTCAAGACCTAATACTGTATCATGATCTGTTATTGCTAGAGCAGATAATTTTAAAGAGTTAGCGACCTCAAATATCTCCTCAACTTTAGAACTTCCATCTGAATAAACAGAATGCATATGAAATTCAAATTTCATTATAATTCCTCCAATGTTTACTATTTTAGATGTAATACCTCATTTAGTACTGAATTTGCTTCCATTCCTTCTCCCATATCATCAGATAAATCATCCCATTTAGTAAAATAAGTTAGTAAAAATGCTCCTACATAAGCTAATAAAGTTCCTATTAAATAATGGATTATTTTTTCTGATGGTACCAATAATGTTAATGGTAATCCAGATAATCCAATACCTATAGATGCTACTTTCATTATAGATATGTATGCTCCACCTATCATAGAGCCAACACATGCTGTAATAAACGGTTTTCCTAAAGGTAATGTTACACCAAACATTAGTGGTTCTCCTATTCCCAGCATAGCTACTGGTAATGAACTTCCTATTATATTCTTTAATTTTTTATTTTTTGTTTTTAAGTAAATTGCTATTCCAGCTCCAACTTGTCCAGCTCCGGCCATTGCTAAAATAGGTCTTAATAAATCCAATCCTGTTTCTTTTAATAAACTTACTTCTATAGGTGTTAAAGCTCTATGAAGCCCTGTCATTACTAGTGGTAAAAATGTTCCTGACAAAACTGCGCCAACTAAAACTCCACCTTTATCAATTAACACATTTACAACATTACTAATTCCTTGAGTTAACATTACACCCAAAGGATGTACTACGTAGATACTGCCTAACCCAATTACCAATAAAACTATAGTAGGTGTTAATATTAAATCTAGAATTGATGGCATTATTTTTCTAATCTTTTTCTCTAACCATGCACCCAACATACAAGCTATTAAAACAGCAATTATTCCACCTTGCTCTGGTACAAGATTTTTACCATTTATTGCAACTTTAGCTAGACCTGGTGAACTTAAAATACCAGCTATTGCTCCTCCTAAAGTAATACTACCACCAAATTCTTTGGCAGTATACATACCTACCATTATACTCATATAGGTAAATATAGCCTTACCTATAACTCCCAACATAGCATAAGTATTTTTATTTATTACTCCTAAATTCATTAACAACTTAGATGAACCATAAATAACTCCACAACCAACAAATGCAGGTATCAACGGAATAAAAATATTTGATAAATGTTTTAAAAATAATTTAAAGTGAGTATTATTTTTTGTTTTTAATTCTTCTTTTCTAGCCTTTACTTCATCTACTTCCCCTACTTTAAGACCTACAAGTTTTCCAAATTCATTGGCAACTTTTCCAGCAGTACCAGGTCCTAATATAATTTGAAATTGCCCACTTTGTTCTACAATGCTCAGCACTCCATTTACATTATTCAGTTTAGCTTTGTCCACTAAACCCTTGTCTTTTAGAACTAACCTTAATCTAGTAGCACAATGAGTAACTGATAAAACGTTTTCTTTGCCACCAATATTTTCTAAAATCTTTTCCCCTAATTGTTTAGGTAATAATTTAGACATTACATGAACCTCCCTAATATTTTTATTTATTTTAAATAAAAGAAGATATTTAAAATATACCTATTTATTTTTTACAGACTCTAAAGCCTTTCTAACATATCCTTTATGTTTATCCAAAATATCCTTGGATTTTAATTTGTCTAATCCTGTTTTTATCATAAATATTGACAGCTTAACATCATAATCTGCTATTTCTAAATACTTTTTAGCTTCACATTCATCAACAGAAGTAGCTTCCATAACTATCTTCTTACATCTTTCCTTTAATTTAATATTAGTTGATTCTACATCTATCATTAAATTTTCATATACCTTACCCAGTTTTATCATAGCTCCTGTACTCAGCATGTTTAAAACCATTTTTTGACCAGTACCTGATTTCATTCTAGTTGAACCTGCAATTACTTCTTCACCTACCTCAACTGCTATACAAACATCTACTATCTTTGATATTTCAGAATTATAATTATTTGTAACCCCTATAGTGATTGCTTCCATATCCCTAGCATATTCAAGTCCACCAAGAACATATGGAGTTCTTCCACTTGCAGCTATTCCTACTAACACATCATCTTTATTAAAATTAATTTTTTTTAAGTCATTAACTGCATATTCTTTACTGTCCTCTGCTCCTTCCACGGCACTAAATATTGCTTCATATCCCCCTGCTATTATACCTTGTACCATTTCATGAGAAACCCCAAAAGTTGGTGGACATTCAGAAGCATCTAATATACCTAGTCTACCACTAGTACCTGCCCCTAAATAAATTAATCTACCACCTTCATATAATTTTTTTGTAATGAAATCAACAGCTTTTGCTATATTTAATATTTCTTTTTCTACTGCATATGCAACTTTTTTATCTTCTTCATTTATAAGTTTTATTATTCCTTCCGTTGATAATTTGTCTATTTCAACTGTATTTGGATTTCTCTTTTCAGTAGTTAATAAATCAAGGTTAATATTCATAATTAAACATCCTCTCTATAAAAATTAAATAGATTTTTCTATAAAACTTAACTAAAACTTTATTTACTTTTTTCACACATAATATGAAATTTTATTTCATATTATGTAAAAAAAATTATTTTTCTTAATTTTTATCTTGTATCCTAAATTTCACTTTTTTTAATAAAACCAACACACAATAAACACCAATAGTGGCTACAATACTTAAAAAGTAATATCCCATACCTACTGCAATACCTATACAAGCTACTACCCATAAAGTAGCTGCAGTGGTAAGACCTTTAATAGACCCTTTATTATGTATTATTGTACCTGCTCCTAAAAAACCAATTCCTGATACAACTTGTGATATAATCCTACCACTATCAACTTTAAGTGCATTTGTAAGTTGAGGATATTCTCCTATTATATCTATAGAATCTTGAACCAAATATAATTGTATCATAGAAGTAATTGCAGCTCCTATACAAACTAATATATTCGTAATAAATCCAGCAGGTCTCTTTTGATACTCTCTTTCATATCCAATAATTCCCCCCATTACTACAGCTAAAAAAAACCTTATCAAAACCTGTTGATATGTCATACATCTACCCCCAGTCAGTTTTTAAATATTATATATATTTGTGCATTTAAAAATTTTCGAATAATTGTAATTATAATATCTTAACTACGTCCATTATAATATGTTTATAAAATAATTTCAAGCTTTTAATTTTATTATGAAATATTTTTTCATAATAAAATGTACTAAGTTCATTCAGATTCTTAAGTAAAATATTATAGTTAAAAACATAAAATCCCTTAAGTATATTGCCTACACTTAAGGGATATAAAATAATTATATTCACATATTATTTTTTACTTAAATTTTAAAATTAATTATTTCGCTATTTAGCTTATCTGCACTATGTTTTGATTTTTCAACTTGGCTTAATATATCATTAGATTTCTTAGTTATATCCATAACCCTTTCAGCAATATTTGTTGTTCCATTAGCTCCTTCATTAGCTGATTGTGATACTTGTTCTATCGTTTTTACCATATCTTGAACTGATGCCAATAATTCTTCTGATGTAGAACTAAACTCCATTACAAGTTCTTCAACAAAATTTGCATCCTCATTGTATTGTTCTGCTACTTTAAGCATTGAATTGTAGTCATTACCAACTTCACTTGCCACAAAATTTAGTAATTGATTTGAACTTCCGGATAAATTATTTACTGCCTCAATAACCTTTTTTGTTATTGTTTGTATTTCACCAACTGTATCCTTTGATTGTTCCGCAAGACCTCTTATCTCATCTGCTACTACTGCAAACCCTTTTCCTGATTCTCCAGCTCTTGCTGCTTCTATTGCTGCATTGAGAGCTAAAAGATTAGTTTGAGATGTTATTTGCATAATAGCTTCTGAAAGCACATTAATTTGCTCCACAACTTTTGAACTTTCAATTGCCTTTTGCAAACTCTCCTTACTTTCTTCTAAAACCACCGCTGCTTTTTTCTTGGACTCTGTAAAGTTATTTTTAACAGTAATTGCTCTATTATTTATTTCTCCTGCGGCAGTTGCTCCCTTCTGAGCTTTATCTGCGATTGATTCTATGGCTTTTTCAATTTCTATTGATGATGCATTCATTTCTTGTGAAGATGCTGATGTTTCTTCCATTCCTGCTGATAATTGTTCTGTTGTAGCAGAAACTTCCTCTATATTCATGTTAAGATTTTTTACATTTTCCGCAACACTATTAACTACTTCTTCAATGCTATTAGATTCATTTTTTACATTATTAACTAAATGTTTTAATGAATACTGCATTTCTTCTACTGCATTAATAATATCTCCTATTTCATCTTTTCTTTCTTTAAATATTTGAGGAACTTCTTTGGAAAAATCTCCTTTAGCTATAGTTTTTAAATGATCTACAGCAACTGTTAATGCATGCGCAATGGATTTTGAAATATACACGGTTAAAATTATACTTATACATACCGCAAGTAAAAATACTATCATAATTATTCTTATTGCGGTATTATGATCTTTTTTATTTAAAATATTTAATTCAGCTGCACCCTTTGTATTGTATAAAGCTAATTCTTTTAAATTCTGTTGAAATAATTCAGCAGTATCTTCAATGGAAGTAAATCCCTCTAACGCTTCTTTTTGCTTACCTTCCATAGCTAATTTTATAATATTGTCCATAGCATATCTATATTTTTTAAGATTATCTTCTACCTTTGGAATTATCTCTTCTTCTTTTTCATCAATATGTTTCTTTTTATAATTTTCCCAGTTTTCATCAAAAGTTTTCTTTCTACTTTCTATGTCTTTTACATTTTCAGTTTGCTTATCTTTTCTTTCAACATTTAATATTATATAATACATATCCGCTTCTATAGCTCTTGCTTGATTTCTATTATCGTTTAACCATTCTACCGATAATAAATTAACCTCATACATTTCTTTTATATCTTCATTAGATTTTGAAATATAATAGTACCCCGTTCCACCTATAATACAAAGTAATAAAATCATTACAATTGAAAATAAAAATATCTTATTTCTTACTTTTAAATTGTTTAGCATTTTTTCTCCTCCCTTAAAGTTCATATATATTTAAAATATCGCAAAATTTCCTATAAACTTTAATTTATTTTATGTTTTCGATATTTTTATTTTTAATTCAATGTTCATTATAGTTAATATTTTAATTTTATTTAAAATATTACTGTATTTTTTATTTTGTACTTTAAATTAAAGATGGAATTGAAATATCATCAATATCTAAATCCTGCATATCCCTTATTTGTATGCCACTAATCACTTTTATTACTCCTCTCTTCTGATAAAATGCCATATTCATACGTATCTGTCCATATAGGTTCATTATTTTTTCTACACTCTCGGTTGCAAATCCCTTCTTTTCAAATTTTTTATTAAACACATACCCTAATTCCCAAGTATTAAAATCCTGTTTTTCCATATATAAATTACCTATAACTTTTCCAGTTTTCTTTATACAAACTGCTAAAAACCTACCATCTTTTGCTCTTATGGTAGCTTCTTTTTTACATGCTTCTTCATTGAATGTGCCATAAGGTTCATAAAAGACCACTTCTTCATCACTTAAATATTCGTGTAAATCACGCCAATCATCTTCATTAAACCTTCTGATAATTAATCTACTTGTCTCAATTTGTTGTTCCATTTTCATTCTGCTACTCAAAACATGGTCAAATGTATCCATATTGAGATTCTTACTGTTTCAACGTACTCTGTCTTGCCTAAGCTACTACAGTTTGTATAGTACTCCACAGTCGTTAATTCCCCAAATAGCCTTGGGTACACATATAAGTGCTTGTTTAATTAAGCTATCTTATATTCTTTAGCATTGGCTAAATTGATTGAAGCATTTAAATCTCTATCAATAGAAAGCCCACAACTGCATTTATAAACTCTATCAGATAGTTTTAAATCTTTCTTATATGCTCCACAACAGCTACACATTTTACTACTTGCATAAAATCTATCAACTATTCTTATCTCAATGCCATTTTGTTTAGCTTTTGAAATAAGTTTAGTTCTAAATTCATAAAACTTTTGCCCAGCAACCGCTTTAGCTAAATGTTTATTCTTCATCATTCCATTTACATTTAAATCTTCGATAGTTATAAAACTTGGTTTTTGTTTTATTAACTCATTCACTGTTTTATTTATATAATCAGTTCTTATATTTGTAAGTCTTTGATGAAGTTTTTGTACCTTGACTATTTGTTTTTGGATATTTTGACCAGTAGCTTCTCCTTTCTCTTTTTTATTTCTTAATTTTAAACTTTCATATTTTCTTGAAAGCTTTCTTTGCTCACGTTTTAGTTTCTTTTCTGCTTTTTTAACTGTTTTAGTTTTGTTAATATTCTTTTTAGATAAACCATTATTACAAATTGCAAAATCTTTTAGTCCAAGGTCTACGCCCATTCCTTCTGAGTAAGGTTTATTATCTACTTTAATAGCTTCTTCAACTAAAATTGAAACAAAATGCATCAATAACATATGGAACAAATATACAACTTCTTATCTTTACAAATTCGCATTGAACCTAAAATTGTAAGCTTCTATTACCCTCCTATAATTATTGAATAAGTTGCTACTACTATAAAAATAATAACAACTATTAATGATATTGTTCTTTCCTTCAAATACTTATTCTCTACTAGAACATTTTTATGTTTACGCCTAAATATACAATATGTTACCCAAAATAATAGAACATATACTGCATAACCAACAAGTCCTCCTATTGAATTTGCAATAATATCATTCACATCAAATGCTCTCCCTGTAAAATATTGGCATGTTTCTATTAAAAAAGTGACTATAAATGATAAAAAAAGTATCGCTTTAAAACTCCATCTCTTTTTATTAATTATAATAGGTATAAGCATACCTAACGGTATGAACATTATTATATTAAGATTAAATTGCTTTAAACCTATAAAATTTTCTTGTAAAATAATATTTTTTATAATATCTTTAAAAGGAATCAAATCACTTTCTCGAACCACATTAGGATCATAATCCATAACTAGTGTTACTAAAATCAACATAATTAAATAGCCTATAAAAGTAAATTCTCCTATAAATTTTATAAAAGAAATCTTTGCTCTCCTTTTTCTTAGATATAAATACATAATTGAATAAATTATAACTGATAAGGCAAAAGCTATTACAAAATAATTTTCCAAACTAAAGCCCCCCATTTATATAAATTACACTTAACAATGTTATATCCAAAATTTTTTACAATTTCAATTGTAAATCTTGGCAATTTTAATGTCAAATATATTAAATAATTCTAATGTCTTTTCATGTAATATTAATATTCCAAACGCCTTTGCTTAAAAACTTAATAAATGTAGCTCCATAACAAGTAGAAAGACTCAAATTACATAGACCTATTACAAAAATCCTATCCTTAATCAAATAGGAGGAAAATAATTATTTTATTTTCCGTCCTCTCACACCATCGTCCGTACAATATCATCAACTTAATTAGGTTTAATAAAACATAATACGATTTTCTCTACAATATCTTCCAAGCTCTACTTCTGACATTGTATATGTCTCCATCACTATATGAAATTTTTCTTTGGATGTAATTTTGTTTTCACTTTTTCTTCTATCCTTTGTAATGCCGGCATAACTTTAGATTCCTATGTGGACTAAGTCTATACACTTAGTTCTAGTCCTTTTGATACTTGATGTGCAATTTTCTAGAGTAACATTCTTGCTACTAATGCTTCTTTTTCTTTGAGAATATCATATATCATTTCTGAAAGGACTTTAAAATCCTAGCTCTTTTCACTGATATATAGCATCTCCATATTTTAGTCACTTCTCTTGAAATTTCACTGTCTACTCCCCAAGAAAAATTCGGCTGCCAATAACCTTCTTCATTTAATGAATGGATCCAAAAGTTTATATTTTCTTCTATATATGGCTCAACTAGCTTGTACCACTGAGAATCAGGCGCTGCTACTAAATCAAGTGGTTGTGCCACATACTCCATCCATTTTTCTGCATCTGTGCAAAGACACCCCAAGATTCTCCTATTCATATGAAGTATTGTAGTATGAGTAATTAAATCTGAATGCATTTCCTGTAAAACTTTAATGAGTGTTTGAAGACAATAACAATCATGATCATAACATGGCTCGTCACTATTTAAAAATTTAATGCACCTTTCTGCTATTTTATGTCCTAGTGATTTTTGAGATTCACTGCCATATTTTAAAAACGCAGAAGCTACCACTGCACAAGGATTAGGTGTAAACCTTGTTTCTTCAGAATAGTTCCACCAAGGTGCATGGGGATACTCTTCTACCTTACTAGATACTTTTTCCCAAAATGAAGAAATTATAGTTTCATCTTCAATGGTATTTTCAAAATAATTTAGTAAGTTTTTAAACCAGCTGTCCTTACAATTTAGTCCATATTCATAAGCAATAAAAATAGCTTCAGTTGAAGCAATGCTAGATGAATAAGGCATCAAGATATCAGCCTCAAGCCCTCTGCCAAATCCACCGTCGCTATTTTGATATTTTAATAGTTCTGAAGTGATAGCATCTTTATCACCAGCATTAAAGGTATAATTCCACTTTGCTTTTTCAATAGTTCTGCCATTTTCCATTATGTAACTTTCTATGTTCTTTAGCTGATTTTTATTTATTCCCTTCATATGACACCTCCAATTATTTTTAACACTTTCACTTTAGGTACATGAAAATAAATAACAAGTCAAAGATGCTGGTATATTTTGTGTCAGACAAGGAAGCAGGTTCCGCCGCTAGTAGAACTATCGGTGGGTTCTGCTGACGCAGTATGACGCAAAATAGACTAGCATACTGACTTGGTATTTATTTGAATGTGCCTTAGGCTTGAATAATTAAATGATTTTGTAATGTAATAATTCTTTCTACAATATACTACCATTATATTCTATATTTGTACATATTTTAAGCATACTAGATAGTCCTGCTTTATGAGATGACTATACAATACTGATATATAATCAGTATAATTTTTAGATTTATGAGATAAAAAAGATTATAAAATTAGACCCCCTAAATAATATAGGAGGTCACAAAATTTATTCCTATATCTAGTTATTAAGACTTAACCAAACTTCCATAACTCCATCCAACTCTTTACTTAATTCCTCTTTCCTAGAATATAATTTATCAAGCTGTTCATAATGTAATTTTGAGTCAGCCATAGCTAAATCAATCTCTTTTATTTCACTTTCAAGACTTTCAACCTTTGTTTCAATTTTAGCCACTTCTAATTCTTTCTTTTTGCTTCCATCAATATTTCTTGGTTTCTTAACTTTTTCACGCTTTACCACTGGTTCCTTAATGACTTTAAGGCTCAGATCATCTTTTACATTTTTATAATAATCATAATTGCCAGGATAACTTTTAAAAGCATTTTCCTCAATAGAGATAACTCTTTCACCTATTTTATTGATAAAATACCTATCGTGGGAGATAAAGAATATAGTTCCTTTAAAATCTTCCAGAGCTTCCTCTAAGGTTTCTATGGAGTCAATATCAAGATGGTTCGTAGGCTCATCTAGTATCAATAAATTTATATCTTCAAATAGCAATTTGCCAAGCTTCAGCCTTATTTTCTCTCCTCCTGATAAATTCTTTACTTTTTTAAAGACACTCTTACCATAGAACATGAATTTTGACAAATATTCACGGGCCTTCCCCTCTAATATACAAATATCTTCCCTAAAACACTCTAGCACAGTGAGTTCCTCGTTTTTAAAAGTAATTTTCTGAGGCAAATACGCCGCCATTACATTGGCACCTAATTCCACTACACCAGCATCCGGCTGCTCTTCACCTAATAAAAGTTTTAAAAAAGTAGTTTTGCCACTGCCATTTGGACCTATTAGGGCTACTCTTTCACCAAAATTAATCAATAAATCTGCATCCTTAAAAATAACCTTATCTTCAAAACTCTTAGATACCCCTATTGCCTTGATTGTCTCATTGCCTGAACGTTGTGCAGATTTTAAGTTTAATTTCATATTTTGTTTTTCAAAAACTGGCTTATCTATTCTATCCATTTTATCAAGCTTTATTTGTATACTTGTTGCTCTTCTAAAGAATTTATTATTATCAGCCCTTATAGCCCAGTCTCTTAATTCCTTCACAGTCTTTTCCATAGAATTTATCTTTTTCTGTTGTTCTCTAAAATTCTCATATTGGATGCGCGTGTTTTCTTCTTTTTGCTTTATATATTGAGAATAGTTGCCCTTATAGGTTATGGATTCCATATCCTCTATCTCTACAATCTTTGTCACTATATTATCTAGGAAATATCTATCATGAGATACTATAATTACAATTCCATTGTAATTTTTAAGATACTCTTCAAGCCATTCAATTGAGTCCATATCCAAATGATTTGTAGGCTCATCTAATAGTAATATATCAGGATTATCAATCAGTAGCTTTCCAAGTACTACTGTAGTTTTTTCACCACCGCTTAATAAATTAAAATCCTTTTCTAAAAAGCTGTCATGAAATTTCAAACCCGTACAAATCTTACTTAATTTTTCTTCTGTATTGTATCCGCCTTTAACTTCATATAATTGAGTCAATTTACTGTACTGTTTCAAGGCTTTTTCTAATGCATTATCTTCTAAAAATTTCATTTTCTCTTCTAATTCGCGCATTTCTTTTTCTATACTATAAACTTCCTTGAAAGCTAATTTTAAAACATCAACAACCTTTAAATTCTTATCATATTGAGGAATTTGTTCAAGATAAGCACATTTAGCTTCTTTGGGCAAACAAATAAATCCTTCATCATATCCAGGGCTTGTAGCCCCGGGATAGCCAACACAATAATTCATAGGCTCTACTCCCGCTATTAATTTAAGAATAGTGCTTTTACCACTTCCATTAACCCCCACTATACCAACTTTTTCTCCTGCATAAACTTGAAATGTTATATTTTTAAGAACAAGTGTAGCATCCATATATTTTTTTACACCATTTAACGATAATTCAAACATATAAATTCCTTCTTTCATCCATAAGATAAGTCATGCATTTTATGGCAGAGCAAAAAAGGTCCTAACTACTATAATTTTTAAAATAATGTTAAAAATAAAAAGACCATAAGAAGATCATTGCTTCTTACAGTCTGAAAATACTTTATTACTACTATAATTTATCTAAATCATATATAAGAAAAAAATTATGCCTACTAATAAAACCATTTCATAATACTTATATATCCCATCCATTTTTTCAAAAAATCAAGTTTAATATTTTAAAATAAATTATTAAAATATTTCATAAATTATAATATTGAATTTCAGTAAAGTAAGTTACCTTCTAAATGCCTTATTCCATAAAGAGCACAACAAGAAAACCTAAATATAATTAGGCAAATTAAAACTCATTATAAAATAAATATTAATTTTAAATTTAAATTAATATTAGCAATTAGCTGGTGTCATAACTTACTTTCCCCCTTCTAAATTGATATTTTTATTCATTATATCATCTTATGTATTTTATGTAAATAGAAAGCCTAAATTCTATTTTTTATCATGAATCCTAAATATATTCTAAAATTAATTACTTTAACCAATAGTTTGGACGAGCTATCATAATAGGTAGCTTTGTATGTGAATCTCCCTTAGCCGTATTGATCTGAGCTTGAGTAAGAAAGATACTATTTTCTAGATTAGCTCCACTAAGATCTGCATCTCTCAGATCAGCACCAATTAGGTCCGCCCAACTCAAATCCACTCCTCTAAGATTTGAAGCAATGAGACATGCTCCTCTCAAGTCTGCTCCTCTAAGATTACTCTTTCTCATATCCGAACCAAAATAATCCAATCTATGAGATTTGGCTTTTCTGTTTCTTAAAATAATATTCCTTTCTCTTTGAGCCTTAATACGCACCTGTTCACTAGTATTTTTAAGTAGCATATTAACTTTCGTTCTATGAGCCTCTAAATTCAATGTTAATAGTGAATCAACATCTAGAAATGTAAATCGTTCAGTTTCATCCCTTAATGAACCTATTTCTTCTTTAATATGATAATCCTTTTGCAAAATAAATGCTTGAGTAAGATACCATAGCATTTCATGAAGTTGTCTCATAATCAAAAACGTTTCAAACATTTGACTAGCACATTCTGGATTTTCCCGCCAATCATGTCCACTAAAAGTAACTTGAGCTACCTTTTGACCAGCACCTAAGCAGTCATACGCAGTGCACCCCTTAAGCCCTTTATGTCTAAGATTTTTGTGAACAGAACAAGTAAAGTCTGATTGTAGGTTTATACACGGTTTACCCGCATCTTTATTTGTTGGAAAACCTTCCGAAGCTGAAAAATACAGTGCTATGCAACATAAACCAAAACATTTTTTACAATCAACTTTTAGTTCTTTAGTATATTTATCTTCATTTATATATGTCATATTGTTCTACCTCGCATTAAAAACAAAAATGTTTTTTTTAAATTATACCACATTTACTATTAAAGAAAGGAAGCTTACAATAAAAAATGCTGTTGGATTATGTGTAGTAGGTACAGAAGACCTCACTTAGCTATTATGTAAACTAAGTGAAGTCTTCAGATTTATTTTAGTAGGCAATAATTTCCTTAATCATAAACTCTCTTCCGCTTAATAATCCAAAGTGATTACTTCCACACTTGGGACATTTTTTGCCATCTTTAATAATGTTAAAAACTTTGCTGCATTCTTTACAAATAGCATTTCCTGGTATTATCTCAATTTTCAATTTGGTATCCTGCAACATTGTTCCATCAACCGCTGCTGGATAACACTCCTCAATATACTTTGGAATCATTGATGAAAGCTCTCCTATTTGTAAAACTAATGTATCAATTTTAGTAAGCTTTTGCTTTATTGCAATTTTTTCTATAGTGTTAACAACTTCAATTACAACACCTAGTTCATGCAAATTAATCACCTATCCCATCTTCTGCTTATGCATATAATCTTAGACTAATGCTTTTTTGTAAAAAGTTTTTGAAACTTTCTAACTGTAATTCTTCCCTTACGTTTTATCACATTCTTAACAACCACTGGTTTCAATTTTTCTAATGACACACCTTCATTGTCATATTTTCTAACAAGTGAAATAGCATCAAATTTACACTTAGTTGTGCATTGACCACATCCTACACACATAAATTCATCTGTAATTGCAGCACCACAACCAAGGCAACGACTAGTTTCCTTTTTCACCTGTTCTTCTGTAAATGTAGCACGTACATCTTTAAATGACTCTTTTGCATTTACTCCATTTATATGTCCTGGTCTTTGTCTTTGGGTGTTATCATATCCTCCAATTTCAACACTACTCTTATCTAATTCATGATACTCTCTTCTATCACGACCATTAACTAAACTTTGTCCTGGCTGAACAAAACGATGAATTGAAATTGCCCCTTGTTTACCTGCGGCAATAGCATCTATAGCAAATCTTGGACCAGTATATGAATCGCCACCAGCAAATATATCAGGTTCTCCAGTTTGATAAGTGAATAGATCAGCTTTTATTGTTTTATTTGGATTTAATTCTGCTTTACTACCTGCAAGTATATTACCCCAATCAATTGATTGACCTACTGAAAGTAATACATAGTCTGCTTTAACAAATTTAACATCATTTTCATCATAAGTAGGATTAAATCTTTTATTTTCATCAAATACAGAAACACATTTCTTAAACTCTACTCCAACAACCTTACCATCTTCTGTAACAATACGCTTAGGTCCCCAAGAATTATTGATGGTAATATCTTCTGACATTGCCTCCTCAATTTCTTCTTCAAGAGCTGGCATTTCATCACGACTTTCAAGACAGAACATATCAACTTTTAAAGCTCCTACTCTTGTAGCATTTCTTGCCACATCAATAGCAACATTACCGCCACCGATTACAATTACATTCCCCTTAAGATTTATATCTTCTCCCAAGTTTACATTACGTACAAAATCAACGCCTGAAATAACTCCCTCAGCATCTTCTCCTTCTACGCCAATTTTTCTCCCTGCCTGAGCACCAATTGCAAGATAAAAAGCTTTGTATCCCTGTTCTCTTAAATCATTAAGAGTAACATCTTTTCCAACTTCAACGCCTGTTTTAAACTCAACGCCTAATTCTCTTAAAATGTCAATTTCTGCATTAACCACTTCTTTTTCAAGCCTAAAAGATGGAATTCCTAATGTCAGCATTCCTCCAAGAGCCTTTTGTTTCTCAAATACTGTTACTCTATATCCATCAATAGCTAAGTAATAAGCACAGGACAGTCCTGCTGGCCCACCACCAACAATAGCAATCTTCTTTCCATAATCATGTCTCTTTTTAGGCACATAACGATTTTTCATATTTAAATCCTGTTCTGCAATGAATTTCTTAATTTCATCTATAGCGATTGGATCATCAATGTCTCCTCTAGTACAAGCAGATTCACATTTTCTAGGACAAATACGTCCACATACTGCTGGAAACGGATTTTCTTTCTTAATTAGTTCTAACGCATCTGTATATCTTCCTTGAGATGCTAGTTTAATATATCCTTGTACAGCAATATGTGCAGGACATGCAGTTTTACATGGACTTGTACCTGTGTCAACAACATTCTTTCTATTAATTCTATAATCTACATTCCATTTATCAGGACCCCACTCTGCATTACGTGGAGTTTCCTCTCTTACTATTGCTTCAACAACAGGTTTGCTAGAACAAAGCTTTTGCCCCAACTGTATAGCATTTACTGGACAATTTGCAACACATTCACCGCAAGCAACACATTTATCCTTATCCACATGAGAAACATAGTTAGAACGAACCATATCAGCATTTGTAAACATTGAAGCTCCCCTTAATGAAAGACATGAACATCCACAGCAATTACAAATGGCATGGGTTTTTCCTGAACCATCTAAGTTTGGTATCTGATGCATTAAACCATTTTCTTCTGCTCTTTCTATAATTTCAAAAGCTTCTTCACGAGTAATCTTTCTACCTCTTCCTGTACGAATATAATATTCAGCAGCATGACCTAGTTGAATACACATATCCTCTTTTAGGTGACCACAACCCTCACCCATAAGTTCTCTTGCAGTACGACAAGCACAATCGGAAACTGAGAAAATTTCATTTTCATTAAGGTACTTTGATATTTCCTCATAGGATGCTCTTCTTGTTTCCCCATTTATAGAAGTTTCTATTGGGATGACACGCATAAGACCAACTCCTGGTGGAAAACTACCTGTTGACCTCGGTCCATTTTCTATGCCATATGCATCGAAGGATTCAGCAATTTGAGGATATTTATAAGAATTTTTTCTATTATTAACCATCATCTCCATAATACCTGGTACCCATGTTTCATACCAAAATTTATCTTCTCCATTGATAGTATTAACAAAGCAAACACCTATATCTGCCAGTTCTAATAAAAGTTCTTTTGTTCTTTTAATACTTTTTCCGCATAAAGGTGCAACCTCTTCTGCTGTAACTTTTTTTCTAAGGCTCATACAAAGCAAAACTTCTGCCATTTCATCTGTAACAACAGGTTCAAGAATTCTATAACGTGCATCATTCTCTGTAAACCAACCTCTAGATCCAGGCTTATTGCCACTAACTTGATTTGCAAATTGAAGAACTTTTTGTTTTACTGCCATGCTCATTACCGTTACCAAAACCTTATAAAACTTTATAAAAAGATTATATAAATATATAGTTTTGTTTCTTTCCTACTTCATAATGTCCGATTTTGCCCATTTTATAACCTCCTGAAAAGAGGTTAAATTGCGGCTACTTTCGTTTGTGTAACACTCCATAGGCTTTGCTATACTTTATAAGTATAGTGGGTTGTAACGATTACCCAGTTTAGTAAATCCTTTAGGTACATGAAAATAAATAAAAAGTCAAAGATGCTGGTATATTTTGTGTCAGACAAGGAAGCAGGTTCCGCCGCTAGTAGAACTATCGGTGGGTTCTGCTGACGCAGTATGACGCAAAATAGACTAGCATACTGACTTGTTATTTATTTGAATGTGCCTTAGGTGATTATACTAAACCATAGTTTGCAAGGTTGTATGAAGCATTTTTATCTCTATCACAAGTAAATCCACATTTGCATTTATAAACCCTATCTGAAAGTTTTAAGTCTTTCTTGATATTGCCACAATGACTACATGTTTTACTTGAAGGATAAAATATAGGTACTTGAACAAATTTAATACCATACTTTTCACATTTATATTTCATCTGATTAATAAAAATATTAAACCCCTGCTCTGCTATTGCCCTTGATAAGTGCTTATTCTTCATGATATTAGATACTTTTAAATCCTCCATAACTATTCTATATGGTTTGACTTTCACCATTTTGTAAGTAGTTTGGTGTATATGGTTTAATCTAATATTTTTAAGTTTACTATGAAGTTTTTTAATCTTCTTTTCAAGTCTTGCAATGTTCTTGGTTTTTTGGTAACTCTCTCCCTTCTTATTCATAATATATTTTCTTGAACATTGTCTTTGAAGTCTTTTTAACTTTTTACTTAGTTTTTTAACTTTGTTTGTTTTATTAACATTCCTAGTGTCTAATTTATCTATATTTGTTATTGCTAATTGAGATATTCCTAAATCGATTCCTAAGCTAAAATCATTTAATTTAACAGTTTTAATATTATCTTCAATACCTATTGAAAGTACCCATACTCTGCCATTAAAATGTACTCTAGGATTTTTAAACTTTGTTACAGTAGTTAAATTAATATCATAATCCACCCTATATTTAACTTTACCTATCTTTTCAAGATTAACAAAGTTATCTTTAAAATAAATTTTGTCATATCTGCTATAAAATCTAGGTTCTGATTTTTTCTTGCTTTTAAATTTAGGAAAGCCTCTTCCATTAAAGAAATTAGTATATGCTTTATCTAAGTCTCTAATACTCTCTTTAAGTGTTGCATTAGATACTTCATATAACCACTCATAACCTGCGGTATTCTTCAAAACAGTTAATTGTTTCCCTAAATCTGTAACTGATAGTTTTTTGCTATTAAGTTTATAGCTATCCATTTGCTTGGCTAACGCCCAATTATAAACAAATCTCATACAGCCTGTATGCTTATACATTAAAATTATTTGCTCTTGTGTTGGATATAGCCGTATATTTAATGCTTTTATCATGTTTTATCACCTTACTTTGCTATTTATATATCATTATGTTCAATAACTTATTTTTTATAATATTTTAAGGTGATTCTACTAGATAATTTTGAAGCCTATTAAAAAATAGTAGACTTTTATAAATTTTTATAATCTTTCTTTAACTGTTAATAAGCCTCCTAAAATAAATTTCCTGTAGCTATTGTTCGTTCCATATTTTAACTTCATTACGTAACCAATTTGTCCATTCTTCTATTCCCTCACCTGTCTTTGCAGAAATTGCAATAATTTTAATATTGGGATTCAATTTCTTTACTCGCTTTTTACATTCTTCTAAATCAAAATCAAAATAATCTAATGTGTCAATTTTATTAATTAATAGAACATCACAAATAGAAAACATCAAAGGGTATTTTAATGGCTTATCATCCCCTTCTGGAACACTTAATATCATTGCATTTTTTGATGCACCAGTATCAAATTCTGCGGGACAAACTAAATTTCCTACATTCTCTAAAATTGCAAAATCAATTTGTTTAGTGCCTAATGCACATAGTCCTTGTCTGGTCATATCTGCATCCAAGTGACACATTCCACCTGTATGTAATTGGACAACCTTTGCACCAGTTTGAGAAATAGTATTAGCATCAACATCTGAATCAATATCTGCCTCCATAACCCCTATTTTCATTTCATCTTTCAAAGCATTAATGGTTTTTGTGAGAGTACTGGTCTTACCAGACCCAGGTGATGACATTAAATTCAACAAAAATGTCCTTTCTTTTTTTAATTCTTTTCTAAGCAAATCAGCTTCATGATTATTATCATCAAAGACACTTTGCTTAATTTCAATAACTTTGTAAGTATTCATGTTATCTTCCCCCTATTTATATCCCTTATTTTATTCTATTTTCCTTATGTATGACTTATGAATTCTACATGCCATTATTTTGTTTTTTTGTGGTCATACCAAGCTTGTCTAAATTTTAACATTATATGTATTAGAAATCAATATTTTCTCATAAAGTTAAAATTATATGCAAAAATAATATATTACATTTACTAATCAATTGACTTTTTTTGTAGATTTCTCTACAATAGTCTTGTGCTCTTTGGTTAGACCAATACAAAGGATGTGTTAAAAATGTCTTTACGTAAAATAGTACCTCCTACCATGAAAGAACTTTTTATTAAAGAAATTGAAGGGAAAATATTATCCGGAGAATGGAAAATTGGCGATCGATTGCCTACTGAAAGAGAGATGGCGAAAAAAACAAATGTGAGTCGAACTGTCATTAATTCAGGTCTCTACGAGCTTGCTCAAAACGGATTTGTTGAAATCATACCGAGAAAAGGCGTTTTTGTTGGAGATTATATTAGAAACGGGCAATTAAATACACTTTTGTCAATCATCAACTTCAATGGAGGAAAATTTGACAAAAAAACCTTTGACTCATTAACATCTTACCGCATACATTTTGATTGTGAGTGCGCATATTTAGTAGCTCAAAACCGCACGGATGATGATTTAAAACTTATGAGCTCCATTTATAAAAAAGCTCTTGAAACTACCGATAATACAGAAATATTTCAATTAAAATTTCAATTTCTTCATGCTATATATTGTGCTACAGGTAATAATATATATCCATTAGTGTGTAATTCTTTCAAAAAGCTTTGCATTACCTTTAATGAAATAATATATAGGATTTTTGGCTGCGAACCTATTACTTATATGGGCAAATTAATAGATGCCATTGAAAAAAAAGAGCCAGATAGAGCTCGAAGAATAATGTATGAATTTTTAACTGAGCGCATTGATGATCTGAAACAAGTGTACTTTAAAGACTGATTTAGATATAGAACTATTTCTAAATACTATAAGCGGTAAATATATTGTCATATTTACCGCTTAATTTATATTTACATTTAGAGAGATAAAATTATCGTAAACCTACAAGGACGCCAGGCTAGCGAACCTTAAGCAGGATGCTAAATGTGATCGTTAGATAATTTTATATGGCTAAAAGATTAGAATTTTTTAAATTAAATTTATTATTGAGCTTATGCAAGTCATTGAGGAGAAATTTCATAATTCCACCACATTGTACATTTTTGTGGTTTAATCAGTTAATTTATTTTAATTTTTTTCTACCAATTATTCCACTTGCAATTAAAATCATACCCAAAATATAATTTTCCATTGGAGTTACTCCACCTGTTTTTGGAAGAGCTTTTGCTAAAATCTCAGATGACTTTCCTCTTTCTGCATTATTACTTTCCTTTGGTTTTGAATTTGTATTTTTAATTGTATCCTCTTGAGTATTCGTATCATCTTTATTATTTGCATCATCAACTTTTGTTTTATCATCTTCCTTACTTGAATTTTCCGTTTCATTATCAGTGGATGTTTTTATTTTAGTAAAATCAGCTCCAAATATCTTATGAACTTCATTATTATAGATAGCCTTAGCATTTCCTACAGCATCTATAAACACAATATGACTAATTTTAAAACTACTATCCTGTGATAAGAAATTAACCTCACCTACATATTTCCCATTTTCATAATTTAAAGTTACTTGTTGCTTTTTATTATTTTTTCCTAAATACTCTATATAAGCCATATCTCCATATTTAGCTTGTGCTTCAACATATAATTTATTATTTTCTACTTTTACTTCTTTTAATATAGAACTGTCTTGTGCTGTAGTATTTTTTCCATCCTTAAATCTTGCAATATGAATTTTAGCTGTACTTCTATCCTTACTTTCATCAGTTACAAAAACCTTTAAACCGTATTTCTTTAATTTTAAACCTGCTTCCCTATTATAACTGCTAGCAGTGTAATCATTGTCATCACTAAATACCGGATTCATAAAAGTATGATTATCTTCAACATAATACTTATCATTAGAAGTTTTGCCCTCTATTTTTAAAGCTGAACCAGTTCTTAAACTAAATGCAGCATCATGCATTTGATAATTTATTCTATCTGCTCCAGATTTACCGCTTTTTTCATATCTATATGTTACAGGATTTTGATCTGCATCCACTATTCCTGCAAACAATTCTCCTTTATGATTTGCTGTATTTTGATCTGGCCTAAACCCTGCATATTTTTCATTTATATACCAAACTACTAATCCCGGATCATATTCTAGTCCTTTTCTTCCTATATTAATAGTTTTTAAACCTTTATCCACTAGGGTATCCCCTCCACTATTTCTCCACTCAAGTAAGTAATAATGATTATAACTCATAACTCCATTTGATTTTGAAAAACCATCAAAATTAAACATTGAATCGCTTTCTGCATTGTCTTTGTATTTAATTTGTCCATCTACGTTCACCTTTATATCATCCATATAAATTCCATCTTCAGGAGTATTACTATCTGTCCTGAATCTAAATCTTAAATCTACTTTTCTACCTTTAAAATTACTTAAATCAAAAGTTGCATCCACCCATTGCTTATTTGAGCTACCAGTTATACCATGACCTGGATTTCTTCTTTTTATCTCTTCTGGTGTTTCATTATCCTTAACCCACTGATCTACAGTATCAGTAGTTAAGTTTCCCCTTACGGAAATCCAATCATTAGTACCTACTTCCTTTACTTGAACTGAGGCAAAATCGAAACCCGGGTCTATATTATACCAAGTTCTAAAACTTAATTCAGATTTATTTTTTCCCATTAATTCTATAGGACTTTTAGTAGACATATAATTTTCTAAATTATCCCCTTTACCACTAAAATAGCAGTACTTACCTTCCGGTGGAGTTACCACTCTCTCATCATTGCATTCTGGTAAATTAATTCTTATAGTGTCATTATTTTGCCCCTTAATACTAGCTTGATCTAAAACTACATCTATGCCCTTTTCATCTATATTTTCTAAATTTAAAACCTCAGAGTTTTGCCAATTAGCTATTCTACCTCGCTTTGTAAAATCTTTTTGCAAAAATTCCCTGCAATAGGCACCATAGCTAACTGGTTCAGAGCCTCTAGGATCTCCAGCATAACTTCCACCCATTATAGACCAATTTTCTACTGGTGGTTCATTAGTTCCATATAAATCTGGAAGTCCAAGAATATGTCCAAATTCGTGATTAAATAAATCTACTGGTAAATCCTGTTCAAATACTGCAAAGTCTTCTATTTTAAATTCTTTTCCATTTCTATCTTTTACTGTAGGATTTTTGGCAACTATAGTCTGTTTATTTTCTACACTTAGCTTATCCATATCTTCCCCGAAAACATTAAACCCCCATCTGAATGGCCATATAGCATCTTCCCCTAAAGATCCTCCACCCCACTCTTCTCCAAGTCCTGGATGAATTACAACTAAGCTATCTATTATTCCATCTGGTTCATTATAATTTCCATCTCCATCTAAATCCCATTTATCCTCAACATCAAATTCTGATAAGTCTAAGTCTTTAGACGCTTTTTCTATAGATTCTTTTACAAGATTTCTTGCTCTTGGTTGATCACCACTACCATCATTTGATCCATATTCTTTAGCCTTCTTATCAGCTGTATACCAACCTACGACTTTCCCCTTAAATTCATAAGTTCCACCAGATTCTTCTTTGAAAAATTTATTTACTGTAATATGCTTATTTCCATCTGAAGTCTCATAATATTCATCCCCAAAGAAAAGGTTTTCATAAAATTCATCAGTAGTTTCTGCCCCCTTAAAATTATTGATTCTAAAATTTTTTTCCCTTTTATCTAAGTCTGTATATTTATAGTCAGGAAAATCAATTAGAATAACTAATGGTTTTGATGTGAATTTTTTACTATTATACGCTTTTCTTTGAATTGTAGGTAATGAATTTTCAAACTCTCCGCTAGTAGTAGCTCTTACTGCCAATGGATTGGTTAATGTAAACAACATAGAAGCTGTTAAAATAGTACTTAAAAGCTTAATTTTTTTCACTATACACGCCCCCCAAAATATATAGTATATATAAGAAAAATATTGTACTTTGAATACATGTACCTTATTTCTCTATTAACCAAAATTAAACTAAAATTATTTTTGTTAGAATATTCTGAAATATATTAATTTTCATACTTATGAATTAATTATACTACAATTTAAATTTTTTTCAAATATTTTCCGTATACACTTTTTCGACATTACATGTATAAAATCAATTGCTTAAGTACCATTGAATGTATTAAGTTGTTTTCATATACATAAATTTATTTAATTTATAAATAATCTATATAAAACTTTGTAGTAAGATTTGTAAAAAAATACAGAAGACATAAACCTATATTTTATGTCTTCACTTTCTTATATGCACTATATGAAAAATACATTACCATAATGAAGAAATAATAATGCACATTTCTACAGATAATGCATCTATGAAAAAATTTGGGACTTTAATAAATGGCGGGGAATGTATCATAAATAAAATTGCTACTTAAGCTGTTTTACTTTTAGCAGGAAGATTTATATTTAGTGATGATTTACTTACTCTATAAATTCAAACAATTTGTCTACACTGGTATTAAAAATTTTAGCAATATCCATAGCAAGTTTTAAAGAAGGATTATATTTGCCATTTTCAAGATGCACAATAGTTTCTCGTCTAACACCCACTAAATCAGCCAATTGGCTTTGCTTCATATTTGCCTTTTCTCTAAATTCCTTTATATTAGTTTTTAAAATAGTCATTTTATAATCCTTTCCTATTGTAATAATAAAACAAACTTGCTTTAAGAGTAGTAATTATAAATAGTAAAATCAATATTAATAACCCTATAACATCTCTTGTAACGTTAACATTACTATACATAGGTGCTGCAACAAGAATAGCCAGTAAGAATAATCCTATATTAACAACAACTAGAACAATGTTATTTACTTTATATAAAATTTTTTCTGCCAATTCATCCACTTTTTCTTGTTTTATAAATCCAGTAAGACCGTATAAAACTAACACAGAATAATAAATCTTTGAAATAATGTTGTGATATTGGTTAAATCCAAAGTTGGCTCTACTCACAATATATAAAACAAGTATTAAAAATACTACTAATGATTTAAAAAACAGCTGGCTTGCTAGTTTAATTTTATTTATCCTCATATCAAAACCTCCAAGTGATATATTTATAACTTTCATGTTATAAATATATCACTTGGAGGTTTGAATGTCAATTTAATTAGAAAATATATCTTTACAATTTATATCATAAAATTCATAACAATTCCAAAAATAATCTTTATTCAAAGGATAACTTGATGAATTTTTAATTACAATTTCAAATATGATTTAACCTTTCTGCTTACTCTATAAAAGCATTTATTGCACTTCCATTTTATTTATATACCAGCATCCGTACACAATACCACCAATAAACATTGCAATAGCTATCATAACTTGGCTTGGCATAATTGAAATATTCTTAATGATTTTATAATTGTCACTTATTAACATGAGATTAGATATAACTGGTAGTGGAAATGGTATAAATGTCCTCACTGCTGGTTCACTTAAAAATATGAAACTAGCTACAAGCTGAATAGCAATATACATTATTGGTACAATAATCTTTTTACTTACAATTGCCAAGGAGGCAGTTACTGTAATCATAAGCATCTGAAAGAAATATGCCTTTAAAGTTATCATTAAATGCTTTATAATAATAGATACTGTAAGCGTGTCTCTAAAAGTTATATAACTAATTGATGTAAGCATAAGAAACTCTATAATATATAATAGTAAAAATATTACCATTACGGAAATAATTTTACCTATAAATATCTTCCATCTTTTATGCTTATATGTTAACATGGACAACATTGTATTATTGTTGAATTCCCATATAAACATGTAAGCAATAAGCAAATTTATAGCGGCAAGAAAACCATAAGAAAATACCGCTAAATTCACCCAAGTAAATACGTCATCCGCATTTTTCATAACTGATGGATTTAAAGGTACTGAACTTATTTGAACAACAATAAATACTCCTATAATTAATGGAATCCAAATTCCTTTAAACTTCTTTAGTTCGCATACTACAATATTTAACATAAAAGCCCTCCTAATTAAAGATTATATATAATTTTTAATAAACCAAATAAATAGTTACAAATTAAATCACCTTGCTACACTAAAAACAATATGCGTTATTAATAAATATTAGCTTTTCTATAAAATAAAAAACATCCTGCGATACCTAGTATAAATATAAAACTCCCAATAAATATATCACTATTGCTTATTACCATATTTACTGGTATAGGAACTCCACATATAGGTGTTCTAAACTTTGCAACAGGTGCTGCTGGTAAAATTGAAAATATATAATCACCATACTTACTTCCTAAAATATAATTTGTATTTCCTATTATTAATGCTAAGGAATAAACTGATGAAATAATCATACTTTTGCCCATTAAAGCTACTAAAATTGCCATTGGTGTCAGTGCTACTTGAAAAATAAATGAAATTATAAATATTTTAGAATGATTTATAAGAGGTTCTAGTGTTAAAGGTGTTTTTAAAAAAATAATTCCTTTTAAAACTAAAAAAATGTAACTCATCAAATAAATAATAGCTATCACTATTATGCTCATTAAAAATTTATTAATAAAAGCTCCAAATCTTCCATTAGGATAAGTAAATTCTATAGGTACTGTTTTATGCCTAAATTCTCTAATAAATATAATTGCAATAATATTTGGAATAACCAATGTAAAAAATATGCTAAATGCTATAAATTCAAATTTAAAAAAGTATCCATACCAATTTAAAGATGACACCATTTCTTTATTTATTGTACTAAATTCCAAGCAAATTAGCCCAGCTAATAAAATAGTGATATAGTATCCCGTTCTTTTTAATTTTAAAAATTCACTATATAATCCATCAAACACCTTGTCCACCTCCAGTAAGCCTTACAAAGTAATCCTCCAGAGTATTATTCATAACATTAACCTCATAAACCTCTACCCCCTCTGAAATCATTTTTCTTGCAACATCATTTGACTTATCAAGCATCTGGTAGATTCTAATTTTATTCGGCTCTGTTACTTCATAATCTCTAATATTCATTGATTCTTCTAAAATAGTTACTGCTTTTTTGTCATTGTTAACTACTAAATTAATATAGTGCCTATTCTTTTTTTCAAAACTTTTATAGTCTATCTCCTCTAGGAGCTTTCCCTTATGAATAATGCCAATCTTTGTGGCAATCTGTTGTATTTCTCCAAGTATATGACTTGACATAAGTATTGTTATTTCTTTCTTTTTATTAAGTTCTAGTAAAGTTTCTCTCATCTCTTTTATGCCTACGGGATCAAGTCCATTAGTTGGTTCATCAAGAATAAGAAGTTCTGGTTTATGAAGAAGTGCCCTTGCAACTCCCAATCTTTGCTTCATTCCTAAAGAATATTTCTTAACTTTTTTCTTTTTAATATCATAATCAGTAAGTCCAACAATTTCTAGAGCTTCATCTATATATTCCTTGTTAGGAACTCCCATTAATCTTCTATGAATCTCAAGATTCTCTCTTGCAGTTAAATTTGGATAAAAACCTGGTGTTTCAATTATTGCTCCTATCCTCCCAAATACCTCTCTTTTTCCCATCTTTCTTCCGAAAAGCTCATACTCTCCCTTTGTTGGGGAAATAAGTCCCATTATCATTCTTAAAGCTGTGGTCTTTCCTGCACCATTTCTCCCTAAAAATCCATATATCTCTCCTTTTTTAATATTCATATTAACATTATCAACTACAGCTGTAGAACCATACTTTCTTGTAAGATTATAGGTTTTTAATATATTTTCCATTGTTTTTCCTCCCTTTTATCAAAGATAAACTGCATTATAAATTTATAGAATCTAACATTCTTCAATTATATAAGAAGCATATTAAAACATAAAATAGAAACTACGTTTATACGATACGTGAATAATAATTAAGGATTGCTCCTTATCCATATACATAATAAGGGACAATCCTTAAATCCAAGCTACGCAATTATTACAAATTTATTAAATCTTTTTTGCTATATTTATTAAACATCTATAAAATAATTTTCTAATGATTTGCTCACTCTTAACTGCTACTTTTAGGAAGCTTTACTGTAAATATTGTTTTTTCATAAGATATACTTTGAACACTTATACTACCTTTCATATGCTGAACCATATTTTTTACTATACTAAGTCCAAGACCGCTACCTTGAAAATTCCTATTCCTAGATTTTTCTCCTGTGTATAATCTATCAAAGATATAAGGAAGTTCACTCTTATCAATGCCTTTTCCTTTATCCCATATGCTAAGTTTTACCCATTTATCCTCTTCATTTAAATCAATTCCAATAACCTTTCCTTCACATCCATATTTCAAACTATTTGAAATAAGATTAGCTATAATTCTACTGGTATAATTTTTATCTCCAAAAGCAAAAATTTCCTCATCACCTATGTTTATCTTTGGAGTTATGTCTTTTTCATTTATTTCATTCATAAAAGCAATTATATTTTTTCTTACTACCTCTGATATATTAAACTTTTCAATAGTTATCTCCACATCATTACATTCAAGTTTTGACATTTGAAAGAACTCTTCCATAAGCTCTTTTAAAGCAGCACCTCTTTCTCTAATAATACTAATATATTCTTCTCTTTTTTCTTTTGTAATGGAATTATCCGAAAGAAGATCCACATATCCCATAAGGGCAGTAAGTGGAGTTCTTATGTCATGGGAAATATTTGAAACCATTTTTTGATGGTGTTCTTTATAATTTTTATTATCAATAGAAATTTTCTGGTATTTATCAAGGATTTTATTAATTTCCTCTACAAGTTCCTTCTTATCTAAACTTAAATTATTAAATTTTATTCTTTCCCTTGAATTATCTTTAAGGACTTCTTTTAATTTTTCAGTAATTCCATTGGTTTTTATTTTATCATTTAATAACAATATAAATAATATTACAATAATAATTATTAATAACCAATTCATTGTTTATCACCTATCAATTTGTATCCTATACCCCAAACAGTTTCTATAAGTTTAGGTTTATTAGAATCATCTTCAATTTTACTTCTAAGCCTTCTCATATGTACTGTTACCGTATTATAATCCGATAGAAATTCCTCTCCCCATACACTGTTATATATCTGAACTTTAGTAAATACCCTATTTGGATTTTCAAAGAAAAGCTTCAAAATTTTCATTTCCTTTGCAGTAAGCGTAAGTTCCTTTCCACTCTTAGTAACTGTGTAATTATTCATATCAAATTTTACATCACCATACTGATATATCCTATTTTCTTTGCTATTTTCAGTTTCATTATAATAAATGGCTCTTCTTATATTACATTTAACTCTTGCTATAAGTTCTGGTACTGAAAATGGTTTTACAATATAATCATCAGCTCCCATACCAAGTCCTATTATTTTATCACTATCTTCTCCCTTTACAGAAAGTATTATAATAGGAACTTTACTTTTTTCTCTAATTCTCCTCATGGCTTCAATTCCATCCATAACAGGCATCATAATATCCATAATTATCATATGATATTCTTCATCTTCAAACTTTTCTACCCCTTCAAATCCATCAAAAGCTTGTCCAATATCATATCCTTCTTTTATTAATGATTCCTTTATCATATTATTTATATTCACATCATCTTCTACGATTAATATCTTTAGATTTTTCATAATGCCACCTTCATCTAACGTATTATATGTATTGATATTACCTTCCAATAATAATATAGTTTTTATAAAAGTTACTTCATATACAAATAAGTACAAAAACACATTATAATTATATACAAAATAAATTTAATTTTCTACAATATTAATTAGATAGATTGTAAAATAAGCACTTTGAGGTATTATAGTATCTATTAGGATGTCATTAAAATCCGAAAGACCAAACATAAAAACTTAGCCATATAAATTAAAGCCAAGTAAATCTACAAAGGATTTTCTTAGCTTTATAAATGGCATTGGAATGTAAGTTTATTATTGTCAAACCTATTGTGAATAAATATCTAAACCTATTTTCTATTAATAGCAACAACTAGTGCTATAGCAGATATTATAAATACAATTAAAATTTCCAGTATAATTGCATAAGGTTCCCATATTCCAAAATTGAGAGAAAATCCACACAAACTTGCTGATATATGAGAGCTCGCCATAGGGATTGCATTTAGTATATAATTCATAAAACTTGTTGAAGATGATTGGAGTTTGCTTCCCACCATATAAAATATACTTAAACTGACACCTGAAGCTATAGCTATGGTGGTTTTCTTTGTCTTTAAAGATATATATCCCATTAAAATTGATAAAGCAAGGATTCCAAAGATTTCTGCTAATGCCGCTACCATGATAGCTTGCCCTATAGAAAGATTGCCAAAAGAAAATAATGAAAGCATCTTATAGCTAGTCTTTAACGTTTTAAATCCTACCGTAGAACCGATTATTCCTACTGTTCCTAAAATGGTAATTAGCGTCAATAATACTCCATAAAAAATTACCGGTAAAGTTCTAACCATCATATTTTTCTTATATCCTTTAGTAGTTCTAAGAATTTCTATGCTCTCATCTTCAAAGCTGTCAGAATAGGTTCCTGAAGCAAAGAATGTCACTAAAAACATAGTAATTATAAAAAGTAACTTCATATTTGCAAAGACATCATAATAAAAATAATGTCCAGGATATTGTTCAAATGGAGTCTTAACTTTGGTTAAATTATCCATGGCAATTTGCTGCTCTGATGCTGGAAGTCTTTTAATTAATTCCTTAAATTTATTTCTCCAACAATCATAAAATTCTGTAGCATATTTATCAGGATAGTCCTCTATTTTATTCTCTTTATAAAGAATCCCTGGATAATCCTTAACAAGATTATCGATTACCCAAATTTGTGATTGGTAATAGTAGCTTTTAGATTTTTCATCTCGCACTTTCTTTAAAGCTGAATAAAGATTTTTCTCTGTAATATTTCCTTCATAGGAGTTCTGTTTTTTTAAATCATTAATATAATCCTTTTGATCATTTACTGTTATAAAATTCAAACCTATAGTTATAATAAAAATAACCGGTAAAGATAATAATACATTTTTTGTATATAAACGACGTTTCATTTCCAATAAGATCATGAATTTATTACCTCCTAACATAATTCCATGAAGCCATTATCAAACTTATAAAAAGTATCAATAAACTGATAACTGAACAAAATTTAAAATAAAAAAATGCCTTTCCAAATATAGAAACTACAGGTACTTTAAATTTCATAATGTCAGAAAATGAAAATACCAAACTACCTGGTAAAACTAATTTTATTACCCTCAATATTAGATTGTTTAAATCTCTGCCAACACATAATAAAAATCCACTTACAATAACTAGTACACTAATACTCATTGCTGTTGATTTTTTCTTAACTTTAGAAGAAATAAAAATTGCAAATGAACAAAATGTAAGTGTCCCAATAAATCCCACCAAGATCATGTTTTTTATTAAATCACTTAAATTATAAGGTAAAATAGTTGTTGATAACTGAGCTGATGTTTTAAGAGCATTTGCTGGAAGATAGTGCTTTAAAATTCCTATATATGTTCCCATTCCAAGCACGTACATAGAAAATCCCATAATAATTGGTATAAAAAGTTTAGCAAACACTAACTTCTGCCTCCCACATTTTGTTGAAGATATAATTTCATCTAATCCACATTCTTTATCCTTAGCAATAATTCCACTAGAAAAAAAGCCCATAATTATTAAAAGTACAAAAGTAAATAATTGAATATGTGAAATGCCATCTTCCCATACTTCATAACCAGAATAGTAAGTATAAGGTTTTTCTACCTGATTCCACATTCTATAAGCTAATTCTTTTTCAGATTGATTCTTTGTGTTTTTAGAAATAAGCTCTTGATAATATAAGTCTTCATTTTCATAAAAATGAGAACCAAAATCCACAGGGAATTTTTCACATTCTAGATTAGCATCTCCTGATATTTTTTTAAGTTTATAATTTTGCATAACCAATGTATCTGCATAAACTGCCAATTTTAATAAATCGTCATTCATTATAATCTTATCTTCTTTATTTTTCGAATTCAAAAAAACTTCTCCACTTTTTTGAAAATTTTTCTCAAGCATTTTACCGGCATATACATTTCTATCCTTAGCTGCAGCTTTTATTGCCGACATTCCTTTAAGTCCCTTATAGCAGCCAGTCATCATGAATCCTTCTGTTGCTCCTCCTATAATAAACCATGCCCATAGTATTGCTAAAATAATAGAAACCAGAAGGTAAGATATAAATCTCTTCCCGCCCATTTGACGTTTTAGCTCAGAAATAAATAAATCCATTATTTAGCCTCCTTTACCTTTGAAAGATAGAAATCATTCAAATTAGGTTTCACCTGCTTACTGTTTCTCAGTGGTAATTTTGCAACATATCGAATAGTCACTAATCCATTCCCTTCATTACGAAAGTTCATGACACGATATTGCTGTTCTATATTATACATTTCCTTCTCTTGTATAACTGTTTCAAAAACCATACCATCAATAGAATTAATTAATGTATGACTTTCTCCTGATTCAATAATTACTCCTTTTTCCATAAGTATAAGATAATTTGCAATAAACTCTATATCCGATACAATATGAGTGGAAAGAATAATTATTTTCTCCTTACTAATGGTTGTTAAATAATGGCGAAAATTTCTTCTCTCTTCGATATCCAAACCTGCTGTAGGCTCATCCACAATTAATATATCTGGATTATTGATCATAGCTTGACAAATACCTACTCTTCTTTTCATGCCACCAGAAAGCTCATCTACTTTTTTGTGTTTTACATCAGATAAATTAAATTGTTTCAATAACTCTGTAATGCATGTACGTCTTGTAGCTTTATCAATATCCTTTAGAGCACCTATATAGTTTAAAAAGTCTTCTACACTTTGATTCTTATCATATCCGAAATGCTGAGGTAAATATCCTATCCTTCCTAAATACTCTCCTCCTAAACTAGAGATTTTATTATTGCCAAAACAAATTTCCCCTTCACTAGGTTTTAAATTTCCTACCATCATTCTCATCAAAGTTGTTTTTCCAGCACCATTGGGTCCTAAAAGTCCCCATATACCTGGAGTAAAATTCAAACTAACATCTTTTACTGCCTTTAAATCTTTAAATTTTTTTGTTACCTTATCAATCCTTAATTCCATTTTCAGCCCTCCCTAAAAAAATAAACCTTTATCTTATAGCATGATTATTCCACAAAAGGTATTACATTAGTTGAATTATGAAATTTCTCTGGAATGACTTTCATAAGAAGCGAAGGAATTGTTTAAATTTAATTTTAGAAATTCTTCTTTTAGACATATAAAATTATCGTAAGCCTTAAAAGGACGCCAGGCTAGCGAACCTGAGGCAGGACGCTGAATGTGAGCGTTAGATAATTTTATATGGCTAAAAGATTAGAATTTCTTAAATTAAATTTATTGTTCCTAGCTCTTATGAAAGGCATGGAAGAGAAATTTCATAATTCCATCGCATTGTACCTTTTTGTGGGTTAATCATATCATTAGTTTATCAATGATAAGATAAAGGTTTATTCACACTTTATGTAGAATTTATAAAGATTTTATAAAGGTTTTGGTAGATAAATACTAAAAGTTGTATGACCTTTTACGCTTTCTGCTTTTAATGTTCCCTCATGACGTTCAACAATTTGCTTCGCAATAGCAAGACCTAATCCTGAACCTGATGCTTGGCTCCTTGCTTTATCTCTACGATAAAATTTTTCAAATATCAGTTTAAGTTCTTGGTCAGATATAACATCCCCATCATTCTCTATGGTTATAATAGTTATTTTAGGGTCTCCTATACCTGTAACTTTAATAAAAGAATCCCTATTACTATAACTAATAGCATTCTTCAAAAGATTATTCAAAACCCTTGCCAAAAGATTACCATCACCATATATTTTTAAATCCGCTGATACTTTTAAATTAACTTGTAAATTCTTAGGCATAAATAGAGGATAAAGCTCATCTGTTATTTGTTGTAAGAAAAATTCTCCATCAATTTCTGCTTTATTTAAAGGAATCTCTTGAAGATTAAATCTTGTAATGTCAAAAAACTGATTAGTTAATTCTTCTAAGTGATAAGCCTTGTCTAAGACTTTTCTTAAACAATCCTTCCTAATTTCTTCTGTAACTTCAGACTCTTCTAAAATATTTAAATATCCAATAATACTAGTTAAAGGTGTCTTTAAGTCGTGAGCTAAATAAGTTACCAAATCATCTTTCTTTCGGATTTCCATCTCCTTTTCTTGTTCCACCCTTGCCTTTTCATTTAAAATTGATTTAATTTCCACATCAATAAACTTTAGCTCCTGATCATCTCTAGGCTTTTCATCATCTCGAAATAGGCGCATCCTCTCCTCAACTTCAGCTATAACTTTCTTTTTTTCATCATTTCGAGATATTTTAGAAGCTATGTAAATACTAATTTGCACTATAAAAAAAACTGAAAAAACTATAAATGTCAATATACTTCTTAATCTATCCCATCGAAAAATTCCCCTTATTGCATGGTATCCATTGTAACTCAATACTACTTCTTCTCTGTCATCAAGTAGCCTCCTTACAAAATATTCTCCAACACTTCCTTCTAAATATATATCAACAAAAAATAATATAAGTATAAAAGCTACAAATGATATAATATAATAATTCCACTTCCATTTTTTACATTTCAATGATATAACCTACCCCCCACACTGTTTTAATATATTCTGGTTTTTCAGAAGAATCTCCTATTTTTTCTCTTAAATTCCTAATATGAACAGTAATAGTATTAGTGGATTTAGAATAATAATCATCCTCCCAAATTAAATGAAACAGTTCCTCACCACTTAAAACTTCTCCTTTTCTTTCCAATAAAACTTTTAAAATTTTAAATTCCGTTGGTGTAAGCTTAATTTCTTTTTCATTAATACTTACTTGCTTACTTTTTTTATTTAAAGTAAGTCCTTTATAATAAATACTATCCACATCAGTGGTGCTTTCGGCATATTCTTTATAACGTCTCAATTGTGCCTTTACCCTAGCAACCACTTCTAAAGGATTAAAGGGCTTTGTTATATAGTCATCAGCACCATAGCTCAGGCCTAATATTTTATCACTATCTGCATTTTTAGCTGTAATCATAATAATTGGGAAGTGGTATTTTTCACGAATATTTTTACATATACTTAGTCCATCGGTGTCCGGAAGCATTAAGTCTAAAATAACAAGATCAATTTGTTTGTGCAATTGTTTCATAGCTTCAGCACCATTTTCTGCTTCCCATACCTTGTAAGCTTGTCCTTCTAAATAGATTTTTAGAATATTCCTTATATCAGCATCATCTTCAACAATCAATATTTTATCCATTATATCACCCGTTTCTATTATACACTACCTAATCTATATGTTTATTAAGAAATAATAAACATATTTAGAACTCTCCCTAAAATCCACTAATTCATAGTATCTTACTTTGTTATAATCATTTTATTTATTAATGTAGTAAATAAAATAGATGATGTATAATCTTCTAAATACAATTATTTAATTCTAGTTTTATAAAATGTCTACTTCTACTTATTAAATTTCAAAAAAACATACAAAAAACTCAATTGTATAGGCATTTAAAATCTTCCTTCAATACAATTTTCAAAGACTTATCGTAATTCATTGATTTCCACGGTAATTGTACTGCATTATTGTGGTAATATTTATTTCCAAACAACTTGTTATATGGTAATATACTAGTGTAAGGAAGGTGAAATTTACATGGAATATACAGTATTGTTGGCATTTATTATTATCTCTGGGTTATTTACATGGAACTCAATAGGAGATTTAAATAACAAAAATCAGAAACTTATAACGCGTTTGGATAACTTGGCAGACAAAACAGGAAATCCTGAATTATCAAGCAAATATGTTTCGGTTTCTCTAAAAGATGAATTAATCAGCTTGAAAAATGAGGGAAAAATGGTCAAGGCAGTCAAATTGTTAAGAGATAATACTTCTTTCAATTTAGTTCAAGCTAAAGAGTATGTTGACAATTTAGAATTTCAGAAACAGGAAGATTAAAAGATATCTAGTTTAATTAATCTATAAATAGGATTAAACCACAAAAGGGTACAATGTGGTTTAATCACAGTATAATTTTAATAAAATAAAAATGCAGCTAGATAGACACTTTATTGATTACTACCTTTAAAACCTTTAAGAAGCATTTCGCAATTTTTTATATTCCATGGACTCACAAATCTCTTCATAGGTACCACTTTGTACAAGCTTTCCGTTTTCCATTAGAAGAATTTCATCAAAGTATCTCAATTGTTCCGATAATTTATGAGTTATCATAATCATGGTTTTATCTTCCATTGATAATAAGAACCTTTCCAACTTATTAGTAATATTCATATCCGTTGCAGAAAACACTTCATCCATAAGGCAAATAGATGCATCAGCCAAACACATTCTATAGATAGCTAAAACCTGTTTTTCTCCGCCACTTAAATCTTGGCAATTTGATTTTTCAGCTATAGAATTTAGCATATTTTTATCTAAAACATTTTCTAGAAAACTAACCTTATTAAAAGGAAATGAATTAAAGATTGTCACATTGTTTTTATACCCGCTAGCAAATATATGCTCCTGCTGATTTACATTATGAATTATATAAGAGGTATCTAAATCCTCTAGCTTTTCATCATCTATATAAATATTCCCCTTATTTAATTCCACATATCTCATTAAAGCATTAATTATAGTGGATTTTCCTGAGCCACTGTGCCCAATTATTGCGTACTTCTTATTTTTTTCAAATCTGTAGCTGAAATCTTTCAAAGAAAAGTTCTCATAATTTACAGTTACATTTTTAAATTCTATATGAGAATTAAATTCTTTTTTAACCATCAAGTCTTTGTAATTTTCATTAATTCTTAAAAACTCCAAAACTTTAAGCTTAATGCTTTTAGTTGACTTTATAGTATTTATATCATAAATCAGTGACTCCATGGGACTTATAAAGCACTCTATATAGCCAAAAGTAGCCACTGCTGTACCTATGGTGATTTCCTTTTTTATAAGTAAATACCCCACCATAGCAAAGGAAATTATGTGTAATAAATATATAAAAGCTCCATTAATAACTAAAGCAAATGACTTTAATTTACCGTACTGAAATCTATATTCGGCTGTATCCTTAAGAATTTTTTCCTGCTCATTAAAAATATTATTTCTCGTTTTGCTCTTAATTAACTTAAAACCTTCTAAAAGGTCTTTTATTTTAGACACATAAAGGCCCATATTATCTAAATACACTTTTCTTCTTAAAGATAATTTTTTAGCAGTAAGATTAGGCGCAATTAAAGTAGCTATTATAGAGGAAAAAAGCATTACTAATGCAATACGCCAATCAATAAAAGCGAAAAACATAACTCCATACACAATAAATATATTGATAGATTTAATTATATCTATAAAAGGAGTAAGATAGTCCATCTCAAGCTGAGTTATCTCATTACCTTGAAGAGAAATGTATTCTCCCACGTCTTTAGCTGAAAATCTCTTGTAGCTATAATTAGTTATAGTTCTAAAGAAGTCTTTTTTTAAACTTACTTCAAAAGCAATACCCAGTTTAAAATTCAATAAATTTTCCATATAGGAAAGACCCAAATTTAAAACATTACATCCAATATATATTAAAATTAGAATTCCTAAATATGTTTCATCAGAATTTCCAATAGAATCAAATAGCTTTTTGGTTAAATAAGGAATATTAGCTAAAGCTATAGTAGCTAGTAGATCACAAATTACATTTAAAAGTATTAAATGTTTTATTTCATAGAGATACTTTTTCATAATATTTTTTAAGCCTTTCTATTTCTCTTTTTGGTTTATCTATCATTTCGCCTGAGGAAATATTGTGCTCCTCTTGAAGGATGGAAATCTCTCTCTTCAAAGCTTCAACAGCATTCTTATACTTTCCTAGAAGCTCATATATCCATGCCATAAATTCAAGTGGATCTACAAGACGTGGTTTCTCCTGTAATTGCACAGACTTTTCATAATCTCTAAGTGCTTTTTCATAATATCCCACTCTTACCATACGATCACCATGAGAAATATAGGCCTTCCAATCTGATGGGAATTCATTTACTCCTTGATCCCATAACTTTATAGCACTCTCCCTATGACCTAACTGAAATTCAATGTCTCCTTCATACATAAAATCTAGTGAGGTATGCTCAATCTTCTTCACCTTCTTTAATGTATCCCTAGCCTTATCGTAATGCCCATCCCTAATTAATTGATCCAAATAAAATAAATGCCCGCTCCAATAATTTGGATGCTCTCTTGTAAATTCTTCATAATATTTAATTAAACCATCATGCCTATTATAATATTCATCACCAAATACACCATTTTCTGCATGAATAAGTGCACCGTGATAATCCTTTTCATAAGGTTCATATTTTAAAGCCTCTTTTATATAAATGGCTGCTTTTTTATGATCATTTTCAGCCCTATGATTATAAAGTTCCCCTAAAAGGAAATACGCTTCGGATTTTTCAGGCTCATCCTTAAGGGTATTTTCAAGAAAATTCACAGCATAATTAAATACTTCTGGACTTATTATCCTTTCGTTATAAATCATATTTCCTATTCTTTCTATCTGAACTTCAGAGGGTATAACAAATAACTCATCAATAGTAACTCCAAAGTAAACTGAAAGCTTTGGCAATAACTCAATATCCGGTGATGTAATATTATTTTCCCATTTAGACACCGCTTGATAAGAAATACCTAAATGCTTTGCTAGCTCCTCCTGAGTAACTCCTTTTTCTATACGTAAATTTTTTATTTGTTTTCCAATTTCAATAGACATAAATTTATCCTCCAACTATAATTAAGTTGATTCATGAATCAACTTAATTATAGTTTACGCCAGTTTTATATTCAATAACTTGTATTTTTATATAACTAAACCAGTAGTTGAGGTAAATATATTAGAAAATATTTAAATAATAATTAATTATAAAAATGCTGATTCATACTAGCAACATAAAATTGCAGGTATGAATCAGCTCAATCATTCAAAATGTTATATTTAGCAAACATAAACCTCCAGTTTATGTTATAAAACCTTAGATTCGATAAAGTTAAAAGTTATTAAAAACAAATGTATATTTCACTTTTACTTATTTTCAAACCATCTTTTTCCTTCAACAAATCGTGCTACAATCATGGCAACACCCGTATCACCAGTTACATTAATTGCAGTAGCAGGAGCATCTGTGATTGTTCCGATCAAAACCATAATTGGTATTGAAACAGCCGGGAAGCCAAATGCTGAAACAATAAATATTTCTCCTACATACCCACCAGCTGGTATAGCTCCCATAACAGTTGAAGCAACTACCGCTACAATTACTGCAATAACAATATTTTTAGGTGTTGTAAAGGGTACATTAAATACAGAACACATAAATGCAATTTTTAAAATTGTTATAATACATGCTCCATCTTTATGTAAATTGGCTCCCATAGGAATTGTAATATCACTTATATCATCAGGTATACCTATTTCCTTTGCAGCTTTTAAATTTACTGGAATACATGCAGCACTAGAGCAAGTTCCAAGAGCTGTTAAACATGGTGTAATTGCAGTTTTCCAATAAGCTCGAACACCTTTTTTACCTGCTCCAATATAAGCAAATATAGTATTTGAAAGCATATAATAAATGGCAACTATAACCATGTATATGATCATGGCCCTAGACAATGGTCCCACTAACTGTTTTCCGTTCTGACCCATTAAAATTGCAAAATAACATCCTAATCCAGCACATATATTAACTTTTATTGGCGACAACCCTGGAACAACTGTAACTGAACTTTCAAAATATTGGAATCGCACTAAAGGAGCAATTTCAAAAACCGTAAGCCGCTTAGTGGAACGTGGATTTGTAACTCGTTATCAAAAAGAGGATAATGCAAAAACTATTCTTCTCAAGGTAACTGAAGAAGGTTTAAAATTAAGTCAAGCTCACAAATTATATGACACTATTGATATTGCCAAAACATTAGATGATTTACTAAAGAAATGTACTATTGAAGATATCGATTCTTTTTACAAAGTTATCGATACTTACATAGAACTAATTAAAAAGGATTTTAAATAATTTTACATGCATTTTTATGGATAGGAAGTACCTACTTCATCGCCGTCGGATATGAGATTTTAAATGTCCGCTTCAACATCACAATGCCTTTTTTGTCCTAGCTCATATGTTTATGATAAAAGTAGATTCATTCGAATCTACTTTTATATCTGTTAAAAAATCTATAAAATATTTCTATTCTAATGCACTTTCATCATATAAGTTAATTATTTAGGCCAATGCTTTAATTCTTCATACTGCTCTTTTGTTAAACCAAAACACCCAAATTCAATTAAATCAGGGTCATGAAAGTCACTGCCTCCGCTTTTAGCTAAGTTATATCTAGCTGCCAAATTTAATGTTTTTTCGTAATCTATTTTCTTCATCTTAGAATGATTTATTTCAATTCCTTTTAATCCATATTCAACATATTTTTCAATCTCATCATAATTATTATATTGACATGGGTGAGCAATAATTGGTATACCACCATCTTTTTTTATTGCTTCAATCCCTTTCATTACAGGAGTATATCCCATCTTTAAATCAGTTTCCTTTGATGTCTTTGAAGCAAAAAGTTCCTTGTATTTTTCCTTTGTCATCTCATATGTATATTTCTCCTTTAGAGCTTGAAAAATATTCATTTTAAAGACAATACTGTATTTGGAATATTTTTTAGCATCTTCATAAGTAATATCATACCCTTTTTGAGACAATTCCTTTATTAAGTCTCTATGATAATTATCTCGACATTTTAAAGTCTTATCACATAACTTTTTAATGTGTGGGGTATTTTCATTAAGCCATAGTCCAACAATATGAACCTTTTTAAATACATCATAATCATAACAGCTCATTTCTACACCTTTTATTACCTCAAGATCCATTTTATCGCCTAGTTTCTTAATTTCATCAAATTGGTCAACTGTATCATGATCAGTAATAGCTAATGCCTTTATTCCTTTCTTTTTTGCCATATCAAGAACATTAGCAATTTCACAAATACCATCACTGTGGTTTGTATGCACGTGCAAATCAGCATATATCATATTAATCCCCCCTAAATTGCTGTCAATAAAACATCTTCTATGTCAACTTTATTCTTATTAGTTGGCAATACATCCATATAATCATTACTATTGGTTATAATTACACTTGTTGTTAAATCATATCCCGCATCTTTTATTTTATCAATATCAAATTCCAATAGTAAATCACCTTTCTTAACATTTTGCCCTTGTTGAACCAATAAGTTAAAATACTTTCCATCTAAAGATACCGTATCTATTCCTACATGAATTAATACTTCTACATCATTTATAGTCATTCCAATAGCATGACCTGTATGAAAGCAGGCACTAATCACACCATCTCCTGGAGCATATACTTTGCCTTCACTAGGAATAATTCCTATTCCAGCACCCATTACTCCACTTGAGAAAGTTTCATCAGCAACATCCTTTAAGGGAACAGTCACTCCTTTTACTGGTGTTAAAATATTCTCATAACCTGTTTTTTCTATAACTTTTTTCTGTTCTTCTTTATTCTCTTCAACTGGGTCATCAAACCCAATAATTAATGTAGCAATAAATGTTACTACTGCAGATATAGTTAATGTAATGATAGCATATATTAAATTGTTAGTACCTTGAGATACCCACATTGGTAAACTCAATAATCCTGGTGTTACATAGACGAAAGCCTTTAATTGAACTATTCCAGCAAATAATCCTGCTGTTGCTCCGCCAATCATACAAGCATACATTGGCTTTTTTAATTTAAGATTAACACCATACATTGCTGGTTCAGTAATTCCTCCTAAAAATGCTGTAACACTTGATGAAAATGCAATTTGTCTAAATTCTTTATTTTTAGTCTTTAATGATACTGCAAGTGATGCCGCAGCCTGAGAAATATTAGAGCATAATGCAATAACACGTGTAACAGGGTCAAAACCATTTTGTTCGATGAGCATAACACAAATTGGACTTAATGCTTTATGCATACCTATGGATACTAACCATGGATATACAGCTGCTAAAATTGGAATAGCAACAATGCCAAAATGTTGCTGAACAAACATTACAATATCCGCAACTAATTGTGCAATGTAATTACCTATTGGTCCAATTATAATAAATCCTAATGGTGCAGTGATTAATATAACTAGCAATGGTGCCATAAACACTTTAATCATTTCTGGAACGTACTTATAAACATATTTCTCAATATAAGACATTATCCATACAATTAAAATAGCAGTTACAAGCTGTGAAGAATAACTTACTAATGATAGTGGTATTCCTAGAAAGTATACAGGTTTTCCTGCAGCTACTAATGAAATCCACTTTGGATGAAGCATTGATAGACAAATAAATGCTCCCAAATATCTATTACATTTAAATATTTTTGCCGCTGAAAAGCCAACAAATACCGGCATAAAATAGAAACCCGTATCAAAAATAAATTTTAACATAGTATATGTTTGAGATGATTTATCTAAAACTCCAACTAAACTTAAAATTAAAAGTAATACTTTTCCCATTCCTGCTCCTGCAAGTAATGGAATCATTGGTGCAATTGATCCAGTAATAACTGACAGAACTCTATTTATAATCCCGTCCTTTTCCTTACTCTTATTGTCCTTTGATGAATCTAAATTAGTAACTTTCATTATTTCTTTATAGACTTTGTCTACATCATTACCGATTACTAATTGATATTGTCCTCCCTTTTTTACTAAAGATAATACCCCATTAATTGCCTTAACTTTTTCATCATCAGCCTTTGATTCAGAATTAAGATTAAATCTTAATCTTGTTGCACAATGAACTAGAGAATTAATATTATTCTCTCCTCCTACAGCTTTTAAAATTTCACTAGCCATTTTTTCATAATTCATTTTAAATTCCTCCATTTCCTATTTTATAAAATGAAGGTTTAGCCAACTTAATGTTACTACCCAACAATAAATATTTTCTTTTTTTACAATCACCCCCTCTATTTTGTTATTCAATTTATAAACTAAAATAAAAGTTTTAATAAGCTATTTACTTTTATAACTTGTCTTAATTTATTTATCACTTATAAGCTTTGTAATATGTATTGTAAGATATAGGACTTCATCATCATCTAAATAATAATAATACTTTTTTTCAATAAATTGTTTTATCTTCAAGCTGCATAAATACGGTTCCTTGTATTTTTCTTTTATAATGTCCAACAGATTATTATTAAGATCGTCATTTTTATTAGATTTTTTTGAAAAAACTCTATGTCCAAAAAATTTTAAATGAGTAATAAAACGATAATAATTATGTGAATCAGTATCAAAATTACGCTTAAAGTGATATTTAACAATATTTATAATATTTTGTATAAATCCAGTTATCTCATATACATCATGAATATTATTGCTGACTTCAGCACTGACAATATGGAGTGCAATAAATCCAGCTTCATCTTCATACATGGTTAAACCATAAATTTTTTTAATCATAGCAATTCCATATAGTCCAATCTCATATTCATTTTTATAAAAATGTTTGATTTCCCATAATAACTTATTCTTTAGTGTAATTCCTTTATTATAGCGTTCAATACTAGTACTTATATGGTCCATCAAGGAAATATACAAGGAATCATCAAGTTTCATAGATAATTTCTGCTTTGCATATTGTACAATGTCATAGCAAAGTTCAATACATTCCGTAGGAATACTACTTAAAATATCAACAAGATGGTTGGGATATTCCATGGAACTTAAAATAAATTTTTTAGTAACTTTACTTTGTTCAATAGCATCACCATTTCTCCTACCATAGGCTATTCCCTTTCCCATTATAATTATTTCTTTTCCTTTATCATCAAATGTTATGACTGCATTATTGTTTAAAATCTTATTTATTACCATAAAATTCCTCCCCCAAAACAAAAAAACCTATCTCCAGATATAACAAAAATATCTGTAAATAGGTTTTGTGTAGCAAGCTAAGTGCTATTACAATCCGTATCTTACATCTGTATTATACTACATTATAACTTTCATCGTCAACGCTTACATAAATACATCACTGTAAACATATTATAAAAATAAATTATTATTTTTTAATATATTATACTAATATAAATTATAAATAATTAATTATATACTCAACTTTCGCAGGACAAAAAGACTAACTTCTCCTTGATATAACAAGGTAAAGCAGCAATAAAACTATCTATTATTGAGTCAATAATGTCTTTTGAAAGAAGAAGTTTTTCAGTTAATACATTTTTTAAAATATCTATAATAAGATTCATTACTTCACAAAACTTAACATCTTGAAGTTCATCACAACATTGATAAAAAAATCCACCGATAGTTCTGACATCATTATTCTTACGACTTTCTAAAGTAAGCATAATATACCTAGTAAAAACTATAGAAGTATGTGAAACCATGGAATCATAAGAACGCCCTTGAAACTCTTTAGCGAGTTTTAGAAAGGACTTGTTCATTTTAAAGAAAACCTCTATATCCCAACGTTTTCCATAAATTCTTACTATCTCGTTATCATCTAAGGATATATTGGTTGAAATTAAAGCAAGCCATTTTCTACTTCTGTTTCTGTCCCTTACAAATACAATTTTTGCTTTTACTTCATTACCATTTTTGTCAGAGCCAATACCTACAATAGCAGAAGAGAGAATTTTGGCCTTACCACGCCTTTTTCTTAAAGCAGCGTAAAGATCTTTAAGGTTCAATAATTTACCATTGTAATTGTAGTAAACCCTTGGCATTGCTTTAACCATGGCAATAGTATTAAGTTTGAGTTCTAAAATCTGTATAAGAGTTTTTGGGTACGTAAACCAGCTGTCAAAAAGAACATATGAAGCAGGAATAGCATATTTTGAAACTTGTTTAAGTAAACTAATCATAACTTCGGGTGACTTTAAAATAGCCTCCTTACGGAGTTTAGATCCATTAGTTCTTTTATCAATATTGTGATTTTCTGAGCAAAGTCTGTTTTTCTCCTTTTCGGAAGAAAGTAGAGTGAACGCAAGTGGTAAAAAAGTGTTGCCATCTGACCAGCCAAGAGTAAGAAGGCGAAAGCCCTTGATATATTTATGATCAACATGATCACGAACTCTTGCAAGAAGTTCAACAGATTTACTTCTAGATCTACTGTATAAAGAATCATCAACTACAAGTACATTAACTCTATCTTCAGAAGTAAGAGGCACAATAATGTTTTTTATGATTGATGAAGAAAGTAAAAACAGAAATTTTCTCCAATTGAAGTTTGGTGAGTTAAGGAATCTATATATAGTATCCTTTGAAAATTGATTATTTTTTCCAAATTCCAAGTTTCTAAATAAGTTTTTTCCAGTAAAAACAAGCATAAAGATATATTTAAATATTTTTATACAGGAAAATCCTTTTTCTTTAGAAAAATTACATTGTTTAAGTATGTATCCAATTTTGTTATCCTTAAAAAATCTATTTATAGTAAAATTAAGTTGTTTATCAGTAGTATCATTTGATATAATAGTATTCATAAGAAACATTCCTTTCCTTGGTGTGATGTTTGTCATGATTCTATTATACCAAAAGGAATGTTTCTTTGCTTTATATGTTTATTTTAAAGGCTTCCGCCTTAAATTTTATGTGCGAAAGTTGAGTTATATATTAAACAAATTTCATCTACAACTACTATCTTACCACCTAGAGTATTTTATTATTTATTTTACATCAACATATAAAAGATCGGAAAACGCTATTGAATTAGCTTCATTCAAATTAAAATTAATTGAATTAATACTTATATCCTGAAACATTATTGGCAATCCGTTTGCTTCTAATATATTTGGAGAGTCCATAAATTGAAAATGAAGATGTGGGATAATATTACTTAGGGGTTCTTCATATGGATGAATTCCTTTGATAACCTTAATTGCATTCTTAGCTTATATCAGTTTAATAAGTTCCATAAAATAATTTTCAGCTTACATTATCATCCTAGGGGCTCTTACAAAAAAGCCCATAGTGGAGAAAAATTTTTTTCGATTGATTACTATATTAAATATCTAATTAGTAATTATATTTCTATTTAAGAGCAACAGCTTCAAAAGTAATTACTTCTTCAGAATTTGATGGATACTGGTCAAATTTATAACCTGAAGAAATCACAATATTTTTAAATCCTATACTTTCAAGTATTGATTTAAACTCCTCTACTCCATACCAACGTAATGGAAAATACTCTAATTCTGTTTGTAGAAGTACTCCTTCACGCCATTTCTCATATCGTCCATGAGAAACAGTATATTGATTTATATGGTCAACCTCTACAATTTTATTTTCTAATGTAATTATATCTCCATTAGAACATTCCAAGGTTTTTGTGGAAACTGTACCTATAGAAATATCCGTTTGTAAAAATATATCAAGAATTAATCTACCACCATTAGATAAATGTCTATAAAAGTTTTCTAATGCCTTTATTGAATCTTTTCTTTTATATAGTAGAAGAAACGTTCCCGTTGGCACTATAATGGCATCATATTCTGTATCTTGTGAAAAAAACTCCATCTTTGCCTCAAAAAGTTTAGGGCTCAAGCCTCTTTTTTTACAATTATTTTCACATATCTTTAACATATCTTTTGAACTATCAAATCCATCAATATTTAATCCTTTTTCTAAAAGAGGAATTAATATACGACCAGTTCCTGTTGCGGGTTCAAGAATAGTTCCCTTGCATGACTCTAATCTATTCATGTAAAATTCTACATCTCCAAAAGAATGACCTATGGGCTTATCCATATCATATACTTCTGAACACAAACTCCCATAATAACTTAACACCTTTTATCACCTTTCTTCTTTGATTTATTCTAAATACTTATTTTAAGTATAAAAAAAGTATTCAATTCTATTTCACTTTTCTAACAGGAACATAAATATCCATAACAGTGTCCTTTCTATAATGACAACGTTCATCGTAAAATTCAAAATCAAGTTTATTTTCGTCATAAATATATCCACTGTTTTTAAACCAATCTTCAAAAATATATTTCCACGTTCCTTTAATAATCTTTGCAAACCCCTTTTGTTCTTTATCATTTGTAGTATCAACAGGAGTGGTTGTAAAAACGGCATACTCAGCTTCTGGAACTTCTACCGTTAGCATATCTTCTTCTACCTTTGAAAAGTCATCAACAATTACACCTAAAAGATATATTGCATTTCCATCTTCAGATAATGGAACACACAATCCCACTTCAGCATGTTTAGGTGGATTTAAAATTTTATACATTTTACTTTCTAAATTTTCACCATTATAATTGCTCCAGAAAGATGCAATATCCTTTGTATATGTGACTCCAGTAATATTGATATTAATTCCATAACCAGCAACCTTAAATGCAGGTCTTTTTACAATAACAGGCTTCATAATATCACCCCCAATTTCAAATGTTGTTTTTTTATCCAAATATCCATTCATTCGTATCATATACTGTGTGGGACTATAACCAAACACTTTACGAAATGCCCTAGTAAAGCCACTATGTGTTTCAAACCCATACTCCAAAGCAATATCAATAATTTTTCTACCTTTGAATAACTCTGCGGTTGCTAAAGACAATCTGCGCCTTCGAATATATTCCATAACAGACATGCCTTTACATAAACTAAAAACCCTACAAAAATGATAGGGAGAATATCCAGATTCATTAGCAACTTCTTCAATAGTAATATTTTCTTTAATATGCTCCTCAATAAATTTAATACATTTCTCTATATCCTTCCTATAATTCAATGTCACCTCCACCTTTCCCTTATCCATAGGATAATTTTATTATAACAACAACTTGCCAATAGAACTGTTCCTGTTTTGCTAAATATTGATATTTCCACTTTTAATTTTTTTGTCTAAATCTTACTCTTCATAACTTCCCCCTAACTACTTTCTACATTACATTAAATGCATACACAATTATCCAAACTAATTTAGGGGCTTAATATATAATCTTATAAGGACTTTTAATTTTAAATTACTGGACTATAATAAAATAGAATTTATGTATATTAATCATAAAAGGCAAGTAATAAGATTTATACTAAATACCATATATGTGCCTTAGGTAATGATGAGATATTTTCAGCAATTTATGAATTAGAAAACATTGTTTTACTTATATATAAACTTATTGTATACTGAGAGCATATAAGAATGAATAAAACATGGGAGGTTAAAAAAGTGTCAGTTACTAAAGTAAAAGAATATTTTAAAAGCTTTGGTATTGAAAACAAAGTAATGGAATTGGAACAGTCAAGTGCAACAGTGGAACTTGCGGCAGAAGCTCTTGGATGCGAGCCGGAAAGGATTGCAAAGACTCTTTCATTTTTAGTCGGTAGTAAAGGAATATTGATTGTCGTTGCGGGCGATGCTAAAATAGATAATAGAAAATACAGAGAAGAATTCCATGAAAAAGCCAAAATGATTCCTGCTAAAGAAGTAGAAACAATAGTCGGTCATGCACCAGGTGGAGTGTGTCCATTTGCCATAAATGAAAAAGTTCAAGTTTATCTTGATATTTCAATAAAACGATTTTCTACAGTATACCCAGCTGCAGGAAGCGGAAACAGTGCTGTGGAATTAAGCATAATGGAACTAGAAAAGTATTCAAATCCAATAAAATGGGTTAATGTATGTAAAGGATGGATTAACCAATAAAAATATTTATTTAATGTTAATTAGGAATAAAATACGTTGCAACATAAGCTATAAAAAGTATTCCAATACCTCAATACTAACTACTGGCCTTATTATCTGCATTTTTTTCACTTCATCATACTCAACACCTGCTATACCATTTTGAAGCAGTGATGTTCCATATCCCATTTCTATTGCTCCATTATATGAGAAAAGTACGCAATATTCAGCTGCAAATCCACTTATAACCACAAAGTCAACTTCAAGTTCTTGTAATTTATTATGAAGTTCTGTCTTAAAAAATGCATTATTATACTCTTTATGAATTATAATATCATTTTCATTAGCAATAATAGAATCCACAAATTCAAATCCTTTAGAACCAGGTCCATCCCCTACTTCAATATCCATTACTCTTACAACAGGTAATTCTTTTTCTCTAAACAACTTAGCTACCTCATTTATATACTCCACTGCCTCATCAAATTCCCTTTGACACTTACAAAATTCACGACATCCATTCTGCATATCTATGATTAAAAAAGCTGCTTTCATACATATACACTCCCCTCTAATATATAATTTTTTAGCAATTATTTTCATACAGAAAATGCTTGGTTGATATACTAAATATGTGATTTTTCCATCTTTACAATTTTAATTAAATGTAAAGTATTTCTACTCCTGAAAAATTAATGTTACCAACTAATGTTAAAGTATTTGTTGTTATTTCATCGTTTTTATTCTTTTCTTCAATGGAAGCTAAAAATACATCAGTTTTATTCTCAATCTTCCAACTTTTAGGTATATATAGTTCTATTCCTGAAAAAGAAGCATTAATCCTAACTACAGCATTATTATTACTCATGACCGCATTATCAAAATACACCTTCATAGCTCCAAAAGAACACTTTAAATCCGCTTGTTCAAACTTATCTGTATTTATATATTTTATAGTACCACTAAATGAATTATTAAATCTAACATAACTTCCATCTTCTATATCGATTTTCTCAAACTTATCGCCTTCACAATGACATTTAAAATTAACCGTTTTAGTACGTTTATGAAAAATCATAGAAAGACCAATACTACCAAGTGCTGCTGCAAGTAATACAGTCCAAGGTGTAATCTTTGTTATCCCTAATTGTTTATCATATATTATACAAATAAATGCAATAGGGAATAAAATACCTGAAAAATTAAGAGTAAATAAACTTTTCACAATAACTACTACTAAAAAAATTGTTAACAATAAACTAAACACATTTACATCAGGAAAGTATCCAAGCTTATTTATAATCAAGAGAACTCCTCCTAATATAAATATCAATCCCCAAAAAATCCCATCTTTTTTCATATCATTTCCCCTTTTCTAATAATTTAATTTTTAATGGTTTATAATAATATCTTGAAACATATACCTGTTTATGAGTATTTTGAAATTCAACCTTACTTGATGATGATATGCTGCGTGTTATGGAGTAAATATGATTTGTATTTAAAATTGTTGATTTTGAAACTCTCATAAAATATCCTGGTAAAAATTCTTCAAGTTCATAAAGCTTATATTTCACATTATATATATTGTCAATGGTATGTGCACAAATCCCATTTTTTTCAGTTTCAAAAAATAAAATTTTTTCTAAGGAAATATAATACTCAGTACCACCTCTGTAAAAAGTTATATGCTTCTTCTGTGACAACATATCATCAAGTATAATTTGAATATTTTTAACATCTTGACTTAGTTCACTACATCTAATAATAACTTCATCTTCTTTGATTTTGTTATCCACTTCAATTCGTATTTTCATATTTTCACTCCCCACATTTTTATTATATTACCTATTTTTTTCCTTGTAAATATAACAACAGTAAGTGGTTAGTTTTTACTTGTAACTGGTATGTTTTTTACGCATATTTATCTATAAGAAATTCTTTTGTAGGTAAAATCATATTTTTCTTTAAATATTTTAAAATCATACTCTGTATCCTCTATTTAATTTCAATAAGCTATATATAATGCTTACCTTACATTATATATATTAACAATATATAATTGTTTAATGATTAAGAAACATATCTATTTCTCCATTATGACATGATTCTGAGAACTGCTGAAAAAGGGATATTTTAGGATAGATAATTTTTATGGTTACTAATGTTTTGATTTTATGGTCTCAATTACAGGATCTATTCCTTTTAAATAGTCTTTTATACTAGGTTCTATAATAAAATCTGGTGTAAAAGTGTCAGCTTCATTGGTTGAAGTTTTTAAAAATTTTGTTGAGTAAGTTATATTTAATTTAGAGTTCGGTAAAGTCATATTTCTCATATCACCATAATGAATTGGTTTTCCTCCAGTTGGCTCACCAAAAAATTTAGCATTAGTTAACTTTTGGAATTCTAAAACATATAAAATTCCTGATGAAAAAGTTCTTCTGCCCACAATAACGTATAATTTGGTTGGTGATTTCTCATTTGTAATACTTGCTATTTTAGATACAAATTTATTCTTTCCTGTATAAACTCCACCACAATTATTTCGCATATCTACAATTAACTTTTCTACTTTTTTTTCTTTTACTGTAGTTATTATTGAGTTTATATCATTTTTGCTAGGTGTCCCAATTTTACAGGAATTAAACTGGCAATAAAGTATTTTTTCATTTTCTAGATATTTAGACCAAAATGCATCTTCCTTTTCACTATAAAAAGGTTTTATATTTACAGAATCACTTAAAGGCAAATACTTTATTTCATTTGTACGCTTAGGTATTACTTTCGTATTAAACGTTCCGCCATTTAAATCTTGAAGTGTAAAGTTCATTTCATTATTGCCTTTTGTAACTTTAAAATACTCCATAACTTTAGGATCTACCAGATATTCTGGTTCTTTTAACCTAAGCATGAATTTATTTTCATTAGGTATTAATGTATCTATATTCTTAACAATATTTTCAATAGGAACATTATTAATGCTTAATATTTTACAACCCAGTATTTCTTTATATTGGAAATCAGCTTCAATAACATAGAGACATTCCTTAAACCAATAAGTTTTTATAGGATATATGATATTAGATTGAAAATTACGTATAGTACTATGCGAATCTCCTACGCTGGATATAATTTCCATAATCCTTACTTGTATTTCAGAAGAATCTAGATTTTCCAAGTCATTTTCCAATTTTTCTATAGAATTATAAAACTTTTCTCTATCAATTTTAAAAAATAAATTAATATGTTTCTTAGGTAAATTCTTACTTATATACTCTATATCTTCCTTCCACTGTTCTTTTGTTATAAATTCATTTTTTATGCTTACTGTTATAAAATTCTTTATTATTAATAATAGTATTATGATTATAATTATTATAAATAATATTATCTTAAATCTCTTTTTCATAAACCCCTCCTTAACTGAATCATATCTTTCTGCCTCCCATACCTTTATGAAGCAAATCTCTTAGTTTCTTACTTAGCTAAGTTAGTAACTAAGACTTTTTCTAAATAGCATATGTCAATTTCATCCCAATTTGTTGTAGACATTTCATTGTCAATAAAATGTTGCAACTACATATATTCTTCACTAATAAATTTAATTACACCTTTTTCTTTAAACAATTCACTAGTTTTTACCATTTATTATTATATTATATCATATATTTCTAACACTGTTTTTTACCATTAAAGGATACTGTGTTGGAATTATAAAATTTTTCCTCAATGACTTGCATAAGAGCTCGAAACAATAAATTTAATTTAAGGAATTCTAATCTTTTAGCCATATAAAATTACCTAACGCTCGCATTCAGCGTCCTGCCTCAGGTACGCTAGCCTGGCGTCCTTGCCAGGCTTACGATAATTTTATCTATCTAAAAGAAGAATTTATAAAATTAAATTTAAATAATTCCTTGGCTTCTTATGCTACTCATTCCAGAGAAATTTCATAATTCAAGTAATTTAATACTTTTTGTGTCATAATTATCCTATAGTATATGTTATAATAACAGGTGAATTTTAATTTATATGGACATAGTTGGCAAGGTAATTATTGTTTAATTTTATTTTTGAAATCTATAGATCAAGGAAGTGTTACTATGAATAATTCAACTAAAATAGATCATAAAGAAATTATAGATTCTATTATAGATTTTAAATCAATTGATGTAAGCTATGATAATAATATTAAAATTGCCAAAGATATTTTAAAAGCAAATGAAACAGGATTAGTAAATAGCTTGGTAGATTCTAACTTAGCTTTAAGGCCCAAGCTTATTGTAAATGATTATAATAAAGGCAGCAAAGTTTTAAGCCATATTACTTCAGAATTGATGAAATGTAATGAATTTATGATATCTGTGGCATTTATTACAAGTAGTGGTGTAACTCCTCTTTTAGAAACACTAAAATACTTAGAGAGCAAAGGAGTTAAAGGTAAAATTTTAACCACAGATTATCTGAACTTTAGTGAACCAAAGGCATTAAAAAAACTTCTAGGATTTTCTAATCTTCATATTAAACTATACTTAAAAGACAGCTTTCATACTAAAGGATATATTTTTAAACATAGTGATCATTATAAACTTATTGTGGGTAGTTCTAATTTAACTCAAACTGCTCTAACTAAAAATAAAGAATGGAATATCAAAGTATCTTCTTTAGAGGAAGGCTCTTTGACAGAAGGAGTATTAAATGAATTTGAATCCATCGATGCTGATGATTTAACTTTAGATTGGATTGAAACCTATGAAAAAATATATCTAAAGCAAAGAGAATATTTTAGAAAAAGTAAAGTTCCAAGAGTTTCACAATATACACTAAAGCCAAATAAAATGCAGGTATCCGCAATTCAAGCTTTAGATAAGGTAAGAGAAAATGGCGCTAAAAGAGCTCTATTAATTTCAGCTACAGGAACAGGTAAGACTTATTTATCCGCCTTCGATGTTAGAAACTTTAATCCAAGAAGAGCATTATTTATTATACATAGGGAACAAATTGCAAAACAAGCCTTGGAAAGCTACAAAAATGTTTTTGGTGATACTAAAAACATGGGCATTCTTTCAGGTACTTCAAAAGACTCAAACAGTGAATTTATATTTTCAACAGTACAAACTCTATCAAAAGATGAAGTATTACTAAACTTTCCCCAAAATGAATTTGACTATATTATTATAGACGAGGTCCATAAAGCCGGTGCTGCGAGCTACCAAAAAATAGTGAATTACTTTGAGCCTAAATTTTTATTAGGTATGACAGCTACTCCAGAAAGAAATGATGAATTTAATATTTTTAAAATGTTTGATTATAATATTGCATACGAAATTCGTCTTCAACAGGCTTTAGAGGAAGATTTACTTTGCCCTTTTCACTATTTTGGAATCACAGATATATCTATAGATGGCAATGACTTAGATGATAATACAGATTTTAAATATTTAGTGGCTGACGAAAGGGTTAATCATATTATTGATAAAATTAATTTTTATGGATATTGTGGAGATAGAGTAAAAGGATTAATATTTTGTAGCGATAAAAAAGAAGCTAGGGAATTATCTTATAAGTTCAATGAACGAGGATTTAAAACATTGGCATTAACAGGAGAAAATTCGCAAAATGAACGTGAAAAGGCTATTGAACGCTTGGAACAAGATGAAACTATTAACTGTTTAGATTATATTTTCACAGTGGATATTTTCAATGAAGGTGTTGATATACCAGCAGTTAATCAAGTGGTCATGTTACGACCTACTAAATCAGCCATAATTTTTGTACAGCAATTAGGACGTGGCCTTAGGAAATATAATAGTAAAGAATATGTTGTTATTATAGACTTTGTTGGAAACTATAATAATAATTTTCTAATTCCAATAGCTCTTTCAGGGGATAGAACCTACAATAAAGATACTATTAGAAGATATGTTATGGAAGGAAATAGAGTCATTCCAGGCTGCTCTACTGTAAATTTTGATGAAATTTCTAAAAATCGTATTTTTGAATCTATTGATAAAGCTAACTTTAATGATATGAAACTTATTAAAGAGAGTTATAATAGTTTAAAACAAAAATTAGGTAGAATTCCTAAACTAAAGGACTTTGATTTATATGAATCTATTGATCCCTTAAGAATTTTTGACAATAAAAACTTAGGTTCTTATCATAAGTTTTTAAAAAAATATGAAAGTGAATACAATGCAGAGCTCAGTACTGTACAAGAATTATTCATAGAATTCATTTCAAAAAAACTTGCTTCTGGAAAGCGAATTCATGAGCTAGAGATGATTAAATGTGCATTGAATTATAATTTCAATTTAATGTGCAAATTAAGGCATATTCTAAAAAAAGAATATGATATAAGCTTTAAGGATACTACAGAAACCTCTATAGTCAATGTACTTACAAATCAGTTTGCCACCGGCTCTGGTAAGAAAACCTATAGAGAATGCATTTTTTTAGAAAAATTCGGTTTAGACTATCAAATCTCAAAAGTCTTTAAAGAAAATCTTAAAAATGAAGCATTTAAACAAATGGTTGTTGAATTAATAGACTTCGGAATAAATAGATATAAAAAATTTTATAGCAAGCGCTATATGAATACAAGTTTTCAGCTATATCAAAAATATACCTATGAAGATGTATGCAGATTATTAGAATGGGAAAAGGGTGAAGTACCTCTTAATATTGGAGGTTACAAATTTAATCAAAAAACAAAAACCTATCCCGTTTTTATAAATTACAAAAAATCTGAGGATGTTGTAGATTCCATAAATTACGAAGATAGATTTCAATCCTCTTCTCAATTAATTGCACTATCAAAATCAGGAAGAACCGAAAATTCCGATGATGTTGTACAAGCATATAATGCTGAAAAAGATGGAGTTGAAATGAGTTTATTTGTTAGAAAGAATAAAGATGATAAAATATCAAAAGAGTTTTATTATCTAGGAAAGATTAATGCTACAGGAAACCCCAAAACCATTATGATGAAAAATACTAATAAAACTGCTGTGGAAATTAAATATAAATTACACACTCCTGTAAGAGAAGATATTTATGAATATATTATTTCATGATTAAACCATAAAAAGGTACACTGTGGTGGAATTATGAAATTCCTCTTCCATGACTTGCATAAGAGCTCGGAACAATAAATTTAAACAGTTCCTTTGCTTTTTATGCAAGTCATTCCAAAGAAATTTCATAATTCAGGTAATGTAATGCTTTTTCTTTTAGATTTCCTTAGTTTCTTTTAAATTTATTTTATATTTCCTTAAGTTTTTCAATGACTAATAAATCCGCTGGTACCCAAGGAAGCTTGTCTATTTCCTCTAAGGTTATCCATTTAGCATCATTATGGGCGTTTAAATGCAATTCACCACCACATACATTGCATATAAAACAATGCATTGTAAGATGAAAACTTGAATAATCATAATCAACAGTAGTTAAATATTTATTTATACAGATATCTAACTCTAGTTCCTCTTTAATTTCACGCTGAAGAGCTTCTTCCTCCGTTTCTCCCGTTTCTATTTTTCCACCTGGAAACTCCCAAAGGTTCTCAAATTCACCATAACCACGACGGGTAACAAATATTTTATCATGATTTTTTATAATCGCTGCCACTACTTCTATCTTCTTCATATGTATCTCCCCCTAAATTTAAAATAATTAAATTTTTCCTGTGTATTAGGTACATGAAAATAAATAACAAGTCAAAGATGCTGGTATATTTTGTGTCAGACAAGGAAGCAAGTTCCGCTGCTAGTAGAACTATCGGTGGGTTCTGCTGACGCAGTATGACGCAAAATAGGCTAGCATACTGACTTGTTATTTATTTGAATGTGCCTTATAGCACTGTAAGTAATTTGGTACAAGTGCCGGACAACATCAAAACTCGCTTTCATATCTTTTGAAAAATTCATAATATGTACGCACATTTTCCAATTCTGTCCACTTTTTCACATCAACTGGATCTTCATCAAGATCATATATTTTTGCTCCGTGCATAGCAAGTAGAAATGGTGAATGCGTGGATATAATAAATTGACAGCCTAAAAATCGTGCAGAGTCATCAATAAATTTCATTAATTCCATCTGACGTTTTGGAGAAAGACTATTTTCAGGCTCATCCAGTATATATAATCCATTTTCATCAATTTTTTCAATAAAATATCGAAATGCACTTTCTCCATTTGAATATTCCCTCACATTATCCATCAATTCATTTCTCACAAACCGTGACTGTGTTTTACTTCTAGCTGTATTTACTTTTTTTAGTTGCTCGTAATCTGCTATAGACTTCATTTGGAAATGAGAATATTTCGCATCCAAATATTCTTCAAAAAGTTTTTCCCGTTTTTGGTCAATCCCTTCGTTGAGGTTACGTATATTCAACATATAATCAAATACATCATCACTTGTTATAATCCTACTATTTTTAGGAATATCCTCTTCAATCTCCATATCACACATATTGACATAGTCCTGATAGAAATTAGATTTATTATAGACAGCCTGTCTAGTGATTCCTATTTTTTCTGCTATCACATTTAATGCCGTTGATTTTCCTGAACCATTTCCACCATATAAAATGGTAACTGGCTCAAAATCAATTCTTTCAAAACCATGTTTTGATAATATCTTAAATGGATAAAACGAATCGTAGCACGTCCTTTTTTCCTCCATAAAAAAATCAAATTCCATATCATCGTTTGGAAATATAAAAACATTTAAATAAATCATTATCATCTTCCTTATCATAACATTATATAAACAATCTTCACATTATAATCTTTTTTCCCATACTTTTAAAGCACATGATACCATAACAAGTGCAAACTTCCCGTTCAACTAACTTACAAATACTAATTTAAAGGGGCTCGTGACAAGACCCTTTTGATTTAGATTAATATTATAGCTTAAGAAGGATACTCTATCCCTTAAGCTATAATTATGTTACTTCAACCCTACAAATTGAAATCTATATGTAGGTTTCAAGTTCTTTTAATTCATTAATAATTTGTATTATATCATTTATATAGCCTTTTTCTATTTCAAATTCTATTCCAATTTCTTTTTCTTCACTAATCTCAATTCTTTTTCTTATATCTTCAACCATTAAAGTAGCATTGTAAAAATCATTTAAATATTCATCAATGCCGTACACTTCAAATTTATACCTCAACAATCGACTAAAATCATATTCAATAGCTTTTTCCCTTTTCATTTTCGTTTCAATACATATAGATTCCATATCAATGCAAATATCACAGAGTTGTTCTACTGTTATTACAGGAATAGGGAAATACTCAGTAATCCAATTACCACTTTTATCTCTCACCGAATGATTATTATAAAAACCTTTTTTAGTTACATATCCATTATTTTTTAAATTATTTTGAATATATTCACACTGTTTACATATAGGTTCATATATGCTATTTAATACTTCCATATATTCCATAATGGCCCACTCACCTCTCATGCAGATTACTATTTATAATACTTAATTTTAAATTAGAATTTGTACTATTCTTAATTTTATAGTTTTTAACGAATTATTTTTTATAATAATATTTACCACTTGTTCAACATTAAACATCAGCTTCAGACCCTGCTACAATAATCTCAGTAAGATTCGTAAAATCCACGGTTTTTCCCCTAATCCTATTTTTCTTTTAATATTTTAAAATCCATTTCTATATAAGGAATTTCATTTTCTATATTATATTTCATTCTTTCAAGATACTCTTTTTGCCATGGCTCTATATTTTCTTGACTCCACATTTTTACGAAGAACATATATGAACATAGCCTTCTATATTCTAAAAATAAAGGAATTTTTTCAATCCAATAACTATCAATTACATTCTCTTTTGTATATCCTTGTAAAAATGCTCCTATAAAGCTCCATGCAAAATTAATCTGATTTTGCAATTCATTTGCCGGTACACAAGCTACTACATGATAAAATGCAATAGCTATATCATAGATAAACCAACTATATAAGCAATCATCAAAATCAAAAACTGTTAACTTATTGTCTTTATTAATAAAAAAATTATATTGATGAAAATCATTATGTATTAATCCATAAGAATCCTTATCTTTAGGTAAAGCTTTTAATTTACTTACAATTTTATTCCATACATCAAGGACTTTTTTATCTGCTATAGAAATGCTATATTCACCTGTGAAATAAATATCTTCATTCCACTGTTTTCTCTTGGTAAATTTATATTCTTTTGATAAAGCGTGAATCTGCCCCATAGTTTGACCCCAATTATGAAATAATGTGCTATTCCACTCTTCTCTTGAATTTATTAAGGGAGCATGCCCCTGAGCTTTTTCAAAAATTGAAATTAGGTACATGAAAATAAATAACAAGTCAAAGATGCTGGTATATTTTGTGTCATACAAGGAAGCAGGTTCCGCCGCTAGTAGAACTATCGGTGGGTTCTGATGACGCAGTATGACGCAAAATAGACTAGCATACTGACTTGTTATTTATTTGAATGTGCCTTATATAATGTGAATTGTTAAAGTTTATATTCTCAACTAATTTATTATTTATTGATGAAATAGCTTTTGATACCATAACTTTATTTTTAGATAGATAATCAATAAAATCTACTTCCTCTTCATAGCTTGATAAATATTCTATGGACTTTTTTGTAATTCTTAAAATAAAATATTCTCCTTTATATTGAAATTCATAAATAACATTGTTAGAATTGCCGATTTTATTGAAATTACCCATATCAATATCTAATTCATAGAGCTTAGATACCTCATATAAAATATTATTAATATTTTCACTCATTTAAAATTCCATCCTTAAAAAATATTCTTAATAGTTTAAATAATAACTAAATTTATATATATATGTTATTGTATCACATATTTTTACATTAATATTATCTTATTTTAAGTGTTATTATACTGTTTAATGCCTATCTAAATTCATAAAATTTTCATAAAATAAAAACTTTTATTTAAGATAATATTTATTTAGCATTATTCTGTGGCTATTCGGTATATTATCAGGTAATTCTTCATAACTAAAAAATTTTAATTCTTTAGTTTCTAAATCATCTATTTTCAATGTACCACTAAAATTTTTAGTAAAATATACTACAGTTAAAAAATATGCCTTGTCACCGTTAGGAAAATCTATATAACAATTTTCCCCTGAGGTAGTTCCAAGTAAATTTAAGTCCTTAATATCTAATCCGCTCTCTTCTTTTACCTCCCTAATAGCGGTATCTTCCAAAGCTTCTCCTAATTCTGTAATACCCCCGACCAGACCCCACTTGTATGGAAAGGTCCCTCTTCTTTGAAGTAAAACTTTGTTGTCTTTATTTATGATGAGTACATTTACTCCTGTTAGATTTATTGGATCATGTCCAACTCTATCCCGTATATATTTTACGTAATCCATTATCAAAATCCTTTCTAATTTTTAGCTAAATCATATTACTTCTACTTACCTCTACATTTTTTAAAAAATGCTTCTTCATTTAAAAACTTTATAACTTGTCCATTTTTCTTTAAATCTACTGCTCGCCTAAGCTTATTACTCATCTCTTCCCTATTTAAATTCTCTATGTCTTTTGTATTAGTAACTATACATGTTGTTTTCTTAGTTACAGAACTTCCAACATTACCGCTAAGCTTTCTAACTAATATCATTGCTTCATCTCTTGTTATGGAAGCTAATCTTCCTGTAAATACAACAATCTCATCTTTAAATGCAGTAAAATTAAAGCTTTCTATTATGTTTTTTCTTGAAGGTTGTTTATTAGATTTTCTAAAAATTCTTCCTTTAGTTGAAGATGATTTATATCCATTTTCATTTACATATCCTAAAGTAACTCCAAGTAATTTTGATATTTCATTGATATTCTTTGAATTTAATTCTTGTGATATATTAAGTAAGATATTACTGCAGGCCATTGCATCTGCTAAAGCATCATGATGCTTAAACTCATATCCTAAAAAATTATTTACTGTATTCAGTCTTGCATTATCAATGTTACTGTAAAAATTTTTAGAAAGTTTCATTGTACATATATACTTAAAGCTTGGCATTTTTATATCATAAAGTTCTAACGTATTTCTTAATACAGATATATCAAATGAAGCATTGTGAGCTATGACTAAATTATCATTAAAATAGTGTTTAATTTTTTCCCAAACTTTATCAAATTCTAATTGATCCTTAACCATATGAGGTCTTATTCCATGAATCCCAATATTTATTGGCATAAATCTCATTTCCTTAGGTTTTATTAAATGATATACTTTTTCTATAATCTCACCATTTTTAACAACTACCAAGCCAATAGAACATGGACTATTTCTTTTTTCATTAGCAGTTTCAAAATCTATAGCTACAAAATTCATTTATCTTCTTTCCCTTCCACTTATACTCTTGCTTACTAAATTATGCGGTAAATTTTTTAAATTTTATTTCAGCATTTTATCTTTTTTACAGTTTCAAAAGAAAATTATTACTATGAAAATGCTAAACTTTTTTAAAATTTTGTTTTCAAAATATGCTCCAGTAGTGCAGCACATCCCTCTTTAATATCCTTATAGGTTTCATCAAAATTACCTGTATACCAAGGGTCAGCAATATCTCGAGGACAAATAGAAAAATCAAGTAATCTATAAATCTTTCCGTATTTGTCATCTCCAACGATGCGTAAAGCATTTTTAATGTTATACCTTTCCATGCAAAGAATATAATCATACATTTCGTAATCTTTTTTAGTAAGTTGAACTGCAGTCTTTCCCTCACAAGAAATTCCCACTTCGCATAACTTATTTTTTGTACCCCAATGCACAGAATTTCCTATTTCTTCTCTACTGGTAGCAGATGACGCTATATAAAACTTGTCCAAAAGACATTTTTCTTCCACCATATGACGAAATACAAATTCAGCCATAGGACTGCGACAAATATTACCATGACATATAAACATTATCTTTACCATATTTTTTTAACTCCTTATTCTAAAATAATTCAAAATATAAAACTGTTATTAATACTCATTTACTCTACTTGTTACCCAAATTATTCATATTACAATTCTTAATTTCTTACAGTTGTACTAGCCATATACTTTATTATACCAAACATTTATTTGCATTTAAATTATTAAGTTCAGTTAATGGTAAAAGAATATATTGTGGGGAATTTCCTATTAGGTACATGAAAATAAATAACAAGTCAAAGATGCTGGTATATTTTGTGTCAGACAAGGAAGCAGGTTCCGCCCCTAGTATGACTATCGTCGAGTTCTGTTGACGCAGTATCACGCAAAATAGACTAGCATACTGACTTGTTATTTAAATGTGCCTTAGTCCAATGAAATCATGCTTTCCACATGAATATATGATTAAGGATGTGTCTAAAGATACTATTGCTATTGTTAAAAATAGTAATAAAATTCAAGAAGACTTAAGAAAAAACAAAGAAATTTATGTTGCATTCAAAAAAATGAACATTTTTGTAGAATAATTATTTTTTGATACATATAACATGTTAGCAATCCTAAACTTCCAGTCTGTGTCACGGCCGTGTGACGACCCCTGGCAGGTTGTGCGAAAATCCATGATTTATGGTATAATTTAATATATAAGTATTAAATTTCTATTAAGTTAGCGTAAAGTTATTGTAGGGATTTAGCAAACATAAACTTCCAGTTTATGTCACGACCCCTGGTGTACCCCCAGAAAAAGGTTGTAGTGGTGCGAAAAACTTTTTCTGGTTGCTAAGCTTCTTGAGATGATTTTTTATTTATATAAAATAATGCTCTTGCGATAAGACCATTTTGCTTTATATTAGTGTTATGTAATAACTTAAGAACATTGCGTAACAAGATATTTGACAAATTTACTCAATATCTATAATTATAGATAATTTCATCTTTTATTTCTGGTTCCTCTGCTCCAATACTTCTATATAATGCACATGCTGCTTCATTACTCATATTTGTTGGTATCCATATTTTCATTACATCATTTAATTTTCCATCCTCTATAATTTTATTAATTATTCTTTTAGCAAGTCCCATTTTTCTATAACATTTTAATGTACCTATTTCATATAAGCAAATCATATTTTTCATGGTATCAAGTCGCCTTTGGACATAAGCAATTGCATAAGCAACCACTTTCTCATCAATTGTTGCAACATAGAACCAATTATCATCATTTAATAAAAACTTTTTTATTGCTCTTTTGTTAAAAAAACATGAATCTTCTTCATCTTTAACACTACCAATTGCATCATTAATATATTTTATTTCATCTATCCCACATCTAAAAGTATTTATAGCCATAACTATACCTCCAAGTGATANAAAAGGCATAAAGCATTATGTTTGGATTATCATGGATGCTTGTAAAAAGTCTATTCTTGGCTACCAAGTATCCGATACTCGTGCTGTAGGTCCATGTATCCTCGCTATGCGTATGGCTTTTGAGAAGTTTAAAAACTTCCCTAATAAAGCCTTAAAATTCATTGCAGATGGCTATAGTGCCTACCCTCTTGCAAGTCAGCAGTGTAAACTCGTTAATGGCTGGGACTTTGATGTTACTCAAGTTATCGGACTCACCAATAATGATGCTGTATCCACCGAATTTCGTTGGGTAAAGCAAGTAGTAGAACGGCTTAACCGCACCTTCAAGTCTTCTTATCGCGTTACCTGCGGTTATGGAAGCGAGAATGGTGCACTTTATGGCGTTTCCCTTTGGGTTGCCTATTATAACTTTCTACGTCCTCATCCTTATAACTACTGGAAGCCACTAAATGAGATAGATATTTTAACTAATGCGGGCAATATGCCTGCTAAGTGGCAATTACTTATTTACCTTGGTCAACAAACAATATTAAAGATGCAAACTGAAAATTCTGCTTAATTTAGTTGTAAAGTAAATATGGGATATTTATTAACCACTACGTGAATAACTCAATGTAGAGATTACTAATATCAAAAATTTTCCTTCACTCAAAAGGATTTTTTGTCATGCCTAAAATTCGTTATTTCATCTTCAAATCACAAAGTATTTTATTATTCTGCGTCCTTCGGGCAAAACATTTTTAAACTTAGCTTTTTCATATTTCACTTTACACTATCTGATAAATACTAACTTTTTCTTCGCAATGACTTACTGTTATGTAGCACTCTTCATAAACGCAATACCATTTTTTCCTATAACTGTACATATTTTAAGCATTACTAACACAACTTAATACATAAAACTCCTATATAAACTAACTGAAATATTGGAGAGGAATCCTTTGCTTTAGATTAATATTATAGCTTAAGAAGGATACACTATCCCTTAAGTTATAATTATGTTAATTTAACTCTACAAATTGGAATTTTACGATCACAGATTTACTCACAAGCAATCTAAAAATAATCGTTTATATCTTTATCCATCCTTTATCCACCCAATGCTTATTATCAACCGATAATATTCTTTCTTTTTTGGCAATAGCCTGATGCATCATTTTAGTGATGGCAAATTTAATCCTTACTTTTATTCCCTTATGTGCTGTATGGGTTTTTTTATATTTTTCAGCAACCTTTTTCGTTTTTCTTATAATAATATTTTTACGCTTATTGGATAGTTCATTCCAAATAACACCCTCAAGTAATCCTATGCCCAACTTTTTAATATCCGAGACGCCAAGCCAAGATAGACTTGTTGCAATGTCATTTTGTGCTCCACCATTAAATATCCCTATAGCATTTGTCAAAATCACAGCTCTTTTGTTAAACATTCTTTCATCAGGTCTATGTACCATCCAATGCACGCACAAATGATCAAGTAAAGTTTTCATCTGCGAAGTAGTTCTTAGTGCATAAACCGGAGACGCAAATATAAGCAAATCAGCATTCAAAATAGCGTTCCAGATAGGCATAACATACTCTGCGTGAGGACAGAACTGCTCACCTTTAAAAAAACAATTTTTACATCCACAGCAAAAATGAGGCAAATCCTTTGGTAAATAAAATTCCCATTTATAATAATCAACCTTAAATTTGAATTTGTCTGGAGATTATGCTCATAATCCAATGCAAATATATACTAATTTTAAAGCTTCAAAACAGCCACCATTTCTTCCCCGTCCATTTCGCCGTTTTCGACAAAACCAAAGGAATGATAAAGTGCCTTCGCTCCTACATTATCAGTTTCGTAAGAAAGCCAGCAATATTCTGCTTTTCCGCATGGCCAACTTCGCAAATAATCAATTGCTGCCTGCATCGCTTTTTTCCCAAAGCCTTGTTTCTGATATGCCTTATCAATCATAAAGCGCCAAATACAATAATTTTCTGCAGCAATGTTAGGTTCATCTTCGTCGCCTATGGTATCATACCCAAACATAATAAAACCAACCAAGGTGTTCTCGTGGTAGATTCCAAACGGTAGCGCAACAATGCCCGAAGTAATGGCGGTATACGCTTCCAGTATGCTTTCCGTATTCGTAGCTACAAAATCTGATTGTTCGTCCTTTACGGATAATTGGATTATTTTCCAGATATTTTTCGAATCTACTTTCCTTAATTCCATATAGATCCCCTCCCCTGCTCTATGTAAAGTTATATAAATAATCTTTACTTCAAATTACTAATTGCCTGTGGATTATATAAGTAATCTATATTTAACAGCTTTATACTATTCCGTGGTGCTCTTCATAAATATAATACCATCCTTTCCTTTAATTGTACATATTTTGAGCGTTACTACATAACCTAACCCAACTGAAATATTGAAAAGGAGCCCTTTAGGAATTAGGACACGATTAGATGCTACTAATCATTCAATAAAACTATTAGAAAATATGGTCAATGATATATAATTTTATACACTCTTCCAATGATTTATCTTAGATGTTTTTTTACTTATATAAATTTAAAGGGTCTCGTTATGAGACCCCCTTCGCTTTAGATTAATATTATAGATTAAGAAGGATACTCTATACCTTAAGCTATAATTATATTAATTTAATTCTGCAAATTAGAATTTGTCAGCTTTGCGTTATGCTCAAAATGTGAGAACATAGATATTTATTTTGCCTTTATAGGTGTAAGCAAATCAAGCTGAATAAACCTCTCCGCTTTTTCATTATCCGCAAAGTATGAATATGCATTGAGGTGTTCTTCCAAGCAACCGCCCATTCCAAACGGCTCGCGCGCGTCATATTCATATTCGGTGCTATTTTCAACCCATTTGCCAAGAAGCTGCCATTCATGAAAATTGCCCATTTTGATACAATGCGCTGCATACAGTCCACCAACAAAATTCTTCTTTTGAAGCGGTGCTGGCACATCTAACTCTTCGGGTATGGTCACCCAAAATTCATATCCATATGTTTCGTTACCCTTTGGACATGGATTGTTAAATCCAAACATTCTCAAATCGGGTTTCATTTTTTGAAGTTCAATTCTTCTGATAAACTCATCCAAAGATTTACAGGCATTATCTTCTGGGTTTTCACCAAAATAGTGACTTGCTGCAACAGTGCATGGAGGCAAATAAATAATACGCACATTCTTTAAGGTTGATAAAGTTTCATTTGCTTTATTAAGGTCGTCCATTGAACGTTCCTCCTTAAAATTGATTTTAGAAAGGCTGAGAGTTTGAATGACACTCATAATTTCAGCATCATTGAACATGTCGAGCTTGACATTGGTATGTGCCGATGTGTTTAATCGTGTGATGAACATACATAAAATATCTCGTATCGTTTGAAGCGCCGATATCTCATCATCAAGTTCATTCATGCTTTCATGAAATACTTCGACAATTTTCATTTGCTCAGGGCACTCTAAAATCAAAGCAATCTTTTTTAGCGGGATACGCAGTTTTCGCAATGTAAGTATCTGTTGCAGACGTCTTACAGCAGACTCGTCATAAACTCGATAAGCGTAACCTTCCATGCGATTGCTGGGCAAAAGCCCAATTTCATCATAATACCGGAGCATTCTTGTCGAAACATTAAAGGTATTAGTTACCTCACTGATTTTCATCAATTTCATTCTCGCCCCTCCTCTCTAAAATCATTGTAATGGACGACACGACGTCAAAGTCAATGGTTTTTTAAAAAATTATATAAATAATCTGCACTTGAAATTACTATTTGATTTTAATAAATTATAATATATTTATCGCTTAAACTTTTCAATAAGTGATACCAAATATTCTGCTATCACTTTTCTATCATTTCTTTTTTCAGTAAAAAAAGAAATACTACCATAACCCTCATCCAATACCATTGCAAATTTCTTGCCCTCATACTCATAATCAAAATGTATCGTCCATATGTTATGTTGTTTTTCTAAAAATTTAATCTTTAGATCTTGAGTAAATAAATCTTCAAGAAAATGTATCTCAATATATTGTTCATATTTATCAAAATATTTCTGTGGTATATATTCTTTCAGATAATACACGATTTCAAAAACATGCCTATTTTTTCATCTAGTTTAATTTTTATCATTTAGAACTCACCTACAAATTACTATTTATAGAATCCCAAATTTAATGAAAGATATTAGTTCTTCAACATTATCAAAATCATCATAATCTCCATTTATTCCTTCTCTATGATATACTACTCCCTTTTTTTCATTTCTCTCTAAACAATCAAGAAGCTCTTCAATTCCATATCTCTTAATAAATAAAGTAAATCCATAAGGCTTTATTTTGTTTAATAACCCCTTATGACATTCTTCCTTGCATAAATAACAAGCAGTTATATCTTTTTTAATAGAACATTTACGATTTTCACACCATTCTTTATCTGGACATTCACCTGAATTACAACCAGAACATTTTATATTCTCTGAGCACAGACAACAAGCAAGTCCACAACGCGCAATTCCTAATTCTCTTCTGATTTTAACACCCCACTTTCAAATTTACTATTTACATTTTTTCCAATTATAAAAATCTTTTAGGTCTGCTTTTCGTTCCTGTGGTAAGGCTGTTTTCTTAACACCTTGAATTGCACCTTCCAGTGCTAATAGTCTATGAATACATGCAGAAGCATCAATCTCTTGTATTTTCAGCCAAGCCTGTTCTGCGCCAATATCTTTTAATTCATCATAAGTAAATATGCCTACTTTATTCAACTGCCTTTCAACTTCTTTTCCAATATTAGGTAGTTTTGATAATTCTCCCATAGTAAACCTTCCCTTCAAATTACTATTTACTGAATTGTTTTACGCCTCTTTTTATACTGTTATGTATCACTCTTCATAAACATAGTACCATTATTTCCTACAACCGTACATATTTTAATCACTATTAATACAACTTAATTCATAAAACCCCTATATAAACCAACTGTAATATTAGAGAAAGACCCTTTGGAAAAGGCTCCAATATGAAAGGCGGTAGATAAAAATTTAAATGGCCTCATGATGAGAGACCATTTACTTTAAATTAATATTATAGCTTAAGAAGAATATGCTATCCCTTAATATATAATTATGTTACTTCAACTCTGTAAATTGGAATTTATTAATGTTCTTAGTATGATCATTTTGCATATAAAATAAATTTTTGATTTGGATAGCCAAATTCTTCAATAAGTTCATCTTCAACGAATCCTAATTTTTTATATAACGCTCTAGGAGCAATTCCTTTTTCATCATTTTCTCTAAAAGTAGATACTGTTATATCTTTCGTAATATCAAGCTTGGTAAACATTAAAGATATCATTTGGCAAGCAATACCTCTTCGTCTATACTCTGGATGAACAGCCATACAAGAAAGCATATTATGTTTTACAGAAAAAATTAGTATTCCAATGACCTTACTATTTTCTTTTGCACAAATAGCACTTTGTCTATTTATATTTTTAAACAATGTTTTTTCATATTCTAACATATTTTCTTTTGTTTCAAGTCCGGGGAAATTCCAACTTACAAGCCGCACTAATTCCATCCAAGATAAAAAATCTGAAACTGTAGCAAATCCAACCTCAATCATTTCTATACCTCCAAAGTTAACTTCAACAAATTACTATTTATTGAACCATTGGTAATATTTATATTTCAATATAAGAATGTTACGTATTACTTCGACTATTGATTATTTTCAAATTCCACATTATTGGAAGAATTTTTCCGCACATTTCCAAATGTTTCAAATTGATTAGTTTTTCTCTCAATCAAGATAGCCCCATCATCACTTATAGCATAAGGTACATGAAAATAAATAACAAGTGAAAGATGCTGGTATATTTTGTGTCAGACAAGGAAGCAGGTTCCGCCGCTAGTAGAACTATCGGTGGGTTCTGCTGACGCAGTATGACGCAAAATAGACTAGCATACTGACTTGGTATTTATTTGAATGTGCCCTAATATCTTTGTGATAATAGTTTGTAAGCCCTTTCAGCTTATTAATATATGACTTTCGATTTGTTTCATTTTCACCTGTGGTATGTATGCAACTCTTGATGACATCTGATCTTCTATGATTGTATATATTTAAAACTTTACAGCACAGCCTAACACATAAAATATTTATATAAACCAACAGAAATATTGGAGAGGGATTGTTGAAAAAAGGTTCCAATATTCATAGGAATTATGAATTTGAAACTATTAAAATATAGATAATTTTCTATTTATAAAAATTTAAAGAATTTCATGATGAAACCCTTTTACTTTATATTAGTGTTATGTCATAACTTAAGAAGATAGTGAACTTCAAATTATGCTTATACTACGAGGTTATGGCTTTCTTGCCAAATACAAAACTATTGTATCGTAAAGCTTTATATTATTACCAAAACTTAAAATAGCGTCCTTGATGCCTGCGTAAAATTTTGATTTATACGGTTCCTGCAGAGTTATATGACAAGCATGTGTACTTATCCATGAAACATACTCATCAGCGTTAAGTTCTCTTGTTTTATGATAATGACGGCATTCAATATCAGTAAAGCCATATTTTTCAGTATTGTTGTAATTTAAATTGCATGTATATTCTGCTTTTGGATGAAAATATTCAGAGTATATTTCCTGTATCTTCGAATATAATGGCTCATTAGCACTTTTTTCATCTGTTCTAGTTAACATCATCGCAAATGTTCCATTGCTTTTTAATATATCATAAACTTTTGGAAAGCCGATTTCCTCCGGTATCCACTGGATTGTTGCCGCTGAATAAACCAAATCAAATTGATGATACCCAAAATCATATGTTTCAAAATCAGCATTTACAATTTTAAAATTATCATATGAACTAAATTTATTTTTTGTATACTTTGCAAGATTTTGGCCAAGTTCAATAGCCAAATACGAACAATCTGTTTTCAATATCGATTCAGTAGCCTGGCCTGTTCCGGGACCAATTTCAAGAGCTGTTTTGCCAGAATCCAGCTTTGAGTATTCTATAACATCGGCGAAAAGTTCATCACAATAACGGGTTCTCCATTTATCAAATTTTTCAGGAATGCTGTCAAAAACCTTCCTAAAATCCATAATAATACCTCCCCCTAATATAAATAATGGTAATTCACACTTTTTTACTATTATGTAACACTCTTTATGAATATAATACCATTATTTCCTACAACTGTACATATTTAAGCACTACTAACACAATCTAATTCATAAAACACTATATAAATCAACTGTAATATTGAAAATGGAGCCTTTGGATATATTTATATATTAATCTAACTCTACAAATTTGTCATTCGAAGCTACTTATAATTTTGCTTTAGTAATTATAGTTTTTGCAGCTTCAGAAACAGACAAATTAGTTATATCTAATTTAGGATAAGTTACACTGTCAAAAGCTTTTCGAGATTCATTCAAAGTTCTTTTAATACGATTAGTACTCCTGTTATCAGCATTCATTCTATTGATATTTTCCTCTTCACTACACCAAAGTAAAAAAGGAATAAAGTCATGTTCGTTTTTGGAAATTTCTAACAGGACCCTTTGAAACACTTCTCTTCTTCGTCCATGAAAACCATATGAAAAAACAACAGTATTAACAATAGGACATTGTAAATAATTGATAAGTAAATCGCTAATATTCTTTGCGATTGTAGGTATGGTGTCATCATTTAAAACAAACGGATTCATCACCCTACATGGATCAGAATCAACATAAGCTGAATTTGGCAATTGTTTAATAATTTCTTTGCAAATAGTAGTTTTTCCTATTCCATTTGGACCACATAAAAACAAAATGTTTTTCATTATAACACCTTCTTAAATTACTATTCCGCCATTAAAAATACACTCATATATCTTTTTCCCATCATAAAGAATTTCCTCATATCCCTGATAGAATTCGAAACTTCCTTCTGTTTTACAGTGATATGTATACCCTCCATTTTGATATAATGCTGGTCCTCTATATGGTGAATCATATGGTGCATTTGACAGAGCATCTCTTAAAAAGTCTCCATTGAAATGCTCTCCTATAACTCTTCCATAGTAATTCATACACCAATATGGTTCATTCTTTATCCATACTGCCTCTTCACCACCAAAACATTCTCCACCAATATAAGTATCGTAATAATAGAATTCCCCCTCTTTATACTCCAAATCATGTGAAGCAATCCTACTTGCTTTTGTTTCTTTTCCATGACCTGCATATGTTCCTTTCTTAGCCCTGAGAAGAAACTGAATCAATTGGCTTTTGTCTGGATTTTCTTTATTCTTTACATGTAAATCACAATTTTCAGCTTCCTTAACTAAACGATCTAATGAAATTTTAAAATAGTCGCTTAGCTGAATCAATCTTTCTAAATCAGGATAAGCTATTCCATTTTCCCATTTTCCTACTGCCTGCCTAGAAACGTTTAATATTACCGCCAGTTCCTCTTGTGAAAGACTATTTTTTTTTCGTAACATCTGTATATTTTCTGCAACACTCATCGCCAACACCTCCTAGAATAATGATATATATAAATGATGTATATTACTACCAACTTACAATATGCAATTATGCTACCAGTGGTTGCATACATTCTACAAATTCCTATTTACTGAATTATTTTACGACTCTCATATATAACAATCTATAGCTTATAATCAATTCAACATACCTATATAATTTAAGCTTGTACACTGTTGGATTTTCTCTTCATTGAAAACAATGTGAAAACTATAACCATAATATATCCTAATACTGCAACTATTGATGACTCTACTCCAAATTTTCCTCCCGTTAAAATAAATGATTTTGATAATAATTTATATGAGAAAATAGCACCTACCACTATATTTACTATATGTGTAGCATCCATACTATTTTTTACCAATTCACCTGAAGTACACAATAATACTGTTGAAACTACAACAGGTAATAGAATTGCACATATAATCCAACGAATTTGAATTTGAGATTATAAAATATAGATAATTTGTTATTTATAAAAATCAAAAGGATCAAGTGATAAGCCCCTTTGATTTAGATTAATATTATGCTATAGTTTAATAGAAATACGCTACCCCTTAAGTTAAAATTATGTTACTCTAACTCTACAAATTTCGAATTTGTTATTTGATTTTCTTTAAGGAAGATAAAATGTCTTTATATACCAATGTTCGCATACTATCACTATATATCTCCATATCTGCTTTCATTAGAGCTTCTCGGATACATTCAACCAAGTCCGGTTTATATCGTGCAATACTGGGCAATGCCTTAATACATTGTCTTGATGTAATTGGCTTTTCATCTAAAATGTGTTTTAAATAATCATCTATAATTTCATCAATTCTATTTTCTGTATCCCACTTAGCATTAACAGATATTAAGATAATACCTCTGGTTCTGATATATCAATTACTATTTTCAATCATTTCAGCGAACTTATCAAAAAATTCATAGACAGTGTTAGATTTTTCGCTTTCAGTTTCTAACATCTGTAATGCTTGGTACGCAACTTTACTATCTTTAGAATATAATCTTTCAATCAATTCTGCAATGCTTTCCATAATTTCACCTTCTTAAACAAAAATTTCAACCTATAAATTAGAATTTACTTATATAATGAAATATTTAGTGTTAATCTAAATGTAACTTATAAACATGTGATTCATAGACTATATTTTCTTTAGGCTGTTTAAAGCTACTTTTATGGTCTATATGCATTCCACATTTTTCCATGACCTTCCCAGATGCAAAATTTTCTATAGCACACTCTGAAATAAAATCTACAATCCCTAAACTATATCCAAATTTAATAACCGATTTTACAATTTCAGTAGCATAGCCTTTACCCCAGCATTCGTGTTTAATTGAATAACCTAAACCCCACTCACCTTTTTTTATTTGTAGAACCGAAGCAACAAGTTCCAATAATTTCACCAGTATCTTTTAAAGTTGCAACTGTTAAGTAGCCATTATTGTTTTTATTATTCTTACATATAGCTACAACCTCTTCTAGTGATTCAACAGGGTCACTCATATATTTTTCATTCTCACTATTACTCCATATCTCCCAAACATCTTTAGCATCATCTTGTACAATATCACGAAGACTTAATCTTTCAGAAATAATATTATCTTCTAACATATTAATTTATCCCCCTTTTTTATTTGAACAATATAGAACAATTGCTCTTAAATTATTATGTAACTACCCCTGTGGTACTGCCAGAAAAAGGCTATATCGGAGCTAATGACTTTTTCTGGTTTCTATGGCTAAATGGTATCCTATTTCTGCTAAAAGATACACACCAATTTAAAATAAAATCTACACCTATCTTTTTCTCCACATTGTAGATGTAGAAAATGGGTGCAATCCAATACTGTAATAGAATTGTTGTGATGAACCCACTATTGCTTTTTTAGCTCCAAGTAAATTTACTCGTCTAATTCCTTCTAAAACTGCACACTTCCCTAATCCTAGCTTTCTATAAGCTGGATCAGTTGCCACAGGCTCAATAACAGCAAAACCAGCTTTAGATTCATACCACATACCACAATAAGAAACAAAATTACCCTCTGAATTAACAACTGCTACCTTTAAATTTAAATCTACATTAGGCCTTATCATAGATGCTTTTATATCTTTCTCATGTTCCTCTGTAAATTTAACTTCTCCTTCACCATTAAGCTCATGATTAAATCCTTTCCATAGTACACGTTCATATTGGTAAGGATCAAAGGTTTCCTGCATAGTAGTTATATGAAATCCTTCAGGTAGGTTATATTCCATTGAGGTTTTATCTGTATAAAAAACTGCATCATTTTCCTTTTCCACTGTTGCTATAAAACCTTGTCTTGCTACAATATCTTGAAAATATACATCAGCATCTCTTATAACAACACCAAATTTATCATCCTTTGAAAGATTGTCCTTTGCATATAACAATATTTCTTCTTTTAAATAATCATATTGTGGTAAAGTTAAACAAAAAGCTACTCCCAATCTACAATCAAAAGTTGCCAAACCCACAATACCTTCTTCATTTTCCCAAATACCAATTTTACCTACTGATAACTTATCTAGATATGAATGTGTAGTCATCCAGTCCCATCTTGCATACGTAAATTCTGAGTATCCTAATTTTACCAAGAATTCTCTAACCTTATGATAATCATCAGTAATTCCTGCTTTGTTTGTATAATTTCTAAACTTTATAATCATATATATACCTCCCATATACCCTAAAATAAGTTATATACAGTATTAGTTTAAATCATTCTAATACTAAATCAAAGATAAAAAATATTTCTATATTGTTTTTTACACTAAAAATTATTACCTAATAAAAGTATTATTCAAATCATCTTTTTGTATTGTAATTGTTAAAAATCCATTTATTGATAAATCATAATTTATTAGCAAAACAAATTGTATTACAATTCGTTCACGTTTCCCGAGGGATTTTCCCTCCCAGCAAGGAAAGATATATTTGAAATGCATTCATACAAGCATATTAGTCAGTAGTCAAGAGTGAAATAAACTTCTATTATTATCAGTACATGCTGATGCAAACATGTCTAATAATATTTTATAAAGAGTCCCAATGTCTTTATAAATATGGTAAAATAATAGAAAGTTGTGAATTATATGGATATTTTCACATTATAGGAGGGTTGATTTATGAATAAAAACAAATATATGACAATTGAAGATGTAGTTTCACTGCCATGGATGGAATCCGTTAGTATTAGCCAAGATGGCATGTATGCTTCCTATGTAAAAAGAACTACTGATTGGAGGGACAATGCATATAGAAATCATATATGGGTATATGAAAAGAAAAGCAAGATACACTATCCAATAACTACTGGAAAGAATGAGAGTAATAATCCATTGTGGAATCCTAAAAATAACTACTTAGCTTATACCGCTGAGGTTGGAGAAAAGGATGAAGAAAGAGCTCAGATATTTCTTAAATCCTTTGATGAGCTGAATGGAGTTCAGATTACCAACAGTAAAGAGGGCATAAACAGGTTTAGATGGTCTCCCGATGGTAAAGGTATTTTTTATACAACCACAGAGGAAGATTCAAAAGAGCTTAAGAGAAGAAAAGAAATTTATGGTGATTTTGAATATATAGACAAAGAGTATAAAAACCATTCACTATATTATATTAAAATAGATAAGGTATTAAAAGAAATGAAGGAATCAAGAAATGCTCCTAAAAATATAGCTGAAAATCATAAAGAAGAGAAAGCTAAGGATTACGCAGTTCAGCTAACTAACCCAAAGGATTTTCATATATCGGGCTTCAATATCTCACCTGATAGAAAAAAAATTATATTTGTAGCTACTCCAACAAGCAGCATAATAGATGATAATACTGATTTATGTATTCTTGATATAGAAACAAAGAGTGTTACAAAATTAAAGGTTACCGCAAAGCTAGGTTCCTCTGTATCCTTTTCACCAGATGGAAAAAAGGTAGCATATCTAAGGGCACCAAGGGATAAAAAATATTATGAGACAAATGTTGAAGAAAACTATGTATTAGAGATATATGATTTAGATAAAAACAAGATAATAAATAGTTTTAAAGAATTTGACGCAGGTATCATAAAATTTAAGTGGACAAGTAAAGGTATATTTGCATTATGGCAGGATAGAACACGTATATTAGCGGGATTTATTTTAGGAAATGGAGAAACAAAGCTTTTATGCGATGATGCAATATGCCTTATTTTGGATACTGCAATAACTTCAGATGGAGAAAATGTTGCATATATAAAGATAGCAGAAAATGAAACCTGTGAATTTTATTTAAATGAAAGAAAAATTACTTCTGATTCTAAGGCATATGAAAATAAGCTTTTAAGTCGTAAGGAATTGGTTACATGGGAAACAAAGGATGGTCTTGAGATTGAAGGAGTATTGTCACTTCCTCAAGATTTTGATACTAAGAAGATTTACCCTTTATTAGTTGTAATACATGGAGGACCTACGTGGGCATCCTTCCCAGTACACAATATGATTAGAAACTATCCTATTGAGCAATTCATAGAAAAGGGATTTATTGTATTAGAGCCAAATTACAGAGGTAGCTCCGGTTATGGAAATAAATTCCTTACTGCGAACTATAGGATGCTTGGAATTGGCGACTATGAGGATGTTATATCAGGAGTGGACATGCTTATAGAAAAGGGCATTGCAGACAGAGAAAGAATTGGTGTTATGGGTTGGAGTCAAGGGGGATATATATCTGCCTTCTGTGCAACCTACAGCAATAGATTTAAAGCAATATCTGTAGGAGCTGGTATAAGCAACTGGATTACATACTATGTAAATACGGATATTACAACATTTACACGAGAATATCTTGGAAATAATCCTTGGAAGGATAAAGAGATATATGAAAAGACATCGCCTATGACCTATATAAATTCAGCATGTACACCAACACTAATTCAGCATGGGGACAAGGATGGAAGAGTTCCAACTCCAAATGCATTTGAGCTATACAGAGGCTTAAAGGATATGGGAGTAGAAACTGAACTTGTAATATTCAAAGGAATGAAACACGGTCCAACAAAGCCAGGTCTCCACAGAGCCATTATGGAACAAAACCTAGATTGGTTTGTTAAGCATATTTAAAATACAAAAGTAAAGGAGCGTGAAATTCATGAATTTTTAATTTAAACACTTTAATCTTGCGATTATATACTTTCTGTAAATAAAAGCACCTCCTCTAAACCTTAATCATAGGATAATATTATAAGTCTATGAAAGGAATGATCATATGTATAATGCTTACCAAACATATCCTTGCCCTTATTATATGAATACATTATGGTATAATTCAGACATTATGTATAATGCTTACAACATGTACCGCTGCCCTTACTGCTTTGATGCACCAATGTATAACTCAGACTTTCCAAAAATTCAATTGAAAGATTATGGACCACACCCCTTTGTAGTTAATATTGAAGAAGCTACTAAACAAAATAATAATTTCCGTACTGCTTTATGGACGGGAGACCATTTGCAACTTACCTTAATGAGTATCCCTGTTGGAGAAGACATAGGCTTAGAGATTCATCCTAACCTTGATCAATTCATACGTATTGAAGAAGGTCAAGGCATTGTTAAAATGGGCGATAGAAAAGATTACTTGAATTTTCAAGAAAGAGTCTATGATAATTTTGCCTTCATCATACCTGCGGGTAAATGGCACAATCTAATCAATACAGGTAATAAACCAATTAAATTGTACTCTATTTATGCACCTCCTCAGCATCCACACGGCACAGTTCATGTAACTAAAGCTGATGCAGAAGCTGCTGAACAACACCCTCCTAGATAAATCAGGAATTTACCTTAAGTGAACTTGCTTGCCATTGAGTGGCAAACTAGCTTAGTTCCCTAAGTTTGGCGTACTTAAGGATAAACATAAAAACTAAGTAAAAATAAAATGTGATAACTTAAATGCTAAGCTATCACATTTTTTCACTCTATGTTCCTATCATTTATTAAAAATGGCTCATATATGCTTATTAGCAAACATAAGCTTCCAGTTTGTATCACGTCACATAGGATATTGTCAGAAAAAATTTGCACTCCTAAGGTAGGTAGTCTTTGTCGCATCTAACACGACATTCCTTGTGTTCTGCAATACGACATCTGCGTTCACCATAATAAATATAAAAGAATAAATAAAAAACTAAATATATTTATACTAATTTCTAATCACTAATTTTTAAGTAATTAGCTACTAGAATGAATAAAAGTATAAGAACAATACAAAGATACCTAAGAACCCTAAAAGATTTAGGCCTTGTTATAATAAAAAGACGTGGCTCTACCAGTAACCTATACATATTGCCAAAGAAACTTAATAAAAAAGTACCGAAAACTGCCCCAAAAATACAAGAAAAATGCAACGCTTTTAGGGTTGCATTAAAAACTAGAAAAAGTGACTCTAATAAAGATTCTGTAAATAATGACCATACTAGCTACAGAAAAAGCTGTAAATCCAATACCTTCAACGACTACACTCAAAGAACATATGATTTTAGTAAGCTAGAGCAAGCATTAAATTCTTCCTTCAACAGCACTATTTTCAGACCAATCTCCCATAAATCGTATTACGTTTTTTTGCCATATGATTTTTATTAAGTTTTCTTCATCTTTATGCTGAAAATCACGAATAATTAATCTTTGTGTTTCTATTAACATATTTCATACCCCTCTACAAATTACCAATTTTTCTTTAATGATGAAATAATCTTAAATTTGAAAATGCCATAGTCATATCATATTCATTACATGCTTGTACTACAATATCATCTCTTATGGATCCACCAGGTTGAACAATATATTTTACCCCACTTTTAGCCGCTCTATCAATATTGTCACGGAATGGGAAAAAGGCATCAGAACCTAATGAAACTCCATTTAAAGTTGAAAGCCATTGATCTTTTTCTTCTCTAGTTAATTGAACTGGCATTTCTTCAAAAATATCATTCCAACCTTCTTTTTCACTTTCAGTTACATCATCCCTTAAAAATTGATCTATAACATTATCAATATTAGGACGTTTTATACCTTTCTTAAAAGGTAAGTTAAGTACTCTAGGGTGCTGTCTTAAGTACCATATATCAGCCTTCGAGCCTGCAAGTCTTGTGCAATGAACACGAGATTGCTGTCCAGCACCGCAGCCAATAACTTGCCCATCAAAAGCATAACATACAGAATTTGATTGGGTATATTTAAGAGTAATCATAGCTATAATTAAATCTCTTTTAGCTTTTTCTGGCATATCCTTGTTTTCTGTTACTATGTTATTTAACATATCATAATTAATTAAACCATCATTTCTATTTTGTTCAAAAATTACACCGTAAACATCTCTAGTTTCAATGCCTTTAGGTTCATAATTAAAATCCATTTCTATTATGCAATATTTACCTTTTTTCTTTTTCTTTAATAATTTTAAGGCTTCATCTGTATAACCTGAAGCAATTACTCCATCTGAAACAGCTCTACTTAAAACTTTAGCTGTAGGTAAATCAACTACATCACTTATAGCGGCCCAATCACCATAAGATGACATTCTATCTGCCCCTCTAGCTCTGGCATAAGCAGCCGCTACAGAAGATAATTCTATATCTTCAACAGCATATGATTTTTTTAATGTATCATTTAAAGGAAGTCCTACTGCTGCTCCAGCTGGACTAACATGTTTAAAAGAAGCCGCTGCCGGCATTTTCAATGCTATTTTTAGTTCTTTAACTAATTGCCAAGAATTAAATGCATCTAGGAAATTAATATATCCTGGAGTTCCATTTAATATTTTGAATGGCAAATCTCCATCTTTTGAATATATTTTAGCTTGCTTTTGTTGTGGATTGCAGCCATATTTTAAAATAAATTCTTTCATTATTAATACCTCCATAAAATAATTTTTAAACGCAAAAAAGCCTGAGTAAATACTATTTACCCAGGCGGTCGATACAATTTTCGGATTATGCTCCCTATGGTTAATTCCATTTCCGCCAGTTACATAATCTTTTTTTATTTTAACATACAAAAATTGCTATGTAAAGACACTGCATTACTCTGCCTCAAATTATGTGCATTTTCATATGTTACGACCCCTAGATTACTACCAGAAAAAGGTTATAACAAAAAAATTTAAGAATAAGACAGTAACTATTTGCTATCTTATGCTTAAATACTATGGTTTAATATCCACTGTTTTATGTCATCTTTAGAAAAAGATCCATTAGCTACATTAAGTCCAAATTCAATTAATTCTGTTTGAGAAAATTTTAAGTTGATTTTATTCATTCTACATAATACACCCATAACTATAGTTCCAACTCTTTTATTGCCATCTTTGAATCCATGGTTATTTATAAGTGAATACGTTAATGCTGATATTTTATCTTCTACAGTTTTATTTAAATCTTCACCGGCAAAAGTTAAAAATGGAGTTTCTAATGCACTTTCTATTAAAGACATATTATTAATTCCTGTTTTTCCTCCATGTTTTAAAATTGTTTTGTTATGAATGTACATTAAAACTTCTAAACTTATCATCTTCATTTAGCTAACTCCTTTAAAGCTACGTCATTTTCTTCTATAAATTCATCAACTAACTTTTTATGCTCGTTATTATTTTTTTCTTTTAGATATTCTGCAAAATCTATAACTTCTGATAACATATCTTCTGACATATCCTTAGATAATTCTATAAGTTTTTTTGCTAAAGACATTAAAATCACTCCTTTCCATGTATTATAATATAGTCCGTTGCAGAATGCCACTACCATTGATTTTAATATTTTTTAATGTTTTAATTATATATTTAACTTAAAAGTAATAGCAAACATAAACTTCTAGTTTATATAATGACCCCTGGCAGGTTGTGCGAAAATCAAAATTGCTTGCAAGTTTTTAGTTTAGCATTTTATTTTTGATAAAAAAACCAAAAATGTGCCTTTAAAATAGTTTTAAAAAGTCTTATTTTATTAATTTAAGATAAAACATAAGTTATTTTTGAAAGTTAATTATGAAAATATTGCATTGAAAATAATTTGCGCACAACCTGCTGGAGTACTGCCACAAAAATATTATAGCGGAACAAGGGACTTTTTCTGATTGCCAACTATAAAATAACCTTTTTCTTTGGCCTTTTTTATTTTCCCACAACAATCCTCCGATAAATAACACTTTTATTATATTATATCCTAATAAACTTCTAATATAAACCCTTTTCTATATGTCCTTCAAAGTAACAAAAGGACTCAAAAGATTAGCCCCCTTATAAAGTTTAATAGGTTCATTTAGATTAGCAAACATAAAATTCTAGTTTATGTTACGACCCCTAATGCGCTGCTAAAAAAAGGTTCATCTCATCATTCTAAAAAATCAATTCTCCTGGTTTATAGCCAGAAGGTAATTCTTCTTCACTTAAAAATTTGAAATTGTCATCACGTAGTATTGGCAAAAATACTTCATATGGTATCTTAGAAAACTCACAAGTATAATTACTGGCTCCAAACCACTTACCCTCTTTGCTACTTAAATTTAAATCTCTGGCAAACTTTGTATGATTTGAGCAATCATGAACTGCTAAATCCCAGTTTTCTTCATCGGCTATTTTCATGAATTTCAGAGTTAATTCCCTACTCCAAATTGGAGAAATATAACCATGTCTGGAAATATACATATTTTCCCCATAATAATTGTCTATGTTGTTCTCATTTAAATGTAATTCTGCACAGTTTATAAAATCAAGTTTTGTATCTAAGATTGCTTGCTTTTTCTTAAAAAATGCTTCGAAAAACTCAGGAGTCATTGGAGTTTCAATTCCTACATTTTTAATATATTTTTTCGCTATTCTAATATTTTCAATAACTTTGTCTGAACAATTAGAGGCACCTAGGTTGAAACGCACCTCGTCGAGACCGGCTTCACCTAACGCTTTCAATGTCTCTTCTGTAGCTAAAATGCCATTTGTATATAGATGTTGATGAATTTGGGCATCACTAAATTTCTTTATAACCGAATAGTACTTTTCAATTTCCATAAATGGTTCTAAATAAACGTAGGAAATTCCAGTAGGTTTCTGGTGTATGGAAAGAAGTAAATCAATATCCTTCTCATAAAATTTTGTGCCTCCGATTTCCCACATACCTTCACCAATTGGAGGAATATCATCTAGTTCTCCATAGTTATAACAAAACTTACACTGTATGTTACATTTGTTGGTTTTCCTAATTGCACTCAAACCAGTTCCTAAGAGACAAGAACGACATCCCTTAGAAAATTTGCTGTCATTTCCTACAAAAAAAGTTCTATTCTCTAAGGTTTTCAAACCTTTAATTTCCGACATTAACATATCATTTCTATAATTGATTGCTTCCTCAATTTGTGCAAAGGTAGCATAAATGATTTCTTGTTGTTTTATCATAACTTCCTGCTCTTCTGGTAACATGGAAAAAAATTCAAACCATGTTAACGCATCTTTCTTCGAAATTTTCATAATGTATCCTCCTCTAATTAATCTTCATAAAAAAGTCAATCTATATCTTCTTGCTTTTCTTCTGTATCTCTTCTCTTTTTTATTGAGATTTCCGCCTATTTTTATCCCTATAACTCTTTGATGATACATTATTCGAACCATTATTTCAAGCTTTTTATCTTGTTTTTGGTAAGTGAAAGGGGCTGTGGCGTTAAGAATAAACGCTACAATATATTATGCTAATTTTTAATTTGCAAATCAACATATTGTATGTAAATTCCCTAGTGCCACAGCCCCCTTAGCAAACATAAAATTCTAGTTTATGTCACTTTTCCTAAGGTCGTACCAGAAAAAGTTATATATTTATGTCCATATTAAATTTCTACTGCTAATGCATAAGCACTTCTTACTGCATCAATTACTTTTGCTGGTTTAAGTGAATCTCCAATGCAGTAGATTTCTTCTGCAATATGATTTTTAAGAGCCTTATAATACAGCTCATTCTCTGATTTGAATCCTAGCGCAAGCAATACAAAATCAGCATCTATTGAAACCTGTTTTGTTTCTGTTCCAGATGACTTTGCCAGTGGATTTTCTGTATTCTTAGGAAGTAATGGAGTCCAGCTCATATAAGGGTCTGGTAAGTATTTACTAGTCTTTTTTGCTGCAATAACCTTGCCATTCTCAAACTTTTCAACACGACAACCATTATATAAATTCACATTATCATTTAATCTTAAATAATTCAATAAATGTCCACGATTAGCTGTACATACACCTTCCATAAAATTATCTGCCATTTCTAATACATCTACTTTTTTATTATTTTCATAAGCTAATTTATATGCAGTTTCAACTCCTACAACACCACCGCCTATAACTACTATCTTCTCTTTTCCATCTAAAATAGAAGCATCTACAAGGGCCTCGGTAGCCATTGCATAAGGAGTATTTTTTAAACCTTCAAATGGTGGAACAATATCCCTTGTACCATTAGCAAATACCATTGCATCAAATTGATCTTTTATTAATTCCATATCTACCTTTGTATTAAACTTCTTAATCAAGCCATATTCCTTTGCTGCTTTATCAATCTGACAATTAAGATAAGAAACATAATTCTTAATATCAAATTTAACCATTGGAGCACCACCAGATATAAGCTTACCGCCAACTTTATCAGTTGCTTCAAATAAAGTCACCCTATGCCCCTTTCTGGCAGCATTAATAGCAAAAACACATCCTGCTGGACCAGCACCTATAACAGCTATATTTTTAGTTTTTTCTGTTTTTAAATTCTTAGAATACTTGTCCTCAAATCCACATCTTGGATTTACAGCACATTGAATATGTCCTCCTTCTACAAATTCATTTACGCAGCCATCTTGACACCCAATACAAGGACGAATATCTTCAATTTTATTATTATATAATTTATTTGGCCAATAAGGATCAGCAAGTAGCGGACGTCCTAACATTACCATGTCAGCCATGCCATCTCTAATTACCTCTTCTGCCAAATCTGGATATCCAAGCTTTCCTACTGCAACAATTACTACATCTTGACCTTTATTGGTTTTAATATTGTTTTTATTAAAATAATCCTTTGCAGCCTTAGATATCAATTTAAAGCAGCCTGCTGGCATTCCTGCAGGTGGATGTGGTAACCACCAGTTATCATAGCAACCAAGATCCACATCAAAGCAATCAACCCCTGCTTTCACTAAAGCTTCCATAAATTTCAATGTGTCGTTAATTGTTCTTCCATTTGTAAATTTGCGCATTGAAGGCATCTTTTCAATATCTTTGTAAGTTTCGTTTAATGCTAGGGATAAATCTATTCTATACATAATTGGATAATGTGGACCTACCTTGTCCCTGATTGCCTTAACTAAATCTACCCCAAATCTATAAGGATCTGAATATTTTCCCATCTTACGACGATTAAATGCTGGATTAGTCATCTGTTCTAGCAAATAACCTTCATGACCATGTAAGTATACACCATCAATACCCTGACATTTTGCATCTAAAGCAGCCTGTGCTCCATTTTTAATAATAGTATTCAATTTTCTATCAGAAAGACGTACACATGGAATAGCTGGAATATAAAAGTTCTTATTCCAAGATGCAGAAACTGGTAATTTTTTGTCATTTATAACACACATTGGTGCACCAACCCTACCAAGACCTGGTGTCAATTGTATAAATATTTTTGAATCATATGTGTGAACACTTGTTGCTAAATCTCTCCATCCCACTAAGTTGGTTCTTGTTTTATCTATTCTTGGAAAATAAGATAATTTCCCAGGTTCAGTAACTGTTGGATCTACTCCATGAGAAATTGGAATTAATCCTGTAGTCAAAAGTCCAGTGCCACCCTTTGCACGTTCAGTAAAATATTCAATCATCTTATTATTAGGACGTCCACTTTCTTCGCACATTTGTAAATTTCCCATGGGTGCCATAACCAATCTATTTTTAATTTTCACAGTATTTATGGTAATTGGAGAAAAAATATTGTTAAAAGGCTTTAAATGAGCAAAAACACTTACATTATTTTACATTACTTAAGCACACTTATTGTGTGATAATTTAAGAGTATCAAAAATAGCATTTAAACTAACTCCTTTTTTATATTGAGAATATACCCAAGCAATTACTTCTTGTTGGGATTGTTTACGAGCTATTTTTAAACCTTCTCCAAATTTAGAACAATCTGTGCTTATGCAACAAGTACAATAAAGATAAGTCAATTGAGTTAAAATCCAAAATCTCTTTATGGCTTTTTCACCACGAACTTGATAATTATCAAAACCTAATTCCATCTTATTTTGACGGAAAAATACTTCAATTGTCCAACGTTCACGGTATTGAAAAAGTATTTCTTCTGTTGTGAGATTTATATCTGTTGATATAAAAGATTTTAATGCTTTTTCATTATAGAGAGCTTCTTTAGGATAACTAATAAGAATTACAACATTTTTAAAACCATTGATTTTGCCCTCATATCTATAAACATAGTAAGAGTGCTTATTCACTGTTACGAGGTGAAAGTCTTCCTTGTTTATAGTTTTGGCAAAACCATTAATTTTATGATTCATGCGCGAGCACTTTGGGTATATAATTCTATTAGTTTTTAACGCTCCTATATATTCAAAGCCTTTTGCCTTTGCTGTTTTTATAATTATTTCAGCACTATACCAACTATCCCCTAAGACGAAACCTTGAATAGGTGGTTCGGGTAATGAAGATATTATATTTACAGCAATATTAATCTTAGTAAATTTTTTATTGTCTTTATCGACTTTAGTCTTATCATAAAGCGTTAGCTGATAAGGAATTGTAACATCGCCACATTGTAGTAAAGCACCTACAACTTGGTGTCCATAGACTTTTTTATTTTCTAAATGTGATTGATGAAATTGACACTTTTCTATAGGATTTTTAGCCCGTGACGAAGGCTTTGTCTTCTTACAGATAGTATCATCAATAATCACATAAATAGGCTTTCCTGTATCACGAGATAACTGCCAAATTTTATTAACTGCGAACTTTTGTAATGCTCTCAAAATATAATCTTCATTCCATGGGCTTTTGGATAAAAATTGACCTATGGATGTTCTATAAGTACTCTGATAGCAACTTTCAGCTATATGAATAACTTTGCCATCATACCCACGACCTACGGCTGCAAAGATAAATTCACAAACATGTTTTAATTGAGGCAGTGTTAAATATAATGATAATCCAAGTTTAATTATGAAATTGTTAATCTCTTTATTATATGGTATATTATTTTCTGTAGACATTTATATTCATCCTTTGTTTATGTTTTCTGACAGAAATATAATACACTAGGATATTATGAATGTCTATTTTTATTCCATAATTTGTTATGAAATTTGCTCATTTAAAGTTAATATTATTATCATTCTCAAGGTCATAAGTTCTACATACTAAAACCATAGATATTTTTTTATTTCGAGCTTGGTTAAGCTCTTTCACTTGCTGTATTATTTCTGAACACACAATCAACGCATCTCTTGAATGTGATTGTGTCCATCTCAAAGCATCTAATTGGTCAAGAATAATTACAGCATTCTCATTTTTAGCTATACCGTTTAGTGTATGTGCTATAGAATCTGGTAATCCTAAATCCATTCCCCATTTTTCAGCACATCCGCTAGGTACTCTTTTATCCAACTTTATAGCTACATATGGAATTATATTTTTTTCACAAAATGAAACAATTGCTTGAGTACATCCACTCTTTCCTATTCCTGCTTTTCCATGAATGATTATTGATTTTCCATCTTTTATATTATCAATACAAAATTCAAATTCACTTCTTGGTAACAATTGTCCACTGACTGGACTAAATACTTTTTTATATTCCTCATTTAGTTCATTCATTTTTGTAACTATTTTTCCTCTTAACGGAATAATTCTAGAGGACATATAAGCAAGCGAATTATTAAGAATTGCTTCTATCTCTTCGATATTTTTGTCAGATTCTATAATATGATTATATTTATAAAACAACTCAGATTCTAGTTCAATTTGAATTTTAAAAGCCCTATAACACGCTTTAATCTGTTTCTTCATTAGATCTCTAAATTTTAAAACTTCTTCTTCTTTTATCTCTATAACCTTTTCAATAACTCCAATTAATTCATCCCAATAATTATCACGATTAAATTCGTAAGTATCAATGAATAATTTATTATATTTATTTTCTCTCTGCATATCCTTTTCACAGATTTCTTGCTTTTTATCTTCACGCAATGTATTAGATATCTTCCATCTGCTAATAAACCGTTCTTTACCTTGAGTCATATTCTCAACAGCATGTTTCACTGCAAGTCTAGCTAAAACGCTCTCAGCAAATTTGCATCTTTTATAATTAGCATAAGCTTCATTTTCTTTACTTTTTTTATTAAAGTACTCGAATACTTTTTTTATTTCTGGAGCAATACTTGCTCCCAAAATTGTAAATGCAGTTGATACTCCTTGAACAAATTCTATTCCACAAATTGTGCCTGCTACAATAACAGAACTAGCTAATATTGCTGCTCTATCTAAATTTTCATTCTTCCCGTTAATATATTTAATTAATTGTTTTAATGTTTCCTCTTTATATGTGTTCATAATTTATTTCCTTTCATTAAGATATAAATTACTTAAATACTATTAATTGATTTCTTAAAAATAACAATTCATTATAATATTCTACAAACTTCTAGCTATACCTTTTAAATATCAGTAAATATTCCAATATATTTATATATTATCATCAACATATAAAATAAACATTAATTTACCAATATGCAATCTTATAAAACACAAAAAGACCATGAAGTTTCAGCCATAATAGCTCTTCATGATCTTTCTCTACTTTATATTAAATTTACAACAACATATCCCCCTACACCCTATCAAATACCAACTCTTACCTTAACACCACTAATTTGCTTTTTATTCTTAAAATCATCACCTTTTGTGTTAAAGTTAAAAAAGCTGGTAAAGTGCATAAATTTAAGGATTATAAGGTATCTTCTGTACTCCCCCAATAAACCCTGACGAAAATCCACCCCTCCATCCCGCATTTCTCGGTCAATTCTAATAAAGTTTGACAAAATCTATTAGGAATAAGGACTATGTTTCACCTTAATTCTATCATCCTTAACTCCTATTAAGGCGTAGCCGAAGCCTACCATAAATCTCCTTATAAACCTACTAAAACCCTTGCTATATCTTCCCTTAACCATAATTTAATCTAATTCAGAGCATGAAAAAAGAGCTGAGATTTTGCTCTCAGCTCTGGTTTTTTGTTTAATCTTTTATCTGTAGATAATTCCACCCCCTACGGGGATTCCGTCAAGGTTTAGTGGAAATCGCCAGGGTTTAATCGGAATCGGTATGGTTTAGTGGGTGGCTACAATTCTCTTAGTTAGGCTAACCACAGTTTCCACGTGCGCTGCGTGTTGTTTACTACCATAAGATTTCCCTTCATACTCCAAACCATTCTCAAGTATGAATACAAAATGGTCTGGAGCTTTTATAATTACCGTCTTTACTACTGCCTTAAATATTTCATCATCGAATTCAGTTAGCAGCTCATCACTACTATCTAATATTTTCATCATGGCTTTTAGCCTTTGTTTATAATCAACTTCTTTGATGTGTTCTTCTTCAAACTTTACTCTTTCGTCATTCAATTTATCTATTTCAATTTTTATCCTTGTGTACTCTTCATCATAGTACTTCTCATCTATTTTACCCTTTATTTGTAATTGTATCAATCCTTTTAAGTCTTGCTCCAGTTCAGATATTTGCTTTACCACACTATTTATTTTATCTATATTCTTATTTCCAGCCAATATTTTTTCGATATTCTTCATAAAGTTTTTAATAAAAGAACCTTTGTCTTTAAGCATATCATTATACACTTTGACAAAGGTTTCCTTTAATATTGTATCGCTTACTGCTTTTGAATCACAGTTCTCAATACCCTTTATATAATTGTTGCACTGCCACATAATCTTTTCAGATTTAGTTCCTGCATTCCATTTTCTTCTTTTTAAAGTTCTTCCACATTTATCACAATACAGCTTACTTGAAAAAGCATATTTATTGGTATACTTACTTCTATCTTTAGGATCATTACCACACGTTAGCGAGTATCTTCTTTTCTTCTCTAGCTGTACTTGTTTCCATATTTCTTTTGAAATAATCGCTTCATGATTGTCTTCTATCATATACTGTGGCTCAAGATTATTATTCTTTACTCTCTTATGCGATAGATAATCTATAGTAACCGTTTTTTGTAAGAGCAGGTCTCCTTTGTATTTTTCATTACTCAATATTTTACTAACTGTAGAACCATACCATGTTTTGCCTCCAGCTACAGTTATAATTCCATCAGCAGTTAATCCTCTAGCGATAGAACCATATCCCTTGCCATCTAAATACTCTTTATAAATCCTTCTTACGATTTTTGCTTGTTTTTCATTGATAATTAAATTTCCTTCATCATCCTTGTCATATCCTAATAATCGATTGGTATTACAAATTGCCACACCATCCTTAAATCGCTTTTTTATCCCCCACTTGGAGTTTTCAGAAATATTTCTGCTTTCCTCTTGAGCAATTGAACTCATCATAGTAAGAAGCAATTCTACTTTAGGGTCAAAGGTATATATGTTTTCTTTTTCAAAAAATACTTCTATGCCTTGATTCCTTAGCATCCTTACATGGTTTAAGCAATCAACTGTGTTTCTGGCAAATCTGGAAATAGATTTTGTTATAATCATATCTATTTTACCCTCATAGCAATCTTTAATCATTCTATTGAAAGCTAATCTATTTTTTATGTTTGTACCACTTATTCCTGCATCAGCATATACATTAACAAATTCCCATGCTGGATTTTCTTTTATGATTTTTGTATATTCATCTACTTGAGCATTGTAACTTTCCATCTGTTCCCCTGAGTCCGTACTTACTCTACAGTAAGCACAGACCTTTTTCTTAACAGTATTATCATCTTTTTTTGTATTATCAAATTTCTTAATTGGTTCTATTACTTGAACATTCTTTGCCATAAAATTTCTCCTTTCATATTGTTTCAACCTACACACATATTACAATCACTACTACCATAAATCAAGCAATTTTAAGGCTTTCAGCCTTTAAAAATACTCTTCTATTTTCTTTATCTATCGCATCAAATTCCTCATCTGAAATCATATGATTTGCTTTTAATTTTTTTAACAAATGTACACTCATCAAATATTCTACATTGCTATTTGATTTCATTTCTACCATCAACATCGCCCCTTTTTAAATTTGTATTACCAATAAAAAAAGACCTACTAGATTAAAACAAGTAAGTCTTACCATAAACTTTTAAGTTCTATTAACACTTCTATTATTTCTCCACTTTCATTACTTTCAGCACTTAACTTTAGTTTTTCAGGATAATGATATTCCTTATGTTCTATCTCACATTTATATCCATCAATAACCCTAAATCCATATTTGGAAGTCGGTACACCATTAGGATCAAGAGTAAATATATAAGTATCATTTTCATCTGCAATAATTCCATTAATATACTTCTCTACACCGTAATATTTTTTGTTAAATTGAATTGAAAAATCCTCATAGCTTTTACCACTGCCATCTGTATAGGAACTCCACATTTTATAGGTTATTATATCTGGCAAGCTCTCAACTACTTCCAATTGAATACTAGTTTTTATACTTGGTTTATCTTGAATAAATACCGATATAATGACATTCCCTAAAGCGAGTCCATCAACAATACCATTATTAATAAAAGCAATAGAATCATCCGAAGATTCCCATGCCACTATCTGACTTGTATCCTCTTCTCCATTTTTCTTCACTGTAGCAGTAAATATAAAATCCTTGTCCAAAGCTACTTGTCTATTTTCTTCATTAATTTTAATTTCCCATATAGCAATTTTATCCTTATCAGCAATTTCATTTTCTCTGTCATCATTAGAGCCAAATAAATCCTTTTCACAATGGAGGATATTGAGACCTATTCTACTTTTATCAACTCCCACAACGTTCCATGCTTTATCCATTTTTATAAATCTCATATCTGCATCAATTTTATTTGAAATATCATCAGATGGAATAGTTACTTCTATTTTCCCATCTTCAAAATTCATATATTTTCCTTCTTCTATCCCAAAACTAATGCCTACAATAATAGTATCCAACTCACACAGCACTTCATCTATAACCATCTTTATTCTATAATTACTCTTTCTCATCCTTGCTCTGTAGGAAAATTTACTTTTATCAATTTCACTTATTATAATCCATTTGCTTCCTTGATACTCAATCGTTTCTCCTGTCCGAATTTCAAAATCAGTTCTTATAAATTTATCATCATAAAAACTAATCTTATCTCTTGCACCCGTAATCAAAGCTTTTTTAAGCTGTTCTTTATGTTGAACCTCTTCTCCTTTTTCTTGAAGTAGAAATTCTAAATAATCATCAATCTTTTTCAATTCACTCACCTACCCGCCACATTCGTATATGAACAATTCAAGATAATCACTCCATTTTTTAATGTCCATGACCTTATATTTAATTCCTTCAATCTGCAAATAACTTTTCTTATTAATAGAAGGTTCTCGGTCACAGAATATCCTATTTCTAATTTCAACCTCTATACCATCTTCAAATTTCATCATCTTATCAAAAGGCTGTAAATCTCCCATAATTGTTTTGACCTCCACTAAATTTTTATCGAGCACCTTTATTTCTGTATCATAAAACATTAATAGCCACCCACCTTTATTTTAGGTAGTGGCAAAGCAGTTCTAATATTTTCAGGAATTCCAATCTCAAAGCTAACACTTCTTTCTCCTTCTGTTTTCTTGATTACTCCTGTATCATTTCTGTTCTTATATAGATAAATTGCAAAGTCAACAATAGTTGCATCGTATTTCTCTGATAACTCTGTAACATTGCAATATGCCAATATAATCTGTTTTGATTTCTTAAGAAAATGATTAAGAATACTATCTTTCGAAGTATCCCCTTCATCCATTTCTAAAAGTTCTTTCATTAATATTAAGCTATCCATATCGTCACCTACTTCTTAGTTGTAGTCTTTGATTTTGTTTTCTTTTCTTCAAATAATTCATAATTTTCATCTTTAGAAAGTCTTTTTATAAGCTCCTCATCTGTAACTTCCCATTTTAATTTTGTTTCTTTATTTACATACCAAGCCATACAATCTGCTCCTTTCAATATTAAAGGGATGTACCAAATGGCACACCCCTAATAGTTTTATTCTATTTTCACTCTATGCTTTATTAGCTGTAAGAACTGCAATCCCTTCAGGTTTGACACATTTAGCACCATAAACTTGAAGACCTTTAATCGCATCACTAAATTGAGATTCTGGTCTATAAGCCTCTACTGAATCTACTTGACCTGCAAATGAAATTGCACTCTTATGACCTGCTATAATCTTATATTTTGTTCCTGTAGTATTTGGAACATTATTGGATTTATAAACTGCCATATTATCAATATTGCCCACAAATCCTGTTCTCATCACATCCATTTCCTTTGTAAACCTTGGATCTTTTACTAAAAGTCCATAGAACCAAGCAGGAACAACAGCAAATCTATTGTCTTCTGGAACATCGCTTTCATCAAGAATTACACCTAAATCTACTAGATAATCATAAGCATCACTTTTAGTTGGAACTATAGGAGTTGTATCATCTCCAATTGTATTTCCAGCCTTTACTTCTGTATAAAACCCTGCAATATATCTATCAGCAGTATTAGCAAGTCCAAATGCAGCTTCCTTAATTCCCTCTTCCAGCAAGTCTACATTCGCCTGAGCTTTGTCAATATCATCTACCTGAAAATTAAAGTATTTTGCTTGGTCTATAAGAAGTGTTCTTTGCTCTGATGTAAGCTCCTCTGGTTTCCCAATGCCTGTAGATTTATCATAATCACCTATAGTCACAGCTCCTATAGAATTGATTTTGACACTTGAACCTTGTCCTTCTATTTCTCCTTCATAGTCTGTATTGACACAATTTCCATAAACTAAATTTCTTTTAAATCCTTCATTTAATCTCGCTGACCATATTGTTGGTATAAAATTTTGTACTGACATAATATCACCTTTACCTTTCTATTTTTTGTTTTTTAATAGTTCTTTTACACTGTTCCAATTTTCATTGATTTCTTTTTGTGACATAGTTTTGATAGCATCTAATGTAATGTTTGATTTCTTTTCACCTTTTGGTGGTGTATAGCCGTCACCTTTCAATCGTTTCTCAACTTCAATTTGAACCGATTGACTAAATACTGATTCAAGCACAGATAGATTCTTCTCTGTAACCTCTTCATTTTCAGCAATAAAAAAATCCACCAAATTAATTGGTAGATGCTTTTCATTAGCTATTTTGATGGCTTTATTTGTAAGAACTTCTCTTTGCTTTTCAAACTGCATTTTTTCTACTTCTGCTCTAAGTTTTTCAACTTCTATATCCTTTTCATCCTTCTCTGGAAACCTCTTCTTTACTTCTTCATCAATCATCTTTTCAAGATTATTAGTTTTCCATGTTTCAAGTCCTTTTGATAAATGCTTATCCTTAACTGAATCAATCCAGCTTTTAGCATTCGCATCTGATTCAATAAAACCTTTCACACCTTCAACAGTCAATGGATTTAACTCCTGAAGATATGATTTCACTTCCTCTGTTTCCTTGTTTTCTTCAATAAAATTTTTTACTTCTTCAAATTGCATAATATTTTCCTCCTTGAATTTGCCCCTTTGACTCTTTGAACCAAAGACACATTAATTTTGGGTATAAAAAAAGAACAGTTTAATGTCTTGTTCAGGACAATTAATTTTTAGTATTCTTTACACTGGAATCCAGCAACACTGACATAATACATGAACTGGTATTTCTGGTTTATTTGGATCATTAACTTCAAATACACTTCCATCCATCATCTCACAATAAGGACAGGTATTTGGACATAAAGCTGATGCCCACATAACTTTTTCAATGGTTGCTTCATCAATAAATATTTTAGTTTGTACTGCATCAAAAACTCTTCCTTGTTCATTCATTAATAATCTATAGCTTTCATAATCTGATTTATCAAATACTTCTTTGATTATTTCAGATGCTTCTCCCAAAGTAGAATTATTAAGTAGTACCTTATCAAATGCTGAATATAGCTTGCCAGCAAGTTTTCTCTTATTATTTAAAATTCTATTTTCAAAGCTATCTCCCCTATAATCCTTAAATATTATTTCATGAGTGAATACTGGATTTAATAATATATTTTTATCACCTCCAATCACATCAACGTGTTTCTCATAAGCATTTTTTACAATATCGTCTAAAACATTTTCATCGATTTGCAATTCTTCTTGTGCTAATGCTTTTGTTTCCTTTATAACCTTCTGTTCTACTTCACTCAATATTGCTTTCCTTTGAAATCTATTAACTGAGAACCTTCCATCTTTAGAATAGTTCTCAAAATAATCCATTAATAATAGAAGAAACACTCCTTTCAATCGTTTATGTCTTTGTTTAGCTTCCTCAGCTTCAGCATTTGCTTTTTCTATTGCTTCTTTTTTAATTTCTAGTATCTTTTCCTTCAACATCTACTTCCTCCTTCCATTTTTCAAAATCAATTTGATTCTGTTCTACTTCAAATTTTGAAACTTCAAGCTTAGGATTTTCTACAAATGGCAATAACGTCAGCAAGGTTTCTTGTGAGCATACATTTTGAAGCTTTACAATTACATCTGCAAGTCCTACTAAATCAGTTGGAAGATTCCTTGTAAATTTTATTGCCACATCTCTATAATCAAATTGTGTACCTTCTTTTTTAGACAAAAAAATAAAAAGGTTCTTAAGCCTCTGCCTAATTACCTTTTCCATAATCGCCTGTCTCATTGCCACTCTATTTTCAAGATTTAAAAGTTTATTTCTAAGTGCTAGTGAAGATGTGTTACTTGCCCAGTTTTCATTGAAATTTACTTCATCCATCATGTCATAGATTTTTCTTTCAATATTCTCTAACTCATTTTTCACAAAGGAATCATTAATATCTTTAGTAAGCCATTTGACTGCTCCACCTTTTGGTACTTGAATGATTCCCATTGATTTCATTTTAAGTAAATCCTCTTCTTCAATCTTTGCATTTTCAATGACTAGATAGGCATTTCTATGATCTGCTATTTCATTACATAAATCTGAATTAATAGCATTATAGGCATCTAATAATGAAATTACATCTTGAAAACCACTACTTCTCTCAGTATTTGCTGGACATACTATAACAGGAACTCTTCCAAATATATGGTTATGCCTTCCTATTTCCTTTAGACCATTTCTATTTTCTACTTCATAATGTATAATCTCATTATCTGTATAGACATCCAAATACGTCTTACCATCAAACTGTTTTTTAAATTTGTTAATGGCTAATAATACATTCCTATCTGCTGTACCATCTTCTAATACATAAAAATTCAGTGGATTTAAAACAGTAGAACAAAACTCTCCATCTTGATTAATATAATTCAATTCATAGCTCTCTCCAAATATCTCACTTTGTTTTCGAAGTACAATGTTGTGTTCCTTATCCCAATGGCTCATATTTTTATCAATAGCATCAATAATAGCTTCATCATCAGTTTTAGACACAAAATTAACAGGCTTACCCAATAGATAGCCTGTTTCATTATCAACGAATTTTCTAGGGAAATTAAAAACCAACTTCATATTGCTCCTACTATCTTGCATGGCATACTCTTTCAAAATACTATGTTTGCCTTCATAGTAGTCTCGATATGTTTGCTTAGATAGTGCTGTTTTTTCAAGTTCCTTTAAACATTCTAATATTAAATTTTCTTTTACTTGCAAATTATCAGCTCCTTTTTTATATTTTATTGTCGAATATATTGCCAACAAATTCCTTTAGTGGTACGATTAATTTGTCAAAATATTTCAAGAAAGGGGGATAAATATATGAGTAGAGATATATCAGGGGATTTCGGTAAAAGATACTTACTTAATACAAATACTGGAGTAGCACATAATTTAACCAAAAATGAAGATGGTTGTAAAATTGACGAAATCAAAGAAGAACATATTTATCTATCAGATTATCTATATAGCGAAATCAAAAAACATGAATCTTATAAAGAAGAATGTGACTATTGCATGAATCCTGATGGCTAATTATTTACAAACTTCTATCAATTCGAGAATATCGTCTGTTCTTAGGTATAATGGCGATATTCTCCATTACTTAAATAGTATTTTTAACTATAGTTTTATATTCATCTATGGATAATTCATACTTATCAATTATTTCTAACATTTCTTCTGCTACTTGTTTAATTAGCTTGTTTTCCAACTTAATCATCTCCTAAAATAATAATTTTCTATCATAAAACTTCAATTTCTGTACACCTTGAATCAATTGAACAGCTCCGTATAAGCTATCTGGTGCATCATCATTTTTAGCAAATTTATTATAATCCTTCACTTGGTTGTTATAACTCACATTGGAAGAATTGAACAGTATACGTCTTTTCTTTACATCTGGCTCAAGGCTCATAATTCTTTCATGCTTGTTTCCTCTACTATTCACTTCATCCACTGGTGTGTATATTTTATTTTTCCAAAGTTCCTCTTCAAACTTCTGCTTCATATAGCTTTGTGCTTGGTTGACTTCAAATCCAATTTTATCAGGACTATAATTTTCTATCTTTTCAATAGCCACTTTAAATAAATCATCAGGAAGTAATTTATAGATATTCCCATCAATCACATACATCTGCTTTGTTTTTCTATGCTGACCCAATACCGTAATGGCACTATAGTCATTTCTTTTTCCTGCTTTAATAGCTGGGTCAATATAAACCACAATTTCCATCTCTTCAAACTCAGGTAACTTCTCCCAATATCCAATATCCTGAAATACATAATCATCTGTACTTCTTGGATCATTTTGCATTTCTTTATAAAAAGATTTATCTCCCATACTTTGCTTCTTACACATTAGATAATAATAGTCCAAATATTCATCCCATAATATTTCTGTTTCCTCAAGCATTTCTTGTTTTTGGGCATAAAAAAAAGACTTAGCAGTTTCTATCCTGTCTAAGTCCTTCAAATTATTATATAGTTTTTCCCACTCACTCCATAAATCATCTCGTGCTGACCAGCTTATAATAGCTGATTTCTTTATACTTCTAACCCCTGGAATTCTTCCCTTAAGTAAATCAGACATCAAATCCTCTTCGTGAAGAATTGTTCCTACTACAAGAATATTGGTATCCTTTGTACCTATTGGTATTACTACATCTCTAAATGTAGCTTTTACTTGGTCACGCTTTGTTTCTGATTTAGCTGTATCATCTTTTAATAGGTCATCCAATAATACCAATGTTGGTCTATGCTGCTTATAATGTATTCCCCTTAAAGAACCATCTATTCCTCTAATCATAATACAAGAATCAAGTCCTCCTCTACTTTTAATCCATATTTCATTATTATTCCAGCGACTGCCTTTTTCAATTCCAAAGTCCTCTTTTAGTAATTGATTGTTTTCAAGTTCATCTTTTATCATATCCAAGAATGGTAATGCAATTTGTTCTGTAGCTGAAATGATTAATGTAAATTGAGATTTATTGTAGAGTGTAGAATATAAAGGAAATAAAAAAGAGTTAATCGTTGACTTTCCATGCTCCCTTGGGAGTCCAAAAGCCTCAATCAACCCTTTATTATTTAGCATATATTTTAATTCAGTAAAAAGCTCCCTGTGAAATTTCCCAAATTGTCTATCAAAATACTTAGGAAAATAGCAGAGAGCAAAAAATTCGATATCAAGTTCTCCAAGAAGTTTTCGGAGTTCTGAAAATGTAAATGTTTCTATTAGTTCTTTTATTTTTGATGGAGAGAAATTCTTCTCCATGTATTGTTTTAGTAATTGGTTTTGCCTTTTAAATTCTTGTTTCAATAATCATCACCCCCTCTCACAGCTCAATGTAAAATTGACTATTTTCTTTTATAACATTTATCGATCTATTACTTAATTTATACTTATCTTTTTTAGTGCATAAAATAATTTCTTCTTTATAGGTTTCCTTACCATCCTTGAATTCAATAGTAGTTTTATATATATTGTATTTGAAAATAATATTAAGCATTGGATTAATATAAATTAAATCATTTTTAATGTATATATATCCGATAAATATCCATAATATTGAAAATTGAATTATTCCTGAAAAACTACTCAAATTTAAAGTAATGAAAGGAAAAATGTATATTGAAAAATATGTCAACACATATTCATAATTCAAACTAGTAGCTTTAGCTATTTTAACTTTAAATGCACTTCCTGAATATTTCGCCATGTCTTTTAGCATATATTTAACTGAAAAATATGAAAAAATTATCAATCCCAAACAAGCTATAATCAAATAAGTCTTTGGATACATTGCCATACCTTTAATAGCCTTTTTTAATAACTGCGTGGATTGAAACAATTGACTTAATTCAATATCTTTTCTTCTTAATATTTCTAAGCACTTTGTTCCTAAAGAACTTACATTTTGAACAAGAATAATAATATATAGAGGAAAATAAGATGATATAAATAAAATTCGACTATTTCGAAGCTTTGATTTTTTAAACATGTAGTCACCTCCTCTAGCAAACTTGACTTTACTTAACTTACAGCCTTGACACTTGTTGCAAAATATTTTCTCATGTCAACAGCATCTTTAACACAACAGCCACAAATCAACTTCATTACATCGGATATATTGCATTGTTTATTTGAATAATTTATTTTATTATCCTCAACTTTAACTTTTAAACCATATTCATCAACAACCTCTTTTGCAGATTTAATATTATTTTTAAGCCATTTCAATCTATCATTTTGTACTACATAAACTAATTTTCTTACAAGATTACCACTGTCAAGACATCTCAATGAAAATTCATCAAAATTCTCAATAACATCTTCATTCTTTAGATCTTCAAGTGATTCATTTACATATTTCACATACTCTTCTTTAAAAGAAAAAAATAATTCAAAATAATACTTACTAATAATATATGTAATGTCATTAATTTCGATAGCATCAATTTTCAAATCTAAAGAAAAAATCTCTTTATTTACTTCTTCAATGTTTCCATTTAAAAAACTTAATTTTCTATTCTCATTAATTGATTTTGAAATCGAATACTTTCTAAATAATGTCATTTTTTCATCATTATTATTTTTGAATACTATTGCATATCCCCATATTTTATTTATATCAACATCAATTTCAGAAGCTTTTTTAGAATGAATATTATTTGTAAGTTTTATAAACTTACTCATAGTATCAATATTTTTCGTATCCAATTTTTCAATGCAATCTGCTTCAGAACCTATCACATCAAAATCATTAATTACTATATTTTTATATTTGTCTATGCTTTCTCGATAGTCTTTAATTAATGATTTCTTTAGTTCATTAGGCATATTACAATAAAAAGAATCATAAATATAATCTTTTTCAACTTTATCATATTCTCGTATAATGTAGTAAATTTGAAATTCTGAATCAAACTCTTTAAAAAAATTGTCTAAAATATTTTCTAATGTATTATTACTCATGTTTTCTCCTCCAATGATTATCTTTAATAATATAATTATACATCAAGGTAGAAAATATTTCCTCATAACTAAATATATTAAAAAGTTAGACAAAATTTTTATCAAAAAAATTTCCACCCCTCCTACTGGCAGCCTCTCTCCCTCAAATAGAAGTACCCCTCCCATTTGAAGACAAAAAAAGAATGGTATCTCTACCACTCTAATCCTTCAAGTGCTTCTATCTTATCACTTTCAGTAGTTAAGGTATATATATTAGTAGTTTGAATATTATCATGTCCAAGTATCTGCTGGATAGTTGTTATCGGCTTACCTTCTCGGACTAGCTTATATCCTAGTGTATGTCTTAATTTATGGGGAGTTATGTCTATTCCTAATCTATCTCCGTATTTTTTTAATATAAGGTTGATGGCATTTCTTTTTAAAGCTCCTCTTTGCCCTATAAATAAATGATCCTCTGCTGATTGCTTTCTCACTTTCAAATATTCATTGATAGCTTTTCTAGTATCCTTATTTAAAGGAACAGTTCTTACTGCATTTCCTTTGCCAAGTACCACTATTTTGCCTTTTCTATCGGATATTTCTATATCTGAAATCTTTAAATCTACAAGTTCACTTACCCTAATGCCTGTTCCAAGTAATATCTCTATTATGGCTATATGCATTGGTTTACCAAGGCGATGAATCTCTGCCCTTATCTTCCTTAGTTCTCTATCCTCAAGCCCTTTATATTGCTTTGTGTCCTTGTTTTTAATAGGTTTGATACTAAGTTCCCTTTCAATCTTTTCTTCTCTATAAAGCCAAGATAAAAAGGAATTTATACTTGCAATCTTACGGTTTATGGTTATGATTGAATCAGAACCATTTTGCAGATACTTTTTATATTCAACTGCATCTAGTTCTATAAGTTTATCCAAACCATAATCAGTTCTACTACTATACCAATCAATAAAAGCTTTTGTATCCCTGATATAGCAGGAAATAGTATTATCACGTTTGTCTTGACCTAATAGATATTGCTTAAAAGCTTTGATACAAGACATATTCAGCACCTCCACACTTTATTTGGTGTGTTAATGTTACCTCTGTAGGTACTGAAAGTAAAGATAAAACTCAATACATAACCGTAATTATGTTGTCAGTTTTGGCTTATTCAGGCTAATATTTTCAATAAAAAGGGCATTTATCTCCCTAAAAACTCAATACATAATCTCTATCTAATCAGTAGATTGCTGTTCTTCTTCAGATACTTCAACAATACTATCTTCTACTTCTGAATAATCTGCTTCAATTAAGTCATCATCAATCATTTCAAGGAATAGCTTCTTCCTAGCCTCTTCATTCTCTTTGGTATCAAATATAAATTCCTTCTTATCGTTCCACTGTTCAGGCATTCTATTTTTCAAATAAAACTGTATCGCCTGTGAGGAAGGTGGAACATATTTTTTAGTCTTTTCAATTCTAGTTTTCTTTTTACCATTTGGTGCTTCTTCAATAACTGTTTTAATTTCTTCATATTCATATCCAGTACAAAGTTTATAAAGTGACTTCTCCACCTCTGCGTTAGTAACAGACCTGCCCAGCGAAACGAACTCATTTAGTATCGGATACTTATTTATATATTCATACCATAAGCCTTCTGATATCCCTAATCTAGCTACAATCTCTGCATTTGTAGCACCTTCTTCACACCACTGTTTTATATCAACTAAGCGTGGTTGTACCTTGAGTTCCCAATAGGTAGGTCGCTCTAATACCTTTGCTAGTTCTTCATGCTTTTTCTTGTAATCTCTAAGTGTCCACTCATGTATCCCTAGCTTTTTAGCCATATCTACATCAGTTAATCCTTCACGTACCCATTTATATATTTCACTAAATCTAGGCTTTACATGGGTATCATATTTTGTAATCACATTTGCCATAATCCTCACCACCTTTCTTTTTTACGTTAATTATTACTGTATAATCATTTTAATTTTCCATAAATAGGTTTATAATGTTACTGTATTACAAATTTAGACAAGGGGGATATTGAAATGAGTGTTAAAATTATCAAAATCAACAAAGACCCACAAGGAACTGACACTAAAGAGAAATTAAACGATGAATATGTTGTAATTAAAAACACAGGAGATTCTAACGTTGATGTTTCTAGCTGGAAGTTAACAGATTATCGTGAAGGTCAAAAACATATTCATGTTTATACATTTCCTTCAAGTGTAAGTAATACCACCGATTTAGTTTTAAAACCTAATGAATTAATTTTTGTTATGACTGGACATGGAACTGACTGGTACAATTCTCAACCTTCTAACAATGCATTACCACAATATCATTTATATTGGAATAAAGATTGGTTTGTTTGGAATAATGACGGTGATACTGCTTGTCTTTATGATTCTGATAACAATTTAGTTTCTAGTATGACTGTATAATTAAAAGCCCTTTGTGGCTTTTAGTTTTTTACATGGTTTTCTAGACAAAAATATCTTTCCTGCACATATTTCTTCCTTAAATAAAATGCAGTTCAAACATTTTGTATTGTTTATTTTTAAATTAAACATATTAGCATCCCTCCAAATAAAACGACTAAAAAAGGAACTGATCACTCAGCTCCCATACTTCCTACTTCCATATCAAATTCATCAATATATCTTTCATCAAATTCCCAAAACCTCACCAGTTCTTCATATATCTCCCTAAGCTGATTTACATCATCGTTAGCTTCATCTCCTAGTACACATACCTTCTCCTTAGCTGTAAATATCAATCCTTGCAAAGTTGTCTTTATCAAGAATTCTTTCATCACAAGCACCTCCATATTCAATTAGTGTTCACATGATACCTCTGGGTGTTGAAATCATCAAGTTAATTCTTATTCCTAAAGGCTATATTCCCCTCAAGGTTTGCAAGTAATATCCTTCTTGTTACTTTGTATTCATCCCCTATCATTCCAAGCCTTAAAAGCCAAGTCCTAAAAGTATATCTGGCATTATCACTAATAGTTATCTTGCTACTTGCCCTTTTGATTTCTTTTGCTCTTATATTTACCAAGCTAACTAATTGAGTATATGCTGTAGTGCGTTCTGATTTTATCTCTCCCTCATAAAATTTAAAAGTAATCTTTTCATTTTCAAAATCAAAGCCTATACCAAAGCACTTATTATCATCAATTTCTGATATTGCCTTCTGAAAATCTCCAATATCATTAATATTAGTTCCAGCAAGTTCTTCAATAACCTCTCTATCTATAAAATCATCTTCAATATGAAAAGCCTTCTTAATAAAATTTTGTTTGCTATACAGCATATTCAACAGATTTCTTAAGCTCTTTCCTGTATGTCCATCAAAATCTACTACTACTTCAAACCTACATTCTGATTCAATTTCTGCTTCTTCTTTTGGATTTAGTACCTCGTCAAGTTCATATTCCTTGCCATTTGCATCAGTAATTTCACCCTCTCTTCCAATAGTAAATACTTTATCTCCTGCTTCAATTTCATAAGCAAAACTAGGTGCTTTCATATACTTCGCTTTTACATCAAAATGATTTTCTAATGCCCTAATGATTTCTTTTCTATCCATAAAAACATCCCTCCAATGTATTTAGTGTGTCACATCATACCTCTGAAACACACTTAAATCAATACATTAAAGGAATTGTTCTGTTAATTCTTTATATGAAAATTTCTTACCATCTCGAATCAAATAAACATCTTCACTTGAACCAATTTTATTAATATATCTATTTACTACTACATCTGCATATTTCTCTTCAAGCTCCATAGTATAGCATATCCTATCAGTTTCTATGCAAGCCATAAGAGTTGAACCTGAACCTCCAAACGTATCAAGTACTAAATCTCCTAATTTACTTGAATTTTTAATAGGATAGCAAATCAAATCCACAGGCTTCATCGTTGGATGATATTCGTTTCTAAAAGGTCTATCAAAATGCCATATAGTAGTTTGCTTTCTGTCTGTATTCCAATAATGACTTCCTGTAGGTTTCCATCCATAAAGTACAGGTTCATGTTGCCAATGGTAATCTTGTCTCCCCATAACCATTGTCTGCTTTGCCCATATACAGCATTGAGCTAATTTGAACCCTGATTCTATCATAGCTTTTCTAAAATTTAATCCTTCACTATCTGCATGAAATATATAGACACCTGCACCATCTTCAGCTACTTCATAAAGTCTAGTAAATGCATCAAATAGAAAATCATAAAAGCTGTCGTTATCCATTTTGTCATTTTCAATCTTTAGAGCATCCTTTGTCTTACCTGTATAATCCACGTTATACGGAGGGTCTGTCACAATCAAATTTGCCTTTTGACCATCCATCAATTTCTCAACATCAGCTTTAACAGTACTATCTCCACACATAAGTCTATGCTTACCCAATAGCCAAATATCTCCTCTCTTTGTAATCGGATCATCTGGAGGTGGAGGTACAGTTTCTTCTTCTGTTTCATCTGATTCTACTTCTTCTTTAAAATCATCCATCAGCTTCTCTGCTTCACTAAAATCAAATCCCGTTAAATCCAATGAATATCCATCATTCTTTAAATCCTCTAATTCTTTTGCCAATAATTCAAAATCCCACTCTGCATACTCACTTGTTTTATTATCTGCAATTCTAAAAGCCTTCACTTGCTCTGGTGATAAATCATCTACCTTAATTGTTGGTATTTCATCGATACCTAATTTTTTAGCAGCCATCAATCGAGTGTGTCCTGCAATAATTTCATTATTTGCATCTATTATAATAGGATTCTTAAATCCAAATTCCTTTATACTACTTGCAACCTTATCAACTGCCTTTTCATTATGACGAGCATTTTTAGTATAAGGCACAAGCTGATTCACTGATAACATTTCTATTTTCAATAATAGTCCCTTCTTTCTTTTAAATTTAGGCATAAAAAGAGTATCTACTATGAGACACTCCTATTTAATCACCTTTAATGGTGGATAATATTTTTCAATACTTTGTTCCCCATTTTCATTTGTTTTTACAGTATACATGGCATTTCCTAAGCCCATTTCATAAATTAAATAATCATCAACCTTTTTCTTAACTTCCTTATTTCTATCTAATTCAAATACAAAAGCCTTCGTACAAATATCAAAGTATGGCATTCCATTTCTATTACTCTTCCAGCCTTCCTCTTCTCTACCATCCTCTATTCCCCACCAAAGCAAACTATAATAATAAGGAAAACTTCCATCTTTGGTATAGTCATAATCCTCTTTTAAATTTTTATCTGCTGTAACCTTATTAATTCCTACAAGTGAACAAAAGTCTTCGAAAGATATATTCTCTATATATTTACAGCATTCAATCAATTTTTCATTTAGTGCAATTATCAACCCTTCCACATAATTTTTATTTTTATCACTTTTATCTATCTGCTCTTTAAGATACATTAAATCATCATATTCTTCTTTTGTAATCTGTTCTATATTTAATACTTCATCTCCATCCAATCCTAAATCCCTTCTGATTGCAATAAGATTCTTATTACAAATTTCTGTCCATTCATGCTTTAAATTTTTCCAACCTTTTAATTCATCCCAAAGGAAACAATAAGCTCTCTTAATCCAAACTATATTATTTTTAGCCTGTGATTCATCATTGATTTTGCTATAGATTGCATAATAAGCTGATACATATTCTGGTGTTAGATTTTGTAAAATCTCCCTTTCTTCCTTATTTAATTTCTTGTAGGTAAAGATAATTCTTGATAACAAATTATTTTTTATATCACCTTTTATTTCTTCTGAAATTGATAATTCTAATTTATTGTACATGATACGACCTCCTTAATATTTAATTTCAAACATAAAAAAACTGCCCATTCTTATTTGAATAGACAGTTATAATGCATATAAATTTTTTCTTTTTCCACTCAATGCCATGCTTCGCTGGCGTTGAGTTATCTTTTGCCCTATAAAAAACATTTACAATTACAATTGATCTAATTTTCTTCTGGCAATTCTTTATATATTACTTCCAGTTTATGTCACGACCCCTGGGGTACTGCCAGAAAAAGGTTGTAGCGGAGCGAAAAACTTTTTCTTGTTGCTACAATTTCCCCTTCATTTATTTGCATAGAAACCTTATTTAATGCTTTGTTTATATTTTTTCTGTAAATATATTCTTTACTTAAATCTTTAATATTAATAATACCCATAATTCATCTCCTTTATATCCCTTATATTTGATATTATGTAATATTATATTATCTTTAACTATTTATTGTTATTATATCATATTTAACTAATAATTGTAGATATACAGTAAGGGGTGATTTTATGAATTTATCAAAATATACTTTTACTTTTGATTACAATGAATTATTTAATATATTATATAATTCTTTTACAGGATCCATAGTAAAAATAGAAAAAAAATATTTTAATGATACTAATGAATTAATTTTCGATAGACTCGACAAAAATAATATTGATACATTAGAACATTTAGGCTATTTGGATGATTATAAAACTAATATTGAGCATTTTCAAAAAAAATTTAATGAATCCTCTGATACATTAGTAATAATAGTTGAATTAACAACTGAATGTAATTTAAATTGTAAGTATTGTTATCAACATAATTGGACAAAAAGACACATAATTGATAAAACAACAATGAATCAATTAATAAATTATATTCGAAACTGCTTAACAATAAATACATTTTCAACGGTTCGACTTGATTTTATAGGGGGCGAACCATTGTTAGCAATGCAACAAATTAAATACTTATATGATAATGTACTATCAATATGTAACGACTATAATATTTCTCTACTGCCTGGTTTGGATACAAATGGCACATTACTTAATTATAATTTTGTAAAATATTTTCACAATATGAATATGTTGTATAACCTGACTTACAGACAGTAAAAAGGGGATACTATCCAAGGTTTAAATTACCAATAAAAAAAGGGTTAAAAAAATATAGCTACCGCCTTAAAATATAAGTTATAAACAACAATAACTTAATAAAAAGGAGATAGCTATGACCAATTCACAAGAATATATTACAGCAGAATTAGAAAAAATGCTATATGAAATATTACCCATAACAAGTAAACGGTTAAAGAATCTAGTAAATATAATCATAGGAATAATACTTTCTGAATCTGTAATAATATCGAAGATATCAGAGAAATTGAATGATTCTTATACTGATGCAACTGAAGCTAGTAAAATAAAAAAATAGAGAGGTTTTTCACTTCAAAACCAATAAATCCAGATTATTTATATAGCTTTTTTATAGAAGAATTATTAAAAAAATATGTAAAGAGAAGTGCTAATAAGAAGATTGTCATAATGTTTGACCATACAACGATTGATGATAGATTTTTAATACTTAAATTTTCACTTAAAGTAGGTAAAAGAGCTATACCCTTGTGGTACAAAATATTTGAATATGATGAAAAAGATAATAAAAATTTTAAACATGTAAAAGAAGGCATAGCGGAGCTTTATGAAATTTTCTCTTCCTATAATTATGATGTTATTCTATTAGGAGATAGGGGTTTCAAAAGTGTAGACTTATTTCAATTTATACAGGAGCTTGGATGGAAATACTGCATAAGATGCACAAAAGATTTACTTGTAGAGATACAAGGTAAAGGGAAGATTAAATATCTAGAGGACATAAAACCCTTAAAAAATGGAGTGAAAAAATTCAAATCTGTATTATTAACAGCTAAGAAATATAAGTGTAATTTAGCAGTTTGTAAGGATATTGATTCTAATGATACTTGGTATTTAGCAACTAATATGGATAGTAAAAAAGCAGTTAGAGAATATAAGAAAAGATTTGTTATAGAAGAAATGTTTAGAGATTTGAAATCAGCGGGTTTCAATATGGAAGATACTTGGACTGAAGATTTAACTTACTTTGAAAACTTATATTTATGCTTAAGTATAGCATATACTTGGATGATAATATTGGGAGCTGATTGCTCTAAAAATAAAAAAAGTAAAATAATAGGTGCAACTAAAAAAATTAAAAATAAAGTTGTTAGGATTTATAGCTTATTTAGAAGTGGATTAAAATGGTTTAATAGATGCTATACTTCTGATAGAAATAAGTACAAGCTTAAATTTGATTTTGTACTATATGACATATAATTTGGGGTAAAATTAAAAAAAATATTGAGTTATTATAGGATATTTATACATTTATTAATTTCCAATATTTTTATATTCAACAAATTTGAAGACTTTGAGTATATTTTTTTATATTATTCCATTTCAAATATAATGAAGTTCAAGTTAATTTATGAATAAAATCATGAATTTATCATATTACTGTCTGTAAGTCAGAATCTGATACATCTGACTTAATACATAAATTATATACATCAAATAAGTATTGATATTTCTTTTCATACTTTACAAGATTTTTAAACTTTAGTCCAATCCACTTAAATTTATGTTTGTGTCAAGTTCTAGTGGGCAATTTTATTTTCTAAAATTTTATCCATTATAATATAGTTTTTGAATTTACTTTTACACTTTTTTAAATTNATACTCATATATACGTCTATCAAACTCTATATTTCCCATGATAGTTTTTAAGCAGGTATGTTTAAAACCTTTATTTCTATAAACCTTAGTATCTCTTTCATCCAACAACCTTCGGTCTAGGTGCGTTAGCACCTTTTTCATGAACCTACATGCTTCCTCACATGCATATTTATATATTTTTTTCTCTAAATCATTGAAAGTTATTGCTTTATCATTTAAACTTATAATGTACATAATATCACCCATTTCTGTATAGTCTCTTCAACTTACATTATAATGGATATATTGTGTACATGGGAGATACTTTTTTGTATCTCCTTTATTTTTTTAAACAGTAATTACTACTACCTTCGCCTACTAAAATTATACTCTAAGTAAATTTATCAGTATAACTACCATTACGATATAAAACGGTATTTAACATTAAGTAAATCATTTTCCTTGTTACATACAAAGAAGTATCTATAGTATCTCTTTCCATATTTCCCAATGCATCATCATAATATTGATCAATATCATTAATTAAATATCTAATAAATATTTTAGCAAACTTATCTTGATCAATATTATTGATTATTTTTTTATAATCGCCTTTATTAAAGATGCATGTGCTATATTTTATTCTTTTAATGAATGAATTAAGATTTTCAATATCCCAACCTCTTGGTAAATTAATAAGGTTTAAAGTTTTTGTATTTATGTCTAAATTTACATCATTTAGGGATGATATTATTTGTTCTATTACTTCCTTATCAAAAACCTCTACATCAAAGTTAATATTATTATGAGTAAAGAAAAATATTCTTTTAATCAATTCGTTATATGTGTACGATTTGGATTCCATATGCTTTTTATTTCTCAAGATAAAAACGTCAACATCTGATTTTTTATTTCCCATACCTTCTGAATATTTGCACATTTGTCCTTCTACTAACGATCCACTTAAATATATTACATCATCTTCATAGTAAGTAAAATTGTCTAGCATTTCATTAATATTAAAACCATTTTCTAACTTATCAAAATAAACATCATACATTTTTTCTCCTCCATATTATTATACTTTATTTTACTTAAACATATTATTATTCCATCGAAAACGTACATTCTACTAACTAATGCCATCTCATTGAATTAATAAAGATTACAGCAAGATAGTACATTTAGAAAGATACATAATTACATTGCAATATTATCATAGTTATAACTCAAAAGAACTATCCGATAAATTATTTATTATAGATTTGTATTCTCATGATTTATTACTTATTAATTAAATATTCTAGCATTTCTTTTGCTCTATGGTAGTAATTAATGTTAACATTATAAGACCAACTACATACCTCTAAACAAAATCCAATTAAATAGTATTTCATTTTATCATCAAATGTATTACTTAATGTACGTACTTTTGTATAACCATTTAAAAAATAATCCATTTCTTTTTTCATATAAATATATAGATACATAGGTGTGAGATCTGTTTCAGGGTCGCTTGGATAACACTTTTCAAAATCAATAACACCTTTAATTTTACAGTTATATTTATTATCAACTAAAATATTCCTAAATGTAAGATCGTTATGACATAATGATTTCTCATTACAATCTTTTATAGTATATTCCAAAGAACTTAGTTTTTCTGCTGATGTAATAAATAGCTTAGTATCCGGATAACCCTTTGAAATTATCTTTTTAGCTTGCTTATTATTTTTTTCTTTAGCATATAAAAAATATGATTCTCTTACATCCACTATATTGCCATTTATGTCCCAATCACCAAATACATCCATAGCACACTCCTTATGGAAAGCTGCCTGTAAACTGCCGACTTCCTTGTGTATATCCAATCTATGACTTTCATCTAAATCACAAATCACATCAGATAAATTAATGCCTTCTAACTTTTCAATTAAAATCCAATAATTTCTTTCTTGAAAAACTCCATAATTAATTATACATGGAACACGAATACTTTTTTTACCATTAAGATAAGTAAGGGATGCTACTTCTCTTTCCCATCTTCTTTTATCTTTATATAGTTTTAATATAACATCATATTCAGGAATGTAATATACTGAGTTTCTTCCTAACTCTTCATGTCCAATAGACCTTATTGTTACTATCTTTCTGAATATAGATTGTAATAAATAATTACCCAACTAATTATTTTACTTTAATATAGCCATAGCTAAATTTTTATACTCATCAACCTTTACTCCATAAAAGATTTTAACACTTAATATTTCATTTACAACTTTATTAGCATTAATTAGTAAACTACAATTATCTTTGTTTCTATATCTTTTTATTAGTTCAAAGTCATTTACGGTGTTTTTTCTATTATGTCCAAAATGCATTAGCTTATTATCTTTAAATTTTTCTTCAAGATACAAAAATCTACCTGGATCTTTAACCCTACAAACCCATCTCCAATAAACATGATTACTATACATATGTTTTTGTGGAATAAAATCATCAATTGTTAAAATAGAATTAAAGCAATCTCCAATTAACTTATGATAGCTTATAATTTCATTTATTTTTTTTAATTGCGTTAATCCAACTGCAGATACCAATTCAGGAATCCTAAAATTCCATCCTAAATTCAAATTAACACTATATTGATTAGCAATCTTCTTACTAGCTCCAAGATTATGTAATAAGAGTGCATTTCTGTGTAATTCTTCATTATTAGTAACTATCATTCCACCCTCTCCTAAGGATAAAAGTATATTCGGAAACCCTTAGGCCTCCATTTATCTCAATCCCGAAGGGTGTCAATTTTAACTTCCCCCCAGAATTTTAAACAAAATATCAAAAAAGCTTATATTTTTTCCAAAAACACTTGACAAAGTTTGTAAAATTTGCAGCCTCGCACTATAGAAACCATTTACAAAATATTGCGAGGTGATTTTTTATGTTAGGTTATTGGCGTAGCCATTTTGATTATCAAAATTTTCTTTTATCAAACATTATTAAACTTTATAAAACTAACCCTACTATCGTAGAATACTATTCATCAAGCATCCAAAAACTCTACACTTTAAATCTTGATGACATAAAATCATTGGTCAGTCCAATGTATTCTTTAACTGGTAAACCTTCAAATCAGCAACCTGAACTTCTTAGGTCATTTATTTTAATGTCCGATTTAGGTTTTTATAGTTTACCTAAATGGATTAAGCACTTACGTGCACATGATATACTTTGCACCATCATTGGTGTTGAAAAATCTAATGTACCAGGATTAGGTACTCATTATGATTTCATATCAAAATTTTGGGGTATGAGCCCTGAGGCTGAAAAATCAGCCAAGGACTCCCTTCATCCTTTTACTTCCAAGCCCCGTAAAAAACTTGGCAAGAATGAAAAACTACCACCAAAACATCCTGGTGTTATTAAAAATTTAGTTGAACAAGCTCTTACGGGACGAACCATCGAAACTCGCCATGAAAAGCTATTTCAACAAATTTTTGCAAAGTTAGCTGTTGAGCCTTCTGCCAAACTAGGTCTCCTTGGTGATACTCAAAAACTTGATATATCTGGAGATGGCACCTGTCTTGAAACAGGCGGAAGCTCATTAGGCATTAAGACCTGCGATTGTGTTAAAAAAGGTGTTTTTAACTGCAAATGCAATAGAAGATTCTCTGACCCTGACGCTAGACGCGGTTGGGACAGTTACCACGAAAAGTGGTATTATGGTCATTGCCTATATTTTCTTAGTGTCTATAATCCTAATGTTAAAAAGGATCTTCCTATATATTTTAGGATGGTACAAGCACAACGTTATGATGGTGTTACTGCAATTTTTGCACTTTCAGAAGTTAGAAAGATGTATCCTTTGTTTAACTTCGATAAGTTCATCGCAGATGCTGCTCATGATAACTATCCTACGTATAAACTTCTTAATGAATGGAATATAAAAGCTGTTATATCCCTTAATCCAAAGGGTAAAGGTAAAAATAAATATGAACCACCAATTGGATATACTAAGGACGGTATTCCCATCTGCAAATGCAACCAACCAATGGTATATGATTGGTACGATAAAGGCAGAAGTAGAATTAAATATAGATGTCCTTTAGTAAAAGGTAAAATTAAAGAATGTCCTCATAAGGAAGAATGTTCTCCTAGTGCCTACGGCCGTGTAATATACGTAAAGCCAAGTGATGACTTGCGTTTATTTACTGTTATACCTAGAAACTCTGACCTTTGGAAACAAATAATGAAAAAGAGAACTTCTTCAGAGCGAGTAAATAAAAGAATACTTGAAGACTATAATATGGAAGAATCCCACTGCCGTGGTAAAAAACGTTGGTGTTGGTGGACATTAATCCATAGCATCAATATTCATTTGGATGCTCAACTATCTATTTCTAAAACTAACATATTGGACATTCTAGAATTAGCTATAAACAAAGCATGCTAATCTAGATAATGTTAAGTCTTGAGAAAATTCACCTATTGGTGAGTTAGCTTCGCTATACTCTTTTTTAAGTAAAACTAAATAAAAACCATAATATAGTGAGTGCTCCGCACTAAAATAATATTAGTGTTATTGAAAAACTTACTGGAAATTAGTTTCCGAATTCACTCTATTAAATAAATGTTTTTGTACTTAAATCTTTCCACTTGTAGCAAACATAAACTTCCAGTTTATGTCATGGCTCCTGGGGTCGTTCCAGAAAAAGGCTGAAGTGAAACGAAAGACTTTTTCTGGTTTCTAATAATAGCTTTTGAAAAATCCAGCTGGTTTTTTACAAAATATACACTTCATCCTAACGCCCCCATGTCATATCTTCTTCTAAATTATACCACATAAAGATATACCTGGATTACACTTTTTATGTGAATCTTTTGAATATTAAATAGACTTGGTTACACAAAACATATTTTATCCTTCGAATACGAAATATTTAAGAATTATCAACTATAAATCAAACAAATCAATTGATGAATCAAATATAATATCTTCATCACAAAAAGCTACAGATATTGCATATATGGCTTTATTAGTATTGGGTACTATCCATGCTTTCTTTGCTTCATTCCATCTGCTACCTTCTATTTTTTTGATTGCCAAAACATTATCATAGCTATAATTAAAGCTTACCATTATATAGTTATCATTAAATTTTCCAATTGTAACAGCCACTATTTTTACCACTCCTTATTAAATTCGTAATTTCTAAATATACTATATTAATATTACCATGTTTTTTATTTCTGCCAAATTGTGCACACCCCCACAAAAAAATGCACCCACCTTATCTATTTTAGTAAGGTGGGTGCATTTTTTTAATTACATTTCTAAATTTTATTTTCAAAACTTCTTTTTAAACAACTATAACTTCTCTCAAAAACACGAAAATCCCCTGAATCAAGGACTTTCTATATGCATCAATATTTGAGTTTTTAGCAAACATAAACTTTCAGTTTATGTCATGACTCCTGGGGTCGTTCCAGAAAAAGGCTGAAGTGAAACGAAAGACTTTCCCTGGTTGCTAATTTTTTAGATATATTTATAATACTCAATGATAATGGCAATATATTAAATTTTATTTTAAAATATAGTTAAATTTTGTTATAGCTGAATAGTTACATATTGACAATTACATAAATAAAAACTATAATTTCAATCAGGAAACCACAAAAACTTAATTGGTTTCCTGATTGAAAGAGAGGGTTTTTAAAATGAAAAACAAGGTATTTTCTAGAAAAGAGCTTTTATTTTTAATTACAATAAGTTTAGCTTTAGGTATTAGACAAATGGCAATGACTATGGTTATGCCCTTTATTTCTACCTATAGTAAAACTTTAACCTATAGTAATGCAACTTTAGCTGGGGTAGCCCTTGGTATGTTTGGTTTAATGCAAGCTGTATTTCAAATTCCTTTTGGAATATGGAGTGATAAAATAGGAAACAAACCTGTAATTTTAATTGGACTTTTACAAGTAATAGTAGGACTTTTTATTGCTTTTCTTTCTAAAAGCATATATATGCTTATTTTTGCTAGAGCTTTGCAAGGAAGTGGAGCTGTGTTAGCTACTGGATATTCATGGATTAGTAGTAGTGTAGATAATAAAAAAAGGCCTAGAGCTTTAAGTATTTTAGGGATAATTATAGGATTTGCAGCAGCATCAGCCTTTGCTATAGGTCCTTTAATCAATAATTATTTATCTGTAAGACAAATGTTCTTAGTATGTGCTATTTTAATTTTATTAGTATGGCTTATTATATTAGTTTTTTTAAAAGAAGATCATAATAAAAACTCTCATAAAACCATTGAAAATAAAGTTAAAATTAAAGATGGAGTAAAGATTTTATTAAAGAATAAGAAATTCTTAGGGCTTAATATAGCAGGGTTTTTAAATAATTATATAATGGTTGCTGTATTTTATATAGTTCCTATTTACCTTAACCCAATTACTGGGTCAAGTGGTATGTGGAAGATTTTTATGCCCTCTGTTATTATTGCAATAATATTTATGAGAAAATCTATTGTATTAGTTGAAAAAGGGTACAGTTCAACTTTAATTATGTTAGCCTTTGTTTTGGCTGCTGTAGGAATATGCTTTTATTTTAATGAAAACTCCTTTTATTTTATATTAATAGGAAGTATATTATTTATGACAGGGTATATTTTATTAGCTACTGTAATACCTTCTGTAGCTAATGATATCGCAGAAAATAGTTATAGAGGAACTGCAAATGGAATAATAAATAGTTTTCAATATGTTGGCTCCTTTGTAGGATCTGTGATTACAGGCGCTTTGTGGAATAATCATAAAGATATTGAATTATTTTTAATAATTTTAATATGTGTCCTTGGCATATTTACTGTAAAAAGGCCTAAAAATATTTTATCCAGAGAGTTAAAACTAAAATAGAGGTGATCAATTGAAAAATACAATAATGAAAGTTGCTGCTGAAAAAATACAGTGTCACGGATTAAGAAAATTTACTATGAATGAAATAGCTTCTGAGCTTAAAATAAGTAAAAAAACTATATATAAGTATTTTAAAAGTAAAAATGATATTATTTTTGAATATTTTAAAGAAATAATTGAAAGTGATAAAAAGTACACTATGGAAGGAATAGAAAAAGAAAGCTCTTTAGAAGATAAGTTAAGTTCAATAATTTTTTCTTATCATAAATATAAGCTTCCTGTTAGCATATTAGATGAAGCCTATAAGTTTTATTATGAAAAATGGAAGGAAATTGAATCTCTTAAAAATTTTAAATTAAAACTCATAGAAAATATATTGAAAGAAGCTATGGAATCAGGTGAGCTTAAAGAGGGTATAGATATTCACATTATAAGTTTTATATTAGAAAGCGTCAGTAGTACCCTTTTAGATTATAAATTTTTAAGTAAAAACAATATAACTATGAAAGATGCAATGGATGACACTTTAAAGATACTTCTTTATGGTATTTTAAAAAATTAATAGAATGATTAACCCACAATAAGGTACAATGTGGTGGAATTATGAAATTTCTCCTCCATGACTTGCATAAAAGCTCGGAACAATAAATTTAAACAGTTCCTTCGCTTATTATGCAAGTCATTCCAGAGAAATTTCATAATTCAAGTAATATAATGCTTTTTGTGGGATAATCATCGAATATAAATTATGTTTAATAGAACTCAATAATTGTATTAATTTGTAAATATAATAGTATTTTTAGCAAACATAAACTTCCACAGCCGCGAGCCTTAGAAAGCTCGTTTCTTAGGCTCCCAGGTTGGCTGTAGCTTTCTTAGTTATACTAAATTTTGTTTACAAACCACATTTTAATACATAAATCTATAAAAATTGCACTACCTGCCACAGCAAATGGGAGTGTATTGTTAGACGATGCCCAAAGTTAGCTGATTCTCATATCTCCAACTATTCTTACATCTGCTGGTAAATTTGTTGGATGTGAGAAATGTATACTATGAAACTTCCAGCAATTATTACATCTCAATAAGACTGCAGTAAATCTAAACGGTCTTATTACTTCTTCACCTAGATTAAGATCAAACAAACTCATTGAAATAGTTCTTAGTGTATCTAGCACTTTATCTTTTGATTTGATATCTGAATCTATACTTTGTTTGATTTTATCTAGGCATTTCTCATATGCTCTAGCTTCTTTAAGTGCACTATGTAAGAATCCCTCTGTAGTAACCCAAGCAACATCTCCTAGTGAAGAAACTGTAGCTCCATCAATATCAAGGACAACATTCGCCCAATACTTCCAGTCTGAACTAATTAAATTCTTAATTTCATCTTTTCCGTTACACCATTCAGAATCTGCTGTTCCAACTATTAGAGAATCATCGTCATTTACAAAAAGCTCCTCAACAAATTCATCCAATGCATCCAAGTCTCTCTTTCCATATCCCTCTTGAAATCGTGTTAATGTTAACCTAACATTTTTTTGCACTTCTTCACAAGCGTTACCTTTAACTGCTACTCTGCTTTTATTATCATAAATCAACATAAAAAATCCCCCTAATATAAAATTCTACAAAACATAGCAAACATAAACTTCCAGTTTATGTCACGACCCCTGGGGTATTTCCACATGCACTTGGAAAATATTTTGTGGCTAATTCAAAAGCTTGAGCTAAAACTGTCACAACAAATTAAGTTACAGTGTTATATACAATAGCGTTATACCTAACCCTATTTTTAAGATTAATTTTTCTGATTCTTTATTTGTTGACTATCGGCCTCTTAGCTCTTTTAATTTTTGTTCTATAAGAATATTATGTTTTAACATCTGAATTGAATTTTTATACATTATTATAGTTTTTGATTATTGATTCTTCTACAATCTTTTTATTTATTAAATAATTACAACCAAAATAAGAATCATCAAATAACTCTACCTTAGATAATAAATCAATATCCTTCACTTTACTCCAGTTAATTTTCTTACTTAACTCTTTCAATATTAGTTCAGAATCAAATCCCATATATCCTCTAACATAATAGTTTATAATCTTAGGCTCAACATAATCTGTTAATCCTAGGGAATTATGTTTATGTATTAACTGAGTATATAACTCATTCAAAGCTGTTTCTCTTTCTTTTCGTTCAGTTGAGATTATCACCTTTTCTATTAAAGGAGAAACAATTTTAGACATTTCTAATTTTTTAAAAGCTGTCCCAAACCACTTACTATAAGGAAAATATTTTTTTTCATAGTAAAAACATATTTTCATCAGTTTATTTATTATCCTATTTGTAATAACACTTTCACCTATTCTGTCATCTTTTTCTGCACATCGTCCTATAAACGCTTGTTCTTCATTAATAGATTTCCATAATATAAAAATACGCAAAATTAAAACTTCATCTGGAAAGAATTCGAGAACCTTTCTAGCTTTAGTTAAATACCCAATTCCATCATGAAATACTTCGCCACTTGTTAATTCAAGGAGATGCTCAACTGGAAACATTAGCCAATCATCGAAGTTGATTTTCAAATCTTGATTAATTCTAATATCACTATTTAAAAATGCATCAACTTTTTCTATTTCTATAAAATGATTAATGGGATATGTTTTTTTAAATTGCATATAGGCATTATTAAACCATCCCTCTACAGCCTTGTAGTTAGTTGGAAATCCCTTGTATTTAAATGGCAGATTATATTTAAAGAAAGTATCTAACTCTTCTTTTAAAACATTAAAACTTTCTTCTTCTAAAAAAATTTGTAATCTCGGACCCCAAACATGATCTGTTGATTTATAATCATCAAATCCAAATACGTCTGAGCAATGTCCAATAAGTGCTGCTGTATATCTAAGATTAGGATATTCTTTATCTATTAATGGTTTAATAATTTCAAAATAAAATTCTCTGTTTAATTGTAGTCCTGGTATAAACTCCTTTTGACTTTTGCATACAAAAATATCATTCATGATATCTCTCCTCTATACTTGTCATTATATTCTACTACTTCACATTAATTAAATTATATACCACATATTAACAAACATCAAATCATTAATAATCTCATATCTTTACTTTCTAATACAAACTAATTCCTCCCATACCTCCTTCAAAATCTTATTCACCACTGCTATATCCACACAATTTACCTTTCCCTGATGACAAAGCATTGTTATCTGATTAAGATTTGTACCTATCTTTGAAAGCTGGTGAGTAAAATCTTTTAGCAAACATAAACTTCCAGTTTATGTCACGACCCCTGGGTGCTGCCAGAAAAAGGCTGTAGCGGAGCGAAAAACTTTTTCTGGTTGCTAAATGTAAATATATGTATCAAACTAATTTTTTTAATTTTTATGAAATGCATAAGAATTTTATAATGAAAAAAAGTAAAAAAACTCAAATCCTATGTATTTTTAAAATTAAAATCATAGAATTTGAGATCATGAATAATCCGGGATTACTACTTTCATTTATAAAATTTATGTTTCATTAATTATTTATCATTTACTATAAGCTTCATATCCATAAGCTCAAGCCCCTTTAAAAATCCCAAATTATGATATACATTTTCAGCTTCATTTTCCACATCTACATATAACCTAAGTACTGGATACTCTTCCTTTAAAACTGATAATGCTTTTTTTAGCATTTTAGTTCCAAGCCCTCTGCCTGCATAGCTTGGCTTAACAGCTATTTCCCATACTAGCGGCCATTCCTGCCATAAAGATATTAAGCAAACTCCTACTAATTCTTTAGTTTTCTTATCATATATAAGTGTAGAAGCTTTATTTAAAATTTCTATATGATAATTATCTTTAAAATAATCTTCAATCCACGAAGCACGCTCTTCTACACTATATGTGGAATTTGATCCTACATCATTTTGAAATGCTTCAAATATTAATTGTGCAACTTCTAATTTGTTCTGTTCTTTAGGCAAAATAATATTAAAATCACCTTCCCAAATAACGTTAAACTCTTCTGTTGGTCTTATCATCCAGCGACCACTCTCGACTTTTACAAAACCTATTTTTTCATATATATCTATCTGTGCTGGATTAACTACAAATGCTTCTATATCTTTATTTACATCTGACCAATAAACTAAAATCTCTTTTAGTTTTTTTAATAATTCATATTCATCTGAATAAGGTGGGATAACAAATAATTCACCTATAAGGTTTGGTTCTATAAGAACTCCACCAACTTTAAGCCCATCTTTCATTATCCAAAAATAATCATCATCTTTACAAACTGTAGAACGCATAATATCAAAGCTCTTCTTAAACCATCCATTAGCCTTTTGTAACTCATGATAAACTGCATGATATTTAGAAAACTCTATGTAATCTACTCTTTCTAATACAAACCCATCACCTAAATCATATTTTATTGTTTCTTTCGACCATTTTTCAAAATTCATAGCTTTCCCCCCATATATATATAGGGACGGTTATCAAATTTTTATAGCTTCAATTTTGAGAACCGCCCCCTACCCTCATAATTTTCTTGAACTATACAGTAGCATATGTGATATTTCCACTAATCTCTTCGTTATTTAAAACTATAAATTATTAGAAAAATATACATCTGTAATTGATTTTCCTTTATAATCCTTAGGTAAAATATCCATATACACTTCATCAAAAGCCTTTCCACCTATAAAATGAGATTCACGCCTTCTTCCAAATTCCTTGAAACCAACTTTTTTATACATTTGTATTGCTTTATTATTATGAGAATAAACAACTACCATAACATTATGTAGGTTTAATATGTTAAAGCAATAATCTACAATAAGCTGCATTGCTTCAACACCATACCCTTTACATCTGAAATTCTCATCACCTATTAAAATAGCTAATTCCGTTGACCTATCTACAGAGCATACTTCTTTAAGCCAACGAAATCCAATTAACTTATCTTCTTTTAAATCAACTATTGAAAAATGATTACCTTGGCTACTATAATGTTTTCCAAAAAATTCTTTAGTTCTTTCTATAGAATAATTGCCTGCTGCATCTCCAAGCCCAATAGCTGTATTCATGTCTGTAAACCATTCTGCAAATTTTTCATGATCATCATAAACCATTTGTGCCAAATAACACTTTTCACCGATTAATTTTTTTAAATATTTCATGTAACTATTCAGTTATCCTAAATAATTACTATTTTTAACAAGCTTGCTTATATAACTATATCATACTATATTACATTAATGTATTAATTTAATTAAATATTATAAATATTACCTATAAATTTATAAAATAAAAAAACCTTACTTTCAAATTTTTAGCAAACATAAACTTCCAGTTTATGTCACGACCCCTGGCAGGTTGTGCGAAAATCAAAATTGCTTGCAAGTTTTTAGTTTAGCATTTTATTTTTGATAAAAAAACCAAAAATGTGTCTTTAAAATAGTTTTAAAAAGTCTTATTTTATTGGTTTAAGATAAAACATAAGTTATTTTTGAAAGTTAATTATGAAAATATTGCATTGAAAATAATTTGCGCACAACCTGCTGGGGTCGTTCCAGAAAAAGGTTGAAGTGAAACAGAAGACTTTTTCTGGTTGCTATACTTTTGCTCGCATTCTTCCGAACACTTTGTCACCACACTTAGCACATATAATTTCTTATATGCACCGTGGCTAGCTAAAAGGCTCCTTGACGATTACCTTTGCTGGACTTTCACCAGCTAGTATGGTCCAGCTTAGCTGGACGTGCCCCCTGGTATCGTTCCAGAAAAAGGTTGAAGTGAAACAGAAGACTTTTTCTGGTTGCTATCGCTTATTGATTTTTCAAGGTGCTAAACTTAAGTATAAAATATCTCAGTTCTTGTATTAGTATGACCCTTATAAATAACCTTAAATTTATTTCTATAAACAAATTATATTCGCTACTTTATTTTATAGATAAATTATGTCAAAAAAGGTCATCACCTCATAGCTTTATAAATTTGGCTTCCCTTGGATTCATTTTAAATACATTAATAATAAATGTATTAGCTATCCAAATATTTGTCATTAATGCCTTTAATATGATAAAATAACAGTGTTATGATGCCAAAAGTTATATGCATGATATTAAATGGACAGGCTTTATTGCCTAACTTATAGGAGGGATAATATGCCACAAGCTGGAGATATTTATGTTGTAACAATCAAACCTTCTCATATTGATTGGGGAGAATACAGAAATCCTACTAACAGAACTTTTATCGAAGGTGAATCTTATGTAAAGATACCGTCTGATGTTGCCAGACAGTATGGAATAGCTAGAGGTTCGACGTATACTGCTCATTTCACTAATGGTCATAATTCGTTTGAAATTAAAGCTGCAGGTAATGGACCTTTTGAAAATGGAGTTCAGTATGCTAAGCAGTTTGAGGGTATTGGTCATGGTGCATGCAAGGCATTTACACCATGGTATGTCTCATGCAATGCCCAAATTGGAGACAGAGTGCAGGTAGAGTTTATTTCTTCTACAGATGTACAGTTTACGTTATTATAATTTTTAAGACACTTGACATCAAAACAATAAGAGCCAGAGAATGTATCTTTAGCTCTTATTTCATAAAAAACATGAGATTATAGATAGCTTAAAGCAAAAAAACTTTTGACAATATAAAAGAGCACATTTATATTTTTTATATTCTCAAGTTTGCTATGAAAAAATGCTGGTAAACCACTCAAAACATATAAGTTTTACCGTCAAATCCATTCTTGTAATTTAATTTATAAGTCAGACAACAATATCTGCCTGTTTACAGAAAATATATCTCTGATATTTTTATGAGTATAATTTTTAGGTTCGTATAACTCAACAAGCTTAATCATGTTAGACACACTTATTGCAGAACCTGATACGCCAGTAACATTCACAATATCATTAATTTGAGAACTAATATTCTTTCCAAATCCACCCGCAATGTATGAAAAGAAGGCAAGCGAAACATCAGCCTTACTATAACGTTTAAGATTCTTTATATAATTATGAACCATTCTATTGTGATGATCATTATTAATGGTATACTTACTGTATGCCTTATTATCTAGTATAGCTTGATAGCCGTCTGCATTGGATAAAATTAATACATCAGGTGTAAGACCTATAGGTCCTACATGTTTAGCTTGAAACCCAAAAACATTTTGAAATAACTCAACTGTCGCTTTTTCAAAATCTATAGCTTCATCTCTTCCTTTGAAAGCCATTTCAAAGTATTCTGTCATAAAAGCGCCAACAGAACCTCTTGGATACAACTTTAAAAGTGTTTCTTCTACCAGCTTGTCTTCAAAACCTGTTTGCTCAACTATTTTATCTATAAGATATGTAGTTATTTTAGTTATAGGTTGTTTTAGAGATTCTGTAATATATGCCTGTTTAATCTTCTGTTCGGCAATTATTTTTGCTGTAATAGTCTTTGTTTTTGTAAGATTTCTAGTATCCTTTTTATGCTTAGGATCCAGACCATATTTTCTTTGGAAATATTCATGTTCTTCAGGACGATCAATAAAAGGCGGACGTACCGATAGAATCTGCTGAACTTCCAATTTTTTATCCTCAAGAATGCATACTTGTCCACTTTCTCTTTTTACAAGCTGTGTATATTCCAACCAATTTACAATAGTATTCGCTAAATCCATTAAATGACTAAAAGGATGTTCAGGATTTACTTTACCTTTTGAGGATTTATACTTATCAAAAAAATCCTCTTCATGAATCATGTCACCTCTTTGTCTAAATTCCAAAATTTTCTCCACTATATATCTATAACATTTATCTGTTTCATTTTCTGCCTTAGTAACTATAATTTTTGCAATTTCTTCTTCTGTCAAATATTCTATATCTGAATCATTTAGTAATTTCAGAAGAAATCTAAAAGGTCTTATTTTAAACCTTTCAGCAACTTGAACTCCTCGGCTTAATGAAAAGGAGGATGGAAACTGATATTTTAAAATCTGATTTTTCAATACTTCAACAGGAGAATCTCCTGCCATTATAGCTTCACCTGCTAATGTTAACTTTATTTTTTTAGTAGACTCCTGAGTGAATATTAATCCTAAGCTGGCAACCCAAGCCTTATATGTTCTCGCACCACCACCGGTCTGATCCCTGCGCTCACCTATACGCTTTAAACCAGCTTGTTCTAATGCATCTTCAAACGATAAATGTGATTCTCTTTGTCCCTGCCACTCTTGGTCTAATGATAAATCAGCAAATGTTGCCAACACATCTGGAATAGAATTTAATTTCCGCTTTGGTCTTGTAACCCACCAATAATTTAACAAACGAATCCCCCCTAGTCATTTACATTACAGGGAATAAAGTCATAATCAATACCTGCAAATGTTCTTAGTATAGCTTCAAATATTATCTTTGCCCCCTTGGCTGGAACTGCCATACCTATCTGTCTTCTTACACTTTCTTTTGAACCTTTAAATACATAATTATCTGGGAATGTCTGTAACCTTGCCCTTTCCCTATTAGTTAATGCTCTTGGTTCAGCATAATGATACATATGTGTACCACCTCCGCCAGAACCTGTTACTGTATAAGCTGGTCTATTAGGATCTAATCTTTTATATATTTGACTTATCTTTGCCCCTTTGACATTTAATTGTAACTCCTGTGGCAAATCTGCTGTAAAAGCATTTTCTCCTGGTTTTATATATGATAATCTCTCCGTTACTATTGCTGACTGCCTTGTTAATTCATTATTTAGTGCATCCTCAGGAATTGGTGGTATTTCTAATGCACTCCTAGAAGTATTATCTATTCCAGCATAAGGAGCTGGCGAAGGCACTCTAAACTCGTAAGGTAAATCTTTTCTAATACCTATAATAATTATTCTATGGCGAGCCTGGGGTATCCCATATTCTTCAAACTTATATAAATGTGGGTATAATCTATATCCTGCTTTTTTTAAATCATTGAGTATCTTTTTAAATGCTCCACCATCATTGGCAGACTTTAATCCGCCTACATTTTCAGCTAGAAACCACTTTGGTTTATACTTTTTTAATACTTTTACCCCATATGTGTACAAAGGACCATACTCTCCATCAAATCCCTTCTGTTCACCTACAACTGAAAAGTCATTGCATGGGAAACCAAATGCTAATGCATCTATAGCTTCAAGAGAACCTATATTCAATTTTCTTACATCCTGGCAAATAACAGAGTCGGGTCTTTCTGGACATATATTATGTATATAAGTATCACATGTATCATGATCATAATCATTTGCCCATTTATGAACTATCCTATATTCCTTATTTTCAATTTTCGCTGTTGTAGCACCATAAGCTAAACCTCCCGGTCCACAAAACAATTCTCCTAATTGAAATATCATTTATAACTCCCTCTCTTATCTATACTTTTTCACCATTTGTTAATATAAAATTTCTTTCGAATTTTGCTTCTACAACTTCTGCAATCTGTTCTAATTCTGATATCGTAAAACTTTCTCGCTTCATCTTTGAATTAAGATTTTGAGGAGACTTTCCCAATCTCCTGGCTAATTCTGCCACACTTATATTGCTCCTAACACAAAGTACTTTAATTTGTTCTGAGATAGTCATCTTTCTCACCCCATCTGTAAGGAAAATATATTGCTAGTATAAACTTTTAGTTTTATAATGTCAATTATTTTTTTTAGCTTATCATTTTTTAAGACATCTACATATCTGCTTAAGACATATCTGCTTAAAAGTTTAAAATTAAGTTTCCAGATAAAAATTGATATAATTCACTCTATAGTGTATTATATTCTTTAGGCAGGTGATAAAAATGAAGCTTACTATGGGTGAAAAACTCCGTATTTTACTAAAGAGAAAAAATGTTACGATTGTTGAGTTAAGTCGTAGAATAGGAACTTCAAATCAGAATCTAGCTAATAAGTTTAAGCGGGATAATTTTTCTACTAAAGAATTAGAAGAGATTGCTGAAGCTTTGGGATGTGAATTTGAAGGGTATTTTGTGGATAAGGATGGGGAAAAAATATGATAAGTGAACATTGGATTAGGAAGGATGTAAACTTTACAAAATACAATAAACATGATGATGATAAAATTGTTTTACTCAATTCAAAAGAATTATGTGATGAATTCTTATCATATTCTGATAGTTATTTCAAAGCAGCCGAATTAATTGCTGAGCATTTAGTAACCGATGTCTGTGAGAATAGTGATATCGCCACACTAGACACTTGGTTTTTTGCAGTTACTTACCTTTATCGTCAAAGTCTAGAACTAATACTAAAAGCAACTTTATATAAATATAATATCAATCAAGAAGACATCATCTCAAAAATGCGTCATGATTTAGCAATTGGTATTGAATTATTAGATCAGCAAGTTGGTGAATCTACTAAGTCCAACGCAAATTATATTTGGTTGTATAAGTATCTAACCAATATTTCTGATATTGATAAAGAGTCAGATATGTTTAGGTATCCATTTAACAATAAAATGGAAGCATTTTTTAGAGAACAAAAGCATTATGACTATATTGCAATTTACGAAAATGTAGAGCGAGCGAAAACAACCCTATTATCTTTAATGAATATGTCAATTGATACATACATTGCTAAATACACTCACGAACCTACTTTATTAATAGAAGGTGGACACTACTATCAGCAGGCAGTAATTGGATATAAACTCTCTCAACGTGATTTTTATCCCTATATTAGAGCATATTCCGAATGTGCCAATTACCTATTAGAGCTAATGAATTCTAACAATAGTCACCTAGATCTATTCCTACCAATGTGTTACTTATTTAGAAATTCAATTGAATTAGAGCTTAAGAAAATTTATATTTTACATTGTAGCTTAAATAATAAATCTCCTGACTTATCAAAGTATAAGCATCGCTTATTAAAATTATGGAAAATTACTCAATCAACTATAGATGAGCATTCAAATGCACCAGAAGATGATACCACTGTAGAAGATTGCTCTGTATATATTGAGCAACTTAATAATTGGGATGGATGCTCGAGTACTTTCAGATATCCCATCAATAAAAATGGAGACTATTTCTTTAAAAGAGAAAAAAGGTATAATTTTAGAAATGTTGGACAATGTTTCAACGATATAAACTATTTTTTTGGATGCGTTGAACAACAACTAGATTACCACCTAGATATACAGATGGAAATGGAAGCAGAAAACTGGTCTAACATGGATTATGATTATTACTAATAGACACTAAAAAATCCTGAATTCACTTGGTTTGAATTCAGGATTTTTTACTATCCATTTCATTAAATTTTCAAGGAAAAATCGACAGTTAGTTAACGTGTTTCCACATACCACATCATATAGCAATTCTTATTTCCATACTCCTTTTTAAGTCTTTTTCAACGTAATTTTCGCTATTTTTACTAAAAGAATAGAAAGCACAAAACTGCTTAAACACTAGTAAAATCAATGGTTTTGACGACATAGTCGTACTACCGTCTCCACGTGTGGCGTGTGCGCAAACATATCCTTCACCCTCACCCTCTCAATCACATACCCATTCTCCTCTAAAACCTTCAAATCATTAACCAATGTCTTAGGGTTGCAGGATACGTAGATGATCTCTGGGGCGTTGAATTTTATTACGTATTCCATGGCCTTTGGGTGTACTCCTGGTCTTGGTGGGTCTAGGATTATTATGTCTGGCTTATGCTTTATGTCTTGGATGACCTTAGCTACGTCGCCGGCAATGAACTGGCAATTGTCTAGACCATTTAGTTTGGCGTTTTCTTTGGCAGCTTCTACGGCTTCTTCTATGAGTTCTACTCCTATTACCTTCTTGGCGCTAGGGGCTACTATTTGGCCTATGGTGCCGGTGCCGCAGTATAAATCAAAAACAGTTTTATTTTCAGCATTTCCTAGGAAATCTTTTACAATTGAATATAGTTTTTCTGCGCCCTTAGAATTAGTTTGGAAGAAAGAAAATGGGCTTATCTTAAATTTAAGTCCTAGAAGCTCTTCTATTATGTAGTCCTGACCATATAGTATTTCCATGGAGTCTGCTTGAACCACATCGGAAAGAGAGTCATTTATAGTGTGAACTATTCCCTTAAGGTTACCTTCATATGGCAGTGCCTTTAGTATTTCAGTTATTTCTTCTAAGTTAAAATCTATTTGAGAGGTAGTTACTAAATTTATAAGTATTTCCCCTGTATTTTTTGCCTTCCTTATAACTAGATTTCTTAAATAGCCTTGGTGACTCATTATTCTGTAGTGAGGAAAAGCCTTTTCTCTGAAGTAATTTACTACAGTGTCTAGTGCTATTCTAAAGTCTCCATCTACTATTTGGCAGTTATTTGTATTGATTATGCCAAAGGCTGAGGCTTTTTTGTGCATGCCTAGGTTTAACTCTCCGCCTTTTTCTAGGTCTCCAAAGGTAAACTCCATTTTGTTTCTATATTCCCAAACTTCTGGACTTCCCTCTATGCCTAGAAATTCAAAATTTTCTATGCCTGCATCTTTAAAAAGCTTTAGCACTTGATGCTTTTTAAATTCTAGCTGCTTTTCGTAGGATATGAATTGGTGAGAGCAGCCGCCGCAGTAATTAAAGTGTGGGCATTTTGCATCTATTTTGTAATCCACGTCCTCTATTATTTCTTTTAATCTTCCTTCTATTTTGCCGCCTTTTTTCTTAGTTATTTGTGCAAGTATTTTTTGTCCTGGAAGAGTGCCTTTTACATATACCTTTTCTCCTTCGTATTCCGCAACACCCATGCCTGGAAATTCTGTATCCACTATATCTAATATGTATTCTTTTCCTTTTCGCATAAACAAAACTCCTCTACCTATGTTTTATTTTAATGTATTACCATGATTATCCCACAAAAGATATTACATTACTTGAATTATGAAATTTCTCTGTAATGATTTGCATAAGAAGCGAAGGAACTATTTAAATTAAATTTATTGTTCCGTGCTCTTATGCCAGTCATGGAGGAGAAATTTCATAATTCCACCACATTGTACCTTTTGTAGTTTAATCACTTTATAAAATATATCTTAACATTGTAATTTATTTCTGTACTTTTTGTTAATTTCCAATTAATTTTCTTCTATATTTGTTGAAAAAATGACCCAGTATGTTATACTTTTATAGGCATAATAATCTAAATTATCGACTATAATGTTATCAAATAAATTTTCTTTTGTCTAATAAAAAATGTTTGTTGAAAGGATTGAAAAAAATGAAAAAAATATTAGGTTATTTAGACCTAGTGCTATTTTTAATTTTAGTCACTATTAAGGTAACAATTTATGGTGACATGGTGAATCCATATTTTAATATTAAATATATTTTAGGTCCTACCTTGGCATCTATAGTAGTGATTGCATCTATATCTCTTTTGTTTAAACCTAAGGGAAGAAGCAGATACCTATATATATGTAATATAATAATTACCTGTGTACTTATAGCTGACATAAATTATTTTAGATATTATAAAGATATTATTTCTATACCTGTTATTAAAAATGGTATTTTACTTGGAGCTGTGAATCAAGCTGTAAAAAGTATATTAAAACCTCAAGATTTATTATTACTTATAGATATACTTCTAATTCCTATATTCAAGAAAATATTTAAATTTAAATTCAATAATATATATTCTAGTTACATGGAAATTAAAAATGCTCATGTGCCATTTAAATTAAGAGCTTTAAGTTTTACATTAATTTTTGCTTTATCACTTTATTCTGATGGATATTATATAAATAAATTAAGAACTGAACAACCAAGACTTATTGAAGGTATGTATAATAAGATTTATATAATCAATTCCCTTGGAAATATAAATTGTCATGCACTGGATGTATACAACTTTGCTAAAAAAAGCTTTTTTGACAAAAAATCTTTAGATGATGAAAAAGCGGATGAAATAAAAACTTACTTAAATGCAAATTCAAAGAATTCTGGAAGTAAGCTTAAAAATGTAGGTAAAGATAAAAACCTAATAATGATACAAGTTGAGGCTCTTCAAGGCTTTGTAATAAATAAAAAGATTGAAGGCCAGGAAATTACCCCTAACCTAAATAGATGGTTAAAGAAAAGCTTGTATTTTGATAACTATTATTATCAGGTAGCTGGTGGAAATACTTCTGATGCAGAGTTTATGTCTAACAACTCACTTTACCCTGCTTCTTCAGGAGCTGCATACTACATATATAGCGGAGACGAATTTAATTCTCTTCCAAAGCTTTTAGATAAAAAGGGCTATTATTCCGCTGCTTTCCACGGATATAAAGAAGGCTTTTGGAATAGAAATGCTATGTATGTAAAAGAAGGCTTTGATAAGTTCTATGGAGAAAAGAGCTTTAATATAGATGAAAAAATTGGACTTGGTCTAAGTGATGAATCTTTCTTTAAACAATCTTTAGAAGAGATTAAATCCTTTAAGGAACCATATTTTTCATTCTTAGTAACCTTAACTAGCCATTTTCCTTTTGAAGCCACAGATAAATACGGTGAATTCAATGTAGGAAATTTAGAAGGAACCTTTACAGGAAATTACCTAAAATCTATACATTATGCTGATAAACAGTTAGGAATGTTTTTAGATCAGTTAGAAAAGGACGGTATTATGGACGATTCTATAATAGTTCTATATGGTGACCACTTTGCAATACCAAAAAATCACGCTGAAGAACTTTATACCTTTGTAGGCGAAACTGGCAATGATGAATTTACCTGGATGAAACATCAAAAGGTTCCACTAATAATGCACTTCCCTAAGGATGCTCATAAGGGAGTTAACAGTGTGGTTTCTGGTCAAATGGATGTATTCCCTACTTTGTGTAATATGTTTGACCTTAAGAATCCTTATAAATTTGGACGAGATTTGTTTAATGTTAAGGACAGACTAGTAGTATTTAGAACCGGTTCTTTCATAGACAATAATGTGTTCTATTCTTCTTCTTCAAAAAAATATTACGATTTAAAAACTGGCCAGGAAGTAAAAGAAACTGACGCTTTAAAAAAGAAAAAAGAAGAAGCTTTAAAACACTTAGATTATAGTGATACTCTATTAGATCACAATTTAATTAAGAAATTTACGGAAAATAAATAGACTAATTTAAGCACACGCAGCGGAGGTTTTTACAAACTTTCTATAAATAAAATTGAAAAACAAACAAATATATAAGTAACCCCCTACAATGATATATTTCATTTGTAGGGGGTTCTTTATACACATTATCTAGTACCTAAATACAACTAGTAGCTCTTACTACTATAATCTATCTATACCTTTAAATCTAAGGAAACAGGGCTCAAATAAAATAATATACTAAGAAGAATTTTTGCATTGGGAATTATAGATTTATGATGTATAATAAAAACGTAAGCCTTATATTTATACTATAAACTTAACGTGAACTTTATGTCTTGCAACTTATTATTTATTTGAATGTGCCTTAGTATGCTTGACACTTAGGAGGTATCTTATGTTTAACATTATATTTTTGTGTGTAGCTGGCTTCTTAGCTGCCTTTGTGGATTCCATTGCTGGAGGAGGGGGACTTATTAGCGTACCTGCTTTTATGCTAGCTGGACTTTCACCAACTTATGTTCTTGGAACAAATAAATTTTCTTCCACCACTGCATCTCTTACTAGTTCCATTAAATTTATTACTTCTAAAAAAGTAAACTTTAAAATATTGAAGTTTCTTATTCCCTTCACTTTAGTAGGTGCTTATTTAGGTGTGAATACAGTACTTGCTATTGATGAAGCAATATTAAATGTTTTAGTTTTAGTACTCATATTATTTATAGGGATATACAGCTTGTTTTCTAAGTCATTAGGCCTTACTAACAACTTTAAGGGGTTAAATAAGAAAAATATGTTTCTTGGAATACTGCTAGCTTTTTCTCTAGGATTTTATGATGGATTTTTTGGTCCAGGCACTGGTTCCTTTCTAATATTTGGGTTTATAAATATATTTGGATATGATTTTGTAAATGCCAGTGGAAATGCTAGAGTTTTAAATTTTACAAGCAATGTGTCCTCATTAATTTTATTTGCTTTACATAGAAGAATTTTTTACGCTTATGCTATACCCGTGGCGATATTTATGATATTAGGTGCTCAATTTGGAACAAAGGTAGCCTTAAAAAAAGGTTCAAAACTTATAAAACCTATTTTTATAACCATGTCATTAGCTGTTGCAGGGAAAATGGTTTTTAAACTATTTACTTAGAATAAAACCTTAATGTTGTAAAGAAGTTCACGTAACACAGAAAACCATAAATACATAAATAATAAATTACATAAATAAAATCTGTCTTTACAGCCTAAAGTACACAACTTTATTAGAGGCTTAAAGACAGATTTTTATTTGTAATAGTATCAAGTAATTCTACTTTAAAAGAAACTTTTAAGAAAAGTTTAAACTTCCCATGGATAATACATTTATAAGTTATTGTGATTCGTAAGCTTTGGCTACACTTTCAAATCCGGAATTGCTTAATTTTTCTATAACAATATTCCTTATGTCATTATAGCTCACTTTGTTCTTAAAATCATCCCATATCTTATTTTTAACATCTTCTGACATATTAAGTATATCTGAAGATGTCATAGGATTTCCTGCATCATCAGAAGATCTTTCTATGGAAACCATGATCTTGCTTATATCAAATTCTTGGGTTCTTCCATCTCTCTTGATTACTTTCATTATTTTCTCCCTTCCTTAGTAAAATATTTGTAAATAAAATTTACTTACCCTTTTAATTATAGTATTTTCCTAAGTTCTTCTGCCTTATAGTCCTTTGTGTATTTATTGTTAAATTCATCTATCAATATCAATGTAACATTTTCATCCTTAACCTTCAAAACCTTACCCTTTTGTTTTGAACCTATTACATTTACAGATTTACCCACTTTTAATTCTTTTACATAGAAACTATCACAGAACTCACATTTATCTGCATTATTGAACACCCTTTTACAATCACTACAATAATACAATTTACTCAATTTATTTCCCCCTCTCTAATACTCAATACTTATTTACATTTATATTTCTATAGTATATTGCCATTTCCTTCTTATTTACAAAAAATTTAGAATATTTAAAATATAAAGTTACAGGCTAAAATATTTTAGCCTGGTAAATATGGAGTAAATATAAGTAATGTTAATAAGGAGTCCAACCCCAATGCTGGCAAAGAATGTAATGAAGGTAATGCATCCATATCTTCTTTATAAACCTTTAAAGCATAAAAATAGCATAAAAAACTAATGAGTAAATTAAATACTATACCAATCCAAGGCGAACTTATTTCACTTGGCAGATAATATTTAAATCTATTATACGATATACTATATATTGAAAAAGTTTTTATTCCTGCTGCAAAGATTAAACCTATAGCAAATATAAAACCATGTAGTTTAGGATTTATTCTATACTGAACCAATGTAAAGATACCCATAAATATCAATGCTGGTATTATCCATCTAGTAGCTAAAAGAAGTATATAAATAAAAATATATGCTATTCCTTGTAAAGTATCTTGTATAGCTATTGATTTTTCTTTTTTAGTTAAATTATTGTTTAAAGCTTTAAATTCATTATTTTTAGAAGTCATGTACAAATCATACACTCCATTACCTTCTGGAGAAAACTCTGAATAAACTACAATATCATCTATTGCGCAACTATGCGTATCTGTATCATATGATTTTGTTATCATTGTAGTAGGACTAATTTTCTCTCCTTTTATTGTAAATTCTCCTATATCTTCATATTCTTTTTTAGTACCAAAGTCTCTTAGTCCTTCAACAAAAAATCTTGCTTTGCTGTCATAGTAACCTTCTGATTTAAATCTCTTTATACTTTTAAATTCTGGAATTTCAATAATTTCCCCCTGGGTTTGCTCTTCAAATTTAGGATTTTCTAAATCAAAAGTATATTTTTTATATACTTCACCCCTTTTACTATAGGAAATAGCCATAAAGTGCATATATCTGCCATCATGAGCCATAGTTATTTTGGGATTTGCATAGAACATAAATGATGTCATTTGAAATAATTTTTTTGAATCAGACAACTTTCCATCTTTGTAATAAAAATATTTTTGCTCTTTTACAGGTTGCTTGCTGTTCATATATGTTATTACATACTTATCTTTATATTTTGCAGCTCCTATATTTATAGGGGCTTCTGCTTTAATTTTATTTATCTTTCCAGTTGAAAGGTTTAAAATTTCTAAATAATCTTCTCCTGCTCTTAGAAAAATTTTTTCATCTGCTTGAGTTGCCTCTAATACTTGAGACATTTTTTTACTTTGAACAACTTTAAAATTTTCATCTAATTCATAGGTAAAATTCATTCCATACATAGCTAAAGCTTCTATGTAATAGTGACCGTTTTTTAATCTACCTAGATTTATATTTGTAATTTTTTCTCCATCTACTTTTATATTTGATTCTTTTAATACCTTTCCTAAATAATCGATTTTTAATACTTTAATCTTTTCTCCATTATCTACGGCAACTACGTAATCCTTTCCACTCTTTAATATTTTAGGATCTGCTATGGATGAAACATTGGTTAAATATCTCCCTTTTCCCCATTTTGATGAAGGTGGCTGCTTATTTATTTCTATATTTAATTTGTACTGTAAAGCAATGATAATAGCAGCTACACATATGACTATACCTATGAAACACTTTTTCCTTGAATTTGTCCCCATTATTATTACCCCCTATTTATACCATTTTATTCTACATAGTACTTTAATATTCCCCAATAATTAAAGCATAAATGGTGCAAAAACCAACAATGTAAATATTGAATCTAACATTAAGTAAGGTATAAATTTAGCCACTGGCATAGCATCTAAATCTTCCCTATAACTTAAATATCCAAACAAGTAGAATACAGCACTTATAATTAGACATATTACAAATCCTAATACAGCAGATGAAAGCTGTTTAGGTAAGTAATAGGAATATAGCTTATAATTAGTTGTATATATAGTTTGATATTTAATTAAAAATGTCATAACTGCTGTTGCTATATAAAGTAATTTTTTAGTCTTTTTACTTAACTTATATTCTAAGAAACTTATTATGCCTATTGCCACCAATGCAGGTAAAATCCACTTCATTCCCAAAACAATTATATATACAAAGCTATAAAGAAGTCCTTGTAGTGTGTCTTGAAAAGATGTAGTTTTTTCTTCCTTTTTCATTACATTATTTTCTTTTTTAAATTCATCTTTTAAAGATGTCATGTACACCTTGTGATTTTCTGATTCCGGAATATAATCACAATACACCGCTATATCCCCTTTAGTTGCACCATAAGATGATACATTTCTAGATTTACTTATAAAATCTCCTAAAGTTATTTTATTATCTTTAATATAAAACTCTGCTATATCTTCATACTGCTTTTTTATACCAAAATATCTTGACACCCCTGCTAAAAATTTAGCACTGCCATTTTCTGTAGAAACATACATTACGTCCTTTACTTCATCTACTCCAGGTAATTCCAATTTTTTTCTAGAATACTTTTCCATGTTGTCTAATTTAAAATTATATTTTTCAGATTCAAAACCAAATTTAGTCTTTTTATGTAATAGTAAATATGCATATTTATCATCTATTCCAAGGGTTGAATTCATTATAGTTTGACCTGTAGATAAATTTAGTGCCGTTGCTACTTTTGGTTCTGTCAATTTACCGCTTTTATAATTACAATATTTAATGAGTCCATCTCCCGTTACACTCATAATTAAATAATTATCTTTAGCAATTTTTGCTCCCCTTATAAAATCTGCTTTACCTATAGATGCTTTTTGGGTATTTTCAGTAGCTGAATCGTATAATTCTATATATTCATCATAAGCTCTCACTAGTATGCTATCATCTATTTGAAATGTTTCATTTACGCCAATTATTTTGTTGCTTTTTACCTTATTTAATTCCTTATCCAGGATAACATAACTTTCTTCATTATTTTCTAACTTTTTAGAATTCCAACTAACAAAGTATTCATCTCCCTTAGCTTTCATAAGAGTAATGCTATTTATAATTTCATCTTTAACAGGTATATCTTTTTCCTTTATCTTATTACCTAATGAATCTATTTCCATTACTTTAATTTTCTTTTTGTCACTTATAGCTAAAACATATTTTTCTCCATGTTTTTGTATTTTAACATAGGAATTTACATTTGCTTCACCTAAACTCTTTCCTTTACCCCATTTTTTAGAAGGTGGTTCCTTGTTTATGTCATAATTTAATTTATATTGTGTTCCTAATATAACCACTGCTAATAATACTGTAATTATTAAAAAAAACTTTTTTGTCTTTTTTGTCATTTTCAAGCCCCCCATGCTACGTTAAATTACATTATAATAATTATACTTTAATACCTATTTACTTAAAAAGTTATTCTATATAAATTCAATATAAAAAGGATAAATCCTCTATTATAAGTAAAAAAATAAAAAAAGATGATAAAATTAATTACCATCTTTCTATAAAACTAAGGTATATATTAAATAGCTTCCTTACGAATTTTTCCTTGATTAATTTCTTCTTTTGACTCAACCTTTGTACTATTATGAGTTCTCTTTTGGTATCCCATCATCTTAAATATCTGTGATGATATAAGTCCTCCTATTATTCCTCCAACTATTGCTAGTGCAGATGCCATAAGGACTGTTAATGGTTTATTAAATCCAAAAGATGCTAAGAATCCTGGTATTGGAGATGCAGTTCCTGGTGCATTATTTACAATTTTAAAGTACGCAGCTGATAACCCTGCCAGCGCTCCTCCCAAGAAACTTCCACCATATATAGGCAGTGGATTTGCTGTTACAATGTCAGCTTGAGTAAGAGGTTCTAACATAACTGCTATTACTTTACTGTTTTCTCCTAGTTTTAATCTCTTAAATGTTATTCCATTAGCAAAAGCTCCACCTACACAGGCAATACCTGCTATACCCATAGCAAGTCCCTGAAGTCCAAGCATAGCTGTTACTGCCATGGAACTTAGTGGTGATGTACATATTATCTTCATTATTCCACCTAAAAGGAATCCCATAACTATTGGGGATTGATTAGCTGCCACAGAAATTACGTCTCCAACTGTAAGTAAAGTTGAGTTTACTATTGGATTAACTCCTACAGCTATAAATCTAGCTAGTGGTGCTAAAAGTAATGCTCCAAATATTATATTCAATCCTTCTGGTAATTTTTCTTCTACCTTTGGTGCTATTAAACTTACTAGGTATCCTGCTATAAATCCTGGTAATATTCCAAGACCTCCCACTGCAACACCCATAACTACTGCATACACTGGATTTACTCCCATACTTAGTCCAACTAATATAGCTGCTGCAGGACCACTTAGGCTTCCTGCCGTTGCTCCAACTTCTCCAATGAACTTTAATCCAAGGAAATTGCCACCAATATATTTGTGGATAGCTTCTACAAGAAAACTTGCTACTGCTGCATTAGCTAGTCCTGACATGGCTTTATCACCTTTTGGAGCCTTAAGACTAAAAATCGAAAATAATACCAATGTAAAAATCAATAAACCTAAACCTTTAACAATAACAAACAAATTTATCCCTCCATTTTTCAATTTTATAAGTTCATCAATAAAACAATCTTAAACTCCCACAGTTTAAAATATCTTCATTGATAAACCATTGAAAGCTTCCATTAACCTTTTCCCACATTAGCCAATAGAAGTTTTTATATTTATATAATAAAATTCATCAATAGTCCCACCCAATGATAAATTTTAATATGCTGTTAAACCCACTAATAAAACAATTACCTTAATGTACCCTTTAAAATTAATACTTACATTTGTGTAAGATAAAACTTTAACATTCAATTCGTTTACATTAAAAATGGAGAATATCACTATTTTCTTCTTGTATATAATAATAAATCCTAAGTTTCGAAAAACTTAGGAAAGTATCAAAATATATATTTTTTTATTTTTATAATTTTTTAACTATTTGATTATTTCTCGCAGTAAAATGCCATTCCTTGTATGAACTTCTTTAAACTTACTTTTCCCCTTTCACTACTTTTACCTCTTATAAAGTCCATTTCTTTCTTTATTTGTTCAAAATTATATATTCCATTAGAGTAATCCACAAATACATCATTCATATAGTCTTCTATACCTATATTAGCTAAATTAACCATTCCTACTGTAGCAGTTCTTCTAATTCTTTGTTCCATGGATTTTGGATTATCTGTAAATTTGCTACACAAATCTTTAATACTATACTCATTCATGGTCTTTTTAGATTTAATTAAGAATGAAACTATTTTTACTATATCTTCACTACCTACTTCACCCATTATTCCTATTTTACTCATTACATTCCTTATCTTTTCTTCATAATTTTCCATAGGTTCCTTCTGGTCCTCTAATTCCTTTTGAATTTTCGGTGAATCCATAGGAATATTTTCTGAAAATATGTACTTTATCTGTTCTAATGTTTTATTTAATTTAATTTTTTCTTGCACTTTCTTAATTACATTTTCTACTTCCACCGCATTTATAGGTTTGCTTACGTAGTATTCCACTCCGTATTCATAAGCTTTTCCTATCATATCCTTAGACATGACTTGAGATATCATTATAAAATGTACTTTATTATTCTGCTTTGCAACCTCCCTTACTAAAGACAAGCCATCCTTTTCAGGCATCAAAAGATCCACTAAGACTATATCTGGATTGTACTTATTTATCTTTTCTACTCCTTCATTTCCATCCATAGCATAATCCACTACTTCTCCAAGAAATCTATCATATATTATTTTCTCTAATATTTTAATTACACTTATATCATCTTCAACTATAATTATTCGCATTTTTCTTCTTCCTCCAATATTTTTTTTGGTATAGATATGTGAAAGGCAGTTCCTTCATTGTCCTTAGAAGTAATAGTAACTTCACCTTTTAATTCTCCTTCTATAATGTGCTTTACAATACTAAGCCCAAGTCCTCTATTTATCACTCCAGTACCATAATTTATTTTAGTAGAATATCCCGGTGAAAATATGTAATTCATATCCTTCTCTTTTATGCCACATCCATTGTCCTCTATGACAAATATATAGTTGCTTTCTTCTTTATGCTGCTCAAAAAGTATATATCCTTTTTCTTTTTCGTCTAAAGCCTCTATGGCATTCATAAGTATATTTCTAAATATAGACATTAGAAAATAATGCTTTTCTGTATAAAAATTATTTTTGATTTTAAATTTCACATCTATATCTTTCTCTTTATACTTTATCTCATTTTTGATACTTATTTCTAGTATATTTATTAAGTCTTTAAAGTACATTCCCTTGCCTTCATCTGGAGAACTTGTGACCTCCTCAACCCCTCTTACTACTATGCCATATTCTTTCTTTATTTCATGAACGTTCTTTGCTATATTCACTGCTCTTGAAGCCCAAAGCTCTCTTTCCTTATCTAAAGTTATTTTTTCAAATAAATCATAAGCTTCAGCCATTACCTTTTCAAGACTATCCATGGTTTTTTTCATCCAATAAGTCTCTGTTTTTAATCTAGCAGTCATAAGTAGTAATTTTCTATATCTATTTTCATGTTCTTCTTTTAATAATAACATTTTATAGTATTTAATAAAATTTAAGCTAAGCCACAAAATCACTGTTCTAACTACAGCTACTATAAGTAAAGTCCATTTAATATCATAGTTATACAGCGGTTTAATATTATTTATGTCCCTTATAAGTAGTTCTATGAAATTTGCAAAAAAATCACTGAACACTATATAAATGAACATTTTGTTTATATTCCTTCTAGATACTTTTTTCAATATAAAATAAAAAAATACCGCATAAGAAAAATAAAAAAATATTTCTGGGAAATAAAACTGCATTCCATCTACAACTTTACCTCCCCTAGTAGCATGCATAACTACTCTTAAAATATAAACTCCTATAGAAGTATAAGCTCCAGTTATTATGGAATTTAACTCATCAAAGGAATACATAAATACTCCAAATAGTATTATGGCAAAGGAGATTCTAAAATTTGCTATAATTAAATCTAAATAAATTTGTGAAGAAAGAGAAACTATCAAAACTACAAATATCATTTTTTTAAACATATCTTTATTTTTTATCTTCTTTATTTGCTCCAAAAAAATATCTCCTCTCTATATTAATTTAATATTTAAATCATAGATTGAAATTTCTTGGGAATTTCTTTTGTTTGTATTTTGTTAAAATTCACAAAAAAGTTTTACTTAATTGATCATTGAGCATTAGTTCATTGATTACACCTATATTAAAACACATTATATTATAAAAAGTAAACAATACCACTCTTGTTTTCTACCAATTGAACATATAATAAAATTAAATAACACCTATTATTATTTTCTATTAACTTCATATACAACAAAAGTAAATGCCATTCATTTTTATCTTCTACTAATTTCTTATATAACAAAAGTGCTTTGCACTATCAACACTTAAATTTTACAAAGTCTTGATAATACAAAGCACATATTTTTCAACTCTTAACTATTAGCTTTTCCAATGTCTTTTCTATAATAAATCCCCTTAAATTTAACCTTTTCTATATCTCTATAAGCCTTTTCTCTGGCACTTTCCAAGCTATCACCCTTAGCAACTACACAAAGAACTCTTCCTCCATTAGTCATTAATTGATTATCCTGTAGCTTTACACCTGCTGCTATTACCTTGCTTTCCAAATTATCTTCTATTTCTATAGTGAACCCTTTTTTATATGAGGAAGGATAACCTTCTGAAGCAGCTACTATACAGCAACTGTGCTTATTTTCCCATTTTATGTTCATATTTGATAAATTCTTATTTAAAGCTTCCATTATTATATCCATAAAATCCGATTCCATTAAATAAAGCACTGCCTGAGTTTCTGGATCTCCCATTCTAACATTATATTCTAAAAGATATACACCTTTTTTAGTTATCATTATTCCAAAGAATATAATCCCTATATAGTCCATATGCTCCTGTCTTATTCCCTTAAGCGTTGGCTCTAATACATATTTTGTAAACTCCTTTATCACTTCATCACTACAATATGGATTAGGTGCTATAACACCCATACCTCCGGTATTCGGTCCCTTATCTCCATCATAAATCTGCTTATGATCCTTAGAAGATATAAAAGGTATTATAGTTTCTCCATCTGTTATAGAAAGTATAGAGGCTTCTACACCTTGTAAAAACTCCTCTATTATTATCTTTTTACCAGACCCCTTAAATATATCCTTAACCATAAAATCTTCTAAGGCTTTTTGAGCATCTTTTTCTTCTTGGCATATAACTACGCCTTTTCCAGCTGCAAGGCCATCTGCCTTTATAACTACAGGATAGGCACAGTTTTTTATATATTCACTTGCTTTTTTAAAGTCAGTAAATGCCTCATATTCAGCAGTCTTAACTCCATACTTTTTCATGAATTCTTTAGCAAAAGCCTTGCTTCCCTCTAAAAACGCACCTTTTTTATCTGGTCCAAATATCTTTAATCCTTCTTTTTTAAATGTATCAACTATACCTTCAACTAAAGGTGCTTCTGGTCCAACTACTGTTACGTCTATTTTATTTTCCTTTGCAAAGGAAAGATATTCATCTACACTGTTTAAATTTATATTGGTACATTTTTCTTCTAAAGCTGTTCCACCATTACCCGGAGCGCAATAAATCTTATGTACCTTGTTACTTTTTGAAAGTTTCCATGCTATAGCATGTTCTCTTCCACCACTACCAATAACTAATAGTTTCATTTATATCCCCCCGTTTCAATTAAGTTAGTGTAAAGTTTTTTTACACTATTTTTATAAAATTTCTTTATATATCAAGGGTTACAGAGTTTTTTAAATAAAAAAACAATGACCCCCTTTTTTATGCTATAATTGAATCGCCAAAACACAAAAATAACATGAAAGGATGTCATTGCTATGGATTCAATTATAACTTATTTAATTTCCTATAATCAATATCTTTTAAAAATAATTTATCAATTACTTATGTTTATTTGTAAATACATTCCTCTTAAGCAGTGGGCTTTTGAGGATTCACATAGTCCCGAATATCAAAAATTCAAAGTGGATAAACTACCTAAAATTGTTCGTTTTGAAAAGGTAGACTATCAACTTCTTTTAGCTTACTATAAACATAAATATAATAAACTAACCAAACCTGTTCAGAGACGTAATGGGAAGTCCGTCCCTGAAAATATCCTATGTCCTAAATGCGGTGCCCCTCACCAGTATATCTACGATAATAATGGCTCTAGAGGTCAATACCAGTGCAAGGTTTGTGGTCAAAATTTTAATGAAAGTAACCACACTACTAAACCTATAGTATTTAGTTGTCCTTATTGCGGACAAACTCTTTCTCCAAAGAAAGATCGTAAGCATTTTAGAATACATAAATGTGTTAATCCTAAGTGTTCCTACTACCGCAAGAACTTAGACAAACTGCCTAAAGACTTAAGTGACGCTGATAAACACAAGTACAAGCTCCACTACATCTATCGTGAGTTCACCATAGATTTCTTCAAAATGGACTTACATGAACTTCCTTCTAGAGCAATTAACTTTAAGTATAAGAAGTTCAATGCCCACATTATGGGGCTTTGCCTTACTTATCACGTTAATCTTAAGCTATCTACTAGGCAGACAGCACATGCCTTGGAGGAAGTACATGGTATAAAGATTTCACATACAATGATTGCTAATTATGCTATGACTGCTGCCGCAGTTATAAAGCCATTTGTAGATACTTTTGACTATAATCCTTCTAACATCCTTTCTGCTGATGAAACATACATTAAGGTAAAAGGCATAAAGCATTATGTTTGGATTATCATGGATGCTTGTAAAAAGTCTATTCTTGGCTACCAAGTATCCGATACTCGTGCTGTAGGTCCATGTATCCTCGCTATGCGTATGGCTTTTGAGAAGTTTAAAAACTTCCCTAATAAAGCCTTAAAATTCATTGCAGATGGCTATAGTGCCTACCCTCTTGCAAGTCAGCAGTGTAAACTCGTTAATGGCTGGGACTTTGATGTTACTCAAGTTATCGGACTCACCAATAATGATGCTGTATCCACCGAATTTCGTTGGGTAAAGCAAGTAGTAGAACGGCTTAACCGCACCTTCAAGTCTTCTTATCGCGTTACCTGCGGTTATGGAAGCGAGAATGGTGCACTTTATGGCGTTTCCCTTTGGGTTGCCTATTATAACTTTCTACGTCCTCATCCTTATAACTACTGGAAGCCACTAAATGAGATAGATATTTTAACTAATGCGGGCAATATGCCTGCTAAGTGGCAATTACTTATTTACCTTGGTCAACAAACAATATTAAAGATGCAAACTGAAAATTCTGCTTAATTTAGTTGTAAAGTAAATATGGGATATTTATTAACCACTACGTGAATAACTCAATGTAGAGATTACTAATATCAAAAATTTTCCTTCACTCAAAAGGATTTTTTGTCATGCCTAAAATTCGTTATTTCATCTTCAAATCACAAAGTATTTTATTATTCTGCGCCCTTCGGGCAAAACATTTTTAAACTTAGCTTTTTCATATTTCACTTTACACTATCTCAATTAAGTGGGCTAGAGTGTCAGAGGGCTAGGGGGCTAGGTAAAGTTGTTTTTGCTCGCTTCACTCTCAAAAACTTTCAATTTAAAGATTTTCCGTAGCATCGCGAAGGAAAATCCTCCTTCCCTAGCCCTCTATTATCTAGCCCTCTAGCCAACTAATATCTAGCCCACTAATATATCGTTTAGTGTTTAAAGTGTCTCATTCCTGTAAATACCATAGACATTCCATTTTTGTTACATTCATCTATTGAAGCTTGATCTTTTATAGATCCGCCTGGCTGAATTATAGCTTTTATATTGTGCTTAGCTGCTTCTTCTACTACATCACCAAATGGGAAGAATGCATCTGATGCTAAGACTACTCCTTCTTCTCCTCTTTCTAATGCCTGTGTAGCTGCCCATATTCTGTTTACTTGGCCTCCAGCTATACCTACAGCTTTTCTATCCTTAACCACTACTATTGCATTGGATTTAACGTATTTAACAACTTTCATTGCAAATATTAAATCTTTCATTTCATCTTCTGTAGGAGTTTTTTCTGTAACTACCTTAGTTTCATTTAATAATTTGTCGTCAGCACTTTGAACTAAAATTCCTCCATCTACTTTAACTAACTCTACTTTATCCTTAGGCACTTGTTCACCTTTTATAACTCTTAAATTCTTTTTAGTTTTAAGAACTTCTAATGCTTCTTCAGTAAAATCTGGTGCTATTACTATTTCTGAGAATATCTTTACAATTTCCTCAGCAGTTTCCTTATCTAAAGTTCTATTGACTGCTATTATACCACCAAATATAGATACTGGATCACAAGAATAAGCTTTCTTATATGCATCACAAACAGTTTCTCCTATAGCTACTCCACAAGGTGAGTTATGTTTTAAGCCACAACAAGCAATTTCCTCAAATTCCCATACAGTTTTCCAAGCTATATCCATATCTTTTATATTGTTATAAGACAATTCTTTTCCGTTTAGCTGCTGGAAGTTTTTCATGGCTCCTTTTTCATAAGTGGATACGTAGTAAGCTGAAGTTTGATGTGGATTTTCTCCATATCTTAAATCCATCATTTTTTTGTAAGATAGAGATAAATACTCTGGGTATTCTTCCTCTAATAAGAAGTTGCTTATAGCCGCATCATAAGCAGATGTTAAATTAAATACTTTTCCAGCTAGACTTTTTCTAGTTTGGAAAGAAACATCACCATTTTCTTCTATTTCATTTATTATTTTTCCGTAGTCTTCTACTTTAGTTAAAACTATAACATCTTTAAAGTTTTTAGCTGCTGATCTTAACATAGTAGGTCCGCCGATATCTATGAATTCTACTTTTTCTTCAAAAGCTAAATCTTCTTGAACTTTATTAAAGAAAGGATATAGATTTACAACTATCATATCTATTGGAGTTATTCCTTTTTCCTTTATAGTTTCCATATGACTTTCTTTATCTCTTATAGCAAGTATTCCTCCATGAATATATGGATTTAAAGTTTTAACTCTTCCATCTAATATCTCATCAAAACCTGTAACTTGATTTACTTCTATTACGTCTATTCCATTTTCCTTAAGATATCTATATGTTCCCCCAGTAGATACTATTTCCACTCCTCTATTTACTAAAAATTTAGCTAAATCTAATACGCCACTTTTATCAAATACACTTATTAAAGCTCTTTTTAACATAATTATTCCTCCTCTTTTCTATTTACCTTTACGCACATTCAAATAAATAATAAGTCAGTATGCTAATCTATTTTGCGTCATACTGCGTCTGCAGAACCCGCCCATAGTCTTACTAGCAACGGAACCTATTTCCTTGTCTTACACAAAATATACTAGTATCTTTGACTTGTTATTTATTTTCATGTACCTTATTATTCATTAACAATAAGTTTTTTGCCATGAATAGATATATTTCCTTGAGAAATCAACTTGATTGCCTCTGGTAGTGCTTTGTGCTCCTGAACTAACACTCTTTTTTGAAGTTCTTCTGGTGTATCTTCCCCGTACACTGGTACTGTCTTTTGAAGTATTATTGGACCTGTATCTGTGCCTTCATCTACAAAATGAACAGTACATCCTGAAACCTTAACTCCATACTCTAAAGCCCTTTCATGTACTTTAATTCCGTACATATCATTTCCACAAAAAGCTGGTATTAGCGATGGATGTATATTTATAATCTTGTTTTTAAATTTTTTAATTATATCTCCTTTTAATATAGAAAGATATCCTGCCAAAACTATTAAATCCACTTTTCCATCTACTATTTTTAATATTTCATCTGATAGTTTTCCTTTATGTTTTTTTCTGTCTACATAGTAAGTTTTAATTCCGTTCTTTTTTCCTCTTTCTAAACCATAAGCACCTTCTCTATCGCTTATAATCATTTCTATAGCACAGTCTTTTAAGTATCCATTTTCTATATTGTCAATTATAGATTGGAGGTTTGTACCTCCACCGGATATAAGTACTGCTATTTTAAACATACTTCTTTGCCTCCACGCTCTACATGACCTATTTTATAAGCCTTAAATCCAAAATCATTTATTTTGTTTATAATTTTATGTTCATCTTCCTTGTTTACACATAGAACAAAACCTATGCCCATATTAAATGTGTTGAACATCTCTTTTTCCTCTACTCCAAGACTCATTAAATGCTTGAATATATCAGGTACATTAAAGCTGTTTTTATCTACTACTGCTGTAAAATCCTCTTTAAACATTCTAGGAATATTTTCATAGAAACCACCACCAGTTATGTGGCTCATTCCCTTTATATTAAATTCCTTTAAAAGTCCCAAAACAGTTTTTACATATATATTAGTAGGTGTCAATAAAACATCCCCTATTTTCTTACCCTGAAAATCTTCATTTAAATCCTTTATAGCTTTTCTAACTAATGAATATCCATTGCTGTGAACTCCTGAAGATTCTATACCAATTAGTATATCTCCTTCACTTATGGTACTGCCATCTATTATTTTATCTCTATCTACTATTCCTACAGCAAAACCCGCTATATCATATTTTCCATCATCATAAAATCCTGGCATTTCAGCAGTTTCTCCACCAATTAAAGCACACTCTGATTGCATACAACCTTCTGCAACCCCTTTAACAAGCCCTGCTGCCACATCTGATTCTAATCTTCCGCAAGCTATATAGTCTAGAAAAAATAATGGTTTTGCTCCATGGCACAATATATCATTGACACTCATGGCTACACAGTCAATGCCCACAGTGTCATATTTATTCATTTTAAAAGCTATATCAAGTTTTGTACCTACACCATCAGTACCAGATACTAAAACAGGATTTTTATATTCTCCACTTAATTGAAACATTCCTGCAAAGCTGCCTATGCCATTTAAAACATTTGAGCTTTGAGTTCTTTTAGTGTATTCCTTAATTAAACTTACAGTTTTATATCCCTCTTTTATGTTTACTCCTGATGATTTATAATCTATCATTTATATTCCCTCCTACATTTCCAACTGTATTTGTCCTTATTTCCTAATCCCCTATGTTCAATGTACAATACCCAACCCAAGAAAAATTTTATTTGCAATGTTCTTTATTAAAACACTTTGTTTAGCACATACACTTATCATAAATATCCAAAATCCATTCCAATAAACACTAGCAATTTGGGCTGGAAACTAGGATTTATCTAAAGTCCTCACTTGGCGTTGACAATGGATATTCTCCTGAAAAACATCCTAGACAATACCCTTTATCTTTTCCTAGGGATTTTAAAAGTCCATTTATACTTAAGTATTCTAGGCTGTCTGCACCTATTCTTACTCTTATATCATCTAAGCTACTGCATGAACCTATTAAATCCTCTCTGTAAGGAGTGTCAATTCCAAAATAGCATGGGAACTTTACCGGAGGAGATGAAACTCTAAAGTGAACTTCTTTTGCTCCTGCTTTCCTAAGTATACTCACTAGTCTCTTACTAGTTGTTCCTCTAACTATTGAGTCATCTATTATAATAACTCTTTTTCCTTCTACATTCACCTTAAGTACATTTAGTTTAACAGAAACATCTCTCTCTCTCATTTCCTGAGTAGGTGATATAAATGTTCTCCCTATATATTTGTTTTTAATAATTCCCATAGCATAAGGTATTCCTGAAGCTTTTGAATATCCTATAGCTGCTGGTACTCCTGAATCCGGCACACCAATTACTACATCTGCATCCACTGGACTTTCTTTATAAAGTATTTCTCCAGCCTTTATTCTTGATTCATACACATTAACTCCGTCAATTACACTGTCAGGTCTTGCAAAATAAATGTATTCAAAAGAGCAAGTTGCACATCCTGTTTTTTCTGCAAATTTTATTGTTCTTACTCCTTCTTCATCTATTATAACTATTTCTCCTGGCTCTACATCCCTTATAAATTCAGCTCCAATGGAATCTAACGCACAGCTTTCAGAACTTAATACATATTTTTCATCAATCTTTCCAAGACAAAGTGGTCTTATACCATTTGGATCTCTAGCACCAATAAGTTTATTCTCTGCCATTAAAAGCATTGCATATGAACCTTTTACGAATTTCAATGCATCAACTATAGATCTTTCTACACCTTTTTTATAACTTCTAGCAATAAGGTTTATTATAACCTCTGTATCTATAGATGTTTGAAATGTACATCCTGTTTCCTCTAAAAGCTCTCTTATGACATCTGCATTTACAAGATTTCCGTTATGAGCTATAGAAATAGATCCTAGTTTAAATTTACTAACTAGTGGCTGAGCATTTATACTTCCACCGCCCCCTGCTGTAGAATATCTCACATGTCCTATAGATATATTTCCCTTTAAATTTTGTAAACTTTCCTTATTAAAAACATCGCTTACAAGTCCTGTATTTTTATAACATTTAATTTTTTCTCCACTTTTTACTGATATACCGCAGCTCTCTTGTCCCCTATGCTGAAGAGCATATAGTCCATAATAAGTTAAATGGCTGATTTCTTCATCTATTTCATTTGAATATATTCCAAATACACCGCACTCTTCTTTTAATTTGTCTTCCTCTAGGTTAAAGCCTTCCATGCACAAGTTGTTCCCCTCCTTAATGGACAACAGCTACCTGGTGATAATGTCCAGGTAACAGCTACCTATTTTATTCTGCTCATTATTTCTTCGTAAGCACCTTTTACGTTGCCAAGATCTCTTCTAAATCTATCTTTGTCTAGTTTTTCGTTAGTTTTAGCATCCCAGAATCTGCAAGTATCTGGAGAAATTTCATCTGCTAATAATACTTCATCATGGAATCTTCCGAACTCTAATTTAAAATCTATTAGCTTTATTCCTCTTTCTATAAAGAATTCTTTTAGCAAATTATTTATTTTTTCTGTAGCTTTATATATCTTATCTAGTTCCTCAAAAGTAGTTAGTCCTAATGCCACTGCATGATAATCATTTATAAGTGGATCTCCTAAATCATCATTTTTATAGCATATTTCATAAATTGTAGTTTTTAATTCTGTTCCTTCTTCAACCCCTAATCTCTTTGCCATACTTCCTGCTGCTACATTTCTTACTATTACCTCTAAAGGAACTATACTTACTTTCTTACATAACTGATCTCTTTCATTTAATTTTTCAACTAAGTGAGTTTCCACTCCATTTTTCTCTAACATATTAAAAAGTGCGCAACTGATGCTGTTATTTAAAATTCCCTTATCTTCTATGGTTCCTTTCTTTTCTCCATTAAAAGCTGTGGCATCATCCTTATAGTTTACTATTACATAATCATCATTTTCTGTACTATATACTTTTTTAGCCTTTCCTTCATACATAAGTTCCTTTTTTTCAAATTTTAAATTTTCCATTAGAATTCTACCCCCTGCTCATTTTCTTTTATAAATTTTTCCTTCATGTCTTTTCTATATTTTAAAAGTTTTTCTTTAAGTTCTGGATATTTTAAAGATAATATTTCTACAGCAAGCATTCCTGCATTAAAGCTGTTATTCACTCCTACGGTTGCTACTGGAATTGATTTTGGCATTTGTACTATAGACAAAAGTGCATCCATGCCACCTACTGCGGCATTTATAGGCACACCTATTACTGGTAAGATTGTTTGAGAGGCAATAACCCCTGGAAGGTGTGCTGCAAGACCTGCTCCTGCTATTATACACTCCACTCCTTGTTTTTCTAATTCTTTTAAGGTTTCTGAAAGTTTTTCCGGCACTCTATGAGCTGATAATATATATCCTTTATGTTCTATTCCAAATTCCTTTAGAAGATCAGAAGCTTTTTTCATAATTTCCATATCTGATTTACTTCCAAATATTATAGCTACTTTCACATTTATTCTCCTCTCTTTTGCAAATTGGCTTTTAAGCTAAGAATTTAATATTAAATGATAATTTTAAAATTTTCCTCAAGAAATTTTTATAAAAGTTTCTCTATAAATTTGTTTCTAAATTCTGTTAAAATTTGTTTTTACATATAAAAATCCGTTATACAGCCATAAGTAAGCTCTATAACGGATGAAATATTCTCTATTTAAAGATTATTATCCCTATAAAACTTACTCATAGTCAGAAAATTTACGGTTTTCCGGTAGAAACACTTGATCCATATCATCAAGCATATATGAGTTAGTTAGTGTTAGTTTTAGTTTTTATCATATTTAAATAATAACACTATACTTTGTAAAAATCAATACATTTTAGTTAAATTATTTTTAAACATTCGTATTAATACTATATATTGTAAAGATTTTTTTAGTGTATCATTCGTGTTTATCTTTTTAAGAATTACTATCATGAGGATATACTTCAATTATTAACTCAACTTTCGCACATAAATTTTAAGCTTTACATTAGATGAATAAAGGGTTTTAATTTAAAATTTAGAATGTAAAATGAATGTTGAAACTCCTAAAGGAGTTTTATACTCAATTCTCAACTCTCAATTGTAAATTTTACATTTTTATTTCATAACCGGGAGAGTTGAATTATTAACTTATCATACGTTTATTTTTGTTGTATAATTAAGTATATTTATACTAGGTTCTAAGTTCTAAATTTTTCATATGGCTTAAAGTAGGACGCTAGAGCTGCAAAGGGCTAGTGTGTCATCAGACTGGTGGCTAGATTAGATATTAAACTAACTATTTTTGCAAAAGGAGTGTTACAAATGTGGTCTATATTTATAATTGCTTTTATTTTTATATTAGTGTTTGTAGTTTCTAGAAAAAATTATGTGAATAGAACTAAATATCTTTCTGATAATTTTAACGCTTTTAATGAATTACTAAAAGAAAGATATGACAAACTAAGCGACCAACAGAAAAAGATCTTCATATCTTCTTTAGAAAAAGATCTTTACTTATTTTTTGATAATGAAATCCTAAAAACTCCTTCTAAAATGCCCAGAAGTACCTGGACCATACAACAGAAAATCATGAAGCAGCAAGAAATAGCCTCAAGACTAAAAAAATTTATTAAGAGCTTACAAGTCTTTTGATTTATACTAAAAAATATGCCTTTAAGGAATATAAAACTATAGTTTATAATATTTCATTAAATTAAACTATCTGTTTTTAAACCTTAAAGGCATATTTATATTTACTACTTGTTTTTTGCTAATTTCTATTTAAAGTACTCTACTCCAGCTTTAAATATCTTTTGATCCTTCTCTCCCAAAATATTCTTAATAACGCCATTGCCTCTTCTTTCACTATGGCCCATTTTACCAAGAATTCTTCCATCAGGACTTGTGATACCCTCTATGGCATAAGATGAACCATTAGGATTAAATTCTATGTCATAAGTAGGATTTCCATTAAAGTCTACATATTGAGTAGCTACTTGACCATTTTCAAAAAGCTTTTTAGCTAAATCTTCCTTAATTACAATTCTTCCTTCTCCATGAGAAACAGGTATACTGTGAATGTCTCCCACATTTACATTGCTAAACCATGGAGATAGATTGGATACTACCTTAGTGCTTACTATTCTAGACATGTGCCTTCCTATTTTATTATAAGTAAGTGTTGGGCACTCCTTATCTATATCCTTTATTTCTCCAAAAGGCACTAAACCTAGCTTTATAAGCACTTGGAAGCCATTACAGATTCCAAGCATAAGTCCATCTCTATTTTTTATAAGATTCATTACAGATTCCTTAACTAAAGGATTTCTAAATATATTAGCTATGAATTTTCCTGAACCATCTGGCTCATCTCCTGCGCTAAATCCTCCTGGAAGCATTATTATTTGACTATTATCTATAGCTTTTGATAACTCCTGTACAGACTCTTTAATATATGCAGGAGTTAAATTTCTAAATACAAAAGTTTCTACATTGGCCCCGGCCTTTTCAAATGCCCTTTGGCTGTCATATTCACAGTTAGTTCCTGGAAAAGCAGGTACTAGCACTGTAGGTTTTATATCCTTACCTAAATATATTGTTTTATCTAATGTATCTTTTCTTCCCTCTTTATATAAGATTTCTTCTATCTTGCCACTTATATCTTCTGTTTTTTCTGTCTTAGTTGGGAATACTTTTTCTAAAGTTTCTTCCCAAGCCTTCACAGCTTCTGGTAAATCTATATGAGTTTCTTCTATTTCTATTTTTTCTTCTTCAATTGTATTACCTAAAACTCTATATCTTTCTGAATTTAATCCTTCTAAAACTCTATCATCCTTTAATTCTAGTATTATAGAGCCATATTTAAATTTAAATAACTCTTCTCTATCTATATTTTCATTAAATTTAAATCCCACTTTATTTCCAAAGCACATCTTAGATATAGCTTCACTTATGCCACCAAATTTTACAGAAGATGCTGCCAGTACACTATCCTTATTTATAAGCCTTGTAACTATATTATAATTTTCTTTTAATATTTCTAAGTTTGGCATATCTTTATGATCTATAGGTAAATCTAAAATAATAACCTTACTTCCAGCCTTTTTAAATTCTGCAGAAACTATATTGTTAATTTTAGAAGTTCCCACAGCAAAAGTCACAAGTGTAGGTGGTACATTTAAATCTTTAAAGCTTCCTGACATACTGTCCTTACCACCTATAGCTGGTATATTTAGTTTCTTTTGAACATATAAAGCTCCTAGTAAAGCTGAGAATGGTTTACCCCATTTTTCCTTATCTTCTCCTAGTTTTTCAAAATATTCTTGAAGAGTTAATCTTATTTTATTATACTCTCCTCCAGTTACAACTACTTTAGTTATAGCTTCTAGTGATGCATAAACAGCTCCATGGAAAGGACTCCATTTAGCAATATATGGATTATATCCAAAGCTCATTATGCTGGCAGTTTCTGTTTCTCCCTTAAGCACAGGGATTTTTGCTACCATAGCTTCCACTGGTGTGGATTGATACTTACCACCTAGAGGCATAAGCACTGTACCTGCACCTATAGTTGAATCAAACTTCTCCACAAGACCCCTTTGGCTGCATACATTTAAATTTTCAAGGTTTTTGATCCATGCATCTTCTAAAGATAAATCTTTATATAAATCACAGTTGAAATTATCTAAGAATCCACTTTCTTCTGGCTCATTTACCACTATATCTGTATATCTAGAAGCTCCATTGGAGTTTAAGAAATCTCTATCTATATCCACTATGTTTTGGCCTCTCCAATTCATAGTCAATCTATTGTTAGAAGTTACCTTAGCCACCACAACAGCTTCTATATTTTCTTTTTCTGCATAATTTATAAATTTATCCTGGTGCTCTTTTGAAATCACCACTGCCATTCTTTCTTGAGATTCTGATATGGAAAGTTCTGTTCCATCTAATCCCTCATATTTTTTAGGTACTTTATCTAAATCTATATATAAACCATCCGCTAATTCCCCTATAGCCACTGAAACACCGCCAGCACCAAAGTCATTACATCTTTTAATAAGAGATGCTACTTCTTCTTTTCTAAATAATCTTTGAATTTTTCTTTCTTCTACAGGGTTTCCCTTTTGAACTTCTGCTCCACAAGTGTATATGGAATTTTCATCATGTTCTTTAGATGATCCTGTGGCTCCTCCACATCCATCTCTTCCTGTTCTTCCACCTAAAAGTATTATTACATCTCCCTCTTCAGGTTCTAATCTTTTTACATTTTTCTTAGGCGCTGCTGCTATTACTGCCCCTACTTCCATTCTTTTAGCTCTAAAATCCTCATGATATACTTCTGTTACTTGACCTGTGGAAAGTCCTATTTGATTTCCATAAGAACTATATCCATTAGCCGCTTCTGTAGTTATCTTTCTTTGAGGAAGTTTTGATGAAAGTGTATTACTTATAGGCACTGTAGGATCTCCAGAACCCGTAACTCTCATAGCTTGGTATACATATGCTCTTCCAGACAGTGGATCTCTTATAGCTCCTCCAAGGCAAGTAGCTGCTCCTCCAAAAGGTTCAATTTCTGTAGGGTGATTGTGAGTTTCATTTTTAAACATTAAAAGCCATTTTTCATCTTTTCCATCCACATCCACATCTATCTCTACGCTGCAAGCATTTATCTCCTCTGAAACTTCAAGATCATCTAGCATTCCCCTTTTTCTAAGTTCCTTAGCTACTATGCAAGCTATATCCATTAAACACATTTCTTTATTTTTTCCCTTATAAAGAAACTCTCTTGATTTTTTATATTCTTCAAAAGTCTCTTCTAATATATCTTTGTATTTTCCGTCTTTAATCTCTACATTTTTTATAATAGTATTAAAAGTAGTATGTCTACAATGATCTGACCAATAAGTGTCTAATACTTTTATTTCTGTAAGTGTAGGATTTCTCTTTTCACTTAAAAAATATTTTTGACAACAAAGCATGTCATCTAAATTCATAGCTAAACCTAATTTTTCTATTAAGTTTTCTAATTCCTTTTCCTTCATATCTATAAATTTTTCTACTATCTCTATATTCTTAGGTTCAGTTACTTGCATTTCCAATGATGAAGGTTTTTCTAATTTAGCTTCGCAGGAATCCACAGGATTTATACAATAACCTTTTATTCTATTAAAGTCTTCTTCAGCTATATTTCCTTCTATAACTATAATTTTAGCTGTTTTTACTATAGGTCTTTCTCCTTCAGCAATAAGTTGAACACATTGAGCTGCTGAATCTGCCCTTTGATCATACTGTCCATCTAAATATTGTATTCCAAAAACTTTACTTCCATTTTCAATATTTATTTCTTCCTCATAAACATTATCCACTGGTGGTTCAGAGAATACAGTACTTATAGATTTTTTAAGCTGCTGCCTATCTATTCCACATATATCATATCTATTTAAAATTCTTAAATCCTCTACCTCTTTTAAATTTAAGTCATTATTGATATTTTTTAATAATTTTTTAGCTTCATCATCAAAACCTTTTTTCTTTTCAACATAGATTCTAAAAACTTCATTAATCATGCCTTCATCCCCTTTTCAAATTATGAAACTAACACAACTAACTAAAAAACTAACTAACTTTTACGTCTATGATAACACTTAAACTTTATGATACAAAACTAACTAACGAATATTTTTATACTTTAAAACAAAATTATACGTTATATTTATAATTATAATATACTTTTAGGAATTTTGAAAGTTTTTTATTCGGAAAAAAATTGTGATGTAAGTAGCATAAGAAAAATCTGCTTTTAAGTCCACAATAAATATATTTTTTAGACTGTTCGCAATACGCTAAGAAATTCTAATGTTTTCAAATATCAATACCCTAAAGCTTTCAAACTCGCTTCTGACGGCGCTCAAACATGAAAGCTTCTTAACGGGTATTAATATTTGAAAACAAAGAATTTCTAAGGCTAGCTCAATAGTCTAAAAAAATATATTTATTGTTACCTTAAAAGCAGATTTTTCAGATTATGTTTAAAACGCCACTGGGAGAAAATAACTTACTAAAGGATGATTTTCCTCCGCGTTGCTATGGAAAATCTTTAATTTATAAAAAAGCTCTCATAATTTTTTTAAGCGTAGCCATTCGTTTAATCTACAATCCTAGCTACTAATACCTAATTATGAAAATAAAATATTAGATAAAATTTAATATATTTTGCCGTAAGGCATTAGTTTGTATAAATCTTAAATTTGTAGGAGAAACCAGGTAAGAGGTAAGAGGTAAGAAGTAAGAAGTAAAAAGTAAAAAGTAAGAGTTAAGGATAAAACTCAAAGAGTTTTTATAATTAATTTATGAATAAGTAACAAAAGAACAGCTAGTAGAAATAAGAGCTCTTGAAAAAATTCAGCTTTGCTGAATTTTCACCACAACTATTACTTCTTAGCTATTACCTCTTACTTATCTACAAATTCTTAATTTATCTAACAATTAAAGTTATATATTCTTATATATAAATCATAATAATGCCTATGTATTTAGGCTGGCTGCCGCCAATTAAAGATTTTCCGTAACGTAGTGGAGGAAAATCATCCTTTAGTAAGCTTTTCCTCTCCAACCATAAACATATTAAACTAAAAATCTGATTTTAATGTAGTAATAAATGTGGAATTGGGGACTATTGAACTAGCCTTAGAACTTCTTATGTCTCACAGTTAAAGACCCGTTAAGAAGCTTTCATGTTTGAACGAGGAACGAGTGAGTTTGAAAGCTTTAGGGGCTTTAACTGTGAGACATTTAGAAGTTCTTGGCGTATTGTGAACAGTCCCAAATTACACATTTATTACGGAATTAAAATCAGATTTTTCTTCAGTGTATTGTTTCACAATTTATGCTTTAAGATTCTAATTCTTCGTACTTTTTAAGAGATTTTCTAACAACTCCCATTAATCCTAATAATGCAATTACGTTTGGTATAACCATAAGACCATTAAATGTATCTGCTAATTCCCAAACTAACTTAACTTCCATAGTAGTACCTAAAACTATGAATATTAAAACAAGTAATCTATATACAGGTAATCCTTTCTTTCCAAATAAATATCTAATATTGGCTTCTCCGAAGAAATACCATCCAACTATAGTGGAAAATGCAAAGAAGAATAAGGATACAGCAATAAATATATTTCCAAAATTACCGAGGCCTAACTCGAATGCCTTTTGTGTTAACTCTATTCCTGTTGTATGCCCATCTAATGCACCGGTAGTAAGTATTACAAGAGCAGTTAATGTTAATATTATAAAAGTATCTATGCATACCCCAACTATAGCCACTAAACCTTGTTCTTCTGGATGCTTAACCTTTGCTACTGCATGAGCATGAGGAGTAGAACCCATACCTGCTTCATTTGAAAATAATCCTCTAGCCACACCGTATCTAACAGCTTCTTTTACTCCAACACCTATAAGTCCACCTGTTGCAGCTTTAGGGTTAAATGCACCTACAAATATCATTTTAAAAGCTGGAATAACATTTGCCCAATTAGCTATTACTATAAATAAACTTCCCACTACATATAAAAGAGCCATTAGAGGAACTACTTTTTCAGTAACAGATGCTATTCTTCCTATACCACCTATAAATATAAGTCCTGCTAAGGCTGCCGTTATTATACCCACTATTAATGTAGGAACATTAAATGCCTTTGAAAAGGCTGCTCCTATAGAATTTGCTTGTACCATGTTTCCTATAAAACCTAATGCTATTATTATACTAATAGAGAAGAAAGCTGCTAAAAATTTACTATTCAAACCTTTTCTTATATAGTAAGCTGGCCCTCCTGTTATTTGTCCATCAACTTTTTCTTTAAAAACCTGAGCTAAAACTGCTTCTGCAAATATTGTACCCATTCCAAAGAAAGCGCTTAACCACATCCAAAATATAGCCCCAGGACCTCCTGCTGCTATAGCTGTTGCAGCACCGGCTAAATTACCAGTTCCAACTTGAGCCGCTATTGCAGTAGCTAATGCTTGGAATGAAGACATCCCATCTTCTCCAGCTTTTTTGCCCTTTAAAGATATCCCACCAAATGCCTTTTTAAATGCAGCGCCAAATTTTCTTACTTGAACAAATCTTAATCCAAAAGTAAATGCTATTCCCGTCCCACATAACAAGAATATTAAAATATAATTCCAGAGCACCTTATTAATATTTTGTACAACTTCTAGCATATAAAACTACCTCCTTATTATTTATAATAATAATAATATATCCTACCTGTATTTATATATTCTATAAGTGCTCTTTTTTTCCTTCTACTTTTATATATTTTTTGATACTTTTTATTTTTTTTTAAAACTTTTTGACATTTATTACGATTTTAAAATACCTTTATATATTAATTTTTTCATTTAGTTTTATTTAATTATAGTTATACCAATAAAATTCAATCCATACATTTATTTCATATTTTCTATTCTACAATACTTTAGTTCTATAGATTTGCTAAACTCAGAATATCCTGTTACTTGTCCAGACACTGTTACAATATCTTCCTTTTTAATTTTACCTTTAATAGGTTTTTCAAACTTACATTTTATAAAGAGTCCAACATTACTAGATGTTTCTAAATTTACCGGACATTTGATTGTATCAAAAAATTCATTTACCTCATAAGCCTTTAAAGTCCATTTTACATATTTGCCCTTATTTGTTTCATAAAATCTTATCATATTCTTTTTCATTTGTTCTTGTGAAATATTTTTTTCTTTATTTAATAGCTCTTCTGAAGATGTAGATACATATTTTCTTTCTTTATTCTTCTCTATCATAGACGTAAAATTTATACTTATAGTAGCAAAAATTATTATTATAAAGATTGCAGCTACTAAATAACTAAGTCTACTTTCTGCTTTATATCCCTTAAACATATTTTCCTCCCGATTATCATAATAAAATCACTTCATAATAATATCATTTAATTTATTAAAAATGGAATTAATCAGAAAATTAACATTATTGATTCTAAATATATATTTCCCTTGACATAAAAATAATATTTATTTATACTTTGTTTATTAAATACTTTGAAAATCAAAATATTTGATAATCCAAATAAAAAGGAGATTTTAATATGAGTTTACCTTATTTAACTATAGGCCACTTAAAGGCCAAATTACCAATAATTCAAGGAGGAATGGGAGTAGGAGTATCTTTATCTCGTCTTGCTTCTGCAGTAGCCAAAGAAGGTGCTATTGGAGTAATTTCTGGTGTTGGAATAGGTTTTAGAGAAAGTGATTTTTTAAATAATTCTAAAGAAGCAAATATAAGAGCTTTAAAAAAAGAAATTTCTAAAGCTAAGGAATCCAGTTCAAATGGAATCATTGGAGTTAATATTTTAACCGCATCTAATGAATTTGAAGAATTAGTTACCACTGCATCTAATTCTGGGGCAGATTTAATAATTTGTGGTGCTGGACTGCCAACAAATTTGCCTGCATTAGTAAAAAATAAATTAACTAAATTAATTCCCATAGTATCTTCCGCCAAAGCAGCTTCAATAATAAGCAAACTTTGGAAGAGAAAATACAACTATACCCCTGATGCTTTAATTGTTGAAGGTCCTAAAGCTGGTGGACATTTAGGTTTTTCTAAAGAAGATTTATCTAAGGGAGATAAAAATTTAGAGGATATAGTAAAGGAAGTTATTAAAGTTATAAAACCATTTGAGGATGATGCTAAAAAGAATATTCCAATAATAGCTGCTGGGGGAATCTATAGTGGAAAAGACATTTCTAAATTTCTAAAACTTGGTGCCTCTGGTGTGCAAATGGGCACTAGATTTGTAGCTACAGAGGAATGTGATGCACATATTAATTTCAAAAATGCCTATATAAATTCAAAAAAAGAAGATATAGACATAGTAATTAGTCCGGTTGGAATGCCTGGAAGAGCTATAAGAAATTCTTTTATAAATTCTTTGGACGCAGGAAAAAAGGTTATAGATAAATGTTATAAATGCTTAACTCATTGTAATCCCCAAACTACACCTTACTGTATATCTAAAGCCCTTATTAACTCCGTTGAGGGAAATGTGGATGAAGGACTTATATTCTGTGGTGAAAATGCTTATAAATTAAAAGAAATAGTACCAGTTAAAACGCTTATAAAAACTTTGTTAATGGAAGCGGAAGAGATTTAAGCTGTTTTGAATTAAATGTAGTTAAAAACCCTATGTTTATAAAAAACATAGGGTTTTTTAATTAACCTAATACTTATATAATAAGCTTCTCTTTTATTCACTTTGCTCTTCTTTTTTAGCATAAAATACTGCACCTATGACCCCTTCTGGATCACTTATTATTTTAAAATCTTCGTTTTGCTCTATTTGTTTTACAGTAATTACATCTCCATTAATTCTATCTTCTATATTTATTACAAAGCTTTCTGGGATATTTATAGCCTTTGCCACTACCTCTACTTCTGTTAATTGAGTTTGTACTGTAAGACCTCTATTTTCTATATTTGTTCTTCCTTCCAATATAATAGGAACAGCTTGTTTTATTTCTTCATCCTTTGATGCTACTAGCACATCAATGTTATATATTTCTTCTACATTAATTGGATTTCTTTGAATATTTTTTATAACTCCATATTTTTTGTCATCTTCCAATTTAAGAATTAGCTTTGCACTATCCCCACTATTCTTTAATATCTTCATCATTTTAGCTTTTTCAAACTTCACTGGACGAGATTCTTTAATTTCCGTACCATACAATACTCCTGGTATGTATCCAGCCTTTCTTGCCTTTATACCTTTTTCTTTTCTTTCTAAAGCAGTTATACTGTTCATACCTCATACCTCCTCATAATTGTTTAATATGTATATAGTGTCTTTACGTAATTGTATCAATATAAGGTATTCTTGTCAAACAGTTACTTTTATTACATCCATGTATATTTTATGAATAAATTGTAAATTAGTTTTTAACTACTTTATTGTTCAAAGATTTTATTTATAAGAATATATAAAAAAATACCAATCTTACAAAATATAAAACTGGTACTTTTCTATTCTATTTATATACTATGCAACTATCTAAATTTCACCATATTACTATTCATACCTATCTATTATTTCAGAGATTTTATCTAAAGCAGCTATTAGTTCATCAATTTCACCACAAGTTATTCCTTTTTCTAAGCCTGTTGGACTTTCTTCATCTATTATATGTTCTATTTTATTAATAGTGTCTTTTAACATTTCTTTTGCTTTTGAATATTTTTCATTCATTATTTTTTCTCCTCTTTTAATAGTTTTGTGTCATATTTAACTTAGGTACATTAAAATAAATAACAAGTCATAGATACTGCCTCAACATTACCTACTTGTTTAATTTAACTGATATGTTTCCATTATATCATATTACATAGTGTATTTCAAAATTACAGTTTTAAAACTGCAATTAGTAATATACAATTTATACACTAAATATACATAGGTTTTTGGATAAATATTGATTGTAATAACACCCTAAAACCGCATTATTTGGTTAAAAATTTTGTGGACGAGTTTCAAATTACGAATTGAAGTTTTAAAAAATTACAATTGAAGTTATGTTTGTTTAAGATTTACGAAATAATTTACTTATGCTAAACTATATAGCATATATGAGTAGATTTGCTTACCACTATGCGGCCTTCTTTTCTGCACCTTGTAAAATTGGAGTAAAACTGATAGGCATAGGATAAAATATGTTATACACTTTATAATTTAGCCTACACTTTTAATAGGATATATTATTTTTTAATAATTAACTTTGTAATTGTTTTTAATATTAATATATGGAGGAATAAGTATGAAAAATTTAAAGGAATCATTAAAAAAACTTCTTAAAAGATATCTTATTGACGGATTAAGTTACATGGCTTTGGGATTATTTTCTTCATTAATAATAGGACTTATATTATCTCAAATTTCTAAAATCCCTGGTTTAAACTTTATACAGGAGTTTTCTACAGTTATTTCAGCAAAATCTCCTGTGGTTGGTTCTGCCATAGCTGTTGCCATAGCTTGGGGGTTTAAATGTAGCCCACTAGTAGTATTTTCCTCTGCTACCACAGGAGCCTTTGGATATATTCTAGGTGGACCTGTAGGAGCATATGTAGCGGGAATAGTTGGCAGTGAAATTGGAAGCTTAGTTTCTGGAAAAACAAAAGTAGATATTATTATTTCACCTGCTGTCACTATTATTTGTGGATGTATTGCCGGTAAATTTATTGGACCATTTGTGTCTACTTTAATGGGAGATTTAGGTCATGTAATAAATTTAGCAACTACTCTTCACCCTATTCCTATGGGCATAGCCGTGTCAACTTTAATGGGTCTTGCGCTTACAGCACCTATTAGCAGTGCTGCCATTGCCATATCACTTAAAATGTCTGGATTAGCTGCTGGTGCAGCTACAGTGGGTTGCTGTGCTCAAATGGTGGGATTTGCTGTAGCTAGCTATAGAGAAAATAAACTTGGAGGATTAATATCTCAAGGTATCGGTACATCCATGCTCCAAATATCTAATATAATAAGAAACCCTCTAATACTGATACCTCCAACTCTAGCTGGTGCTATATTAGGCCCTTTATCTACAACTATATTTAAATTAGAAAATAATCCTTTAGGAGCCGGTATGGGTACCAGTGGATTAGTAGGTCCTATTGGCACCTTCGCTACTATGAGTTCCTATAAATCCCCTACTACATTAATAATATACATAGCAATTCTTGAATTTATAGCACCTGCAATACTTACCATTATATTTTCTACACTTATGAGAAAAAAAGGATTAATAAAAGACAACGATATGAAATTAAATCTTTAACATAATTATCTTAAATTCCTACTCATATATTTAGAACTTTTCCTCTATATTTTCATATTATATATTAAAATTATAGCTTATAAATTGTATACTATATATTATATGTGATTACTTATTATTTTTTTTACTATAAATAGTGTACAAAATATAATAAAATGATATAATTAATGTGTGCTATTTTAATAATATTTTGAGGAGGAAAAGTCATGACCTTCTGTGACGAAAATAACATAGATTTGATTAAAGAAGACTTAAGATATTTAGAATTATTGGCAAAACAGTATCCCTCTATAGGTTCTGCTAGTACAGAAATTATAAATTTACAAGCTATACTTAATCTACCAAAAGGAACGGAACATTTCATAAGTGATGTACATGGTGAATATGAATCTTTTACTCATGTATTAAAAAATGCTTCTGGAGTTATTAAGAGAAAAATAAGTGATGTTTTCGGCAATTCTTTAAGGGAAAGAGAAAAGGAAAGCCTAGCAACTTTAGTTTATTATCCAGAGCAAAAACTAGAACTTATAAAAAAGGAAGAAACTAATTTAAAAGATTGGTACAAGATAATTCTTTATAGACTTATAGAATTATGTAGAGAAGTTTGCTCAAAGTATACCCGTTCAAAAGTGAGAAAGGCATTACCGCAAGACTTTGCATATATAATAGAAGAATTACTACATGAGGGAAATAAAAAAGTAAATAAATTAGAATATTACAATGGAATTATAGAAACTATAATTGATATAGATAGAGCAGACGAATTTATCACAGCTATTTCAAAAGTAATTCAAAGGCTAGTAGTGGATAGACTTCATATTGTAGGAGATATTTATGATAGAGGTCCTGGGGCCGATATCATTATGGAGCGACTAATAAAACATCACTCCTTAGATATCCAATGGGGGAACCATGACATACTTTGGATGGGAGCTGCAGCAGGTTCAAAGTGTTGCATAGCTAATGTACTTAGAATATCACTAAGATATGCTAATTTATCTACTATAGAGGATGGCTATGGAATAAACCTTCTTCCACTAGCTACTTTTGCTATGAATAACTATGAAAATGATCCTTGCAAAAATTTCAAACCTAAAACTTTAGACAAGCAACTTAGTGAAACAGATATTGTTTTATTCTCAAGAATGCACAAAGCTATATCCATTATGCAATTTAAGCTAGAAGGTGAATTAATAAAATCTCATCCTGAATTTTTAATGGATGATAGATTGCTTCTAGATAAAATAGATATTGAAAAAGGTACCATCAACTTGTATGGAAAAACATATAAGATGAATGACACTAATTTCCCTACAATTGATTGGAAAGACCCTTATAAACTAACTAAAGAAGAACAATGTCTAATAAATAAATTAACTAACTCTTTTGTAAACAGTGAAAAACTTCAAAGACATATACGCTTTATGTATAGCAAAGGCGGCATGTATACGGTTTATAATTCCAATTTATTATACCATGGCTGTATACCTCTTAATGAAGATGGTTCTTTTAAAGAAGTAAAGATTGCCCATGGTAAGCATAAGGGAAAAGAGTTACTTGATGCTTTAGATAGATATGCAAGGGAAGCATATTTCTTTAAATATGATAAAAAATCTAAAGCCTATGGAATGGATATATTGTGGTATTTATGGTGCGGTCCTGATTCTCCAGTGTTTGGTAAAGAGAGAATGACTACCTTTGAAAGGTACTTTATAGATGATAAAACTACCCATAAAGAAAAGAAGGACAGCTACTATAAATATAGGGATAATGATGAAATGTGTAATACCATATTAAAGGAATTTAATCTAAATCCAGATTCTTCTCATATAATAAATGGTCATATTCCTGTTAAATCTAAGGAAGGAGAAAGTCCTATAAAAGCTAATGGTAAGCTTTTTGTAATTGACGGAGGTTTTTGTAGAGCATATCAGCCGCAAACTGGTATCGCTGGCTATACATTAATATATAATTCTTACGGACTACTACTTACCTCTCATGAACCTTTTGAATCTATGCAAAAGGCTATAAAAGAAAATAAGGATATTCTTTCTTCTACTATAATACTAGAACACGTAACCAGTAGAAAAAGAGTGGCAGATACGGATATAGGTAGTGAAATAAAAAAACAAATTAAAGATTTAGAAATGCTTTTAATTGCATATAGAAAAGGTCTCATAAAAGAAAAAAGATAACAAAATACTAACACAATAATAAATCCCCAATTACTAGTGTCTAATCACCAAAACTACTAAGCCAATTTACTTATTGGTTTAGGTACATGAAAATAAATAACAAGTGAAAGATGCTGGTATATTTTGTGTCAGACAAGGAAGCAGGTTCCGCCGCTAGTAGAACTATCGGTGGGTTCTGCTAACGCAGTATGACGCAAAATAGACTAGCATACTGCCTTGTTATTTATTTGAATGTGCCTTATGCTTGATGATTGTAACTTGTCATTGGGGATTATTGATTATCCTTAAAATTTGTCACTGTTCATTGGCATTTATTGATTAAACTTAGTGATTGTAACTATAGATTTATTCATTAAGCCTCTGCTGTAATTTTCTCAGACTTATCTAAAATTTCCTTATGCTTATTTAAAACTTCTTGAAGCTTATTTTGGAACATATCCCTATTTTCTATAAAAGGAAATACTACTTCCCAAGTGGGATTATAAGTGTCCTCCACTTCCTCTATAGACATTATTAATTCACCAAACTCTTCTCCATTGTAGTTGTCATATATTGCGTCAAATTCACTATCTTCTACTTCTCTATCTGTAGTTAGTTTTAAATGAATAAGTCCTTCTTCATTTTCCCTAACTAAATAAATTCCATCTATTAAGTTCCCATTTTCTTCAAGAGTATAACTATTTACTTCTTTTTCTAAATATCCCGTTTCCTTATTTCTTTCCATTAAAATTATAGTAGTTTCTTCCATATATTTCTCTCTCCTTTTATCTTTCTTTTTTATTTCTGTATATGTTTTTGTTAATTTTCAAAGCTAAGATTTATTTTGTTATCCTTCAATACTAATTTAGCATTAAATACATTTCCTTTTTTAGATTTGAATCCAGAAATTATATCCGTACTTCCATTTTGTATTAATTTTTGAACTTGCTGTCTAGGTATTTTCACTCCGCAAATTTCTCCTATAAAAAACTTGCATCCTTCCGTCCATTTATTGCATCCATAGCCCTTTTTATTTTTAACTATGTGCCCATTGTGACAAAAAGGACATATGCCTAGTACCTGTTGAACCTTCTCTTTATCTAATTTTAAATCATTGTCCTGTAAAACTCTATTGAATAATCTTTCTCCCTCTATTACTCTGCTTCCCTTCAATACCTTCTGTACATTGCTTTGTATGTATTTCTCTAATTTATCCATAAATTCCTTTGGATGAATTTCCTTTTCTGCCACCATTCCTAATCCTTTTTCCCAACTTGCTGTAAGCTTAGGGTTTAATAAAGACGGGATTGATTTTTTTATTACCTCGTATATCATTTCACCTTTAACTGTTGGAGTTACCACTTGAGTTTTATTATTAGTTCTTATATATTCTATTCTATTTAATTTTTTTAATATTTCAGCTCTAGTGGCACTAGTACCTATACCACTACCCTTTATCTGCTCTCTAAGTTCTTCATCCTCTATAAGCTTACCTGCATTCTCCATGGCTATTATCATAGTTCCTGATGTATATCTCTTAGGTGCAGAAGTTTTTCCCTCTTTAATATCCATGTTCTCTACATTTACACATTGTCCCTTTTTTAAGTTTTTAAAAAACTCTGGTGAAAGAGCATTTTTATTTTCTTTTTCATCTCCTAAAACCTCTAAATACCCCTTAGAAGTACAAGTTTTTGCACTGGTAAAGAATCTCTCATATCCTACCTTGGTTATAAGCGAAAACTTTGTATATTTAGCATTGGGATAAAATATAGCTAAAAATCTTCTAAGTACTAATTTGTAAACATCCTTCTCTAGAGGCTTTAACCTATCATAGTTCTCAAAACCCTCTCCTGTAGGAATAATAGCATAGTGGTCTGTAATCTTTTTATCATTTACATATTTGCTCTTTATAATCTTACTATTCCACTTTTCCTCTAAAATTTTCTTTGAAAATTCTACTGCCTTTTCATCCCCTTTAAAAAAAGTAAGTTTCTTTAAGTTTTTATGAATTTCTTTTGCCACTGCAGTGGATAAAACCCTAGCATCGGTTCTTGGATAAGTTAATAGTTTCTTTTCATACAAACTTTGAACTGTACTCAATGTCATATCAGGATCTATTTTAAACCTCTTAGAGCATTCATTTTGAAGTTCTGCTAAATTAAATAGAAGAGGTGGATTCTTATTTTCAACCTTTTTTTCAACCTTTTCAATAAATGCATTTTTACCTTCTTCTTTATTTTCATTGTTATTTTCATCTAAACTATTTAGAATTTCCTCTATAAATTTTTGTGCTTCTTCCTTTTCTCTAAAACCCACTTCACTGTATAGTTTAGGCGAACTATAATATTTAGATCCTTCCACCGCTTTCCATTCGCCTTCATAATTAGAATTTTCATCTTTACTAAGATTTAGGAAAGCTACTATCCTATAAAAAGGTGTTTCTCTAAATTCTCTTATTTCTCTTTCTCTATCCACTACCATACCTAGAACACAGGACATTACTCTTCCCACTGCCACCACTGAATTATCTGTATTTATGGAATTTGAAAGAGTTTTTCCATATATAATAGTCAAAAGTCTTGAAAAATTAATTCCAAGCAAGTAGTCCTCTTTAGCTCTTAAATAAGCAGAATCCGCTAATGCATCATATTCTTCTAAGGGCTTTGCCTCTTTTATTCCTCTTTTTATTTCTTCTTCTGTTTGGGAGTCTATCCAAACCCTTCTCTTTTCCTTTTTAGGATTTCCAACCATCATGTCCACTAGCCTATATATGTATTCTCCTTCTCTTCCTGAGTCTGTACACACATATATTTTATCTATATCCCCTCTTAAAATAAGATCCTTAACTATATTAAACTGCTTTGCCACTGCAGGAATTATTTCGTATTTGTATTCCTCGGGTAAAAAAGGCAATGTATTTAAGGACCATTTTTTAAGCTCTGGATCGTAGACTTCTGGATAGCTCATGGTTACCATGTGACCTACGCACCAAGTGAAAACTGCCTTGTCACCTTCCCAATATCCATCTCTCTTATTTCCTTTTATATTTAAGAGCTTTACAAACTCCATGGCCACAGAAGGCTTTTCTGCTACAAATAACGATTTACCCATTAAAAATCCTCACAATCTAATTAAAATCCTAAGTTTATAATAACTTTAGCTACACTACTGCTTCCTTACGTTCTATCCTATTATTAATATTGTTTATTATCTCCTCTGGATATCCTAAATACTCAAGTATCTTAACTGCATTTCTAGTAGGTGATATACCTTCTCTTATTTTGTACTCAAAATTCAAACCTTCTTTAGTTACATTTTCAGTAAAGTAGTAATTGTAATAAGTTTCCCTTACCATATTAGTTATTTCTAAATCATGAGTAGCTACTATAATACGGCAATTATTTTTAGCTAAATAATCTAAAATCTCTGCAGCAGCATTTACTCTCTCCACAGGATTTGTACCTCTAAATATCTCATCTATTAATGTAAGTACAGGATATTTATTAAAACCAGAAGAGTTTATTATTCTGTGAAGAGCTTCTGCTTCACCTAAGTAATAACTTTTTCCTTCAGTTATGTTGTCATTTACACTTATAGAAGTTATAACCCTAAAGAAACTTCCCCTATATTCCTTACAAATACAAGTATATATTGTCTGAGCAAACAATGCATTTATTCCTACAGTTCTTAAAAATGTAGATTTACCAGACATATTAGAACCAGTTATTATTATATTATTGTCCATATTCAAAGAATTACATACAGCATTTTCTATTAATGGATGTGCCACTTCTTTTAAAATAAGTTCATTGCTTTCCTTTACAAAAATAGGTTCTGCATACTCCTTTAAATCTTCCCTATAGGACGCTATAGAGATATAAGCATCTATCTTACCTAAACTTTCATATATTTTTTTTATACTTTCTCTTTGCTTTTCTATTTCCTTAACTGCGGAAAAATATGATCTAGTCTCCATTAAAAAGAATATATTTATGTAATCTAAAAGTAAATCTACTCCTTCAGGTACAGCCATAGCAATAGAAGCAGAACTTCTCATAAGCTTACTGCATTTACTTATTTCCTTCTTTAAAATATTTATCTCTTCTATGTTTTTATTTAAATTATTTAATGAAGATATATTCTTTGCAGCAGTTAAAACCCTGTACATATATTTTATACAAGAAGTATCTGCTCCTATTTTTTTCTTAACTTTTGAGTGAATGGATAAATTTATAAAATATATACCAAATACTGCTAAAATACCTGTAGAAGGATTTTTCTCTACAACATATATAACTGCTACTAATGCCGCTAATGCAAGGACATTTAATACTACTTTTAAGATTTTTGAATATTCAAATTTTCCATTTAAAAATTCGATAAAAGCGGCCTTTCTATCCTTTCCTAACTTATCTAGAAAAAATCTAATTTTATCCCTTACAGCTTCACTATTTCTAAAATACTCTATTTTTTCTCCAGTCTCTTTAAGTTTGTCTTCACTAAAGCATGGCTTTCTAAGCATATAATAAAGATATTGTTCACCAGGAGTACATAAAGTTCTGTCCAATTTTAAAAATACTTTATCCATATCTAAATCTAGCCAAGTTTGCTGATCTATGTAAAATCCCTCTTCATTTTTTAATATATCATATAATTTTCTAATATGTTCAAAGTTTCTTTTCTTGCTAACTTCATTTCCCCAGTTATTTCTCAATTCTCTTATTCTTTTATAACTTTTCTTTTTTAAATAAAAATAAATACCAAAACATATTAATACCACAGATAGAATTATTCCAACAACATATACCTTATTAATTTCTATATTTATTATTGAAATATATCCTATTACAATCCCTAAAATTATCGAAATTGCTGAAAATAAGCTAAATGTATTTTCCATTTTTCCTTTATTATAATTTTGCATAAAGCACCTCCTCAGTAAGTATATTATATATCAAAATCACCTTGTTGTGGTTATTTTACCTGTTTTTTAAATCTTAAGAATTTAATCTATATTAAAAGAACAGTTAATAAAATTTAACTATTTAAAAAATTATTAACTGTCCTCTATTTAGATTTAATACTTTTTAAATTTAATATTTTCTTTTTTAATATTATTATTTTTGATTTAGTTTCATCATTATGATTAAACCACAAAAGGTACAATGTAGTGGAATTATGAAATTTCTCCTCCATGGCTTACATAAGAGCTGAGAACAATAATTTTACCATTAAACAGCATAATGTGTACTTTATGGAGTGTAACGGTGGCAAAATAAAAAACACCAAGTTGAAAACCCAGTGTTTCAAGTGTGCGACTAAACCGATAAGCCGAGTTCTGTCTTATATTAGGCTTACATTTAACTCTACTTTATAATATTATATAATAATTTAAACAATATGTAAATCAACACTTTACGCACATTCGATTATTTTATTATAATTAATAAAAATTTGATAAATCTTATACATTGGTGGCAAAGTGGTGGCAAAAATAATTTTTGCCACCATAACTATTTAATTTATTTTGTATCTTAATAAACACATATGAAAAAATAAAAAAGGTAGCAAGTAAGATTTCTCCTACCTGCTACCTTAGAGTTAATATTTTATATAATTCTTGTGGATGTACCCACCATGAGAAGGGTAATATATGTGCACCCAATCTCCTTCTAGTCTGTAGAGCCTAACCTTTTCGCCTTTGTATAGGTGGCCTAATATATTTTTACTGGTACTAGTATCTTTTGAGCTTCTAACCCTTACACCGCTACCAGTACAAGTACCAGTTTTGCCATCTAAACTTATCCAATTAGAAGTGTTTTGTTTGGAAGAACTATTAGAGTTGCTGGACACCACTTTTAAATCTTTTATATATACCCAGCTTAAGATCTCTTTTATTAATGCCTTGCTGCCACTAATCTGTTGTACTGTATAAGTATTATTTTTTACCCAGTTAGGTATTGCTTGTCCGGTTGCATAATTAGCACCAGTAATTTTTATTTTAGAACCTACAGATACGCCACTGTTAGTTGCATTGGTAGAGCTCTGTCCATTAAGAACTGTATTTTTAATTTCTTGTAAAGGGAAATTAGCTCCTGGACAATCTGTGGACATTAACTCACCATGTCCATATATCCTACTTATTCCATACTTACTCTTTAGGTATTTACATAACTCTATAATGCTATTTTTCTGTGCTTGTGGCATGTTCTCTACCATATATCGTCCTTCTGCACATATGCCTAAACTATTAGTATTGTGTCCCCTAGCATGTGCTCCTATGGCGTTATCTGGTCTACCTTTATAGATACTGCCATCTTTCTTTACAAAATAGTGGTACCCAATGCCTGCCCAACCGTTACCCTTATGCCACCTGTTTATATCCTCCACAGTACACTTAGAACTTTCTGCATGGTGCAATACTATTGTGTTGGGTTTATTACCATATGTCATATTGCCTAAATTAAGATTTCTTTCTATTATATTCATTATTCATTCCTCCTAAAATTTTATTTTTCTAAATAAAAAGAACAGAACTATTTGATCTGCTCTTTATGGATCTCTTTTTTATTTCCTTCTTTAAGTTGTACTAGCATTTCTTTTAGTTGTTCCGGAACTGGCACACCAGCTCTAGTTGCATTTTCCAATATAGATATTCCTTCCATAGAAGCATAAAAGAATATAACCATGCTCCTAACTATTCCATGTGCTCCAGTAACATTATCTATACACACACCAACACCTACTATTATTAATATAAGTATCTTTTTACCTAAGCCTTTAAACCCTATACTAGAACTAAGTGTTTTATCTTTGCCTGCACAAATTAATCCTGTTATATAGTCTAAAAACATAAGTAGTAATAGTGTCTTAAGTGCCATGTCCCACCCTCCAAAGAAGTAATTTGCACAAGCCCCCACTCCGGCTATAATTGTACTTAGCATTTTATTCCATTTCATTTTTTAACCTTCTTTCTTATTAAATTTAGGCAAAATAAAAACACCATATAGGTGCCTATTTTGCCTTTTTAGTTTTTCTAAATTGTATAATCTTCTCCAGTTATCTCTTTATATTCTGTCTCACTTATACATTTCCACTTACAAGCCTCTTTTACATCATCAATTTTCAAATATCCCATCCTGTAAAACGTATTATAGAAATCAAACATTAATTTGTACCTCCTTGTACTTTAATATTTAAATCTGCAACCATTTTGACTAGGCTTTCAATTGCCATATCTTTTTTCTTATTTTCTATCGCTAAGTTAGCAACTTGTTGCGCTAAAAGTTCCTGCGAACTTGGTTCGACTTCTCTTGGTTCTATTGGTTCTGGTTCAACTTCTTCGAAAATTTCTTCAAAAGTAGAACCTTGTAGATTTTTAATTTTAAATTTTTCATTTATTTCCCTTTGTAAATATTCTAAATATATTTCTTCTTTTACAGGCACATCATTCGCCTCTATTTGCTCTACATTAGAATTTCTAAATAGAAATTCATTTTCATTTTGTATACTTATATATATCATCTTTTCATCTCCTTATATGAATCCTATGGTACGCCACTGTATCGTCTGGTTACCATTTGTTGCAGCATTCGTTACGTTAGAAAGTCCAATATTAATTTGGCTATTATTTACGGAACTTCCAAATGTCCAGCAGAATGCACCTCTAGCATTCGTAGAAACCTTGAAATTTTCGTCTTTATATGACAATGGAAGAGTTAAATTAGTAACCATTTTGTAATACACCCCTCCGCTAGAACTATTTGCTCCTTCGGACTCTGCAACCTTAATACTGCCAAATTGAATTAACAATCGCTTCCCATCTGGTCCAGGTGGAAATAATCTATAACCCTGCTCTCGGACAGAAGAAACTACTGTATATTCCTGCACAGCCTCTGTTATATCACTTTCTTTAATTTTTCTTTTATCCAATTCTTCTAAAAAATTCTCAATCTTATTCATATTCTCTGCATTAACGGGCGTTCCAGCTTCTATAACATTCCCCTCAGCTGCTAATAAAGTTACAGTTCCATCCGCATTCTGCCTAAAAGTATAAGTCCCAGGTCTTTCTACTAATCTATTTTTCCAAGTTGTTTTTTGATATGCCATTATATCACCTCCACACAAATTTTAGCCTTTAGAATTTCTGGGCCTATATGATATTTAAATATAACACTAAATTCACCTTTCTCTGTTGCATTGAATAGTAACAATACCTTATGCCCATCTATTGCTGGGAAACCTTCTTCTAATACTTCTTTGCCTTTATTAATTATTTTATATTCTGCTACATCTATTACAAAATCTTGCCCCAGTTGATTTATTACCTCAATTCCAACCTCTCTAACCTCCCCCTGTTGCAATATCATTACATCACCACAACTCTCTATAATAATAATTATTTTTTAGTTTTACACAGACAAATTCGCTATTTTCATGTTTGCAAATATATTTACTGTCTAGTTTCCTAAATATCATCTTTTGAAAATCTATAAACATATAAATATCTGCCTGATTAGTTTCATTACCTGCATTATCAATAGCTTTTAGTTGCACTATATAAGTACCCTTAACACTCTTGGGTATAGTGGCTTTGAAAACATTTGGTGGGTAGAAATCAAAACTAATTTCTACCCCATCCAAATACCCTATTAACCTCATTAGTCATTCACTGTTACTGTAATTACAAATGTCTTACCACAATCTACTGGATTTGGTGTAACTGCTACAGCTGAAATAGTAGGTGCTTTAGTATCTAGTGTTACCGTTCTTGTTACAGTAGAAGTCAATCCAGCACTGTCTACCGCTTTAATTTCTATGGTATTGCTTCCTTCTGCCAATGTTAATGCTTTGGAGAATGAACCACTTGATACTGTTACTGCTCCCTGGTCCACGCCATTCAACTTAATACTAACTGTTACAGGAGAAGATGTTTCATCATTTGTAGTACCTCTAACCGTTAGAGTTTTATTGTTAGTTATTAAGCCATTTGATGGATTAGAAATATTAAGTGCTGGTGGTACTGTATCCACATTAAATGCAGAAGATAATAAATCAGAAATATTTCCATCATTATCAGTTATACTAATTGTTATGGTATGTGAACCTTCTGAGAGAGATGTTGTAGGTGTATAAGTGCAATCATACCCCCCAGGCACGCTTGTGCATGCCATACCGGTAGCAGTGTTTCCTACAGATGTTCCACTATCTATCTTTAACTGTAATTTAGATATGTCTATTCCGGAACCACTATCTCTTAATGTAAATTTAATAGCTGGTTTAGAAGTAATAACACGTGCACCAGAACTTGGGGAGCTTAATGTAATAGTAGGTTTGTCTTTTTCCAATACCCTTAATTGTAATGCAGAACCTAGTACACCATCTGTTCTATCTTTTATAGTACTATTACCAGCTTCATCTGTAGCTGTTACGGTCACACCATATTTATTATTGGACTGGTTCCATGATGTAGTAGATGGCGCCGTTATACTTCCTTCCCATTTTCCACTTGTACTATTATAGCTTAATGCATAATCCTGCCCATTCATATTTACCTTAACTGTTTTTACTGCCATTATATCCTTCCTTTCCTATGGTTTAAAAACAAGCTCACTTTTAACTTGTTGTCCTGAAATAATTTCTCCACATAAACTATATTGACTACTCTGCACAGTATCTGTAATAATTTTGCTTATGGTTATTTTTATTAAAACAGTTTCCCCAACATCCGCTGTGTTTTTACTCCATTCAATATTTTTTATATCAATTGTATTAACCATGTGATCACACCCTTATTGCCCACAGCTAAATGAACCACAATATTTAATATTACTTATGTTTTTATTCAAAATATCATATAGTATTTCTAAATTATTCTCTAATCTAATAGCATCTTTATAGCTAAATGGCTCTCCTGTTTGCCAAGTAGTTTTTAGTTCTTTTAACCTTGGTAAATTTAAAACAGATAGTTTTTCTAGGTTTCTTTCAACCCTATTCAAACTATCTGCAAATTCGATTGTACTATAATCCCTATTAGTTACTGCCCCTTCAAGACTTATATTAATGCCCATTAATTGTTGGATTAATTTTGCTACTTCTACGGTGTTATTTTCAACTCTATTTAAATCTTCAGGGTTATAAAAATCATCCTTAGCCCAATCTAATTTAGGAGTTAACCACATTAAATTCCCCCCTTTGCTTCTGTTTTACCACTTAAATAGCCCTGATACTCTATTTCTTGCTTAGTTATATTTGCAATATTATTATTGCCATACCCATTTTCTATACTTACTTTATCAGTTAGATTTAATGCCGGGTTACCTCTCCAATCCACTTTAAAAGTAGCAATGTTATTATTCTCTTTTAATAGCCATTCAGCCACATTTTTAGCGTCTATCTCTGTGTTTATTAAACTATTTTCTAACTTAAGAATAGCTCCTTCTTTTATATCATTATTTACTGCAGTGTAAGTTGCTTTATTCTCTAAATCCATTGGATAATAAGTTACTTCAAGCGCTTTTACGGCTTGCCCTAGCTCTATTTGTGGCTCTTTATAGATATTGTCAAAAGTTATGTTATCAGTTGGAAGGTCAAATCCTATTTCAACCACTCTAGCTCTCCTAATACCCTTGCACCATTTTTTAATTACAATCTCTATCTTTCTGCAATTCTCTAGTAAATTATTTTCATAGAAGAATCTAGCTTTGTTATTTACTATAGTTTCATTTATCTTTATAGATCCATCTGGTGCATAAACTTTTAAATCAAATTCATTAGCATATTCATTATTTATGGTATCAAATAAAATCTCAAAATTTTTACTATTGTGGTCCTTAGATATATTCACTTCTAATTTTAATGGTGTTAAGAATATACCATCATTATTACATAAGTCAGAGCTCCACCAGCCAACCTCATAACCTTTCATATTTTCCTGTGGAATAACAAAGCTACCATCTAGTTTAAATCTATCTTTTTCAAAAGTAGCAATGTTAAAATTGGGTTCCAGGATATTATTTATTACCTGGTCTTTATTACTTATAAGAGCTTCATTACTTACTGTTATAGAATCAATTACAGCTTCAGCACTAATAAGTTGCTTCATATGGAATACACCCAAGTTATCACTGTATACCACACACATTCCAGCTATGGCTATAAGCTGTAACAAATTTCTATAACTCATTTTCTTGTATAATCCTTTAGTTTTAATAAACTTTAAATTGTTACTTAGTACATAATTCTCTATATTACTTGCCTTCATAACCTCTACAGCTAAATCATAAAGGGTGGTATCTCTAGTATTAGCATTTTCAATTTCATCATTAGAAAGGCTATCTAAAATATCCCTAGCAGTAAATGTAGTGGTAAGAGTCCCCTCGTCGCTTTGCCAGTTCTTAAGATAGAATTTTCCAACTGGAATATATTCAATCTCTCCACTTTCCAATTCAACACCTATTTCCGGGAAACATTCTTGCCCTTCCTTAAGAAAATTATAAAATCCAGAAGGGTTTAAAACATTAAACTCTTTATTAGAGTTATCTATTGTAAACTTTAGTTCATCTGCAGGTAGAGCACTACTTGTAGGATTAAGTTCCTGTAATACATTCATTTTTATTAAATTGCTATCTGTGTATTCTTTAATGATTCCAAAGTCCACCTCAGTAATTTTCACCCTTCTATAACCTTTGCACCACTTTTTAATAGTTATTACTATTCTTTTATAATTAGATAATTGTGATATATACACATATACAGAATTGTAATTATTCACTATAGAATCATGCTTAATTAATCCTGTAGCTCCATATACATCTATATCAAAATTAGTAGCATATTCACTGCTCAACATATCGAAGTATAGGGTTATTCCTGCAGAAGAGTGCTCTTGACTAAAGTTAAACTCTAATACTTGGTATGGATTAAATATTCCATTAACATCACTTAAAGCATTGCTCCACCACCCCAACTCTGTATCTAACATTTCGTTAGTTTTTGGTGGAATAATAAAAGAACCATCTAACTTTAGATAGTCCTTTTCAAATACCGCATATTTATTACTCATTTTTCTTATTTTATTCGTTAACTGGTCTTTCCTACTTATACTAGCCTCGCTACTTACTGTTTTTGTATTGTCTTTAAATGCTGTAATGTCCAGTATTTCAAATCTTATTTTAGCCTTGCATGACCTTGTAGGCGCATAAACTGCTTTCTTAAATTCTTTACTAACTGTTATCAATCTAAACACCTACCTTTCAATTAAATTAAATTTTATATCCTTATAATATACTTTGCCATTCAAGAAGCCTAACATTCCAATAGTTCTATCACCACAATAAAATGTCCCTGTCCTCATACTATTATCTTGTGGATCTATATAAGAAACATTGAAAAATACCGTTGAAACTAACTTAAGTAATTTGCTTGTTTCTTCTGCAGATAAGTTCTTCCATGCTAATTCCAATTTTCTTTTAGTTGCTATTCTCTCAATTATCATACTTCCCCTGGCATTTCTTTCCGCCTTAGAAATATCCATTACCCCTGCTTGAAAATCAACTGGAGCAGGAAGTTCTACCCCATTAACTTTTATCATAGCTACCTGCTCCTTTCTAAGTCATTTTAAGTATTACATCATTACCTATTCTTTGATTTTCACTATCTATATATTTTTTAATCAATCTTGCAAATGTAACACCATCAAGTTGCATTACTATATCACTATTATCTTGATTATTAGTCTTGCTACCATTAAACTGCATAGCTGCTACTATCGCATTAGCTACAACTTCAGATATTTTATCTATCCAACCAGTATTATTTTCTAATGGTACCACAGCCTCCTTACCAGCTTCACCTACCATAGATAAAGTTGGCTGGTCTATAATTCCTCCACGCGCTAGCATAGGTATTTTAGGAATGTTAATTCCCTTACCACCTATTCCAGGAACCCAATCAGGAAGGCTTATTTTATTTAATCCGCCTATAGCGCCATTTATTAAACTAATTACTCCATTCAATGGCGCTTTAGCTAATGCCTTTATACCATCAAATATGCCACCAAATATATTCACCACACCTTGCCAAGCTCTTCTCCAATTGCCTGTAAAAACACCAGCTACAAAATCAATAATTCCTGAGAATACTCTCTTAATACTATTCCATATATCTTTCACGGTGTGTAGAAAGGCATTTAAAATATCTCCAAAGAAGCCAAACCTTCTAGACCAGTCTGTTGCAAATACATTGCCTAGCCAATTTTTAAAACATTCAAATGTACTCTTAATATTACCCCATACTTTTGCCGCTTTTGCTTTTAATGTATCCCAGTTTTTATATAGCAGTACTCCTATTGCTATTATTGCCCCTATTGCTACTATTGCTATCCCTATAGGAGAAGTCAGCCAAGCTATAGCTGCCCCAAAAACTTTTGAAACTCCAGTTGCTATTTTTATAACCCCATGATATAACGCAATAGCTCCTTTAACCACTCCAAATGCGGCTGCCATACTTCCTAACACAGTTACTATTATATCAAGCACTGGCTTTCCATCATTCATGAGCCAATCTATTAGTTCAGTAAACTTATCTAATAATTTACCAATAAAATCTAAAACTGGTGCAATAGCAGGCGCCATATTATTTACAAACCAATCAACAAAAGGTAATACAAATTGTGTATAAATATATCCTGCTAATTCAAATATTTTAGAGCCTAATCTAATAAGCCCTTGAAATAAATGTTCTCCCCCATTATCCCAAACATAAATAAGCTTTTGAGATAAATTTTCCAACGTATCTATAGTTGATTTTACAACCTGCATAAAAGTATCGGCTAGTGGAGTTCCTATTTGTCCCCATACCTCTCTAAATGAATCACCAACTTTTTTTACTAATGTTAGTAAATTTAAAATTGTATTAGCAATTCCTTGTACTATTGAAGTTCCAATGCCACCTTTATTCCATGCAGTAGTAAAAGTACTTGATATATCTCCTATAATATTGAATATATCTTGAAGTATCTGCAGTATAACAGTTAATATAGCTTCACCAGTTCCATTGCTCCATACCGTTAGCATACTGTTTCCTATGCTACCTAGTAAGTCTAATATACTATGTAATGCATATTTAATACTTGCAATAGTTGCTTGCCCCTCTTTAGCCCAAGCATTCTTAAAAGGTTGAAATATTGTGGCTAATACTGCCTTAACTTTTTTAGCCATACCTTCTATAGCCTTTCCAGCAGCACTTGCTGGACTTACATCTACATCAGGCATTACCATTGGTGGCATACCATCCCCACCAGAATCGCCCTTATCTTTTTTACCCTTGTCTTTATCTAAATCTAATTGATTTATCTCATCAAATCCCATTAAAGCACCTTTCATTGCTTCCATATCCTTAGCTGCTTTTTTGGAATCTGCTCCAGCTTTCTTAGTACTTTTACCGTATGCTCCCATAGCTGCTCTTGCTTTATTCAATCCTTTAGCCGCATTAAAACTCTGCTTATATGTTTTACCAAATATAGCACTTATAAATGTAGCAATATACGCAGTAACTGTAGATAATGCACTCATTAGAGCATTTAGCGCTGGAAGTACTGCTTGGTATATGGGCATAAATGCAACCATTAAATTAGTTCTAATTTGATTTAAAGAATGTGCAAATTGCCTATTCGTCATAAGTGCTGAACCTGTATAGCTAATCAATCCTCTTAAGGCCCTGTACATAATTCTTATTACAAGTACTTGTCTTAATACTCTGCCAAAACTTCTAGAAATCATATTTCCCATACCATGGAATCTTCTTCCTGTATCAGAGCCAATATTCCCTAATTTCTTAAAGTGCCCTCCAGCTTGTATGCTGGCCCTTGCACTTCTTTTTATATTCTCTGCTGTAGCGTTTGATGCACTAGAAACTTTTTTTGCTGCACTACCTAAAGCACCGAGTTTTGAAAATAGACCTTTAACACCTTTTGAAGATGTATTTGTAGCGTTACCTAATCCTCCAAGTTTTTTCTCTAACTCAATTATTGTAAATGCTGTTTTATCAGAAGTTGATGCAAATTTATTTAGTCTCTGTTCAGCCTTTGAAAGCTCAATCTGTAGCTTTTTTATTTGCTCCTGGTTAATAAAATCCATAGCTTTATTACCAGTTGGTTTGCTTAAATTTTCTATTTCTTTTCTTAAATCTTTTATTTTGTATCTTTCTTCATCAGCTTTAGCTCCAACTTGGTCTAATTGAGCTGTTAGATTTTCTATTTGTGATTTTATATATTCAGTATCACTGGATAAATCTACTTTAGGAACCTTAACACCTATAGGTGGGCCTCTTGAAGTTTTAGTGCTAGCATCATTTTCATTAGTAGCAGCAGAATCTTTATTTAAAAAATTTTCCATAGGATTTTTTACTTTAAGTTTTGAAAATATATCTTCAATATAACTTTTAAGTTCAGAGAGATTGCTTTTAATTTCCGAGTGTATTGAATCAATCATTTTCTTTATGGTGTTTTGAATGCTGTCTAATGTCTTATTGACATTACCTATATCACCTAAATTACTTAATGCTTTAGTTATATTTGATTTTATTTTCTCACTGATGTTTTCAATTTGTTTTTCGGTTACATCATTTAAACCTAAATCCAAGCTTATCTGCCCTACACTATCACTCATATTCTCACCTCACTTTTAAACATAATAAAAACACCTACTAATTAACTTAGTAAGTGCTTTATCTAAAAATATATATTATCTTTTTCCTGGTTTCCATTCATAGCCACAATTTAAACATTTAACCTTTCCTTTTACTTTTTTACTGGTTAATCCTCCGAGAATGGCTCCTGTTTCGCCTGCCAATGCTCCACCTACAACTGCTCTACCTATACTCAACTTTTTATGTTTTTCAACATAAGTTATAGATGTACTTTTACACTTAGGGCAAAATACTACGCCCTCTTTTTTCATATTGGATATTCTCTCTTTTTCCTGTAATTTCTTTTGTTTTTTTTCTTCTATTTTTTCAGATTGATATTCAAAAGAACCTAATTTTTTACCTTTATTTTTACCTTCTTCATAAGCCTCTTTCATTTGCTTTTTTAAGCCATTTAATAAACCCATATACTCCCCTCCTAGTTAACATATCTTAATTATAATATACATTAACTAAAAGCTTTTGCAAATATTTCTTGTAATTCTTTTATTTTTTCCTTCTTTTCTTCATTTGTCATATCATCTACTTGTCTATTTCTCCATTCGTTTCTAATTCTATGTTGTTCAGGAGTGAAGTTTTTTAATATATCCTTATTTTCTTCACTTCTAACATTAACTACTTCACCTAGGGGGGTTTTAGGCATTATACCAGCTAAAAGTGTACAAAATTCACCCCATGACATATCATTCTCATTTCTTAATCTAATCCCGTATTGAGAAGTAAAGGAGGCTTCTATTAGCCCCCAATCTTCAAACAAATCATACCACTTATTTACTTTTTTTTAGTTATTTTTTTCATTTCTTGCTCTGCCATTTTTTCAATATCTTCTAAATCCTGTTCACTTATGGCTGCCATAATAGCATTCATAATTGCTTCATAGCCTTTCAGTGATAGTTCTAGACTATTTATATACTCTAACGCTTCTTTTCCAAGTCCAGCCTCCACAATTTTGTCCATCATTTCAAATTCTTCAAGTTTTGGATCTTCACTTAACGACTTTATAAGTATAGCTGTATTCTTACTATTGTTTACTTTATACACATGTTCATTATCAATTTTAATTTCGGGTTTATCATTTGTAAGCCTATCCATTATATTATATATCTTAGCCATTTATATCCCTCCTACTATACTACTTCTGCTGGTGTATATGTTGGTTTACCATCACCTTTTAAATCGAACTCAAGTGGTGCAACATTAGTAGAATCTCCACCACCTACGTTCTTAACATCTATAACACAATCAAATGTAAGTTTTGCACCATCTGGAAATTCTATCTCACCTTTTGTGCTACAATCCAATCCATCTTTCCAAGCTGTGTTTGCTACATAATCATTACCTGGATCTCCTACGTTTCTTTTTCCTTTTAAACTTATAGAGAATGCTTTACCAGTCATTAATGCTCTTGCCCATCCCGCAGTGGTCATTGGTGTCCAATCCTCCACCTTACCATCTATACTTATACCAAAGTTCTCTAAATCAGCTATCTCTTTCATATCTGTAGGGGTTGTACTTTCTTTTCCTTTTACCCCAACCTTAAATTTAAGGTTATAAACTGGAAATACTCCTGTAAATGCCATTTACATTACCTACCTTTCATAATAAATTACTGTTTCTATTACAAATTCAAAAACACCATTTGTATCTGTTCCTACTCCTATAGGCTCTGATGTTCTCATATCAAACTTAATTATCCTATGCCCTCCAATAGTACCACCTTGTCCAAATAAAGCATTATATACTTCTTGAGCCTTTTGCTCTGCAATATTGCAATTCTTAGTCCAGTGAACCAATATAGAAATAGCCTTGGCGGAATAACTTGTGTTTGCTAATCCTCCTAAGGCTAAATTAGGAGCAGGACCTTGTACATTATATAATCCTATGCATTGCTCCTTACTTCCATCTATTTTCCCACTATACCATTGCGGACAATCTATTTTTGTTTTTAAAAATTCTCTTACGTCACTTAATAACATTACTTAATCAACCCCCTTGAGAGCTGCTTTAAATTTATTTTAAAAGTATTTTTAGCAAAGTCTTTCTTTTCTCCATCAATATAGGGCTGCATCCATTTTCCTTGGGCATTTATATTTTTATCTGTTCTAAAATTATACTCTGGATGCCAGTATAATCTCCTTGCATATGGTGGGCCACTAACATTAATTGAGGTTTTCATTTCATCAATTTGTGATGTATCTACAAAATGACTTATCTCAAGTTCACCTGTTTGTTTGGGTACTACTGCAGAAGTAACTATGTCACTCTTAACAGCTTCTGTAGTCATTTCTAAAGCTTTCTTTTGTGCCTCAATTAGAGTATTTATTTTTGAATTATCCAATTTTATAGTTACTTTAACACCCATTAAATCAACTCCAATTCAGTACTGAAAACTGAACCATCCGGATTACGTGGTCTTGAAGTCTTAAATATATCTTTTTTTATTTCTCCAATTTTCACATATCCCTCAATCAATTTACCTGGATTAATATCACCTTCAACAATGACCTTACCTGAAAGAGTTATGAGCCTTCTTTCTGCATCTAATGTTTGTTTGGTTTTTTCATTATAATTACATAATCCATCATAAATTAAGTTTTCTACAGGCTCACCATCTTCACTTATTTCCGTTTGATATATCTTTACTGGTGTTACCAATATCCACTTTGGAAATGGAAGTTTCCCTAGCATAACTACAACCTCCTTGAAGTAAGTCCAGTAGATCTAAGCAAATTAATAACCTCGTCAGAAGTTTTTATATTTCCTCCGCCTTCTTTTGGATTAAACGAAAGGCTTATACTTCCAGCAGAATATCCGCTTAATGGCATGTTTAAATATTCACCATATTGAGTTATAAAATCAGCTTGGTAACACACTGCTTTCCTTACTTTATCCTTTTGAAATTCTGTAAGATTATCAAAACCTATAGCTGAGATTCTATTATAAGTTAAGTTATCTATCTGTTCAGAAGCTCTACTTAATTTTGAATTTAAATCTTCATCCGATATGATATTCCCTACATATTCATTTTTATAGTAAGCTGAATCTGCATAAGACATTAAATCACATCCTTAAGAAAAAGAAGAGTAACTACTTGTCACCCTTCTTTAATTCCTTGTTTTCTTCTTTTAGCTTTTTATTTTCTTTCTCTAGTTTTACAGCCTTGTCCTCTAATTCCTTATATTCTTCATATGAAACAGTTTTGCCAGCTCCATACTTAACTATATTACCTTCATCATCCATAATGTCATATCCTTGTGCTGCATAAGCTTCTTTTTGAGTTTCATCTATCGTATAAACCTTGTTATCCTTGCTTGCCTTCATTTATATCCCTCCTATGCTTCCGCTTCAGCATTAATTGCAATACCACAAGCTTTATTCTCTATTAAGAATGTATCTGTGTAGTATCTATTTTGATATATATATTTATCTGCTGTTCTCGAATCTGTACCAGGTGTGAATAACTTCATGTAAGCATATTTATCTCTTGATACAACACAAGAAGGATGCACAAGTACCATATGGATTTGCTTTGCATCTCCTGCTGGTACACAACCATTAGTAAAGTCATATTTAGTTTTAAATCTAGCACTTGGTACCTTAACAATATTAACATCATCTAATGAATAAACTCTTCTATCAATCTTACCGTTGTTTGAAGTTACATCAATATTTCTAGATAAACCGCTAGCATTTTTAAGTAATTTATTTATAGCTGGTGTAACATAAAGTATTCTTCCCTCAGCAGGAACTCCTTCATCGTCCATCTTTTCCATTTGAGTATCAAACCAATCTAGTATATTAGCTACTGTAAGAACTGTATTATCTATAACAGCCCCTTTAGCTTTATAAGTCTTTGCTTCTGCATATAACTTAGAGTATCTGTAACTATCCTTTTCAGGTATTGCCTGCTCTGTCTCAAATACATTTTGGATATTAGCCACTTCTAAAACTAGATTAGTTTCGTCTATATCCATTGGGTCTAGTGCAAACTCAATATCCCTATCATGAGCTAGTTTCTTTGGTTCCCAATCATTTGCTATAGTTCCAGTGTTGAATCCCATAGCATTTCTATTATGGTCCTTGTATCCACTTAAAGTTAATCTAGGTAACTTTATAGTTTGTGCATTAATAAATTTAACTCCTGGATTAGATTGAGTTAACGCATATGATGTTAGCTCCCTTACATATTTTTGTTGTAACTCTCTTTCGAATTGTTCAGCATAACTAATTACTGCCATATCATCATCTCTCCTTTATTATTTAGTACTGTTTCCAAAGATTGAAGCTAATTGACTATTAACATCTCCATTTTGTGATGTACCATCAACTCCAATTTTAAAACCTGGTTGAGTTTCTTGTTTTTCTTCTTGCTTGAATAAAAAAGCCTTACTTTCTTGTAAATTTTTTAATTGATCCTCAAGTCCTGTAATTTTACCATCATCACCTAGGATTAATTTAGACTTATCAAATAATCCTGCTACTAATTCAGCATCCTGTGCCTTATCAGCTACAGCCAATTTGATTGCATTAGATACTTGCAAATCTTTTAATTGAGCTTGATATTCTTCATCTTTTTTCTTATTATCAGTTTGCAATGTTTCAATTTGTTTTTGTAACTCCGCATTGTCACCAGTTGACTTTTTAAGAGTTTCAAGCTGATTATCTCTTTCTTTAATATCACTTTCTAATTGCTTTTTAGCTTCTGAAACCTCGTTAAATTTATCTTTTGGTACTGCATTTTTAGGAAATTCAGTATTTATTGACTTCATTAATCCATCAATATCTAGCTTTCCATCTTTAATAGTTGCACTTTCTAATAATTTTCTTAACCATTCCATTTCTATTCCCTCCAATAGCATATTTATACTGGTTGCTCCCAGTTAGGAGTACCGTTGTTCTTTATGCTCTGCAACACTTAAAAAAGAGCAAAATAAAAAGCCTTATTTCTAAGACTTAATCAATTTTTTCTAATGTTTTATTTAATGTTTCAATCAATTCTTTATTTGATTTTATCTTTTTATAATCAGAAATAGTGCTTATAGCTAATAGTGGAATCAATATTGTATCTATTATTAAACCCATACCTTAATCCTCCCTGCACTTAATTTTAAGCATAATAAAAGCACCTACTATTTTTACTTAGTAAGCGCTTTTAAATTTCTTCTATACTTTTTATTTCTTCTTCATTAAACCCTATTAGATTATTTGACTTGTCTAATATAGATATTTCCTCTAATTCTTCCTCGCTGTCTATAGGTGGTGTATAGGTTTCTACATAGCCAGTAAATTCTCTATTATCTATATCGACAATTCTTACATTCTTATTAAAGTATTCCCTTAATAAACTCATTTCTTATCAACTCCTTTTAACGTTGGTACTATGTGTACGCCATCTTTACTATAGTGTATATAGAACCTATTAGTTTCTGTTAATTCTCCAGTTTGGTTATTTATATTAATTCCAATATTCTTATTACATTCAATTAACTCTCTATTCTTAACCTCACCGTTACGCTGTAACTCAAACGTTCCTGTACTTGCATACCTTTTGATTAATTGCTCTGCTTCTTCTATTGATATAGTTAGATAGCTTCTCCCTTGTATATAGTTATTATGCCCTAAGATATGCTTACCTTGCTTACCTAGATGGATATTCTTCGGCTGTTCATCTGATTTAATATATTTCCTAGTTTCTTCTATTTTATCATCTAAAGCTTTTTGTTTCAATCTATTAGCATTAGCTTTTAGTGCTTTATTAGTTATCCCTTCTCCTGGTTCTTCTCTGTAGTAATCTCTTCTAAGTTGAGGATTATTTTTTAAGTGTTCCCTTATTTTATACTCTAAACCCTTAACTTTAGCATGAGCCTTTTGCTGATTTTCTAAATCACAAGCTCCAGCCTCGACTCTTTTCCACTTTCTAATCTGTCTTTCCATATATCTCTGCTTTTGTTCAGCTTCATATACCTTTATAGCTTCTTCTTCATCTGGAGCTACAGGTAATTTAGTTATACCAGGAAAATAAGTTGTTAATGTATGCCTACAGTTAGGATGTAATAGTCCTGCTTCTATAGCTTCACTTAATAGCTTGTATTTAGCTTTATATTCTTCTATATACTCTTTACTTGGGTGGCTAAATACATCATCTATAAGTATTTTACCTTGCCATGGTAAACATTTCTCACACGTATTTGCATGAGCACTTACTACTACAAGATATAATCCATATTCATCACGTTTCTTTCCTTCACCTAATAATGTGGCTCTGTGTGATGCAGTTCTTAAAGCCATTTCTGCATAGCTTGCGATATTAACATTAGCACCATTTTTATATTGTATACTATTTATACCTTTATCTAAAAAATCTTTAGTTGCCATATCTATTGCTTGATTTAATGTTTTAGTACCATTTTGAAAGTATACATGAGTTTTAAATATTGTTTGCCTATATACATCATCCATTTTTCTAAGTACAGCTTGGCTAGCTTTATTTAAGTCCTTAGTAACTGTTTCCTGCAGAGCTTCAAGTTTCTTATCATTAACTCCAAAAAAGTTTTCTTCCTTAGGAGGTTTTATAGGTCTGTTTAATAACTTAGCTATATATTCTTTGAAACTTTGTTTCTCTGAGGTATCCTCTGGCAAATTAATGGATGCTTCATTATTAAACCCCAGAAATTCTTTAACCTTGCTTATTAACTTACTTACTCTGTTTTGGCCTTTAATATAATTACCTTTTAACTCTCTGTTTATAGTTTGTTGTATAGGCCTATTATGTTCCTGAACTAATTTCTTGTTTCTCCTTCTATACTTCTCAATCTCTCTAAGTTTAGTAAGCTGCCATTGTTCCCATTTAAAACCTTCTTTATTTTGTTCACTTTCATGAAAATAAAAAGCTCTTTTCATAGATGATATAAGGTTAAGCTCCATTTCCTCAAATATTTTTCTAATATCATAAGCCTTGTCTCTTTCCTTTTTAGCTCCTTTTTTTATGAATTGCTTAGTAAACTTCTTTAAAATATCACCTAACTTTGATACTTTACTATTCTTCGTCATCTTCTTCATCCTCTGGGATATTCTCTGTATTATCTCCTTCATTGTCTAACTCTTCATCATCTGTTACTTTTGGTTCTTCTGCTTCAAGTAGTCCCTGTTCTGCTTTGAGCCTCTTAACCTCTTCTTCTTTTTCTTCTTCTGTCCATGTGTCTCCATATAATTCTTCAACACATTGCTCTATAGACATAACACCAAAAGTCTTAGCTTTTCCTACTGTTTCAACCTTATCATCAAAGCTAGGTGAAGCATACTCACCAAAGTTAATTGTTACTTCGATATCTTCTATACATGCTTTATTATTCATAGTATTATACGTTTTAAATATAACATTGATTAGTTCGTATAATACTTCTTGAAGTTCATCTATTATCTTCTTTCTAGTATATAAAGTGGTCTTTTCCTTTTCTCTTTGTGCTTCTGCATTATCTAACTTCTTAAGGTCTATTCCTAGTGTTGCTGGAGATATTATTCCCTGCAGACACATATCTAAAGCCTTTGCATAGCTTTCAATAAATGCTTGGTATCTAATCTCTGGTTGTAACATATCTACTTTAGATTTATCATCTTCTGCCAATGAAGAGCCAAGCTTAATAAACTGATTATCAAATGGATTAGGCTTCATTAGTTCACCATTATTAGGGTTCTTGGGTATTAAATCCTCAGGAATATACTTTTGTACTCTTCCAGCTCTTATTGCATCTATCCATTGGCTTATTATTTCATCCAATGCATCAAAGGAATCTGTTTTATTATCAAATATGCTCTTACCCCTGCCACCCCATTTTTGCGATTCAAAATACTTCATAGGTACTGCCATCATAAAGCTATTATCAAAAGTTACATCCTTTAGTTCTTCAAGTCCTGGAACTAAAGATAAAGGGACTTCATTCCCTCTTTCATCAACTAGCTTATTCTTTATATATCCCTTACCAAAACTCTCTATAAGTCTATAGTTTTTATTCTTAACAGTATAGTCAGTAAAGAATAATACCTCTTGTAATCTTCCCCTCTTAACCGTATAATCAACCCTTTCACCGCTATAATACTCTAGTATAGGATATGGAGTTAAATCAGTATCTATGGTTATTTTAAAAGCTCCATCACCAGCCACAAGGGTTTCAACAATAGCTTGCTTGATTAATTTATTAAACTTATTATCCTTAGATATTTCTTCCCACGTTTCTGCTTGTATTTCTTCCATATCGATACTGTTTATATCACTTGCAATTATATCTGCTAGTGTTTCCACTATAATTGCTGGAAGGCCTGAATGCATTTTCCTTATGTTTAAGTTTTCACTAGGAACTGCAGCCCAAAACCTAGATTTACTAACTTGATCTAATGCCATATTCTTAAAAAACTGGTCCAGTTCTGATGGTTCGCCTCTGTACCATATTCTATTTTTCATTACATTACCTTCATAACTTAAAGGTTCTTGTATCATTATTGGTGTTGATACTGCAGGTTGTATATTTAATAGTTTTACTGCGGCTTTTGTTACCATATTTTTAAACCACCCCATTCTATTCCTCCTTCTATTTATGTTAAAATACTACTAATGAAAGGAATGATATAAATGCTTGATAAAAGTTATAAAATACTAAGAATTATTAAAGAAAATCCTTTAAATGAAAATGAATTACTATCTCTCTGTAGAAACTCATATATTACTCCATCTTTGATGTTAAGAAAACAGTGGATTACTTATTCAAATTTATCTGAAAATGGTGAACCACTACAACCATATGTCATTACTGATATAGGGTTAGAATATCTTTTGAATAAAACACAACAAGATAAAGCATTTTGGCGTGCATTTTTCAGTAATTTTATAAGCGGCTTTATTGTAGGTATATTAGTTACAGTACTAGGCACCTATTTTAAATTTAAACTTGGACTATAATAATAATACCTTTATAAGTGTTATACCTGACAATATTCCTACTATGAGACCCCACGCAAATCCTCCTATATTTGTATTGGAGTAACAATCTTTAATCTTGAGTTCTTTATCCACTTCTATTCCTCCTTATAATCTCCTATTATCTTTCTAAAAGGTATCCATGCGTACTGACTAGAGTTAATTGTATGGTCGTTTGCGTCCTCTGGCTCATACTTATCTTCTTTCCAGCTATAGCACTCTAATTCCCTTATATGCTCTGTACAAGTATCTACAACATAGTAATAAATCTTACTAGCTGTATTAATCCACCCAAGCATTAGATGTATTCTGTCTATTATCTCAACTTTTTTATAAGAATTAAGAAAATTATATAAACATGCATTAGTTCTTTTAAACTTCTTAAGCTCCATTATTGTTGCCTGGTCAGCTGAATCTATAAATACATCTCTAGCAAATCCCCATTCCTTTCTATTCTTCTCTAAGAATTTAAAAAACCTAGGAGCTATGTCACTAGGTGCTAAAGGTGTTTCTAAATTTGCATTGTTATATACTTCTTCATCCAGTACAACAACTTCTTTCTTATCTGTAATCCCTAAGAAAGTAAATGCAAATGTGTCTGGACTATTCTGTGAGTATGAAGTATCAAGTCCAGCAGTAAACTGAACAAACTTCATTGTTTTAGCTTTCTTTTTAGATATTACATTGTTCCTTCTTTCAAAGTTAGAGAATATTAACCCTGTTGCTCTACCTCTTAAGCCTAGTATTTTATTTTTATAAAGCTTTGTTCCTTTTGGAGCACTTAACTTCTTCTTCTCTATATCTGCTTCAGATAAACTTGCATTATCATAAAAAGAAAAAAACCAGTATGTCCAACCTGATTTCTCTTCGCTGTTTAATTGCTCCATTATTTCTTTTGGAACATCTTTTTTATATTTTTCTAGTGGTCTACTACAATTTATAAACTCTGAATAAATAGGTAAATTAGGATCATCAGGATTAAGTGTGGCCATTAAGTAATCATTTCTTGTACATATTTCTCTTACAAATTCAATACTTGCTGTGTTAATTTCATCTATCAATACGCAACCAAACTGCGAACCTAGTGCCATCTTCCACTTATCTGCATTATCATAACCTAGAATATATATTATCTTCTCACCTTTGGGTGTTTGATATCTTATGTGAGGTATTTTATTATCCTTATCACCATTACCGTTATATCTTACTAAATCACCAAACACATCTAAAATTCCATATTCCTTTTGGATTATGTTCTTTTCTGCAACTCCTGTTGTTTTAGATGCTATTACATGCATTTTCTTATTTGACTTAGCAACCTTTAACATAAACTTTGTAATTCCTACTGTAGTTTTGCCTGCTGCTGTTGTGCCCTCCAAAAACTCTACTGGGGCATTGTGTTTTAGAAAGTCTCTATATTTTGGAGATAACTTGTATTCATCACTCATTATCTTCATCACCTAATTGCTCTAGTATTGAATCTAGCTTCTTAGTGCTATTTACATTTGCATTAATATTTACATTGTCTTTGAACATTCCTAGGTGCTTACCCATAAGCTCCAGAGCCTTAAGCTTATCATTAAGCCTAACTTCTCTTTCAACCATGTCACCATTTTCAGATTGCATCATCTTAACCTTAACTGATTGAATAGCAGCTAGATCATCTTCACTGGCATTTGATTCTACTGAAGCTTTATTAAAATTAATAACGTCTTTAGGATTAACAAAACCTATTCTTGCTAGTTCCTGAAGAACCCTATCAGCATTTATTCCAGTACGTTTTGACCTCTCTGCCATAGCTTTGTCTATACACGCGCGTATGTTGGGTTTTGCTAAGTTCTCACATCCAATATCTTTAGCTGTCTTAGGCGAATATCCTGCCCTAATTGCCGCTTGTGTGGCATTAAGGTCTATAAGATATTCTTCTACAAATCTTTGTTGTTTTGGTGTTAGTTTGGCCACAATGCCACCTCCTTTTATCGTGGATTATTTCTTATATATTCTCTATTGTCTCGTGTCAATCTCATAAATTTAAATAATGGTTTCCATCCTAAACAAAATAGTTTAATCCAATTGTATCCAGTATACTTTTTACTAGCCTTCCAAAACCAAATAAAATCTTTCATACATCTCACCTACCTCTGCCTCAGTGCTCCACCCTTACCCCTCTTATAACTATCATGTTTCATTAGCTCCATAACATCAGAAAAAGAGAGGTTTTCGCCTCTCCTAGATTTTTTCTTATTCTCTTTTCTATTCTCATTCAATTGTTTATGTTCCCTTGGTTGTTGTACTTTTAATATTTTTTCTATTCTCAAACCTCTCACCTTCCTCTACAAATAAAAAAGTACCTGGATAATTTCCAAGTACTCTTTATATTTGTACAATACATTAGTTTAACATTAACACACTTTATTAGTGACATTCAATGACACCCTCTAAGTTCTTTAATGCTTCACCATGAATCCTATAAATTTGTCTAACACTATACCCCATTTCTACTGCAATATATTCCCACCGCTTAAACTCTAAATATCTTGAGTATAGTAATTCAATCTGATCTCCATTTTTAAGCTTATCTATCTCCATCATTATTTCTTTTTTTAAATCTATATACTTATCTATATCATTTGTTATCTCTCTTTCTAGGTCAATTACTTTAGCTATCATAGAACTAATTTTATCATTTCTTAAAGATGTTTGTACTCTTTCATCTTGGTTACAACTTAAACTAATGCTTAAGCTTCTTAAACTATCTATTTGCTTTTGTTTATTATTTATAAGCTTGTTCAACCTATAAGCTTGATTCAAATATTCTTTTACCCTTTGCATTTATCCACCTCTTTTAACCTAGCCTTTACTGCTTCAAGTAATGTATTTTGATTGATTTCTTTATTACTTAAAGCTTTCATCACATCCTCATCAACTGTGCCAATACTCACTAAATGATGAATTATAACTGCCTCTTTCTGTCCCTGCCTGTGAAGTCTTGCATTAGCCTGTTGATATAGTTCTAAACTCCATGTAAGCCCAAACCAAACAATAATATTACCACCATATTGAAGATTTAAACCATGACCTGCTGAAGCTGGATGTAATAATGCAACTTCTATTTCTCCACTATTCCATGCCTTAATATCTTCTGAATTATCCAATGTTTGATATTTAACTTTAAGCTTATCTAACATTTTAGCTATTCTATCGTAGTCATGTTTAAAATTATAAAATACTAAAACTGGCTTACCATTTGCCGTATCAATTATTTCTTCAAGTTTGTTTATTTTTTCATCATGAATTTTTACAACTTGCTTGTCCTCCGAATAAATAGCCCCATTAGACATTTGCAATAACTTATTTGTAAGTACTGCTGCATTAGCTGCAGTAATATCATTTTCGTCAAGTTCTATTACTAGGTCTTTCTCTAACTGCTTGTACCTCTTTACTGCTTCATCAGGTAACTTAATATTTATAATATTATCAATCCTTTCAGGAATATCTAAATAATCTTTGGCCATCATAGAAATACAAATATCACTTATCTTTCTATGGATCTGTTCTTCTGCTCCATCTTTTAGTCCATACTTATAAACAATATGGCCATTCATTTGCACTGGATAAAAATATTGGTCCTTATACCCTGTTATAGTTTTGCCCAATCTTTTACCACCATCTAATAAATAAACCTGTGGCCATAAATCAATTAAACTATTAGGTGCTGGAGTTCCAGTAAGTCCTACTATTCTTTTAAAGTATGGCCTGACTTTCTTTAAAGCTCTAAACCTTTTAGCCTTGGAAGATTTAAAAGAACTCAATTCATCTATAACACATGTGTCCCACTTCCAATTCTTAAAATAATTATCAACTAACCAAACTACATTTTCTCTATTTGTCACATAAATATCCGCATCTTTTAGTACTGCTTTTTTTCTTTGTGTTGGAGTTCCTAAAATCTTAGATATTTTTAAATGCTTAATATGGTCCCATTTATCAACTTCTGTACTCCATGTATCTTCTGCTACTCTTAAAGGCGCTATAACTAAAACTTTATTTACTTCTCCTAGGAATAGTAAATCATCTATTGCTGTTAATGTACTTATGGTTTTGCCCTAGTTAACCCATGCCCATGTCGAGAAAAAGGCCTGAAGCCTCATGCTCTAAAATATGATTTATTGCATACTCTTGATAATTCCATGGACTAAAATTCATATGACCACCTCCCTTACAAATTTATTAACTTTTTCAATACTATCTATTATTTCAACTCTGAATCCTAAATTTCTCAATTCTTTAATTCTATATTCTTGCATAGTTCTTGGTCTTTTACCTGGTGCTTTAAGTTCAACAAATATTATCTTACCTTGTGGTAATAAAACAATCCTATCTGGCACTCCTGACGTCCCTGGACTAACAAACTTTAATGCTTTACCACCTAACAATTCAATTTGCTTTTTTAGATATTTTTCTATTTTTGATTCTTCCAAATTATCACCTTCCAATTATTAGGTGGAAACAGATGGTACAGATTTTCTTATATATATTATAATTGCTATATTAGGCGTATGTGTATATACGTGTATATGCCTAATTATATAAATATTACTTTATATATAAATACTGTATCATCTGTTTCCGATAGCATTAAACCCATTGACATATCTAAGCTTAGCGCGGATACAAAAGCGGATACAAAACGTTTTTTGTGTATCAATTGTATCTGGTCTATTATTTTAGTGGATACAGAATTTTAGGATTAAATTTTAATTCTGTATCCGTATATAAGCTCTTTGTCTACCATAAATTTTTCCAAAACTTAAAGGTGATCTATTTCTCTCCCACTCTTTAAGTCCTTTCAAAATTTCATTAATTTCTCTACTCTGTAATGGTGTAAGCTGTTTAGGATCTCCATTAAAAAGTTCAACCCATATCTCCATAACACAAGTTTTATCTCTCCTTAAGGTACCTTCCAAACTATCACCAAATTCAGTGCCTTGTATATAGTTTTTCCTTTCAGATAATCCTAAACTATACCAATTATCAGGTAGAGGTTTATTTAAGTATTCCTCTATAAGCCCTGCTTTTGCACTTTCTTCGCTGTGTGCCTCCTGCTGCTTTTGGGCTTCTTTTTCTTCTTCTGCATTTAGATATAACGGTTCTTCTTTTTTAAAGAACTCTACTGCTTCAGCCCAAATTTGACTTATTTCATAATCTGTCATATCTTTAAAAACACTTTTAGTATGTTTCGTTAGGCCTACATCTATTGGCCAGAACCTTCTATTTCCTGTTTTATCTCTTAAAAATTCCCTGTCATTAGTTGTACCTATGAATACACACTGTCTGGGAAATCGGCTTGTCCTTCTACCATAAGCTACTCTGTAAATATCCTCCGTTTTACTTAGGAAATGTTTAGTTGCTTCAATGTCTGCTTTCTTTGTGGCCATCATTTCCCCCATCTCTAAAAGCCATACTCCTTGAAGTTGTTCATACGCTTCCTTACCTGATACAGTGGTTAAACTATCACTATACCACTCCATACCCAGTTTTTTTATAATGGTACTTTTTCCTATTCCTTGTGGCCCACTTAGTACCGGCATATTATCGAATTTACATCCAGGATTAAAAACCCTTGCTACTGCAGCAACTAATATTTTTCTTGTTACTGTTCTAACATAACTATTATCTTCAGCACCTAAATAATCTATAAATAATGTATCAACTCTTTTTTCTCCATCCCATAAAAGACTATTTAGATAATCTTTTATAGGGTGAAAAGAATGTTTTTCAAAAGCTAATGCTAATGCATCAGCACATTTTGCAGTAGAACTTATTCCATAATATTTTTCAATAAATTCTCTAAGTCCGCTATCATCAGTGTCATTCCAATCACTTTTATTATTTTTACTCCTCCATGGAAGTTGACCTATAACTACAGCCCTATTAGAAAATTCATTGTAAGCTATTTTATCCTTAAGTAATGGATCATTCTCTATTATTAATGAAAAGTTACTTATTGTGCTTCGTACTTTTCCTTGGTCTGTATATGTTAATTCTTTTACCCATTCTGTGTCTATTTCATCTTCAACAACACCAAAATCCTCCTGAGCCTTTTCCATTCTTTCTTTTCCAATAGTCTGCATTACTTTTTCATTAGAACTTGCAAACTCACTCATTTTAGTAAAAGAAGGCATTCTATTAGCTGGAGTATCTTCTTTAGCTTCATCATCTAAATGTCCAAACTTATGAATTCTAACTAGGTCAAAGGCATTACATAAAATATTACTTGCTGGATCCGTACCATGATGGCTATAGCTAAATTTATTATCATAAACAACTACACCACCAGTAGTTGAACCTTCTGCATATGTGTACCTGGTTTCATCTGCACCAGGTACATACACATCATTTAAAAATTCTGCTATAGCTTCACTAATTGTATAGGTCCTACAGAAAGCACCTATAATACCTTTCTTTTCTAATGGGTCCTCCTGCTTCTTTAAAACATTATTTAGTTTTGCCCTAGCTCTTGAACTCTCTGGCCAATAACTTACATCTTGCCAACCAAAGGTATATCTACTAAGTACATCATCTGGATTTAACCATGACAAATCTTGTACTTTAAATACATATTCCCCATCACTTGAAGTGCTTGGCCAATACATTAATCTACTAGGTTCATAGGTTGTATCATCAAACTGGTCAATACCTAAATCATTGGCTACCATTCTTGATATTGCCTGATATTCATCAGGAAGTACTGGCCTACTTAATGGAATAACTAACCTTAATCTAGGGTTGTCTGCTGTATGGGTATGAGTTGAATACATAACTAGCGCAAAGTCCCATAATAGCTCTATACTTGTCCATATATCGCCCTTAACATAGTCTAGGTCTAATGTTAATAAAGTTCTATTCTGAACGTTCTCAGCCTTCCTGCGACCATTCTTGAGTCCACCACCTACAAATCCACCAACATCCTTAATCCTGTCTTTTTCAGTTTTAGGCATTTTCTTATATTCCGCATAAGCTTCAAGTGTTCTTGTAGTATGTGATAATTTCTCAACTAATGCTGACCATAAAATATTTTTATTTTTCCAATGGGTTTCTTTTCTGCTTTTTCCAGTAGCTATAGCTATGGATCCATCATATTTAATTTTGGGTTTATCTTCTGTTTTGTATGCTTCCAAGGTATCACCTCTTTTCCATCAAAGAATCTCGACTTTTACTTCTCTGCATATTTTTCTACATTTTTTATCATAAATGTAATAGAGCCATCTCCGTTATTTTTAATCTCAAATCTATTAATATCCTTATAAGCTTCTTCTGTTATACTAATTTCAATATCACTGTCTATTTTAAGCTTAAGTTTATTAATTCTTTTTTCTAAATACTCCTTATCTACTATAATCTTCTCAATATCTCTATCCTGCATATAAGAAATAAAATTCTTCCTACTTTCCTCAAATGGTAGAATTTTTGAAGCAAATTCATATACATTTATTTCTTTGTTTTCTTTAAGTTCATTTCTTGCAAAACTTCTTATATGTTCTGCTTTTACTGCATTTTCTCCTAAGTTAGCTCTTGTCCAACTCTCTAACGAATTCATAAAAGTTCTTGTATTATCTCTATCATTATCAATTAACAAGCATCCAAGGAAGTTTTCTGTAAAATAACTTGCTCCATATTCATCACTAATTTTACCCTTATCAAGTACTAAAAGATTATATTCTTGGTTACTATTTATAGGTTTAATAAAAGCAGCCTTTTGAACTTTTTTAGTAGTTGGTAACCCTGTTGTTATAGGAGCTATTTTAATCACTACATTATCATTAATAAAATCAATATCATGTGTATACTGTTTAATATAATCAAGCTTAAGTATTCCTAACATGGGACCATACTCAGTACTAATTGATACAACCAATAAATTGCAAGATGGTATACTGTTATCAGATTTCATAAAACTAAATAAGCTATTAGCTATATACTTTGAAGCTTTGAGCAAATCAACCTGCCCATTTAAATAGTTCTGGCTAGTTTCTTTTAGTACAGTAGGATTTTCTTTAAATAGTGCATATTTTAAATCATTATCTTTGAATATCCTTTCAATATGACTTAGAATAAATCTATATACCTCATCATTAAGTACTATTCTATAATTATTTAATATAGGTTTATCTGAATTATTATCTAGTACATGAAGTACTGCTTCCTGTATTGAAATATCTCTAATTTTATCCATTATATTTACACTCCCTTTTTCATATCTTTTATAACTTCTTCAAATTCCATGTTTAAGGTTGCTGGCTTTCGTTATGTTTCAGTAATTTCAAAAGTTATTCCTATTTCTTTCATGCTACCAGCTTTGCAAGTTTGTATTTCCTCAACTGTGCCTCTTCCCTTGATGTTTGATGTTTCATATGAACTTTTAAGAATATTACGTATTTTATTTATCACACCAACTCTTTTTGTTGGTATTCTAATAGTTATCTCATACATTTTTTAACCCTCCAAACCTAATATCTTTGGAATGTGAATTAATCATTAATGATTTTGCTTACTTTAGCTGCTAATTTATTTAATACATCAATTTGAGTTTCCAAAGACTTTAGTTCTTCTTCACAACAATACTTTTTGTTTTCCACTTCATATTTTCTACTAATGGTTGCATCTATTAACGTACCCATAATAGTTGCTAATTCCTTTTTATCAAATGTTAGTTTTATTTGTGCTATACACACACTACAGCTACATCCTGCACAGTCCATAGTTTCGCTATTCATATCCATATCATCACATTTCTTGCTATCCCTTTTTTGCTGTTTATTTAATAACATAAATCAGTTCTCCTTTCAAGTTCGCATTATTTTCAAATTATGTTTTAATCCTTCATATAATAATTGCACTCATATCCATCAGCATTTAGAAGTAATCCCGGAGCCCATTCTATTGGTTCAGCAAATATAGAGTTAACATCTTCCAAACTTCCAAACTCTTTAGGTACATCCATTACTAATTCATCATGAACATGCATTACTATAGGGTATCCTGCTTCTTCTACCCTTTGCATTGTTACACCTAGACAATCCCTAGCAGTAGCTTGTATTATATTCTCTACTAATTTAGGACCATATGTGTTTATTCTAGTCCACTGTTTACTTGTTTGTTCCATACCTTCATAGGTTATCTTATCCCCACTAAATGTTTCATGAGGTTCAATCTTGGGTCTTATATATGCTAACTTTCTACCTGAAGGTAATTGTACAAATAAAACTCCAGGATCATATATAAACTTAAGGCCATATTGCATACATACAGTAGTTCTTTCCTTAATAGCTTTTTTAGCAGCCTTATCTACATCCCACCAAAGTTTTGTAATACTAGGGTTCGCGCTTCTCCAGCTATCTACCAGTGGTTTTAATTCTTCTTCTTTTAAACCCATGTTTAAAGCACCCATACTTGTAAGAGCTCCTACACTTCCACCATAACCAAGAGCCAGTTCTGCTATCTTTCCCTTTTGTCTTAAGTGGCCATTGATTCCATGTTTTTCAACGGGTACCCTAAACATTTGACTAGCTGAAGCACAATAGATATCACCATTATTCTTAAATACTTCCTGTCTCCATTGTTCCCCAGCAAACCAAGCAATTACTCTTGCTTCTATAGCACTGAAATCACTAACTATAAATCTATTACCATCACCAGGTATAAAAGCAGTTCTTATTAATTGACTTAAAGTATCTGGAATACTATCATATAAAAACTCTACAGTATCAAATTTACCTTCTCTAACAAAATTCCTAGCATCATCTAAGTCCGGTAAATGGTTTTGTGGAAGGTTCTGAACTTGTACTAATCTTCCAGCCCATCTGCCAGTTCTATTAGCTCCGTAAAACTGTAACAACCCTCTAACTCTTCCATCAATACATCTAGCATTTTGCATTGTTTCATATTTTTTAATAGATGTTTTGGCCATAAGTTTTCTTAATTCTAGCATTTGTATTACTTCATGTTTTTCAAGGCTTTCAGCCTCTTCTATAAGCCCTGGAATACTAGTCTTATTTAAACTTTTTATTTCATGGCCAACTCTAGCACATATCCATTTTTTTATTTGTGCAGGACTATTTGGGTTTTCAAGTCCTGTAAGCTTTGTCGCTACATGCATTAATCTTTTAGTATAATCTGTATCACATTCAATAGCTTTTTCTATAAGTGTTAAATCCGTATTAATACCTCTATCATTTATGTGTTGGTCCAGTTGCCATAATTCCTGTTCTTCTTCCAGTGTTTCATATCTACTTAGTAACTTTCTAATATTTCTTTCTACCTCAACATCCCGCTTACAATATTTTTTGAACAGCTCCCATTTCTCTAGGTCATGTTTAGGAAGATTTCTAGTTCTCTTACCATTAGTTTTAGTAGGTTTACATGGCTTACAGAAATACTGAATTAATGATTTACCTTCTTTCATCTTCTGCTTATCATCTTCAAACTTTAAAGCCTTACCCACCATATCAAGACTTCCTGGAAGTCCTAACGTTAAAGCTTTTATCATAGTACATTCCCATTGTTCTGGTGGCATACCATTAGGGAAATACATATCATTACTTATAGCGTTTCTCTCAAAATTTGCATTAAACGCAGTTTTTAATATTGTAGGATTATCAAGTGCCTCTACAACCTCTTGAGGTAGTTCTTCATCTTGTGCAAAATCTACTATTTGCACTGGATCATCATCAAAAGCATATGCAAATAGTAGTATTTCAAAATCTGGAGACTCACAATATTTATAAGCACCTGCTTTAGCTATATCTACACTGCTATAGGTCTCAACGTCTATTCCAAGTGTTCTCATTTTTCATCACCTAGAATTTTTATTTCATCTATTTCATTAGCTCTAAAATATTTGTCTGCCTTTGCACCAACATCTAAATAAATACCCTTACTTGTAATGTGTGTTATTTTCCCTCTAAAGCACCATGATGATTCCTTATATACACTTACTTTATCACCTATAAAAAATCTTTCCCCATATGAATTCTGAATATGATTTTCACATGAATACTCCATTGTACCCCTCCTGTATAATTAAGGGTGAACGATAAGTTCACCCTATATTTTTTAACCTAAGAAGTCATCTTCTGCAGTTCCTCCAACTGCTTCAAAGTCATCTTCTGCCCTAGTAAATCCACCTAATGGCTCTCCATCTTCTAGCTTTTGCACGTTACCTAATCCACAAGCAATGCCTTTATTACCACTTGCACTGTATGCATAGAAGTTAAGTGTAAGTCTTGCATAACAGCCACTGTATACTTCTGTAGCATCTAATATAGGTTGTACATCTTTATCAACTACTCCTGGCTTATTTTTACTATTAGCATTTAAGAAGTAACAACCTGCATAAGCTTCATCATCTGGTCTATCTATATCACCATCCCTTAATGGTGTTTTTAGATTAGCAGGTACTTTGCCACCAAACTTACCTTTGCCTTGCTCTTTAGCTTCATTAGTGGCTTCTTTGATAGCTTGTAGTGTTTCTTTATCAGTTTTAGGAATTATTACGCTTACACTGTATTTTGGGTCTTGTCCTTCCATAGCTCTTGGCTCAAATAAATTTGCGTAACTTAATCTAACCTTTCCTGTAGTTACCTTTGTGCCTGTTCTTTTTGCTTTTATCATTTTACATTTCTCCTTTTCTTTAAATAATTATATTTTCTTCTGATTTTATTTTGTAATACTTTAACACTGCTACCATATATAACTTCTGTATCATATTTTGTTATAAATGGATTTTGCATTACACAGTAATATCGTTCCTGCTTAACTGTTAAGTCTGGGTGGATTTTAAACGTAGAGCTCTTTTGTAAATCTAAATCATTTATAACAAAATCCAATGCTTATACCTCCTTATTTGAAATCTGCTTCTGCAGAATTATAAACTGGTCTTTTATCACCTTCAGGTGCTAATGTAGGTTTGCCCTGAGGTTTTATAATATAATCTCCTAGAAGTCTATTAACTTCTTTTTTACCTATAGCCTTTTCCATGTTTGTAATTCCAGTAAGTTTTTTAGTATATATAATATTTTCTAAGAATCCTTGTCCAAGAAGTACTTCGCCAACTTTATCTTCATCCTTCCACTTTCTATTACTTCTACCTTCAACAACCTTCCAACCTGGGAACTCTTCGCCTTCAAGCGCTTTTTCCAATGCATAATCTTTTACATCTGTGGCCCATTTAACCAATTCATCTGCTCTACCAAGAATGAAAGCTATATCCTCATAATCTAAAGCATTTGGCTCCTGAAAATCATACTTAGCTAGTTCCATATTCTTATCTGCTCTAGCTTTACACACTGCTTTAGCTCTACAGAATTTACAATGGTCTCCTGCACAAAATTCTCCTTTACCTTCATAAGCTAATTGAGCAGTAGGTTTAACATATTCTTCCGCCCATTCAAGCAATTTTTCTGTTGTTATTTCATCAGTGCTAATGCTATCTAATCTAGGTTGAATAATAGTCATTTTAACCTTTTCTATGTCATACAAGAAACTAAATTCTGTTATAGCTCCTAATGCATACAATCTCATTTGCTCATTCCCTATAGCACTTACCGGAACACCTTTACCATACTTAAGGTCACATATTTCCATTGTTCCGTCTGCAATTATTACAAAATCCCCAGTTCCAAAGCCTTCTGGAACCCATTCACTAAAGTTTAATTTCTGCTCTATCTTAAATAATGCATCTGGTGTCTTTGCTTCAGCTTCTGCTACCTTTTCCATACAAGTATCTAAATAAATTTCCACATAATATGGCATATCCTTTGTGAATAGTTCATTAGCTTCTATCTTTTTAACCTCTGAATTATATTTCCTTGTAGTTATAAGTCCTAAATTTTTCTGTAGCCCCAACTCTCCAAGCTCATGCGCAAGTGTCCCTTCCTTAGCAAATTCACTACTTTTATTAGGATAGTTTTCTTCTAATCTAGCACTAGGAGGACAAGCGAGCCATCTGCTTGCACCACTAGCACTCAATATTGCATGTTTTGCCATTATAGTAATTCCTCCACTTCTTTTAATACTTCAGCATAATCTTCTTCTTTTAAATCCGGTACTTTCTTAGCACCATGCTTAGCAGTAATCTCCTTAGCCTCGTTAGCCTTACCAGCTTTAATAAGTTTTGCAAATGCAGCCCTTATAGTTTCTTTTGTAATTTGAGTATCTTGTTTTTTATCCTCTTTTTTTGTTTCTTCCTTAGGTGGATCTACCTGCTTAACTTCTTGTTTTTTTACTTCTTCCTTAGGTTCTTCTACCTTCTTGATCTCCTCCTCCTTAGTTGCTTCTTTTTTAACTTCTTTAGTTGTTTTTACATCTTCCTTAGCTTCAAGTTTTAGTGCATTAGCACCAAAAGTATTTATAAAGCTTATTAACTCCTCATTACTATTAAATTCTGCTGTGATTTTCATATTATTTTCCTCCTTATAATCCTAAAAAATCATTATTTAAATCTTCACATTGTAAATTAATTAACTCATTTTGAACTGCTTTTAAACCTCCAGTATCTTCAACTTTCACCCAGTATGTTTTTATTAGCCCAATTTCTTTGAGTGGAGTGGATATTCTTAGGGTTTTAGTTAAGGGATAAAATTCCCAAGATACATCTTGCTTTTGGTTAACTGTAATTTGAATGGCTCTAGCCAAAATATCCTTAATAATTTCAATGTTTTTATCCATTATTCAAAACCCCCTAAAAACATCTTAGCTTCATAACCTTCAACATCTACCTTTTGCACAATACATTTAGTAGCATTTTTAATATGCTGCTTATTATCTGTGTATCGTGAAAATACTCCAACTGAAAAGAAATCATTTGTAGGAACTACAATTGGATCTCCTTCTTTTAAGTCTTCTATATCAGTAAAGTATGAGTATTCCATAAATTCTTGATAACCTTTAAACTTAACCAGTGCTACCATTATCTATCTACCAACCTTACTGGTAGAATTAAGTCTAATTTATTTTCACTCTTAACCATCATTGGGCTTTCATTTGTGGTAAGCTCTAATGTAACAATTTCATAATTACTAAATGTATCTACTAAATAATTAACATTGAACATAATTTCTATTGGTTCACCTTGTAAATTTATGGGCAACTTATCTTTAACTGTTATAGTTTTATTGTTTGTAGATATTATTAACTCACCATCTGCGAAATTAAATTTTACTAGCCTAAATTTATTCTTCTTGTAATCTTTAAGTATGCTTAGAATTTCTTTCGTTTTTATTTCTGTGGATGTAGTACAATTATCCGGAAATATTTTTTCATATTCTATAAATTCTCCTAGCTGCCTACTACCAATTATCTCTAAATCACCAAATACGAACTTAACATGGTTGTCGTTGTAAAAAACTTCAACATCTTCATCATATTTAACTTTTTTAAGTGCTGGAATTATATCTGCTGCTACAATAACAGACTCCTTAGTCTGGAAAGCTCCTTTTCTAACTGCTATTCTAAAACCATCTAATGCTACAAACTTACCGTTATTTATACAAATACCATTTAGCGTTGGTCTAACACATTCTTTGCTCATAGCATAATCACAACTTAGTAAGTGATCTAACTCTTTACCTTCTATAGTAGTAAGTGCTTTTTCCACTTCTATAGGTTTATCTACTAAACTATTAGGTTTATATTTAATTTTTCTCTTACCTACAGTGATTAACTCTTCTGTAATTTCCACTTCTACGCTTTTGGGAATAAGCTTTAAAACCTCTATATTTATAAGAGCTTGTCCTGGCTCACCATATCCATATAATCTCTTAATTACTTGGTTTTTAAAGCTAATGTCTTTCAGTTCATGAGCAATTATATAAGTTATCCCATCTTGGTTGATAAAACTTACTTTATCAGCTTTACTTAACTTCAAAACTTCGTGTATATCATTAGAATTTAATATTATTTTCACCGTTTACCTCCATTTGATTTTTTACTCATTTTGGTCTATAATGAGTTTGCGTATTTTTTATTTTATGCCCTCTGCAAAGGGCTTTTTTTTATGCTCCTTTCTCTTATAATTCCTATAGCTTCTTTTACTGAATAACCTTTAAAATAAAGTTTAACTATATCTTCTATATTGCTGTTTATACAATCTTTAATTTTACTCACCCCCTTTTATGCACATTTTTTAAAAATATGTGCGCTTCTCTCTGCTACGTCTAACACATAATCCAAGCTTGAACATTTTTTAAAACTAATTCTGTTAAACTTAATATCATCTGTTGTAATCTGCATTATTACTGCAAATTCTGCATTACTGAGATGTCCTACTCTCCTTTCTAGTATTGTTTTTAGCATTACATACCTCCTACAGCACCTATAAATTTATTTCACATTCCTTACTTCTCTCAATAAAATTATTTAGTTCCTCTATCGGAACTTTAATAGATCCTAGTTTTAAACTTTTTAGATAACCTTTATTAATTAATTCATAAACTGAATTCTTATTAACTTTTAACCTTTCAGCAACTTCAGAAACTGTAAGCAATTCTAAATTTAGAGATTGATTTCTTAATGTTAATGGAATCATATTTTCTAAAAATGTAACTCTGTCTTTTAACGATTGATTTTCTATTTTTAGAGTTTCTATAGTTTTCTCATATTCAAATAAGCTCTCAGCTAGTGACATCTATAATCACCCCCGTCCCTACCTTAATCTTTTACAAAGTATTTTTTATTTTGTCTATAGTTTCTGTACTATCTAATAACTGCTGGTCTATCTTTTCCTTTTCAATAAATAATTCTTTAATTTTACCCTCTAATTCAACTATCATTTCTTTTCTTAGATCTATACTGAAATTGCTGAAATAGTTATCTATAAACTTAGGAGCATTTGATACATAGCCACCTGTTTGTCTTATACTTGGTAATACTTCTGATGTAACCCATCTTTTAAATTTTTTTGCTGATGGGAGTTGACTTCCAAGAATTGCTGAATATAAACCTGATTCATTTATCAAAATTGACTTCATGTTCATGTCCGTCAATTTGGTGGATATGAAATCTTCATCATCCAATCTTCTTGTCTTCGTTCTTGTAAATATCAGTGCTTTTACTCATTCTTTTTCACCTCCTATATACCAGATTTAATTGCCATATCTTTAACTATTGCAAGATATCCTTCTATAAGTTTTTTATCATCAGCTATAATATCCAATTTATTAAGTTTATTTCTCCTAGATTTACAAACACCTTCATCTGCCATTCTCCTACGTTTATTTACAAGTCTTATTGATAGCTGTACTCCCATTCTTTGTTCTAATAATGCATAACTTTTTTCCCTAATTGGTTTTATATGTTCATATCCACCCATATTTAAAGCCATCTTATTTATTAAATTAGAAGATTCTTTTCTCCAGCTATGTGGGTTAAGAGTTATCACATCTCTTATAGCTTGTACCTCTTCTTTGGTTTCCTCTGCCCTTCTAGTAGCTTGTAGTGCATTGTTACTAACCTGGTTTAATTGTTGTTTGATGTCCTTCATTTCCTGTAAGCTCTGTATAAGTACATCTTCTATACATGTAGGTTTCTGCTGCTCTTTAATTCTTTTTTCACACTCGATAAAGTAATTTCTATATTCATGTGATTTTTCAGTTCTAGCCATCATTGCTATATGTTTTGCAAATTCTAAAGTTATTGCAAAATCTTGTATCTCGTTGCCTTCGTCATAATGACGAACCCCTATCCAATCAATGTTTAATTTAAAAAATTCATTATTCCATATATTTCTTTGATACCACCTTGACCAATTGGATTTGTCTAATCCTAGTCCTAAATATAATTCCTTTGCACTTACTAGCTGCTTACCATTTCTATCCTGTATGTTTATTAATTTATTCATACATACCTCCTTATAAATTTATTTCCCGATACAATACCTCTCCTTAATCTCTAGTGGAGTATGATTTTTTTACTAGAGCTTGTGCTACAAATTAATTACAGGTGCTAAGTTAGCCAATGTTTGGCTTAATATGCCTTTAAGCTTTTCATTTTCTTGTTTAAGAACTTCCATTTCTCTTTCCATACGTCTACGCTCCAGTGGACTAAATCTTTCTATTCTAGTACCCTCTAATTCTGCAATGTGTTGTGGATTAAAACGTATGCTTGGTATTCCTTCTATTGGAGTTAATATTCCTTGCTGTCTATAGCTTTCTATGGCCTTTACACTAACTTGCCACCTCTCAGCCAAGTCTTTTTGTGTTAGAAGTTTATTCATGCGTTAACCCCCTTTTTATGGATAAAATATTTCTGGAACAGTTTGTCCAAGCGCAGCTGCTATATTTTCCATAACTTCCTTTGTTGGATTATTACTCTTATTATTTTCTAAATCACTTAAATATCCAACTGCTACACCAGATATTTCAGAAAGTTTTTTTACCGTTAAACCTTTTTCTTTTCTAAAAAATTTAATCATATTCAAATCCTTCACCCCCCCTTTGCTTGTTCGCTATATGTGAATAGTACCATATTCGATAACTACGAACAAGTTTCACCGTAGTTCGTAGTTATAGAATAGCATCATATTCCTTTCGTTTTCTACGAATAGCTAAATATGTCTTATTTTTTCATTTGACACAAGCGAACATATTCACTATAATATTCTATAACAACGAATTTAAAGGGAGTGTTTATTTTGTTAGGAGATAATGTAAGATTATTAAGAAAAGAAAGAGGAATGAGTGTAAATAAGTTGTCAAAGGTTTCTGGGGTATCATTGGGTTTCATTAGTGATATTGAAAATGATAAAACTAACCCATCTATACCAACATTAGAAAAAATAGCTAAAGCGTTAGATGTGAAAGTTGAACTATTCTTTAAAGAGGATTTAGCTGAAACAATTGGTAAACCCGTAACACAAGAAAAAATAAGAGAATGGGATAATAGTTTAGATAAAATTACTACTCAGGAAGAAAAAATTAAATATTTAGAATCTATAGTAGACTTTGCTGATCCAAAAGAAGCAGTTCAATTTCTTTTAAAACAACCTTCCATTATGGGCTTTGGTGGATTTGACGTAAATCAAATGAGTGATGATGAAGTTGTAGAATTCGCAAATGAACTATTAAGACAACTCAAACTGATAAGTTATAAATACAAAAAATAACTTATATAGAACGGTGGGGGATAAAATATGTATTTATGGATAGACAATATATTAGAAGGTGTTAAGGATACATATAATACTGACAATATCTATGAGATATATGATTATTTAGAAATACAAATAATTAAATTAGATTTAAACAATATTCTACTTAGGGGAAATGAATCTTTCTATCACAGAGATTATTTTAATACAGAAGTTGTTTTTATTAGAAATGATTTAAATTTAGAATATGAAAAATTTATACTAGCCCACGAGTTAGGGCACGCTTTACTACACACTAATATTTATGAAGCTGCATTCAATAAAGATTTACTAAATATAGGCAAGCTAGAAAAACAAGCTAATTATTTTGCTTTAAAATTTTTTAACATTGACAAAATTGAGTTATACGGGATGTCATTAGAACAAGTTTCTATTTATTTAGGCCTCCCATATGAAGTAGTTAAACAATTCTAGTGGAAACAGATGATACAGATTTTCTTATATATATTATAATTGCTATATTAGGCGTATACGTATATACGTGTATATGCCTAATTATATAAATATTACTTTATATATAAATTGTGTATCATCTGTATCCGATAGCATTAAACCCATTAATTTTACTATGTTTCAACCGGAAACACAATCGGAAACAGAACAATTTTTTGTGTTTCCATTGTTTCCACTCTGTTTTCATAACGGAAACAGAATTTTAGAAAGATTTGTTTCCAATAATTTAATAAAATGGAGGTGCTGCTTAAATGCAAGGCGGAGTAAGAAAAAGAGGCTCCACATGGAGTTATTACTTTGATATTGGAGTTATTGACGGTAAAAGAAAAAAGAAAGAGAAGGGAGGTTTTAAAACCAAAAAAGAAGCTCAAGAAGAATTGAATAAAGCAATGTATGAATTTGAAAATGGAGGTTTTATAGTCCCTAAAAAAACTTCCACTGGAGAATATTTATTAACCTGGTTAACCGATTATGTAAAACCTATTAGAAAAATAACAACTTTTAATAGATATAATGAATTAATTAGAAAATATTTGATACCATATTTAGGTGGTATTACTTTAATGGAACTAAAGCCCTTTCATATTGAAAAAATGTTAATTAGTATTAAAAATGAGTCCAACATCAGTGGATCCACTCTACAACAAATATATACTGTTTTAAGTACTGCATTAAATAAAGCTATAAAATCAAAAATCCTAAATGATAATCCATGTAAATATGTTGAGAGGCCCAAAAGAGATAAATTTATAGCTAATACCCTAACTGTAGAAGAAATTAATAAAATATTTAAAACTTTAACAAGTTCTAAAGAATATTATGATTATATATTTCATCTAGGCACATATTTAACTTTGGAATTAGGTTTAAGACGTGGAGAACTTGGTGGCCTTGAATGGGAAAATATCAATTTTAAAGAACAAACTGTAACTATAAAAAATAATTTGATTTATACTAATGGTCACGTTGCTTTAATTACACCGAAAACCATAGAAAGTGAAAGAACATTGTATTTATCTAATGAAGCAATAGAGCTGTTAAAAAAGCATCATAAAATACAAAGTGAAAATAAATTAAAATATGGTAAGTTTTATGAATTAAATATGTTTAACAATAACAAATTTAATTTTATAATGACGTGGGAAAATGGTAAATATGTTCATCCAAATTATTATACTAGCAAGCTTAAAAAAGTATTAAAAAAAGCTGGTATATCTAAAAATATAAGATTTCATGACTTAAGGCATACAAATGCTACTCTATTAATAGAACAGGGTGTTAATTTTAAGGTAGTTCAAACTAGACTAGGTCATACTGATATTAGTACCACTTTAAACATTTATTCACATGTTGATAAAGAAATGCAAAAGGATGCCACCGAAAAATTAACTAATTTATTTAATGGTGGCAAAATGGTGGCAAAATAAAAAACACCAAGTTCAAAACCTAGTGTTTCAAGTGTGCGACTAAACCGATAAGCCGAGTTCTGTCGTGAACAGTCATCTATCTAGGCCTATTGTTACCAATAGGCTCAAGCGATCTTACCCGGAGACAGAGCGGGCAACTCCGTTTGTCTCTCTATTCGATCTTGCTCCAAGTGGGGTTTACATAGCCGCAAAGTCGCCATTGCGCTGGTGAGCTCTTACCTCGCCTTTCCACCCTTGCCAGGTAGCTAAGCTACACTCATGAAGTAAACTTCATTCTGGCGGTATATCTCTGTTGCACTTTCCTTCAGGTCACCCTGACTGGGGGTTACCCAGCACCCTGCCCTACGGAGCCCGGACTTTCCTCTCCCAGATACTATCTGGCAGCGACTGTCTAGCTTACTCGCAAATATTATATTATCACAGCCATAAATTTAAATCAAGTTATTTATAAATGTATATACTGTATTAAATTCCTGTATTTTCATAATAAGAAGTTCGTAATCTACAAATTCCTATTTTACATTCTAAATTTAATCTTTATATTATTTAAATTTGTATACTCTACTGGTTTTTTCAGATATGATTATATCCACATTATATGCTTTTTCTTTTAATTGCTCCTGAATTAGTTCCCCAAACATTTTAAAAGCTGGCCATTCTGTTTCAAAATGTCCTACATCAATTATGCTTATGCCCTCTTCTGTATAGTCACTGGCATAATGATAAGTAGTATCCCCTGTTATTATACACTGTGCACCTAATTTTTTAGATATACTAAAAAAATCTTCTCCACTTCCATTGATAACTGCAATTTTATCCACTTTCCAGTTTTCGTCTCCAGTATATCTTATAAATGGTACGCGAAGCTTATTCTTTACCATTCTACATAAGTCCTTAATAGATATGGCCTCATTTAAAATAGCTAATCTTCCAACACCTGTTACATTGTCTCCTGGTTCTCTTACTGGGGATAATTCCATAGTTGAATAATCTTCGAAACCTAGCTTTTTCATAATCAAACTATTTAGTCCACCATATACAGAATCTAAATTTGTATGACTAGAAAACAAATTTAGATTATTTTTAATTAACTCTATTATTTTTCTTCCCTGTAGGGTGTCTTTAGTTATGGATGAAGGCTTATTAAAAATTAAAGGATGATGTGTTAAAATTAAATTACATCCCTTTTCTTTAGCCTCTTCTATCACTTTTAAAGTACAATCCAAAGCTATTAATATTCCTTTAATCTCATCCTCCTTATCCCCTACCATAAGCCCTACATTGTCATAGCTCTCTTTAAATTTTGATGGAGCATAATTCTCCATTATTTCTTCTATATCTTTAACCTTTAAAGACATGAAATCAGCTCCTCTAATTCTTTTAGTTTATGGCTTATCTCAATTTTTCTCTTTTTAGCCAAATCCGTATCATCTTTTATTGAATTTAGTATTCTTTTATACTTATTAACTAAATGCATTAAAAAATTCTTTAATAGAGGATGCTTCTTTTCTATAAGTTTTTGTCCAACCTCATAATATATATCTTTTATGTTTATAGGTTTATTATTAAATTTAACTTTCATTATTTGATAATATTTTTCATCCTCTAAACACAATTCTTCATCTAGAATTTCATATCCCTTTTTATAAATAAATTCTCTTAAAACCTCTGGATTTTGAACGGGTTGAAGCACTGCATATTGAAGATTTTTAAATACTTCTTCTCTCTCTAATATAATATCTCTTATAAGATTTCCACCCATACCCGCTATAACTGCTACATCTGCCTCTGCAGGTTCTATTGTAGAGAAACCTCCCCCTAATCTGCATTGTATTTTTTCTTTTAATCCTTCCATAGCTACGTTAAGCTTAGCTTTTTCTACAGGACCTTTGTTTATATCAGATGCTATAGCCCTTTGGCAAATATGATTTTCCACTAAATATATTGGGATATAGGCGTGGTCTGTACCTACATCTACTAAAACTTCACATTTATCTACCATGGAAGCTATAGTTTTTAATCTTATGCTTATATCCAATTTCATCATCCTATCTTAAAATTAGTATCAATTAGGTACATGAAAATAAATAACAAGTCAAAGATGCTGGTATATTTTGTGTCAAACAAGTAAGCAGGTTCCGACGCTAATAGAACTATCGGTGGGTTCTGCTGACGCAGTATGACGCAAGATAGACTAGCATACTGACTTGTTATTTATTTGAATGTGCCTTATACAACATTGCTTTAATGTGATTAACTCATCTTTTGTGTTTAATCATAATTACAAATTAGTACTTAGTATTCTAAATTGCATTCCTAAAAATCCAATAGCTACTACTAAAGCCATATAAATATACACAAGTGAAGATTTTTTATCATATTTAGCATGAAAATATGAAGCATAGTACATACAAAATAGAACTATCATATTTAAAGCTCCATAAATCATTTGTCTAAATGCAAACTGCTTACTTGTACCATATATGAGAGGTTTAAAAGCAGCATCGTAACTTAAAGGCATAGTACGAGGCAGTTTTCCCATTATATATAATATAAATGGATTTAAAGTCATTATTATTATAACTATACTAACTGCAACAAACAATCTAACAAACTTTTTATCTTTATGTAAAGCATCCTTTTTTTTATAATTTATTTCATAAAATCCACTAGGTATCTTCTTTTTTTTAAGAAATTCCTCTAACATTACATATTCTTTAGGAGATATAGCATAATTTATTTCAGGAGTTTTAAAATATATTATAAATTCATTGCTAGTTACAAACATTCTCGTTACTCCTATTTTATCAACTATACTTCTTCCTAGGGCAAAATTATTATTACATATTCCTGATAATCGAACTCCTCGTATTTTACCAGTAGCTACACTATAAGCTTCTATGTCCTTTATAGGAATTTTAATCTTTTTTAAATTGAATATGCCAAGTATACATATATACTCTTCATCTGCAACAACTTTTAATGTGGAAAACAAAGCTACGTAATATAACATATATATATTGAAAACTGCGCATAATATTTTAGAAAATACATTTATGACATAACTATTACTTACAAATATTAAAGCACCTATTATTAAATTTACTATAATTATTATAAATATCTGATATAATAATCCCATTCCTCTTCGAAAATTATATATATTCATGGTATAATCACCTTCTTCTTATTTTAGATTTCCAATTTAAAGGGAAACTTATATATTACTAATATTATATATTATAAATGTAATAAAAGCACTATTTAAATTGTTAATAATAAATAGTGCTTTTATTTTTTTAATTTAAATTTAGTTTTTAATCTAAATAATCTTTTAGTTTCTTACTTCTGCTAGGATGTCTTAGCTTCCTTAAAGCTTTTGCTTCTATTTGTCTTATTCTTTCTCTAGTTACATTGAACTCTTTTCCCACTTCTTCAAGGGTTCTAGCTCTTCCATCATCAAGCCCAAATCTCAATCTTAAGACTTTTTCCTCTCTAGGAGTTAACGTATCTAGTACATTTATAAGTTGCTCTTTTAACATTGTGAATGCTGCAGCCTCTGCTGGTGCTGGTGCTTCATCATCTGGTATAAAATCCCCTAAATGACTATCCTCTTCTTCTCCTATAGGCGTTTCTAACGAAACTGGTTCTTGAGCAATTTTCATTATTTCTCTGACCTTATCTACAGGCATATCCATTTCTTTAGCTATTTCTTCTGGTTGTGGTTCCCTTCCTAATTCCTGAAGTAGTTGTCTAGAAACCCTTATAAGTTTATTTATAGTCTCTACCATATGCACTGGTATTCTTATAGTTCTAGCTTGATCCGCTATAGCTCTAGTTATAGCTTGACGTATCCACCATGTAGCATATGTGCTGAACTTATAACCTTTTCTATAATCAAATTTTTCCACGGCCTTTATAAGCCCTAAATTACCTTCTTGGATTAAGTCTAAAAATAGCATTCCTCTTCCAACGTATCTTTTTGCTATACTAACTACCAATCTTAAGTTAGCTTCAGCAAGTTTCTTCTTAGCTACTTGATCTCCCTGTTCTATTCTTTGAGCCAATTGAGTTTCCTCTTCTGCCTCTAATAAAGGTACTTTCCCTATTTCTTTTAAATACATTCTTACAGGGTCATCTATAGCAATACCTTCTGGTATATTTATTTCAATTTCTTCTTTACCTAGGTTTTCAGCCTCTTCACCTTCTACTTTTATACCAGTAGATTCTAAAACTTCGTATATTTTTTCTATCTGTTCTGGGGTAAGATCAACCTTCTCCAGTTCATCCATTATTTCCTTATATGTTAAAGTACCCTTACTTTTTCCTTTTTCTATAAGGTTCTTAACTAATTTCATCTTTTCATTTTTATCCATGCAGTAAGCTACCTCCTTTCATATATTAAATTTGCGAAATCTGTCTTTGAATATTAACAAGTTCTTTTGCTAATCTAATAGATTCCTCTAAGTTTCCTTCTGACTCATACTTTCTGATTTTATCCATAATAACTTTTTTCGACTCCTCCAACTTAGATTTTTTTATCTGGGCTATACAATCTTTGATTGCCTCCGTATAATTTTCTTCATCCAATATTTCTGTTTCTAATATTTTTACAAATTCTTTAGAACTCTCAATATCCCTACATTGCATCTCTACATCTTTAATTAACTGATCAGATGACAATTGTGAATTTTTTAATATGTAATCATATATTTCTCTGTGGACATCTAGTACCATTTCCTCTGGCTTCATGATGCCACTAATACTTTGTATTTTAGATGCATCTTTAAGCATTGTATTAATAAGCACTCTCTCTGCCTTTATATATGCTGGTTCTAAATATAATTTTTCAGCATTTTCTTGAGCAAAATTCATATCTGCATTACTTTTTTCTTTTCTATTTACATATCTATTTATCATATCGTATAAAGCTTGTTGATTTACATCTGTTTTTTCAGCAACTCTTTTTATATATAAATCCTGTTCTATAGGCTGTAACTCAGCTAGTATTGGAATAACTTTTTTAGTATATTTTATTATCATTTCCTTATCATGAAAATTTATTCCATTACTTTCCACTTTTATTCTGTATTCTGTCAGTGGTAATGCATCTTTTATTAACTTTTCAAAAGCCTCCTTACCGTGATTTTTTACAAATTCATCTGGATCTTTGCCATCGGGTATTATAAGCACCCGCACATCAAAGCCCTGATTTTTTAATATCTCTAACCCTCTCAAAGTAGCCGCTTGACCTGCAGCATCAGCATCGTAAGAAATTATTATTTTTTTTACATATCTTTTAAGAAGCTTTGCTTGGTATGGAGTAAAAGCAGTTCCTAAAGACGCTACCACATAAGTTATACCCCGTTGATGCAAAGATATACAATCCATGTATCCTTCTACAATCATAAGGGTATCTCCATTAAAATTATTCAAAGCAAAATTCAAACCATATAAATTTGTTCCCTTTTTAAATACATATGTTTCAGGTGAATTCAAGTATTTAGGTTTTGAGTCATCTAATACTCTCCCTCCAAATCCTATAACCTTACCTTTATAGTTAAAAACCGGAAATATAACTCTATTTCTAAATCTATCATAGTAGTTTCCATTTTTACTCTTAATTATTAATCCAGCTTCAACCATATCTAATTCTGTATATCCCTTTCCCTTTAAATAATTTAAGAGATTGTTCCATCCATTCATAGCATATCCTAGACCAAATTTAACTAATGTTTTATGTGTGATACCTCTTTTAAAAAAATATTTTTTAGCTGCTGAACTATTATTTAAGTTCTTATAAAAATATCTAGCTGCATCTACGTTTATCTTGTAGAGTTTTTCTCGTTTCTGATTTTGAGGACTATTATCTTTCTCCTGTTCTATACTTATATTAACTCTATCTCCAAGTATTTTAGCAGCTTCAGGAAAAGTAACATTTCTATTTTTCATAACAAAAGTATATACATTTCCTGCTTCTCCACAACCAAAACATTTAAATATTTGTTTGTCTGGTGACACTGTAAAGGATGGTGTCTTTTCTCCATGGAAAGGACATAACCCCACATAATTTCTTCCAGTTTTTTTTAAATTAACGACTTCAGAAATTACGTCTACTATATCATTTTCTTCTTTTATTCTTAAGATGAGATCTTCTGATATCAATAAAACTCTCCCACCTAACTATAATTATTTTAGTACGAATTTAATACTATTCGACAAAAAAATATAAACTCCTTCTTTTATTTTTTATTTTTTTTACATTGTACTTATTATATTCTTTATAAAATATTAAATTCCTTCATATTTTTTATTTTATTAAATTTCCACATAAGGAATTTTATCAAAATTATATAAAATATATATATAATTTTGTAAATATTGTTTCCCGTAAATATTATTTTCTCATATTATTCAAATATTTATTCATAAACTTATTCTATACTATTATTAAAAATCCTTTTTTTAAATAAAAATGTATAATATTAAGAATATTTTAATATCTTTATAGTGGAATGTTTATAAAGGATGTGTTTTCAATGCCTTCGAAGGCTAATTTATATAGTAATATAAAACTATTATCTGAATATAATTTAAAAAAATACGTTTTATGTCATTACAATCTGGAAAATGCTCACATAGAACAAATAAAAATTAAAAACACAGAGAAACAAAGAGCAGTATATAAAATAACTTATAATGATAAATCCTATTGCCTTAAAAAAGTTTATTTTGGCATTGAGGATCTTCTATTTGTATATTCCTCAGTGGAATGGCTATATAGATTTGGTTTAAGAATTCCTCGCTTTCTTGCCACAGACTCTGGAAGTCGATTTGTTCAGTATGAAAACATGCTATTTATATTAACTCCTTGGGTAGATGGAATTAAATGTGACTATGATAACCATGAACACATGATTAGAGCTGTTAGAAATCTATCCAAAATGCATTATGTAAGCAGAAATTTTCAACCTATTACCGGTAGCAGTTTAAGAGAAAATTACAGTGATATATTTTCTTCAACAAATAGGAGATATGAAAGATTATTAAAAAATTTCAATTTAGCCGTTAAGCATAATGATAATTTTTCCAATATTTTTAATGACCATTTTGATGTAAATGAAGCCCTTGGTAAAATTTCTTTAAATAGTTCTTATATAATAAATACAGACAACTTATCTAGTTGCCTATGCCATTTGGATTATGTAAATAAAAACTTATTGTTTGATGATAATATTGATATATGGGTAATTGATTTTGATAAATGTGAAATGGACTATTGCGTTCACGATATTTCATATTTTTTCAGAAGATTTTTAAGAAGAGACAACACGAAATGGGATTTAAACCTTACACTTAAATATCTTAAAGAATATGAAGAAACTTTACCTTTAAATTTAGATGAATATTTATATATTCTATGCTATTTGGCTTTTCCTCAAAAATATTGGAGAATATCTAGAGATTACTTTAATAATATAAATAAATGTAATAAAAACAGTTTTGTTAAAATACTTTTAAAATCTGTTAAAAATGAACAGGAGCAATTAAAATTTGCATATAATTTTATAGATTATATAGAAGGTAGATTTAAGATTAAAATTTAAAATAATCCCCAGTCTCCAACCTGGGCCCCCTAGTTTACTAAAACACTGGTTTAGTGTTTATTACTTGGGAACTGTAAATTGGGGATTGGGGATTCAAATTATTTTTAACTATTCTTTAATTATTTTCTAGGATTTTTCACTTCAGCTTGAGCTGCTGCTAATCTAGCTATAGGAACTCTATATGGTGAACAAGATACATAATCCAATCCAACATTGTGGCAGAACTCTACAGATGAAGGATCTCCTCCATGTTCTCCACAAATTCCTAATTTAATGTTTGGTCTAGTTTTTCTTCCTAGGTCTGTTGCAATTTCTACTAATCTTCCCACTCCAACTTGATCTAATTTTTGGAATGGATCAAATTCATAAATCTTATTTTCATAATAATATTTCAAAAATTTACCTGCATCATCTCTTGAAAATCCAAAAGTCATTTGAGTTAAATCATTAGTTCCAAAGGAGAAGAATTCTGCTTCTTTGGCTATCTCATCTGCTGTAATAGCTGCTCTTGGTATTTCTATCATAGTACCTACTATATATCTTAATTCTATACCTTCTGATTTAATTATTTCATCTGCTTCTTTTGTTATTGTATCTTTAACATATTTTAACTCTTTCAATTCTCCTACTAGTGGTATCATTATTTCTGGTACTATATTATAGTCTTTTTCTTTATTAACCTTTATTGCTGCCTCAATTATAGCTCTTGTTTGCATTCTTGCTATCTCTGGATATGAAACTGCAAGTCTACAACCTCTGTGACCCATCATTGGATTAAATTCATGTAACGATGCTACTGTAGCTTTTAATTCTTCAAAGGTTATTCCCATTTCCTTTGATAGTTCTCTCATGTCTTCTTCTTCATTTGGAAGGAATTCATGTAGTGGTGGATCTAAAAGTCTTATAGTTACAGGTCTTCCCTCCATAGCTTCATATATTCCTATAAAATCTTCCCTTTGCATTGGCAAAAGTTTTTCTAAAGCTTTTTCTCTTTGTTCTACTGTTTTAGCAACTATCATTTCTCTAACAGAAGGTATTCTCTTTTCATCAAAGAACATATGCTCTGTTCTACAAAGACCTATACCCTGTGCACCAAATTCAACTGCTTGTTTAGCATCCTTTGGAGTGTCTGCATTAGTTCTAACTTTTAATTTTCTAATTTCATCTGCCCAGCTCATAAATATTCCAAAATGTCCTGACATTTCTGGTGAAACAGTCTTTATTAACTTACCGTATACATTTCCTGTAGTTCCATCCAATGAAATGTAATCGCCTTCATGAAATATTTGTCCAGCAGCTTCAAAAGTTTTTGCCTTTTCATCTACAATTATTTCTCCACAACCTGCTACACAACAAGTTCCCATACCTCTTGCTACAACTGCAGCGTGAGATGTCATACCACCTCTTACAGTTAATATGCCCTCTGACGCAACCATTCCTTCTATATCTTCTGGAGAAGTTTCTAATCTTACAAGAACTACCTTTTCGCCACTTTCATGATGCATTTTAGCATCTTCAGCAGTAAAATAAACTCTTCCTGAAGCAGCTCCTGGAGAAGCTGGTAATCCTTTTGCTACAGTTTTTGCTTTCTTTAACTCTTTTTCATCAAAATTAGGATGAAGCAATGTATCTAACTGTTTTGGTTCTACTTTTAAAATAGCCTCTTCCTTAGTAAGAAGTCCTTCATTTACTAAGTCTACAGCTATTTTTAACGCAGCTTGAGCAGTTCTTTTTCCATTTCTTGTTTGTAAAAAATACAATTTGCCTTGTTCTATGGTAAATTCCATATCTTGCATATCTCTATAGTGATTTTCTAATTTTTTTGCAATATTCATAAATTGCTCATAGCATTCAGGTAAATCTTCTTCTAATTTTTGTAATGGCTGTGGAGTTCTTACTCCAGCAACTACATCTTCACCTTGAGCATTTATTAAGTATTCACCAAATATCTTATTTTCTCCATTAGCTGGGTTTCTGGTAAATGCTACGCCAGTTCCAGAGGTATTTCCCATATTACCAAAAGCCATTCTTTGAACGTTTACAGCAGTACCCCAATCTCCTGGTATATCATTAAGTCTTCTATAAACGTTTGCTCTTGGATTGTCCCAGGATCTAAATACAGCTGTAACAGCTTCTATTAACTGTATTTTAGGTTCCTGTGGAAATTCTTCTCCCATTTCTTTTTTATATACGTTTTTATAGCTTTCAACCACATTTTTTAAATCTTGTGCATCTAAATCTGTATCATATTTTACGCCTTTTTTACATTTAAATTCATCCAATATTTCTTCAAATTTTCTTTTTTCTATTCCCATAACTACATCTGAAAACATCTGAATAAATCTTCTATATGAATCATATGCAAATCTTTCATTATTAGTTAATTTAGCCATAGCTTCTACAGTTTCATCATTTAATCCTAAATTTAATATAGTATCCATCATACCAGGCATAGAAACTCTAGCCCCTGATCTAACAGATACAAGAAGAGGATTTTCCTTAGAACCAAATTTTTTACCTGTAGATTCTTCTATTTTTATCATGGCATCTTCTATTTGAGAAATAACGCAAGAATCTACTTTCTTACCATCATCATAATACTTAACACAAGCTTCTGTTGTTACTGTAAAACCTTCTGGTACAGGTATTCCCAAATTAGTCATTTCCGCTAAATTGGCACCCTTTCCTCCTAAAAGATTTCTCATTTTGGCATTGCCTTCATTAAATAAATATACATATTTATTATCCGACATTTTTAGTCCCCCTTTACGGCGTATACGTTTTATATAATTAAGAGACAACACTAAATAAATTTAGCTGTTCTCTCCTAATTTAACAAATATTTTAGTTATATTTGTTTTAGAAACCTTACCAACTATTTTGAAAAATTCTTTTCCTTCACTAATAAAATTTTCTACTACTGGAAGGCTGTCAACCTCATGATCCATTATTTTCTTTGCTGCATTATAAGCTGTATCCTTAGGATCCACAAAAACTATATTTGGCATTCTAGTCATTATAATTCCCACTGGAACTTTGTGCATATCCGTTCCACCCATAGCAATCTTTAAAAAGTCTTTTCTTGATATAGCACCCACTAATGTATCATTATTTTCTACAAAAAGAGTTCCTACATCATTTAAAAACAAATGCAAAATTGCATCATATATAGACGTATCTTCTTTTACAACTACTGGCTTTGACATTATTTCTTCTACTGATATTTTCCTAATATAATCATAAACAAGACTATAAGAGGGTTTATTAGAATATATATAGCCTACTTTAGGCCTAGCATCTAATATTCCAGTCATTGTAAGTATAGCCAAATCTGGTCTAAGTGCAGCTCTTGTTAAATTCAAATTAGCAGCTATTTTCTCACTAGTCATGGGTTGATTTTCTTTAACTAATCTTATTATTTCTTGTTGTCTATCTGTAAGTTTAATAGTAGCCACCCTCTTTCTAACATATACTAACTTCTATTATACCATTTAAACATAATAATGATATATTTTTTAACAAAAAATTTCAATAGTATATACTTTTTTTATTATAATTCTTTTTTCCACATCAAAATAGCCTCATTTATGCACAAAGCTGGCAGTATTATCTGCCAGCTTATTTATTAATAATTTTTGTTACTATCTTCTCTGTTATCTTCTTTCTCATCTTCTTCAAAATTAACTGTATATTGATATACATTGTCACTTTCTTCTTCATATTTATCTTTATTCATTTTAGAATTTATTTTTTCTTTAATATCGCTGCTTGCATCTTTAACTATATCCTTAACCTCAGAAGCTTTAGTTTTTATTATTTTATTTACAACTTCTACCGTACCGTCTTTTTTAGTTATTTCTACAGTTATCTTAGCAAAAACTGCAGTAACTAATAAAGTTGCAGCTATAGGCCACCAAATTAAAGAAATAACCCCAGCAGCAACACCTGCATTTACAGGCATATCTACAAGAACCTTGTCATCCCTTTTTATTTTGATTCTAGTTGCCTGACCTTTTTTTATTAAATCTTTAACCCATGCTATAAATTCTTCTTTTGTGGTATAAGGAGACTCATTTTTTTTGTTGCTTTCTATATATACTAATGCTTCTACTACATCACCATCACATGCTTCTAAAGCTTCCTTTGCTTCTGTATAACTGACCCCAGTCCTTTCTATTATCATGTCAATCTTTTCTAAAGTTACATCACTCATTTTTACTCTCCTCCTTAAAAACATTTAACATATTCAAACTTTTAGGTGCTTTTTGATAGTTCTCTAATATAAAACCATATAATATTTTATATAATTCTTTTTTTGTATCCTCCTTAACACTAACTCTATGAACCTTTTCTAAGGGAAAGTTAGATAGAATTTTTAATACATTATACGCAGTATTAGTTAAGGTCACACCATTTTGTTTGTTACATTCACTGCACACCCCTCCGCCATAAGAAAAATTAATATAATTGGAGGAACTTATTTTTTTACCACAAATACAACAGTTTTGAAAATTTAATCCGTATCCTGTAAAACTTAATAGTTTAATTTCAAAAGCTCTTACTAGTATTTCTACATCTCCAACTTTGTTTTTCATAAGATAGTAAGCTGTAACTACTTGCCTAAAAAGTTCTCTATTACTTTCTTCCTCTAAAAGTGCTATATCTATAAGTTCATTTAAATAAGATGCGTATGTTAACATTTCTAAATCGTTTAAAAATTCTCCAAAGGAGTGAATAATCTGAACCTCATTTATTAGGTACATACTCTTTCCTCTATATATGACAAATTCTCCAAAGCAAAAGGGCAAAGTAGATGATAAAAACTTACTTTTATTCTTTTTAGCTCCTTTAGCTATAGCTGAAATCTTACCTATTTTTTCTGTAAATAACCATATAATTTTGTCATTTTCCTTATAATCTTGAGTTTTTAAAATTATTGCTTTAGTCTTATAAGTTGACAGAAAATCATCTCCTATATATATTATACCCTAAATTCTTCATATTCTTCTATAATACTTTATTAACTTTATGGAAACTTTACTTCTTATATCCAAGTTCCCTTAAAAGATTATTGTCATCTCTCCATTCTTTCCTTACTTTAACCCATATAGTCAAGTCAACCTTTTCACCTAAGAAAGTTTTCATATCTTCCTCAGCATACCTTGTAATCTTCCCTAGCATAGTTCCTTGTTTACCTATTATTATACCTTTGTGAGACTTCTTTTCACATATTATATTTACATCAATTTTATATTTTCCACTTTGAGTTTGCTTCATAGATACAACTTCCACAGCTATTCCATGTGGTACTTCTTCCTTTAAAAGTCTCAGTGCTTTTTCTCTAATAATCTCTGTAACTACAAATCTTTCCTGTACATCAGCTATCATATCTTTAGGGTAATACATAGGTCCTTCTGGCATATTGTCTATCATTAAATTTAAAAGTGTATCTACATTTTTGCCATTTTTAGCTGATATGGGAATTATTTCTTTAAATCCATAAACATCTCCGTAATTTTCTAAAGTTTTTGCTATTCTTTCTGGATTACTTTCGTCAATTTTATTCACCACTAGAAATACAGGTTTATTAATGTTTTTTAACTGTTCTAATATATATAAATCACCCTTACCTAATTCCACATCTGCAGTGGTTAGGAATAATACTAAGTCTACATTATTTATAGATTCTGTGGCTATATCAACCATATATTCTCCTAATTTATGCTTAGGCTTATGTATGCCCGGTGTATCCACAAATACTAATTGATAGTCCTCCCCTGTTAGGACGGTTTGTATATTATTCCTAGTAGTTTGAGGTTTATTAGAAACTATAGATAATTTTTCTCCTAATAAATAATTTGTTAATGTGGATTTTCCCACATTAGGTCTTCCTATTATTGTAACAAATCCTGATTTAAACATTTTTCCTCCTCTTGTAACTATTTATTTAAGTCCTTTTTAGTAAATGCTCCTGGCAATATATCATTTAAATTTTTAACAATATATTCTTCTTCGTTTTTCGCAATTATTATTTTGATATCTTCATCTGCAAATTCAGATATCACCTGTCTGCATATACCACATGGGTAAGTAAATTCTTCTTCACTTCCTATTAAGGCTATGGCTTTTATTTCTTTAGCTCCTTCTGATACTGCCTTAAATATAGCTGTTCTTTCTGCACAATTTGTAGCTCCAAAAGATGCATTTTCTATATTACATCCTGTATACACCTCTCCATTGTCCATAAGCACAGCTGCTCCAACTTTAAAATTTGAATATGGTGAGTATGCTTTTTCTCTGGCCGTTTTTGCTTTATATATCAATTCTTTTATTTCCATAATCATACCTCCAAATTTATTAATACAATCTATATTCTTATACATTGTATATAAATTATATCATTATTTTTAGCTGTTTCAAGCAATACATGTATCACTAATTTAAAAACTTAAATATTATTATAGTCAATATAATGCCAAATAGCGCCCCTAGAACTACTTCTAGTACAGAGTGAACCTCTGAGTCTACTCTACTTTGTGCAACTATTATAGCCAACAAATAGCTTAATATTATAGCAGATGGTTCCACTGTTAATAGAGCTATTATTGTAGCTATAGAAAATGCCAAAGCACTATGTCCACTAGGCATGCCTCCTTTAAGTGGTGTTCCTTCTCCATATATAGCTTTTACAATCACTGTAGCTATACAAACTATTACCAATATAATAAACATCATATAGGTATCTGCATTTCTTATTTTTTTTAGAGTTAAAAAATTAATGTATTGAAGTTTATCCCAAAACAATATAAATCCTACTAGTACTGCATTTAAAGCTGTTATAAAAACCGCCCCTGCAGCTATGTTTTTAGCTATTTTTGCTAATGGATGATAGTAATTAGTAGTAGCATCAATTGCAAACTCTACTGCTGTGTTTATCATTTCTGCAAATATCACTAAGGTTATAGTGATTGTAACTATAAGCAATTCATTTTTCGTAAGATCAAAGAAAAAGCATGATATTAAAACTAAAATTGCTGCTATCATATGAATTCTCATGTTTTTTTGAGTTCTTATGGCATAAATTACCCCTTCAATTGCATCGTTAAAACTATCTAAAAGTTTTCTCTTTTCTTTCACTCTATCACCACCTAATATAATATAACTATACGTATTATAAGTATTTCATTTTAAAAATAGTCCTCTCGAAGGAGGACTATTTTTATCTTATTATGTTAAACTTATTTAATATTTCTTCTTCTCTTGTTCTCATTTTTTTCTTATCTTCTTCTTCCATATGATCATATCCAAGTAAATGTAATACTGAATGTACTGTTAAATAGCAACATTCTCTTAAAAATGAATGACCATATTCTTCACTTTGAGTTTTCCCCTTTTCTAATGACAAGACTATATCTCCAAGTACTAATTTTCCATCATCAAAATAACTGTCATCAAAGGATTTTTTTAAATAAATCTCTTTGTAAACTTTCCCCTTTGGATAATCTAACATAGGAAATGACAATACATCTGTATCTCTATCTATTCCTCTTTGTTCTCTATTTATCTCTCTTATAGCTTCATTGTCCACAAATAAAATACTTATCTCATAATCTAAATCTACTTTTTCTTCTTTTAAAGTCCATTCTATTATCTTCTCTAAAGTACTTTCAAACTGCTCATCTACGTTTATTTTTTCTTGTCTGTTGTCTATATATAACATATACTTAACTCCTTTTATTCCTTAGAAATAGCTTTTTCAGACCATTTATCTGTAGGATATTCTATTCTTTGATGATAAATTCCACTTAACACCTTCAAAAATGACTTTCTAATTTTATTTAAATCCTTAAGAGTTAAATCACAATCATCTAGTTGACCCTCTGCTAATCTTCCCTTAATTATATTATTTACCATTTCTTCTATTTTACCCTTAGTAGGATTACTAATAGATCTTACTGCCGCCTCTACTCCATCTGCAAGCATTATTATGGCTGCTTCCTTACTATTAGGTATAGGACCTGGATACCTGAAATCCTCTTCTTTAATGCTTTCTGGATCATCACTAGCATTTTTAACTGTTAAATAAAAGTATTTTACTAATGAAGTACCATGATGTTGAATTATTATGTCTTGTATTTCTTTAGGTATTTTATGTTCTTTTGCCAGTTCTAACCCATCCTTTACATGAGATGTTATTATTAAAGTGCTTAAGTTTGGTGTTATTTTATTATGAGGATTTTCTCCCCCAAATTGATTTTCTTTGAAAAAGTATGGTCTTTTTATTTTTCCTGCATCATGATAGTACGCTCCAACTCTAGCTAAAACCGGATTGCCTCCAACGGCCTCTGCTGCAACCTCCGCTAAATTTCCAACTAGTACGCTATGATGATATGTTCCTGGAGCTTCTAATAATATCTTTCTGAGCAGCGGATTATTGGGATTTGATAATTCCAAAAGTTTTATAGTAGTCACTATGTCAAATGCGCTTTCAAAAAATGGCAAGAACCCTATAGTAAGTACCCCTGAAATACAACTAGATATAAATGCAAAAGCTGCATTTTTCACAACATCTAGTACATTGTTACTAAGCAAGAATCCTGATGAAAATGTAAACATAACATTTGTTATAGCCATATATATACTTGAATACAGTATATCGTTTCTTTGCTGCATTTTCTTTAATATTATAGTTCCTATGACCCCGTTTATAACTGCTAACATTATAATCTCTGGTTTAAAACCAACTACAGCACCAATTAAAGCGCTGTTTATAACGTTTATAGTTAAAGCAACCCTTTGCCCTATTAAAAGTGTCATAAGCATAGGAACGCAAGATAGAGGCACTAAAAAAGGTGATATTATGCCTAGTACTCTTGCTAAAGATAGAGATATAAATATTAATATATATATAAGTATTAATTTGCTATTATCTTTATATATCTTTTGATGATATTTCTTAAGATAGTATAATTGAAGAGTCATAACTATCAAAACTAAGCCAGCCAAACTTATATAAAGATACCATTCAAAATTACTTTTATTATCTAGGAGGCCAAGGCTCTTTAATATATCCATTTGATATTTTTCTACTGGCTCTCCCTCTTTTACTATTATTTGATCTTTCTTAATTATAATAGGTTGAACTTCCTTTACAACCTTTTCCTTATATTCTTCTGTTTTCTTTTCATCAAATACATAGTTAGGAAAAACTTGCATATATCCTATAGTTACTCCTAGCTCTTTACCTGACTTAGATAAATCAGAACTATTAATTCTAAATACTATGGTTTCTCTAGCTTCTTTTACATCTTCCTTTTTATCTTCCATTATTTTATTATCATAAACCTCTGTCATAGTATCTCTAAGAATTACATTTAAACTTCTAACTTCTGCTTCATTTAGTTTTAACAGCTTTTCCATATTTTCTGTAGACAATTTTATTGATGTTGCATTTTTCAAATCTTCTATTTTTTGTCTATATAAATTCATTTTTTCGTTTTCTGGTAAAGCTTTTGCACTTTGCTGAACTTCAATTATTTTACCTAAAAGTTCATTTATGCTCTTAATTACTTTTTCCTTTACAGACTTATCTACTGAATATTGAGGTCCGGAATTTTTAATTGCTTGGTCTATTAATGCCTTAGTGCTTACTTCATCCTTAACATCTCTAGTTGCTTTTATATCTACCTTGGCTATTTCCCCTTCTTTAATATTATATTTTTTTGTAACCAGAGAAGTAGCCATAACAGAGTAAATAAATATAAAAGCCAATAAAAATATCATATTTCTTTTATATTTTCTTTTATTAAAAATTCCTTTAAACTTATTTCTGTTCATGTATATCCCCACCCTCTTATGTTAAATAAAATCAAACTACATACTGTTTTATCTTTACTTTATTCTCACCTTCATACCCTTTTGTATTAAATAAACCATATAACTACTTTTCCTTATCCACATCATATTCTAAACTCTGCGGTATAGCTATATTCTCTTCACCTACTAAAAGAAGTCTTATTTGGTATTTGTCTTCCACAATTTTTGTGTCAACTATTTTATCAACTATTTTAACAGATTTATCTATATCCTTTGTTATATCTTTAGTCAATTCTTCTACTGTTTTCTTAACTATATCCTCTTTTTTATTTACCACTTGCTTTTCTTTAATCTCATAATATGTTTCTTTAGTTATAGGCCCTTTATTATCTACTATTCTATCATACTTATAAAATTTATTTAAATCATTTTTTAAATAAATTTTCTTTCCTTTTAACATAATATAAATTCTTTCTACCTTATTTCCTGTTCTTTCTCTACTTTTAACTGTAATAGGCACTTCTTTACTTTTTTCATAAAAAGTTTTTGCTATAACCTGACCTGTAGCATGAACCTCATAAGTTGACTCTTCTGTACCTTGCTCTCCCTTTACCAATAACTCTCCTTTTTTCACCACAGCACCTTCCTTTACCACTGCCGTACCTGCCTTAGTATATACTCTAACTATTTCTCCATCTTGTTTAGCTACCAAATCGCAAGGTTCATCATTCTTTACTATTATAGGTGGGGATTGATTTTCAAAAATACTAATATTTAAATTTACTCCTTCTATTCTAGCCCTGACCCACATTACATTGCTATTATCCTTCAGTATTTGTTTTTCTAGTTTATGCACATCTATACTAGATTTTTTTTCTCCTTCTTTTATACCATACTTTAGCATTTGGGTTCTTATTTCATAGGGCGAAAGATATTTTTCCGTTTCTATATTTACTTTCCATACAAAACCAGATAAATAGTATGTTATGCACATGAATAATATAATTCCAGTGGAAATGGCAACCACTTTATTTTTTCTTATTAATAAAAAATCTATTCCTTTTCTTTTTAATATTTTTATTTTTGTATCAGTTCTTTTAGATACTTCCGTTATTTTAGAATAATCTTTTAAGTTTACAATCATTCTAACTGTAGTTATATTTATCCTCTTTATATCCTTTACATATATATTATTTTTCCATAATAAGTTAATAAATCTTTCTGGACTTAAACACTGAATTTCTAATAGTATTGTACCTTTTTTATACTTACTAAAATCCATATTACTCATTTCCTCCATACACTATATTCTTAAACTTTCCACTTAAGCTTATAGTATTTCCACCTATAAATAATATTTCAAAATTACTACCTTCTATAGTTATCACTCCAATAGTAGTGTTTATTTTAATAATTTCATCTTCAAAAAGTACAATACCTTTATGATTTTCTATAGTTATCTCACTATTTCCTAATACAGTTATCCTAGGTAAATTTAAAACTACATCCCTAGGAAGTTCTAATTTATCTGCAAACCTCTCCTTGGCAGAATACATTTTTTTCTCCATACAATCACCTTCTCTTTCATCCCCTTCATATTAAATTTATGAATGAAAAATTTAATAAATGATAAAAATGGAGAAATAAAAAAGGTCCAGCAATGCTGAACCTTTATCTACTAAGATATTCTTTTACAATTTTATTAACAAGTTTACCATCAGCTCTACCTTTAAACTTAGGCATTACTGCTGACATAAGCTTTCCCATGTCTTTTATGCTATTAGCCCCTACCTCATCAGCCGATGCTTTGACAATTTTAAAGATTTCTTCCTGAGTTAACTGCTGAGGAAGGTAATTCATCAAGATCCTTATTTCTTCTTCAGATTCATCAATAAGATCTTGTCTATTTCCCTTTTTAAACTCTTCTATCGCATCTCTTCTTTGTTTTACTTCCTTAGCCAAGATTTCAACAATCTGCTGATCATCAAGGGAAGAACCATCTGTCTTTTCGACTTGCAAAACTGCCGCCTTAGCCATGCTAATAACATTAGCTTTAAACTTTTCTTTTCCTTTTAATGCATCTTTCCAATCTTGTTGTAATCTCTCTTTAAGGGACATACTCGTACCTTCTTTCAAATTTTAAAAATCTATCTATGTTTTCTTTTTCTTGCTGCTTCAGATTTCTTTTTTTTCTTTACGCTTGGTTTTTCGTAGTGCTCTCTTTTTCTTACTTCAGAAAGAACACCAGACTTAGCGCATTCTTTTTTAAATCTTCTTAAAGCACTTTCAAGTGATTCATTTTCTCTTACTTTTATTTCTGACATGTATTTTCCCTCCCTCCGCTAGCTGATTTATTTTAATTTTAAACAGCTGATGTTGGGCATAAATAGCACATTGTTAATTATACAATAGCCCTTCTGCTTGTGTCAATAACCTTTTTTACATTAACCTGGTGGCCATTGAAGATTTCTTCCAGCAAGCATATGGAAATGTAAATGCTGAACAGTCTGTCCACCGTCTTTACCGCAATTATTTACTATTCTATATCCATCCTCAGCCACACCTAACTCTTTAGCCAGCTTTTTAGCTTTCATAAAGATGTAAGTGACTATATTAGAATCTTCTTCAGTTAATGAGTTCAAACTCTCTATGTGCTTCTTAGGTATTATTAATATATGAGTAGGTGCTTGAGGTTCTATATCTTTAAATGCCAATATTTTTTCATCTTCATATACTTTACTACATGGTATATCTCCATTTACAATTTTACAAAATATACAATCGTCCACTTAATATCACCTCCTCACCATTTATTATTAGCCTTGAGCATAACTCTAAGGCCTTGATATCACTAGCCACGTAGGGCTATTTTTTTTAATCACTCAAATATATATCATAGGATTTCCTCACATTTTTGTCGAATTATACTATATTACCACACATAATATAAAAACAATAAGGAGGAAACCTCTATGTACCAACGTCAAGAAATCTTTAACATAATTGAACTTTTTACTTCTCAAAAGCTTATCAATTTTTATACAAAAATCTTTGATAATCTTGATTTATCTCCATTACCCGATAGGGTTCCTTCTAAATATGGCCCTACTGGATTTTCACGCCATGCTCTTTTTAGAGCTTTCATCGTCATGAAATGTGAGAAGTTTGCCCAAATTACTGATCTTAAAGATTTTTTAGAAAATAATTTAATTATAGCCCAACTTTGTGGTTTTAACATTCTTAAATCTTTACCTTCATACTGGGTTTTTCAGAGATTTATTAAAAATTTATCTAACTCTTATCTTAAAGAAATCATGAAAAATCAAGTTAATGTTCTTAAGGAGTTAGGTTTTATTGATAACAATTTTGTATCTGTTGATGCCACTCCTGTTAAAGCTAATACTAAATTTAATAATCCCAAATCTTTTTCAAGTAACAAGTTTTCTAAAAAGAATCCTCCATCTTCTGATAAAGATTGTAAACTAGGAGTTCATACTGCTAATAACTCCTTGAATGTTCAAGTTTCAGAGGATAAACCCAATAAATCAAAGAAAAATTATGAATTTTACTGGGGATACAAAAATCATGTTATTTGTGATGCTATATCGGGTCTTCCTATTGCTGAATTTACTACAACTGCCGATATCAATGAAATTTCTAATTTTATAGAAATTCTTACTGCTACAAATGAATGGTTTTCACTAAAAGACAGTTACATTATTGCTGATAAAGGATATGATTCAAAGCAAAATCATGATTTTATTCGTAACACCCTTAAAGGGCTTGCTTTCATTGCCTTAAATAAGCGTGGCACTAAGAAAAATAGTTTAACATCTACAGGTAATGTTATATGCAATGGCGGTTTAGCCATGCATAAAGATGGCAAACAATACTTTGATTCCTATATTAAGCAAAAATTCTGTTGTCCTTATAGAAAATCAAAAGATGATTCATTATGTCCATGTAAGCATAAAAAATATTTTAATGGTAAGAAAAACAGAGGTTGTGTAAAATACATAAGCATTGGAACTGATTATAGAGCTTCTATCAATCGTAATTCTATATTTTTCAAGAAAATATATAGCTTAAGAACTGAATCTGAAAGATACAATTCAAGATGGAAAAATCTCAATACTGAACAAGCTCATGTTAGAAATATTAACTCTGTTACTAATCTAAATACTATTGGACACATTTGCCTTTTAACCGTTGCACTTGCTGCTATAAAATCTGATTGTATAGATAAATCCAAATCCCTATCGGGATTTAAAAGAACAGCTTAATCAAAATACATTTTTTAACATTGTTTTTTACTATGGGAGTAGTCTGCCCTTTTTGCTTTTTTTATTATTAATCTCTACTTCAAATTCTTCTCAACAAGCTCCGCTCAAGAAAATTTGGAACTATTTTACTTTAATCATTTGATTTTTTATCAATTATGCTCATCTCTATTTATTATTATATTTCAACAGATTTTTATTAATTCCTTCTTTATGAAATAAAAATATTTATATTACAACTTCTATTCCTTAGGCTTAATCTCCTTACCTAATGCGTGTTCTCCTTCTGCTGAATTTATTGTTACTCTTACTATTTTACCCTTTATATCTTCTTCTGATTCCATCAATACTTTTATATAATTTTCTGTGTATCCTTCATATAAATTATCATTTCCATGTACATTTTGTTCAAACAAAACATTCATTTCTCTTCCTATGAATCTACTTATAAATTTATTTTCTAATTCCTTGTCTAGAGAAATTAACTTACTACTTCTTTCTTCTTTTATATTTCCATCTACTTGATCTGGCATTTGAGCAGCTTTAGTTCCCTTTCTTGGACTATACTTGAATATATGCATCTTTGATAATTCTATATGTTTTAAGAAATTATATGTGTCACTAAATTCCTCTTCAGTTTCTCCTGGGAATCCCACTATAACATCCGTAGTTATAGATACATCTTTTATATACTTCCTTAAATTATCAACAGCTTCTTCATACTCTTTTGCAGTATATCTCCTGTTCATTCTTTTTAAAGTCTCATCACATCCACTTTGAAGTGATAAATGAAAATGTGGACATAACTTTTCTATAGATGCTGCTTTTTTTATAACTTCTTCTGTGAAGAACGTAGGGTCTATAGAGCCTATTCTTATTCTTTGTATTCCATGCACCTTGTTTATTTCTTCCAATATCCTTGTCAAATCCCAATTGCCTTCCAAATCATTTCCATAAGATGCTATATGAATTCCTGATAATATTATTTCTTTAAAACCATGCTCTGAAAGTTTTTTAACTTCTTCTAAAACTCTCTCTGGTTTTTTACTACATACAGCTCCTCTAGCAAAAGGTATTAAGCAATAGGAACAAAATCTATTGCAGCCATCCTGAATTTTAAGAAAAGCTCTAGTTTTATCTTGATATTCTTGTATATTTAAATCTTCAAAACTATTGTTTTTTAATACATCCTTCACCACTATCATTTGCTCTTTTTCTTCTTTAACTCTATTTACCCAGTAAATTATTTCTCCCTTATTTCTAGTTCCTAGAATCACATCTACCCCTTGTATGCTAGAAATCTCTTCTGGTGCAATTTGAGCGTAACACCCCACAACTGCTACTATAGATTCTTCATTTTTCTTTTTAGCCCTTCTTATCATTTGTCTTGACTTTTTATCTCCAGTATTAGTAACAGTACATGTGTTTATTACATATACATCTGCGAAGTCTTCAAATTCCACTACTTCATATCCTTCTTTTATAAATTTTTCCATCATAGCTTCTGTCTCATATAGATTTACTCTACAGCCTAAAGTAGCAAAAGCAACCTTCATTACATATTTCCTCCTAAATCTCCTAATTCATACATTATTAAGCTCAAACAAGTAAATCCTGCAGTCTCTGTCCTTAGAATCCTAGGACCTAAAGTAATTATATAAGCTCCCTTTTCCTGCAGCTTAACTATTTCTTCCTCTTCAAATCCACCTTCTGGTCCTATAACAATAGCAACATCTTTAATTTGCAGATTTTTTATATCCTGAATTAATTTCTTTATGCCATATTCTTCCTTATTCTCATATGGCACCACTATCAGTTGAAAATTAGACAACTCCTTTAACATTTCATGAAACTCCAAAGGGTTATTTATCTTTGGAATATAGCTTCTTTTGCTTTGTTTACAAGCTTCTAGGGCAATTCTATTCCATCTGTCAACTTTTTTATATTCTTTTAATTCACCCTTAACTACTACTCTCTCTGTAATAACAGGGGTTATTTCTTTAACTCCCAGTTCCGTATTCTTTTGAACTATCAAATCCATTTTTGATGCCTTAGGAAGTCCTTGATATATAGTGACATTTATAGAACTCTCATTGTCAGTGTCCATTTTTTTCAATATTTGAGCTTTTACTTCTTTTTTATCTATTTCTTTTATCTCAGCTAAGTATTCCTGTCCGGAGCAATTATTTATACAAATTTTATCACCAATATTTAATCTTAAAACTTTATATATATGTTTTACATCATCACCAATTATATTAACCCATTCATCTACAATATTTTCATTAGATACAAAAAACTTATGCAATCTAATTCTTCCCTTCTTTAGCTACTATACAGCACCACTCACCATCTATATTTAATTCTTCAATGGTGAAGCCATTTTCTTCTAAACATTTAACTACGTCATCTTTTCTATCTAATATTATTCCTGATGATATAAAATAACCATCTTCTTTTATAAAGTTTTTAACATCCTTAGTAAGGAACAATATAATATCTGCTATTATATTGGCAATTACTATATCAGCTTTTCCTTTAACTACTTCCATTAAGTTACCATGTAATATTTCAATATTATTTAATTTATTAAATCCTACATTTTGTTTAGCAGAATCTACAGCTACAGGATCTAAATCTACGCCTATTACCTTTTTAGCCTTTAGCTTTGCTGCTGCTATAGATAATATTCCTGAACCTGTTCCTATATCAAATACTGTAGAATCGTCTTTCACATACTTTTCTAAAGCTTTTATACACATTCTAGTAGTTTCATGAGTTCCTGTTCCGAAAGCCATTCCCGGATCTAATTCTAAAATTATTTCATCATCTTTTTTACTATACTCTTCCCAAATGGGTTTTACTACTATTTTATTTCCCACTTTTGTAGGTTTATAATACTTTTTCCAGTTATTTTCCCAATCCTGTTCATTTACTTTATTATATACAACAATTCCTTTACCTTTATCTATACCAAATTCTTCTAAGGAATTTACTCCTTCTTCTATGTACTTAATGTAGGATTGGAATTTTTCATCTTCCTTATAGTATCCTTTTATTACTGCTCCGTCCTCTATATCTAAAAGTTTTTCATCAAAATAATCCCAATCTCCTGGGTGTTTCTTTTTAAACTCTACATCTTGGGAATCCTGTATAGCTACACCTTTAACTCCTGTATTATATAAAATACCTGAAACTGCTTCTACAGCCTCACTACTAGTTATAACTGTAACTTCAATCCATTCTTTATCTACCATATCGTTTCCCCCATACTAATTATTTTCTTATAATATATTATCACATAATATTTCACTATGTATACTTTAATTTAAAATTAAGGTTGAAATTCATAGGGAATTTCTTTAATTGTATGCACCTATAATTCATTGGCAAAAAACTAACCGCCTAACTCTTATTTAAGTTAAGCGGCCAAATTTATTTAAATGAGTTTTTTAATTTATCTACAAAAGACTCTTTTTTGTCACCTTCGTATTTTTCACCACTAGCTTCCATAAAGTCTAAAATAGCCTTCTTCTGTGCCTCATTTAAATTCTTAGGTACATCTACTACGACCTTCACATATTGGTCTCCTCTAGACTTACTATTTACTCTAGGAACACCTTTCCCTTTAAGTCTAAATACTGTACCCGGTTGAGTTCCAGCTGGCACTTTGTATTTTACAGACCCATCCACTGTAGGAACTTTTATTTCTGCTCCTAAAGTAGCTTTTCCAAAGCTTATATGTGTATCTATATATATATTGATTCCCTCTCTTTTAAAGTTTGGATGTGGTTCTACCATTATATTTACATAAAGATCTCCAGAAGGGCCTCCATTCTTTCCTGGCTCCCCCTGACCCCTTATAGGAAGTACATTTCCAGTATCTACTCCTGCAGGTATATTGATCTTTATTTTCTTTCTCTTTCTTATAGTTCCTTTTCCGCCACAATGAACACACTTTTCTTTTATTATGGTACCTTGACCTCCGCACTTATCACAAGTTCCAACGCTTACAAAGCTTCCTAGTGGAGTATTTCTTTGAACTTTCACTTGTCCAGAGCCACCACATTTGTCACAGGTTACTGGAGAAGTACCTGATTTTGCACCTGTACCATTACACTTTTCACATTTCTCATTTTTATCTATAGAAATTTCTTTTTCTACTCCAAAAATAGCTTCGTCGAATTTTAACCTCAATGTGTATTCTAAATCAGCACCTCTTTGAGGTCCATTTGGCCTTCTTCTTCCAGAAAAGCCACCTCCGCCTCCAAAGATGTTTTCAAATATATCTGAAAATCCACCAAAGCCTCCACCGCCAAAGTCTGAGAAATCAAATCCTCCAAAGCCTCCAGCACCACCATTAAAGTCTGTAGTACCAAATTGATCATATTGACTTCTCTTATTAGGGTCAGAAAGCACTTGATATGCTTCGTTTACTTCTTTAAACTTTTCTTCAGCTTCTTTATTGTCTGGATTTCTATCTGGATGGTATTTTAACGCCATCTTTCTAAAAGCCTTTTTTATTTCCTCATCACTGGCTCCCTTTTGCAGTCCCAGGATTTCATAATAATCTTTACTAGCCAAATTTATTTCACCACCTAATAACCCAAATTAAGGGAAGGCAATAAATCCTCCCCTTATTTACTTTAACCTATTATTTATCGTCTTCTACTTTATAATCTGCATCTACTACATTGTCATCTGATCCTTTAGTATTTGCATTTTCTGCTGAAGCACCACCCATGTCTGGACCTGCGCCCTGAGCACCAGCTTGTTGCTCATACATTTTAGAAGATATTGCATAGAAAGCTGTTGTTAATTCTTCTTGTGCTTTTTTAATTCCTTCTAAATCATCTGTATCTTTAACTTTCTTTAAATTCTCTACTTTAGCTTTTATGTCTGATTTTTCAGCATCTGTTACTTTATCTCCAAGCTCTTCTAATGTTTTTTCTGTTTGGTAAGCTACTTGTTCAGCATTATTTTTTGCTTCTATTAAATCCTTTTTATTCTTATCTGCTTCAGCATTTTGCTCTGCTTCTTTCATAGCTTTTTCAACTTCGTCTTGAGAAAGGTTAGTTGAAGCTGTTATTGTTATTTTTGCTTCTTTTCCTGTTCCCTTATCCTTAGCTGAAACATTTAATATACCATTAGCATCTATATCAAATGTAACTTCTATTTGAGGTATTCCTCTTGGAGCCGCTGGTATTCCTGAAAGTTGGAATCTTCCTAAAGTCTTATTGTCTGAAGACATTTTTCTTTCACCTTGAACTATGTGAATTTCAACGGATGTTTGACCATCTGCTGCTGTTGAGAATATTTGACTCTTTTTAGTTGGAATAGTTGTATTTCTTTCTATTAATGGAGTTGCAACTCCGCCTAATGTTTCTATTCCTAAAGTTAATGGAGTAACATCTAGAAGAAGTACATCCTTAACATCTCCTGAAAGTACACCAGCCTGTATAGCTGCTCCTAGTGCAACACATTCATCTGGGTTAACTCCTTTAGTTGGCTCTTTTCCTGTAAAATTCTTAACTGCTTCCTGAACTGCAGGAATTCTAGTAGAACCACCTACAAGTACTATTTTATCTATATCATTTATTGAAAGTTCTGAGTCACTAAGTGCTTTTCTCATAGGCTCTATACTAGCTTCTACTAAATCAGCAGTTAATTCATTAAATTTAGCTCTTGTTAAATCCATATCTATATGTTTTGGGCCTGTAGCATCTGCAGTTATAAATGGTAAGTTAATATTTGTTTGCATAGCTGAAGATAATTCTATTTTAGCTTTTTCAGCAGCTTCTTTTAATCTTTGAAGTGCCATTTTATCTTCTCTTAAATCTATACCATTTTCATTTTTAAAGTTTTCTGCAATGAAATCTATTATTCTATTGTCGAAGTCATCTCCACCTAATTTTGTATTACCATTAGTTGCTTTAACTTCAAATACTCCATCGCCTAATTCTAGTATAGATACATCAAATGTACCTCCACCTAAGTCATATACAAATATTTTTTGATTTGTATCCATTTTATCAAGACCATAAGCAAGTGAAGCTGCTGTTGGCTCATTTATTATTCTTAAAACTTCAAGACCAGCTATCTTACCAGCATTTTTAGTAGCCTGTCTTTGGCTATCATTAAAGTAAGCTGGAACAGTTATAACTGCTTGAGTTATCTTTTCTCCTAAATATGCTTCAGCATCAGCCTTCATTTTTTGTAGTACTATTGCTGATATTTCTTCTGGTGAATATTTCTTATCATCAATTGATACTCTATAATCAGTACCCATGTGTCTCTTTATAGATATTATTGTTTTATCTGGATTAGTTATTGCTTGCCTTTTAGCAACCTGACCTACAAGTCTGCTGTCATCCTTTTGAAATGATACAACTGATGGTGTTGTTCTAGCACCTTCTGCATTTGGTATTACAACTGGTTCTCCACCTTCCATAACTGCAACACAAGAGTTTGTTGTTCCTAAGTCAATTCCTATTATTTTTCCCATTTTTATTACCTCCTATATATACTGGTTAGTTTGCAACTTTAACCATACTGTATCTTAAAACTTTATTTCCTTTTTTGTATCCCTTTTGAAATACTTCAACTACTTCTTTTTCTTTATAATTGTTATCCTCCACATGCATTACTGCATTATGGAAGTTAGGATCAAAACCTTCTTCTGTAGATATTTCTTCTACACCAATTTTCTCAAAACTATCTTTAAATTGCTTTATAGTCATTTCTATGCCTTTTTTAATGTCTTCCACACATCCCTCTACTTCCATAGCTCTCTCTAAGTTATCTAAAACAGGAAGCATGTGCTTAAGTACATCTTCACAAGCATCATCATAAATAGCTTCTTTTTCCTTAGATGTTCTGTTTCTATAGTTATCATACTCAGAAACTATTCTTTCTAATCTATCTTTTAATGCTTTATTTTCATTGTTTAATTTAGTTTCTTCATCTTTAAAACATCTATTTTCCTTTTCAAGATTTTCTTTGTCTTCTTTCAATTTTTTTATTAAATCTTCTTTTTCATTTCTTTCTTCTTCATCTAGGGAAATATTTTTATTGTCTGAGTTTTCTACTTTTTCTGCTACCTTATCCTCTAATATTTCCTCATCACTCAGATCTTCTTTTAAATTTTTTTCCTCACTTGTCAAATTTACCACCGCCTTAATATTTTTATAACCTTATTTATGAAGGTTATCTGAAGAATTATCATTTAAAGTTTTTATAACTTCTGTTAATATAGATATCACCTTAGGATAGTGCATTCTTGTAGGTCCTATAATGGCAACAGCTCCTAAAGGCCTATTGTTTATACTATAGACAGCAGATATAACGCTACAATCTTCTGCACCTTCTATGAAATTTTCAGTTCCTATCTTTATGGATACTTCATTAGGGTTAAGTCCTTCATTTAATAACAATTTTACCTTTTCTTTGTCATCTAAAAGATTTAAAAATCTTCTAGCACTATCTATGTCATTGTATTCTTGATAATTAAATATGTTCGTAGCTCCTCCTAAATAAAACTGAGCATCATCGATTTCTCTTAAAGCCTCCGCTAATGTGCTTATAATAACCTCTAGGACTTTATAACTATTTTGAAGTTCACTCTCTATTTCATAAATTATCTTATGAAAAAATTCTTCTACAGTTTTATATCTTAGCTTTTCATTAATATAATTATTAAATTTCAAAATCCAATCATCATCTATTTCTATATCTAATCTTACTATTGCATTTTTCACCAAAGCAGTATCAGTAACAATAGTTAAAAGTAAATTCCAGTTATCTATTGGTGTTAACTGAATATGCTTTATATAACTCTGCCTTAAAGAAGGTGCCTTTATAATGCATGTTAACTTTGTAAGCTGTGATAATAACTCTGTAATTTCTTGAATAGTTTTGTCCATTTGAAAAATAGCTAAATCCATAATGCTTTTTTGTATTGCAAATTCATCTTCAGGTGATATTGTAGGTAACTGCATAAACTCATCTACATATAATCTATATCCCTTATCTGAAGGTTTTCTACCAGAAGAGCTATGAAGTTGTTCTAAATAACCCATTTCTTCTAAATCAGACATTTCATTTCTTATAGTTGCTGAGCTTATTCCCAAATCATATTTTTTCGCTATGGTTCTTGATCCAACAGGTTCTCCTGTGTTTATATAGTCGTGAATTATAGCTTGAAGTATTTTTATTTTTCTTTCATCTATATTCATAAATATCACCTCTTTTATTAGCACTCATTAGCATTGAGTGCTAACGACTATGTTTTAAACATATCACTCTAAATTTTTTTTGTCAATATATGATACATAATATAAATTTCAGTTAATACTATTTAATATTGTTTATCCATATTTTTCTCAATATATCTACTTATTACTCCTGTTTAATATGTTTTTAATTTAAGGTATTAACATATTATAGACAATATAGCTGTCTAATCTAATATAAAATCACTCATTATAACATTAGACACCTGTATACCTTCTGTAGATAAAAACATTCTATCTTCATTTTCAATAATTAAATTCATAGCTTTATATTTATTTATAATATCTCCATATATAATATAAATATCTCTATTAAATTTTTCCTTAAATTCTTTTTTAGAAATACCCTCTATTTTTCTAAGACCCATAAAAATATATTCTTCCATATCTTCTTTTGAAGTATTTTTATGCCTTTCTATCTGAGCACTATTGCTTTTCTCCATAAGCTTAATATACTTACATATATCCTCCACATTACAATATCTTTCACTATTTAAATATGAATGAGCACCTGAACCACAACCTATATAATCTTCTAAATTCCAATAAATTAAATTATGTCTGCATTGCCTGCCTTCCTTAGAAAAATTAGATATTTCATATTGCTCATATCCATTTTCTCTTAAAAATTCTATTGTTTCAATATACATACTTCTTTCTTCCTCTTCTGAAGGTAAAGATAATTTTTCTAAATTCTTATAAAAAACTGTACCTTCTTCTACTATAAGACTATAGCAAGAAAGATGTTGTGGCTCCATATGTATAACATTTTTTAAAGTTTCTTTCCACTTTCCTAAAGTTTGATTAGGAAGCCCAAACATTAAATCTACATTTATGTTTTTAAATCCACAACTTCTAGCCATTTTATAACTTTTTCTAAAATCATCTAAGTCATGAATTCTTCCTAAAGTTTTTAAAATATCATCCTGCCAAGCTTGAAGTCCAATACTGATTCTATTTACTCCCATTTCCTTAAAAAACTTAAGTTTTTCCTCTGTGAAAGTTCCCGGATTTCCTTCTATAGTAAACTCTAAATCTTTTTTCTTATACAAACCATCTAATGCCTTCTTTATAATTTTCCATGCCTCTAAAGATAAATAGGTGGGAGTTCCCCCACCTACAAATATGGTATCTATTTCGTTTTTAATTCCACTTATCTCTTTACTTAAGGCTTTAGCGTAATTCATCATAAGAGATTCTTTTCCACTAAAAGAAGGAAAGTCGCAGTAAAAACATTTCTGTTTACAAAAGGGAATATGAATATATAATCCCACCGCTTTACTCACTTTAAAATTCCTCCCTAATTTTTAGTTCCAGTCACCAATACCCACCGACCAATTTCTGGTGATTAGTGCCCGGTGATTTATAACTCTATTTAAAATACATAAAATGCATCTAGTCAACCTTAAGTATAGACATAAATGCCTCTTGTGGAACTTCTACAGAACCTACCTGCCTCATTCTCTTCTTACCTTTTTTCTGTTTCTCTAGAAGTTTTCTCTTTCTAGAAATATCTCCACCATAACATTTAGCAAGTACGTCTTTTCTTAAAGCTTTTACAGTTTCTCTTGCAATTATTTTAGAACCCACCGCTGCCTGTATTGGAATTTCGAACATTTGTCTTGGAATAATTTCCTTTAATTTTTCAGCAGTGTTTCTTCCTCTGTTATATGCCCTTTCCTTTGGAACTATCATAGAAAGTGCATCAACTATATCTCCATTTAAAAGTATATCCAGTTTTACTAATTCCGTTTCCTTATATCCATCTAATTCATAATCTAAAGATGCATATCCCTTAGTTCTTGATTTTAATACATCAAAGAAATCATAAATTATTTCATTAAGAGGTAATTGATAATGAAGAACTACTCTGGTAGTTTCTATGTATTCCATGTTTATGAAATTTCCTCTTCTTTCTTGACATAATTCCATTATGGAACCCACAAAATCTGAAGGTGTTATTATAGAAACTTTTACTATAGGTTCCTCCATAGATTTAATTTCTGATGGGTCTGGTAAATTAGTTGGATTAGTTATATCCATATGAGTTCCATCAGTTTTATGAACCTTATAAATAACAGAAGGTGCTGTAGTTATTATGTCTAAATCAAATTCTCTCTCAATTCTCTCCTGCATAATTTCCATATGCAAAAGTCCTAAAAATCCACATCTAAATCCAAAACCAAGTGCTATAGATGTTTCTGGTTCAAATAAAAGAGCTGCATCATTTATTTGTAATTTCTCTAAAGCCTCTTTTAATTCATCATATTTAGCTCCATCCACAGGATAAATTCCACTATATACCATTGGTATGGCTGGTCTATATCCTGGAAGCGCCTCTTCAGTAGGCCTTTTAGCTTCTGTAACTGTATCACCAACTCGAGCATCTCTTACATTTTTAATAGATGCTGTAAAGTAACCAACCTCTCCAGCTTTTAATTCTTCTACAGGATAAAAGTTAGGAGCAAAAATTCCTACTTCTGTTACTTCATATTCTTTTCCAGTAGACATAAACTTCATCTTAGTTCCTTGTTTTATTGTTCCATCCATAACTCTTATAAATGAAACAACACCTTTATAACTATCATAATAGGAATCAAATACCAATGCCTTTAAAGGAGCTTCTTCATCTCCATTAGGTGCTGGAACCTTTTCTACTATAGATTCTAAAACATCTTTTATATTAAGTCCTGTTTTAGCTGATACAACTGGTGCATCATGAGCTTCTATACCTATTACATCTTCAATTTCTTCTTTCACTTCATCCGGTCTTGCACTAGGTAAATCAGCCTTATTTATTACGGGAACTACTTCTAAGTCATGATCTACTGCTAGATAACAATTAGCCAATGTTTGAGCCTGAATACCTTGAGTGGCATCTACCACTAAAATAGCTCCTTCACAGGCTGCTAAACTTCTTGAAACCTCATAATTGAAGTCTACATGTCCTGGGGTATCTATTAAATTTAATATGTATTCTTTTCCATCTTCTCTTTTATATACAAGTCTCACTGCCTTAGACTTTATAGTTATTCCTCTTTCTCTCTCTAATTCCATACTATCAAGAACCTGTTCTTCCATTTCTCTACGAGTCAATGTGCCAGTTTCTTCTATCAATCTATCCGCAAGGGTAGACTTACCATGGTCTATATGTGCTACTATAGAAAAGTTTCTTATGTACTTTTGTCTTTCACCCTTCATCTCTACTACCGCCTTTCTTAACTTAACCTATGTGAAAACTATTTTTCCATAATTAGTATCTATTAACCTATTTTTTTAAATCAATATTATTTATGTATTTACAATAATACATTTTTTAAGGTAAACTAAATCACAGTAAATTATACCACAATAACCGCAACTTATGTCAAGACATAAGAATATTGTGAAGTAATGCATTGAAGAAAAATCTGTCTTTAAGTCCACAATAAATATATTTTTTAAGACTATTCGCAATACGCCAAGAAATTCTAATGTTTTCAAATTTCAATACCCTAAAGCTTTCAAACTCGCTTCTAACGGCGCTCAAACATGAAAGCTTCTTAACGGGTATTGAAATTTGAAAACAAAGAATTTCTAAGGCTAGCTCAATAGTCTAAAAAAATATATTTATTGTTACCTTAAAGATAGATTTTTCGGTTCATGCATAAGCTATCAAATGAGGAAGACAGCTAACTAAAGGATGATTTTCCTCCGCTATGCTACAGAAAATCTTTAATTGAATAAAAACTATAATTACACTATTAATCGAATAATTATAGCTTTTTCTTTTAAGCCTTTACAATCTTTTATTGGCGGTAGCCAGTCTAAATATTAAAGCTAAGATTTATACAAGCCAATGCATTATAGCAAAATATATTAAATTTTATCCAATATTTTATTTTAATAATTATGTATTTACTAGTACCTAATTAAAATAACTAATTGTATCTCCCAATTAGTGAAAATATTATTAATAACCGAGATTTAAGTTCTAAACGAAAGGCTACGCCTAAAAAGATTATGGGAGCCTTTTTATTTGTTTTATAAATTAAAGATTTTCCGTAACGTAGTGGAGGAAAATCATCCTTTAGTGGGCTTCTCCTCTCCAACCATAAACATATTAAACTAAAAATCTGATTTTAATGTAGTAATAAATGTGGAATTGGGGACTATTGAACTAGCCTTAGAACTTCTTATGTTTCACAGTTAAGGAACCGTTAAGAAGCTTTCATGTTTGAACGAGGAACGAGTGAGTTTGAAAGCTTTAGGTTCTTTAACTGTGAGACATTTAGAAGTTTTTGGCGTATTGTGAACAGTCCCAAATTACACATTTATTACGGAATTAAAATCAGATTTTTCTTCAATGTATTATGTCTCAATATATTCTTATTGTTTTCTGTTTAGGTGTTCTGCTAGTATTCTTGCTATATATTTTGCTGTCTTCTTAGCTTCATCTGTTGTATTCACATAAGATCCCATTTCAATTAAAATACTATTTTTACTCTTATTTTGGTTAAAATGTCTCATACCTCTATTATAATAATATATCTTCTGTTTTCTTAAAAGATTTGGATATAACTTATCACTTATGGATACTAATTTATTTGTCAAAGCTAGGTTACTTTTCACTAAAGGATTGCTCTTTTCTATTACAAACATAAATCTTGCTACTTCTTCTCCATTTAATTTTGTACTAACTAACCTCTTATCTGATGCAGAATCTCTATGCATATCTATTATTAATTTAAAGTTACCATATTTCTTTAAATACCTATCTAAAGTTTCACCAGATTTTTGGTAGCACTTTGGGTAAATGGTATCATGGATAGTTTTATCATGTATTACACATATACCGTAATTTTGCATTAATTCATTTGCCAGCACATCTCCCACTGAACATACATTCACTTTTTGATCTTCGCTACTAGGATTCCCTGGTTTATAACTTTCATGGGTATGAGTATGATATATAAGTACTTCTGGTTTATTCATATCCAAAGTCTTTTTAAGACTACTATCATAAGCTGGACTTATAGTATCCTTTCCAGTAGCATCATTGTCCTGCACGTCTTTATACACTTCTTTATCATCTAATTTAAAAGGATCTATGACTAACTTCCCATCCTTATCATACATCTTATCTTCAACTTTCTTATCATTATTATTTTCCTTTACTTTTTCTGCTTCATCCTTATCTATAATTGCCATTTCTTTCCTTAATATGGATTTAGGACTCTTAATGCCTAAAGCCTGTAAAAAACTCTCCTTTAAAGAGTAATTATTTAAAAGATCATCATTTACTACCTTTGCTGTTGGAATAGCATAGTTAAACACTTTCACATAAAAAGAAGATTTTTTGTTTTCTCCTCCTATCTCATATCCATTTACTAATTGAGGACTTAATAAAGTAATTATCATTACTACTACAATACACGATATACTCATTATGAGCTTAAATCTTTTATTGAAATTCAAATCTATCTTTTTATTTACTTTTCTGTAATCCAATTTTACTCCCCCTTTGTTTATACTGTTCTTAGTTTATAGAATATTAATGGAGAGCAAAATATATTACTAAAATTATTATTTTTATAGAAAATATTTAATCTATTATTTTAAAACTATATTTTTAATATAAAATACCTCACATATAAATTATGTTAAGCATTCACCCTCTATGCTAAATACTTATTTATATCTTTTAGCTCTAATGCTGGTTGCAATGCTATATTTATTCCATTAGCAACTATCTTCGTTACAGATTCCACTACCATATCTACTTCTTTTGGTGTTACCATTAAGTTTCCTACATATGGATCTAATACTTCTTGTATAAGTTTCTGTTTTTCATTTTTATTTAAATCTTTTAACATATTATAAAATTTACTTCCAGTTTCTGATTGATTTATTAATGCATCCACTACTAAATCTATGGTATCATTTGCCATGGTAGCTGCATCAACTACTGTAGGAACACCTATAGCTATTACTGGAACATTTAATGTTTTCTCACTTAACTCCATTCGCCTATTTCCAACTCCAGAACCTGGTGATATACCTGTGCTTCCTATTTGGATAGTACTATTAACCCTCTGAAGTTTTCTAGAAGCTAGTGCATCTATGCATATAACCAAATTGGGCTTTACCTTATCCACCACAGACCTTACTATCTCACTACTTTCTATACCTGTAGTCCCTAAAACTCCTGGTGCCATTGCACAAACAGGTCTTATACCTTCATCTATTTCATTAGGAACAAGTTGCTTTAAATGTCTTGTTATCATTAATTGTGAAACTACTTTAGGCCCTAAGGCATCTGGAGTTACTTTTTCATTTCCAAGTCCTACTACCATAGCTGTCATACTGTCATCCAATTTAACTAAAGTTGATAGTTCCTTGGCAAGTACCTTACTTATGTAATCTTTTGTATCTGCATCATAGTGTGCAAACTCTGGCATATCTATAGTTATGTAGTCCCCTTTAGGTTTTCCCATGGCCTTCTCACCAGTTTCATCCACTACCGTAACTCTTGTGACCTTTACATTGTTTTCTTCATATTCTCTTACCTCTACTCCTGGCATATCTTTATTATTTTTCTGCTTATATATTTCTCTAGCTTCTACTGCTAAATCTGTTCTTATACTAAACATAGTAACCACCGTTGAATAAAACCTACTCAACTTTCTCCTTTCCTTTTGATTTACCATTTTTCAAAAACCGTATGCTACATTTTGACGCTGTTATTTATTTTATAGTATTCTACAAATACTTTTATTTTATCCCACAACTAATTTTTCCAATGATATAATTGCAATTTTATAAATAAAACTGGAATCTTTCACTACTAACTTATAGTTAAATGAGTAGACATTTCCCAAGAAATTCATTTTGTTAAATAAAAGCCTCAATAAATTACTCTTGAAGTCCTATATAATTAATGCTATAATATCATTTGTTAAATATATATAAATTTATATATATCGCTTATGCAGATTTCCCCAAAGCTGCAAACCCTACAAAAATACAAGGGGGTGAAAAGGAATGGCAAACATTAAATCAGCTAAGAAAAGAATAAAAGTATTAGAAACTAAAACTCTTAGAAATAAGATGATAAAATCTGCTTTAAAATCCCAAATTAAAAAGTTTGAGACTGCAATAGCAAAAAATAATCTTGAAGAAGCTAAGGTTCAATATACAGCTACTGCTAAAGCTTTAGATATGGCTACATCTAAAGGTATATTACATAAGAACAAAGCTTCAAGAAAGAAATCTAGATTAGCAGCAAAATTAGCTCAATTATCTGCTTAATAATTAAACCGGTGTGTACACACCGGTTTATTATTTTTGCTTTTATTTTATGCTATTAAAGTATTCATAATTAAAAGTTCCAACTCTACTTTATTATCTACAGATGAGCTTTTTATTTTTTTCTCTGATTCTATACAAGAATTTAAAATATTTTTTAATTGTTGCTCTTTGAAACTAGTACTTTGTTTCATCATATTTTCACAAACGTAAGGATGAAGTCTCAATTCTTTAGTTAATTCTTCCTTTGTCTTTCCTGCTTTTATACCTAGTTTTAAATTTAAAAGAAGCCTAAACTGTCTTTCTATCATGCTTAAAATTACTGTAATAGCTTCCCCCTTATATATAAGTTCGTTTAATATATCTATCGCTTTATTAATGTTTTTTCTAGAAAGAAAATCTACTAAATTAAATATATCATTTTCTCCTTTTTGAGGAAGTATTTCTTCTATATCTCTTTTAGTAATCTCTCTTCCTTCTGTATAAGCACATAATTTCTCCACTTCATTTTCTACTACGTTTATATTATTATCTACCACAGAACAAAAGAAACTCAAATGACTTCTTTCAATCTTTTTTCCTCTCTTCTCAAACATTTCTTTTGTTCTTTTTTGAAGCTCCATACCTTTTAATTTATCTAGTTTGCATCCACAAACGCCACTTACACCTGAAAGCTTATTAAAATTTTTAGATGGTTTTTCCCTTTCAGTTTCTAGAGAATAATACATTATAAGTATTGATTCAGGTGGAATATTCTTTAAATATTCTCTAAGCTCTTTTATAATCCCCTCATCTTTATCCTTTCCTAAAAGTTTAAAATTATAAATCTCAATTAATTTTTTATCACTCATAAAAGGCAATGTCTCACAGGCATTTATTATAGAATCCATACTTTCCAATTTACTTCCATCTATCTTTATATAGTTGAACTCCATAAAATTCTTTTCTAAAACTCTATCCTTTATACTATTTATGGTGTCTCTTATTAATTTACTATCAGTACTGCAAAACAAGTATGCACCTTTTATGTCATTAGCTTTTATCTTTTTTTCTAGTTCAAACAATTTTAAAATCATACCTATCTCTCCCAAACTTAACTATTTACACAACTATTATACCAGTTAATTATACTTTCTAAAACATCCTTCTACTTTTGTATTTTTTTCATCTATATACTGTAGTGCTTAAAAATTATTTATAAAAGTTAAATTATTAACTGAACTTTCGCATATAAAATTCAAAATGAAGAATAAAGCTCTTTTAGAAATTAACTATAATTTAAAATTTGCAGGTAAGTGATAGGTAAGAGTTAAGGATAAAACTCAAAGAGTTTTTTATAATTAATTTGTAAGTAACAACTATTACCTTTTCACTATTACTTCTTACTTTTTACCTCTCACCTACTATTTTACATTCTAATTTTTAAATTAAAAACCTTATTAATCTAATGTAGAGTTTAAGCTTTATGTGCGAAAGTTGAGTTAATTAATAAATTCTTCTTTTATGGAGTTTTTTATCAATGAATAATGTAAGTAAAACACTAATATTGCTACCCCGTAATATTCATTTAATTTTAATAGTGGTGGTGACAATTCTAATAGTATTTTATTTCCTCCCTGTATTGCAGTAAGTGCTGTATATAAAATATAGCATATACTATTAAATAACCTTGTAAAATATACAAAAATCATAGCTAAATTACCTAATATTATAGCTATAGAATATATAGGCATCAAAAATATATTTCCTAGTAGAAAGCTAATGCTTACATCATTTATAGTAAAAGCTATATATGGTAAAGTAAATACTTGAGCACTGAGAGATATACTTATAATTTCATTTAAAAAACTAGGAAGTTTATATAGGCATCTCATTATTTTTTTACTATACAGGAGTATTCCAAAAGTGGCTAAAAAAGAAAGATTAAAGCCTATGTCCAATATATAATAAGGTCTTATAGAAATCAATATAATAGCAGCTAGAGAAATAGCTGATAAAGCATCATATTTTTTATACAATTTCTTAGAAAATTTGCATATAACTATCATTATATATGCCCTTAGTGCTGATGCTTTCATTCCAGTAAAAATTACATATACAAATGTGGCTGCTGCCCCAATCTTTTCTTTAAATATTTTTTCAAGCATCTTATATACTATGGATATGTGAAATCCAGAAACACAAAGTACATGCACTATACCCAATTTAGCATAATCTTTCTTCTTATCGTAGGACAAGTACTTACTATCACCACAGCATAATGCCATCATTATAGAACTTTTATCTTTCCCCAATATTTCTATGTATTTATTATATATCTTCTCTTTAAACACATGCATTTTATATATTATATCTGTTTTTTTAACATAATAATTTTTTATAAAAAACTGGCCTATTATGCCCTTTTCATAATCTATATTCTTCACATAATCTCCTTGTACACAAACCTTCATTCCCTCTTTTAGTCCACCAGTATTACCACATAAATAAATTCTTCTTCCTTTAAAGTTAGCAGTAAAAACACCCATTTTTTTCTCTGTAACTCTAAAACACTCTTCCTTAGATACTTGCACATTAAAATATAAATTAAAACAAATCATTCCTAAAATTAAAAAGCATATATTCACAAAAAAGAATTTTTTATAGTCTAATGTAAAGAAAAAAGGAATAATTATTAAAAAAATAAAAATAACACTTAAAATACTGCTTTTTAATGATATCAAAAATGCAACAGAACCTACTACCATAAAAAATAGATAATAAATAAGCGGCCTATTATACAATTAAAATACACCTCCCTATATATTGTTGACATATATAGGCAGGTGTAATCTTTTTTAACTTTATAAAATAATATTATCTAGTATATAATACATAAAAACATATGAAAGTTCAGCCTCTATGTAATATTATACTAGAAACGTTAAAAACGGAAGTAAAATACATACTAAAAATAGAATATTAGATATTTTATTTTTAAATAATTTGCTTTCCTTCTCCTTAAAATGTAACCCCATTAATACTATTAAAAAATTTAAAAGTACTAAATAAACATCATCAATGAAATCACTGGATATATATTGTAATACATTAAAAGTTAACACTGGTAAAGCTCCCCCAATTATAGCTTTTAAAACATTTTTATTTAAAATATTTAATTTTTCTTCCTCTCTCCACTTATGTTCTTCTGAATTAACTTCTTTTAAAATAGCTATACCCATAATAGGCACTGTTACTAGGTTTATATATAAATAAAAATATATAGGTAATACATGATTTATATTTAACACATTAAAAAGAGAAATATTGACCCCTTCACAAATAAAAATATAAGTAAAATATAATATGGCATCATTAAAAAAGTTTTTAAAGCTTTTGCTGCTATTTATTAAGACCTTACAACTTTCCAAATTAAACTTTTCAGCAAATACATGACATAATTTTTTTAGAGTATTACTACATCCTTCCCCCAAAGCCATAGATACATAGCAGTGTGTTAAATACGACAAATCCTTAAGATTTTTTCCAACCATAGCTAGATTATATCCTTTTTGCTTAAGCATTTCTGCTGTTCTTGCTTTAGATTTATCATCTATATTTGAAAATATACTTACCTTGCCTATGCTGTATTCTAGCTGTTCTTCATTCATATAACTTATCTCTACTCCTGATAAAACCTGATCTACTTTTGTCACTAACTTAACTTTTCTACCTATAGAATAAGCTGTAAGTTTATTGTCTTTTGTTAAAAAAATAGGTTTTATGCAGTTCATTCCATAATAATTTAATATATCTTCATAATCATCCTTTAATGGATTATTAAAAGCTAAAAGTCCTTCGAAAACTAAATTACTTTCAATATTTTCATTTAAACTAGGTTCATAACTAAAAGCTCTTGAAGCTAAGGCAACTACATTCAAACATTCTCCACATAACTTTAAATTTATATTTTTTATTTTAGCGATATCATCTTTAGTTATTTCTCTCTCTACACCATTTAACCTTATATGTGTACATCTTTCTAATATATAGTCTAAAAATCCTTTTACATTAGCTCTGAAGTTTTCATCTACTTTATTTATTGTAACTACAGTTTTTCTAATAGGATCCATGGGTATTTCTGCAATTTTAGGATATTTAACTTCTAAAGAAGTCTTATATATATTATAAACTTTACAAAATTCCATAAGCTCTGCTTCTTCTAATGTTTCTCTTTCAATTTCCTTTAGAGCAGAATGTTTTCCGCTACTACATAAAACAGCTATGGAAATAAGTCTTTCTATATCTTCATCAAATTTAAACTGAACGCTAGGTACTTCCTTTAGTTCTCCATTTATATATATATTTTTAAACTCCATGGCCTCTTGAGATAATGTTCCCATTTTTTCAAAAGCCACTATATTTACATTACCTATTCCATAAAGAGAAGATATATTTTTTAAAACCATACCCTGTTTTTTCAATTTAAATATAGTATATGTATAAGCCATAACTAAAACTATCAATATGGGACTAGCTGTATATATGGATAAGTTTTTTCCTAAGTTGCTAACTACCCCTTCTAAATCCGTATACTTTTTAAATCCTAAAAATAATTCTAGCAGCATAAATGCAATCCATATATATGTAATTGAGTTTAGTTTATTAAACAAATCTTTTTTAAAATGTACTTCCCTATTTTCATCTTTAAATGACATATGTACTATATTACCAATTTGTGTTTTCATTCCAGTGGTAACTACTATACCAATGCCTTCCCCTTGTGCTATATAGGAAGACCTAAACAATATATTATTCATTTGAGAAAGAGATATATCCCTTTCTTCAATCTTGGTTTCATACTTGTCCATTATATAATTTTCACCAGTTACAGAATTTTCTTTAACCTTTAAATTATTTCCCTTAATAAGTCTTATATCTGCTGGTACTATGTTACCTTTATTTAAACAAACTATATCACCAACCACTAAATCTTGTGCTGGGATTATCATATCCTTACCGTTTCTAATAGTCTGCACATTGTATGTATTTAATTTGTCTATTTGATTTAATCCCTTAAATCTATCTTTTTCTAATTTTACTATTATTCCTATGTTCACCACAAAACATAATGTTATGAAAGTTGCCCAAATATAATTTTTACTATAAATTAAAATTATAATATTTACTATAAAAATAATTAAAAAGACATTCTTCAATTCTTCTAAAATCAATAACCAAATATTCTTATTTATAGGTTTTTCTATCCTATTATCTCCATATTCTTCTCTAGACTTTAAAATTTGTTCTTCCTTCAATCCATAATAAATATCACTATTCAATGTTTTTACTACATAATTCCACGTGTAATTATACCAGTCCATTCATACCACACTTTCTTAATAATTTTAATTATATATAACTCAACTTTCACACATAAATTTCAAATTTTACATTACATAAATAGGAAAATACCAATATAGTTTTTAAATTTAAATAAAGATTGAAATTTCTGGAAAATTTCTTTAATTCATGTTTTATCAAAAACTCTAAAGAAGTTATATCCTTAACTTTTAATTTCACAATTGCTAAAGTTGAATATATTATAATTATTTCATATATATCTTACCATATTTTAACTTATAATAATCTATATACTGATTATTCCACAAAAATCATTACATTACTTGAATTATGAAATTTCTCTGGAATGACTTTCATAAGAAGCGAAGGAACTGTTTAAATTTAATTTTAGAAATTTCATAATTCCACGGCATTGTACATTTTTGTGGGTTAATCATATACTAAATTCATTTTACATTATAAGATGAATCTTTTCAAAACAATTTGAAAGCAATCACTTAATTATAATCGTATTCTAAAGATGTTTTCTTTAATTCATTTATAGTTAAATTTACTAATGTATGCTACTACCCTATAGAAATTTACTCATATGTGAATTATAATATTATGAGTACAAAATTTTAAATTAAGAAAGGTATGCATATAAATGACTAAAGAAATTTTTAAAGGAAGTGCTATGTTAAATCCTGTACCAGTAGTATTAATAACCTGTAAAAATAAAGAAGGTAAAATTAATGTTTTTACTGTAGGTTGGATAGGAACAGCTTGTACCAAGCCTCCTATGATTACTGTGGCCATACGACCTGAAAGACTTTCCTATGATTACATAAAAGAAACGAGAGAATTTGTGGTTAATTTGCCTTCAAAAGATATGGTTAATATAGTAGATTTCTGCGGAGTACGTTCAGGTAGGGATTTAGATAAAATAGAAAAATTCAATCTTAAACTTTCTAATTCTAAAAATGTGGATGTGCCCATATTAGAAGATTGTCCTATTTCTCTAGAGTGTAAAGTAATGTCTATAACTCCTTTAGGAACTCATGACCTTTTCTTAGCTGAAGTATTGGCTGTTCATGTAGAAGACAATATTATAGATTCTAACGGTAAAATTCACTATGAAAAAGCTAACTTAATAAGTTATTGTCACGGAGAATATTATCCTATGCCATCAAAGTCCATAGGTAAATTTGGCTTTTCTGTACAAAAGAAAAAAAGGAAACCAAGTAAACGAAAAAAACACACTCTCCAAGCCACAAACAGAACTTGCCTATAGCACTCTTTAATTAGGTAATAGTTTTTAGGTGCTAGGTAATAGTATAAATACATGCACTAAGTATTATTTCTAGAACTTATAACTTATACTTGAATATAACCTAGCACCTTAATATAGCCTAACACCTAACGAATAACTACTTAAACACTACGTTGGTATTTAGACTTATAATATCTAAATAAAAGTTGTTTTATTTAAATTTTTTAATTGACACATGATGTTCATGAGAATGATGATGATTACACATAACTTTTTTATCCTTTAAGCTTCCTTCTAAATATTCTTTTACTAACTGTTCTATTTTACCTGAAGCGCCTCTTATAACTTTAAACCCTTTTTGTATCAAAGGATCATAAGCACCTTGTCCTATTCCTCCAGCAATAACCACTTCTACTTTTTCACTTTCTAAAAATTCTGCAAGCCCTTCGTGATTATGTTGTAAAGCTTTTGCAGAAACCTCCTTAATATCTACTATTTTCTTTTCTTCTGTAGTTACTATAGCAAATTTCTCACTTTTGCCAAAGTGTTGATTTAATTCTTCATTTAATTTTGGCATTGCAATTTTCATAGTTTATCACCCCGTAATATATTCCATATAGCATGCGCTAAACTGGTTAATTTTATTTATATACATTTTATATATTAAACTTATATTTTTTACACTAAAAAGTCAAATTTCATATAAAGTTTTTAGGACATTCCTATTGGCTACCTATATAATGATTATCCCACAAAAAGTATTAAATTACTTGAATTATGAAATTTCTCTGGAATAACTTGTATAAGAAGCAAAGGAACTATTTAAATTTATCATTCCTAGCTCTTATGCAAGTCATGAAGGAGAAATTTCATAATTCCACCACATTGTACATTTTTGTAGTTTAATCATATGATTAGTATTTCACTTTAAAACAAAATCTGCTTAATACGTATTAAGTGTATGATGTTAGTAAATAATAAACTGGATGATTATGTTTGAAATTATTATAAAGGAGGACTTTTCCATGACAAAAATTATGAAAACTTTAGATGGAAATGAAGCTGCTGCTGAAGCGTCTTATGCCTTTACAGAAGTAGCAGCAATTTATCCAATCACTCCATCCACCCCTATGGCAGAAAAGGTTGACGAATGGTCTGCCCATGGAAGAAAAAATATATTCAATCAGCCAGTGAGAGTTGTAGAAATGCAATCAGAAGGTGGTGCCTCTGGTGCTGTTCACGGCTCTTTAGCCGGTGGTGCTCTTACCACTACTTATACTGCATCTCAAGGATTACTTTTAATGATTCCTAATATGTATAAAATAGCCGGAGAACTTTTGCCAGGAGTATTTCACGTAAGTGCCCGTGCTCTTGCAACTCACGCCCTATCAATATTTGGTGACCACCAAGACGTAATGGCTACAAGACAAACAGGCTTTGCACTCTTGGCTTCATCAAATGTTCAAGAGGTAATGGATTTAGGAACTATAGCTCATCTATCTTCCATAAAATCTAAAATACCTTTTTTGCATTTTTTTGATGGTTTTAGAACATCTCATGAATATCAGAAGATAGAAATAATTAATCAGGAAGATATAGTAAGTTTAGTAGATTTTAACGCAATAAAAGACTTTAGAAACCGAGCATTAAACCCTGAACACCCTACTCTTAAGGGAACAGCTCAAAATCCAGATATATATTTTCAAGGTAGAGAAGCATCAAATAAATTTTATAATGCTACTGCTGATATTGTAGAACATCATATGAGAGAAATAGAAAAAGTAACCGGCAGAGCATATCATCCTTTTGATTATTATGGAGACCCCAATGCAGAATATATAATTGTAGCCATGGGTTCAATTTGCGATACTATAGAAGAAACAGTGGATTACTTAATAAGCAAGAGAGAGAAAGTAGGCGTTATAAAAGTTCGTCTTTATCGTCCTTTTTCACCTACTTATTTCTTCAATATATTCCCTAAGACCGTAAAAAAGATTGCCATATTAGATCGTACAAAAGAACCTGGTTCCTTAGGAGAACCATTATACTTAGACATATGCAACTTGTTTCTTAATTCTAAAGAAAAGCCTATAATTGTAGGTGGAAGATATGGCTTAGGTTCTAAGGATACAAGACCCTCACATATACTTTCTGTATTTAATAATTTAAAAGAAAATGAACCTAAAAATGGATTTACTATAGGAATTAATGATGACGTAACCAATACCTCTCTTCCTGAAGGTGAAGATATAGATACCACACCTAAAGGAACTATTAGTTGTAAATTTTGGGGACTGGGTTCTGATGGAACAGTAGGTGCAAATAAAACAGCTGTAAAAATCATTGGAGATAATACTGATTTATATGCTCAAGCATATTTTTCTTATGACAGTAAAAAATCTGGAGGAAGTACTATTTCACATTTAAGGTTTGGTAAAAAACCTATAAAATCTCCTTATTTAGTTAGAAATGCTGACTACATAGCCTGCCATAATAAATCCTTCTTATATAATTTTGATATATTAAAAGGTTTAAAGAAAGATGGCATTTTTGTACTAAACTGTCCTTGGAATGAGCAAGAACTAGAAAAAAATCTTCCTACTTATGTAAAAAGATATATTGCTGAAAATAATATCAGCTTTTATACTATAGATGCTATTTCTATAGCTCAAAATATCGGCTTAGGTGGAAGAATTAACATGATTATGCAATCAGCCTTCTTTAAATTAGCTAATATTATACCTATAGAAGAAGCTGTAAACTACTTAAAAACCTCTGTAGAAAAAACTTATGGTAAAAAAGGTGAAAAAATTGTAGATATGAATAAAGCTGCCATAGATAAGGGTATAGATGCTCTAAACAAGGTAACTGTTCCAAATTCTTGGGCAAATGTTAAAGATAATCCACTACCTATAAAGGATGAGCCTGATTTTATTAAGAATATTCAAAGACCTATGGCAAGACATGAAGGTGATGAACTACCTGTAAGTTCTTTCAATGGCATGGAGGATGGTACTTTTCCTCTAGGCACTACCGCTTATGAAAAACGTGGAATTGCCGTTATGATTCCAGAATGGCAAAGAGATAAATGTATACAATGTAATCAATGTTCTTATGTTTGTCCTCATGCCGTAATAAGACCAGTACTTCTAACTCATGAGGAACTAAAAAAGGCTCCAGAAACTTTTAAAACAAAGGAAGCATCTGGAGGCAAAGCCTTTGATGGATTACATTATAAAATTCAAATAAGTCCTCTTGATTGTACCGGTTGCAGTAACTGTGCAGATATTTGTCCAGCTCCTGGTAAAGCTTTAATTATGAAACCTGCTGAAGAACAAATAGAATTAGAATCTAAAAATTGGGAATTCACTACGACTATACCTGAAAAACAAGGTTTAATGAGTGCAGCTACATTAAAAGGCAGTCAATTTGAAAGACCGCTTTTAGAATTTAATGGTGCATGCCCTGGTTGCGGAGAAACTCCTTACATAAAACTTTTGACACAACTTTTTGGAGATAGAATGATGATTGCCAACGCCACAGGTTGTTCATCCATCTGGGGTGGCAGCGCCCCTTCTATACCATATACTACAAATGCTTTAGGTAAGGGTCCTTCTTGGGGTAATTCATTATTTGAAGACAATGCTGAATATGGGTATGGCATGTATTTAGCAGTAAAACAAATGAGAGAACGACTTAGTGAATTAATTAAGGAAGCTTTAAATAGTGAAATTAATGAAAATTTAAAAGAAGCCTTTAAAAATTGGCTAAATGGAATAAATAATGGAGAAAAATCTAAGGAAGCTACATCAAAAATATTAGAGTATATAAATAAAGAGGATATATCTAAAAATAAAACTTTAAAAGAAATAGTAGAACTAAAAGATTTTCTTATTAAAAAATCTCAGTGGATAATAGGTGGAGATGGCTGGGCTTATGATATAGGTTTTTCAGGCTTAGACCATGTATTAGCCTCTGGAGAAGATGTGAATTTATTTGTCATGGATACAGAAGTATATTCCAATACTGGAGGGCAATCTTCAAAATCTACACCAACTGCAGCTGTAGCTAAGTTTGCTGCTGCAGGGAAAAAAATAAAGAAAAAAGATTTAGGTATGATGGCTATGAGTTATGGATATGTATATGTAGCTCAAATTGCTATGGGAGCTAACTTGAATCATACTATTAAAACTATACTTGAAGCAGAGGCTTATAAGGGTCCTTCTCTTATTATAGCTTATGCCCCATGTATAAATCATGGAATAAAATCCGGTATGGGTACCAGCATTGCAGAAGAGAAAAAAGCTGTAGAATCGGGTTATTGGCATCTATACAAATACAATCCAAATACAAAAGCAGAAGGTAAAAATCCATTTACACTAGATTCTAAGGAGCCTAATAAGTCCTTTAAAGAATTCATTGGAGGAGAGGTGCGTTATACGTCTTTAAAAACTACTTTCCCTGATATAGCAGATGCTATGTATGATGTAGCAGAGCAAGATGCTAAGGAAAGATATGCAAACTATAAAAGATTATCTGAACAAAAATATTAATATGATTAAACCACAAAAAGTATTAAGTTACTTGAATTATGAACTTTCTATGTAATGACTTGCATAAGAAGCAAAGGACCTATTTAAATTTAAAAATCAAAGTAATATAAATAATCCGCTGGTATTTATTTTAAATTATAAATACCAGCGGATTTATTAGTTTATTTATTTTTGATTCACATCTACCCATTCTTTAGCATTTATCACTCCAGTTTCACTAGGTATGATTACCTTAGATACTGGTTTCATGCTTTCAATATTAGTCCAAGCAGCTGTATCATGCTTCTCTATAGGTACAGGCATAAACTTTTCTTTATATTTATTTTTAGCCAAGTAAATCCCTCCTTTTTCATTATTATTTGCAATTTTAAAAAAACTATTAAGAAAAAGATTTTGGATTTTTACCATAGCTAATATATTAGGCACATTCAAATAAATAACAAGTCAGTATGCTAGTCTATTTTTCGTCATACTGCGTCAGCAGAACCCACCGATAGTTCTACTAGCGGCGGAACCTGCTTCCTTGTCTGACACAAAATATACCTGCATCTTTGACTTGTTATTTATTTTCATGTACCTTATTTTCAAAGTCTTCTTATAATTCCTACTGCTTTACCTAAAATAAATATACCCTCTTCTGTTACAGGAATTGGATTATATTTTTCATTTTCAGGATTTAAAAATACTCCTTTTTTGCTTATATTAAGTCTTTTCAATGTAGCACTTCCAGATATATTTGCTGCAACTATGTCATTATTATTTACATCCGTTTGCTTATGTATAACTACAAAATCCCCATCATTAATATTAGCATTTATCATACTATCACCCTTAACCCTAAGTATAAAACAATCTTTAAGACCTTTTATCCATTGTTTAGGCATAGAAAAATTATCTTCTAGAGATGGGTCTATAAATATTGGTTCTCCCGCTGCAATATTAGTAAACACTGGAATTTTAGTTACATCATCTTTATTATATTCTAAAATCTCATCCTTCTGATTAACTACAATTTCATCAGAATTAGAATAATCCTTCATCATAGTAAAATCTGTTTTATGCCTTAAATCAAAGTATTGAAATTTTTCAAAAGCATCTATACCTTTATGATTTTTGCGTTTAATAACATTACTTTTTACTTGGGAAATATCTTTCTTATTTTTAATATTAAATCTTTTTATTTTTTCTTGAAATTTTGACACATATACTTTTCCATTTTTCATAAATGGGCAATATATAGACTCTCCTTTATCTGTATTAAATGCTAAAGTGAACCCAGAGTAACCTTCATTTCTTCTCAATGATTTTATAAAATTCCACTGTAAATATGTAAGTCTTTCACATTCATCCACTAAAATATGCACAAATCTTGGATTTAATTTAGCCTCAACTGTAGCACAAATAAGCATATCTTCATAGCTTATGTATGATAAGCTATGAAGCTCCTTATAGTATAACTTCATAACCTTAAAAATACCTTCTCTGGCCTTGCTATTTTTTCTAAGTCCGTTGTGCTTTGGAGCATTTTGATAATTTTCTAAATCTATATAATTTAAATTTTTAATCCACTTTATCTCCATTAATATGTTATGTATTTTATTTTCCTTAAATATTTTAATCCTCTTGTACTGATCCTTAACCTGTTCTACACATTGCTGTAATATTTTTATTTCTACATTTTCATCACTTAATACCTGCATTTTTAAATTATTTTTAGCCTTATATTGAATAAAATATTTCTCTGCTAAATCATCAATTTTAACTACAGTAGGTTCTTTAGATAAACAGGTAAACAAAGTATCATAGCTATGCCTATTTGTATTTTCCATATTTTCATAACATGAATTTATTTTTTCTAAATTTTTATCCGTAGCTGATGTAAAAAGCACTTCATCATTTTTAGAAAAACAATAATTATTTTTTATATATAATAATCTCATTATTAATGATAAGTTTTTCTCATTAGATTCTTTTGCACTTAAAAGAGTTACTTTGTTTTGCTTCCATTTTACAAATCTATCATAAATAGAACTAATTGTCATATTACTTCCCCCTATAAAGACTTTATTACATTGCTATCTAACTACTTTATATTTTATAAAAATAACATGTAGTCATACCCTTATATAGACGCCTTTAAATCTGAATTTTTTTTCTTTGGATTAACTCTAGTTTTTCTTTTCTCCTCATTTGTTTTATCTTATACTCTCTTTTTAAGGCTGAGGACTTGTCCACGCATTCCTCAAAATATACCAATTGTACTGGCAACCTGCATCTAGTATATTTAGCTCCCTTACCTCTTAAATGATTTTTTATCCTATTTTGTAAATTATTTGTCCATCCCGTGTATAACGTATCGTCGGAGCACTTTAAAATATAAACATAACACATGAATTGTTTAATCTCACCCTTCAAATTTATAAAAATTTTTAAAAAAACCCAAACTACTTATATCCGTCACAATTTACAATTATTACTGTATGAACTGTATTTTACCTTATAATTTTCTTTAGGCACATTGAAATAAATAATAAGTCAGTACGCTAGTCTATTTTGTGCCCTATTGCGTCAGCAGAACCCGCCGATAGTTCTACTATCGGTGGTTTCTGCTTGCTTGTGTGACACAAAATATACCAGCATCTTTAACTTATTATTTCTTTTCATATATCTTATAAATAATTATATTATATCATAGAAAAAGACTGCAAACTAATTACTTTCCTAATCTACAGCCTTTTCTTAATCAATATTAAATATAAGTTTTAATCTAGTCTATCCATACTAACTCATAGGAAGTTCATATTACCATTATTAGTATGTAACTGCAAATAACCTTTCTTGTTTTTATTATGCTATTTAGAATATCCTAAATGCTCATGAAATTCTATATACTACTAAACATATAGAACAATCCTTACTATGATTAAACCGCAAAAGGGTACAATGTGGTTTAATTATGAAATTTCAAACCTATATTTACTGTTTTAATATAGGTTCCCTAGAAAACTTTTTAATCACTGTCTCCATTTCTTCATAAGCCATTTGAAGAGCTTTATCTTTTCCTACTTCTGGCATATCTACTCCTTCAATTAAAACCTTTTGAAACCTTGTTATACCCAAAAACTTGAAAATATCATGAAAATAATCCACACCGTGATTTACATTAGCTCCTAATATTTTAGGATAAATTCCTCCTGAAGACTGAATATATATCATATTTCTCTGCTTATCTTCTAAAAGTCCATCTACATTTTCTGGTGAAATTTTAATAAGTTTATTGTTAATTATAATGCAATCCATATACCTTTTAAGTATAGATGGAAAACTTACGCTCCACATTGGTGCAGCAATTACATAAACATCTGCACTTAAAAACTGATCACTTAACTGATTCATTCTATCTACTGCCTTCTTGTCAAATTCAGACAATGAATCATATTCAGCGCCAGTAACTAATTCCGCTCTTCCCTTAAAATACTTATAAATAGGTTCCGGTATATACTCATTATAAAGATCCAATTCCTCAACTGTATAATCAGTATTTTCAGACATAAAACGATTCACAAAATATCTTCCTGCAGTCTTACTGGTAGACATATTCTCTGGCTTTGAATTTACGGGAATGTATAATAATTTTTTCAAAAAAATCACCTCCAAGTTATATACTTATTTTTTACACATTATAATAATTTATACCCATTAAGGCACATTCAAATAAATAACAAGTCAGTATGCTAGTCTATTTTGCGTCATACTGCGTTAGCAGAACCCACCGATAGTTCTACTAGCGGCGGAACCTGCTTCCTTGTCTGGCACAAAATATACTAGCATCTTTGACCTGTTATTTCTTTTCGTGTACCTTACATATGTACAAACAAAATATTTTCTTTGACATCTAGTGGAATTTCTCCAAATCCTATGATATTATTGTTTAGGCACATTCAAATAAATAACAAGTCAGTATGCTAATCTATTTTGCGTTATACTGCGTCAGCAGAACCCACCGATAGTCCTACTAGTGGCGAAACCTGCTTCCTTGTCTGACACAAAATATACTAGCATCTTTGACCTGTTATTTCTTTTCGTGTACCTTATAGATTTTTTAACCAAATTAAAGGACGTGATAATATGAATTTAAATAAAATCAAAGGCAATGCTTATTATATAGATTCTCCCACTAATATAGGTGTGTACACTTTCAAAAACAAAAATTGTATACTTATAGACACAGGAATAAACAATTCTTCGGCAAAAAAATTAAATGATATATTATTAAGTAATAACCTTCATCCAAAATACATAATAAATACTCATAGTCATGGAGATCACTGCGGAGGAAATACATTTTTTAAAGATAATTATCCAGGATGCCAAGTATTCTCTTCACCTAAGGAAAAGTTATACATAGAAAATCCATATATATATTCATCAATACTTTATACTGCAAGCGCTATAAAACCACTTGCTAATTCATCTAAACCCTGTGGTGTAGATTTTATTTTAAATGAAGGAATAAATAAAATAAGTGATGATAAATTTGAAATAATTTCCCTAAAAGGACACACCGTAGACCAAATAGGTATTATAACACCTGAAAAAGTATGTTTTCTCGGAGATAGTATATTTAGTGATGAAATTTTAGACAAATACTCTCTTCCATATTTAAATAGTATAGAAGAAAGTTTAAATACCTTAAACTTTTTAAAAACTATAGAAGCTGACTTCTTTCTTCCTAGTCACAGCCAAAAAATTCTAACTAGAGAAGAATTATTAAATTTAATCCATAGAAATATAAAAAACCTAGAAGATTACATAAATTTATTTTTAGAATTATTAGATCAGCCTCTAACCAAAGAGGATTTAGTAGAAAATTTATGCATACTAAAAGATTTACAAATAGACTTTAAGGCTTATCATATAACTTATTCTACAGTATCTGCCTTTTTAGCTTATCTGTATAATAAAGATTTAATAAATTTTTCTGTGGAAAACTTTAGACTTTATTATTTTAGAAAATCTTAAATATAATGAACTAGCTTAAACCCTAATGGCTATGAACAATTAAAGTTCATAGCCATTACTTTCTAACATCACACAATAATTTTTTAGTTCTAATTCTCACTTCTTCTGTCAAATTTTTATCTAGTGCACTATTTAGTAAATTAATATTATTAAGCCCATTTTTCAATAAATACTTCTCTATAATATTTACTTTATATTCCCTTCCCGGAATTAATTGATATATAATATACCAATCTTCTAAGGAAGTTAGAGGAATATCTACTTCATCAATATTTTTTATTACAGTTATAGACTCATTATCAAAACAATATTCATACTGCCCATTACCGTGTTTAATAATAAATCCACCTATGACGTCTATATCTACACCATCTATAACATATTCATAAAAATATTTCGTTGAATATGTATCTGTTTTTTCCCTTGATTTTTTTATACCTAACGTTTGTAAAATCTTATCTATTTTTTCTATATCTTTTATGTCTACTAATATGTCTATATCATTAGGGTTATCTATTAATCCATAATTATTTAACACTAAAGATGCCCCTACTGCCCATAAAATCTTTTCCTTGTTTAATTCCTTGGCTATTTTAGCTAGTGTATGAAATAAAATTTTTTTCACCTCCTAAATAAATTTACTGCACACCTATTGAACCAATTATAAATAATCTTTCAAAAAATATCAAAACCTACAAACATCGTAACCACTTTTTCTACTTGTTTGCAGGTTATTTAACTTTATTGGCGGGAGTATGTGAGAATCGAACTCACCCGTCGAGGTCCTACCCCGGCAACACGGTTTTGAAGACCGGCAGGCACACCAGCACCTATCTACCCCCATATATATACTTTTTTCGTCAAATCACGAGTTTTATTATATCACAGGGTAAACGTTTTTTCAACTATTTTTTTATACCTGTTTAACAAATACGCTAAGAACTTTGAGTATCAAAGCTCATAGCGTACTGTAAACAGTCCCAAATTACACATTTATTACAGAATTAAAATCAGATTTTTCTTCAATGTACTATGTGGCATATGCTTACTATACCTTATATAGGACTCTTTTATTCTCTACTCTTCTAGTAAGCTTTTCACCATCAAAACGTTCAAGAAGAGCCACCACATATTTTCTACTAGTGTCTAAAATTTCTCTAGCTTCTCCTGGAGTTATACTTCCCTTTTCTTTCATGTAAACTATTATTTTATTTTTAGCTTCTTCATAATTACTTTTAGAAAAAATACAATCCTCATCAGCTTTAACTAAATCTCCACTTAGTATAAGTGCTTCAAACACAGTTTTAAACTCCTCTTTTTCTTTTTCTTTTTCCAGTAGTTCTTTAAACTTAGGTGGAGTATATTTTCCCTTTTGGTATTCCTTTAATATTTTATTCTTTAATTTTTCTTGTAATTCATTAAATTTTATTTGGAAACCATGAGCACATATAAACTTACCATTTACATCTATAATTTCATTTTTTACTACCATTTCTAGTAGCTCATCATATATTTTTTGTTTTAACCCCTTACCAAAAATCTTTTCTTTTATCTCCTCTTTTGACAATCCCGGTCTTAAAGGATATTTTGAATGGTATTCTTCTAAAATTTCTTCAAGCCTATCTATACTTCTCTGTAGAAATTCTTTATGCACATATAAGGGGTCACCTAGTGCAATTAATTTTACCACCTTATTTTGTTCAACTAAGGCATCTATTTCTTCCTGTAAACTTTTTTCATTTTTCCCTAATGCCTTTACAACCGCTTTAAAATTTGGGAAATTAGAACTTAACTTTTTAATAGTTGTCTCTAATATTCCTCCTACCTCACCACTTTCTTTTAACTTTAACTCCGATATATATTTTTCATCAAATCTCTTAGCTTTTATAGCTACTGGTTCTATTATGCTTCCTCCACCTATGGTATGCATAGGAGAATAGCTTCTTATTACAAATCTATCATTTCTTTGAGCACATAGTGGTTTTTCTAATCTAAGCTGTACATAAGCTTCTTCTCCTGGATTAACTTCTTCCTTATCTAAAATTACAACTCTACATAAAATTTCTTCCGTTCCATGATATAATCTAACCCTTTGTCTATTTTCCAGTGGTCTATCTGCACTCTTCAAATAATAAAATTTAGTATCTATCATATAAGAAGGTTCCATGACATTTTCCTTTGAAATTACATTTCCCCTCTCTATTTCATTGACTTTTACATTTGCCAGATTTATAGCACATCTTTGTCCTGCATCCGCTTCATCTACAGGCTTTTCGTGTACTTGAAGTCCTCTTATTCTTGTTTTTATCTTAGATGGATATATTTCTACCTCTTCACCGACTTTAACTTTTCCACTTATGATTGTTCCAGTAACTACTGTTCCAAAACCACTTACAGAAAATACTCTATCCACTGGAAGTCTAAAATGTCCCTCTGTATCCTTAGCTTCTACTTCTTCTGTGGCATTATCTATTTCTTCTATAAGATTATTAAAACCATCTTTTGTTTTTGAAGAAACAGGATAAATAGGTGCATTTTCCAAGAAAGTACCTTTAAACTCTTTCTTGATGTCTTCTGTAACAAGCTCTATCCATTCCGCATCTACTAAGTCACTTTTGGTAAGAGCCACTATTCCCTTTTTTACATTTAAAAGTTGGAGTATTTCAAGATGTTCTCTAGTTTGAGGCATAATTCCTTCATCTGCTGCAATTACCAAAACTACTATATCTATACTGCTTATACCCGCTAACATGTTCTTTATAAATCTCTCATGCCCTGGTACATCTATAATTCCTGCTCTTCTTCCAGAAGGTAAATCAAAGAAGGTAAATGCGATATTTATGGATATTCCCCTCTCCTGTTCCTCCTTTAATGTATCCGTTTCTCTTCCTGTCAAAGCTTTTATTAGAGTTGTTTTACCGTGATCTATATGTCCTGCAGTTCCTATTATTAGGTGCTTCATTTCATCACTCCTATTTTAAAACTATATTTGTATCTTCTTATTCAGTCAATTTGCAATGTGAAGCTTAAAATTTATGTTCGAAAGTTGAGTAATATGTTACTTCATATTTAAAAAAGCCTCTACTACGCTATCAAAATCTCTTGGGAATATGGTTCTTAAGTCCATTATAACTTCATTATTGTAAACTCTCACTACTATTGGAATCTTATTCATTCTAAGTTTATGTTCTATTTGTTCTGGAGTAAATACTTCACTAGAAACTTTTATTACATAGGTTTCTATTCTTTCTACAGGCATGGAACCTCCGCCTACCATAGAATAATCACTATCTAATATAAATTTAAATTCTTTAACCTTATTCCTTAATTTTCTTTTTAGACTTTCCGCTTTCTTTTTTACTATTTCTTTAGATGATAAAAGCATATTTAAAGTAGGTATTTTATCTATAGCCTCATTTTCATCTAAATAAAGTCTTAAAGTTGCTTCTAGAGCAGCTAAAGTCATCTTATCTATTCTTAAAGCCCTAGTAAGCTGATTTCTCTTCATTTTGTCTATATATTCTTTTTTACCTACAATTATTCCTGCCTGAGGTCCTCCTAGCATTTTATCTCCACTAAAGGAAACTACATCAATTCCTCTTTTTATGCTTTCTTGGACTGTTGGTTCATAGCTCAAACCATATTTAGTATAATCAATTAAAACTCCACTTCCTATATCCTCATAGGTAGGTACACTATATTTTTCACCTAAATTAACTAGTTCCTCTAAAGATACCTCTTCCGTAAATCCCATTATTTTAAAATTAGAAGTATGTACTTTTAATAAAACTCCTGTATTTTCATTTATATTATTTTCATAATCATAAAGATGAGTTCTATTGGTAGTTCCAACTTCCACTAAAGTTGCTCCACTGAATTTCATAACTTCTGGTACCCTAAAAGAACCTCCTATCTCCACTAACTGCCCGCGAGATACTATAGCTTCTTTTTCATTACATAGGGTATTTAATACAAGCATCACCGCTGATGCATTGTTGTTAACCACCATTGCAGCCTCTGCACCAGTTATTTTAGTTATTAAATCCTCTATATGACTGTATCTTAACCCTCTTTTTCCCTTTTCCACATCATATTCTAAATTATTGTAATTTTGTGATATATTAATAACAGCTTCTACTGCACTATGACTTAATAAAGATCTTCCAAGATTCGTATGTATAACTGTACCTGTAGCATTAATAACTTTTCTTAATCTTGATGATTTTTTCTTATCCATTAATTGTCTAAAGGTTTTCAAAATGTCTTCCTTTGAAAAATTATTAATTTTACCTTTAAGTATTAAATTTCTATAATAATCAATGGTCTCTCTAAGTGCATCTATAACTAAAGTTCTAATGGTGCTTCCCAATTCTTTTTCTACAATTTCTTCTTTTAACAGTTCATCAATCTTTGGTAAATTTCTTAGCAATTCTCTGTTCATATTCCCATACCTTTCTCTAAAATTATAGACATTAGCAAACTAATCTACTAAAATATACTTTCCTGTAAAAGGAATAACTTCTCCTATTATAGAGGATTTAATTTCTAATTTATTTAATTCCTCTAACATTTCATTGGCCTTATGTTTTGAAATGGAAACTAAAAGTCCGCCTGAAGTCTGAGGATCAAAAAGCATATCTTCAAGCCATTCTTCTAAACCTTCTAATTGGTATTTACCATCTAAGTATCCTCTATTATTATAAGCCCCTGCTGGAACCAATCCCATCTGTGCATATTCTTTAGCTTCCTCAATATAAGGTACACTTTCTTTAAATAATCTAATGGTTACATTTTCTGAACCACTAGCCATTTCATAAGCATGTCCCATGATCCCAAAACCTGTTATATCTGTACAAGCACTTATAGGATATTTAACTACTATTTCTCCTGCATACTTATTTAAAGTTGTCATATTTCTGACTGCTTTATCATAGGCTTCCTTAGATGCTAACTCAGCTTTAATAGCGGTATTTATTATACCTACTCCTAGAGGCTTTGTTAATATAAGTACCTCTCCTTCTTTACATCCACAGTTTTTTAATACTTTATCTGGATGCACCACTCCTGTAACTGACAATCCATACTTAGGCTCTTCATCCTCTACAGAATGTCCCCCTACTACTACAGCTCCTGCCTCTAGTACCTTATCAGCACCACCTTTTAATATTTCTCCTAAAATATCAATAGGTAAACAATTAGGAAAACAAACTATGTTAAGTGCCACTTTAGGCTGACCTCCCATAGCATAAACGTCACTTAAAGAATTTGTTGCAGCTATTTGTCCAAAAGTATACGGATCATCTACCACTGGTGTAAAAAAATCCAATGTTTGTATTATAGCAGTATCATCACTTAATTTATATACAGCCGCATCATCAGAAGTTTCTATGCCTACTATTAAATTATTATCACTCATTTTAGGTAACTTATCTAAAATTTTTGAAAGGGTCTCCGGCCCTATTTTAGCAGCTCATCCAGAGGTTTTAGCTAATTGTGTTAGTCTTTTGTTGTTCATAATGAACACCTCCTATTATATACAGTAATTTTATAATATTAAATCTTATATGTCCACCTTATCCCTCAATTTATTAAAGGTTTTTTCCCCTATTCGATCTATTTTCATTAAATCTTCAATTGAAGAAAACCCTCCATTTTTTTCTCTAAAATCTATTATCTTTTTAGCAGTAACATCACCAACACCTGGAAGAGTTTTTAATTCTTCTTCAGATGCAGTATTTAAATTCACTTTTTCATTTTCATCTTGCAAACTTTGGTTATTTTGTACACTTACATCATTATTTACTCTACTATTATTTCCATTAGAATTCATAAACTGTTTTTCCTCTTCTCCTAAACTGTATACGTAAATTAAATCCTCATCTTTTAATTTCTTAGACATATGTATTCTATTTAAATCAGCATTTTTATTAAAGCCTCCTGCCATTTTAATAAGTTCATTGATTCTACTTTCTTTATTTAAAGTATACACTCCAGGCTTTTTCACAGCACCTTTTATGTCTACTACTATATTTGAACTAGATGATTCTGTTTTAAAGCTGCTTTTCTTAACGGTATTACTTTCTACAAACATATCCTCTGAATTAACTTTCTTTTGTTGTGGCTTTGATATATTATACCCTACAATTAAAAATATTATTGATATAGCTAATATTACTAAAGAACCTATATACTTTTCCCTATTTCTCAAATTATTCTCCCCTTTTACAATGTTTATTATAAATAAAAAAATTATGATATGATTATTCAACAAGAGTATTACATTACTTGAATTATGAAATTTTTCTAGAATAACTTGCATAAGAAACAAAGAAACTATTTATATGATTATCCCACAAAAATCATTACATTACATGAATTATGAAATTTCTTTGGAATGACTTTCATAAGAAGCGAAGGAACTGTTTAAATTTAATTTTAGAAATTCTTCTTTTAGACAGATAAAATTATCGTAAGCCTGGCAAGGACGCCAAGCTAGCGAACCTGAGGCAGGACGCTGAATGTGAGCGTTAGATAATTTTATATGGCTAAAAGATTAGAATTTCTTAAATTAAATTTATTGTTCCTAGCTCTTATGAAAGGCATGGAGGAGAAATTTCATAATTCCATCGTACTGTACCTTTTTGTGGGTTAATCATTTATATTAAATTTATTATTTCCAACTCTTATGCAAATCATGGAGAATAAATCTCATAATCATACCATATTACACATTTTTGCTATTTAATTATGTTATATTTTTGAGAATTTATAAGTGTTTATTTTAAATTATTACCATTATTTTATATTTTAGTATCGATTAATATCACTTTTTTTGATATACTAAAAAATATAAAACATTTTAAGGAGGCAAAAATGAAAAAGTTTATAATTTCACTAGTTTCGTTTTGTATAATATTTTGCAATTATGCTCAAGCTGCTACTCCAAAACCACCCTCCGTCTCTGCAGATGGAGCTATTATTTTAGATGCAAATTCAGGTAGAATACTATACTCAAAAAATATAGATACCCCTTATGCACCCGCATCCACTACAAAAATAATGACTGCCCTATTAACCTTAGAAAACTGCAAATTAAACGATGAGGTTATTGTAGGAAAAAAACCTCCTTTAGCTGATGGAAGTAAAATATACATATTTGAAGGAGAAAAACTCACTGTAGAGCAGTTACTATATGGACTTCTACTGGCCTCTGCCAATGATTGTGCTGAAGCATTAGCTGAACATATAGGTGGCTCAATAGATGGTTTTGCTGATATGATGAATAAAAGAGCTAAGGAACTAGGCTGCAAAAACACTAATTTTGTAAATCCCAGCGGTCTCTACAATGATAAACATAGAACATCTGCTAGAGACTTAGCCTTAATAATGAAAGAGCTTGTAAAACAACCTGAATACTCAAAGATTGCAAAAACCAGCTCCTACAAAATACCGCCTACTAATTTATCTAAAGAAGAACGTCCTTTATGGAATGAAAATAGACTAGTACAACCTTATTCAAAATTTTATTATAATACTTGTGAAGGCGGTAAAACTGGCTATACTATACAATCCCTTCACTCATACGTAGCTAGCGCTTCAAAAAACAACCACAGATTAATAGTTGCTTTAACTCACGATAATAATAAAACATATTTTAATGATTCTGTTGCCCTTTTCAATTACGCATATGATAATTTTGGTTTAGTTGAACCTTATTTAAAAGGACAAACTCTTCAAAATTATGTAGTAGATAAAGATTCCAGTGTTCCTTTAACTTTAGGTGAAAATTTTTACTACACTATAGAAAAATCTTCAGTTTCAAAAGCAGCCTTTAAAATAGAGCCTAAACTTAATAAAACTATAGGGAAAACTCCATTAAAAAAAGGAGAAACTGTAGGAAAAGGATTAGTAAAATTAAATGGTAAAACTGTAGGTGAAATAAACCTATTAAGTGGTAAAGATTTTAAACCTAAGAAAACTGCATCTTCTATTTTATCAAGTACTGCTAGCAAAGGAAAAATAGTTTTAAAATATTTATTTTATATAATTATTATACTTTTAGTAGCTTATATCATATTTAGAACAATTATAAAAAGAAAAAAAAGACGTAAATATAACTATCCACAAAGAAAATTTTAAAATTAAAACATTATAAAATACATATTTATTATAAGTGAGATAATTAGAAAGACCATATACTTGAATACATTTAATAATATTTAAATATTATTTGATATTTAAAAGAAAAAACTCCTTTGGGAGTTTTTTAAGTTAAATTGCAAAAATTCCATAAGAATTTCTACATTAATTTTAAATTTTACATTTAAATGATTAACCCACAATAAGGTACAATGTAATGGAATTATGAAATTTCTCCTCCATAACTTGCATAAGAGCTCGGAACAATAAATTTAATTTAAGAAATTCTAATCTTTTAGCCATATAAAATTATCTAACGCTCACATTCAGCGTCCTGCCTCAGGTTCGCTAGCCTGGCGTCCTTGCCAGGCTTACGATAATTTTATCTGTCTAAAAGAAGAATTTCTAAAATTAAATTTAAACAGTTCTTTTGCTTCTTATGCAAGTCATTCCAGAGAAATTTCATAATTCAGGGAATTTAATGCTTTTTGTGGGATAATCATTTAAATTATATATTCAAGCATATGATCTTTTATTTATAACCAATATATCTAATCCATATCTTTTATTTTAAAAATTAAATTCTTCATATCTTCTGGTAGTTCACATTCTAATTCTACTATACGTCCATCTCTAGGATGTGGAAAAGATAGTTTAAATGCATGCAATGCCTGCCTTTCTATATATTCTTTCTCTTCTTTCCCATACAGTATATCTCCATATAAAGGATGACCTAAACTACTTAAATGTACTCTTATTTGATGTGTCCTTCCTGTTTCTAAATTTAATCTAACTAAATCACCACCAGCGTAACTTTCTAGTACACTATAGTGAGTTATACTTTCCTGTCCCCTAACGTCTATTACTCTTTTTATGCTATCATCTTCTGTTCTATATATGGGTTTATTAATAGTTCCAGATTCTTGTTTTAAGTTTCCATGAACCACTGCCATATAGCCCTTTTGAAAAGATTCACTTTTCATATCCCTTGCTAGTGCCATATGAGAAAATTGATTCTTAGCAATCAATATAAGACCGGATGTATCCATATCAAGTCTACTTACCAATCTTACTATACAATTTTCACCCTTCTCCCTAAAATAGTACAAAAGCCCATTGGATAAAGTACCTGTAGGATAGCTTCTAGTGGGATGAACCACCATACCTGGAGCCTTATTTAAAACTATAACATCCAAATCTTCATATACAATGTTCAAATCCATTTTTTCTGGAATAATATTTTGGTTTTCTTCCTTATTTATTTTTATTTCAATATTATCCCCTATTGCTACTTTATTATTCAATCTAGCATTTTTCCCATTTACCTTTATTCTTCCATCTTTTATTGCATATCTTATAAATCTACTTGATAATTTCACCGTAAATTTTAGGTATTCTTTTAATTTAACTTCTTCTTCTCCTGTTTTAACTGTATATTTTATTATATTATCCATGTTGCTCCTCTCTTCCCTTAAAAGCAAAGGCTATGCATTTAAACACAGCCTTTTAAGGCACATTCAAATAAATAACAAGTCAGTATGCTAGTCTATTTTACGTCATACTGCGTCAGCAGAACCCAACGATAGTTCTACTAGCAGCGGAACCTGCTTCCTTGTCTGACACAAAATATACCAGCATCTTTAACTTGTTATTTATTTTCATGTACCTAATATAATAATTTTATTTAATGTAATCGTGGTCTTCACCTAATATAACCGTTATATCATAATTTCCTTTAGAACTTGACCCTTGTTCTACTTTATTTATTTTAAAATCGCTTTTAACATTTCTTACCACATTATCTTCAAAAGATTTATTAAAAATTATTTTACTATCAACAGCTCTTTCAGCATTACCTGTTTCTATATTAGAATATCCTCTTTTTTTCAAATATTCAGCATAGTTTGATGCCAATCCATTTTTTTTAGTTGTATTAAGTACCTTAACTTTTAAAGCACTTCTATCTATGGACATAGGTTTACTTCCTCTAAGCTCACTTAGCAAATCTGCACTCTTTTCCTCATCATATATAAAATAAGAAGTTTTACCTATATACTTTCCTTCTCCTGCAATAGTTGACATCTTAATGTTTGAAGAATCCACTTTAGTTACAGACATACCATAGGATATTATTTCTGTAGGTGACATATTAGTAGTTATATATTTAGAAGCTATATCCAATATGTCTTTAAGTTTAAAAACAATACTTGGGCTTTTTACTTTTTCTATTACTTTTTCTATAAACAAGTGTTGATTTTTTATTCTACCTATATCACCCTCAGCTAATCCTGTTCCATTGTTGTTTTTTCTCCACCTAAAGAATTCCTCAGCCTTTTTACCATCTAGATGAGCAACAGTTCCCTTTTGAAAATGTATGCTTAAATTTTGACTAGGGTCATCGTAATTCATATTATACTTTATAGGCATATCTATGCCACCTATAGCATCTATTACTTTTCTAAAACCTTCATAATCTAATTTTACATAATAATTTATATCAATACCCAATAAATCCTGTACAGAATCAATAGCACCTTTCATTCCGTCTAATACATGGGCATCATTAATTTTTCGTGTTTTTCCATTTATTTGTACCTTAGTGTCCCTTGGCACAGATACTATGTGAGCTTTTTTCTCTTTAGGTTCATAATGTATAACCATCATTGTATCTGTTCTTTTAGGCACATTTGCTCCTTTAAGCTTAGGGTCTCCAATATCCACCCCAACTACGAGTATATTTACTGGGTCATCTTTTTCTACCTTTGGTGTTTCTACTTTATCCTTTAGATTTTTATTATCCATATTTTTACCCATTTTATATAGAGAATAATAAGAATATGCTCCAAATGCAACTACCCCTAATAAAGCTATAAATAAAAGTCCTACAAAGAATTTTTTTATTCCACTTTTCTTTTTTTTCTTTACAACCTTCTTTTTACTTCTCTTGTCCATTTATTCTTCCACCTTCAACTTTCTATTTATAATAGTGTAATTTCTTGCCAAAATGGTATCTTCATGTAAAAGTTCACCCTTAGAAACTACATAATTAATAGTATTATCAAAAGCCATTATAAGTGCTTTATCTAACTCTTCAAAAGCTGCTTCTCTCAATTTATCTACTCCACTGAAAATTCTAGAAGGTTCCACATAATCACTTATATATATAATTTTTTCTAAAGTGGTCATATTTTTCTTTCCAGTAGTATGAAATTTTATAGAATTCAATATTTCCCTATCTCTTATATTCATAACTTTTTCAGCTATTATAGCTCCTGCTAGGCCATGTAAAAGCTGCGGTTGTTTTTTACACACTTCATCTATTACATATCCTTCTTGTCTAACTATTCCTATTAATTTATCATCACTTAAATTCTTTGCACTATCATGTGCCAATCCTGCTATTCTAGCTTTTTGTACTAAGGTTTTATCGTATTTTATAGCCAACTTTTCTGCCATATCTCGTACACCTAAACTGTGATTAAATCTAGATTCTTTCAAATTGCTTTTTAAGTAGTTTAATATAGTTTCCTCATCCCACATACGGTATCCTCCTAAATATATAAACCCTTATGTTTTATGTACTCATCTACTCCTTTTGGAAGTAAATAATAAACTTCTTGTCCATTTTTTATCATGTGCTTTATTCTAGTGGATGAAATATCTAATAAAGGTATATTTAAAAATTCGATATTTTCTTCATACTTATTTTGGATAAACTGTTTCCATTTTAATATATCACATATATTATAGCCTGGTCTATTAAAAACAATAAATTTACAATTTGATAAAATGTTTTTAACATTTTTCCAAGTTTCAATTTCCATTAAACAATCTACACCTGTTATAAAGTACCATTCGGTATCTTTCTCAGAATTTTTAAAATGTGCTATAGTTTCATAGGTGTAACTAAGACCTTTTTTTTCTATTTCATAATGACTTAATCCAAACTTTTCTTCCCCTTTGATGGCTTTCCATATCATTTGGTATCTTAATTCCCCGTCAGTTATGATCCTTTCCCTCTTATGAGGTGGATTACCACTAGGAACAAAAATTATCTTATCTAGATTAAGCTTATATAGTGCCTGATATGCTATATACAAGTGACCTATATGTATAGGATCAAAGGTTCCTCCAAAAATAGCTTTCTTAATCATCATGCATTCTTCTTTCAATAAATAATTAAACTATTATGGTAATTCTATCTTAGGTTTCTTTTCAGACTTTCTATATAAAACAAACTTATTTCCTATGCATTGAACTCCTTCACACTGAATCTCCTTGCATATTATATCAGAAGCTTCTCTTGCAGTAAATTCACTATTATTTAATACACTTATCTTTATAAGCTCTCTAGCCTCTAGCGCATCCTCTATTTGCTTCAAAAATGCCTCATTTATTCCACCTTTGCCTACTTGAAATATTGGAACAATTGTATTGGCCAAACTTCTTAAGTAACTTCTTTGCTTACTTGTTATCATAATAATTATATCCTCCCATTAAAATAAATATTCAAATTCAAAATCATTTAATCTAACTATCTCTCCATCTTCTATTCCCATTTCCCTAAGCTCATCAAATACCCCTTTGTTTTTTAGGACCTTATGGAAATATTTTAATGAATCTGGATCATTTACATTTACAGCACTTAGTAATCTATCTACAAAGGTTCCCTCTACTACATAAGCGCCATCATCATCTATTCTTATAGTATAAGTAAATTTCTTCTCTTCTGGTACATATAGTTCTTCTTCTGGTATTTGTAATTCTGAAACTGGTATTGTACTAAGCATTCTAGCACATTCCTTCATAAGCTCAGCTACTCCCTCTTGTGTTGCTGCTGATATCTTAAATATATTTTTGTATCCCATATCTTCTAACTTCTTCTTGAAATTTTCAAATGCTTCATCTTCATAAAGCATATCACTTTTATTTGCCGCAACAATTTGAGGTCTATCCCATAGTTTAACACTATATTTTTTCAATTCCTCGTTTATTTTTATAAAATCTTCAATTGGATCTCTACCTTCCACACCAGAAATATCTACTACGTGTATAAGAAGTCTAGTTCTTTCTACATGTCTTAAAAATTTCAAACCTAATCCTACACCTTCTGCTGCTCCTTCGATTATTCCAGGAATATCAGCCATTACGAAAGCCGGCGCCTCTGGTACAGATACCACTCCTAAATTAGGTTTTAAAGTTGTAAAATGATAATTAGCTATCTTAGGTCTAGCTTTTGAAACAGTAGAAAGCAATGTGGATTTACCAACATTAGGGAATCCAATTAGGCCTACATCTGCTAAAAGTTTTAATTCAAGAAGAATGAATCTTTCTTCTCCTGGCATACCTGGTTCTGCAAAAGAAGGTGCCTGTCTTGTAGAAGTTGCATATTTAGCATTACCTTTTCCACCTTTTCCACCTTTAGCTATTACAAATTTGTCCCCCTCATGAGATAAGTCTGACATTATTTTATTTGTTTCAAAGTCTTTTATTATTGTACCTGTAGGAACTTTTATATACAAGTCTTTCCCATCTTTTCCGTAGCATTTACTCCTCGATCCATTTTCCCCAGGTTCAGCTACATATTTTCTTCTATATGTAAAATCAAGCAAAGTGGTTAATTGCGAATCTGCTACTAAAACAACATCTCCACCTTTTCCACCATCTCCCCCATCTGGTCCTCCTAGGGCAACATACTTTTCTCTCCTGAAAGAAATGGCTCCATCTCCACCTTTTCCAGATTTAACAAAAATCTTAGCTGTATCTATAAACATACTATTCACCTTACCTTAATCAATATTTAATTGCAACACTACTTCTATGTAAACAAATTTTAAATTGTTATTTTCTATTTCATTAAATATATTATTTACTAAATTAAACTTTTTATAATAATTAACTTAAAAACAAATTTTCTTATACTATTTATCCCTATATGGAATATTATATCTTTTATGTAATTCCATAATTACTTATTCATATGATTATCCCACAAAAGCATTACATTACTTGAATTATGAAATTTCTCTGTAATGACTTTCATAAGAAGCAAAGGAACTATTTAAATTTAATTTTAGAAATTCTTCTTTTAGACAGATAAAATTATCGTAAGCCTGGCAAGGACGCCAGGCTAGTGAACCTGATGCAGGACGCTGAATGTGAGCTTTAGATAATTTTATATGGCTAAAAGATTAGAATTTCTTAAATTATATTTATTGTTCCAAGCTGTTATGCAAGTCATGGAGGAGAAATTTCATAATTCCACCACATTGTACCTTTTTGTAGGTTAATCATTTCATAATTACCTATAACATATATAAATTTTAAAAAAGCACCCCTCAAGGGTGCCTTTACTATTCAGCTATTTCAACTTCTACTTCTACTGGGTAGACACTTGCTTTTTTCTTGTCTCTTCCCAATCTTTCATATTTAACAACACCATCTATCTTAGCAAAAAGAGTATCATCTCCACCTCTTCCTACGTTAAGACCTGGGTGAATCTTTGTTCCTCTTTGTCTTACTAATATATTTCCAGCTAGAACAAATTGTCCGTCTGCACATTTAGTTCCAAGTCTTTTAGATTCACTATCTCTACCGTTCTTAGAACTACCAACTCCTTTTTTATGAGCTAGCAATTGTAAGTTAACTAATAACATGGGTTACACCTCCTCTTCGTGCACTTTTATATAACCACCGTAATTGCTTTGGATATTTTTTAACCCTAAAAGCAATGTTTCCATCAAAATCTGACATCTATCTATTTCCTCTGGAGAATTATCTTCTATGTTTATATTTATATACCCATCTTCTGCAGAACAATCTGCCTGTATATTAAGTACTGTAAGAATTCCATCTCCTATAGAACATGAAACCGCAGTAGCTGCACTACAAACTATGTCACTGCCCTCTTCAGAGTAATCTGAATGTCCTTCTAAGCTGATGCAAACTAGTTTCTCTTTTTTTCTTTTAGCTTTTACACTAATCATAATTATGCTTCTATTGCTTCAATTTGTAATCTAGTGTATGGTTGTCTGTGGCCTTGTTTTTTTCTGAAATGCTTTTTACGTTTGTATTTCATTACCATAACCTTTTTAGCTTTTCCTTGTTCAAGTACTTTAGCTACAACTTTAGCACCTTCTACTACAGGCTTTCCTACTACTAAATTACCATCCTTGCTTACTACAAGAACGTCAGTTAATTCAACTGTTGAATCAACTTCTGCATTTAATTTTTCAACGAATATAACGTCTCCTTGAGAAACTTTATATTGCTTTCCTCCTGTTGCTACAACTGCGTACATTAAAATACACCTCCTCTATCCAGTCTCGCCATCAAAGGCACGTCTTTATGCGTTTAAAACCTTGTCTGAGCGGTCTACAAATGACATTTTATCACAACAAATCTTATTTGTAAAGGAAAAATTTATCCTAAATTGTCTCCATAAACTTTGCAACTTTCTAATTTTTTTATTTGACTCATGAACAAAATAGGTTCAACTTTAAATAGCTCACTATTGTTAGTATATTTTAAATAAACACTTTTATCCAAAGCATCTATTTCTTTTATAAAGGATAAAATATCTTCTGAAATACTCCTTTTATACTTCTCATCAACTTCAATGTATACAGCATTTCCATGACACTGGTCTTCAATTTTATATATAATATTTCTAATAAGAAATTCTATATAAGATAATTTCAATCTCTTTCCTTCACCATCACATTCCTGACAATTTTCTTCTAAATAGCTATATATATCCTTACCCACTCTTTTTCTTGTTATTTGTAAAAGACCAAGAGGCGTAAATTGATAAATTTTAGTTTTATTCTTATCACCACTAAAACCCTTTTGGACTATATCCATAACAGCTTCTTTATCTTCCTCTAAAGACATATCTATAAAATCAATAACTATCATACCTGCTAAATTTCTTAGTCTTATCTGTTTAACAATTTCTTTTGCTGCCTCTAAATTTGTATTTAAAAAAGTTTTTCTTAAAGATTCATGTTTTGTATTTTTTGCAGTATTTACATCCACCACATACATAGCCTCAGTCTTATCTATTACTATATTTCCGCCTGATGGAAGGGTAATCTTTTTACTTCGTAAGTGAATTAATTTTTTTTCTATTTCGTAATAGCTAAATAAATTTTCTTCATTGTTGTAAAAATTTACATCCGTATTTAATTCCTCTCTAGTGTTTATATATTCTAGTATTTTATTATAATACTCCTGACTATTTGTAATTATTTCTGTAAAGCTTTCATCTATGTACTCTCTTAAAATTCTATTGATAATACTTCTATTGCTATACAACAATTTAGGTTTTAGGGCATATGTACCAACTTTTATTACCTGAACATATGTATTATATAAATATTCTATTTCCTTATTCATCTCTTTTACAGTAGCTTCTAATGCTTTACTTCTTATTATTATTCCTAGACTTTTATGCTTTTTTATGCCCTTTATTATATTTTTCTTAAACTCTCTATCCTCTATATTTTTAGAAAAATTAACTCTATTATTAAAAGTAGCCAAAACACAATATCTGCCCTGAATACTTATGTCTGCAGTAACTTTAGGGCCTTTCTCTCCAAAGGCTTCCTTCACAATTTCTACAATTATGTGATCCCCATTCTTTAAGTCTTTTGCATGCGAATCTCCTAATTGCATGTAACAGTTTTTTTCTATTCCTATATCAACAAATGCACTATTGTTAGCATTTATAATATTTTTTACAATGCCCTTATATATTTCACCTACATGAGGACCGCTTTCCTCTTCATGTATCAATATTTCCTCCAGTTCTTCTTCTTTTTTTATTGCTACTCTCGTACATGACCCCTGCTTTTCTATGTACATTTTCTTCATATTTTCACCACCCTATTGTCAATCCCGATTCAATAATACCCAAGCATTACTTATATTAAACTTACATTTAATCATTTCCACTTTAGATGGCTGTTTACTAAAGTGGAAGTAATACTTGTAATATATTTTTATGTAAAGTTATTAATTTTAATTCTATACATAACCTTTTATAATTTTCTAAAATACTCCTGCAAACTCACCAATTTTCTCCCCATAAAAGTATATAATTCCTTCCTCTCTATCCTTACAAATCTATCTTTACAAGCTCCTTCAGTATGATTTTGTATATACTCTGCAAGAATTTGAGGAGATAAATTGTCCTTACTTCCAGATGAAACTAAAACCTGAAGCTTTAAATATCCCTCATTAAATTCATAATTTATTTTTTTAATCATAGGTCTTATATTTAATTCTTTTTCACCTTTTTTTGTTTTCTTAATTACATTCCATTGTTTCTCATTCAATAATTCTTTTAACTGACTAGAAGCTTCTGCATCTTTTTCATAAGGTATATGTATGCAGTAATCTGAAGCCTCTACTAAAGCCATTGAAGGTGGAATCTTCTTTCCTTCTACTGCTTTAACCTTTATTACATCTAATATTTTAATTCCCAAAGGACAGGACTTCATTAATTTATCTTTTATATATTTTTCATCTAATTCTTCAGTGAGACTGAAATCAAAATATTCAGCTGATGAAAAAACTCCCACTCCTAAAGGTTGTGCTATAGATAAAGTTAAATGAGGATTAAATCCTTTTGAATATTCTGCTGGCAATTCTGCCCTTCTTATTATTCTTTGTACCGTTCTTAAAAAATCTAAATGTGCTATGAATTTTATTTCATCTTCTTTAGTACATTTAACTAAATAACGCACCTTCAAAACACTTCCCTTCTTTAAAACCATCATTAGTATTTATGCCACATAGTTTACAGCCCTGTCTACAATCTGGTGTAACCTGGGCTTTTTTAGCTCTTTCATTTTCTTTAATTAAAAATTCTTTAGAAACTCCCACATCTATAAAATCCCAAGGAAGTATCTCATCATAACTCCTATCTCTATAAGCATAGAAATCTCCATCTACTCCACATTCCTCTAACGCTTCCTTCCATATTTGGAAACTAAAATATTGATTCCATCCGTCAAATTTAGCCCCTTTTTGGAATGCTCTTATAAGTACATCGCACATTCTTCTGTCACCTCTTGCAAATATAGCTTCCATATAGCTTACCGGTGACTCATGCCAATTATATGTAATCTGTCTCCTCTTAATATTTTTTCTAAGGGTCTGTATTTTTTCTTTAACACTTTCCATATTATCTTGAGGAGTCCATTGAAAAGGCGTAAATGGCTTTGGCACAAATATAGAAGTACTTATAGTAACTTTAAGTCCCTTTTTTCTTTCTTCTTTTGGAACTTTATAATACTCATCTGCTACTTTTTCACCAAGCTCAGCTATGCCTTTAACATCCTCAATATTTTCATAAGGAAGTCCTATCATGAAATAAAGTTTAACAGTACTCCAACCAGATTTGAAAATGCTACTTACTGAGTCTATTAAGTTTTCTTCCGTAACACCCTTATTAATTACATCTCTCAGCCTTTGTGTTCCTGCCTCTGGTGCAAAAGTAATACCTGTTTTTCTTACCTTTTGAATTTCTCTTATTAAATCCACTGCAAAGGAATCTATTCTTATAGAAGGCAGTGATACTCCTACCTTTTTATCCTTGTATCTTTCTATTAATGAAAAAATTAAATTTTTAATATCAGAATAGTCACATATACTTAAGGATGTAAGAGATATTTCTTCATATCCTGTTTTTTTAATTAATTCATCTGCTAGTTCTACCAACTTATCAGTTTTCTTTTCCCTTACAGGTCTATATATCATACCTGCTTGACAGAATCTACATCCTCTTGTGCACCCTCTAAAAGTTTCTAACATTATTCTATCATGCACTATTTCTGTATAAGGAACTATTAATTCTGTTGGATAATCTACTTCATTAAAATTATTTATTATTCTTTTACTAATTTTTTCTGGAAACTCATCACTAACTGGTTTAAATTCCTTTATAGTCCCATCTTCATTGTAATCTGTCTTATAAAACTTAGGCACATAAGTTCCTGGTATTTTGGCTGCTTCTCTTAAAAATTCATCTTTAGGCTTGCCTTGCTTTTTCATCTCTTTATATAAATCCAGCACATCATTTAAATGTTCTTCCCCTTCTCCTAAAGAGAATAAATCAGCTATATCATGAAGTGGCTCTGGATTATAAGCACAAGGTCCTCCACACAATACTATAGGATCTTCTTCACTTCTCTCTGAGGCCCTTATAGCTATGCCGCTCATATCCAACATGTTTAGTATATTTGTATAACTCATTTCGTATTGTAGGGTAAAAGCTATAAAATCAAATTCTTTAAGTGGATCCTTTGTTTCCAAGGCATACATAGGAACCCCATTTTCCCTCATTAACTTTTCCATATCTGGCCAAGGTGCAAAAGCTCTTTCACAAAATGTATCTTCTCTTTTATTAAGAACATAGTAAAGTATTTTCATTCCCAAATGCGACATTCCCACCTCATAAACATCTGGAAAACAAAATGCAAATCTTATGTCTACTTTATTTTTATCTTTATTAAAAGAATTAATTTCTCCTCCTATATATCTTGCAGGCTTCTCAACTTTATATAAAATATCATCAGAAATTTTCTTCATTATATTTCCTCCTCATGTTTTTTACATCTAATTATTTTATCACATATAGGTGCCAGGCACCACCCGAAAAAAGTCGAAACTGTTTTTTAATTCTACCTTAACTTTATATATTCTTCAATAGTTATATTCCCATGCACCTTTAACGCATCTATTATTTCTTTTTCATAAATTATATCTATAACATTCATCTCCTCATCTAAAACATAAAAAATATTATATCTATTTGTATCTATTAGATTCATTATAAATAATAGACTTTCTTTACTATAAACCGAAATAGTTCTATTTTCTAAATACTTCCTCTTTAAAAATTTAATCTTCTTCTTAATAACATCTCCCATAATTAAATAAACTATCCTTTCCCTTTCTCTAGTTGAAAAAACAATTATAAATAATCCTATAAGACCAATATTTAAATTGTATAAAAAAGTACTTTTCTTATAAAACAATATAAAATAATATAGAATAAAACATAAGCCTATAACTAAACTAACATTTACTGTTATTATATTTGCCCTTTTATAATGTTTTTTTATACTTAAAAAATTTCTAAGTATTCTGCCTCCATCTAAAGGCAAAGCTGGTATTAGATTAAATAGACCTAACGCAAAATTAGTTATTTCTAAAAATTTAAGCTGTTGTAATTTAAATTTGTTAAAAACTATGTGTAAAATTAAAGCAAGTATTATATTAAATAAAGGACCTGACACAGAAATAATTATATCTTCCAAAGGCGTTGCCTCATCTAAATCCTTTAGTTTAAGCACAGTGCCTATAGGTAATATCTCTATATCAAATCCTGAAAATCCTAAAACTCTAGCTGTAATATAATGTACTAATTCATGAAGGAAAGCCATTATAAAAGCCACTAAAATTCTACCCCGAAACCCTATGACTAACAAGCATAAAAATATAAAAAGAAAATATTTATTAAATTTAAACATTCATTCCCCATTCTCCATTCTAATTGCTAACTCTCACTTTTCCACTGCCCACCAAAAAATTCTTTGGGATTTTTATTTTCACCCATGTACATTATTTCAAAATGCAAATGTGGTCCTGTACTTTTTCCTGTATTACCACTTTTAGCTATGCTGTCACCTTTTTTAATCTTTTGCTCCTTTTTAACTAGTACTTGATTCAAATGAGCATATTTAGTTTCTATTCCTTGACCATGATCTATTACTATGTACTTTCCCATTTCCTTATGCTCACCACATTCTTTAACTTTTCCATCAGCACAAGCTTTTATAGGAGTGTTTTCCTTTAATGCTATATCTACTCCATTATGCATTTGTTTTTTTCCTGTAAATGGATCTACCCTTTCTCCAAACTCAGAAGATATTTTTCCTGTACAAGGCAATACATAATCATTTTTCACTAAATCTTTCACTGGTTCTTTATTATTTATTTTGTTCATAACCTTCTCTATATAGTCTTGAGCTTTGGTTTTAAATTTATTAAAATCAAAGCTTTTAATATTAGTCCAGGCCTTTTTATAATCAAAGTTTTCATTAACAATTTTTTTAGAATAATCATAAACTTTCTGAGTAGTAGGTGTAACAATAATTTTACAGAAGACAACTACGATAAATAATATAAGTACCCCTGCTAAATCTCTTATTATCCTTTTAGTAATGAAATCTCCATTTTTCATTTTTTTATTTTTAGAATCCCTAGAATAAATTCCTCCCTTATTCAATACAGAATTATAATAGTCCCTATACTGCGGATTATAGTTACCCATATTTTTCCTCCTATCTTTTATTACTGTTTATATATATTAATATTATTAAACTTATATGCAGATTTTCATATAGATTTAATATCTCCACATATAAATAAACAAATATTCCATATATTTTATAGCTATTATTAATTCCTAATCACCAATTTCAAAAGCAACCTATAGCCCTAAGTTCACACCCCCAATATATTGTTCATAATATTCTTTATTTTAGATTTTATTGAAATACATCATTAATTTTAAAAAAGAAAAACTGTCTTTAAAGTTATATACTTTAAAAACAGTTTTATAATAGTATTCAATAAAAACTTAATTATTATTGCAGTGGCTTTTTAATGCTTTCACAAATATTTCTGCAGTTCCAACGTTTGTAGCTAAAGGAACATGATGCACATCGCATAATCTTAAAAGTGCAGTAACATCAGGTTCATGAGGTTGAGCTGTAAGCGGATCTCTCAAGAATATAATTAAATCCAGTTCACCTAAAGCAACCTTAGCTCCAATTTGCTGATCCCCACCTAAAGGTCCTGAAAGAAACCTATGTACTTTTAATCCAACTATTTCATTCAAAAGTCTTCCTGTAGTTCCTGTAGCATAAAGTTCATGCTCCATGAAAATACTTTTGTACCTTTTTACAAAATCAATAATATCATCTTTCTTATTATCATGGGCAATAAAAGCTATTTTCATATAAATTCCCCCTTAGAAATTTATTTTTTTCCTTCTCATACAAACATTAAGCACTAAGCCTATAGCCATAAAACTAGACAGTATGGAGCTTCCCCCATAACTCATTAAAGGTAGTGTTATACCTGTTACAGGCATTATACCTATAGTCATACCGATATTTTGAATCAATGAAAACAAAAATGTGGATATAACTCCTACACATATTACAGAACCAAACCAATCCTTAGAAGTCCTAGCTATTTTTATAAATCTGTATATCAAAACACCGTATAGTATAAGTAAAGCTACTGCTCCTACTAATCCCCATTCTTCTCCTACTACTGCAAACACAAAATCCGTGTGAGCTTCTGGAATAAAACTCAAAGCTGTCTGAGTTCCCTTTCTAAATCCTTTTCCAAGTATACCACCAGAGCCTATACCAATTAAGGATTGTGTCAGTTGAAGATTAGCGCCCAATGCTTCTTTTTCAGGATTTAAAAAAGAAGTCAATCTTTTCTGTTGATAAGGATGAATAAGCCCTGAATTCCACACTATTGCTATAAATACTATTAAACTAGCTATGCCACCAAATATAACCTTAAGGTCTAAACCTGATATGAAAAATATTCCAAGAACTATAAAGAAGCATACCATAGTCATTCCCATATCTGGCTGGATAACTATAAGTACCATAGGAATTAATGCATAAAATACTAATGTAAAGAAATTCTTAGGCTCATTAATTTTACCCTCCATATCATCTATCTTTTTTGCTAACATAAGTATTAGTCCCAATTTAGCAAATTCCGAGGGCTGTATGGCTCTACTACCTATACCTATCCAGGATTTAGCTCCTCCACTAATTTTACCTAGAACGAAGTCGTTCAAAATAAGCAAAAATACCCCTGCCCAGTAAATTAAAGTGGAATAATTTCTAATTACATTATAATCCATAATTAATATTATATACACTACAATTAAACCTAATAAAAGCCATATGAGCTGCAGTTTAAATAATTTAATGCCACCAGTAGCACTAAAAATATTTATAGCTCCAAACACCACTATAATTATAGAAATTATTAATATGGAAAAATCAATTTCTCGTAAAAGTCTTTTGTTTATCTTGAGTTTATCTAACATATAATAGACCTCCAAAAAGTTCATCACTACATTCATTACTACAAATGATATTATAGCAATATAATCAAAAAAAAGCTACGTGTAACTAGTATAAATTTACACATAACTTTCATTTTTAATAATTATTTAATATCCATTTTTCATTTTTTTAATAGGAATACTTGCAATTAATGCAGGTTTACATCCATCGCCTTCATCTGTTTTAGCTAATTTTACATTTAAACCTTCTTTATCAATTTCTGCATAATTAGATATAACATTAAGTAATGCTTCTTTAATGTCTTCTAAAAACTCTTGTGAAAAGTCAGTTCTATCATGTATTAAAATTAATTTTAATCTTTCTTTAGCCATATCCTTGGATGTCTGCTTATTAGAAAATAACTTAAAAAAATCCATCCTAATACCCCCTTATTTTCTACCAAAAAGCTTCATAAGTGATGCTAAAAAACCTGACTTTTCAACATTTAAAGTTTCAAAAGGTATTTCCTCTCCCATTATTCTTTTTGCTATATTTTTAAATGCCCTTCCAGCTGTAGCCTTCTCATCTAAAACTATGGGTTCACCTCTATTGGTAGATATAGTTATATTTCTATCATCAGGTACCACGCCTATTAATTTTATTGCGAGACTGTCAAGTATATCATCTATATCTAACATATCTCCATTTTTGGTCATTTCATAATTTATTCTATTTATAATAAGCTGATGATCTTCAACACCCTTTGCATCTAACTTTCCGATAACCCTATCCGCATCTCTTACAGATGTAACTTCTGGATTAACTACTACTATAGCTCTATCTGCTCCAACTATGGCATTTTCGAATCCTTGTTCAATACCTGCTGGACAGTCTATTATTACATAATCAAATTCCTCTTTTAATTTAGTCACTAAATTTAACACATCTTTAGCCTTTATATCACTTTTATCCCTTGTCTGAGCTGTAGGTAATAGAAATAAACCTTCAAATCGCTTATCTCTTATTAAAGCTTGTTTAAGTCTACAACGTTCTTCTATTATATCAACTATGGTAAAAACTATTCTATTTTCAAGTCCCATAAGCACATCCAGATTTCTAAGACCAGTGTCTCCATCCACTAAAACAACTTTTTTGCCCATGGCAGCTAATGCAGTGCCTATATTTGCAGTAGTTGTTGTCTTTCCTACTCCACCTTTACCTGATGTTATTACTATCGCTTCTCCCATATACTTTACCTCCATTAAATAAATTTATTTGGCAAATAAGGTTCTACTACTATACTTTCTCCCTTTATCTTAGCTACCTCTGGATATTGAGGCTTAACCTCATCCTCTGGCGCTCTTGTTATCAAATTTGCTATTTGTATTATTTGGGGTTGAAGTTTAAAAGCAGCTATTACAGAATTTACATTTCCATTACTCCCTGCATGTACACATCCTTTTAAAACCCCAAGAACAATTATATTTCCTCCTGCAGACACTTCTGCTCCAGGATTAACATCTCCTATTATAACTAAATTTCCTGGGTAATTAATTATTTGACCACTTCTTATAGACCTCCTAATAAATTTGGTACGTCCTTCATATATACCTGAAAATACTTTATCACTCTTTTCATTTACATCTTCAAATATACAATCCTTTATTAAGAATTCATCAAATAATATGTCCTTAAGTTTTCTAAGCTCCCTTTCATTTATGTATTTTAGTTGTGTAGTTATTCTAAGTGTAGTACCCTTATAAAACTTTTTTCCTCTAGATAATTTTTTTATTAAGAATTCTATCATATCTTCAAAATCTTTAAATGCTTCCATATTGATAATTACATTCAATCCATCTTTATTTCCCTTAACCAATATACTATTGCGCACCATAATTAAATTAGACCTCCATAAGCCAACATATTTTATTATTTCAACATATTCAAATAAAATCCTTCTTTTTAATGATTTTTTTAATAATACTATAATATAAAATTTGTTGTCTAGGCAAAATAAAATAATATTTACCAAAAAATAAGTATCCCATAAATCATGGAATACTTATTTTAATACTAATTTCCTTCTTTTTTTACAGTTTCATCTTGTTTACTATCCTTATTTTTGCTATTAGAATTATCATTTTTGTTATCTTTTTCCAATGTATTTACATCATTTTTATCAATCTTTAAAGGATAATTATGTTTTGGAACATATGATGGATACTCTTTTTTCAATCTTTCAGAAAAATACTGTTCATATATGGCTCTAGCTACAGGTGCTACATAACCACCATGGCCTGAGTCAAATCCAACTACCGCAACAGCTATCTCTGGATTTTCTGCTGGTGCATATCCTACATATACCGCAAAGGCTGACCTACCAAATTCTTTTTCTTTAGCAGAAAAAGTCGCTGTTCCTGTTTTACCTGCAGTCTTAATAGGAAATCCATCAAATGCCTTTGTAGCCGTTCCGCCTTCACCAGTAACGGCCTTCATACCTTCTTTTACTGCTTGGTCTGTAGAAGGCTTTAGATTTATCTCGTCAACTACTTTTGGTTTCTTTTCTTCTATCACATTTCCTTCTTCATCATAAGCATTCTTAAACAAATGTAGCTCATATCTATGACCACCATTAGCTATGGTGGCTGCATAACTTGCTAGCTGCACAGGAGTAAAGTTATGATCACCTTGACCTATGGAAGCATTTATTATATTACCTGGAGTATAAATCTCAGTATTTGCATCCCATATACAATAATCTATAATGGCACTTGCAGCCTTTTCTATTTCTTCCTTTGTATATTTACTCTTAGTATTTTTATCATAAGTATCCACTAGTCTCTTTAAGTTATTATTCAATTCTTTTGTATATTTTACTGAATTTTGAGCCTTAGCTTTCAAATCGTAATCAGAGCCTACAGCATCTTTTATAGTCTTCATTATATCCTTTTTAATTTGAGTTACATTGGCATCCTCAGTTTCTTCCCTTACATTTATATCTATTGGAGTAAATTTTATTCTCCTATTAGCCTCATATCCAGCTTTTAGTCTATCTCTAGCATTATAATAGTGCATGATTGTTTTATTTTCTATAGAGTCTTTGTAATTATATACCTGCCCTTTTTTCTCAGGTATTTCAATTCCTGTATAATTTCCTAGTCCATATTTTTGGGCATATTTTTGCAATGTATTAAATGCTTTTTCTAATGATGTCCCCTTATACTTTTCATATAGTAAAGAACCTATATTATAAAAGAAATAGTTACAGGATTGTTTTAAAGCTCCTACTACCCCTATAACACCGTGTCCACTAAGTTTCCAACAATGCCATTTCCCATTATATTTTTCAAATGTACCTGTGTCATTGACAGTAGTGTTTACATCAATAACTCCATCTTCTAATCCAGCTATAGCAGTAAGGGGTTTAAAAGTAGATCCTGGAGGAGTTAATCCATAGGTAGCATAGTTATAAAAAGATTTAGGAACTATATCATACTTATCTTGCCTTATAGTTTTATTATCCTTAATAGTATTATCTAAAGGAAACAATTCATTTAACTTTTTCTCTATATTACTTTCTCCGGAAGCTAACCCCATTCTTTTTATATAGTCTTTACCAAATTCACTCAAATCTGGGTTAAAATATCTCTTCATAGTTTCATCATTTAATTTTCCTGGAATAGTAAATATATTTGGATCAAATCCTGGCCTACTAACTAATGCCAATATTTCCCCAGTTTTAATATCTACAGCTACTGCTGCTCCCCTAGTAGCATTGGCTGTATATATATCTGAATCTGTTGGATCTGGTCTTGGATTTTTCCTTAGTTCTTTCAAAGTGTCGTCCATTGCCTTTTCAGCAACATTCTGTATTTTAGCGTCTATAGTAAGTTTCACATTTTCCCCTTGATAAGGACTCTTTTTAAATAACTCCTCAACTATCCTGCCATATTTATTAACTTTTACAGTTCTCTGTCCTTTAGACCCTCTAAGTCTATTTTCAAAGACACTTTCTATTCCAGCAGTACCTATATAATCAACGCTAGGATCATAACCCTTTTCTTTATATCTATCCTCATCCATAGCACTTATTTTAGACATATATCCTATTACAGAAGAAGCTAATTCCTCATGAGGATAGTATCTTATAGGCTCATTTCCTACATCAATTCCTGGCAATTCATTTAATCTCTCATAAAATTTAAAAGCAGTTTCTCTCTTTATATTCTTAGCTATTGTTACAGGCTTGTATCCAGAAAAATTCTGCATTTTAACGGCATTCTTAACTATCATGTATCTAAGTCCTTCTTCTAAAGAGAGATTTTGCTTATCTATTCCATATTCTTTCGCTAAATATTCAAAGGTTTCTTTGGGACTGATTTTCATGACCCTATCATTTACATTTTTTATTTTATCCGCATCTTTTTCTTTATCTAATTCACTATACTTTTTCTTATATAAAGTTTTAGCTTCTCTTTCGTCAAGTCCTATATCCTTTTTAAATCTAAGTTCCAGCCACTCTCTATCTCTAGCTTTTACTGCATTAAATTCAAATCTAAAAGGATTTATCTTTAAAGGGAAATCATTTTCTTGAATCTCATTATTTTCATCTAATATTTTAAATACAGTCTTCATTGTATCAAAAAAAACTTTCTCAGTTTCTTTAGTTTCCATATAAGTTAAATTAAAACTTTGCTTACTAGTGGCTAAAATAATACCATTTCTATCAGTAATATCGCCTCTAGGTGCTGGAGTAGATATATCTCTTATATAATTACTATCAGCTCTTACTTTATATTCATCTGCTTTAACTATTTGCAAATACACTAACCTAGATGCAATTGCAGTTATGATCATAATATTGCAAACTATTAATGCAGTATATCTTGTAAATTTATTTTTTTTCTTCTTGTTTTGCATATAATCTCTCCTTTTCTAAAACTTCCAATCTTTTCTCATATATTCTTTAGTAGAAAGCTTATATACATAGGCATATAGAAATATACCTACTCCCATATTATAAATGCTTGTGAATATAATCTTCATAGGCTCCATATGAAACTTAAATATATAGGCAAAACAGTATATTAAAGCTCCCTTTAATATACTAGATATAAATATAGATAAAATAGGTATAAACTTCTTTTCTTTAAATATAATTTTGCCAACTTGTGCCACTAATAAACAAATAATCATATTTACAAAGCAATTTATTCCAAAAACACCTTGAAAATATATATCCTGAAGAGCTCCTGATAATATACCTACTTTTAAAGCAGAATGTTCATCCAATGCTATAGAATAGCATACTGCAAATACAAAAAGTAAACTAGGATAAAACCCTCTGATATTAATAAAAGGCATTAAAGTATTATCTAATATTAAAAATACTATGGATAAAGCAAACACTGTTATTATTCTTTTCATATTAAATCACACCTTATTATTTTATCTTTCTGGACTCTTTAGGAATCAAAATAAACAATTCTTCTAATTTATTAAAATCTACATAAGGTTTAATTACAGCATTTTTCATCATTTTACCCTTATCAGTTTCAATACTTACTATTTTGCCTATTCTTATTCCCTTTGGGTATACACCTGGCTGTACATCCTTTGAGGACACATCAACAAGTCCTGTCAACACTTCATCTCCTACTTTAACCTTAGAATCCATAGGTAAGTAATGTAATCTTGCAAAAAGCTTGTTGTTTTTATCCTTATACCCTTTTACTATTCCAGTGTTTTCTTTAGTGCCTACTACATATCCACCTACTGCAATATTTTCATTTTCAATAGTTTGTACCACAGCATAGTTATCTGCAACAGAAGTAACTTGACCTACTAACCCAAAGGAATTTACTACTGCCATTCTTCTCTCTATTCCATCCTTTTTACCTCTATTGATCATGAAGCCATTTAAATAATCACTTCCGCTTTTACCTATTATACTACATCCCAAATAACTATACTCTGAATTTTGATCTTTATAATCTAACATCTTTTTTAATCTTTCATTTTCATCTTTTAACATAAATTGTCTAGTAAGTTTATCTTTTAGCTCTCCATTTTCTTTTTCTAGTTTTTTATTTTCTTCTTTAACTTCGGAAAAATTTTTTAAAAATCCAATAGAATTTTTAACTTCATAGCAAACATCATATATAAATTTTTGTACAGAATTTAAAGTTACGCCTACGCCATTTTCTATTGCAGAAATCTTTTCTCTCTTTGCAGAGTAGCCTATTAGTCCTAAAAATGCAACTGACAGCACAATAATTGCGACTGTCAGTTTCTTCTTAAAGAGCTTCATGCTTATCCTCTTTTATTCATTTTGTCTATATTGGCAAGAGCCATCCCTGCTCCAATAGCAACACATTCTAATGGCGATTCTGCAATTTTTACTGGCATATGTGTTTCATGATTTATCAAATCATCAATTCCTCTTAATAGTGCTCCTCCACCAGTAAGCATAATACCTTTATCCATAATGTCTGCCGCTAATTCTGGTGGTGTCTTTTCAAGAGTAGTTTTAATAGAATCTATTATAGACGCAATTGGCTCTGATAAAGCTTCTCTTACTTCTTCTTCATTTATCTCAACTACTTTTGGAAGTCCTGTTATAAGATCTCTTCCTCTTATTTCCATAGTTCTTACTTCATCTGAAGTTTTAAAAGCAGAACCAACTTCTATTTTTATATTTTCAGCAGTTCTTTCACCTATCATTAAATTATACTGTTTCTTTATGTAATTAATTATGGAATGATCCAATTCATCCCCTGCTATTCTCAAGGATTTACTTGTAACTATTCCTCCTAAAGAAATAATTGCTACTTCTGTAGTTCCCCCACCTATATCTACCACCATACTTCCTGTTGGTTCGTTAACCGGAAGACCTGCACCAATTGCTGCTGCCATTGGCTCCTCCATTAGGTGAACTTCTCTAGCACCTGCACGATTTGTAGCTTCGTGTATGGCTCTTCTCTCCACCTCAGTAACTCCTGATGGGAAGCATACAACTATTCTTGGTGTAGAAAATGCACTTTTAGCACTAACCTTATTTATAAAGCTTCTAAGCATTTCTTCTGTAACATCAAAATCCGCAATAACACCATCTTTAAGTGGTCTTATTGCAACTATATTTCCTGGTGTTCTACCAATCATCTGTTTAGCCTCTTCACCTACTGCTAAAACCTTTTTATTTATATTGTTTATTGCAACCACTGAAGGTTCACTCAAAACAATTCCCTTTCCTTTAATATAAACTAAAGTATTTGCTGTTCCTAAATCTATTCCCATATCTTTTGAAATTCCAAAAAAACCCATAAGTTTTCTCCTTTCGTTACATAATTCCTTTTTCTTTTAAACTGATGTAAATCCCATTTCCTATTATTATATGGTCTAAGAAATCAATTCCCAGTATTTTGCTACACTCTTTTATACGTCTAGTAACATTTATGTCCTCTGCGCTAGGAGACGGATCTCCTGACGGATGATTGTGGCATAATATTATAGACGCACTATGTTTTCTTATAGCCTCCGTAAAAACTTCTCTTGGATGAACAATAGAAGAATTAAGACTTCCTATAGATATATCTTTAATACTTAAAATTACATTCTTAATGTTTAACATTATAACTTTTAAGTATTCTTTTTTTAGACATCTCATTTCTTCCATAAGCAAATTCGTTACATCACTTGGTGATGATATTTTATACTCATCGCCTGATTTGTAAGATTTAAATCTCCGAGAAATTTCTGCTAAAGCTAAAATTTGAGAAGCCTTGACCTTACCAATTCCCTTCATTGTCATGCATTCTTCGGCATCCATACTCAACAAGCCATTTAATCCACTACTGTTTTTTAATATTCTATTGCTTAATGCTATAATATTCTCTGATTTATAGCCTGTTCTTAGTATTATAGCCAATAATTCTGCATTTGATAATGCTTCTGGTCCATACCTTAATAATCTCTCCCTCGGCCTTTCATTTTCAGGTAAATCCATTATTTTTAAAGAAACGACCAAAACTATTCCTCCTATAATAAATTTACCCCAATATCCCTCATCATAGAATTCAATTTATTTAAAGGCAACCCTACTACATTGTAGTAGCATCCTTCTATTTTCTCCACGAAAACTCCTGCGAATCCCTGTATTCCATATGCGCCTGCTTTATCCATTGGTTCTTTAGTTTGTATATACTTTTGAATATCCTCATCTGATATATTACTAAATTTAACCTTTGTGCACACACACTCGCTTAAAATTTTATCAGTTTCAGTCTCTATAAGAGTAACTCCAGAATAAACCTCATGCCATTTTCCACTTAAGGATTTAAGCATAGAAAAAGCCTCTTGTTCATTCTTAGGTTTACCTAAAATATTTCCTTGGAGGGACACTACTGTATCACATCCAATTACTAAAGCTTTATTTTTTAAGTCCATACTTACAGCTTTCGCCTTGCCCTTAGATAATTCCTTTACATACCATTTAATATCACCTTGATATTTTACTGCATTTTCTTCAAAATCACTGACAATAACAGTAAAATTCTTGGTTATTTTCTGTAATATTTCTTTTCTTCTTGGGGATGATGATGCTAAAACTAAATTCAACTTATCACTTCCTAAACATTATCAATATTAATATTATTACCATTTTTTTCATTTAAAACACATTTAAACTATATCATTTTTCCCCATACAAATTTCATCTTATATAGTTTACCATTTAATATTATCATAAACAAGTATTCAATAAATTTATTTAAAAACTTTTAAAATTTATTTTATAGAATTAAGGCAATTATATATTAAATTGTATCCTGAAGGAACTTGTTCTCTAACTATTTTCTCTGGGAGCTTGTTCACATAGTCTTTAAGAGATTTTAGCACCTGTATATTTTTACTTTTACCATCTACAGCCTTTAAGGAATTACTCCATTTTTTTAATCTCTCGGTATTATATGCCTTTACATCTTTATCTGAGAACCGACTTAAAACGTCTAAATTAGCATTTATAAGTTCAATAATTTCTTTATTGCAAAGATCTTCATCTTTAATTTTATAATTTATTTTATTGTTTTGAATTTCCTTCTTATTTAAAGTATCAACTATCTTATTTATATCTTTCTCATTATATACTCCTAATATAACTTTATATTTATCATCTATTTTTACTATAAAAGAATTTCCATAAGGTTTCAACGTCTTTACCAAAGTATCTGCATATTCCTTACTTAAAAAAGCTCCGCATTGAATAGCATAAAAATTTTTTTCATCTTTATTAGTTTGTTCTTTAACACTAACTTGATTAGATGGATTTTTTTTGTTTTTATCAACTAATTTATTCTCCTTACCGTTTCCTATAACTATTAATATTAAAGAAACTGCCAATAATATTATTGCAATAAAACTCTTATTAGGCTTTTTCTTAATATTATATCTAGTGTATTTCATAAAATCCCCTCCTGTTATTAAACTATATTTATTATTACTTTATGTAAACTACAAATAGAACAATATAATCAAAGAAGATTTATCACACAAAAAAAAATCTCGAATACTCGAGATTTAAAATTTCTAATTTAAAATTCTTTTAGCTTTTGCATATCTTGAACTGTAGTAACTTCCTGACAAATCACTTATTATCACTCTGTGACCTCCTGAAGATGCATGAATAAATTTACCGTTACCTACATACATTCCAACGTGTGCTAAGTTACCTGTAGTATTAAAGAATATAAGATCTCCTGGCATTAATTCATTTCTTTTAACTAACTTTCCATATTCCGCCTGAGAACCTGTATAATGCGGAAGGTTTATACCTATCTTTCTGTATACATATAGTGTCAATCCTGAACAATCAAAAGCATGAGGTCCTTCTGCTCCCCAAACATATGGTTTTCCTAAAAAGTTCTTGGCATAATCTATTAAACCAGTTCCTCTGTTATAAACACTACTATATTCTCCGCCTCTCGAAGCTCTATTACTATCTACATTTTTTTTAGCATTTATAGATTTGTTTACTTTTATATTAGTAGAACGAATTTTTGAACTTACATTATTTTTTAGTATAGTATCTGCTTTTGCTACATCAAGTTTACACATTGAAAAAAGTACCCCTAACGCTAATGCTAAAATCACTTTTTTTCTACTAAAATTCATAAAAAAACCCCCTAAAATGTAACTTTTTTTTAACCTTTTCCCGTTTTAATCACTATATAATTATAATTTATGTGTATAAAATATGTCAAGTCCTCTAGTTAATCTAGCATTTTATCCCTTTTCAAGCTTTTCCTTTATTATTTGTTATATATATATGCTATCTTGTCCAATTTAATTCTAAATTTTATTTCCTTCCTTTAAAAGTATAAATGTTTTATCTTTACCTTTTACATTTACAATATCATTACACACTCTCACTAATAAAAATCCGTTTTCATTCCAAAAATTCAAATTATCTTTCTCATGGCTAGAAATTATTACATAAATTTTTTCTATACCATAACCATTAAATATTTTAATTATTTTTCTTAATATAATCTGCCGTATATTTTCATTCGTAAAATTTTCATTTATTCCAAAATATCTTATCCAGAATTCATTAGGATTTTTAAATTCTATTCTTCCTTTTAGCAGTCCTATAACTTCTGAATTTTTAGTTATTTTTAAAAAAACCTCTCCTTCACTTAAGTAATACTCTAAAAATCTATCACAAAAATCTTTAAAGTCTAAATTCTTTTCTCCATCATTGTATACATTATTTATTTTTATCCAATTATATACTTCTATTAAATCTTTCTTCTCTATACTATCAACATATATATCTTTAATTTTCAAATCTACTTGAAACATATCAGCACCCCCAAGTATTTAAAATTTCTACATTCATTTAATAAATTCCTTTTTTTAGCTTATATTTTATAATAAATATACTTACTTATTAAACAATTCATACAAATGTGATAATATTATATTTAGGTATACTTAATAGGGGGTGCTTTTATGGTATGTATAGAAAACAAATGTATTTATTCAAATTTATTAATCTTTAAATTTGAAAACTATAATCTTTCTTACCCAAAAGAAATAGAAGAATTTTTAAAATTTTCAGTAAACAATGGTGAGTTTAAGGAATTTGAAACTCTAACTACTCTTGGCAAATCCAACTATGATAGAATATATATAATTGGATTAGGCCTAACAGAAGAATTTAACTCATCTAGACTATTTAAAGCTTTAGGATCTGCAATTAAAAATATCAGAGAGTGTATAGAATCTATAGATATTTTAGACAATTTCAATGATGATTTTGGATTTACTATTGGTGAGAGCATAGCTCTATCCTTATATAAATTTAAAGGGTTTAAAGAAAACTATTATCCAATTAAATTAGAGAGCATAAATGTTATATCTTCTTGTAAAGAATCTATTCAAATGGGATTAATTTCTGGAGAAAGCATTAATTTCTCTAGAGAAATAACAAATCTCCCTTCTAACATTGTTACACCTAAATACTTAACTCAAAAATCTCAAGCTATAGCTTCTGAAAACTCCTTAGATATAACTATATATGATAAATATATGTTAAAAAAACTTGGCATGAATTCTATAATAAGCGTGGGAAGTGGCAGTTCTCACGAACCATATTTAATAATACTTCAATATCTAGGTGATTTAGATAATAAAGAAATCACTGCTTTAGTTGGAAAAGGAATAACTTTCGATAGTGGTGGAATCTCACTAAAACCTTCTAAAGGAATGCATGATATGGTAGGGGATATGGCTGGTGCTGCTTCTGTTTTAGGAGTTATGAAAGCCATTGGGAAATTAAAACCTAAGAAAAATGTTATAGCCCTAATCCCTGTTGCTGAAAATATGCCTTCATCAAAATCATACAAACCTGGAGATGTAATTAAAAGTTACAGTGGAAAAACTATACAGATAATATCCACTGATGCAGAAGGAAGGCTTATTTTATGCGATGCCCTAACCTATGCTAAAGAGCTAGGTGCTACTACAATTATAGATGTAGCAACTCTAACAGGCTCCTGTGCTAATTTCTTAGGTGAAATTAATATTGGCTTGTTCTCTAATTCAAATAAACTATCAGAAAAACTAATAGAATCTGGAAAAGAAACTGGAGAATATATATGGAGATTACCAAATAACAATGAATACCTAGAACAATTAAAAACTTCTAGTGCAGATATTAAAAACTCAGGAAACAACTGTGGAGCAATAGTCGCTGGTATGTTTTTACACAGCTTTGCAGAAGATGTAAACTTTGCACATTTAGACATAGCTGGCTGTGCTTCCTCTAGAGAACATTCAGATGTATACGAAAAAGGCGCCAACGGAAAACCTGCAAGAACACTTATAAACTACCTACTTAAATAATATATTGTGAAGCAAGTGCCATAAGAAAAATCTGTCTTTAAGTCCACAATAAATATATTTTTTAAGACTGCTTACAATACGCCAAGAAATTCTAATGTTTTCAAATTTCAATACCCTAAAGCTTTCAAACTCGCTTCTAACGGCGCTCAAACATGAAAGCTTCTTAACAGGCATTGAAATTTGAAAACAAAGAATTTCTAAGGCTAGCTCAATAGTCTAAAAAAATATATTTATTGTTACCTTAAAGACAGATTCTCGGTTCATACGTACATTCTTCATGGGGGAAAAACAGCCTACTAAAGGATGATTTTCCTCCGCTATGCTACAGAAAATCTTTAATTAAATAAAAAATATATAAATACAATAATTTGATAATAAAAACTATAATTACACTATTAATCTAATAATTATAGCTTTTTCTTTTAAGCCTCTAAAATCTTTTATTGGCGGCAGCCAGTGTAAATATTAAAGCTAAGATTTATACAAACCAATGCCTTATTGCAAAATATATTAAATTTTATTCAATATTTTATTTTAATAATTGGTTATTCATTAGTATATAATCAAAGTTAATAATTCTATCTCACAATTAATCAAAATAATATTAGTTACTAATATTGTAGATTGAACGAAAGGCTACGCCTAAAAAAATTATAGGAGCCTTTTTATTTATTTTATAAATTAAAGATTTTCCGTAACGTAGTGGAGGAAAATTATCCTTTAGTAGGCTTCTCCTCTCAAACCACATACATATTAAACTAAAAATCTGATTTTAATGTAGTAATAAATGTGGAATTGTGGACTATTGAACTAGCCTTAGAACTTCTTATGTCTCACAGTTAAAGAACCGTTAAGAAGCTTTCATGTTTGAACGAGGAACGAGTGAGTTTGAAAGCTTTAGGGGCTTTAACTGTAAGACATTTAGAAGTTCTTGGCGTATTGTGAACAGTCCCAAATTACACATTTATTACGGAATTAAAATCAGATTTTTCTTCAATGTATTATTTCACAATTTTCTTACTTTTCGTAGTATGTTAATGTAAGTCTTATGATCCTTCTACAAATTCTTCTAGCTTCGTCATATGGAACACCATAGCTTCTTAACATTCTAAATACACCAGGATTATAACGTTGTATTTTTCTTAAAATCTCATCCACATCTCTTGGATTATATCTAAGTTCTTCTTCATTTGCTCTAACATTATTTATGATATCCTCAGTATCTTCCTCTGTTCTTTTTTCCGTTACTGATGACATTTCATAGTCCTCTGTATTCATCATTTCAGGCATCATATTAGGCATAATCGCGCCTTCCATCATCTCTGGCATCATTGGACTCATCATCATTCCAAGTGACATTTGCGGCATCATAGGATCCATATATTTTGGATGCATATTCATACAGTTCATGTAATACATACAATGCATCATGCATGGCATCATTGGCATTGCCATAGGATTTGTATTCATATTTCCCATATTCATTGGATCAATCATGTCCGATGGATTCATTGGAACCGTTCGGTTTATGTTAGGAATATTATACATTCCATCGTAGTCAATATTATTTTCCATAGGATAATTATTCATCTCTGGTTTCATATGAAAATTCATTCTTTCAGGTGAAATAGGCACCATTTCATATTCATCCTCAATATCCATTTCATTTATAATATCCTTATCCAATATATTTACCTCCACAAAATAATACTACACTAACAACATATGCACGTTATCTTTCTTTGATACATAATTTATAAATTTATTTGAATGCGCCTTAGTGACTGGATATTATAAATTGATACAAAATATTGTTTCTATAATAATTCTATCCCTGTCTCCCTGCAATCTTTTATTATATCTTCTTTCCATAAGGATGCCTGAACTTCTCCTATGTGGGCTTTTCTAAGGAAAAACATGCATATTCTAGATTGCCCAATACCACCACCTATAGTATAAGGAAGCTTTCCTTCCAATAACATTTTATGATATTCTAATTCTTTTCTATGTTGACAATTTTCTTTTTCTAATTGATAAATTAACGCTTCTTCATCTACTCTTATACCCATTGATGACAGTTCCAATGCACAGTTTAAAACTGGGTACCAGAATATTATATCTCCATTTAAACTCCAATCATCATAATCCGGTGAACGTCCATCATGCTTTTTACCTGATTTTAATGTATCCCCTATTTTCATTATAAATACAGCTTTTTTATCTTTAGCTATAGCATTTTCTCTTTCTTTTGAAGTAAGTTCTGGATACATATCCTCTAGTTCTTGAGTAGTTATAAAACTTATTTCATCTGGCAATATTTTTTCTATATGAGGATATTCCTTATAAACAATCTCCTCTGTATTTTTAAATACACTGTATATATCCTTAACTATTTTCTTAAGCTGTTTTTCATTTCTATTTTCCTTACTTATTACCTTTTCCCAATCCCATTGATCTACATATATGGAATGTAAATTGTCTAATTCCTCATCCCTCCTTATAGCATTCATGTCTGTATAAAGACCTTCACCTACGGTAAAATCATATCTGTACAATGCAGTTCTTTTCCACTTAGCTAAAGATTGAACTATTTCTATACTTTCATCTTTCCCTAAATCTAAGGCATCAAAAGCTACTGGTCTTTCATACCCATTTAAATTATCATTAAGTCCAGTATTCTTCTTTACAAATAAAGGCGCTGACACCCTAATTAAATTTAATTTTTCTGAAAGTCTCTTTTCAAAATAATCTTTTACTTTTTTTATAGCTTTTTCTGTTTCCTTTAAACTTAAACTTGACTTATAACCTTCCATTACTTGAAACTTTTTGCATTTGTTCATAACAAACTCCTCCTAATCTTAACTTTTGTATATTTATTACCATTTTGTCTTCTTGAAAGTCAGTATTTCTAATAGTTACGTTAAAATATAAAAAAACTAATTTCTTGCAAATAAAAAAGCCCCTCATCCCCAAAGGGACGAAAAGCTATATTTTCGCGGTACCACCCTAATTAACTTGCAAGCAAGTTCACTCTAAATTACAGTACGGAATAAAAATTCGATACTGCCCATTATATAACGGTTTGGTTCCGTCTGAGCCTAATTTTGCATTTTTTAAATGCAATTTCAGTCAGAAACTCCAAGATGTTCTTCCATACAAGTTTCATACTAACCTTCCACCATCATTAGCTCGCTTTAACTCAAACTTTATATTTACTCTTCTCTTCATAGTTTTTATTTCTTAAATTTTTATTAGATTATAACATGTAGTTATATACATGTAAATATATTTTTGAAATTTATTTTTATTTTTCTTGCATTTTTTATATTAATTCAACATTCTCATATAATTTTTAACCTCTACATTATATGAATAAAATAAATATAAATGATTACTCCACAAAAAGTATTACATTACTAGAATTATGAAATTTCTCTGGAATGACTTTCATAAGAAGCGAAGGAACTGTTTAAATTTAATTTTAGAAATTCTTCTTTTAGACAGATAAAATTATCGTAAGCCTGGAAGGACGCCAGGCTAGCGAACCTGAGGCAGGACGCTGAATGTGAGCGTTAGATAATTTTATATGGCTAAAAAATTAAAATTTCTTAAATTAAATTTATTGTTTCTAGCTCTCTATGAAAGGCATAGAGGAGAAATTTCATAATTCCATGGCATTGTACCTTTTTGTGGGTTAATCATATAAATATATTTTTTAATTTTAAATTGTAATTTTCTTTATACACAAACTAATTAACTTTGTGTTATAATTTAACTTAAAGTTCACATTTATTTTGCAGGAGGTTTAGGCATGTTTTATAATATTCGGAACATATTTAGTAATTTAGGGAGTTACTTTGATAATATTTGGAACAAATATGGTTATTTAATTTTTGGAGGTTTTTTTACTGTAAGTGCTTGCGTAGCCTTATTTAATGGACAATCCACCACTAGCATTATATATACATTAATGCTTGCTCTTGCTGGATTCACAGCAAAAAAAGATCTAAAAAAAGATGTCCAAGCTAAAACTTTTTTAATATGGTGCGTACCTATAATAGCATTTCTATTCTTCATACAGCAATATGGTTACACCATATGGGGTAAAATTTTGCAATGGCAAATGACCAAAGGTTTAGGTTGGAACTGGAATGAAACCTTTAAAAATATTCCTTTTAATGATGCTAGTTTCACTAGAATATATCAAACTAATTGGCTAAATGCTTTTTTCACATTTGTTTATAATAATGGATTTGTAGTTCCTGTGCTTGTCCCTATATATAGAGCTGCTTTGTGTAAGGATAAGAGAAAAATGATAAGATACATTCTTTCAGCTCATGTACTACAGATATTTTTAATAAGTCCTTTTTATGCCGCTATACATCTTCAAGAAGTTTGGTATGTGCTTGGCAATCCTGACAGACTTCAAAGAAATTTTACCCCACAGCAAGCAGCTGGATGGACTCTAAACTGTTTTCCATCTATGCACACTTCCATAGCTTTTGCTATGTTCTTAGTGGTTTTACATGAAAAAGATAAAATATTCAAATATGCTTGGTCATTTTTCTGTTTAAGCGTAGTTTATTCTACTATGTACATGGAAATACATTGGGTAATAGACGTAATAGCTGGAATTGTGCTAGCCTTAGTAACTGTTAAGTTAGTAGATCTTCTATTAAAACTCTTTGATAACAAAGTTTTTAATAAAACTCATAAAGCAAAAGTTAAGTACTTATATTGTAATCCTGAAGAAAAAATAAAATTTTAACATAGAAAAATCCTAGACTTCTTTAAATTAAGTCTAGGATTTTTCTATAGTATTTGGTGCAGATGATGGGACTTGAACCCATACGTCCATACGGACACTACCCCCTCAAGATAGCGCGTCTGCCGATTCCGCCACACCTGCATAATATTAAATTTACATAATTATTATATCAGCCACTAAAAAAAAGGTCAAGAAAATTAGTCAATCCAGCTGTATAATTTATTTTGTATAACCTTCATAAATTATTTACCTACTCAACACTATATTTATAAAATTAATAGCCACTTTAGGCACATTCAAATAAATAACAAGTTAGTATGCTAGTCTATTTTGCGTCATACTGCGTCAGCAGAATCCACCGATAGTTCTCTAGCAGCGGAACCTGCTTCCTTGTCTGCACAAAATATACCAGCATCTTTGACTTGTTATTTATTTTCATGTACCTTAAAAATTTAAAAAGAATATTTTCAAAGCGGCCACTGCAAAATAATCATTTACTAAAAATCAGAACTTATGTGAAAATTTTTAAACATATCTCTAATTAACTGAGTTTTATTTTTCTTTTGATTGTTATACAAAGTTTTGTATATATTGTGGCTAACATTTACCTTTTTCACATATTTATCTGTTTCTTTAAAAGGTATATAATGAAGATTTTTTCCATCTTTAGAGTGTTCAGGATCCTTAAGCCACTTTGAAACCCTACCCCTACCTGCATTATAAGCAGCTAATACTAAATCCATATCCTTAAATTCATTTTGAAGATTTTTTACATACCAACATCCCATTTTAATATTAGTTTCCGGATCATACAGCATATGCTCATTAAAATTTTGTATTTTCATCTTTTCAGATATCCATTTTGCAGTTTCTGGCGTTAACTGCATAAGTCCATATGCATCTTTATTAGATTTAGCTCTCTCATCAAAATTACTTTCAGTCTTTATTATAGCAGCTATTAACATAGGATCTAACCCGTTTTCAGCTGAATATTTTTCTATATATTGTCTATGCTTATATGGATAGATGTTTTTAGCTATATTTTCTACATTTAAAATTGCTAAAATTACTGCAAATACTATAATAATTAAAACTAATTTTCTTTTTTTCATCAATGGCCCTCATCCTTTTTAATTATTGCTATTATATTATTTATTTGTTTTATTGTATCAATTAAATCCTTGCTATTATCTATTATAAAGTCTACATATTTCTTCTTTTCTTCTAAATCCATTTGTGAATTTATTCTATCTAAAACCTGATTCTCCGTAAAATTATCTCTACTCATAACCCTCTGAATTTGATTTTTTCTATCCACCCATACTAATATATTCTTATTCATATACTTATATATCTCTTGTTCAATTAATGTTGGTGCATCTAATATACATAGATATTCTCCTGATTTTTCATAATCATCAAATCTTAAATCTATTTCTTTCTTTATATATGGCATTATTATACGCTCTAGCTCTTTTCTTTTTTCACTCTGCTTAAAAATATAATTTCCTAGCTCTCTTCTTTTCAAATTACCTTTTTTATCAAAAAAGACTTCTCCAAAAGTTTCTTTAATTTTTTCTTTTATTTCTGGGTATATATTGATAACTTCTCTAGAGATTAAATCCGCATCAATAATTTTAATGCCTTTTTCCCTTAAGATATTTGAAACGGTACTTTTCCCACTACCTACGCCTCCAGTTAATCCTATTTTAAGCATAAAATCACCCCATTATTTAAATTAAAAATGGAGAATTGAAAATTGGAAGTTGAATTTTCAATTCTTCATGTGTAATTATAAATTATATTTATTTGGCTTGATACCAATTTTCTCCTATATTAATATCTACTTCTAAAGGAACTGAAAGCTTTACAACATTTTCCATTTCTTCTTTTACCATAGTCTTCACCTGTTCTAATTCATCCTTACATACATTTAAAATAAGTTCATCATGTACTTGAAGTATCAATCTACTTTTTAAAGATTTTCCCTTTAATTTTTTATACACATTTACCATGGCTATTTTAATTATATCTGCTGCACTTCCTTGAATAGGCGTGTTCATTGCAAGTCTTTCCCCAAAAGCCTTAACTATTTTATTGGAAGAATTAATTTCTGGTATAAATCTTCTTCTATTTAATATAGTTTCTACATAAGAATTTTCTTTCCCCTTTTGTACAATATTATCTAGATATTCCTTCACTTTAGGATATCTTTCAAAATAAGTATCTATATATTCCTTAGCTTCTTTTTTTGATACTTTTATATCCTTCGAAAGGCTAAAGTCACTTATACCATATACTATTCCAAAATTTACAGCCTTAGCCCTACTTCTCATAAGTGATGTAACCTTATCTAGCGGCACTCCAAACACCTCTGATGCAGTTTTAGTGTGTATATCACTATGATGCTTAAATGCATTTATCATATTTTCATCTCCAGCTATATGCGCAAGAACTCTAAGTTCTATTTGTGAATAGTCTGCAGATAAAATTACACTATCTTCATTTTCAGGTACAAAAACCTTTCTGATTTCTCTTCCCATTTCATATTTTATAGGTATATTCTGAAGATTAGGTTCTGTACTGGAAAGTCTTCCTGTAGTAGTAACGGTTTGATTGAAACTAGAGTGTATTTTTTCATCCTCATCTATTACATTTTTAAGACCTTCTACATAGGTAGAGTAGAGCTTAGTTATTTGTCTGTAATTCATTATTTTTCCTATAATAGGGTGTTTATCCTCTAATTTTTCTAAAACCTCTGCATTAGTAGAATAACCTGTTTTAGTCTTTTTTACCACCGGTAAATCTAACTTTTCAAACAATATTTTTCCTAATTGTTTAGGAGAGTTTATATTAAATTCCTCCTCAGATAATTCATAAATATTCTTTTTAAGTTCATTAATCTCTAAACTAAATTTTTCACCTAATTGATTTAACATTTCTCTATTTACTCTAAATCCAAGGGTCTCCATGGAAGATAATACTTCTATCAGTGGCTGTTCAACTTTATATAAAAGCTCATGCATATTTAATTCTTCTATTTTTTCATAAAACACCTTATTTAACTCTTCTAAAAGAATCACTTTTTTAATATTATCCTCAATTTCTTCTCCATTAAGGCTTTTGAATAAATATTGTTCTAGCATATCTTCTAATTTATATTCTCCTTTAGAAGAATCAATTAGGTAAGCTTGTATTTCTGTATCCGCTGCTAATCCTTTAAGTTCTATACCAAATTTTCCAAGAGCCATGTAAGCATTTTTCACTCCGTGAGAAACCTTTTTTACATCAGGATTTTCCATTATATCCTTTAAAAATTCTATAGTTTTTTCTCCGTTTTCCTCCATAAGTTCATTAACTGGTATAAAGAAATTTTCATTATTACAATGAATATATATATCTTTCAAGTTACATTTAGAATATACATTTTCATTTTCTATTTTAAATAGCACAAATATAGTTTCCTTAAAAAACTTAGAATTTTCGTCTAGTTTTTCTACATTATCTATCTCTGTATAAGTACACGGAATTTCTTCCTCTTCACCCTTTGGCAATCTATCTAAAAAACTCTTAAACTGAAGTTTTATAAATAACTTTCTAAGTCCTTCTATATCAAAATTTTCTTTAGATCTTATGGAATCTAAATCTATTTCTATAGGCACTTCGGTGATTATAGTTGCTAGTTTTTTACTGAAAATTGCCTGTTCACTGAAGTTAGTTAGATTTTCTTTAAGTTTCTTTCCACTGATATTTTCTATATTCATAAGAACATTTTCTATACTTCCATATTCTTTTATGAGTTTGTATGCTGTTTTTTCTCCTACCCCTGGCACACCTGGTATGTTGTCAGAAGTATCTCCCATAAGTCCTTTTACATCTATAAACTGCTTTGGAGTAACTCCCAGCTCTTCTACCATTCTATTTCCATCATACACCTCTGTTTGAGTCATACCCTTTTTATTTATAACTACCTTAACATTATCTGTAGCTAACTGAAGTGCGTCCCTGTCTCCTGTAACTATATAAACTTCTATTTCCTTTTTTTCTGCAAATACCGAAAGAGTTCCTATTAAATCATCTGCCTCAAAACCTTCTATTTCAAAAATATCTATAGCTAATTTATTTAATATTTCCTTAATTATAGGCATTTGTTCAGAAAGTTCAGGAGGCATCTTTTTCCTCCCTGCTTTGTATTCACTATATTCCTTATGTCTAAAGGTAGGAGCCTTTTTATCAAAGGCGCAAACTATATAATTAGGTTTTATTTCCTCTTTCATCTTAAAAAGCATACTTAAAAAACCATAAATAGCATTAGTGTGTATTCCTTCTGCATTTGTAAGTTCTGGCAAGGCATAAAAAGATCTGAACATTAAACTATTGCCATCTAAAATCAGTAATTTCTCTTTATCCATATTGATACTCCTCTCTATGGTACATATAATTTTATTATATCACAAAAACTGTTTATCTCTTAACTTGCTAATTTTAAGACAATACCTATATATTAATATTCTACACTTATATGTAAAAAGATTCACTTTGTAATATATTATTCATAAAAATTTATTATTTATAAAAAAATTTGCCTTCAAATCCATAAAAAAATTGTCAATTGAAACTTTCTACAACTTTATTATTTCTTTAAAGGCAAATTCCTATATAATTTCTAAATATAAATTTATATACTACATATATTATGGGGAATTTCTTGCATGGCATTATAGTAAACATGACGTTCTTAATGACATAGATATTTTTATTATAATTATAGCTAAATCTTCTAGCACTTACTTATACTAAAGCAACAACTTATTGGTTAAAATATACTTAAATCCAATTGTTTAGATAATTCTTCCATAACTTTTATTCCAGCTAAACTATTTCCTTTTTCATCTAGTGCAGGCCCTAAAACTGCTATACCCATTCTCCTTGGTACACAAGCTAATATTCCACCGCCTACACCACTTTTAGCTGGCACACCTATTTGCACAGCAAATTTTCCTGAAGCATCATACATTCCACAGGTAACCATTATAGTTTTTACTATTCTAGCTACATCCCTTGGCACAACCCTCTCGCCACTCCAAGGCATTACACCATCATTAGCCAGCATTGCTCCTATTCTAGCTAAATCTCTACAGGTTACTTCTATAGAGCACTGCCTAAAGTAAACATTTAATATTTCTTCTACATTTCCCTCTAGTATACCAGTGCCCTTCATAAAGTATGCTAGAGCTCTATTTCTATTTCCAGTTTCTTTTTCAGATTTGTAAACGCTGTCATTCACGCCTATATTAGGATTATTACTTATTTTTCTAGTAAACTTAAGTATTCTTTCAAAAGTTTCCTCTGAATCCTTTCCTGCTATCATAGACACTGTGGCAATGGCACCAGCATTTATCATAGGATTTATCGGCTTATGCGCATCTTTTATTTCTAAATTTACTATAGAGTTAAAAGATGTATCCGTTGGTTCCATACCAACTTTGGAAAATACATAATCCTTTCCATTGTCCAATATAGATAGCATCAATGTTATTATTTTAGATATACTTTGAATTGTAAACTTAACCTCTCCATGACCTGCACAGTATTCCTCTCCCCCCAATGTGGATATACAAAGCCCCAACAAATTTGGATCAACTTTGGAAAGTTCAGGTATATAAGATGCTACATTTCCTTCTTTAGTCCATTTCCTATTGTTTTCAATTATAGAATTTAGTAATCTATTCATTTTGATTCCCCCTAAAAGTATTCCTTTTGCGTATTTCCATATATATTATATATCCTTTTTGAGAATGTTGAAAGTAAATTATCGTGACTAGAATATATTTGATTTAATTAATTCAGGTAACTACTTATAAAAAATGCACGTAAACCTAAAAGAAAGAACTGTTTTATTAAAGAATTTACATAAAATATATTGTTTTGCAAATTTAAACCTATCACAATATATTATAGTATTTATTCTTAGTTTAGCAGCCTATTACGTAAAACTAATAAACAAATTAAGATTTTCATAACTTAGAGTATAATTTTAGTAGGCGAAGGTAGTAGTAATTACTGTTTAAAAAAAATAAAGGAGATACAAAAAGTATCTCCCATGTACATAATATATCCATTATAATGTAAGTTGAAGAGACTATACAGAAATGGGTGATATTATGTACATTATAAGTTTAAATGATAAAGCAATAACTTTCAATGATTTAGAGAAAAAAATATATAAATATGCATGTGAGGAAGCATGTAGATTCATGAAAAAGGTGCTAACGCACCTAGACCGAAGGTTGTTGGATGAAAGAGATACTAAGGTTTATAGAAATAAAGGTTTTAAACATACCTGCTTAAAAACTATCATGGGAAATATAGAGTTTGATAGACGTATATATGAGTATGAAACTGATGATGGTAAAATAGCTTATAAATTTTTATTAGATGAATATTTGCAAATGGATACAATAGGACATATTTCAACTACATTAGTAGAAAAGATGGTAGATAATGTGACTAATGTTTCTTATAGGAACACTGCAAAAAATATTAAAGAGCTAACTAACCAAGAAATCAGCCATACGGCAGTATGGAATGTAGTACAAAAACTAGGTTCTAAAATAGAGGAAAAAGAGGAAAGAAAAATATTATTAAACAAAATAGGAAAGTTAAATGGTAAGAAAGAAGTTGAAGTTTTGTTTCAAGAAATGGATGGAATCTGGTTGAGCATCCAAGGAAAAGACAGACCTAAAGGAAAAAAGTCTAAAAAGAAAGAACTGAAGCTTGGAGTAAGCTATGAAGGCTGGAAGAAGAGAAATGGTAGTAAAGATGCTTATGTAGTTGAAAATAAAATAGCTTGGGCTAGTTTTGATAGTAGTAAAAAATTTAAAGAGCTTAGTGATGCTAGTATTGCTGAAATTTATAATATAGATGAAATAGATACAAGAATTTTAAATGGAGATGGAGCATCATGGATAAAACAAAGTTTAGGAGAAGAAGGTGTGTATTTTCAACTAGATCCATTTCATAGAAGTCAGGCTATAATAAGAGCCATACAAGATAAAAAAGAAGCTCATAAATTAATAAAAATGTTAAATGAAGGAAAAGCAGAAGAAAGCTTTGAGTATATAACAAATCTAATGATTAAGTATAGTGACGATGAAAATAAATTTAAGAAATTAGAAAAGCTATACATGTATTTTTTTGATAACAAGATAGGATTAAAGCCATATAAGCTAAGGAAAGAAATTAAAATGCCGAAGGCGCCGGAAGGATTAGAATACAGAAATTTAGGCACAATGGAGCATAATATCTGTGATGTATTAGCTCAAAGAATGAAAGGAAGAAAAATGAGTTGGTCAATTAGAGGTGCTAATAATTTAGCTAAAATACTAGCTGAAAAGGCAAGTAAAAGAATATACAATGTAGTAAATGAAATGTGTTCTAGTGTTATTTCAGATGATGAGCTAGAAAAAATAACAGAAATGATTACATTAACAGCAGCTGATGTAAATAAGAAAGTTGGCAAAGGCAAAGTATACCCAATACACCAAGGGAAGATGCCATTTACAGGCTGCGCCAATACAAATGGTCGCAAGGCAATAAGAGCCTTAGTTGAAAATAAAGGGTTTAATGACTTAGGATTTATTTAATAAAAGTATAAAATTATGTAGGTGAAGTGCGCCCTTTCGGGCTGGGGCGTAGCCCCTTATATAGGCTAGAAATATTAAATTTAAAAAAGTGTAAAAGTAAATTCAAAAACTATATTATAATGGATAAAATTTTAGAAAATAAAATTGCCCACTAGAACTTGACACAAACTTTTCATAAAAATTACTTGCATATAAATGAAATCTATGGTATTATAAATTTCGTGAGATATGCCGGTGTGATGGAATTGGCAGACGTAGTGGACTCAAAATCCACCGGTGGCAACACCGTGCCGGTTCGAATCCGGCCACCGGCACCACCTATTTTACGAAGCTCAAAAAACTTTGGAGAATTAATCCAAAGTCTTTTTTATTTGCAAAAAGTCAGTAAAATGTCAGTAGAATAAATAATCCTTATCAATGCTTATTAATACTTATAATAAAATAGGACCCATTAAGGTCCTATTTTATTGGTGGTGGCAACTTACTTATAAAAGCAGAATACCCCTTCTCATATTTAATATAATTAAGACTGTGAAATCTCTTTAAATTCATAAGATACTCTAGTGTAAATCCAAAACCATTTAATTCTTCCTTTAATTCAGTATAATTAACCTTATCTGAACCTGATATTATTATATATGATGTGTTGACCGTTCTTAACTTCTCCCTAATCTTTAACTGGTTAATGTACATGGTAGATATAACAAACTTTCCTCCAAATTTAGCATACTGATCCAGTTTAATTCCCACAAACTCCTGGGCAGAACTTAACTGATTCAATTCATCAGTAATTATACTCACTGTGTCCTATCATATCTATTAGGTATACGAGAAGCTCTAATTTGAAGTGCTAGCCATATCTTAGTTAGCCAGTAAGTAGTTATAATATCTCTTTCCTCTGGAGTTCCAAATTTATTTTCAGGCATTTTTATAAAGATAGCTTTACCTTTTTGTATTTCTTCGGCTAAATTAATATTGCCCTTAGTATCTTTTTTAACCATAAGCTCCAGCACTGTGTTTTTCTTTAGTTTATTTACTCTATTTAATATTCCTTGGACAAAGCTTAATTTAGTACCAATCACCTTTGAGGGCTTATCTTTAGTAGCCTTACTCCACTCATCTAATTCCTCTAATGCTGATATATATTCTTCTGTACACTCTGTTTGCCCTAATGGAACTCTATCAATATATTCTTTTCTCAATTTATAGTCCTGTAGTACCTGAAAAACATCTTTTATAGGACCAATATTAATAAACACCACTATAGCTGCTGCATCCAAATATCTTTCCATTCTAGCTTTTAATTCACTTATACCTACTAGCTTTGTGCCTTGCTGCAGCTCCTTTGGTATCTCAGTTTCTAATACTCTGTCTTTTTAATATTTTAAAATCTAGTCAATAAACTTTTCTATAAAATACTTGTTATTTCTTAGAATTTGAATTATTATTAATTATATAAAGTGTTGTATATATATAACATTTAGAAAGAAGCTTTCACTATGGATATTGGTACTAAAATCAAGACTTTAAGAGAAAACTCTTGTATTTCTTTACGAAAACTAGCTGAGCTTTCAAATATTGCTCCTTCTCACTTAAGCTATATTGAAAGTAATAAAACAAATTCAACAATTGAAAAACTTGCTTCTATATGCAAAGCATTAAATATATCCTTAGTACAGTTTTTATCTGATACTGAGTCTGAACCTATAGCACTAACTCAAGAACTTAAAGCTCTTTTAGAAAGTGCTAAAGATTTAAGAACAACTAGAATTACTTTCCAAGTTCATAAAATCCATTAAGTAGTATATAATAGTACTATAATTAATTTTCAAGGAGCTGATACTATGGAAAACAAAATCTATGATTTACTTGAAAAAATGTATGCAAACTTTGATCAGCGTTTCACAAATTTAGAAAAAACTAATTCTGAAATAAAATCTCAAATAAATAAAAATTCTTTAATGCTTGAAAAAATTCAAACTGATATTAAAACTCTTGCTGAAGTTCAATCCTCTTTCTCAGATCAACTTGATAGAGCTAAAGATAAAGATGGTAAATCTCTAGGTGAAAGATTAGATGTTATTGAACTTGCTATCACCAATACTTCTAAATCTGTAAATGATGTTGTAGATGCTATTGATGTTATTAAAGACACTACTGGCTCTCATGAAATGGATATTAAAATTCTTAAGAAAATTAGGAATAACCATTCTTTTTAGACACTTAAATAGGTGTCTTTTTTATTTAGTACAAGCTATTTCATAAAGTTCCGGTATTTTATTCATGACCTTCTCAATGTAGTCAACTTTACTCTTTAGCTTTGGTTTGTGGCTTTTATTATACTTCCTATAAAAAATCCACCGGTGGCAACACCGTGCCGGTTCGAATCCGGCCACCGGCATCACCTATTTTACGAAGCTCAAAAGACTTTGGAGAATTAATCCAAAGTCTTTTTTTATTTAACATATTCTAGGCAATATCTGACCATCTAGTTCCCCTAATATTCTCTGACCACCAAAATAGTTTTCAATAAATACAAAAGAATTCTCCTCTGTAAATTCACCTATAATACTACATTGATAGTTACACTCCTCTGTTAAATCCTCTAACAAATCCAAAGAAGCTTCTTCATCTACAACAATTATCATCCTTCCTTCGCAGGCCAAATAAAGAGGATTTATTCCCAGCATACTATTTATAGCTTCTACTTCTTTTCGTATAGGAATATCTTTTTCAAAAAGGTGTATACCTAAACCAGATTTTTTAGATATTTCATTTAATACCTCTCCTACTCCACCTCTAGTAGGATCTCTCATGAATTTTATGTGGGGATAGTAATTTTTTAAATATTTTAAAATATGGTTAAGAGGCTGACAATCACTTTTTATGTCTCCTGTAACCTTTAAATTATATCTGTCTACAGCAATGGCAGTACCATGCTCTCCAACAGTTCCAGTTATTATAACTTTATCCCCAGGTACTATATCTTTAGGTATATACTCATCTACCACTCCAATTCCTGTAGTATTTATAAATATTTTATCCCCCTTTCCTTTAGGCACTACCTTGGTGTCTCCAGTGACTATAGATACTTTCGCAATAGCACAAGTGTTCTTCATAGAATCTACAATTTTAATTAAATCATTTTTGCTAAATCCTTCTTCTATAATAAAAGCTGAACTTAAATATAAAGGCTCTGCTCCACAAGCTACTAAGTCATTTACGGTGCCAGCAACAGCTAATTTTCCTATATCCCCACCCCTAAAAAATATAGGATTCACCACAAAAGAGTCCGTTGTAAATGCAATTTTTTTGGAAGGGATATTTATAAGTGCAGAATCATCATTTTTTAATAAAATATTATTGTTAAAATTTTTATAAAAAACATCTTGTATTAACTTTTGTGTATGCCTTCCTCCTTCTCCTTGAATAAGCTGTATACAATCTTCAGCCATTTTTTATCCTCCCCCAATTCTTAACATATATATTACTTACTCAACTTTCGCACATAAAGTTCAAACTCTACATTAGATTAATAAGGGTTTTTAATTTAAAATTTAGAATGTACAATAGTCAAAACACAATTTTTTATAACATTCTATAGACTGTTAAACGCGTACTTTCCAGTTGCTTACGCTGAAGTAGGGCTTCTTAGTTAAAAATTCATTAGTAAATAAAATTTATTAAACTTCTATATGATATTTATAATAAATAGCACAAGCTCCCTCCTCTGATACCATGCACGGACCCAAAGGCTTTTCAGGGTTACATACCTTTCTAAAAAGGCCGCATTGAAATGGATATATATTACCAAGCAACACATCTTTACATTTGCATGCTTTATAATCATTAGTACAAGCCTTATGCTCATTACTAAATGAATCCTTCACCAAATATCTATCCCTATAAGACTTCTCATTAAAATACTCTTGTAACCCAAACCTTTTTGCTGCATCTATAGTTGAATATTTATCCTTTATGGTTAGGGCTGAATTTCTAACATTACCAATACCTCTCCAAACCACATCCTCTATGTTAAACACATCTCTTATTAAATTTTGAGCAAGCTTATTTCCCTGGGGGCTTGCCCATTTTCTATATAAATTTTCAAATCCAATTTGGCTTTTATTTTCATCTTTTTTATAAATATCTCTAATCAAAAAATATATTGAAGCTAATATTTCCTCTCCTTCAAAACCACATATCACTGCAGGTATTTTGTACTTTTGGTAAATAAATTTAAATCTATCCACGCCTCCTATTACTGCCACATTTCCTGGACAAATTATGCCGTGAATTTTTTTATGTTTGCTACTGAGAATTTTATGCAGTATTGGCGGCATTATCTTTATTGAGGTTAGTAAAGACAAATTATTGATTTTTTCCTCATAGACTTTCTTTATAATAGTTGCAATAGCCGGAGCAGTAGTTTCAAAACCAACTGCTAAAAACACAACTTCTTTAGGATACATGTCTTTAGCTATGGAAACCACTTGACTTATGGAGTAAACTATCCTTATGTCTCTTCCCCTAGATTTTGCCATAGATAAACTACAATTATTTCCTGACACCTTAACTAAATCTCCAAAAGTTACTATAGTTACATCCTTTGAAGAAAGATATACTGCTTCATCTATATATTCTTCATTAGTAACGCATACAGGACATCCAGGTCCTGATAATAAATTTATTTTATTAGAAATAACACTGTTTATTCCATACTTAGCTATTGAATTAGTGTGGGTACCACACACTTCCATAATATTTATATTTTCTTCATCTATAAGACCTGCATATTTGTTTATATTATTTATGACCCTTTGCAAATTATCTACTTTTTTAATACCCATTCTATTCCCCATCTTCTTCTAACATTTCTTCTAAAGCACAATCTAAATAATCAAAATATTCTTCCTCTATCTTTTCAATGGCAAAACCAGCATGAACCAACACACATTCTCCACATTGAAGATTCTCTAAAAGTTCCACATTAACACAAGTTTCTATTCCTTTAACATCCACTAAAGCAAAGGGCAAATCTAAAGTTTTTATTTTCCCACATACTGCAAGACACATAATATCCACCTTCTAACAAATATTATAATTTTAAATTAAAAACTGTATTTCCAATTCCTTTATTCATCTAATGTAGATATTGAAATTTATGTGACAAAGTTAAATTATACATTATTTATATTTTGCTATTTATTTTTATTTGATACTTGATGTTTTACTATTTCATCCGCTATGGCAACTTGTCCTAATGAAATTCCACTATCATTAGTAGGTATTTTTTCATTAAAGAACACTTGAAAACCTTGCTCTTTTAAACCTCCATACGTATTGTTTAAAATATATCTATTTTCAAAAACTCCTCCACTTAAAACAACAATATTTATTTTAAACTGTTCTCTTAGTCTCTTAGCCATTTCTACTGTAATATTAATTATTGTATTATGAAATTTTGCACTTATTTCTTTGGTTGCTACATTTCTTTGAATATCTTTTAACAACTCTATAAGCATGGGTAAATAATCTACTACATACATACTATCATCATCTTTTTTATCTATTACACAATTTATTACATATGGATAGCTCTCCTTAACTGTTTCATCTAAGATATTTTCTAGTTCTATAGCCCCTTGCGCATCATAGCTTATTTTTTCCCTCAATCCTAAAATAGAACTAACCGCATCAAATAATCTTCCCATACTAGAAGTTTTATAGCAATTCAAATCCTTATCTAATGCTGACCATAAATTTTCTATAGTTTTTTCCCACAATTGTTCTGAAAAATTGTAATCGGTATTTTCCACTTGGAATTTTGTTTTTTTCAATGCAGATTTTATTTTATTCAATCCCAAATTCATCATTTCTCTATCTTTAATATTTTTTAAATAACTTAATCCTATTTTCCATATATTTTTTTGAGCGGAATCTCCTCCTTGAATTTTTGTGTACTTAAAATGTCCTATTCTTTTAAACTTTCTTCTATTACCAATGAAAAACTCTCCACCCCAAATATTTCTGTCCATCCCATAGCCTGTGCCGTCATATATTATGCCTATAACCTTTTCCCATATATTGTGCTCTAACATACAGCTTACCATGTGAGCATGGTGGTGCTGAACGGGCACTTTAATAGCATTTAAACTCTTTCCGTAAATAGCAGACATATAATTAGGATGCATATCAAAAGTTACAATTTCCTCTTGAAATTCAAATATATTTTTTATATTTTTTATGCATTTTAAGTATTCTTTATAAGCCCTTAGCTCCTTTAAATCTCCAAGGTATTGACTTATATATGCCATACCATCTAAGGAAAAAGAAAAAGTGCTTTTTTCTTCTCCACCAAGTGCTAATATTTTGTTATTTATATTTCCATATAAATAATAAGGAGAAAATCCCCTTCCAGGTCTACTCATTATAATTTTATCTTCTACTACCTTTACTACAGAATCATCCACAGGAGTATTTATTTTCCTATTATTAAATAAAAAAAATTCCACTATAGTAGACAGATTTTTTAGTGCTCCCTCATTAGTATATTCTATAGGACTACCACTTAAATTTCCGCTAGTCATTACAAGTGGTGGTAAATCTTCTGCAAATAATAAATGATGTATTGGAGTGTATGGAAGCATTACTCCATAGCTTTTCATATTTGGTGCTACATATGAACATATATTATTATTATGTTTTTTTGTTAAAAGAACTATGGGCCTCTTATTACTAATAAGAATTTCTTCTTCTCTTTTGTTAACTTCACAGTATTTTTTAACTATCTCAATATCTTTCATCATCACAGCCAAAGGTTTATGGATTCTTTCCTTTCTCTTTCTAATTTTCAAAATCGCTTCTTCATTAAAAGCACTACATACTATATGGAACCCACCTATACCTTTAATGCCTAAAATTTTTCCCTGCTTTAAAAGCAGTGCGCATTCCTTTATGTCATCTTCACACTGTATTCTTTTTGCCCTATTATCTGTTAAAAAAAGTTCTGGTCCACAATCTATACAGCAAGTAGGTTGTGCATGAAATCTTCGTGTTTCAGGATTTTGATATTCACTCTCACATACAGGACACATCTTAAAATCTCTCATGGTGGTATTGCATCTATCATAAGGAAGAGATTTTATTATAGAATATCTTGGGCCGCACAAAGTACAATTAGTAAAAGCATATCTATATCTCTTAGATTTTTCATCAAATATATCTTCAATACATCTATCACAAGTTGCAATATCTGGGAGGATAAATTTTAATTTTGTATCAGAAACAATACTTTTTTTTATAGTAAAATTTTTGTATCCCTCTAAATTCTTTTCAGTTACCTCTACCTTTTGAATTTCAGAAAGATTAGGAGGCTTTTCCACTACCTCCTTTATAAATCTCTGAACTTTTTTTCTTTCTCCTTCCGCATTAATAATTACTGATGCATCACAATTATTAACCCATCCTCTTATTTCAAATTCCTTTGCCTTTTTATAAACATAAGGTCTAAAACCCACCCCTTGAACAATTCCATATATTTTTACCATACACCCTACGTGATTTTCCAAACTATTTTTCAACTTATTTTCTTTATTATTTCCCACATTGTTTTTCAATTTGTTCTATCCCTTACTTTCACTTTTATTCATTGCCTAGTGGCAATTATCAATTTATATGCTATGATTAAACCATAGATAAGTTCTCTATATTTTGTCTCCTTCCACCTTTCTAATAATAGCCATAAGTTCCTCCATATCTTCATAAATTACCTTTATCTTAGTATTTTTATCTACTACCTGACTATTTAAATCTATAAGGTGTTCCAAAAGATTTTCCTCTGTTATATGACTATTATGATCTACCGAGATTTCTATATTACTTACTTTTTTTAAATCATTTCTACTGCAAATTTCTTTAACTGCACTAGAAATGTTTTGCATTAAAAATGAATCATGCATTTATTTTCCCCCCATCCCTTATTTCTAATTTTTCTTTGCATATTTAAAATATTTTTAATTTCAAATCTAGAATTTTGATTTTAAAATGTGAAATAAAGCGTAAAATTTATAATTTAACTTAACCCATGGTAACTATTTTAGTGTACACTTCCTTTTTTATATGATGAAATTTCTCCAAAAGTTCTCTGCTTAATTCTGTTCCATAATTCACATCCACGCCTTCTATTCCTACAATGTATCCCTTTACATTTTTCATGCTATAACTATTCAAAAGTTTTATTAAGCTTAGTTGATGCTGCGAGTAGCCCTTTTCAAAAAAATTATTACTCCCCTTAATATCTAAAACAGTAATTTTACCTGGCTGTATTCCATAAAGAGTGCAATCCAAAATAAATATAAAATCCTCTTTATCTATAAAGCTTAAACAATAGTCAACATCTGTTTCCCCTAATATCACTTCAAAGCCTAGTTTGTCTAAATCCTCCTTTAACTCTTCTCCAATTAATATTCCAATAGCATCATCTTTCATTATTCTATTTCCTATGGCTATAACCTTTTTTCCCATAACTACCTCAACTTTTCCATAGTCATAACTTTATTTAAAATTACTTTTATAGTTTTCTCTGAATGTACTTTTATACTCTACTATTGCATAATATTTTCTATGACTATGAATTTATTTACAATTATAATACTCAAAATTCATATCTATTTATTTTCCTTTTAGTCACACCACTCTTATATCCATGGTAGAAAAATCCTTACTCAAAACATGAGTTGCACAAGAAACACAAGGATCAAAAGACCTGACTATTCTCCCTATCTCTGTAGGATTTTTAGGATTATCCACCTGTGTGCCAATCAATGATTGCTCTAGTGCACCTGATATCCCATTAGAATCCTTAGGAGATAAGTTCCAAGTACTTGGTGTTATTATTGTATAATTTTTTATTTCACCTTGTTGAATATTCACATAGTGAGCCAGCGACCCTCTGGTAGTGTCTATAAATCCATATCCTACAGCATTTTTAGGTAAAGAAAAGGCTTTATTAGTACTATCTTTAGGAACTATTCTCTCTAAAAGCTGCATCATAATATTTGCTATTTTTTTAGCTTCTAATGCTCTAGCTACAATTCTATCCATGGTTGAAATACCTCTTCTATACTCTCCACTTATATACATTCTAGCAAGAGGCCCCACTTGTACTGCATGCCCTTTATATCTTGGAGCTTTTATAAAACTATATCCTTGCTGCTTAAAAGGATCTACCTCCCAATTATTATCTGATATATCCAATGTATCACCTTTTGCCTTATACCATGATCTATATACATTTTCATTTATATTTTCTATATTTAGTTTTTCCTCCACTCCATCTATAATAATTCCTGGAGTCACATAATAGACATCTTTTCCATAGCTATCAAATACCCCATAAGTCATTAGATTTTTACATCCCGTACCTATATTAAAATAATCTTTATAGTATTTTGCTATTATGCCTAAATCCTCTAACATATTATTTTCAATAAAATTTTTAATTTCTGTAACCAATGCTTTTATCTGAACAATCTTTTGAGCTGTTATGTTAACTGTAACTCCTCCAGCGAAAACTCCATGATTATGAGGAGCTTTTCCTCCTAAAACAGCTAATATTTCGTGGGCTTTTCTACTATAAATTAGTGACTGAAAATAATCTTTTACAATTTTTTCACTTTCTCTTTTAGGTATTCTAAAATCCTCATGTGTCACTGAATATATTGGGTTTATATCAAAACCTTTAACATAATCCGGAATAACATATTGATAAAAATGTCTTAAATGATTCTGCAAAAATTCACTGCCATGAAGTACGTCCCTAATCATTTCTTCATTTTTATCAGGCTGTATTTTAAAAGCATTTTCTAAAGCTCTTGAAGAAGCCATAGAATGTGCTGTAGAACATATGCCACAAATTCTTTCAGTAAAATAAATAGCATCAAGAGGAGGTCTTCCTTTTAGCATTTTTTCAAAACCTCTAAAGAGCATACCCTGACTTTTTGCATCTATAATCTTATTTTTTTCTATATAAGCGGTTATTTGTAGATATCCGCTTATTCTAGTTACAGGATTAATAACTACTTTATCCGTCATATAATCTCTCCTATTTCTTTATACTTTTTAAGATAAAATAATTTTTCATTAATATAATTTATCTCTTGTATATTATCTAAATTAAAAATTTATAAATGGTTCCATAGCATCTGGAAAACCCTTTTGAGCACAACCTATACATGGAGTGTTATCTCCTACAGGCCAATTTACATAATCATTCCATTTTCTAGTAGGACAATCTGTTCTAGTAACGGGCCCTCTACAACCTAATTTAAACATACAACCTTTTCCTCCCACAGACTTTGCAAATATTCTTTTTTCAAAATATGACCTTCTAGGACACATATCATGTATAGTAACTCCGTAAAAAATCATAGGCCTTCTATCTTCATCAAGTTCCATATCTCCAAACAATATTAAATGAGCTAAAGTTCCCATAATCCAATCAGGATGTGCTGGACAACCGGGCACTCTTATAGCTTCCCGATGAATTTCCTCTTTTAAATAATCAAAAACACTTATACATCCAGTAGGATTTGGTTTTGCTGCTGAAATTCCACCATAAGATGCACACGTACCTACGGCTAGTATATATTTTGCTTTAATTGCCGTTCTCTTTACCTCTTCCATTCCCGTTATAACTTTTCCCCTATAGTTTGCTACTATGTTGTAAACTCCATTATCTTTAGTAGATATAGCTCCATCAACTATAAGAATAAATTCTGTATTAAGAGTATCTAATAATTGTTCCTGCGCCTGTTCACCTTGAGCTTTCATAATACTGTTGTTATATTTAAAATTCACTAGGTCTGTTAAAAAATAGCCTACATTTGGAGCACATCCATCCAGCAAAGAAATTATATTTCCAGAACAACCTGCAGCCTCAATCCATACTAAGTTCATCTTTTTTTTATTCCCAATTTTTATTTGAGAAACTGCTGATTCTACCAAGGCTCTAGCAGTAGCATTTTTAGATTTAGCTACCGGGCACATATCATACGTCATTTACAATTCCTCCTATTAATTGATAAATATATTAAGGAAAATTTATTTTATGATTAACCCACAAAAGTATTACATTACTTGAATTATGAAATTTCTCTGTAATGAATTGCATAAGAAGCAAAGAAACTATTTAAATTTAATTTTAGAAATTCTTCTTTTAGACAGATAAAATTATCGTAAGCCTGTCAAGGACGCCAAGCTAGCGAACCTGAAGCAGGACGCTGAATGTGAGCGTTAGATAATTTTATATGGCTAAAAGATTAGAATTTCTTAAATTAAATTTATTGTTCCGAACTCTTATGCAAGTCATGGAGGAGAAATTTCATAATTCCACTGCATTATTTTATGTGAATTAAGTACCAGTAATTATACCTACTTGTTCTAAACCTTTTAAAATCTGCTCTTTATTATGGCAATTACTAATTTCTTTGGTTAAATCCCTTCCAGCTTTAAGTCCAAAATGTGTACCAGCAGCCCAAGCTGCATTATAAGTTACATCATAAACTACACCATCTACAGCCACATAGGCCTTATTGCCATTTTTTCCGTCATATTTTAAAAGCTCTTCCAATGTAAAACTTTGTTGTCTCACATTTTTGCAGTTCCTCATTACATTTTCCATACTCCTCATGTTGTATATAAAATTTTTTAACACATTTACTTTATACATCTCTTGGTGAATTAGGCTATTATAAAACATCTTTTCACAAATATTAATACTCATATGTCTTAGTTTCTGAAGATGATACATATTGCATTCCATCTTGTTTATTAAATCTTCATAACATCTTAAATCCATGCAGCTATTCCCCTAAAAAATATTTCCTTTAATAATATGCTAAAACCAACTTTTAAATGCATACTTTTACTTTCATATCCTAATCCTTTATCCTAAGCTCTTTATGCCAACTATATTTCTCTTCTCCTTCACTTTATTGTCAAATTACTCCCTATTCATTGCCTTATGTTTTTACTTCTTACTTTCTTTCTATCTTTTGTTTTTTCTCTTTTATTTCTACCCTTCTATTTTTATAGTATTATAAGAGTCCTTTCGCCTTTTATAATATTCTCTTGGAGAATATCCAAAATTCTTTTTAAATGCTCTAACGAAATTAGAATAATCCCCAAAACCACATTCTAAATACACCTGTGTCACAGGTTTTCCAATTTTTATAAACTCACTAGCTTTAATTAGCCTTTTTTTCTGTATATAATTGTGTATGGTATAACCAGTTTGCTCTTTAAATTTGTGCATCAAGTAGTACTTGCTAACATAAAAAAGAGAAGAAAGTTTATCTATGCTTAAATCCTTATTTAAATTTTCATTTATATATTCTAAAAGAGAATTTACTGTTTTATCATATTGAATATCCTTTGTTTGCTGATTTTCACCTATATATGTATTAATAAAAAGCCTATTTAAATAAACCATAAGTTCCAAAAAAAGTGCATTTTTAAGTATTTCATTACCAAATCCCTGTGAAGCGAAAGTGCCATCCAATTTATCCAAAGTATGTTTTATATTCTCTAAGCCATTACTATCTAATCTTAAAATATTTATTTTTCGCTTTTTGGTTAAGCTAAAACAATTAAGAAGGTTACATCCATTTTTATTGTGACTTTCAATAAATTCATGGTTTATCCATATAACCATTCGGTCATATAGCCTATGTGCATCAATAAGTGGTTTGTGTATTTCCCCACTACTTACAAAAAGTATGTCCCAAGGTTTTAATTTGTAAGCTTTTCCTTCTATTAAATAAGTCACATTTCCCGAAAGAAAAATTATTATTTTATTAAAACCGTGATAATGAAATTCTAAGTCTAAATTTTTCTTATCTTTCAAGTGAAAAAACTTAAAATCCTCTTTTAAATATCCTCTTTTATTATTTTCACTCATATATTATCTCTAGCAGAGAATCTTTTTCTCAGCTAAAGTTCACTCCCTTCTATTAAATTAAGGTACATGAAAATAAATAACAAGTCAAAGATGCTGGTATATTTTGTGTCAGACAAGGAAGGAGGTTTCGCCGCTAGTAGAACTATCGGTGGGTTCTGCTGACGCAGTATGACGTAAAATAGACTAGCATACTGACTTGTTATTTATTTGAATGTGCCTAATATGTATTTTGCATATTTTCATGCTATAGCACTTTTTGCAATATTTCAAGCACTATTAACAATAAATATAGCAAAAAATATTTATATAATAATATTATAAGTTACTACTAATTCCTAATATCCAGTTTTTAAAAAACATTTTACTTATAGTACTTTAATAAAGTCTAAGTACTAAATGATATATTTATAAAATCATGATATAAATTTTCTTATTTATATCTAACTCAACTTTCGCAGTTATAAAATAAAAATTGAAAATTTGCTCAATATGCAAATTGCAATTATTTAAGTAAAAAATACTATTGAATTACAATAGTATTGATGTAATAATAAGAATAATATATTTTAGTAATTAGAATTCAATATAATAGAAATTGTAGAAATTAAATATTCAACTGGACTTTTGCTAATAATTTTTCTTCTCTATATCATATAAATAGGGATAATATAAATTTTAAATTGAAATTTATAATTACAAAAGTCGAATAGGTAATTACGAAAATTTAGACTATATAAAATTATGGAGGTATTAAAATGAATAAAAAATTAAGAGTGGGCATACTTGGTGCCACAGGATTTGTAGGTCAAAGACTTGTAACACTTTTACATGATCATCCTTTTTTTGAAATATCCATTTTAGCTGCAAGCAAAAATTCAAAAGGAAAAAGTTATTACGATGCTATAAAAAATAGATGGAAGTTAGAAGATGAAATCCCCCAAAAGGTTAAAGACATAACAGTAAGAGATTTACATGATATTGATAAAATTAAAGACCAGGTGGATTTGGTATTCTGTGCTGTAAATATGTCAAAGGATGAAATTAGAGAATTAGAAGAGGCTTATGCAAAAGCAGAAATACCTGTAATTTCAAACAATTCTGCTCATAGAGGAACCTCTGATGTGCCTGTTATAATTCCAGAAATAAATCCAGAGCATCTAGAAATAATATACGATCAAAAGAAACGTCTAGGCACTAAGAAAGGCTTTATAGTGGCTAAACCAAATTGTTCTATACAAAGCTATGTACCTGCTATAAATGCCCTTATGAAATTTAATCCAACTAAAATATTAGTTTCTACTTATCAAGCTATATCAGGCAGTGGAAAAATATTTTCAGATTGGCCAGAGATAATGGACAATGTTATTCCTTTTATAGGCGGTGAGGAAGAAAAAAGTGAATTGGAACCATTAAAATTATGGGGACATATTGAAGGTAATAAGATAATTAATTCCACTGCACCTATAATTTCTGCTCAATGCATAAGAGTTCCAGTTTCTGATGGTCATTTAGCTACTGTCTCTGTATCTTTTGAGCATAAACCTTCAAAGGAAGAAATTATAAAACTCTGGAAAGAATATAAGGGTGAGCCTCAACTTCTAGATTTGCCAAATGCCCCAAAACAATTTCTAACTTATTTTGAGGAAGATAATAGACCTCAAACTAAGTTAGATAGAAATTTAGAAAAAGGCATGGGCATAAGTATTGGAAGATTAAGAGAAGATAACTTATTCCAATATAAATTTGTTTGTCTTTCTCACAACACCCTAAGAGGCGCTGCTGGAGGTTCTGTGCTTACTGCTGAACTTCTTAAATCAAAAGGATTTTTAGACTAACTATTGATTTTGAACCATAACATAAAACCCTAATCCTCAAATTTTCTTATAAGGGTTAGGGTTTTATTTTCTTATTTATTGATACTGCGTGTTCTAAAATGATTTTCCGGAGTATCTTCTGTTATAACTTGAAATTCATATCCTTTATTTTTATAATATTTTATTATGTCAGGTAATGCTTCATAGGTATTTTTATTAACAGCATCGCAATGCATTAATAAAAATATATTTGTAAACTTATCACTATTTTTAGTCCCCTGCTCATAAAGCTTATGAGCAGGAATTCTATAATCTATACCATCCCTTAACTGCATATTCCAATCATATATCTTAAATCCATATCCATGGAGCTGTGCTAAAAACTCCTCATCTAAGTGCTTATTACTTCCTCCAGGGAATCTAATTACATTGCTTTTAACTCCTGTAACTTCATACACTTCATCACTACATTGAAGCATCTCTTGAATAAAACCTTCTCTACTTTTATATATTTTTTTATAATTGTGAGTATAAGTATGTAACCCTATACCATGCCCTTCTTTATATATACGTTTAACTACATCTGTATTTTCTTCTACTTTATTGCCTATTAAAAAGAATGTACCCTTTACATTATTTTCTTTTAAAATGTCTAATATTTTATCGGTTACTATAGGACTAGGTCCATCATCAAAAGTTAAGTATATATTCTTACTTTCTGTACTTTTTACATCATTTTCATTAACTTTTGTATATGCGGTTTTATTAATATTTAAATAATTGTTTAATATAAATAAGAATAAAAATAAATACATTGCAAAAAATAAGGCTTTTTTCTTCATAACTTCATCTACTTTCTAGCATATTCACTATTTTTGAATGCATAATATGATTAACCCACAAAAGGTACAATGCAGTAGAATTATGAAATTTCTCCTCCATGACTTGCATAAGAGCTCAAAACAATAAATTTAATTTAAGAAATTCTAATCTTTTAGCCATATAAAATTATCTAACGCTCACATTCAGCGTCCTGCCTCAGGTTCGCTAGCCTGGCGTCCTTGCCAGGCTAGCGATAATTTTATCTGTCTAAAAGAAGAATTTCTAAAATTAAATTTAAATAGTTCCTTTGCTTCTTATGCAAGTCATTACAGAGAAATTTCATAATTCAAGTAATGTAATACTTTGGGTAGAATAATTCATAATATTAATTTAAAACATAAATATTATTATTAAATATACTCTTCCACAAAAGCCTTACTTTTATACCCGTATATATTGATAACTAATGTACTTATTTTACTTAATTTGGAATTACTTTGACTTTAGGTACATGAAAATAAATAACAAGTCAAAGATGCTGGTATATTTTGTGTCATACTGCGTCAGCAGGTTCCGCCTCTAGTAGAACTATCGGTGGATTCTGCTGACGCAGTATGACACAAAATAGACTAGCATACTGACTTGTTATTTATTTGAATGTGCCTTACATTAATGAATATTTATATAAACTTTAATTCCTTTTGCAATAAATCCTTACCAATTATAGTATTTTCAAAAATATCTCTTACATCATTTAAATACTTTTCAGGTTCATTTAGTGAAGGGCTAAAGTGCGTAAGCCACATTTCATTTATTTCTGAACTCTTAGCTATTTCTGCTGCTTCACTAAAAAGCATATGCTTGTTTCCCAACGCCTTTTCCAAATAATCATCACTGCCATACATACCTTCACATATAAATAGATCAGATTTATAGCAAAGTTCTTTAATTCTATCTATTGGTCTTGTGTCTGTACAATAACTTATTTTTATTCCCTTTCTCTCATCTCCCAAGACTTTATTTCCTTCTATTTTTCTACCATTTAAAACTATGCTGCCTCCCTTTTGTAGTGTATTCCAATGTTCTACTGGTATATTCAGCTCTTTAGCTTTATCTGGATCAAATTTTCTTCCTCTTTTTACTTCTATAGAATACCCAACACAAGGAACACTATGTTCTAAATACACAGATTTTATGGAATACTTACCTATGGAAAATTTATCTAATCCTCCTATAGGTATTTCTAAAATTTCTATATCATATGGTAGATACGGTACTATAACCATTACTGCTTCCATAATCTTATGTAATCCTTCTGGCCCCATTATAGTAACCTTTTCCCTTCTCTCACTATTGCCCAATGTGGATAAAAACCCTGGAAGCCCTACTATATGGTCTGGATGATAATGAGTTAAACAAATAACATCTATATTTTTAATTCCCCATCCCAATTGTTTAAGAGCCACCTGGGTTCCTTCTCCACAATCTATTAAAATCATACTGCCTTTACACTTACACAAAAGAGCCGTTAAATTTCTCCCTGGAAGAGGCATAGTTCCACCTGTGCCCAATAATGAAACATTTAGCATATAATCACCTTCTAGTAATATTATGCAATAATTATAGCACAACTACACTACTAATCTTTCAGTCCATTTTCCGCACATATCTCCAAAACAACCTATTTCCTTATCATTTTCTAAAATTTTAACCACTTCACACCTATTTGCACAACCCTTACACTGAAAGCTTTCAGATACCACCTTACTATCTGCTATATTAAATCCTTTAAAATTTGTTTTAGTTTTTTTCTTGTTTAAAGTTTCTTTTCCTATAATTGCAGCTCCTATAGAACCCATTACATCATAATATGGAGGTATAACAACTTCCTTCTGCAAAGCTCTCTCAAAGGCTTCCTTCATGCCTATATTTGCTGCCACTCCTCCTTGAAAAAATATCTTGGATTCTATTTCTTTTCCCTTTCCTACATTATTAAGATAATTTCTAACCAATGCCTCACATAATCCCATTATTATATCTGAAGGATCATAACCTAGTTGCTGCTTATGTGTCATATCAGATTCTGCAAAAACAGCACATCTTCCAGCTATTCTCACGGGTGTTTTAGACTTTAAGGCATATTCTCCAAATCTCTCTATAGGTATCTCTAATCTCTCTGCCTGTCTATCTAAAAAAGAACCAGTACCTGCCGCGCATACAGTATTCATTGCAAAATCAGTAACTATACCATCTTTTAAAATTATTATTTTAGAGTCCTGACCACCTATTTCTAAAATTGTTCTTACTCCTTTATCCAATTCTAATGCTGCTACTGCATGAGCAGTTATTTCATTTTTAACTGAATCTGCTCCTACTAAAAACCCCGCTATGGTTCTACCACTACCTGTGGTTCCTACGGATTTAATTTCCTCATTTCCATATTTGTCCTTAAGCATATTAAATCCTTGCTGAATAGCCCTTATAGGCCTTCCTTTTGTTCTTAAATATATTTTTTCAATAATCTCCATATTTTCATCTAGCATAACTATGTCCGTACTTACAGACCCTACATCTATACCTAAATGATACATCTTTCTCTTCTCCTCTCCAAAAGATCTAAAAAAGCTTCTATTCTAGTTATATAACCATTTTGCCCAGTCATCTCGTCTAGCACTAAAGTCATTATCGGGAAATCTTTATCCTTTGATATATTAGGTAGTATTGCCTTACTCACTATTTCAGGCATACACCCCATAGGAAATAATTGAATTGCTCCATCAAATCCATTTCTACTGGCTAAAACCGCCTCTCCGATGCATTCTCTAGCATGACCTCCTATGTATAAAGGTAGATATTCCCTAGAGGCTTTTCTTATACTAATAGAATTTAATTTAAAATTTTTTAAAGCTGCATCTTTAACCCACCAACTGGGAGTTAAAGTTCTGCTGCTGCTAACACCATAATCCATGAGTTTATCTTCTAGATATAAGTTTGAAAATGGTTCTATTACTGTATAAATTTCTCCAATAATTGAAATTTTTAAAGGTTTTTTATTTTTATCCATTTTTATGCCACATATTTTATTTCTATATTCCTTAAGTGTATTTAACGCTGTATTTATATTTTCTGCCTCTACCACATGTTTTCTGCAATTTTGAAGTAATCTTTTACATTCCCCTTTATTAACTTCATATCCTGCATAATAGTGTGCTTTAGCTTCTATTTCATCCATTAAATTTATTCCCCTAAGGGCTTTAAGCCCTAATCTTATCTTTTCTCCGTTACTCTTAGAGCTACTTTGGATTATTTGACCTCCTCGCGCTAAAAGCTCCTTCATTCCTATATCTCCTGGATGATCCAGTACTATAAACTTTATATCATAACCTAATCTTCTTAACAGTTTTAGCTGAAGCTCACAATACTCTCCAAATCTGCAGGGGCCACAACTTCCAACTATTATAACTGTGTCTGCTCCTTTTTCTATAGCTTGAATATAATTTCCTATCATTATCTTAAAGGGCAAGCACATCTCCTCTGGTGAATATAGTGCTCCTATTTTTAAAGCTTCCCTATTACTAAGGGGCGGAACTACATAATCTACACCTATTTCATCAAAAAACATTTTAGCTGCAATGTAAGCGTTCCCTAGATGGGGAAATGTTATCTTCATATTAGCTGCAATGTAAGCGTTCCCTAGATGGGGAAATGTTATCTTCATATTTCTTTCTCCTTTCTATCATGTCCACAAAAGCCTCTACTCTAGTATTAAATCCCCCTTCTCCTGTTTGTTCATCTATTTTTAATATCAAGAAAGGAAATTCTCCTATTTTATCTTTTATAAGTTCTATAACTACAGAATCTATCCCACAAGCAAAGGATGATAGATAAATTATTCCATTAATTTCTTTACTTTCCCACAGCTTAACTGCACAGCCATAAGATTTTCTAGCAAATGTCCAAAAAGGTCTTTTTAGAAGTTCCTTTGAGTATTTATTAATGTCTTCATCTTGAAGATTTTCCTCTGTAATAATCCCCACTCCTAGTTTATTAAGTTTCTTTACAATATTCATATTCATAAAACTATCCTGTACATTATATGGATGACCTAGTAATGCTATTTTCATATTCTGATTAATATTAGTAACAATTGTTTTATGATCCTTTTGAAGTGCTACAGCTTTTTCATAAGCTTTATAAATTTTTCTTTTGTCCCTAGTAATATTCTTTCCAACGTCATTTAAATATTTAAAAAACTTTTTTTCATCATAAGCATAAATTTCTCCCTCAGTTATAGGAGGCATATGCGGTATACTATTTTTTATCATCTCTGGAAGTCCACAAAATTTAGGACATATAAATTCTCTAGGGTAAAGTCTCATGATCCTAGGTATAAGCATAAAATCACAAGAATCTTTTATATATGCCACATGGCCATGAAATACCTTAATAGGCACGCAAGCTTCATCTACTGCATATTTAACCCCTAAATTTAATATTTCTTTATTAGTATTTGGAGATACTATAACTTCACAACCTAATTCTTCAAAAAAAGTTTTCATAAATATTTCATACTTATAATACAATAATCCTTTAGGAATACCTATCCTCAATATTATCCCCCTCTTTCTCATAATTCTATATGTTTAATTAATGGACATTTATTAAAAAAAATATACATTCGCACTACATAATGTAATAAAAAATTTTTTTAAATCATATTTTAACATAGAAATAGTAGGAGGAATTTGTTATGAAGAATACTATTAAATCTTTTCTCTTTTGTTTATTAGTAGTACTTTCATTTACATTAGCTGCATGTAATTATATAAAACTCAATCATGAAAAAACCAGAGATGATTACTATTTTTCTGAACTTGCAAACAGCATATCTTTAAGCAATAAATATAAAATAACCATTCTAGATACTAATTTTTATAAAGTTAAAGAATTAAAAGAAGAAGATATAAGTACTATACTAAATTTTATGAATTCCCTAGATAAAAAGTATTTCATAAAGAAACCTTTAAGACTTCCTGAAAAACCACAGTATAAAATGTTTTTTAATTTAGATGAAGATAAATTTGTTATAAATGTGTATAACGAACAATATATTTCAGTATTTCCTTGGGATGGAGAATATCCAATGGACTATATAGACATGACTAAAATGTACAAAGGGTATAATTTATATAATTTTTGCAAATATTTACTCCCTAATGACATGGAATGAAGCAATGATAAATTTTCAATGCTCAATACTCAATTATTATTGATGAATTTTTAATTATCATTACAGATTTTAATGAAGATTTTTTAAAACTGATATTTGTTCATTCATCCATTGAGCATTGTATTATTATATTTTTATAAAATCCCCTATAAAAAAACAATACATAAGTATATAATTGTTTATAATACATGTTTTAGGAGGATATAAATGAAAATACTTTCTTTTAACACTTTATATGCAGATATAAATAAAAAGCTAACTAGCACTAGATGGTTAACTAGAATGGGATTAAAAGAAGATATTATATATAACTGCACAAACAATGAAAAATATTTAGAAACATTAAAATATATGGTAGATAACATGGACTTTTCTGCCAAAACTACTGTGGTTTTATGTGAAAATATGATGACAGATTGTATAAGTTTAGAAAACAAAAATTTTATATTAGAAAAAATTTATAAGTTCACCTTGAAAAAGTCTTTTCCAAATGCAGTAAATGAAGATTTTTCTGAAGGCTTTTCGCTATTTTGCGGAATATTTCTTAGGATTTTTAAAGTTATTAATGAATATGAAAAATACTGCAAAAACAATTCTTTTCAAAGTCTTTATCCCTTAATATTTTTGTCCTCCCAAGAAAAAAAAGCTCTAGAAAGACCAGAAGAATATAATACCTTTTTAAAGGCCTTTAAAAAAGATTACTTATATGAAATGATGAAATTAAACAAAGAAGTAGTGGGATTTAATACATTAGACCATATCTGTGGGGTACACTATCTATCGTTGCATATAGCCCGTCAACTTAAGGATTTAGACATACCTATAGATTTAGGTAGAGTTTCTGGTGCTGCTGCTGGCCATGATATAGGTAAGTATGGCTGCAGACAACAGGAACTAAAAAAAGTTCCTAGACTTCACTATTATTATACAGACATATGGTTTAAGAAGCACGGCATAGACTACATAAGAAACATTGCCATAAATCATTCCACTTGGGATTTAGAACTGGAAAATCTATCCTTAGAATCTTTAATCTTAATCTATTGCGATTTTAGAGTGAAAAATATTATAGAAAATAATAGTCTAAAAATGAGTATTCTCTCTCTTAAAGATTCTTTTAATGTAATACTAAATAAATTAGAAAATTTAGATGAAGCTAAAGAAAAAAGATATAAAAAAGTCTATGGTAAGTTAAAAGACTTTGAAGCTTATTTAATATACTTAGGTGTTAATATAAACCTAGATCATCAGAATAGCCCTTATATAGAAAAAAGGCTCCATAATTATTCATTACTCCAAGGAAATGATATATGTAAAAAATTAAAATTTTTATCTATAGAACACAATATAAATCTTATGTATAAATTAAGAGATGAGTATTCCCTAGATAACATATTAGATATGGCACGAAGTGAAAAAGACTGGAAAAAGTTAAGACAATACATAAGAATTTTAGAGGAATATTCAACTTATTTAACGGGAAACCAAAAGATACAAACAATAAAGTTTCTTTATGAAAATTTAATACATGTAGAAGATGACATAAGAAAACACTGTGCTCAACTCATAGGCTCTTTAATTTCAAATTTAGATGAAGAGTACAGAAAAGACCTACCAGAAGATGTTAAGCTAAATTATACTTGGAGTATAGGAATATTACAAGAATGTATGGATTCTCTTTTATATCCTGGATATAAATTTATTCCTAAGCATAAAAATTGGATTATGGAAAGCTCCATAGCTATGGTAAATTCTCTTTTCACACATTCAAAAGAAAATATGTTACTAAGATATAGAGAAGTCATTATATCTTTCTATAAAAATTTTAATAATAAAAATTTAAATCTTCAAATAATACTTTTAGAAATGAGTAAATATATACCAATAACACCCTATGATGAAGATGTAGAAATACTTTTTAACTTTATTTTAAATTCCTTAAATAATAATGATATAACTTGTAGATTATGCAGTTTAGAGGCTTGCTACAACCTACTAGTAAAAATGCCTTTCCAAAATAATTTAAAAAATAATTTAAAAAATAAATTAGAAAATAGCAAAGACTTATTTAAAACTGCTTCTGAAACTCTGTTAGTATTTAAGTTGAAAAAACTTTTTAACTTAAATTCATGGGGAAATTCTTATAAGAAAAACCCACACTATACTAGTGAACATATACAGAATATATTCTTAAGTAATTTAAAAACAGCTACCAGTTGGATAAATAAAAAAATTCAAATAGATATATTGCTTGCAGAAGCTTTAGAACATATAAGAACCGAAGGGCTTCATACCTGTCTTCATTTTTGTAATTTACTTAAAGTAAGTGATAGTGAAATAGTTAGAAATAAAGCTGGAGAGTCTATTTTAAAACTTCTCCCTTATTTGTCTATATCAGAAAAAAATGAAGTGTGTGTTGAACTTTTACGTGCACTAGAAATAGAAGGACATCGTTTTACAGAATACATACCTAAATATTTAGGTATAGCAATATTATACCTTAAACCTAAAGAGCTAGACGAAGTAATTGACGATTTAAGCCTTAAAATAAAAAGTGCAAAGCCTAATATAAAAACATTACTTATTAAAACTGTAAGCACTTCTATTTCTAATTACCCTTTATATAAAGATGTATCTAATGAAAAGGAAGGTATATTTACTGCTAGACTTATAAAAATGCTTTGCATTATATTAAATGGTGTAGGAGATTACGAGCCTCTTGTAAAACAAGCTTCTTTAACTTCATATGGCTCAGATATATTCTATTCCAAAATATTATCTTTACAGGAAAAAGTCTTTATATTTAAATCTACTAGTAAAAAATTATTGACTCTTATGGACTTTAATAACCAAAATGATTTATCATTCTTTACTAATTCCATTGTACTAAATAATTTATATAGATTTATTAGTGAATGTATCTTTCAAAATGGTTCTTTAGAGCTACCTATTAAGAATAATATAGCCTTTTTTCCAGGAACTTTTGACCCTTTTTCACTAAGCCACAAAGAAATAGCAAAACATATAAGAGACATGGGATTTGAAGTTTATCTAAATGTAGATGAATTTTCTTGGTCTAAAAGAACCTTACCTAATTTACTTAGAAAAAAAATAATAGAAATGTCTATATCAGATGAATTAGATATATATGTTTATCCTGACAATTTTCAAATAAATATAGCTAATAAAGAAAACCTAAAAACTTTAAAAGAAAGCTTTAAAAATTCCAAAGTTCACATAGCCATAGGTAGTGATGTACTTTTAAATGCTTCTAGCTATAAAAAGAAAAGTATACTTTGTAAAATTCCTCACATCATTTTTTTAAGAGGAAATACTAAAAAATTAGAAAATTACGCTAAAGATATTTTAGATGAATTTACTATATTAAAATTACCAAAACAATTTTCTAATATAAGTTCTACTCAAATAAGAAGTTGTATCGATGAAAGTAGGGATATTTCTACATTAGTTGATCCCCTAACAGAGCAGTATATATATAAATATGGATTTTATCAAAAGGAACCTGATGATAAAAACTTTATGGAATACTACTCAATAGATGTAGAAATAGTTGAAAACTTAAGTGCACATATATTAGACGAATTTAAAAATTTTATTAATCTTTCTCCAGAAGAAATAGATAAATATTTTCACCATTTATTCCAAAAACCTTCTTCAAGAATACTTATTTTAAGAGACAGAAAAACCAAAAATATTCTGGGATTTTCTAGTTTCTATTGGCTTCGCTCAAGTATGCTTTATGGGGATTTAAAGGACATGGAACTTTCAGAATACTTAAGAGAACATAGTTTAGGCAGGATAATTTTAATAGATAATATATATGTAGAAAATAGAGACAAAATATCTTACTTAGAACAAATTTTAATTACGGAGACCTTAGCCTTTTGTATATCAAAGGATTATCAGTATGCCGTATATAGATGTGTCACAACTAAAACTTTCTCTCAAAATATATACGATATTTTGAAGCTTCAAGGTTTTATAGAAATTTCTTCTTCAAATAAAGCTTCAACTTTAGTGGTTAATATGAATAATCCATATATAATAAATTTGGATATGGAAAATCTATTAAAGGAACCCTTTAGAAATAACTTAAAAATTAAGAATATCCTAATAAGTAGTAGAAAAACTCTTCAAAAAGCCTTAACAAAATTATATCCTGGAGAACTTGTATTATCTTTCCACTGTCATATGACTTATAGTAGTATGGTAAAAAAAATATGTAATGAAAATAAAGTGTCATTAGAACAGCTAAAAGTTAAAAAACTAGGAGACTCCATGTGTGTTCCCTATGGCGACTTATTAGATAGATATATAATACCTAATACAATAACTAAATCTCTACACACTGAAAAATACTTTTACCCTAATATGAAAAACTTTTTTATAGGAGAATTTCCTTATTATTTAACTCTCCAAAATCAAGTTAAAACAATAAAATCCTTTAATAGACCTGTTATACTAGTGGATAATCTTCTTCACAAGGGTCATAGAATAAAAGCACTATATCCTTTTTTTAAGAATGAAAATATAAATATACAGAAAATAATAGTTGGAATTATGTCTGGCAAAGGCAAAGATTTAATGGATATACAAGGCTACAAAGTGGATAGTGTTTATTTTATACCAAGACTTAAAATATGGTTTAACGAAACCGCCTTATATCCATTTATTGGTGGCGATGCTATCTGGAGAGGAGTTAAACCTACACGAAATTTAATTCCCTCAGTGAATTCTATAATGCCTTATACTCATCCATCTTTTATAGAAAATTCATCTTTTGAGGCCATATATAATTTATCTAGAACCTGTCTAGAAAATTCTATATACATTTTTTCTATACTGGAAGAAGAATTTCACAGATTAGAAAAAAGGAATTTAACTCTATGGTCTTTAGGTGAAGTATTCACTATTCCCAGATGCCCCGAACTTGGAAATGACATAGTTTATGATTTAAATTTAAGTCCTTCTCATTACTTGAAAAATCAATTAGACACTTTAGAAAGATTTAGCACTATGATTAAGAAATAATAGAAAGAGGTGTAGTTATGCATTACTATAGTTTTAAAAATAATTTAATAGTTTGCCACCATAATATAAACTACTATAATAATATAAAACCAACAGATTTCAAAAAGGTTTCAGAAGATTACTGTTGTAATTTTAATGGGAAGGTCTTTGTACTATTTAAACTTAATCCTCTTAATTCAAGGAGAAGTTTTTGTATAAACAATGAAAAACTATTATATTTAAAAGAAGAAACCTTGGATATATTAAAGGAATCTAGTAAAGATTATAATTCACCTAATTGGCTAATTTCTAAAATAAAAGAAGGTAAGGCTACTGGTATTAATACAGAATATCCAAACTGGGATGACTCATTAAACTATAATTTTCTACCTCTATGCAATAATAAATCCCATTTAAATATAAATGTAGTTGGACTTGGAGATGTTGGAGGCACTTTAATAACGGGTCTTAGGCTTTTAGGCGGAGAGTTTATAAATAAAATTGGAATTTACGATAAAGATATAAATAAAATAAAGAGATGGGATTTTGAATGTAATGCCATAGCTTCTGCTGACACTACCCTAAACTTTCCAACTATAATACCGCTAGAAGAAAAAGACTTATTTAACTGTGATATATTTGTATTTTGCGTTTCTGTAGGAGTTCCTAAAGTTGGTGATGAAAAAGAAGATGTTCGAATAACTCAATTTAGAGGAAACCATAATATTATAGAATTTTACGCTAAGCTCGCTAGAAAAAATAACTTTAAAGGTATTTTTGCAGTGGTTTCAGATCCTGTAGACTTACTTTGTAAATCTGTTTTTCAATTCAGCAATATAAATTCAGATGGTTATTGGGACTTTAAAGGATTAGCTCCTGAACAAATAAGAGGTTATGGATTAGGTGTAATGAATGGAAGAGCCTTATACTACTCAAAAGATATAGCTCCAGAATATAAAACTGAAGGTAGGGCCTTTGGTCCCCATGGAGAAGGATTATTTATCGCTAATAGCATAAATAATTACAATGAGCAATCATCTCTTCTGCTTACTGAAAAAACAAAAAAAGCTAACTTAAAAATTAGAGCTGTTGGATTTAAGCCATACATAGCTCCTGCTCTGTCCTCTGGTGCCATCTCAATATTAGACACCTTAAGGGGAAACTGGAATTACAGTGCTACATTCATAGGTGGAAATTTCTTTGGCTGTAAAAATAGACTTACAGACGCTGGACTAGAAGTTGAAACTCTTCCACTTCCTTATGAAATATTCACAAAACTTCAAGAAACTTATGTTTTACTACAAAATACATATTCATCCATTACAAAAAATTAGCTAAAATATTCTAATCATAACTGCACATAGTAAATTATTGATTCTAAAAAACCCAAGAATACTATTTAGAATAAATATAATACAACCGTTGTAAAGAATTTCTATAAAAATTTATTTTTAATAGCAATTCTTTACTTCGGTACATAAAGAAGGTGTTTCTTTGATAGAACTTTATGTTATAAAACCAAATAAAAACCCCTCCCTTATGCTAAATAAAATGATAAACTCTGCAGTAGATGGGATAAATTATATTATAATAGACCATATAAGTAATAACCTAAATTTAAAAAACAAAAAATTACTTTTTGCATTGGAACTAGAAAATATAGGCTATGACATAAGTACTATTAAATTTCTTGCAGAGCTTTATAAAAAAGGTAGGAATAGTCTGAGTGGCTCTACAGCCATGGTATTAGTGCACAGTCCTTCAGATTTAGGTACTAAAAGAGCTGCTCAGGATTTAATATTTTTAGCTAATAATTTAGGTTGCTCATTCATAGGACATCCACTAGTAGAAGCAACTAACTCTTTAAAAAATTTTTCTACCTGGCAAAAAACCATTAACATTCCCCTTGAGGATTTATGCCTAAAAATGTGTTCTAGAACTGCCAACAGACTTATGGATTATAGCTTTACTAAAACAGAAAATCCTAAAATTTTAGTTTTATATTCTAGCCCACATAAAAGGTCTAATACATTAGATTTATGGCACATGGTGTCAAAACATTTAAAAAACTACACTATTAAAGAGCTTCAAATAGAAAATGGAGAAGTACTAGACTGCAAAGGATGCAACTATAACATTTGTATGCACTACGGTAAAGAAAATAAATGTTTTTACGGTGGTATAATGATAAAGGAAGTACTACCTTCCATAGAAGATTCTGATATTATTGTTTGGCTTTGTCCTAACTATAATGATTCCATAGCTGCAAACTTAACTGCTGTTATAAATCGCCTCACTGTATTATACAGAAAAATAAATTTTTATGATAAATGCTTCTTTTCCGTTGTAGTGTCTGGGAATTCTGGCAGTGATTCAGTGGCTAAACAACTTATAGGTTCTCTAAATATAAATAAAGGCTTTAGATTACCACCATATTTTTCTCTTACTGCCATAGCTAACGACCCTAGCTCAATTTTTAAAGTAAAAGATATAACGCATGAAGCCTATAAGTTTTCTAAAAATATAATAAATAATATATAAAGTGATTAACCCACAGAAAGCATTATATTACTTGAATTATGAAATTTCATAATTCCACCACACATTGTATTCTTTTGTGGTTTAATCATACTATATGCAGAATTTATAAATTATATAAGGTACATGAAAATAAATAACAAGTCAAAGATGATGGTATATTTTGTGTCAGACAAGGAAGCAGGTTCCCGCTAGTAGGACTATCGGTGGGTTCTGCTGACGCAGTATGACGCAAAATAGACTAGCATACTGACTTATTATTTATTTGAATGTGCCTAAATCAAATTACAATAGTACATTTAACATTTATTTAGAAAGGATGACACAATGATGTATACTAAAGGAGATTTTCATATGCACACTACTGCATCAGATGGTGGATTGTCACCTTTGCAGTTAGTAGATATTGTCCGCAAGAAAGGCTTTGATGTGATATCTATAACAGATCACGACACATTGGATTCCTTAGAGAATGGAGTTAAAACAGGTGAAGCTTTAGGCGTAAAAGTTATTCCCGGTATAGAGCTTTCTACTATTCATCATGAGGAAACTATTCATATACTAGGGTATTTTAGAGATGAACAATATAAAAATAAAGAGCTTAATAAATTTCTTCAAGATATAAAAGATTTTAGAGTTGAAAGAAGTAAAAAAATAATATCTAATCTAAAGAAGTTTTTTAACATAGATATAGATTATCAAAAGGTTCTTCATGACGCAAAAGGTGTTGTTGCAAGACCTCATATTGCTAAAGCTATAATTGAAAATGGGTATAACTACAGCTGGGAATACATATTCTCAAATATCATAAATAGTGATAGCCCAGCTTATGTTCCAAATAAAAAAATATCTACAGAAGAAGGGATTCATCTATTAAAAAATCTCAATGCTGTAGTTATTCTTGCCCATCCGGTTTTAATAAAAAAAACCCCTATAAAGCACATGCTAAAGCTTCCCTTTGATGGTATCGAGGCCATATATCCTCTTAATAATCCTCAGGAGGAAAAGGAATTTATAAACTTAGCAAAAGAGTCAGGCAAGCTAATAACCGCCGGCTCCGATTTCCATGGCATAAATGACAAAGACAGTAATCATGGGGCATTAGGTGATGTATGTCTTGAAGGTGAATATTTAAGCAATTTTTTAAATAAAATCTTTATCTAAAATTAAATCTCCAATCACCGGTCCCTACTCTCTAAAAAGTGATGATACTTGATAGAGAGTAGGGACTGATAATTGGAGATTAACTTATCTAGTATTTATTATATAATTGTCAATCTAATTATACTTTAAAATTCAACTTATAATTAAACTTGTAATTTACAATTACGCTTCTAATAAGAATGCATAGTAAGCTCTTTCAGCTTCATATATATCAGCTTTGCTTGCTATTTCCCATGGAGCGTGCATGTTGTGAAGAGCAACACCTGAATCTATAACTTCCATATCATATTGAGCAAGGATGTAAGCTATAGTTCCACCGCCGCCTTGGTCAACCTTTCCAAGTTCAGCTGTTTGCCAAGAAACATTGTGTTTCTCCATTATGCTTCTTAATTGAGCTATAAATTCTGGATTAGCATCGTTGCATCCACCTTTTCCTCTAGCTCCTGTATATTTATTAAATACTATACCTTTTCCAAAGTAAGCGCAGTTGTTCTTTTCCATAACTGATGGGAAATTTGGATCAAATGCAGCACTAACATCTGAAGATAACATTTTTGAATTTGTAAGAGCTCTTCTTACCTTTAATTCGTTATAATCTCCAGCTAAGTTCATAACTTCAGCTACTGCATTTTCAAAGAATTTTGAATGCATTCCAGTTGCTCCAACACTTCCTATTTCTTCTTTATCTACAAGTAAAGTTACGCAAGTCTTTTCTGGATTTTCTATTTTCATCATTGCTTCAAAAGAAGTATATGCACAAATTCTGTCGTCATGTCCATAAGCAAGTACCATGCTCTTATCTAATCCATAGTGTCTTGCTTTTCCTGCTGGAACTACTTCTAATTCAGCTGAAACAAAGTCTTCTTCTTCTATACCATATTTTTCATTTAACATTCTTAATATATTAGTTTTAACTCTGTTTTTAGCTTCTTTATCTTCTACTGGCATACTTCCAAATGTAACATTTAAATTTTCTCCTTCTACACCTTCAGCAAGAGTCTTTTTCATTTGATCAGCTGATAAGTGAATTAATAGGTCAGATATTCCAACTACTGGATCATTTTCATCTTCTCCTATTACCATGTTTACAATAGAACCGTCTTTTTTAACAAATACACCATGTATAGCTAGTGGAATTGTTACCCATTGATATTTTTTAACTCCACCATAGTAATGAGTTTCTAACATTGCAAAATCTGAATCTTCATATAATGGATTTTGTTTAAGGTCTAATCTAGGAGAATCTACGTGTGCTCCTAATATTCTCATACCTTGTTCAAATGGTTCTTTACCTAATACAAATAAAGCCAATGTTTTTCCCATGTTGTTTGCATAAACTTTATCTCCAGCTTTTAAAGTTTTGCCTTCCTTTACTAGCTCATCTAAATTCTTGTAGCCTGCTTTTTCAGCCATAGTTATGCATTCGTTTACACATTCTCTTTCAGTTTTACACTTAGACATGAAGTCTATATATCTGTCACATAGTGCATTTAATTTCTCCATATCCTCTTTAGTGTATTTGTCCCAAGCCAATTCATATTTCTTTTCTAGATTTTGTTTTTTTTCTGTCATTTTTTTCTCCCCCCTATGAAAATTTAAATCATTATATACATTGTACTAAATTATATATCAAAATACAAATATGTTTTTTTGTGTTTTACCCATAATATTTGTACTTATTAATATATTTATGGCATTTTAAATAAATTTATGGCATTTAACATGTTTTTATGACATTTTAAATAAATTTATGACATTTACCTTTTTATATCCATTCTTTTCTCAATAGTGTCCACTGGAGTCTCTTTTGAATTCAAACTATATCTAAAATTAACTGCCGCTGCTTCTATAATGACTGCTATATTCCTTCCTGGTCTTATAGGTATTGTAAGCTTCCTAACGTCAACTCCTAGTATATTTGTGTAATCCTTGTCTAATCCAAGTCTATCGTAATGTTTTCCTTCTTCCCACTGTTCAAAGTTAATTATTAAATGAATTGTCTTACTTTCTAGCACCGAACTTAAACCATAAAGTGCAGGCACATCGATTATTCCCATACCTCTAACCTCAAGCATACCTTGGGTTATAAAGGGTGACGATGCTTTTAATATACCATCAATAGCTTTTATATCTACCGCATCATCTGCCACTAATCTATGGCCTCTTTTAATAAGCTCTAAGGCAGTTTCACTTTTACCTATACCACTTTCCCCAGTTATAAGTATGCCTATGCCATATACGTCCACTAGAACTCCATGTACCCTTGTTTCTGGTGCTAATTTATCATCTAAATAACCCATAAGCTTACTTATGAATCTCGTAGATATACTGTCTGTTCTTAAAATCCATGTATTACTTTTTATAGCATTTTCTATAAGTTCCTCATGACATTCTTGATTTCTCGTTATTATAACACAAGGTGTCTGAAATTGAAAAAACTTCTTTAGTCTTTTCTTTCTAAGCTCAATAGACATAGCATCCAAAAAACTCCATTCAGCCATGCCAACTACCTGAACTCTTTCATTAGCAAAATAATTATAAAACCCTGCAAATTGAAGTCCTGGTCTATTTATATCACTTATATTTATATTTACATTATCTTTTCCTCTAACTAAAACTTCTAATCCTAATTTATCTATTATTTCTTCTACTGCGACCCCCATATATACTTTCCTTTCTTATTTTATTTAAACTTACTATCTACAGGAAACCTTTTTTAAGGTATTAAGTTGAGATCTAAAATTACCTTTTATTATTCCTATATATTGATCTCTTAATTTCTTTTGCTCTAACTTTTCCTCAGGGGTAAGTCCTTCACCAATACCCTTTTTATATAAAAAATTTATTCTTCCTATTAACTCTTCCATACCCATATTATACCCTCTCCTAATATATTTATATATTAATTTAATATAATATATATTATTCAACTTTCGCAGTTATAAACTAAAAATATAAAATTTGCAGATAAGTAGTAGTTAATAGCTAAGAAGTAAAAGTTAAGGATAAAACTCAAAGAGTTTTTTTATAATTAATTTGTGAATAAATAAGACCATCTAGTAATAGTTGTGCTGAAAATTCAGCCTTGTTGAATTTTTTCAAGAACTATTACTTTTTACCTATTACTTCTTACTTTTTACCTATTCTAAAAATTTCTATCTTATATTCTAAATTTTAAATTAAAAACCTTATTAATCTAATGTAGAGCTTGAACTTTAATGTGCGAAAGTTGAGTATATTACTTTAAATATATTATATCAAAATTTAAATTATATTGAAAAGTTTTTTTGTTAAAGGTAAAAAAACTCTAATGTAGAATACTAAAGTATAAATATATTTTATTTACCAATTAAAAATTTGGAAGGAGGGAGTGGGACACCACGCATATATGAAAATAGGCATAATAGGCGGTACAGGCGTTTATGATAGCTCATTCATTAAAAATCCAATGAAATGTAGCATTTCTACTAAATATGGTGAAATATCCTACTTAAAAGGTATTAGGGGAACAAAAGAAATTTTTTTTATAGAAAGACATTCTGCTGGTCATAAGCTAATACCTTCAAATGTAAATTATAAAGGAAATATAACTGCTCTAAAAGAGTTAAATGTAGATTTAATAATCTCTACTGCTGCTGTAGGTGGCATTAATAATTGCAAAGTTGGAGACTTTGTATTGTTAGATGACTTTATGGATTTTACCAAAAATAGAAATTATTCTTTTTTCGATGAGGAGGGTTCAGGTGTAATTCATGTGGATATGACGGAACCTTATTGTAGAGAAATAAGAAAAAATCTTATAAAGGCTTTTAATGCCCTAAAAGCTCCACTAGTTCAGAGAGGTACTTATATTTGCACTGAAGGACCTAGATTTGAAACTCCTGCAGAAATAAAAATGTATAAAACATTAGGTGGAGATGTAGTAGGTATGACCAATGTACCTGAAGTTATATTGGCAAGAGAAGCTTCCTTATGCTATGCTACAATAGCTCTTGTGACTAACTACGCTGCTGGCATATCTAATAACCCATTAACTCATAGAGAAGTAAGCGAAAATATGGATAAAATGATGTCCACATTAAAAAGCACTCTAGAATATTTTATAGATCATATAGAATTAGATAATTGGTGCTGTAGCTGTAAAAATGCTTTAGATGAATTAAATTCTTTGAAATAAAATTTTAAGAGCCTCCTAGAAGGCTCTTAATTACATTTAATAAGTTTCCCAACATGCCGTTTAACTTATAGTACACACCCGGCTATATACCAGGTGGGTTCTTCGCATCTTAATTCTATCAAAATTTAATAAAATATTAAATCCCCCATATCCTTAAGAATTTTGAAAATCCCTATTCTACTGTGTCGGTTGAACCAATAAGCCTTGCGAACACCTCAGGATAACTTTATATTTATTATATCATTTTTAAATTTATATACAATAGTATATGCTCTCGAAAATTCATAATTGCATAAATATTTAGTCTTTTTTTAATTATTTGCATTTTACTAAAGTAGTTAAATTTTTATTTTATTTAATGTATAATAATTTTCTGTATAAAAAAATTATTTTGGAGGTATCATTATGGACATAAATATAATAGGAGTACCACTATTCTATGGTTGTGATAGAAAGGGAGTAGATTTATCACCTAATACCCTAAGAGAAAATGGTATTATAAACATTATTGAAAAGCACAATCATAAAGTTTATGATCTTGGAAACATATATGTTCCAGCAGTTTCAGAAAAAAACAAATATAGTCACAGCAATAAAATGAAGTATCTAAAAGAAATTGTAGACGTAAATACAAACTTAGCACATCAAGTATATACCTCTATTAACTCAGGCAATTTTCCATTAATCATCGGTGGAGACCATGCTCTTGGTCTTGGAAGCTTAAGAGGTGCCAACAGAAAATATTCTAAATTAGCAGTAGTTTGGATAGATGCTCATGGTGATATTAATACCCATGAAACCACCCCTTCTGGAAATGTTCACGGCATGCCATTAGCAGCAGCTATGGGAATAGGCCATAATGATTTAACTAATACATACTATCATGGAGTAAATGTAAATCCTGAAAATGTATTTTTGATAGCTGCTAGAGACTTAGACAAGGGTGAAACTCAACTTATTAAAGATAAAAACATAAATTTATATACTACAAATACTATAAAAGAACTAGGCATTGAAAAAGTAATGGAAGATGTTATTTCCAAACTAAAATCTAAAGATATAGATGCTGTACATTTAAGTTTTGATATAGATTGCCTTGATTCAAATTTGGTACCAGGAACAGGTACTCCTGTATGTGAAGGTATAGAATTATCTCATGGTAAATATGCCTTAAAAGCGCTATTGGAAACTAATTTAATTTGCTCTTTAGATTTTGTAGAGTTAAACACTAAATTAGATTCTTCACAGCAAACTTTAAATATTTGCTTAGAACTTATGGATTGGATATCAAAACACCTCTAACCACATTAAATTCTATTCAATTACAAGCTACACTTATAATTGAAAAATTATTAGTTAAGCCCTAAAACCTCTAGGTACAATAATTACACATAGAAGTTTTAGGGCTATTTTTATATTTTCCTATTCATTTTTAATATACTTTCATCTATACTTTTAACTATCACTCATTTGCAAGCAATACAGTAAAATACATTTCTTACCCACTCATTAGAGATTATAAAAGCTCAATAAATTTATTTATAAATTCATCTGCCTTTTTATAATCCTCTTGTGATGGCACAAAGTTCACCTTATATCCTGGCTCTACCACCTTTAATTTTAAGCTTTTCATTCTATCAGTTAACATTGGTACACCTTCACCACTCCATCCATAAGATCCGAAAGCTGCAGCTACCTTACCTCTATTTACTATAGGCGATACAAAAGATAGTAAGTCCCAAGATGGTTTAACAGCATCTTGATTGATTGTTGGTGATCCTATCATAAATCCAGGAGCTTTTTCAATCATATCCACCATTTTATTCATATCAGTAGTAGTTATTTCATACACTTCTGATTTAATTTGATTTTCTCCTAATTTCTTTTGGAAGTACTTTGCTATATTTTCTGTATTACCATAAGCTGAAATATAGAAAATAGGAATTATTTTTTCTTGTGGAGTTTCTACCGTTGCCCACTGTTTATATAAATCCAAATATTTTTCTAAATCATCTACATGTATAGGTCCATGGCTTGGAGCTACTATTTTAAAATCTAAATCTTTGATCTTGTTTAATCCTGCAAGTACAAACTTTTTAAATGGTCCCATTATAACGTCAAAATAATACTTCATTTCATCAAAATATTCTCCAGTACAAGCATCTGTCATGCATCCTTGTGGACAATAATGACATCCTAAAAAATCACAAGTAAAAAGTATCTTATCCTCTTTAGCATAAGTAAACATAGTATCTGGCCAATGTAAGTTCGGTGCATATATAAATTTAAGTGTAGTGTTTCCTAAATTTAATTCATCTGGCTTATCCATGGCATTTAAATCCATATTAGTTATATTTTTGCTGTAAGTTAATGCTGCCTTTGACCCTATTACCTTTGCTTCTGGGAAATCCTTTATAAGTTTAACTAAAGAACCGCTATGATCTAGCTCTGTATGCTGAACTATTATGTAATCTACCTTCTTATCTCCTATAACACTCTTTATATTGCTTAGAAATTCATCATAATATCCATCTTTAACCGTATCTATTATAGCAACTTTTTCATCATTAATTAGATAAGAATTATATGTGGTTCCTTTCTTAGTTTCCATTATTATGTCAAAAACTCTAAGTTCAGGATTTTTTACTCCGATCCAATATATGTTTTCATTTAATTTTTCTACAGCCATAACCATACCTCCAATATCTATTATTATTACATATATATAATTATAGTACCATAATATACTTTTATTTTCAAGTAATAATAATTATTATATAATTATTATTTGTATTTCATGCTATTATCATTATAATTTTTTAAATTATAATACTTTAAATTTAAAATGAATATTTAAATTCCATAGGAATTTCTTTAATTTATATTTTATTAAAAACTCCTTTGGAGTTTTGTTTTTCCATAGCTATAATCATATTACTTACTTTTACTAGTATTCCTTTTATTTTAACTTTTATTATGATTAACCCACAAAAAGGTACAATGTAGTGGAATTATGAAATTTCTCCTCCATGACTTGCATAAGAGCTCGGAACAATAAATTTACCCTAAACTAACAAACTAGCAAACTAAATACAATCTGCTATCTTTTTTAAAGAAAATATCCTCATCCTTTTCTTCTATTATTACTTTGCCACCAGTTATATCTATAACTCTTTTTTCAAATTCTTCTTTTTTATCTATTTCAAAATAAAATAAAAGGGCTACCTTGTCTGTATATATTGTGTCTTCAATATACCATCCCTTTTGTTCACAAGTGTATTGAAGTTTTCCTAACATATCATAATCTATTATCATTTCTATAGGAATCCCTTTTACTTTTTCTACTATTCCTCCTTGTTCTATAGCCATAGCTGCTGTTTTTGAGTAGGCTCTTATAAGTCCCCCAGCTCCTAATAATACTCCTCCAAAATATCTAGTTGCCACCACAACACAATCAGATACATTGTTTTTCTTTATAACCTCTAACACAGGTATACCTGCTGTACCTTGTGGTTCCCCATCATCACTGTATCTTTGTATTCCTCTATTTTCTCCTATGACATATGCATAAACATTGTGAGTAGCTTGCTTATGCATATGTCTTATTTCTCCTATAAACTCTTTAGCCTCTTCTTCCGTTTCTACCCTTTTTACATATCCTATAAACTCTGATTTCTTTTCATAGAATCTAGCTTCTGCCCTATCCTTTATGGTTAAATATCCCATCAAACCATCTCCTCTTAAAATTATTAAGATTCCATACGATTAATGTACTCATCCACTGCTCTGCTTATATACTCTTTATTCCATTTATCTTCTATTTCTTTAAGCTTTGTCAAACTTAACTGGCTATTCAATTTATTCAATGCCTTTATGGCATATAAAACCACTTGAGGATTTTCATCATCTAATGCTCTAATTAAAGCAATTTCACAATCCTTATGTCCTATTTTACCCATGGCAGATACCGCAAGCCTTCTGATGCTAGTGAATTTGTGCACTGAAGCTTTTTTTAAAATATCTACCCCATCTTTTAATTCGCCTAATATCCATACTGCTCTCTCCTTGCTTTTAGGTGGCATATCTGCATAATTAGACTTTATATAATTTATTAGCTTTTCCTTTGTTTCCCCAGTTACAAATTTTAAAAATAGTTTTCTATCCTCTTTACCTGCTTGGTATATGGATGTAAAAAGTTCCTCTACACTTGAATTTTTAGCTAAAAATCTATACCTTATTTTACCTTCTATTATGTGGTTTTGCACCTCTATTTTGTCTAAATTTCTTATTTTCGAAATAGCCTCTAAATCCTTACCTTCCAAAAAAAGAAAATAAGATATATCCTTGTCATCATAATTTTGAATATTTTCCCATTTTACATTTAGTAAATTCTTTTTCACCACTTATTCATCTCACTTTTAGTTCTATTTTAAAACATCATATATAATTTTGAGTCCCTTTTCTAAGTCCTCGTTAGATATCTGTGAAAAGCTCACTTTAAAATATCTTTTACCCTCGTGAGGAAATTTATAAAAAAGAACCCCTGGTGTAATTAATATGTTTTTTTCCTTACACTTATAAAAAAGACTAATACTGTCTATTTTTATCTTATCAGATATTTTCAAATAGAAACTTAGTCCACCCTGTGGTTCATTAAAAGTAACTTTATCCTTTAATAAGTCTTTTATCTTTTCTTTAGTAAATTTATATTTTTTTACATATATATTATTAAGTTTATTTATATACTCTTTCCAATATCCTTTTTTTATATATAAATCAAGAGTTCTTTGCATTAAGCTAGATGTAGATATGTCTGTATTTATCTTTGAATTTTTCATAGTTTCTATGAATCTTACTGGTGAAACTAAGTATCCTAATCTTATACCTGGCAAGAATATTTTAGAAAAGCTTTTTATATATATTACCCTATCATTAGCATCTAAACTCTTAAAGCTTTTGTACTTTAAATTTTCATTATATATAAGTTCTGATAAATAATCATCTTCTATTATATAGAAATCATAAATATCTGCTAACTCTAATATTTGTTTCTTTTTTTCTAAGCTATAACTTATACCCGTTGGATTTTGAAAATAGCTCATAGTATAAAAACATTTAATTTTATGTCTTTTTAAAACTTTCTTTAACTGATCTATGTCAATTCCATCATGAAGCATGTCTACTTCTATTATATTGGCTTTTTTCCATTTGAAAACAGATAATGCACCACTATATGTTGGCTTTTCTACAATAACATTGTCATTCACATTAACTATAGATTTTGTAACTATATCTATGCCTTGCTGCGCTCCAGATACCACAAGTATGTCCTCATCACTCAGTTTTCCTTGCCAAAAAAAATGATTTATACTCTTTCTAAGTCCGTGGTAGCCGAGGGTTTCTTGATAGACTAGAGCCTCAGCCCCATCCCTATCCAAAACCTCATCTATTACCTTCTTTAAAACATCTACAGGGAAGTAATCTACACAAGTGGCCTCCCCTGTAAAGTCTATATATTTTTCTCCTGGATGATCCATAGCATTTTTAAAGGCTTTTGCATATTCTTTTCTAAAGCCTCTTCCACTATTTTTTCTTTTGGCATAAGTTCCACTGCCAATCTTTTGTACCGCATATCCTTCTTCTTCTAGCTTCTTATAAGCATTTACTATAGTTACGTTGTTAACTTTTAAATACTCAGCTAACTTTCTAATAGAGGGCAGTTTATCCCCCTCTTCTATTTTAGATGTATCTATGAGCTTTTTAATATTTTTATATATTTGAACATACTTATTTTCTTCTTCTTGAAAATTCACTTTATACTTTTCCATTTAATCACCGCACATACATTATTCCCTTTAGGTACATTAAAATAAATAACAAGTGAAAGATGCTGGTATATTTTGTGTCAGACAAGGAAGCAGGTTCCGCCGCTAGTAGAACTATCGTTGGGTTCTGCTGACGCAGTATGACGCAAAATAGACTAGCATACTGACTTGTTATTTATTTGAATGTGCCTTATATAATGCTATTTAAACAAAGTATACATTCTCCTTAAATAACACATTTCCCTCTGAAGATTTGTAATCTCTAGTTTCCTTCTTTAAAAGATTCTTTTCCCACAGTTTATTTAATATCTCTTCCATATCTATATCAAAATCCTTAAATAATTTATCTCTTTTAATATCCTCTGCACTCAATAAAGAATCTTTTTCTCTTATATATTCTAATAAAAATCCAGTTATATTTCTTAAATCCTTGTCGATTTCTGCTTCTATATAAGCTATAGCATCCCTAATTCCCTCATCAGCTTTTAAATTATTAAAAAATAATTCATCTACATGAACTCTAAAATTTTCATCTATATTCATACTTGTACTCATAACATCTTTACTTACCATATATCCTGATGAATTTATTTTAAGTTTTGCAAAATCTTCTGAGCATTTTATAGCTGAAGTATAAGCAGTATATATTCTATTATTTGCTAAGTATTTCTTACAAACCCCAATATTTTTTAAAGCCTTTGCAAGGTAAATCATATTCCATATCTCTCTATCTAAATCTGGATAAAATCTTCCTCTATCGTATCTATTGGTGATATCCATATCCTTAGAGAAAACCAATCTAGATGCGGAAAAAATTCTGTGTAAAAATCCACCCTTTAAATCTTCATTTTGTAAATTTATAAATTTCTCTTTACTCATAAGCTTTATATGGATTGGCACATTTTTTTCCCTAGTATAAATATTCTTTATAGTATTGTCCTCATCATCCTTTACTACAAACAAATCTATGTCTGATTCATCCCAAAGATCTCCCGTTACCATACTTCCAAAAACCATAACAGCTAAAACAGACTTATCACTTTTTAATCTATCTACAATGTTGTTAAATGCTTTTTGATATTGCAGTATCGTATTAGTCATAGTCTTTCCCCCTTTTAAATTTATTTTAAATTCATTATATAAAGAATATTATATAATATAATGCAGTATAAAAACAATAGACTTCTTTTTATAAGTAGCAATTTATGAATTAATTCTTTCATATTTTATATGACATATTTTTATATGATTATCTTCTTTATGTGTACTCTTTTCATAAAATTACATTTTTCACAACAATATAAATGTAAGCAATATTCCTTTGAATCTTTTATAGGCATTTCTGATCCATAAGGGCCCATGTACTCTTGTATTCTTCCTTTATCCACCATGATTCCACTACATCTGAAGCAACATATGTTTTTTTCTTCTATTTTATTGCATATGGGACATATTTTTTCCACTAAGGACACCTCTCTTATTTTATATTCTCATTATATTTTTGCCAATAATGTTAAATTTAATCTTAAACATAAGAAATATTTAAAATTCAAAAGAGGCCACTAGGACCTCTAAAAATAACTATTTGCAATATAACTTTAATAATATATCTAGTTGTTTTTCTAATTCACAAAGCACATGTTGAGAAGTCCCTTGAATATCATATACTAAATGTAGCAAATCCTTTATTTCTGAATTTTTACTATTATTTATAGTGTTCAAAAATGAAGCAGAATGACTAAAATTTATGCTTGCATAAGATAAACTTAATAAAGACAATAGTAAAGGACTTACATTTTGATCATAAAATATTCTATATTTGGGGTTTAATTCTAGCTTAACAAGTTCTTCCCGTATTTGGTTTAACGCTACAAGCTTATCCCTTAATATAATTAAATCTTGTTCCTCCATAATAAATTTCACACCTTATACTATTGTTTTGTTATTACACTAACTCAGCTTATTACATCTTCTATATTAAATAAATGAAATATTCAACTTTCGCAGTTATAAAATAAAAATATAAAATTTAAAATGAGGAATAAAGCTCTTTTAGAAACTAACTATAATTTGAAATTTGCAGGTAAGTAGTAGGTAATAGGTAAGAGCTAAGAAGTAAGAGTTAAGGATAAAACTCAAGGAGTTTTTTATAATTAATTTGTAAGTAACAGGTAATAAGTAATAGTTGTAGTGAAAATTCAGCTTTGCTGAATTTTTTAAAGAAACTCTTACCTTTTACTTCTTACTTTTTACCTATTAGTTCTTACCTTTTCACTCTTACTTCTTACTTCTTACTTTTTACCTCTTACCTACTCTACAAATTCCTATTTTACATTCTAAATTATAATTTTATAAATACAAAAGTTGAGTTAATTAATATATTCTTTGTTAAGTATTCGCATTTTTGGATTAAGTATTCGTACTACTAATATATAAGTTTTTTGCACAATTTATTACTTTCATATATGATTTTTTCTTCATCTATATTTAAAAATTCACCTTTTTCCATAAGTATATTTCCATTTACTATTACATATTGTACTTCACTTCCATTAGCTGAAAATACTAAATTAGAATGCATATCATAAATTGGAACCATGTTAGGTCTATTTAAATCTAACATTATGAGATCACATTTAAATCCTTCCTTTATCATACCTAAATCCTTAAATCCTAAAGCTTTAGCTCCATTATATGTTGCCATCTTTAGAACAGTTTTAGAACTTAGTTTAGTTGCATCATTGTATTTGAGCTTTTGTAAAAATGCAGCTGTTTCCATCTCCTCAAACATATTTAAATTATTATTACTAGAGGTTCCATCTGTGCCCAAGCACACATTTATTTCCATTTTAAGCATTTCTCCCACTGGCGCTGTTCCACTAGCTAACTTCATATTGCTTTGAGGATTATATACTGGACTTACCCCTGCCTTTTGTAAGATATCCATATCATCTTTTGTTAAATGTACACAATGAGCTGCCACCACAGGACTTTGCAAAATACCCACTTCATCTAATAGTTCACAAGTAGTTTTATTATATTTTTCTCTAATTATATTAACTTCATCTTCAGTTTCTGATACATGAATGTGTATACCTTTATCTTTTTCTTTTGCCATTTGTCCTATGCTCTTTAAAGCATCATAGGACAATGTATATGGTGAATGAGGTGCAAACATCATTTTGAAACTCACATTTTCTTCCTTATCTATCTTTTGCATTATCTCCAATGATGTGTTTAATTGATTTTCCCATGCTTCCCCAATTATAGGAAGTCCTAATACTGCTCTCATGTTCATATCTTTTACTACTTCTAATACTTGTTCTTGCATGAAATACATGTCATTAAAAGTAGTAGTACCACTTCTTAACATTTCAATACAAGCTAGCTGAGTACCAACTTTTATGTGTTCCTCCTTAAATTTAGCTTCCATAGGCCATATCTTGTGATTTAGCCACTGCATAAGAGGGAGTCCTTCTCCATAACCTCTTAATAATGTCATAGCTGCATGAGTATGAGCATTTACAAGACCCGGCATCACGCAGTAATTTTCTCCATTTATTACTTTAGTGTTGTGACTATTTTCAAATTCACCCTTATATTCTCCTGCTCCAACAGCTTTAATATATTCTCCCTCTATAAACACATAACCCTTTTCTATTATTTCTCTTTTCTCATCCATAGTAACTATAAAGGCATTTTTTATTAATATATTCATTTTCCTTATCCCCTTCCCTTTATTTTTAAATTCTCACCCTATTTTTGTATATTATAAAAATTCTAATTATGATGAATAAGAGCAAAGGGCCCCTTTACTCTTATGCTTTAAAACAATCCATCCATAATTTTATATTAAAAAGTCTCTATATTTATTATAGGTTTTTTTATCTACTATAGCTTCTATATAAGTCCCCTCTTCTTTGTACTCTTCCACATTTATCTTTCCATTTTGATGAATATAAGCTACTATATTCTGTTTATCATAAGGAATCAAAAAATTTCCTTGCTCCATATTATTAGGAAGATACTGCTGTATTTTATCCATAAGTTCATCTATATTTCTACCTTCTTTAGCGCTTATTTCTATAAAGTTTTCCCCAATAAATTTTTCTTTTATCTTTTCTACATTTTCTCTATTTGCCATATCAATTTTATTAAGCACTAATATAATAGACTTATCTTGAACCTTTAATTCTCTAAGCACCTGGTTTACTACATTTATCTGTTCTATAGCATTAGAAGATGAACTATCCACCACATGAAGAAGTAAATCTGAATAAATAACCTCTTCTAATGTAGATTTAAATGCCTCTACTAAATCATGCGGAAGTTTACTTATGAAGCCTACTGTATCTGTAAAAGTTACTATTCTAGAATCTTTTAATTCTATAGCTCTTATTGTAGTGTCTAAAGTAGCAAAAAGCATATTAGCTTCAAATACATTTTCCTTTGCCATACTCTCATTTGGTGCATAAATTTCACATACTTTATTTCTAAGTGTGGATTTCCCCGCATTGGTATATCCCACCAAAGCCACCTTAGGTATATTTTCTTTTTCTCTCTTTTCTCTTTGAGTTTTTCTCGTATCCTTTATTTTTACAAGTTCTCTTTTTAAGTCATATATTCTTTCCCTTATGTGCCTTTTATCTGTCTCTAATTTCTTCTCTCCAGGGCCCCTAGTTCCTATTCCGCCACCAGTTCTAGATAAAACTCCTCCCATGCCTATAAGCCTTGGAAGTCTGTACTTAAGCTGAGCCAATTCCACTTGTATTTTAGCCTCTTTAGTCCTAGCTCTTCTAGCAAATATTTCTAGTATCAAAGTAGTTCTATCTATTACTTTAACTCCCAGTGCATCTTCTATATTTCTTATTTGAGATGCAGAAAGTTCATCATCAAATATAACTACATTAGCTTTATGTAATTGAACCAGATAAGATATTTCATCTATTTTTCCCCTTCCTACATAAAAAGCAGTATCTACCTTCTCTTTATTTTGAAAAATTTTATCCATAGTTTTAACATTACAAGCTTTTGCTAGTTCCTCTAATTCCTCTATACTCTCCTTACTGTCAATTCCCACTAACAATGCTCTTTCAGAATCATCCTGTACATTTTCATATTCCCCTATAGACTCCTCACTTTGGAAAATTTCTCTCCTTATATCTAAATTTAAAGCTTTCTCTAGAGTAAGTGGACCTATTACTTTAGCCTTCAATTGCTGTTCTTCTACAATGCAAAACCCAAAAGTTATTTCTTTACACCTTCCATCTTCTACCCCTAAAGCTGCTATATAATCTAGTTTCTGCCTACCCAAAGCCGATATATCTAATATAGATAATCTTGAATTTCCCTTAGGGTGAGTATGTATTACAGCTACTCCACTTAATTTTTTCTCTTTTACATCCACAGCAGCTATTTCTACCGTAGAATTATCTCCTATAGATACGTTTATAACATTACCTCTTCTATCTATAGCAACACTAATTTCTCTGTTAATTATTTCAGTTATAGCACACAATATATCTATCACTTGAAGATTTAAAGTATAGTTTTTATCCGTGTTTATTTCATATATTTCTTCTAACTTATCTAATATTGTATTCCTTATTCCTTCAATATTTCCTGTTATCATGCTCTCAACTCCATAATCAATTCTATTTTTGTAAATCTCTAATGTCCAGTGTTCCTTATCCAACAAATATTCTATTATAAGTTTTCTCATTTATAGTATTATTATTTAATTTTTTATAAAAATGTGAACCAAATATTATATTGGGTTGGTATTTTATATAATTTTATACCATTGAAGCTCTATTGTAAATTACATTATAAATATACTATAAAATAAAAAATAGCCTCATGTTGAGACTATTTTTTATTTTATAGGTAGCTTAAATTAAATTTTTCTACATTGAAGCGGTTGTATTCTTTGGCTTTCTTAATAACGCCATTAAACCAGCTATTATAAGTAATATTCCTGGTAATATATAAAACGCTGAAATACAAATTACCCCACCTACTGCAGCTATAACCATAAAAATTCCAGAAAGCTTTGTTTTTCCTCTTACTATAGCAGCTCCTATTATCCCTAGGATTGACAAAATTATAGCTGCTACACCAAGATTTCCTACGGTAGTAGCACCTTCTGCGCCAAAAGCAGCTCCAAGTCCTCCTATACCCATAGCCATAATACCACCTATGATACCAAAAATACCTCCTATTAGTCCTAATACAAATTCTGCTGTTCTTTTATCTTCCATTATGTTACCTCCTATTATATCCTTTCAGTTATATTATATATTTATGTATATATTTTGTAAATATTGTTTATAATGTATTTTAAGGATATTTTTTCTTAACATACATTATTCATTCAATAAAATTAAATGAATTGAAAAAATCAAAAAATATTGTTAATATAAATAATATACTTTTAAAATTTCAATCATTATAAATTTTATAAATTATAAATATGTGTATTATGAAGTTAGGAGGTATCCTTGTGGAAAGTATGGATAATAAAAAAAGAAATATAATAATATCCGAAGAACAAATAAGAGAAAGAATCAAAGAAGTAGGAGAACAAATTTCTAAAGACTACTCTGGTGAAAAAGTTTATGTTCTATCTTTATTAAGAGGTAGTTTTATATTTACAGCTGATCTAGTTCGTAATATAGATTTACCTACTATAATAGGTTTCATGACTACTTCTAGTTATGGTCATGGAGAAGAAACTAGTGGAAATGTTAAAGTGGTAAATGATATTCCTGATAACATAAAAGACTTCAATGTACTTGTAGTAGATGATATCGTTGATTCTGGAATAACTATGGATTTTGTAATGAAACATGTAAAAGAATTAGGCGCTAAGAATGTTAAATGCTGTGTACTTTTAGATAAACCAGAAAGAAGAAAAGTAGATATAGAGCCTGACTACTGTTGTTTCCAAATACCAGATGTATTCGTTGTTGGCTACGGTCTTAATTATGGAGATTATTACAGAAATATTCCTTATGTATTTAACTGGGAAAACTAGAACTATATCTATTCACTAATGCCTATACCCTAGTTAATAAATAATAAGTAATGTGATAAATAACTTACTGTTTATCATTTAGCGATTGGGCATTAGTGATTATTTACTAAAAGCTAGTAATTTTTATTTTTTAGTTTTCCATCTTAAATCCTGCATCCCCTAAGTCCATTTGTATAGCAGTTCCTGGTACTTTACCCACTATTATAGTTTCTGCTATAGGCACCTCATGTTTTACCTCTATTTCACTACTTTTAAGTGGTATTATTACTCTAACCTTTGTCTTTACCTGCACGTATATTTTATGACTAGTTTGATTTATACCAGCACTTTCAAATTTTGATAGATATTTAGTTTCTATGTGCCCTATAGGTTGCATTTTAACAGTTATGCTAGGACCAAAATAAGAAATTATATTATTTTTGCTTATGTAACCAACAGGAATTTTAATACCCACATATCCTAAATCTTTTAATTTTCTTTGTGAATCCAAAGCCACACTACATGCTATTTTATTCATTTTTAATGTATCAGCTTTCATCATAACAATATTTCCATCATTATCCTTATGAACTTTAACAACTTCATCATAATTAAAATCTTTAGAATACTCCTGTATTATGGAACTATTTATAATTTCAGTAGCTTTAGCTTTCATCTCAGAATCTGCAACTACTAATACAGTAGGCATTACAATTTTATCAAATGCATATATAAAGATAATAAAAAAAGTAATTATAATAAACATTCCAAATAAAACTTTAAATTTTGTCTTTGCTTTTATTTTATTTTTCCTCCTTTAATAAGCTATATTTAATATATATGATTAATATATATAATTAAGAATTATATAGGCGTTTTAGACTTTTATTTAAAAATTATTTAAAAATTATATATACTTTTTTAGATTTTATAAAATAAAATGTTGTGATATAATAAACTAATGAATAATACTTAAATTTTGATTCTCAAGGAGGATATTTTATGACCAAGAAGAAGAAATCTGCTAAGAAAAAGGGCAGAAGAGTATTTAAATTGGTGTTATTATCTATTTTGTTATTAATTTTATTGGCTTCAGTAGCCTTTGGTGGAATACTATTAGCTATGGTTAAAACAACACCTTCATTAGATGTAAACCAAATATTTGCTTTAAGTGAAACATCAAAATTATATGATGACAAAGATAAATTTATGGATAATATACTTACTGAAGAAAAAAGCTCTCCCGTTAAAATTAACGAAATTCCGTTAAACTTAAAAAATGCTTTCATAAGTATAGAGGACGAGAGATTTTATGAACACAAGGGTATCGACCCTAAAAGAATAATGGGTGCCGTATTATCTAACATTAAAAACAAACTTACAGGCAATAAAAACTTACAAGGTGCTTCTACTATAACTCAACAGCTTATAAAAAACTCTATGTTAACACCAGAAGTAAAACTAAAAAGAAAAGTTCAAGAAATCTACTTGGCTATGCAACTAGAAAATTCAATATCAAAAGATAGAATTTTAGAAGCTTATCTAAATACTATTTATCTAGGAAGAGGTGCTAGAGGCGTAGGTGCTGCATCAGAACAATACTTTAGCAAAAATGTTAAAGACCTAAATTTAATAGAATCAGCTTATATAGCTGGGGTTACTCAAAGCCCTTCAATTTATGATGCTTTTTCACCTACATCAAAAAAGAACCCTTCAATTTACCTAAACAGAACAAAAACTGTTTTAAGTAAAATGCATGAAAATGGTAAGATAAATAATGAACAATATACTACAGCAATAAAAGATATTGATAAAGGAAATTTAAAATTTAATCCTTCTAATAATTCTCATAAGATGCAATATGAATGGTTTTCTAGAGAAGTTATAAAACAAGTTAAAAATGATTTGAAGTCAACTCACGGATACACTGATAATGAAGTAAATAAATTACTTATGCAAGGTGGCCTTAAAATATATACCACTATGGATAAGAATTTACAAGATAACACCCAAAATGTAATAAATGATATGAATAAACTACTTAATATAAGATCTATTACTAAAAATAATATTTCACAGCTTCAAGCTGCTGCCGTATTAATGGATTATCATAAAGGTGAAGTAAAGGCTATAGTAGGAGGAAAAGGTGAGCAACCAGCTATGTCTACAAATAGAGCTACTTCCCAGCTTAACCCTTGTGGTTCTAGTATAAAACCAATTTCTGTTTATGCCCCTGCTATAGATACAAAATTACTTACAGGTGCATCAGTTTTAAATGATAATCATTTACCAAAAGAGTTTAAAGATAAATACCAAAATTGGGATCCTAAAAACTCACCTAACTCATATTCTGGTCCTATTTCTCTTAGAACCGGATTAAAGTATTCTAAAAACACTATAGCTGCTCAAGTAGAAGATGTTATAGGTTTAAAAACTGGAGCTAGTTACGCTGAAAAATTTGGTTTAAATTTAACCGCTAGAGATAAGAGTAGTATTGCTGCCTTGTCACTAGGTGAAATAGAAGGAACTACTCCTATGGTTATGGCCGCTGCTTACGGTGTTTTTGGAAATGATGGATTATATACAGAACCTAAAACCTATAGAAAAGTAGTCGATAGAAATGGAAAAGTACTTTTAGAAAATAAGGCTCAAACTAAAAAAGTAATTTCACCTGCTACTGCTTATATAATGTATGATTTATTAAAAGAGCCATTAACAACTTGGGGTACTAAGGCAAATTTCGGTGCTATGGCTCGTGGTAAAACTGGTACTACCACTGCTGCCAAAGACCTTTGGTTCGCTGGTCTTACTCCATACTATTCTTCAGCTGTATGGATAGGTGATGATAAAAATACTGTTATTAACGACTTAAGATTAGGTAGAAATCTAAACAGTAATGATGCCGCACTATTGTGGGGAAGAATCATGAAGTATGCTCATAATGACTTACCTTTTAAAAATATACAAAAGCCTTCTGGAGTCCAAGAAGTTACAGTTTGCTCGGCATCTGGAAAAATAGTTGGACCGTATTGTTTAAAAGAAGGGAAAACATTCACTGAATTATTCTTAAATGGAACAGCTCCTACAGAATTCTGTGATGTTCATAAGGCAGAAATTAAAAAGCCTGAAGAAGATACAAACAAAGACAAAGATAAAGACAAGGATAAAAATAAAGATAAAGATAAAGACAAAAATAAAGATAAAAACAAAAATGAAAATAGTACTGACAAACCAAGCACACCTGGGCAAGATACAACACCACCTCCTAATCCCAGTGGTGATGGCGGCCATGATGAATAAGCCAGTAGATAACCCTAATTAAGACAATTGTTTAAAATGGATAATATAATTTAAAATCTAAGCACAGGAGAAATCAAAAAACTACTCCTGTGCTTTTTACTACATTTTTTTAGTTCATATTTTTATTAACTTTATTCTTTTCTTTAATTTAAAGTTTACTTTGTTATTGTATTATTGTTATTGTAACTATACATAATATATTTACCACTACCTTATTTTTTAGTCTTAGGGTTAAATATTAAAGACATTATATATCCAAAGACTATTGCAGCACTTATGCCTCCTGCACTTCCCTTTATACCACCAGTAAATGCTCCTAAAAGTCCTACTTTATTAACTTCCTTTATGGTGCTTTTAGCCAAATTGTATCCAAATCCAGGCAAGGGAATTGCTGCACCTTCCTTTCCAATCTCCATTACATAATCATATATGTTCAAAGCTCCTAATATAACACCTACAGTTACAAAACTAACTAATATTCTTGCAGGTGTAAGCTTAGTTTTATCCATTAGAATTTGAGCTATTAAACAAATAGTCCCTCCAACTAAAAAAGCACTTATATAATCATTCATTTTTTGTACCTCCAAATTCTATAGCTACTGCATGAGCTATACCTGGTATACTTTCACCTTGAAAAGATGCCGTAGGGCTCATAAGTGCCCCTGTGGAAATTAATAATGCTCTTTTAATGTTGCCGCTTAATAAATTTTTATATATGTATCCGCAGGCTACCACTGCAGAACATCCACATCCACTGCCTCCTGCATTAACTCCTTGCTTTTCAGAATTATATATTTCATCTCCACAATCTATATAAATTTTATCAATATCATAACCATAATCTTTAATTAGTTCACCGGTTATTTTCTTACCTATTTTTCCCAAATCTCCTGTAGCAATTATATCATAATCATCTGCTGTTCTACCAGTATCCTTAAAATGCTGCTTAATGGTGTCCACTGCTGCTGGTGCCATGGCAGCACCCATATTGTTAGCATCCTTTATACCATAATCCTTAACCTTTCCATTAGTTACATAGGTTACATAAGGAAAATTTCCCTCTGTTCCCAGGACCATAGCCCCTGATCCAGTCACAGTCCACTGAGCAGAAGGGGGCCTTTGGGAACCCATTTCCAATGGAGCTCTAAATTGCCTTTCTGCAGATGAAAAGTGTGATGAGGTTGATGCAACAGCATAGTTAGCAAATCCACCATCTATAATCATAGATGCCAGCCCTAATGACTCAGTCATAGTGGAGCAAGCTCCATATAGGCCTATAAAAGGTATATCCATATCTCTAGCCGCATAATTAGATGAAATTATTTGATTCAATAAATCTCCCGAAAATAAGTAGTTTATATCCGCTTCTTTTAAATTAGCTTTTTTTATAGCTGCAGTTATAGCACTATAAAGTAAACTTTTTTCCGCTTTTTCATAACTATCCTCTCCATTTGAATCATCTTGAAGAATTGTATCAAAATATTCTCTTAAAGGTCCTTCTCCTTCCTTAGGACCTACTATACTTGCTGTAGATATAATTTTAGGTTTATTCTCTAACCTTACTGTTTGAATTCCAACTCTCTTATTCATATAAAAACACCCACCTACTTAAAATAATTTATAAAATAATATATAATTCCTACAATTACAGAAGAACCTATGCCATATACCAATACTGGCCCCGCTATGGTGAACATTTTAGCGGCTACCCCAAATACAAAGCCCTCTTTTTTAAACTCCATAGCAGGAGAAACTATTGAATTAGAAAATCCTGTTATAGGAACTACTGTACCTGCTCCAGCATATTCCCCTAACTTATCATAAATACCAATACCTGTTAATAGAGCTCCTATAAATATCATTATTATAGATACCCAAGTTCCTATTTCCTCCTTGGGAAGCCCGAATCTTTCTAAATAATTATAAAAAAATTGCCCTATATCACAAATCAATCCTCCGATTACGAAAGCCCTTATACAATGCATTAACATATCAGATTTTGGATTTTCAATTTTTGATAACTCTTGAAATTTCTTTTTAACACTTTCTTCTTTCTTATTTTCTTCAACTTTACCCATATCTATCCTTCCCTTCTATGCAAAATGCTTATATAAAATTAATTATTTGTATATTATTGCTTTAATATTAGATTTCCATTTAATATAGAAGATAATAAGAGTATTATATTGACAACTATTATTTTAATATTACTACTCTTTCCACTTAATATATCCGTGTATAAGTTAAAAAAATGCAACTTTACTAATACTATTATTTGCAATATTATTTTTTTTAAACTTGCCTAGAAGCCAAAAAAAATAAGGTAACATATAATACCTTATTAAGATAACTTTTCTTTTAATATTTTTAATACTTTTTTCTCTATTCTAGAAACTTGTACTTGGCTTATTCCTAGCATTTTAGCAACTTCTACTTGAGTTCTATCTTTAAAATACCTAAGAATTATTATCTGCCTAGAACGTTTACTAAGTTCACCCAAAACTTCTTTAAGTACCAGCTTATCTAAAACATCCTTATCCTCTTCACCTTTTTCTCCTATCTTGTCTATAAGCATAACTGGTGAACCATCATCTTGATGGATTACATCATACAAATATTGAGGTTTAGTAGCAGATTCCATTGCAACTAAAATTTCCTCTTTATCCACCTGTGAATAATCTGAAAGTTCTTGTATAGTGGGCTCTCTTCCTAATTTTTTAGTTAACTTTTCTCTATCATAATGAATTTTTTGAGCTAATACTTTTACATTTCTACTTACTTTTATTATTCCATCATCTCTTATAAACCTTTTTATTTCTCCCATTATCATCGGAACTGCATAGGTAGAAAATTTAACATTAAACTCTAAGTTAAAATTATTTATAGCTTTAACTAATCCAATACAGCCTATTTGAAATATATCTTCATAATCATATCCTCTATTCATAAATCTTTTTGTTACAGCCGATACCAAAGGCAGGTTATTTTCTACAGCTTCATCTAAAGCTTTTTTATCACCCTTTTGAGCCAATCTTATAAGCTCATCATTATCCTCATAAATATTATCTTTTTTATTTTTATTTATATTATTATTTTCCATAAGCTTCACCTAACTTAAAGATCTGAAAACTTTTTTCATTATTACCTTGGTACCTTTTCCTTTTTCAGAATGTACTTCTAAAGAATCCATAAAGGTTTCCATAACAGTAAATCCCATACCGGACCTTTCCAAATCTGGTCTTGAAGTATATAGCGGCTGCATAGCTAACTCTAAATTTTCAATTCCTCTGCCTTCATCCATTACTATTACTGTAAATGAATTATCTTCTATAAATCCTTCTATTTTAACTATACCCTCCTTACTATTTTCGTATCCATGAATTATAGAATTTGTAACAGCTTCTGAAACAGCTGTTTTTATATCCGTTAGCTCCTCAATGGTAGGATCCAGCTGTGATACAAATGCTGATACTGCAACTCTAGCAAAACTTTCATTTTCTGATCTACTTAAAAATTCTATTTTCATCATATTATCCTGCATTATAATCCCTCCATAATTAAATATTATTTATCGCTTCTTCTATGCTATTGTACAAATTTATTATTTTAAACATGCCAGATAATTCAAATACTCTTTCAACAGCACCTGTTACATTCGCTACAAACACTTTTCCACCATTTCTATTAAGTTTTTTGTATCTACCAATGACCACTCCTATGCCAGAACTATCCATAAATGTTACCCCAGAAAAATCCATTATTAAATTATTTGCCTTCTCTACATCAATTCTATTATCCACTTTATTTCTAACTTCTTCAGCACTATGATGATCCAGCTCGCCCATCATATAAGCTATAACAGTATCTCCCACCTTATCGAATTTTAAATACATTTATACCCCTCCATACTTGTATATTTAAATGCAATTTTACAAATATTACACAAAAGTATATATTCTACATTCTATATTATTGATTATTTTCCTTCTTTTTCTATAAAAAACTTTTAAATAAAAAATAGTGTGCTCATTAGCACACCATTACTGATTCCATTTTTCGACTTAATTCGGTAGGTGACTGTCACCTTAATTTTCATTTATTACTGCTATTTCCTCTTCAGTAAATCCAAAAAAATCATATAGTTGATCTTCATTTTTAAACTTTTGCATAGTAGGTATGCATAATTTCATCAAATTATTAGGATAGTATTCATATATATCCTCACCAAGCTTTTTAGCAAAAGTTTTAAAATAAAACTCATATACTTTACTATTCAATAAAAATAGTAGATACTCATAGGTAAAAGGAACATTTTCCTTTAAGGTTAAACAATATATATCAGCACTAAAAAAACTACCAATATCTAAAGAGAATCTATTTTTATTAGACTTATACGGAAAAACTATCTTCTTACCTTCAAAAACCTCTGGCACCCTTCCCCACTGTAATTGATACCAATTTCTAATTCCCTTTTTACATTCTCTTCTATTCATAAGCTTATGTTTAAATTCACTTATATGTTTTATAGCATTAAGATACTCCTGTTCTTTATGTATAAAATCTGAATATATTAAATACTTTTCACTTTGTTCCACTTGAAATTTTTTAATATGACTACTTTTTATCCACGGTTTTACCAAATTAATTTCTATGTTTTCTCTTTCAATTTCTTCTTTTGTCACTACGAAAGCTTTATCACAACCAGTTATAATACCTTGGTAACTGTTACATATATTATTTAAATTTGTAAAACTTTTTTCTTCTATTTTACTTATTATTCTTCTTTCTTTGTCATCTCTTAAAATCCACCCTTTGTTATTAAGTAAATTCTTATTTAAATAAAATTTCTTATAAAAATTATCTTCACCATAAAAAAGAGATTGATAAAATCTTTTTTTATTTTTTCCAACACTTTCAATTGGTTTGATAACTTTTATATCATAGTCCGCAAGCTGCTTATTTTGTAAAAATATAATAAGTGGATCCACTCCCGCATTCTTAAAAGGCCTTATTCCATAAAAATCCACTATTCCTCTTATATAACACATTTCTCTTAAAACTTTTCTAAGTTCTTCTCCATTAGGAGACTCCAAAAAATATCTAGAAGTTATAAAACTTACCTTACCTTCCATCTCCAATATATCTAAAGCTTTCTTAAAAAAACAATAGGATATATCCCCCTTATCCTTATATATATCCTTATATTCTTCCTTTAACCTTTTGGAGTAACTCTTTTCTATACTCTTTGCTCCTATGTATGGTGGATTTCCTAAAATAACTCCAAATTTTAAATCCACATTATCCATTAAAAAATCCTTACTATCTATATTCTCTACTATCACATTAGTTAAATGAAACATATCTATTGTTAGTATTTTCAAGGCTTCCTTATCTATATCATAGCCAAATAAATTATATTTTAAAATATGCTCATTTATAGTATGAATTTTTAAATTCATATTGTGTTTTTTATTTATAGTCAATAGGTTTCTATTATATATTTCCTTTAAATAAAAAAAACATGGTATAAGTATATTCCCAGAGCCACAAGCAGGGTCTAATATTTTTAAAAATGGATTATTTACTATGTCACTTTCATCTATAGTTTTTCGTATTATAAACTGAGATATTTCTTTAGGGGTATAAACAACTCCACTAATTTTATTTTTAATTAGCGCTCTACTATAGATATGTCCAAAATTTTCTTCTTTGCCTAATTTTAGTTTTTTTCTATAGTAATCCACTGCTTGTATTTTATATAATATATCTATAGGCTGCAGTATTATCTTATATATTTCGTCTATACACTTTACCAAATTTTCCATGCCTATTCCTTCTCCTTATAAAAGCTTTATTAATAATTTTCTATATAATATCAAATACTATAAGTACATTTTAAGTTCAATAAATTTATTGTTTAATGTATACTTAGTTTAAATGAACTTATAAAAGTATATCATATATTAGGGGTGATTTAAAATATGAAAAAGAGATTTATTTCTATTTGTATCATATCCACATTAATTTTATCTCTCTGCAGTTGTAAAGGTAATGTATCTTCAAAGAATGCTTCTAACAAACAAGCTAATAATGTTCTAGAAGATAAAATAACCGAAAACAATATCAATGAAAAAAATGAAGAGGATAAATCTTCTACTGATAATAAAGATAAAGATTACAATACCTCAGTAGAAACCACTAATCCTTCTAAAAAAGATAATAAAACAGAAGAAAATAAACCTCAAGAAGATTCCTCTAAGAATCTCAGCTTAAAAGAGCTTAACTGGTACTTCCTGCCTAGAAAGGATGAAATTCCACCTAGATGTATAGAAGAAGGGGCTCCTATAATACAAAAATATGATGCTTATTATTTAGGAGATACTTCACAAAAAGTTATATACCTTACCTTTGATGAAGGATATGAAAATGGCTATTCTGCAAAAATACTGGATGTACTTAAGAAATGTAATGTTAAAGCCGCTTTCTTTGTAACCACTCCTTATATAAATTCTAATAAGGAACTTATTAAAAGAATGGTAAAAGAAGGTCACTTAGTATGCAATCACTCTACTACTCATCCATCTATGGCCTCTATAAAAGATGAAGAAAAGTTCAAAAAAGAGTTTTTTGAATGTGAAAAAGCATTTAAAGACTTAACGGGAAAAGATATGCCTAAATATTTTAGACCACCTATGGGAAAATTTAGTGAACTTTCTCTAAAACGTACAAAAGATTTAGGTTACAAAACTATATTTTGGAGCTTCGCCTATAGAGATTGGGAACCAGCTTCTCAGCCTTCCCATGAATTAGCTAAAAAAACTATAGTTGAAAGGGTTCACCCAGGAGCTGTATATCTTCTACATGCAGTTTCAAAAACCAATACAGAAGTACTTGGCGATGTAATAGAAGACTTAAAGGCTAAAGGCTATACATTTAAATCTTTGGATGAACTTCCTAGTCAATCACAAATTTCTAATCCTTAATACTAATCACCAATATACAAGACTCATTACCTTATACTCAGCATTCAATATTGGTAATTCAACTTTGGCACATAAAGTTCAAGCTCTATATTAGATTAATAAGGGTTTTAAATTTAAAATTTTATATTTTTATTTTTCAACTGCGAAAGTTGAATTAGTGACTAACTAATATTTAGTGTAAATAATAAAGTTCAAATATAAAATAACAAAAAAAATTAAAAAGGAGGTTTGCAACGCAAACCTTCTTTTTAACTTTTAATTACCTCTTACCTCTTACCTCTTACTTCTTACTTCTTAACTCTTAACTTAAAATATTAACACATAGAGAAAATGTGCCACCGTACCTGCACAAAGCCCTCCTATGGTGTGACTTAATATAGCTTTTCCTGTAATTTCTCTACAACCTAAGCTATCCATCATAGCTACATGAGTACTTAAATATCCGCTCCAACACATACCCATAGCTGTAAATACTGCTATTTCATTTCCACCTATTAAGTTGTTTTTAAGAAGTTCTGGTACTAAACCTATAGCTGCACCTACCGCTCCCAATGCTGTAACTGGAAAAGCTATAGCTTGTGAATTTTTAAATCCTAGTAATGGATTAATTATAAACGACAACTTGTCTCCTATCCATGGAAGTACAGGGACTCCCTCATATGCAGCTCCAGTATACCCGGCTGCTGAAGGTCCCTTGGTTAGCATAAGTACAAAGGTACAAATAATAAGCACTCCTGGTATTACTGCCATACCCATTTCAACTCCTGATTTTCCACCTTCTAGCATAGCTTCTAAAAATCTTTTTCCAACACTACCTTCTCTTATTCCTCTATAATTAAGTATATTTACACCATCTGTAATATTCATTTCTATAGAAACATCTTCCTGTCCATATTGCTTTTTAGTAAAATGGAGCATTATCCTTACACTTATTATACTTCCTGCAAATGCTCCTAAATTTCCTATCAAAGCTGGTCCTATAAAACTTTCTCCTATAGGCGATTTTTGGGCTATCATATATGTAGTAACTATAAGTCCCATTCCAAAGGCTGTGCCCAAATTAGTTAAGGCTGGAATTTGATATTTTTTAAAGTATCTCTTAAATCCTTCATCCTGTGCTAATGTTATTATAGCTGGATTATCTGATAAATAAGTAGTTACAATACCTAACGTTGCAGCACCTGGCAAATCATATATTGGTTTCATAAGAGGTGATAATATCTTATTAACTATAGAAACCACTCCAAACTCCGATAAAAGAGCTGCAATTGACCCTGCTAATACTGCTATCCCCATTATATAAAATACCGTATTTAAAAGTAAGTCGTGAGCTGTATTCATAAGAGTATTAAACATATTAACTACTCCCATTTTATGTCCTAAAAGGTAAAAAAACAAAATAAATAGTCCAATAAACACTATTCCTTCTAAACTTATGGCTTTTTTGTATCCTTTGTTATTTTTTATTTTCTTTTCCATGATACTTTTCCTCCGATATTAAGATTGAACTATACCGTTTACAATTTTCATTATTTCATCCTTCTCTTTTTCACTAGCCATCATTATTTCATCACATCTGTTACTTATTTTTTCCCTATACTCTTCATCACTTATACTGGATAAATTAATTCTTACATTTAATATAGCTCCTTGCACTGAGGTACTAGCTAAAAGGCATGCTACTCCAGCATCTGTAATAGCATTTTTATTACCATATTTACAAGCAATTAATATATGTTCATAAGTATCTAATGCTTTCTCTGCCACTTCTAATGGTACCAAAACAGCCTCTTTGTATGCTTCTTGTATTTTTTCATTTCTAATTTTTTTATTTTCTTCCGTATCCTTAGGCAATTTAAATCCTTCCATTACCTTCATAAATGCTTCTGTATCCTTGTCCATAAGTTTTAAAAACTCTTCTTTTCGAACACTAACTTTTTCTAATGATTCTTTTATAGTGTCTTGAATGTGTTTTTCATAATTACTAAACATTTTTTTACCTACTGTTAAATTAAACACCATACTGCCCAATCCATTAGCCAAACTACCACATAGTGCTGAAATGCTACCGCCACCTGGTGCTGGCGAATTTGAGCTTAGTTCTTCGATAAAATCTTTTAGCTCCATATCCTATCTTCCCCCTAAATAAATTTTACATATATGAAATTTTACCATCCTCAACTACTATTTTACCATCTTTTATAACCTTGTCTATAGCATTTACACCAAAATGATAAATTAAATACTCTAAATTTTTAGAATTGAATATACATATATCAGCATTCTTACCTTTTTCTATACTTCCTATGGTTTTTTCTTTGTTTATAGCACAAGCTGCATTTATAGTCATAGCATTTATTATCTCTGCTGGAAGCATTCCCATGCCAAAGCATGCAAAAGTCATAACCTGCTGCATAGATTCTGTAGGAGAAGTACCTGGATTACAATCTGTAGCTAAAGCCACCGGAACTCCTTTTTCTATCATTTCTCTTCCCCTTGCAAAATTTTTAAGCATTAGATAGAAGGAGGTGCATGGTAGTAGTACTGCAACTACTCCGCTCTGGGCTAAAGCCTTTATTCCCTCATCAGAAGCTGCCACCAAATGTTCAGCAGAAGTAGCTTTTATTTTTCCTGCTAGCTCTGCTCCACCTATAGATTCAACCTCATCAGCATGTATTTTTATTTTCAATCCCTTTGAATGTCCATAAGTTAAAATATCCTCTGCTTCTTCTACAGTATAAACTCCCTCTTCGCAGAAGCAATCTATAAATTCTGCCAAATTATTCTCTACTACATAAGGAATTATTTCTTCCTTCATTAGCTTAATATATCCTTCTCTATTTTCTTTATATTCCTCAGGAATTGCATGAGCACCTAAGTAAGTAGATACTACATCCATAGGATGATTTTGGTTCAATTTTTTATTTACTTCAAGCATTTTTATTTCCCCATTAAAATCTAAAGCATATCCTGATTTACTTTCCACAGTGGTAGTACCATGTAATAACATTAAATCCAGTCTTCTTTTAGACTGTTCATAGAGTTCTTCTAACGCCGCTTCTCTAGTAGCTCTAACAGTACTTAGTATCCCTCCGCCATTTTTTAATATCTCTATATAACTTACTTTTTGTAATTTTAATGGTAGTTCTTTTTCTCTAGATCCTGCATAAACCACATGAGTATGTGGATCCACAAGCCCTGGAGTAACAGTTTTTCCCGTTCCATCTATAACATTACACTGTTCTTTTAAGTATTTGCTATAGCCTTCTCCCTGTCCTACTTCTAATATTTTTTCTTTCTCTATAACTACATATCCATTTTCTATAACCTTAGCATCCTTCATTTCAGCCTTAATTTTTCTATAACTTCCCGCACAAGTAACTAAAGAATCTATGTTTTTTATAATAGTATACAAATTACCTACCTCCTTTTATTTAGCCCCCAAACACTAGCACTCTAGCACTCTAGCCCACTATTTCCTAGCCCTCTGGCACACTAGCCCACTAAAAAACTCCCAGCCTCTAGTCCCCAATCCCCTAACACAAGGTTACTGACGACTGATCCACTGGGGATTAATTAGGTACATGAAAATAAATAACAAATGAAAGATGCTAGTATATTTTATGTCAGACAAGGAAGCAGGTTCCGTAGCTAGTAGGAACTATCTGCGGGTTCTGCTGACGCAAAATAGACTAGCATACTGACTTGTTATTTATTTGAATGTGCCTTAGTCTAATATTTTAACTTACTATAATTCTACCTCACCGGCTAGCTTGCAGATTATTCCCAAATTCTAGTTTCTAAAACTTGTTCTGTTGAGAAATTCTCAAATTGTAGATAATATTCTGCTGTTTGGAATATAGCTCCCATTGGTATTAAGCCAATTACTTCACTACCAATTACATTAACACCATATCTTCTAGCTTCCATTTTTACCATTTCAAAAACTCTGTATAATGCTGTTTTCTGATAGTCCACTACATTTATTGATACTTGAGCCATATTTCTGTCTTCTATTTTAACACCTAGTGCCTTAACATATCTAAGTCCTCCACCTAAATGTCTTATAACCTTAGCTATTTTATCAGCTATTTCAACATTATCTGTATCTAAGTTTATATTGTAAGCTATAAGTGGAACTCTAGCTCCTATAGCCACACAGCCACCTTTTTCATTTACTTCACATGGACCATAATCCGGTTTCCAATTAGCATCTTTTATTTTTTCGAAGAATCCTTCATACTGTCCCTTTCTTACTGTTGCTAAATTTTCTCTTCCTTTACTTGAAGCTGCCTTTTCATATAGGTACACAGGTATGTTAAATTTCTCTCCAATAGTTTTTCCAACCCTATTGGCTATTTCTATACATTCCTCCATAGTCACTCCAGTTATAGGTACAAAAGGCACTACATCTAAAGCTCCCATTCTTGGATGTTCTCCCTTATGATTTCTCATATCTATGTTCTCATAAACCTTTTCAGCCATATTTACCATGGCTTTTTCCACTGCTTCTGGAGTTCCAATAAATGTTACAACACTTCTATTATGGCTTGCATCTGATGAGTAGTCTAATAGTTTAGCTCCCTCTGTCTTTCTTACAGCATCCACTATCTTTTCTACTACTTCCTTATTTCTACCCTCACTAAAATTTGGTATACATTCAACTAATCTAGCCATATGTGAATCCTCCTTATAATTTATATATTTTAGCCAAAGGCTAATTTAAATCTAATACAAAACTTCAACTTTATCCTCTACTGCTTTTAAAATTTCTCCACTGCTTACTAACTCGGTACATTTATCTAATTCTTTATACATAACTATATCGTTTTCTATAAAGTCTATATGCTTTCTTACACATTCATAAGCTTCTTTAGTTCCTTTTCCTAAAGTAAATCCTTCTCTAAAATCTATAGCTTGGCAAGCTGCTAAAATTTCAGTAGCTAGTACTCTTTGAGCATGTTTTAATATTTCTCTGCTCTTTCTTGCAGCTATAGTTCCCATACTAACATGATCCTCTTGATTTGCAGAAGATGGAATTGAATCTACAGATGCTGGATGAGCTAATACTTTATTTTCTGAAACAAGAGCCGCTGCTGCATATTGAGTTATCATAAATCCTGAATTTAATCCGCCATGTTTTACAAGGAATGGTGGTAAATCATTTAATTGATAGTTTATAAGTCTTTCAAGCCTTCTTTCTGATATATTGGCTATTTCAGATACAGCTATTCCTAAGAAGTCAAAACTTAATGCCATAGGTTGTCCATGGAAGTTTCCTCCTGAAATTACATCCCCTTCTCTTGTAACTATAGGATTATCTGTAACAGAATTTATTTCTATTTCAACTCTTTCTTTTACGTAATTTACAGCATCTTTACTAGCTCCATGAACTTGAGGTGCACATCTTAAAGTATAAGCATCTTGAACTCTTACTTCCCCCTGTCTTGTTACAAAGGTACTTCCTTCTGTTAAGTTCAAAAGATTTTTTGCAGTATTGATTTGTCCCGCATGTGGTCTTACCACATGTAGCCTTAAATCATAAGCATCTGTTATGCCTCTTAATGCCTCTGCTGATAATGCACATGCTATATCTGCTGTTTTTATAAGATTTATTGCATCGTATAAAGATATAGCTCCAACGCCAGTCATTACTGGAGTACCATTAATAAGAGCAAGTCCTTCTTTTGCCACTAAATCAATAGTTTCTATACCTGCTTTCTCCATTGCAACTTTTCCTGGAAGTATTTCTCCCTTATATTCAGCTTCTCCTTCTCCTAACATTGGTAAAACCATATGTGCAAGTGGTGCTAAGTCTCCAGAAGCTCCTAATGAACCTTTTTCAGGAATTACAGGATGGACTCCCTTATTAAGCATATCTATAAGTGTATTTAATGTTTCTAGTCTTATACCTGAATATCCCTTTGCTAGAGCGTTTATTCTTAAAAGCATTATAGCTCTTACTACTTCTGTAGAAAAACTTTCTCCAAAGCCACAAGCATGTGATATAATCAAATTCCTTTGAAGTGTTTTACAATCATCTTGAGTTATGCTAACTTCTGAAAACTTTCCAAATCCTGTAGTAACACCATATACAACCTTTTCTTTTTCTACAATATCATCAATTATTTTTCTTGAGTCTAATATTTTTCCTTTTGCTTCTTCTTCTAATTCTATTTCATAATTCTCCCTAGATACTTTTATAACTTCTTGTAAAGTCAATATGTTACCGTTTATTTTTATCTTTTCCATGTTTCCCTTACCCCCAGTATTATATTATTTTTCAAATTATTAATACTATTCTATATTTTTTCTCTTAAACCTCTATTTCTGCCCGTCTTAATATTCTGAATTTATTCAATATACTATCGCTTTAATTTGATGAAATTTATTTTGATAGAATAATTACACCTATTATTACAAATAAACTTCCTAGAGCAGTATTAAATGTAAAGCTCTCATTTAATATAATTACTCCTAGTATTAAACTAACTATAGGCTCTAATGTACTCAATATGGCAGCCTTTGATGGCCCTACTATTTTTACACCATTTATAAAAGTTATAAGGGCTATTACTGTAGATATAAGAGAAAGAGCTACTATATACACAAAACTAACAAAATTTATTTTCAAATTTATATCTCCATAAGAAAATCCTATTAAGAAAATAAACAATCCAGCAATAAAAGAAATATACTCTGTCATTACATAATTATTTATATCTTTAACGTACTTATGAGATACTCCTATCACATATATAGAGAAAAATATGGCTGATAAAAATGCTAAAATTATACCTGTTACATTTAAATTGGCCGATTTGTTGAACACCAAAAAACACAAACCTATAAAGCACATTATTAAAGATATTAACTTTTTTCTATTCATCTTATTCTTATATATAATAGAATCTAGTATGGTGACTATAGCAGGATATGTATACAATATCATAGTAGCTAGTCCAACAGATATGTATTTGTAAGATGAAAATAAAGTTACTGCTGTAAGTGCATAACCCAGTATGGATACGATACTTATAATTAAAAATCCCTTTAAGCTCACCTTTAAACTTACTCTTTTAAAAATAGTATAAATAGATAATATTATACCCGCAAACAAAAACCTATAAAAAAGAAGGCTATAAGTACTCACCCCTTGAGCATAAACAAACTTTGTAATTATAGGCATTACTCCAAAAGCCGAAGCAGATATTACAAGATAAAAAATCCCCTTAAATTTTTCATTTTTAAACATAATTCCACCCATTCCCTACAATTATTCTTTTCCTCCACAATTGTATCATGTTTTGGAAATTATGTCTTAAAAATGTACATAATTTTCAGTTTTCTCTTATACAAAAAATTAAACTCTCAAGAACTACTATAATTAGTAAATTTCATTGACAGTTTAATTTTTTATATATTAATTTTTAATTTTTATAAACTTAACATTAACTAAAACAGACTTAGCATATTTTAAAATATCTCGTATATACTTTCTATTTACAAATAATATTAATATAACAATTATAATATTTATAATCACATTATTTAATCTAATACTTGCAGCAGCTAATATTACCATCATAATTGAATTAACAGCATAAAAACCTAAATCAAATTTAAACCATAGTCTTCTAGAAATTAATGTTCTCATCCAAAAAAACACCAAATATGATATTCCTGTTGAAATAGAAGCTCCCATGGCTCCAAATTTAGGTACCAGTATAAAATTACCAATATAATTAGTAACTGCTGATACCAAAGATATTATAATATTATATGAAGTTTTTCTAGAAAAAGATATACCTAAAGTGGTAGTCTCAGATACAGTATACATTATAGGCAAGAATAACAAAAATGGAACTATTATATTTGCACTAGCGTATTTAGGTGAGAGTATTTTTATAATTATGTCTTTAAATAGTACTATAAAGGAGAATAGTACTACCATTATACTCATAACCATATCACTTACTTTCATATACTTTTCATTAGGCACCTTATCTTTATACCACCTAAATGCAGTAGGTGTCCAAAATGTGCAAAATGCCTGTTGTATTATTCCAAGTACCATAACGATTTTAAAAGCTGCTGAGTACAACCCTATTTCATTAAATGTACCCCATTGCCTTAATGCTATCCTATCCATAGAACTAAAGAACCAACTTATTATAGTTGCTGGAACTAATGGTAAACCAAATTTGAATAATTTCTTTATAAGTTTTTTATTGATATTAAATCTCGTCTTCCAAACATTTCTTAAAAAATAAGTTTCAAATACACACAAAACTACTAAACTTATAAAATTTGAATTTATAATTCCCTTAAAACTTTTATCAATAAATAATAAATATGGAATCATTATAAAAAGTACTAAAAGTTTACTTAATATATTAAATAAAGAATATATCTTAGCTTTTTCTTCCATTCTTAAAGTTAAAAGATTAAATCTATCTATTACAGCAAAAGGAAGGGAAAATGCAAGAATATTTATTGTATACTTTTCTACTGAATCAAACATCAAAATAGATATAGGTTTATAAAAAACTATATATATGATTCCAAGTATAAAAGAAAAAATTAATGGAACTATCAAAGAATTCCAAAACAAATTACTCTTATTCTCCTGCTCATTATATTCTCTTACAAATGATTGGTCTAATCCTAAAAATATAAAAAGAGAACTTATAGAATACCCCATAGTATACATTGCAGATTTACCGAAATCATCCGGTGACACCAAATAACTAGTAATTGGTACTATTAAAAAGCTTAATATAGCAGAAACTATGGGACCAACGGAAAACCCCGCAAATTTTTTTAGAAAACTATTAATTCCTTCTTTTTCACTGCCTGTCTCCATAAGGTTCCTCCAAATCTAAATTATAATTATAAAATACTTATTCTTTGATTATACCATACAAATTATATATCTATTTAGTCCTAAAGTCCAATATTTATATGCTTTTTACAATCTATTAACTATATAAGCCTTTACAAATAATTTTTAAGTATTAAATACAAAAACACAACATACACTTTAAAATAAAGTGTTGTCGTGTTCATTTTTAAAATCTACTATTTACTTTCTGTATATGGTTGCTGCCATGAATTAGTAAATACATATTCTCTTACATCTTTCTTTTGATAATGCTTTTTATCTTGTTGTATTTCACCTACAGGAGTCATAGCAACTACTCTATAATTACTTGGTACATTCAAAATGCTTTTTACGCTGTTTTCATCAAAAGCACCTATCCAGCAAGTTCCATAGCCCTCGTTAGCTGCTGCTAATATAAAGTGCTCCATTGCTATAGCACTATCTACTAAATAGTATTGTTGATTGTTTACTACACCAGACATATTAGGATCTGCTACAATAACACAAACTACTGGTGCTCTTTGCATTGATTTAGCTGTATCATCAGTATTATTTTTAACCGTGGATGCTAACTGTGATTTTGTAGTATCATTATCCACTATTATAATTTTGTATGACGTATTATTTTTCCAAGAAGGTGCCATCATAGCTGCATTTATCATTCTATCCAGCTTACTCCTATCTATAGGTGTACTATTAAATTCCTTTATACTAGTTCTATTTTCTATAACTGAATAAAAATCCATATAACCACACTCCTATTTCTTTGTATTAACTTTAGTATGTGTGGTTAGTATTTTATTATTCTAATAATTAAACCACAAAAAGGTACAATATGGTGGAATTATGAAATTTCTCCTCCATGACTTGCATAAAAGCTCGGAACAATAAATTTAATTTAAATAGTTCCTTCGCTTCTTATGCAAGTCATTCCAGAGAAATTTCATAATTCAAGTAATATAATGCTTTTTGTGGGTTAATCATAATACTTCTTTATATGCTTTAATTATATTTTTAACTATATTTTGTTTAGAATACTTATTTTCACAATTGTTTCTAATAATTTCTGAATCATAACTAGAATAATTTTTCATAACTTCTAACATGGCATTTGATAGCTTTTCTTCGTCATCAATTGGAACAATCAATCCATTTTCGCTATTTATTATTCCATTAGCACCACCATTATAGGTACCTATTATAGGTTTCCCACAAGCTAATGCTTCAACATAAACCACACCAAAAGTTTCATGTCTAGATGCTAATACAAAGCAATCACATTTATTCATCTGTGCTACTACTTCTTTTCTTGTTAGTGCCCCTAAGAACTCTACTTTATCACTTATATTTAAATTATTACTCAGTTCCTTTAACTGCTTTTTTTGACTGCCATCTCCACCTATTACCAATTTAGCATTAATATTTTTAAATTTTTTAGCAAAGGATTTTATAAGTGTATCCATTCCCTTTTCCCCTTCTAGAAAAGCTAATGAAAAAAAAGTAAATTCACTATTTTTTTCTAATTTCATGGGTTTAAATAATTCTAAGTTTACTAAATTAGGAATGACCTCTACTTCATTTCTTTTTGTTAAATCACACAACTCTTCTTTTAACCCTTCACCAACTGCAATTAATTTAGAAGCATTTTTGTAAGAATTCACAACATACTTTTTGTAGCTTGGCTTCAAATATTTACTATAGGTTATAGAAGAATGCTCAGTTATAATTAAAGGAATATTATATTTACCACTTATATATTCTGCACTTATGCCTCCCCATAGTGATGAATGAGCATGAATTAAATCTATTTTGCCTTCTCTTTCTGAAATCAATTTATACAATTTCTCTAATCTTTTATTAAAAAACATAAACATAAGAGGATTTTTAGGTAAATAATTATAGTTTTTATATCTATAGGTTTTTAATCCGTCTTCATTTTGTATACTAATACCTTTTTTCTCGTTTATTTTTCCCAATAACGTTAAAGGCCATATTTCATTAAAAGCTACAGTTACTTTAACTCCATGCTCAGCTAAAGCTTGTGCTTGTTCTTTAAAAAAACTACCATGAACCTTATTTCTAGGTGTAGAATACCATGAAGGTACAAACATAACATGCATTTAACTTCATTCCTTTTAAAGTTTATATAATTTCTTTGATTTTTGTATAACATTTCTAGTGTCATATACAATTTTGTCTTTCAATAACTCTTGATTATGCTTTATTTCATCGTGCCCAACTAACACCACTACTATTTCTAATCCTTCTAAAAATTTTTCTAAATTCATAACTTGAAAATCAACTTTTACCTTCTTAACCATAGGATCATACACTTTATATCCTCTAATATTACGTTTCTTAAGTTGCTTAATAAGTTGTAGTGTTGGACTCTGTCTTGTGTCGTCTACATTTTCTTTATATGTAATACCGTAGAACCCAACTTTCTCGAAATCATATATGTGATTTTCTTTCATAATTTCCATTGTTTTGTTTAGCACATATTCAGGCATAGAATCATTTTGTTCCCTGGCAGATAAAATTATTTTAGTTATATCAGGATAATCTCCTACCAAAAACCATGGATCTACAGAAATACAATGTCCCCCAACTCCTGGACCAGGGGTTAATATATTGACTCTTGGATGCATATTAGCAATTTTTATAAGTTCATAAACATCTATATTTTCCTTGTAACATATTTTAACTAATTCATTTGCAAAAGCTATATTAATGTCTCTATAAGTATTTTCTACTACTTTAGACATTTCCGCCACTTTAATACTAGTAACAACTATGTCCCCTTTACAAAAGGATTTATACCAAGACTTAACTTCTTCTCCTATACTTTTTTCATCTGCCCCTATAGTTCTTGAATTATTAAGTAATTCATAAACCATTTTACCAGGTATTATTCTCTCTGGAGCATGAACAATATGTATATCCTTTCCTAGCTCAAATCCTTTTTCAATAACTAAAGGTTTTACATACTTATCAATAGTCCCTGGGGATATGGTAGATTCAATAACTAATATAGTACCTTTCTTACATACCTCTAATACACTTTTAGTTGCCGTTACTAAATAACTTACATCTATTTTTTTACTATCCTCCATATAAGGAGTAGGTACTGTTATAATATACTTATCAGTGGAACAATATTCATTAGAAAATCTTACCCCTTTATTTATAGCTTGTTCAAAAATTAAATCTAACCCTTCTTCTTTAAAAGTAAGCTCCCCTTTATTTAATTTATCTACTAATTCTATATTCAGATCTGTTCCTACAGCCTCTATTCCATGAGATGCAAACATTAATAATGTAGGCAATCCAATATATCCTAAACCTATAATATTTAATACTCCCATCGTATTACCTCATTTCTATTATTATTACAACATATAATCACTAATATATAATAATCCTAAAATTAATTTTCTTCAATAATTTCTATTAACTTTTCAACTATATTCTTCCACTCATAATTTAAATCTCTATCTGCAATTATTTCTTCCTTATTTTCTTGTGCTATACTTTTTAAAGTATTATGTATATCAATCTCACTATTATTAATGCATATACATTTATCATTATTTTCAACCAATTCTTTTATTGGATCGGATTCATCTCCATAAATAACTACTATTTTAGCTTTAGTGCCAAAATAATCATATATTTTAGCTGGAATTTGTTTAGAATTTTTATTCCCAAATAACAATAATACTTCTGAATTAACCATATACTCTACAACTTTATCATAGGAAATACGTCCATTAACCGTTACCACATCAATATTATCTAAATCATTTTTTATAGCCTCATCATCTATATTTCCAAAAAACAATATGTTTAGCTTTTTATATAAATCTATATCATTGGATTTTAATTTATTTAACGCATTGATAAAAGGCTTTAAATCCCTCAACTTAGAAAAAATCTCTCCCGCATATAAAAAATTAATTTTATCCTTCTGTATAAGTTTAGGAGGATCTTTTTCTTCAATTTTTGTATAAAATTCCAAATCAAATCCCCTTGAAACTATATTTGTCTTTTCATCTGGAATGTTATACGTGTTTATATAATCAATCCTATTAGGCTCCGTTACAAATAAAAATTTATCACTTAACCTAACTACTTTTTTTTCTAACTTTTTCTCTATCAATCTTTTTAACCAAAAACTATTTTCTCTCGTAGAATCTTTTAACCACGGATCACTCCAATAACTTATCCATTTTACATTTTTAAACTTTTTCTTTATGTAATAAGCGCATATATGTGATGAGGGAGGTTCATGCATTGAAAAAATCACATCAAACTTTTCCTTCTCCATAAGGTTTATTCCAAATTTAGCAGCTTTATTAGCCCATCTTATATACATATCTGGTGTAGCTAAATAATTTTTAATCCTTCTTAAAAATTTATTTTTCCTACTCTTTTTAATATTTTTTGATACATTACTAGTTGACTTTCTGGGCATAAATTTATTAAATATTATTCCACCATCTATTAAATGTACTTTAACCTCAGGAGCTATCATACCGGCTAAATTTTCATCATAATATATGGAATCTTTAGGAAAATTCACAGTCAATAAATGTACTTTATACCCACTTGTATTAGATATTTTATTTAAATACTGTAATGTCCTTATAGCTGCTGAATTATTTATAAATGGTGCATAACAAGCTATAAATAATATATTCATACGTCCCTCCTCAGTTGTATAATTATTTACTCTTTACAACTTCTAATAAAAATTTAGGAATACTGCCTAATCGCTTAATTCTATATGGTTCTTTTATTGTTCTATAAAGCCATTCTAATCCTAAATCTATCATCCATTTAGGAGCTCTCTTAGTTTTTTCCCCTATGACATCAAAGCTTCCCCCAACTCCCATAAAAATTGTAGCTGGAATCTTATTCATGTATTTAATAATAAAATTTTCCTGTTTAGGACAACCCAATGCAATAAACACTGCATAAGGTTCTTTACTAATGATATCATTTACTATCTCTGCTTCATCTTCTGAATTAAAGTATCCATTTCTAAATCCAACTATATTTAATTTAGGAAGCTCATTACTTATATTTTGAACACATGCATCTAAATTTTCTTGGGATGCTCCTAAAAAATAAACCCCTTTATTTTCTTTTTCACATTCCTTTAAAATATTTTTCATTAAATCTATACCTGCTATTTTTCCTCTAACAGGATTTTTTATTATCTTAGATGCTAATACTGTCCCAATGCCATCAGGTATTATTAAACTATTTTCCGAGGTAAAGCTATTATATAACTCAGGTTTTTTTAATCCGCTATATAGGATATCTGGGTTCCCTGAAATTATATTAATCTTGTTGAAATTATTAATATACTGCATTAAATCATTAATATCATTTTTAAAAATATTATAACCTAATAAATTAATGAATTTATCACTCATTTAACATCTTCCTTTGATAAAAATTTATTATTCCTAATATAATAAACATAGTAGTCATTATTTTAGGTATATCATAAAAACAATCTATTAAATTCATAACTTGAAATATAAAAAATGAAATTCCTAAGGCTTTTACAATATAATATTGTCTTGTCCCTTTGATCCCTTTTAAAGATTGTCTAATTGTTTTTAAAGAAAACAATAAAAACATTATGAACATTATAGTTCCCGGTATTCCTAATTCACATTGGATTTTTAAAAATATATTATGTGGGTGTTTAGGAATGTAACTAGAACGTATTTGTAACTGTTTAGGATACTTACTGACATACTTAGTATAGGCTGTCATATAATTGTTATACCCAACTCCTAAAATACTATTGTCCTTTATAATATATCTAGCTGTTTTCCATATCTTTATTCTAGACTCATTTTGATCTCTATTAAAAACTTGCGTTATTCTATTTCTGCTAATAGGTATTATACACAACATAGTCACTAATATTAAAGCAACTATCGTAAATTTTTTATTATAAAATATAGCAAATATACCTATTCCTAATATAAGAGCTAATAATGCATTTCTAGAACCGCAAAATATTATTGAAAATAACATAATTAAAGATATGATTCCACAAATAAATTTTTCTTTCTTTCCTTTAACTACAAAAATCAAAGTTAAACTTATGAAAATAAAAAATATAATATATGCACCTAAATTATTAGAATTTTGAAGAAATGATGCTATTCTTATTTCCCCTTTATTATGTAGGAAATAGCGCATATTTATATATTCATAAACTGCTCCACAACTTATAAATGTAGTAACACTTAAAATAAGTATAGTATAAAAATTTATTATTTTCTTATTATCATTCATATAGGAAACTATAAAAAATATAAAAATATAAATTGTAAATCTTATACTATGAGTAATTGCAACTCTCTTATCTAAAGCATATATACTTGAAAAATACATAACTATATTTAGTCCTATAAGTGACCAAGCCAATGGTGATTTAAAAAATTCTTCAACATTAGAAAATATTTTTTTCCTTATAGATTTATTTAAAATTATCCCTAATAGAGTAATAAATATTAAAACATAAATAATATAATCTGATTTAAAAGCTATTTTGCCTATTTTATTTTCAATAGGAATTAAAGGATAAATAATAACGTATATAATAAATAACATGTTTGTTAAATAAACATATGCCCTTTTCATAATAACAAAATCTCCTTTTTAAAATAAAGTCATTTCTAATATGCTCCTTCTTTTTTTAAAACAGAAGCTATTGTTTTAAAAAAGATTTCTATGTCATATATTACAGAGAAATTTTGTATATATTTCAAATCATAATAAATAGTTTTTCCAAGCTCTATTTCTCCTCTTCCACTAATCTGTGCAAGTCCAGTTATGCCTGGAGTAACTAAAAGCCTTTGAGCATATTCCTTTGGATAATACTTAACTACATCTGGTATTTCCGGTCTAGGCCCAACTAAGCTCATATTTCCAATAAGTACATTAAAAAGCTGTGGAAGTTCATCTAAACTTGTCTTTCTTAAAAAAGCACCTACTTTTGTTATTCTATTATCACTTTTACTTTGGAAAACAAAATTTTCAATATTAGATGGATCTATTTCTAACTCCCTTTTCTTTTCTGCATTTACTATCATAGTCCTAAATTTATAAATTACAAACTCTTTATTATCTTTACCTACTCTAACTTGCTTAAATAAGGCTGGTCCTTTTGAATCTAACTTTATAGCTAAATATATAATTAAATAAACTGGAAACAATATAGTTATACCTATTAAAGATAATATAAAATCCAGTATTCTCTTAATAGCAAAACTTAGTCTTTTAGATTTTAATTTATCTATATCTATAATTATTTTATCATATTTATTATCTTTATCCATATGTATACATCCTTTCATGTTGAATAGGCGCCCTTATTATTATCATTACTTATTTAATCATAGTTATTTTAACATAAATATACTCAAATAAGTATATGAATTTTTAATAACATTTAATTAATAATACCTTCTTCCCTCATTATTATAAATATTATCACCACTAAGAACAATAATATAACATTTTATAGTTATTAAGCTATAAAAACAAATTATCAAAATTTGCTTTTTAAATACAAGTTCTTCATAAACAATTCCTACAGCTATTACACTTTAAAATAAGCATGTAATATTAATTACATGCCTATAATCCTAAAAGTATATATTGCTTTTAGTAAGTTGAGTTTCTAATTAGCAACTTAGCACCCCTAAAAATATATTCAATAAATTTTAAATTAATTAATCAACTAATTTTAGTAATATATTTTCTAACTTTCTGCTAATAGATTCTCTTGAATAATTATCTATTACATATTTCCTACCATTATAACCTAAATTATCTCTCAATTCTTTATCATTATATAACTTTAGAATTGCATCAGCAATTTCTTTATGATTTTCTGGTTCCACTACTATACCTGCTTTTGCACTATTTATAAGTTTTTCTGCTTCACCTTCTACAGCCAATACTATAGGTAGCTCTGATGCTAAAGCTTCAAACATCTTGGATGGCAATGCCCCTTTAAATATATCTAACTTCTTAAGAGGTATAATAGTAGCATCCATAGAAGCTATTATTTTAGGCATATTAGTTTTAGGCTGAATTGGTAAAAAACTAACATTTTTTAGACCTTTTTCTTTAACTATGTCAATAAGCTTATTTTTTTCTGGTCCATCCCCTATAAATACAATTTGTATACCTTCATGTTCTTTTATAATTTCTGCTGCATTTATTATAACTTCCAATCCTTGAGCCAAACCGTGTATTCCTGCATAACATAGTGCAAATTTAGCATCTATGCCTATTTCTTTTCTAAAATTTTCATCTCTATTTTCTTTTTTGAAAAACTCAGTATCCACTCCATTAGTTATAAGATGAACTTTGTTTTTATCAAAACCTCTATTCACTATGTTATCAACAATCCCACGTGTTTGTCCTGTCACAGCTGATGCTTTTTTATAACAAAATTCTTCTAACCATGTAGAAGCTTTAATAAGTGCTTTATTATGTAATACATCTAATTTAACTGCAGATTCTGGCCATAAGTCTGATACATTAAATACAAATTTAGCCTTCTTCTTTTTAGATAATACATAACCTGACCATCCTAAAAATAATGGTGGAGATTCTGTTATTAGAACATCTTGCTTTTCAATATACTTTGCTCCTGTAAATACAGATGAAAATGTAAAAGAAAGATAATTTCTAAGTCTTTTAGTAAAAGATTTTTCCTTAGTAGCGTAAATACTGGTACGAACTATTTTAATTCCGTCCATTTCTTCTCTAACTACTTTTTTACCCTTGTATTCATCAAATATTTCCCCCTTAGGATAATTAGGCATTGCAGTTAAAATAGTAACTTCATGTCCAAACTTCTTTAACCGTTTTGCAAGCTCAAATATTCTATTTTGTGGCGCACCAACTTCTGGTGGACAATATTGAGTTAAAAAAAGTATTTTCATTATTTCACCTCTATTTTACACTATAGCCTTATTTATAATGTCTAAAATTTTATCTCCCGCATGACCATCTCCAAATATATTTTTTTGCTTCTCTTTTGGAATAAAATTCTTTATATTTTCAAGTATATCCTCTTTATTTGTTCCTACTATAACATTCCATCCATTTTCTACTGTCTCTACCCACTCAGTTTCATCTCTCATAGTCACACAAGGTTTTTCCATAAAAAATGCTTCCTTTTGAACTCCACCGCTATCTGTAACTATTTTTTTAGCATGCATCTCGAGACTTATCATATCTAAATAACCAATAGGTTCTATTACCTTTATATTTTCTCCAAATTCCAAGCCATAATCCTCTATATACTTTTTGGTTCTTGGGTGAAGTGGTAAAACTATTTTTTCACCACTTTCGTTTAAAGCTTCTATTATATTTCTTAACCTATTTATATCATTAGTATTTTCAGCTCTATGTATTGTAGTTAATATAAATTCTTCGCTTTTCAAACCAACTTCTTCAAGAATCTTACTTTTCTCCTGAGATAATTTCTTAAAATGAAGTACTGCATCAAACATAACATCTCCTACATTATGCACACCTTTAGTTACTCCCTCATTTTTAAGATTATTCTCTGCTGTAATAGTAGGTACAAATAAAAGTTCTGATATATGATCTGTAAGTATTCTATTTTGTTCTTCTGGCATAGCTTTATTAAAACTTCTAAGTCCCGCTTCCACATGAGCAACTGGTATTAAAAGTTTGCTTGCTGCTAAGGCCCCTGCTAATGTGGAATTGGTATCTCCATATACTAAAACTAAATCTGGTTTTTCTTTTAAATATATTTCTTCTAATTTATGTAGCATTTCACCTGTTTGCTTTCCATGAGACCCTGAACCAACCCCTAAGTTATAATCTGGTTTTGGTATATTTAACTCTTCAAAAAATACTTTAGACATATTTTCATCATAATGCTGCCCTGTGTGTATTAAAACTTCCTCATGTTCTTTTCTTATTATATTAGAAACTGCTGCTGCTTTTATAAATTGTGGACGTGCTCCTACGATAGTTAATATCTTTTTCATACTATTACTCCCTTACTAATCATTTATATATGAAAATAGTTTTTCAATAGCAATTATATCATTTTTTTTTCTATTTTCAAATTCTTTAGAAAGAACAAATTTACCTCCCTTATCTACTACATAGTCTAATATTTTTTCATACATGCATTTATATTCATCAGAAACTATAACCCTATGATGAAATAATACAGAGGCTGTTCCGTTATATTTAATAACAGAATCTAGGTTATATTTTATTTCATGCCATTTTTCTTGGAAGCTTATACTTTTCTCCATAACAACGCCATCCATAACTACAAGAGGTGTTTCATAAATATCAATTAATTTATTTTCATTTAAATCATATGGAACATAACTTTCACAGATACCAGCTCTAAATCCATTAATATCCGGGTATCCCATAGTAGAATCTGATATAATTCCACACTCACTTAAAATATTAAGTGTTGTTGGCATTTCAAATCTCAGATAATGATTTCTACAACTTTTAACTTTAGTTCCAGTTCTTTTTTCAATTTGATTAATTTCATTTTGTATTCTACCTTTATCTTTATAAGAAAAATAATTTGTATGTATTCCAATTACATGATTAGGACTATTTTTTATTTTATCTATCTGCTTTTTTATACTCATTAAATCATATCTTTTACCTAGTCTATGCTTTTCTCCTTCAATAAAATAAAATTCTGATTTAGCTTTTCTTCTTGACTCAATGTCAATATAATTCTCTATCTGTAAATGCCTATTATAAATTATATCTAAAAATAAATCTGAAACTCTTTCTTTTAACGGAACGTTCTTATTTGTCAATAAGACCTTTGCATTGTGCAAAAAAACATATTTATCTCTACTATTTATGCTGTCTACATCATGCGTCAAAAATATTTCAAAATTATCTTTATTTATTCCAATAGATTTATTCATTACATTAATTGCTTCTAATAAAATATCTGAGTTAATATTAAAAAATGGTATCTTTACCTTTTCTTTTCTCAAACTTAATTCAGCTATAAATCTTTCTTTGTCGTCCCTATTTTTTATTTCATACTCTTCCTGACAAGTCAATAAATACTTTGAAATAAATAATATATCATAATTAAATTCTATTTTATTTTTATTAATTATAAAAGGTTCCTTAATTACCCTATTAGACATTATTAACTTGTCCTTATACTTGCTAAACATGATTTTTTCTGTGCTAAAATCACAAGGTATATGTATACCTTCATTACAATCTATTCCATAGTATATATTTAAAGCTTCTTCTCTCTTTACATATGAAATCTTTATTTCACAATTAAGATTTTTTGTTAAGTAATATATAGTGTATACCAACGATTTTTTATTTTTTAAATTTGGACTTATAACAAAATTTATCATAATACATCACACCTTAAATATTTTTCTTATAATATTTTTATTTTTTTTAGCAAAATTATAAGCGATTTCCGTTAATTTATCACTTTTATACACATTATGTATTATTTTTTGTGTACCTCCAAATTCTCTAAAAGGTTTTTCTATACTCCTTACCATAGAGCCTTCAAAATCAAATTTTTTCGATACTTTAGCTGCAAACTTAATACTCTCCCAAATTAAAAATGTTTGAGCACCAGTATTTCTAAATTCTGGATCAGCTCCACCCATTAAATAATATGCACATTCCTTATCATAAAGTATATATGTTCCCGCAATTATCCTATTTTCATCATCTAAAGCAAAAAATATCTTTCTATTGCCATGTTCCTCTAATATAGAATCTAATTGACTTAAAAACTCCAATGTATAAGGCATCTCCATCCCTTGTCTATCAAAAGTTTTCTTATTTACTTCATAGAACTCTTTAATACCAAACTCGTCAGTTACTCTTAAGTTATTTTTATGAGCTTTCTTAATCATATACTTTACATCATAGTCAAAGTTGCTGTGAACTTTATCTAAATCCGTTAAGTCTTCAATCACATAAGTATAATTTACATTAACACTAAATCCATTCCATATAAATGGCAAAAAATTTGTGTAGTTGTAATTAAAATTATATTTAAACTGTTTAAATTCAGGTAATTTCTTTATTAACGCTTCAGTAATTTCTATTTGTTTTGATAAAACGCTGCAATATTTTTGTTTATTGTTAGGCTTAAATAAAATAACTCCTAGCTGCGGCGTCAACTTAGAATCTTTGTATAATTTACCATATATTGAAGGTAAAGCTATCCCTCCAACTATTTTATTATTTTCTTCTGCTATTAAGATTTGAAACTGATTTGAAACTTTCTCCAACCAATAAGATTTGCTAAATATGGTTCCGTATGGTGATTCATCCACAAATTCATCCCATTTTTCAAATTCATCTTTATTCAAATATCTAACTGTAATATTTTTCATAAAACCACCTCTAGTTATTATTATCTATAATCAAAATTTATAAAATACCTTTTAACATCTTTAACTTTCTAATATTACATATAATCATTTATTATATAATTATTTTACATAAATTTCAAATGGAGTTTTATAAACTTTTACTATTCATGTTTATATTATTAATTCATCACTTCATAAGAATCATAATACATGACTTTAATTGTTAAAGCAACTTTTTCAAGTTTAAAAACTTATAAAATTGCATCAAAATATTTTTACAAATAGAAAAATCCCAAAACATAACTAACATTATTTCTCATTTTACAATTGAATATGTAATAAACATTAGAGTTTATTACATATTCAATTAGCATACTCCAATATACCAAAATTAAGAGTACAAGTAGATTTTTGTTAAAAATTCACTCATACTCTTAATTTAAAATTAATTCATATTATTGACTAAATCTTTCATTTAATAGATATTACTTAAAGTAGCATTTTTATAATAAAATTTTAGTATTTCATTATGGTTATTATTTTGTCTAGCCATTCCTTCTGCGCCCCATTGACTCATTCCAACTCCATGTCCCCATCCATTTCCTATAAACACATACTTGGAATTTTCATATTTGACATCGTACATTGCACTTTTTAAACCGAAAAATGTTCTAGCTCTTTCTTTTGTTAACTCTAACTTCTGTTGCGTATTACTTGAATCTTTATATATTAAACACAACTTTTTTATTCTACCACTAGGATATTTTTCTATATTACTTATATCTATTTTAACAAATTCCTTTATATTACAACTTGCTTTTTTTAATAATTCAAAAATATCTCCATTGCTTTTTTCTTCTCTCCAATTAGTCAAATAACTAGGTCTAATTGAATCAAATGGATCTTTTTGATCTATTAAATATGATTGAGAGCCCAACCATACATTTTCACTTCTTTCAGTATATCCTCCATTCGATGAACAATATACTGTTGAGATGGGTTGTCCCAGATATTTTAGCACCTTACTTCTAGTTTCATCAACAGCTCTATTACATTTAGTAAGACTAGAATTATAACCTCTGTATACTTGACATCTAGTATCATCAGTTAAATCATATCCATAACTTGAATATCTACCCTTATTTGCAACAGCATATGTCCTTGCAACCACAGCTTGGGCCTTCAAAGCTTCTAAACTAAAGCTTTCCCCCATTTCAAAAGGTAGTACTCCTTTTGTATATTCCTCTATATCTAATTTATTTATAACTAGCATAGTATTATCTGATTTTTTTTGTAGAATTATCTCTCCTGGAAAATTTCTAGTATATGACTCTTTAACAAATTTTATATAAGTATCGTTACTAGAAGGTTTTATTACTATTTCGTTTGTCCCTAAACTCTTAATTAATGTAGCATTTTTATAAATAAGGAATCCTTGTGCATTAGATTTTATAGTATATGTATTAGCTGCTAAAGATATATTCTCATTATTTCCCTTAACATTATAATTACCCGTTAATGAAAAATTCAAGGTATTTATATTACCTAATTGAGTTAATCCTATAGAAACATCATATTTAGTAAAATTCTCAACTTTAAAATCTCCATAGGCATAAGAATCATATGGTTCAAAGTATGACACATTATTATACTTTCCTACTTGTCCTGCTCGCTTTGCTCTTACGGTTATTCTATAATTTCCTACTGAAAAGTTCTTCCCTAAACTTATTCTCTGTTCACTGGTTCCACTTACTGCTGGTAAATATCCTCCTGTTAGGTCTGTCCACTTTTTAGTATTATAATCATATAAATATACAAGATATTGTACATTTCCCGTATAATCTGTTTTTACTTTTACTGCTTGTTCCTCTCCATGTGTTAACTCTACCTTTTCCACTACAGTGCTTGTTATTTTAGGTAATTGCTCTAATGCACTTACTTTATAATAAAATACATTTAAAAACATAAAACTTACCAAAAATAAAGCTATATTTTTTTTCACTTTCCTCATTAATTTAAGTCACCTCTTCTTTCTTTAGATATATTTTTATTCTCCACATACCATGTCTACTTACCGTAATATTATAACTTTTATCATAGTGGAAAACTAAAGAATTACAATGGATAAGCCCCCAGATACAAGTTTTAAATTTTAGTTGACCCAAAGCTTCATCTAAAATTTAAAACTTTAATCATATAATATAAATAATACTCATTATGATTATATCATATTTAGTTTTTAAATTGGATATAATATAAGATTTAGTTAATAATTGCTGTTATATATAAATATAAGCTGTTGATAATATAATTTACCAACAGCTTATAGTCTCATTAACTTAACCTTATTTAAAAATCTCTTCAACTGCTTCTGTTAGTTTTTTAGCCACACTTAGCTGATAATAGTAATCACTGATTTTCTTAGCTTCTGCTGAGTTACTTATAAAGCCAACTTCAACTAACACTGAAGGCATATTTGTATATTTTGTAACATATAAATCCCTATCGTGTGCTCCTCTATTTTTCGTTCCTAAAGAAGCTATTTTAGAAGATGCTTTTTCAGCAAGTTCCTTGCTTTTTTGTATTGCATAACTTGAAACACTACTATTTCCTCTAGAAATACTATAGTATGCAGAAGTACCATATGCAGAAGAATACTCACTAGAATCATGATGTATACTTATAAATAAATCTGCCTTACTACTATTTGCTATTTCTACTCTTCTAACCAAACTTTCTTTTACGGATAAATATTCCTTGTGGTTTGGATCACGAGTTAAAATTACTTTTGCACCTTTTTTCTCTAACTCACTTTTCAACTTTAAAGCAGTTTGCATATTCAATTCTGTTTCACTTAAACCATTTCCAACTGCTCCATAGTCTCCACCATGATTATGTCCCGGATCTATAACTATTACTTTTCCTTCCAATCCGCTTCTATGAGTTACAACTTTAAAATCTGCATACGCATACCCATCGTAATCTTGAAAATAAGATACGTTATTATACTTTCCTACTTGTCCTGCTCGTTTTACTCTTACAGTTATTCTATAATTTCCTACTGAAAAGTTTTTGCCTAAATTTATTCTCTGTTCACTGGTTCCACTTACTGCTGGTAAATATCCTTCTGTTAAGTCCGTCCATTTTCCTGTGCTATAGTCATATAAATATGCAAGGTATTGTACATTTCCTGTATAATCTGTTTTTACTTTTACCGCTTGTCCTTCTCCTACTTCTAAGATAGCCTTTTCCATTACTGCACTTGTTATACTTGGTAATGCACTAACTTTAAAATCTCCATAAGCATAACTATCATAATCCTGGAAATAAGACACATTATTATACTTTCCTACTTGTCCTGCTCGCTTTGCTCTTACGGTTATTCTATAATTTCCTACTGAAAAGTTCTTCCCTAAACTTATTCTCTGTTCACTGGTTCCACTTACTACTGGTAAATATCCTCCTGTTAGGTCTGTCCACTTTTTAGTATTATAATCATATAAATATACAATGTATTGTACATTTCCTGTATAATCCGTTTTTACCTTTACCGCCTGTTCTTCTCCTACTGCTAATACAGATTTGTCCAAAGTTGCACTAGCTATATTTGGTAAAATTTCAGCTTTTTTTACAGTAAAATCTCCATAAGCATAACTATCATAATCCTGGAAATAAGACACATTATTATACTTACCTACTTTTCCTGCTCGTTTTGCTCTTACGGTTATTCTATAATTTCCTACTGAAAAGTTTTTGCCTAAACTTATTCTTTGTTCACTGGTTCCACTTACTGCTGGTAAATATTCTCCTGTTAGGTCTGTCCACTTTTTAGTATTATAATCATATAAATATACAAGATATTGTACATTTCCCGTATAATCTGTTTTTACTTTTACCGCCTGTTCTTGTCCCTGTTCTAACTCTTGCTTCTCCATTACTGTACTTGTTATGTTTGGTAGCACTTCACCTTTTTTTACAGTAAAATCTCCATAGGCATAAGAATCATATGATTCAAAGTATGACACATTATTATACTTTCCTACTTGTCCTGCCCGCTTTGCTCTTACGGTTATTCTATAATTTCCTACTGAAAAGTTCTTCCCTAAACTTATTCTCTGTTCACTAGTTCCACTTACTGCTGGTAAATATCCTCCTGTTAGGTCTGTCCACTTTTTAGTATTATAATCATATAAATATACAAGATATTGTACATTTCCCGTATAATCTGTTTTTACTTTTACCGCCTGTTCTTGTCCCTGTTCTAACTCTTGCTTCTCCATTACTGTACTTGTTATGTTTGGTAGCACTTCACCTTTTTTTACAGTAAAATCTCCATAGGCATAAGAATCATATGGTTCAAAGTATGACACATTATTATACTTTCCTACTTGTCCTGCCCGCTTTGCTCTTACAGTTATTCTATAATTTCCTACTGAAAAGTTCTTCCCTAAACTTATTCTCTGTTCACTGGTTCCACTTACTGCTGGTAAATATCCTCCTGTTAGGTCTGTCCACTTTTTAGTATTATAATCATATAAATATACAAGATATTGTACATTTCCCGTATAATCTGTTTTTACTTTTACTGCTTGTTCCTCTCCTACTTGCAACACAGATTTTTCTATTGTAGCACTCGTTATACTAGGTAATTTTTCCACTGCATATGTTTTACAATAAAACAAACCTAGTATAATAAAAAATGCAAATAACAATGTTAAAAATTTATGCTTCTTTTTCACTTTCTATCACCTCCTTTCTTTTATGTTCTACATATAATTATTCGTATATCATAATAATAACCTTAGCATTATAAATAATGTTTTTTAATAAAATAGTTTCTAGTAAGATTATTAGATTAAAGTTCATTATATAAATTAATTAATTTTTTACTTTCTTCTTCCCAATTTAATTGTTTCTTAGCCAACTTGCAATTGTTTTTATATATTTGACAAATATCCTCATCTGACAAAATTTTATTAATAGATTCTGCAATATCATTATAACTATCAGCATTAGCCACTTCGCCAACATTATATTTACTTATTATTTCGCTCATATCAGGATAGTTACTACAAATCACTGGTATTTCCGATTGTATATACTCAAACATTTTATTAGGTAAACTATAATAATAACTTAAGCATATATTCATTATCATACTCATTCCTAAGTCAGCAGATGAAGTATATTTTATTAAAACACTTGGGTCAACCGCTTCATGAAAATATATTTTATTCTGCAATTCATTTTTTATTACTATATTTTTATATTCATCGACTTTATTTCCATTACCTAAAAGTACAAGTACTATATTTTCATTAGTATACTTCATTGCTTTTATCAAATTTTCTATACCTCTACCACTTCCTATAACCCCTTGATATATAACTATTTTTTTGTTTTCTTCTATATTTAATTCTTTATGAAATAATTTCCTGTTTTCAATAGAACTATGTTTATATGGTATATTTCTTAAAAGTACAGGATATTCCCCAAGATTATATTTTTCCTTTAAGTAATTAACAATAGATTCACTTACTGTTATAACTTTATCACATTTTCTTATAATTTTACCTTCTATCATATTTTGAATATTTAATAAAATTTTAGGCATACTTAAATTATTAGATGCTTCAGGCCACAATTCATGTGAATCATATACAAATTTTACATTTTTTATTTTTCTTATTTTTTTTACAATTTCTTCACCTATAGGCAACGTATAAACATCATGGCAATGTACAATATCTGGTAAAAAGCTAAGTGCCTCTTCTTTACATTTTTTCTTAAATTCTAAATATTTTATAGCCTGAATAAATTCATTTTTTCCTAGTCTATTACGAGTATATAATTTTATTCTTTTTACTTTAAATCCTTGAATACACTCTTGTTCTAATAAATCGTTATTGTGTAATGCTAGTACTTTAACATCATATCCATTTTTCGCCAATATACTAGCTTCTTTTATTATTCTTGAATCATTAACAAAATCATTCTGTACAATCATCAATACCTTGCTCATATATATACCATCCTTGCATATTTATTTAAAATTTACCAAAACATAATTAAATACATACAATTTATTATTAAAATACATTTTACTATTTACTATAAATGTCCAATAAAACATTTTCACACTTATCCCAATTATATTCCATTTCTACTGCTTTTAATCCTCTTGCTCCCATATTATTAGTATCACTAATGTTTTCTCCCATTATTTCAATAGCTTCCTTTATAGCTTCAACAGAATCGGGTTTTATAACTAGACCTACTTGCCATTTTTCAATAATATTCTTCATCATAGGAAAGTTACTTCCTATGATAGCATTTTTGCCCATCATATATTCAAATAACTTTACAGGCTCTGAATTTACATATCTCCAATTTTTAGCTTGTAATAATACAAATCCCACATGAGATTTTTTCAAGTATTTAAAAACTTCCATATGAGATATTTTTCCAGTAAATACCACATCGCTTTTTTTCATATTTGAATCTATAAAATTCTCAACTTTATGCTTGAATTCATCATTTTCAAATGGACCAACAAAATAATATTTATAATCATAATTTATTAAAGAAATTGCCTCTAATATTTTAAATATTCCTCTATCCTCTCTAAGTCCCCCCACATATATAAATGTTGGTTTTTTATTATATTCTTTTTCAAAATTTAAGTATTCCATTACAGGATAGTTAGGTATAAGAGCCACATTTGAATTATATTTTTTAAATTTATTAACTAAAATGGAGTTAACAGTTATAATGTAATCAGCTCTTTGCGCCATTTTCTTTTCATATTGATATATAATTTTTGTTATTATTCCTCTACATAAAGGAAAATGTTCAGCAAATCCTTCTGGATGATACTCATGAGAATCATATATTATTTTGCACCCTAAATGTTTCTTTAATTTAACAGCTACTTGAAATGAATCTGGTTCATGAGCATGATATATATCTGCATTTATAGTTGTGGCTATTTTATACATTTGTTTTATAATACTTATTCTATGGTACCACTTTTTTCTTTTAGGAAATGTTTTTACTATTATCCCATCCTGTGTAATAAAATCTTTATCCCCTGGTGCTACTAAATAAATTGTGCTATATTTCTTTTTTAAAGATAAAATTTCTTTATAATAAATTCTATCATCAAAAACGTCGTGACCTGAGGTCAAAACACAAATTTTCATTTTTTCACCTCTTCAACTAATAATATCTTAATTATTTTAAATCCCATTTTCATATTTTTCTCTTTCATTGTGATTTAATACATTAATCGATGCCATGCACAATGCAATAAAAATCCAAAATGCTTTATCATAAATATATCCAAATCTACCTGATATCATGTTATTGCAAAAAATAGTTGTAAATGCAGTAAACAAGATCACACCTAAAGTTTTATCTAATTTAAATATTTTTATAATTTCAAATAATATTAAACTCCAAATACCTAGCCCTAATAATAATTTAATTATTCCTCCATCTAATATATCAATCATAAAACAATTATGAGGATGATTTCCTCCTAATTTTACTTCTTTTTTATTTTTATATAGTTGTTGTATATTTTCCTGATAAATATTACTATAAATATATGAAGAATATCCTGCTCCTTTTCCAATTAATATATCTTTTAATTTATACTTTGAAATGTCTTTAAAAGCAATATCCCATATAATTCTTCTTTTTGATAAAGCTCCACCTTTATATATGGTTTTATATGCATTATTAATACTATATCCTGATTTACTGCTATCTATGTTTAAATCATTTTTACTATTCTTATCACTTTGATCATTTTCTTTATTATTAGGTTTAACTTTATATTCTATGACTTTTTCACCATTACTAACTTTTATAACTAGTTCATTAACTTTTGCAGTAACCATAACTGATATTAATATACTAAATATAATAACACTTATACTTTTAATATTTATTTTTTTCATACTATATAATTTAAATATATAATATAATAACAACACAACTAAATCAAAACCCAATAATAAAACAGCTCTTTTTGAGCCTCCATTAAATATAACTGGAATAGCTAAAATACATATTAAACTTATATATATATTAAATTTTCCATACATTTTTTTATCTAAGATTTTGGAAATTATAGCGAATAAAATAATTATACCTATTAATATAGTTGTAGTTGCAACATTATAATCACTTAATAAGGATATTTTCTCTATAGATGGCACATATATAGGTATTATTCCAAAGTAAGCTAAAAATGAAATAATAGCCAATCCTAAAGACCCAATACCTATTGTTAAAAACAATTCATATATATATTGTTTTTTTTGAGATGAATAATATATGACTAGAAACAATACGTACATTTGGATTATAATTATATATTTACTCAATGCATACATCTTTACAGGAGAATAAATAATCGTTATTAAATCATACAAAATATATAAATTTAATAAAATTAAAATGTATTTATTTATTCTATTTTTTGTATAATCAGCTATTATAGTTTTAATTGTTATTTTATTTTTTAATACATAATATATAATAAAAATTAAACTAAATACCAAAAACATTTGATTTACGTGCATAGTAAAATTCAATAAAATATCAATCCATGTAAAAAAAACTGTTATTAAAACTGATATTTTAATAAACAACTTATTATTCATATTTCTCTCCTTTTATAAGTTTATACAATAAAAACTAATTTGATTTTTAAAGTCATATTTCAACCAGTTTATTACATAAAACATTTTATATTAATTTGTTTATAATATTCCTCCCACTACTTACATAAGCATTTTTATATACTAAATAATCAAGTATTTCTTCATAAGCTCCATCCCATTTATTCCAAACATTGTTTAATTCATCAAATGAAGAGTTATGCCATAATAAAGTAAATACTCCTTTGTATTTTTCTACTAAATCAATTAAATTCTTTATACGTTCAATCCCTTCACTTCTAGATAATTTTCTATAATTACTTACTGTAGCATCCATAACAATCAAAGGTATTTCCCATATATCCATAACCCTATCTTCTATCAAATCAAACGGTTTATATGGAAAACAATATCCTGTTCTAAATCCTTCATAATCAGCATATCCTAAGGTTGTATCATATAACAACCCGACCTTTTCTTGTATTCTCCATGTAGTAGGTGTTGAAAACCTTAAATAATGCTGTCTGCATCCATAGGAATTACAAGTAACTATCTCATCAATCCTTGTTTTTTCTTCATCCATAATATTAATATCATCGAAACTATTAAAACTTCCATGATATCCAACTTCAAATCCTTTATTTTCTATATGCTCTATTAATTCTTTAATTCTATAATCTTGCAAACTATAATTATTATCAAATTGAGAATTTCCTCCACTCATAAAATAGAAACTGGATTTAAATCCCTTTTCATATTCTTTTTTCATTATATCATCCAAATTCCAAAAAAGATCCTTGGTGTAGTCTAATTTGCTACGAAAATAAAACTTAATATTTTTTACAAATTTATTAAAAGACTTTTCCTTTAATAGAAAACTTCCACAATTTCTTATTTCATTTTTTAATTTATCGTACTTAAAAAGCATGTCTACATCGTGTGTCAAACATACTGCAAACTCATTATTCTTCCACCATTTTTTTCTCTCAAGTTTCAAATTGAAATTATGCAATATATACCATATAAACTCTATATCCTCATTTACAATAGGTCTGTGTAAAAAATTATTTTTTATAGCTACAGATTGTACTGCTGGAAATCTATTGTATATTTCTTCTATTTTTTCTGTATTTACGACTTCTTCGTATCTAGTAAGCATAAAAAATATATCAGATATAAAATCAAAATTAGTTAAAAACATTTTCTTATCACATTTATATGTTTCTTCAACAAATAACTTATTATCGTTAGAAAATATGGATATTAAACTTTTTCCTAAAAACCCCTCAAAATTTTTAACTTGCACATTTCCTAAAGAGCTCTCTTTCATATAGAAATCTTCATGGAATAGCTTCATACTATCTTTTATGATGATTAAATTGTTAAAGAAAAATTTCCCAATAACATCATTTTCATATTCTTTAGTAAAACCATATACTATTAAAATATCTTTTTCATTTATATTAGTATACTTTTCTTGTGATAATAATTTATAGTCTAGTCCTAAATTAAAAAATATAGTATCAAAAACATATTTTATCTTTTTTAAATATTTTTTGTTTTCTATAGCTATATATATCATAATTTAACTCCTTTTACTATTAGAACCTAATTCCAATAGGTTTTATAACTGTAACTTACTTNTTACAGTAAAATCTCCATAGGCATAAGAATCATATGGTTCAAAGTATGACACATTATTATACTTTCCTACTTGTCCTGCCCGCTTTGCTCTTACGGTTATTCTATAATTTCCTACTGAAAAGTTCTTCCCTAAACTTATTCTCTGTTCACTGGTTCCACTTACTGCTGGTAAATATTCTCCTGTTAGGTCTGTCCACTTTTTAGTATTATAATCATATAAATATACAAGATATTGTACATTTCCCGTATAATCTGTTTTTACTTTTACCGCCTGTTCTTGTCCCTGTTCTAACTCTTGCTTCTCCATTACTGTACTTGTTATGTTTGGTAGCACTTCACCTTT